>NZ_JBHVTK010000004.1:0-725301 GCF_042884695.1 Nocardia sp. NPDC058114 | reverse complement strand
TCGACACACGCACCACAGGTCGTGCACGACCACAACACCTCGGGATCGATGATGCCGTGGACGTCCTCGCCACCGACCAGCGGACGATCCGCCTCGGCACGCGCGGCCTCGGGGATCTTGGCCAGCGCGGCCTCGTCGGGCTTGCCGTCGGCGTCGACCAGACCGACCTCGTCGCCACCGGCGTCCTTGCGGCCACCGGCCAGCAGGTACGGGGCGGCGGCGTAACCGTGGTCGCGCAGCGACATGATCAGCAGCTTCGGCGAGAGCGGCTTACCGGTGTTCCAGGCGGGGCACTGCGACTGGCAGCGACCGCACTCGGTGCAGGTGGTGAAGTCGAGCCAGCCCTTCCAGGAGAAGTCCTCCATGCGGCCCGCACCCAGGGTGTCGACCTCGGGGTCGACGTTCTCCATGTCGAGAACCTTGCCGTTGGAGATCATCGGCGCGGCCGCGCCGAGGGCGACGCTGCCGTCGGCCTCGCGCTTGAAGTAGATGTTGAAGAAGGCCGAGAACCGGTGCCAGGCGACGCCCCAGGTGATGTTGCGGCCGACCAGGTACAGGAAGGCCATGCCCGACATCAGCTTGATGAACGCGAAGATCGACACCATGGTCGGGCTCGCGGGCAGCAGCTTGGCGATCTGCATGGTGAAGAAGTCGGTCGAGGCGTGGCCGTGGCCGTAGGTGGCGATCTTGCCGGCCTTGACGAAGATCATGCCGAGGCCCTCCATCAAGACGATCGTCTCGATGACATAGGCGGGCGCCATCTTGGAGCCGCTGAACCGCGACAGGCGCGCGGGAATCCGCGGGTGGTTCAGCTGACGGATGATGATCAGCGCGCCGATGCCGACCACGGTGCCGATGCCGAGGATCTCGTCGACCAGGTGGTAGATCGCCCAGTTGCCGATGATCGGCCAGTGGAACGAGCCGTCGAAGGTCTGGCCGTAGGCCTCGAACCACAGGATCGCGCCGAGGATGAAGCCGGTCATGACCAGCCAGTGCGCCCAGCCGACCGTGCGGAACTTGTTCATCCGCGTGTGGGCCGCGACCTCGACGAACATGTTCTTGAACCGTGGGAAGAACGGTCGCCAACGATCGGGGGCCGTCTGGCCGATGGTGATGGCCTTGCCGATGTTCCATGCGCCGCCGATAAACGACGCCCAACAGAACAGGCTGAGCACAGCTCCAATCGTGCCCAACGTGATAGTCAGGGCATTCATGTCGCGACCTTTCTTTCGAGGCAACACGAGGGTCTGAGCGAGGAGACCTCACCCGGTTGCTCGTATCGTAACCGCCACTAAGTTACCGGCCAGTAACTACCGCTGTCCACCGTAGGATCGGCATTTGCCGTCTGACCTTGTTTACTGGGACTTGACCTGTGGTTTGCCTGTGAGCAATATCACAAAAATGTTTGCTACGGGGTTCCCGTAGCGACTGTTGAACACCGTAAACCGTCCGTGAACTGCGGCGAAGCTAAGGTCAGGCTTACTAAGTCCATCGAAATTCGTTCTGGCCTCAAGGGATTCGGTCCATTAAGCTCCAGCTGTTCTGCATGCTGTGCTGGTCTTCACACTGCTCGGGGAGAAGTAGGGGACATCTCATAGAGATGCCTCGCTTGACGAGTCTCGCGTGTCGCTGGATCGCACACCGCACCACACCTGATGGATTGGAACCTGAATGAACTTCCGTAGGACCACTGCGGCTGCCGCGCTGGTTATCGGGGCGATGACCGTGGCCATGGGCACCGCTCATGCCGAAGAGGCACCGCAGGACATCAAGTACTCGGTCAAGCTGGTCGACAAGACCGTTGTCGCCACCGTGAAGAACGGCACCTTCTCGGTGGTCGAGCAGGCCGGCGAGACCCCTGAAGCACCCAAGACCAAGGTCGCCGAGATCAAGGACTCCCGAGGTGGCGTCGTTGTAGCGCTGCCGATCGCGTTCGCGATCAACGGCACCGAGATCCCGACCGCTGTCAAGGTTGCCGAGGACTCCACCGTGCTCTCGCTGACCCCGGAGAAGCCGGCCGGCGTGGACGTGGCGGCCAACCCGGTCGCGGTCAAGCCCGTCCTGAAGGGGCAGGAGATCGCCTCGGCTCAGGAGAACCAGAAGGCGATCAACGACTTCGCCGGCAAGTTCAGCATCGGCACCGCCATCGGCACGTTCGTCGGTACGGCCATCGGCGCCATCGCGGGCTGCGCTATCGGCTTCTTCGTTCTTCCGGTTGTTGGTTGCGTCCCTGGCTTCGGCACCGGTGCCGCTGTCGGTGGTGTGCTC
Source organism: Nocardia sp. NPDC058114 (assembly GCF_042884695.1). Taxonomy (NCBI): domain Bacteria; kingdom Bacillati; phylum Actinomycetota; class Actinomycetes; order Mycobacteriales; family Nocardiaceae; genus Nocardia; species Nocardia sp. NPDC058114. The sequence continues at coordinate 723,033 of NZ_JBHVTK010000004.1, read as the reverse complement.
GGCATGATCGCCATCGGTGGTCCGACCATGCTGGTCGCCGGCTTCGAGCTGCTCAACGTCATGCAGGCTGCGGACGGCACCACCGTGTGGGCCGACAAGCCGAAGGCAGTCGCGGCTCCGGCTCCCGAGCTCGCTCCGGCCAACTGAATAGGGCTTACCCCCACAGGTTTTCCACGTAAGGCCCCGCTCCGCTTCGGAGCGGGGCCTTACGCGTTCAGCAGTCGGCGAACCAAGCCTTCACGAATCCCGCCGACTGATACGCGTAGTCCCAAGCCCAGCGAGCGGGCGAGAGCCGCGGTTCCGGGTCGACGAACAGCAACTCGCCATCCCAGCATTCACCGAGGATGTACCGGGCCCGGGAGATGTGCGGGGTGAAGGTGACCACGATGACGCGGTCCCAGCCGGCCCCCAGGCGCGCCAGTTCTCGGCCTTCGCCGAGGGTCGTGCGCGGACTCGGATCGAAGCAGATCACCTCGAAGCTGTAGCCCCCGTGGCAGATTCGATTCACCATCGGGCTGCGTTCGTAGGGGTTGGAGACCAGCACCCGAGGCGCGTACCCCTGCGCGGCCAGCCGCAGCCCGAGTTGTTCGCGCCCGTCGTGCGCCCCACCGAGAACGAGAATCGCGTCGGCGACCTGCGGGTCGTCCGTGCGCGGGCGCACGTACACCGGCCACAACGCGACCACCGCGATCAGCACCACCACCAGCGCTCCACCCGTGGCGAACAGGACCCGACGCACAGTCAATGCTCCATCCGCGATGGCGTATTCAGGCGATCCCGCACGATTATGCCAATCCCCGCGAACCGGAGTGGCACGCCACGAGTGCAGGCCCACGATTCGAACCGTGCACCCGGCAGCTATCGCGTTTTCGCAGGTGAGAGCCCCGCACATCGATCATCTCCGCTCGCGTTTCCCCCTGTACACCAGATGTTGCGCCCCCTCTTGCCTCGCTGACGCGGCGTAGCCACGCGCACCGCTTACCAACAGAACTATGCGATGCACAGTCTTCGGAACGGGGTACCTCGGAGCCACGCATGCAGCGTGTATGGCCGAGTTGGGACACGACGTGGTCGGGGTGGACATCGATCCCGGCAAGGTGGCCAAGTTGGCCGATGGTGTGGTGCCGTTCTACGAGCCCGGACTCGAGGAAGTGCTGCAACGCAACCTCGCCGCCGGTCGTTTGCGGTTCACCACGGATTATTCCGATGCCGCGGCCCATGCCGACGTCCACTTCCTCGGGGTGGGGACACCGCAGAAGAAGGGCGAGTACGGCGCCGATCTGAAATACGTGCACGCGGTGGTGGATACGCTCGCCCCGATGCTGGAACGCCCGGCGATGATCGTCGGCAAGTCCACCGTTCCGGTGGGAACCGCCGCGGCCCTCGGCATTCGGGCTCGCGAGCAGGCGAAGGTCGACGTCGAGGTCGCCTGGAACCCCGAGTTCCTGCGCGAGGGTTTCGCGGTGCAGGACACCCTGCGCCCCGACCGCCTGGTCCTCGGACTGGATCACGGCCGCGAACGCTCGGCGTGGGTGGAGGAGCACATCCGCGAGATCTATGCCGACCTCATCGCCGCCGAGATCCCCTTCCTGCTCACCGATCTGGCCACCGCCGAATTGGTGAAGGTCTCGGCGAACGCCTTTCTGGCGACGAAGATCTCGTTCATCAACGCCGTCTCGGAGGTGTGTGAGGCCACCGGCGCCGACGTGACCATGCTGGCCGACGCGCTCGGATACGACGCCCGCATCGGCCGCCGGTTCCTCAATGCCGGACTCGGTTTCGGTGGCGGCTGCTTACCCAAGGACATCCGCGCCTTCATGGCGCGCTCGGGTGAGCTCGGCGCCGATCACGCCGTGGCGTTCCTGCGCGAGGTCGACAACATCAACATGCGCCGCCGGACGAAGGTCGTCGACATGGCCGCCCGCGCCTGTGGGGGTTCCCTGCTCGGCGCGAATGTGGCGGTCCTCGGCGCGGCCTTCAAGCCGGAATCCGATGATGTGCGCGATTCGCCCGCCTTGAACGTGGCCGGGATGATCCAACTGCACGGCGCCGTCGTCACCGTGTACGACCCCAAGGCAGTGGAGAATTCGCGCCGGGTTTTCCCCACGTTGAACTACGCCACCTCGGTCTCGGAGGCCTGCGATCGCGCCGATGTGGTGCTGGTCCTTACCGAGTGGAACGAATTCACCGCTTTGACGCCGGCCGACCTCGACCCGGTGGTACGGTCCCGTTCGATCATCGACGGTCGCAACTGCTTGGACAGCACGACCTGGCGTGCGGCCGGGTGGGTATACGCCGGACTCGGCACCCCGTAGAGTAACGAGCCAAGCGGGGGCTGGGCGGATTTCGGTCCGCGTTATCGCAGTCCCTCGCATGTCGTGCAGCACGGACGAGATGGGCAGCGGATGAGTTCGGTTCTGGGAATATCGGTGGGGGCCGGGACGGTGCGCCTCGCTCGTCCGCAGCACGGTGGCCCGCACGATTCCGTTCCGCCGTCTTCGTTCGAGGTGCAATCGATCTCGATGCCCGAACAGCAGGCCGAGGAGTCCGCCGCCGACGCGATCGCCGCCACGCTGGCCGCATCGCCGGAGATCGCCGCCACCACCATCACCTTCCGCAGCGAACCGCAGGCCAGGGCGGTCCGCGCGGCGATGGCGCGACGCCAGCTCACGAACTACCAGCTCGTTCCCGAAGCCGTTGCCGCCGTGCACTTCGCCCATGCCACCAGCGATATGCGGGAAGTATCCACCCTGGCCGTCTACGACCTGGGCAGTTCGGGTCTCACGGTGAGCGTGATCAACGCCCGCACCAGTGATGTGTACCAGTGCGAGCGGATCAGCGATATCAGCGGCGACTACCTGGATTCGCTGATCAGGGAGCAGCAGATCGCCTCGGGCCGGATCGCGCATCCGGCCGACCCGGCGGGTCTGGCCGCCCTCGACGGTCTGTGCCGGGCCGCCAAGGAGCAGCTGTCCAACAGCAACGCGGTGGCCCTCCCCAGCGAGCAGGGCCTGGTGCTGCTCACGCAGGAGAATTTCGAAGCGCTGATGATGCTGGCGATCGAGTCGTCGGCCCGGATGACCCGCGATGTCATCATCCGCGCGCAGCATCCGGTGCAGGCGGTGCTGGTGCTCGGTGGTGGCGCCCGGATTCCGTTGATCGCGCGCGTGCTCGAGCGCACGATCGGCGTGCCCGTGATCGTGCCCGCCGAACCGGAGACGGCGCTGGCCCGCGGTGCCGCGCTGCTGGCCCGCCCCGCCCAGGTCCAGCAGGCCCCCGTCGCCCCGGCGCCGATCCCGATGGGCGACCACGACGACGCCACCCCCGCCTGGCTCACCGCGCCGACCCGTGGTCGTCGCCCGCTCAGCGCACTCACCAGCCGCGCGCATTCGCGCCGGGAACTGAACGTGGCGGTGCTCACGGTGAGTTCGCTGGTGGTGGTCGCGGCGATCGGCCTCGGCCTCGGTTACGGCCCCGAAGTACTCGAGCGCGGTTCGTCGAGCGACGGTTCGCAAGCCGTCCCCGCCACCACCGCGCCGCGCCCCACCGCCGTCGGCCCGACGACGGCCTCGGTCGCGACGACCGAGGCCCAGCACGAAACCGTTGCCGCGCCACCGGTCAACCCGCGCCAAGCCGAGGAAACCACCGCCGCGCCGCCGTCGCAGGGTCCCAACACCTTCACCGTCGTCCCCGGGCTGCCCCCGGTGGTGCTGCCCACCCTGCCCCCGGTGGTCCTGCCCGGCTTCCCGCCTGCCGGTCAGTAACCGTTCCTGCTTCCCGGTTCGCCGAACCGAGCTCCGCGAGCCGGTCCGGCGCCGAACAGTCTCAGTTCCGCGCGTGCCTGGCCCGCGCGGGCGCCACAGTGGCCTGCTTCGCACCGAACGGCCGGGCCAGCATCACCGCGATCGCGGTCGTCAACGGCACCGACAACGCCAACGCGATACCGCCCACCGCCGATCGCGTGATCTCGATGGCCACCGCGTCGCCGGTCAGCACATCGGTGATCGATCGCCCCGCGATGCTGAACAACAGCAGCAACGGCAGCGCCCCACCGGCGTACGCGAGCACGAGCGTGTAGACCGTACTGGCGATGTGGTCGCGCCCGACTCGCATGGCCGCGGTGAAGATCTCGCGCCGCGACGCTCCTTCATCGAGCGCGGCGAGTTCGAAGGCCGCCGAGGCCTGCGTGATGGTCACGTCGTTGAGCACACCGAGCGAGCCGATGATGAATCCCGCCAGCAGCAACCCGGTGATGCTCACGTGCTGAATGTAGGTCGCCACGTTGGTGTTCTGTTCCTCGGACAGCCCCGTGAGATGGGTGACCTCGATCGCCAGCCAGGACAGCACGGCCGCCACCACCATCGACGCGAGCGTGCCGAGCAATGCCGAACTTGTCCGCAGATTCACCCCGTGGGCGAGGTAGAGCACCACGTACAGAATCAGCGCCCCCGACACCAGCGCGACCGGGATCGCCGACTTCCCGTCGAGCAACGCGGGCAACAGGAACATCACCACCACGCCGAACGCGAAACACAACCCGACCAGCGCCCGGAATCCCCGCCACCGCGCGACCACACAGATCACCACGACGAAGGCGAGCACGATCAAGGTCAGCGGCAGCCCGCGCGAGTAGTCCTCGAACGCGTACATGGTGACCCCGGACGGATCCGCGGCACGGACCACCCGGATGTCGTCGCCTGTCCGTAGATCGGGCTGCCCCGGCCCCGGCGCGATCTCGAACAGCGTCTTCTTGCCCTCGTCGGGTCCCGACCTGATATCGATGATGCTGCGCTGACAGGTGTAGGAGGAGGTCCGCGGCGGTTCCGGCTTGTCGGCGAACACCTTGCCGTTCGATGGACTCCCGCAGGGCCCGATGTCCTGCATGACAACGGTTCCGGCCTCGGTCTCCACGGCCCCACCGGACATGGTCTGCATCGGCAGCGGAATCTCGACGTGCTGCGCGCTCGGCCACAGAATCACCGTCGCGACCAACACCACCGCCCCGATGATCGCCAACAACCCGACGACAACCTTCGCCGCGGTGTCACTGATGGCGATGGGCCCGGAATGGTCGTGATGGTGATGATGCTCGCTCACGACCAGAGCTTAAAGGACCTCGTTTTCAATAACACGCCCGCAACACCAGATCTCGCGACAACATGGACAACTCCAGTACCCCTGGTCGCACAAAAAAGCCTCCCCGGGTCCAGGTCTGACCTGGACCCGGGGAGGCGGGTTTGTGGGCGGCGGAGAGCAGGGGGGTGTCTCCGCCGCCGGAGGCAGGCGCCCAGGGGGGTAGGCGCGCGTACCTAAGGCTCTCGGTTGTCCAGGGGGGGTAGACAACCGGGCCAGGGCGCCGAAGCGCCGAGGTCTACTGTACACAAAAGATGGACTTTTGCACTAGTAGATCTTCAAAACATCCAACATTCCGAACTCACAGTCTGTTTTTCCTGGCATACCAGGATGACCATCCTGCCCAGAGCCCATAAACTCACTGGTCAAAGCCGTGACAGGTGAGCATCGCCTGTAACTCTACTGCCGGTAACTGGACAGGAAATTACCGAACCGCTCGATCGCCACGGCCAGATCCCGCGCCCACGGCAGCGTCACGATTCGCAGATGGTCGTTCGCAGGCCAGTTGAAGCCGGTCCCCTGCACCATCAGGATCTTCTCCTGCAACAGCAGATCCAGCACGAGCTTCCCGTCGTCGTGGATCTCGTGCACGTTCGGATCCAACCGCGGGAACGCGTACAGCGCGCCACGCGGCTTCACACACGACACACCGGGGATCATGTTGAGCCGCTCCCACGCCACATCGCGCTGCTCGAGCAAGCGCCCGCCGGGCAGGATCAGATCGTCGATGCTCTGATGGCCGCCGAGCGCCACCTGAATGGCGTGCTGGGCGGGCACGTTCGGGCACAGCCGCGAGGACGCGAGCAGGTCGATCCCCTCCAGGAAACCGGCCGCGTGGTCCTTCGGCCCGGTGATCGCGAGCCAGCCCGAGCGGTAACCGGCCACCCGGTACGCCTTCGACAGACCGTTGAACGTCAGGCACAGCAGATCGGGAGCGAGCGAAGCCAGCGAGATGTGCTTGGCGTCGTCGTAGAGGATCTTGTCGTAGATCTCGTCGGCCAGCAGCAGCAACCGGTGCTTGCGCGCCAGGTCGACGATCTGCTGCAACACCTCCGCCGAGTACACCGCACCCGTCGGATTGTTCGGGTTGATCACCAGCAGGGCCTTGGTCTTGTCGGTGATCTTCGATTCGATATCGGCGATATCGGGCTGCCAGCCGTTCTCCTCGTCGCACAGGTAGTGCACCGGAGTACCGCCGGCCAGGCTGGTCATGGCCGTCCACAGCGGGTAATCGGGGGCCGGGATCAGCACCTCGTCGCCGTTGTCGAGCAGCGCCTGCATGGTGACGGTGATCAGCTCGGACACCCCGTTGCCGAGGTAGACGTCGTCCACATCGAGCTCGGGGAAGCCCGGCACCAGCTCGTACCGGGTGACGATGGCACGCCGCGCCGACAGGATCCCCTTGGACTCGGAATACCCCTGGGCATACGGCAGCGCGGCGATGATGTCGCGCATGATCACATCGGGGGCCTCGAACCCGAACGGGGCGGGATTGCCGATGTTGAGCTTGAGAATGCGGTGGCCCTCGGCCTCCAGGCGTGCTGCCTGTGCGTGAACCGGCCCACGGATCTCGTAGACCACGTTCTGCAGTTTCGTCGACTGCTCGAGAACGCGCGGGGGCACATGCGGCGATTGAGGACTCACGCGTCCATGTTGCCATCCGGGGCAAACTCTTTCCGCCTCCCCGCGGCTATCGGCCGGGCCTGGGCCGGTGAGGCGCATGTTGACGGCTGATGGGCACCCGGCTCGTACCCGGCGAGTTACCCATGTTCGTAGGTGACCAGGCGTTACGTGATCAGCTACGGTCGGGGGTGGCTGCCGAGCGCCGCGGTCGCCACACAGAATTCTTCGATGCGTTCGTCCAAGCCGCGCGCTTCCACCGCGTCGCGATAGGTCGGGGCGGCGATGCGGCGGCGCAGGCCGACGAGGCGTTCGCCGAGCTGGGCGATGCGTTTGTCCTCGGGCAGGTCGAGGACCGGGCGCAGGGCGTCGGCGGCGCCGTCGATGCTGCCGTTGATCAGGTGGGCGGCCGCGTTGTCGACGCGGGCCAGCGATTCGGCGCCGTAGGAGCGTTGCAGCGGCGGGCCGCTCGAATAGAGGGTGATCGCGCGTTCGGTGGCGGCCAGTGCCTGTTCGGCGCGGCCGAGCTGGATGCAGGTGGCGCCCGCGTAGTAGGCGGCCTTGGGTGGGCCGAAGCCGAACACCCCGCCGATCTCGTCGTGCAGTTCGTCGCGGCGGTCACCGGCCGCCACCTCGGCCGCGCGCAGGCACCGGTCGGTCTCGGCATCACTGCCGAGCCGCGCCCACACCCTCGCCTCGATATTGAGCAGCCGCACCCGCCCCAGTCCCGGCCCGGCGAATTCCTGCCCGCTGCGCGCTAATTGGACGGCGTTGCGCGGCCGGTCGGACCAGTTCTCGATCAGCGCGTGCATGCCGCGCGTCCACGCGCGCAACCCGTTGTGCCCGCTCAGTTCCGCGTAAGCCCAAGCGGCCCTGATCTGTTCGCCCGCGGCGTCGAGGTAGCCGAGGTCGGTGCTCGCGTTGGCCAGCAGCCCGGACAGTGTCCCCGCCAGCAGGTATAGGTGGCTGGTGTCGACCGGCTTCTGCTGCCCGTCGAGTAGTCGATACACCCGCCTGCGCACCCGCAGCATCTCCACCATCATCGGTGCCGGTGCGGCGTGGACGTATTCGTTGGCGATGCGCCGCACGTCGGCGTCGAGCTGGGCCAGCGTCGTGGCCCCCACATTGGTGCCCTCCGCGGCGGCCGCGTGTTCGCTGGCCTCGTGCGCAGCCGCCATGATCAACTCCCTCTCCGACAACACCTCGGGCACAGCACCTTTGACAGTTCCCGCATCGACGAACGCGAGCAGGTCGGCATCACCCGCGGGCGCCAGCAGGGTCGAGAATCGTGCGCGCACAACATCATCGGATCGGGCCAGTGACGTATCCAGCGCGGCCTGATTCACCGGACGCGGGCGAACCCGCACCCCGCCCGCCTCCCACTTCGACACCAATCGTTCGTGCACACCGAGATGAGCCGCGAACTCCCGGATGCTCATTCGTTTGGCATCGCGAAGAGCTCTGGCCTCTCTCCCTGTCCACTCCCCGACCACGGCGTCACCTCATCCGACGGACAACTCCCCCCAGAGTACGAGCGTGACAGTGAGACACGCCACAAGTTCGTGGAATCGGTTGCCAGAGGCAGTGAAAGGGCGGTGCGGGGCAGTGGTCACGCGCACGTGCGTGCGCGATTCTGGAAGCGTGGAAGCCAGAACTGTCGACGACTGGGTGCGGTGTTACCAGCGTGAATTCCGGCTGCCCGTCCGCGAGCGCGGCGGCTTTGTGATGCTGCCGATCACCGACCGGCTGTGCGTGGTGCATCTACCGACCACACGCGCCGAGAAGGTGCTCATGGCGCTGCGCGAGCAACGCTGTGAGGGTCCGGTGCTGGCGCGTCAGATCCGCTGGAGCGTGCTCGCCGTACCCGACGCCCGGCCCTCCGAGGAAGAGGCCGCCGAGCTCGCGGGGCTCGATATCGATATCCCCGGCACCGGCAGCGCCGTGATGCTGCCGACCAACCTCGGCCGCTGGAGTCGCGAGGGCTGTCACTGGGTGCGGCCGCCGTCCGGGGGCGGCGACACCCTGCCCGCGCTGTCGCTGGTGCTGAGCATCGCCGTGGCGGCGGGCCCTCAGCGGGTCTCGACCGCGCTCAGGGAATCGGGAGAGAGGGGAAAGTTGAGGTACGACCGCGACGGCGTCGGCCCCCGCTGACCCTGATACTTCGACCCGGCCTTGGCGCTGCCGTACGGGTGCTCGGCCGGGCTGGACAGCCGGATCAGGCACAGCTGCCCGATCTTCATCCCCGGCCACAGCGTGATCGGCAGATTCGCCACATTCGACAGCTCCAGGGTGATGTGCCCGCTGAACCCCGGATCGATGAACCCCGCCGTCGAATGCGTGAGCAGCCCGAGCCGCCCCAGACTCGACTTGCCCTCCAGCCGCCCCGCCAGATCGTCGGGCAACGAGCACACCTCGAGCGTGGACCCGAGCACGAACTCCCCCGGATGCAGCACGAACGGCTCACCCGGTTTCGGCTCGACCAAGCTGGTCAGCTCGTCCTGCTGCTGCGCCGGATCGATATGGGTGTAGCGGCTGTTGTCGAACACCCGGAACAGCCCGTCGAGGCGCACGTCGATGCTCGACGGCTGAACCATCGACTCGAGCATCGGTTCGACACCGAGACGCCCAGCGGCGATCTCGGCCCTGATGTCACGATCGGAGAGCAGCACCGGCCCAGTGTAGGCAGCTACAGCCCAGGTAGGACCCCCACCCCTACGACACCCGACCCGTTCCCGCGTCACCCCGTCCACCAGCACGAGCACGATCAACACTTGCATCGCACGGCACGACTTCTGATAGAGTCGCGAACGCCCCCAGTGGCGCAGTGCCGATGTAGTTCAATGGTAGAACTTCTGCTTCCCAAGCAGATGGCGCGGGTTCGATTCCCGTCATCGGCTCAACAACAAAACCCCCAGGTCATCCTGGGGGTTTTGTTGTTTCTGCTGGTCCGGCCGAGGTGCTCCCAAAGGACCGCCGTGCCACACACGTGCCACTTAGTCACGAGAACGACCGTCGCGGTAGCCTTGGCCATCTGCGAAAGATCGCGGGCAATGCGACGTTCGGCGTCATCTGTGGCCCGCTGGTAGATCAGCGCAGCCCGCATCGTCGTGGCCCATCCGCGACATCAGATCCTTGGTCGACATCCCCGACTTCGAGGCCCACGGGTTCCCGGCATGCCGCAAGTCGTGAATGTGGATGCCGGGGAGGCCAACCGACATGGTGGCCGTCTTCCAGTTCACGTTCTTGGTGAAGTTGGAACGCCGCAACGGATTCCCCCTCAACCCTGTGAACACATAGGCATCGGGCCGGTTGTCGACGAACTTCTCGAGGTGAGCCAGGATGTCCTGCTGGATGGCCTCCGGAACCGTCAGCGTTCGAACACCTGCCCTCGATTTCGGACGTGCAACCACCAGCCCCAGCCCGGCCACCATCGCCTTGCCGACTCGGACGCTCGCGGCGCCGTCGGTGATGTCGGCCCGAGTCAGCGCGCACGCCTCACCCCATCGCAGCGACAGGAACGAGGTCAGCAGGATCACCACCCGATACCGCTCTGGCACCGCACTAGCGAGCGCGAACACCTGAGCCACGGACAACACCAGACGTTCTGGGCTGTCCTCCTTATCGGCGCCCTTCACGCGGACCGGATTACGCGGAATGATCTTGTCCTCATCCACGGCGGTGTTCAACGTCGCTCGGATCAGCCGGTACGCTTTCGCTGTCGTGATCTCCGAGGCACCGGAGTCGAGCCGTTCGGATCGCCATTGCCGAGCCATCGGCGTGGTGAGCCTGCCGAGCTGGGTACCACCCATCGCCGGCGACTTCACATGCGCGCGCAACAGCCAGCGATACAGCGACAAGGTCTTGGGGCGAAGCCCGTGCCCGCTGGTCAATCCACCGATCGATGTATTCATACGACGGTGATCTTGCTTCGCTCGGGGTCGATCCAGTCGACCTTGGATAATCTGCACCTCGGTCGTGGACAACCACCGCTCAGCCGCCTTCTTGGTCTCGAACGTCCTTGGCGCAGGACGCATTTGACCATCCGGGCCGCGGTAACGCGCCTGCCACCGACCCGAGACCAGCTTGCGGACGCTACCGAATCCACGCTTTCCCATCACGCCACCACCTGGTCGCTCGGGGCCACGTCCACACGACCGGCCTGTGCGAATGCGTCAAGATCCGATCGCATGAACCGCACGTAGCTGCCGACCTTGTAGAACACCACCCGCCGCTCCGCCACGATTCGGCGAATGAACCGAACGCCCGTGCCGAGGTATACGGCGGCTGTTCGACCGTCAGATACTCCGCACCAATGTCAATTGCCATCTGCCCGCCTCCCTATGCTACAGATTGCTGAATGGATGAAATCTGTTGCGTCACAACGAGATGATGTGGCTCAGCCTGGTCGCCTGGTAAATTCTCGGCGAGTGCTATCAGTGCTGTGTTGTACTCGGCGCGCCATTTCGACCGGGCCGCTACGAGTGCCATCACGAGGTGTTCGCGTGGTGGTGCGTCCGGATCACCAGCCGGGACCGGATATACGCGTACGTGTGCGGTGTCGGGTTTGACGATGCCCACGGCCGCGAGCTGCTGCCGAACGAACTCGGCGCGTTCGGCTTTGTGGTCGGGCAGGGTCTTGCCGGTCCACTTCTTCGAGTTCAGGACCCGCCGACCGGGCAGGGCGAGGGTGTCGCGGCGGTGGGCTTTGCGCTTGCAGTAGCCGGGCTGGGTCTTCTCGCTGGCGCCGTTGGGCACGATCCCGTAGCGCAACCACACCCGCAGCCCGGGGAGCACGGCGTCACGCACATCTCCGCGTGCAACCGGTCGTAGTGTTCGGCGACACGACGGGAGTCCGGTTCGAACAGGTCAGCGACACTCTTGGTCAGATACTTCGTCAGGTAGCGCACGCGGCGTTCCATCTTGTCGGTGCCACCGAGGATCTGAATCGGCTTGGCCTGCACCCCGAACCGGATCACGCGCGCGGGCTCGAGGTCGTCTACCTCGTCCATCACCGCCTGTGCGTAAGCCCAGGAAGTCAGCGGGTCGCCGGTCTGGGGTCCCGCGCCCCTCACACCTCATGGGCGCCGATGGCGTCAGCTTCGCTGATTGCTGAGCAACCCTTGACCTGTGAGCCTCTGCGCGTGAACGGCAGGCCGAAGCGGGCAAGCAGGTGAGCCAGCCCCCGGTGGGCGCACCCCAACCCAGAACAGGGCTAAAGCAACCCGCGAACTGTGTGGCCAGCGCGATATCGGCTGGAGGGCGGCAGGCGCGGGCTTAGGGCGAGCCACGCGCAGCTGCCACCGAGCCAGGGGAGAGCATCGGCTCCCTCCTTGGGTCTTATATCCTGGCGTCGACGCCGCCGACCTACTGCCCTGCCGCTGGCCGCGTGGCCCTGGCCTGGACGACGACCAAAGCTAGGGTGATGATCACATGGGGAATATGTTTCGCGAAGGTCGTCGAAGCATGCAGCCCGAACCGATGGCCTTGACAAGGAGCACACTTCCGTGACCACTTTGCAGGATGAGATCGAAGCTGGGCGGCAAACTATTCGTTCGGATGCCTTGTCGATGTCAGTGGGTGAAATCGTCAATCTCTATCGCGATGAGGAGATTGTGATTCGACCAGAGTTTCAACGACTTTTTCGCTGGGACATCGAACAAAAGTCGCGCCTAATCGAGAGCCTGCTCCTTGGTATCCCACTGCCGTCAATTTTTGTTATGCAGCGCGAGAGTGGAGTATGGGAAGTTATCGATGGGCTGCAGCGCATCAGCACGATTTTGGAATTCATGGGCGAGTTGCGTGATGAGAAGTCTGAAATACTCAAAAAACCGAGCGTTCTGGCTGAAACTAAATATCTTCCAGCCCTGCGTGGTATGTCTTTTGCTGAGGATGCGGAAGGTGCAACCGCATCGTTTACGCCCGGGCAACGCCTTGCTTTGAAGAGGGCGAAGGTTGATCTTAAGATCCTGCTTCCGGAAAGTGATGACAAAGCAAAGTTCGAACTTTTCGACCGATTGAATACCGGTGGTAGTTTGCTCTCGGCACAAGAAATAAGAAATACACAACTGCTGATGCGGGACGTAGATCTTTACAGATGGCTTGACCAACTTCGGACCGACGTTGGATTCAAGGCTGTAATTCCCATAAGTGAACGTTTGTTGCAAGAGGCATACGACATGGAATTAGTATGTCGCTTCTTTGCGCTCACTCAGAGTGAAAACAACGAGCTGAGAGGTATGGAAAATATCGACACATTCCTTTCAGAGAAAATATTCGAAACGAGTCACACGGGGAAATTTGATCGCGCCTTTGAAGCGGCCCGATTCAGGCGCACCTTTAAACTGCTTAACGAAACTCTCGGGGAGGACGCATTCAAGCGGAATGAGAATGGCCGGTTCCTTGGCGCCTTTTCTGTATCGGCGTTTGAGACGATATCGGTCGGAATCGGCGAAAATATAGCATTATGGGAGGCGGCAGAGGAAGCATCGCCAGGTGCTCTAAAGAAGCGCATCGAAGAGTGGTGGAAAAATAGCAACTTTCGGGGCGGATCAGGAAGCGGCATAAGCGCATCGACGCGGCTGCCTAAAACTTTGCCGTTTGCGCGCGAGTTCTTTGCCCAATGACTGTCAAGGTAAGAACGCCTGAGAGTCTATATGACTCAATCTATAAAGACCTGCTCTGGCGTCGTCGGGAAGTAGTGCTATTCAACTCTCAACTAGATAAAATCGGTGTGGAGTTTCAGAAGGCACTGCTTCGTTCCTCGGTCGCACTTCTGTATGCGCATTGGGAAGGGTTTGTAAAAAACTCCTGCGGCCTCTATCTGTCCTATCTGTCTACGAAGAATATATCCTTTCAGGAATTGCGTCCCGAATTGGCGGCGCTTTCTATTAGGGGAAGAATGACCAACGCTGTGTTGGCGAAGAAGACAAGTGTGCATGCTGAGCTTGTTCGCCATATTCGCGAGAACGCGTCGGAGCGCGCTTCAATTCCAACCGATAGCGACGCGATTCGGACAGAGTCCAACCTCTCGTATCCAGTTCTTGTAGAGATTTTGACGACAGTCGGGTGCAACCCAAATCTGTACAGTAAATACTCGGACCTGATCGATGATCAGCTAGTCCGGGCGCGAAACAGAATAGCGCATGGAGAACAAAGTTATATAAGACGACCCGAATGGGAATCTCTTTCAGGGCAGATACTTTGGTTGATGAATGATATTGCGACTCAGATAATGAACGCGGCAGTTGAAGAGACGTACTACGCGTCGAAATCGAAAGTATTCGTACCTCCATCGTAGATGATCAGATAGAAACCCTACTCTAATGACTGCCCGGGGATTTCTCGCCGACATCGCACGCGTGGCTAGGTGGCTTCTGTTCGGCACCATGCTGCCAAGTGCTCGGCGAACCGCAAGACTGCTTTGCGAATACAAAACGTCCGCCGACCTCCCCGAACAGGCCCGGACAATGGAAGCCAGCCCAGCTTGAGAATCGGTGTGAGACCGTGTTATTAGCGGACACTCACAGACATCGGCGAACGTCTGAAAGAACCGGCAGGTTTATCGCGCAGGTGGTGAGCTAGCCCCCAGTGTGCACGACCCAACTTCAGAACACGGCCCAGGGGCCGGCTCCCGAAGTTGTCACAGCGTTGCCACATCTCACCGATACGACCCCGGACATGACGAGACCCCCACGGAAGCATTTCGCCACTTCACGTAGTGGTACAAACGTCAGCAGACCACCAGCAGACACGTCGATTTCGACTCGTAATGAACAGGCCGAGCCACGCCGCCCACGTGAGGCCGTCCTGATTGTCGACGTCCGCGCCTACCGTAGTGGGCATCCGATTGGCAACCTAAGGAGCGAGCAAGCTCAGACCAGGAAGTCATGTTTGGCAGCGCACCGACGCCAACTTCTGCACCTACGGAAGACAACGCTCGAAGGACTACTACTTCGAGCAGGCAGGGCGCGGCGACGAGACGCTTGCGATCATGGAAGCTGATTTCAATGCCGGTGCCGGCGAGTTCGTCGAGGAAGGCGGTGAGAAGTTCTTTGTCGAGAGGGGTTCTAGCCCATCCCGATGACCTCGCATTCAAGCGCTCGGCGATCCCGATCGTCTCGCCGACGGCCCCTCCGTTCGGTAAGTGGAGGCAGGTTGACGACGACTACCCCGGCGGCGAGATCGGCTGACCCCTCAGGCCGTCGGTAGACCGTTCGCGGTCAGAAACGGCCCAGTACTGGCGAGAAGTACCCAGCACATCAGGACCAGCTCAGAGCCACTTACCGGGGTGTTTCGCCAGAGCGCCAGATTCACCCCGGAAGATCCTCGATATCTTCGAAGGCCAATGACCCCAGTCCGAGGGTGAACGATCCTCCCGCCGTGCCACATACGTGCCATGAACCAGGGCCAACAGGGGCAAATACGGGTACACCACGCACAACCGCCAGCCTAGGTCAGACCGTCATTCCTGCCCGTTCGCCTGCTTCCCAAGCAGATGGCGCGGGTTCGATTCCCGTCATCGGCTCAACGACGAAACCCCCAGGTCATCCTGGGGGTTTTGTTGTTTCTGTCGGTCCGGCCGAGGTGCTCGCAAGCGCCGATCAGGCTCGCTCCCGCACCGTCGTCGCGGCGGGTTCAGCCGGTGTGCAGAGTCCGGAACTTGCTGCCGTGGAACACCAGCGGGTCGATGTCCTCACGTGCGGCGACCCGGTTCACGCGCAGGATCACCACGAGATGGTCGCCCGCGCTGACCTGCGTTTCCGGCACCCCTTCGATCCAGGCCGTCGCGCCGTCGATGAACACCGCCTCGCCGGTTCCGCGATGCAGCGCCGTTTCCCGGAAGCGGTCGCCGTTGCGGGCGCCGAGTGCCTTGGCCGCGGCCTGCTGATCGGTGCCGAGCAGGCTGAGCCCGAGGTGGCCGGCGCCGGCCAGTTTCGGCCAGGTCGACGACGAGTTCTGGACGCAGAACGAGACGAGCGGCGGGTCGAGGGAGACGGGCACGAAGGTACTCACCGCCAAACCGTGTGGTACGCCGTCGATCTCGGCGCACACGGCCACCACACCGCTGGGGAAGTTGGCGAAGGCGCGGCGTAAGCCGTTGCCGTCGGCGGGAAAGTCCAAGAGCTCATGCATGATTCGTTGCCTCCACCGGCCGCACGGCCGGGTCTGTCAGTGCCGCGACGACGGGTCCCCATCGCCGGGCGTATTCCTCGATGACGCCGTCCTCACCGAAAGTCCGGTCGGACAGATAGAGCCCGGGCAGCGCGGCGGTGCCACCGATTTCCACCAGCACGGGCTTGAGCAGTAGATCGGGCGCGAGCGCGTGGGCCGGACCCGCGCCGAGCATCACCGGCACGGTCACCACACCGGCCAGCCCGGTGCCGCCGTCGAACTGTTCGAGGAACAGTTTCAGCAGTCCGGTGTAGGTGGCCTTGAAGGTCGGGCTGGCGAACACGACGAGCTCGGACGACGCGACGCTGCGCGCGGCGGCCGCGACCGCCGGGTCACCCCAGCCGAGCAGGCCGGGCCCGAGGGTGACCAGGTCGATCACCTGCGGCTCGGCATCAGGGCGAAGCGCCCGCGCGACCTGCACCGCCGCGGCGAGGGTGCGCGAGGCGGGTTTCGGGTTTCCGACGACGACCGTCACTGTCATGGGCTGTCCTTGTCTCGCGTGGTGGTTCTAGATGACGCCGTGCAACGGCGGCGGCCGGTTGTGCAGGACGGCCCGCCCGATGTGCTGGTATTTCCAGCGAACGGGGTCGTGCAGCGTGTGGGTGCGCGCGTTGCGCCAGAAGTGGTCGAGTCGATGGCCTGCCGCGGCGCTGCGGGTGCCGCCTACTTCGAATATCGCCGCGGACACCTCGTTCGCAGCACGATCGGCGAGGATCTTGGCCGTCGCGACCGCGATCGACGCGTGTGCGCCACCATCGATGGAAGCATCGGGATGGGCGTCCGCCACTTCTGCCACCGCCCTCGGCCGGACCGCCGCGTCCACCGCCGCACCCGCGACGATCAACGTCGATTCCGCGGCCGCGACAGCGACAGCCAATTCCCCGAACCGCTGAACGACCAGCGGATCGTCAGCCGCGTGCGCGACCTCGGCCTCGAACCACGGCCTACTGCGCGTGCGCACGAACTCGGCCGCTGCCGCCAGCGCGCCGCGCGCGATACCCGCGTCGATCGCGGCGTGCAGGAGCTGCGCGAACGCCCCGTATCCGGTCGGCGCGTTCACCGCGGATGCCCGCGAGACCAACTGCTCGTGCCCGACCCTCACCGCGGCGAACTCGACCGTCCCACTGCCGGTTGTCCGCTGCCCCAGCGCATCCCAGTCGTCGACGATCCGCACCTCCGGTTCGAGCGCGGGCACGAATGCCACATACTCCCCGGGCTCCAGCCCCGAAATACCCTGCGGGTCGTCGAGTCTGGTCAATACGGCGAGCACGTCGGCGAACAGAGAGCCCGTGCAGTAGTACTTCGTCCCCTCGACCACGAACCGCCGAGCCTCGATACGCGCCGCATCGGCACCGCCCGTGACAACGGCCTGCGACGACTCGGCATCGCCCGCGCTCGTCTCGTCGTCCAGCCGCAGCACCGTCGAAATGTCGGCCACCGTCGCCCCACTCCGCTCGGACTGCGCATTGGCGATCCGCGCACCCGCGAGCACCTTGCCGAAGTAGTCACGTTGCTGGGCCCGAGTTCCGGCCAACCGCAACAGGTTCAGATACACGAAGTGACTGTGCGGCACCTGCGCGATGTTCGGATCGGCCGCGGCCAGGATTCGCACCACTTCGGCGACCACGCTCGGCGGCAGGTCCGCCCCGCCGAACTCGGCGGGCACCGTGATCGCGAGCAACCCACTGGCCGAGAGCTGATCGAGCTCTTCGTGCGGCAGCCGGCGCGAGAGATCTCGCTCGGCGGCGCCGGCGGCGAACAGCTCGGCCAACTCGGTCGCGATCCGCACCGCCTGGTCTGCCGTGGTGATCCGCTCGGCGGTCACCACCGTCATCAGCGTCCCGCCGCGACCGGCGTCGCGGCGGCCTCCAGTTCACGCACCAGTGGCAGCACCTTGGCGCCGAAGTACTCGACCTCTTCCTGGAAGTGCAGGAAGCCGCCCAGGATCAGGTCGACGCCGAGCGCCCGGTAGGCCACGATCCGCTCGGCGATCTGTTCGGGCGTGCCGATCAGCCCGGTCCGGAATCCGTCGTTGTACTGGACCAGGTCCTCGAAGGTGGAGTCGGCCCACATACCCTTGCGGTCACCGGTGGACGCGCCTGCCTGCTGCACCGCGTCGCGGAACCCTTGCACCGCGGGCTTGTTCGCCTTCTCGACGATCTCGCGCAGGGTGTCGCGCGCTTCCTTCTCGGTGTCGCGGGCGATGATGAACCCGTTGAGCCCGAACTTCACCTCGCGATCGTTTTCCCTGGCCACCGCGCGCAGATCGTCCAATTGCTCGGTGACGCCGTCGAAGTCCTTGCCGTTGGAGAAGTACCAGTCGGCATGGCGGCCGCCGTTGCGCCGGGCCGCCGTCGAGTTGCCGCCTTGGAAGAGTTCGGGATTGGGGCGTTCGGGGGTGTTGAGCGGCTTCGGCTTCAAGGTGAAGTCCCGGATCCGGTAGAAGTCGCCGCCGAAGTTCACCGCGTCCTCGGTCCAGATCTTGCGGATCACCTCGAGGAACTCGGCGCTGCGCCGGTACCGCTCGTCGTGTTCGAGCCACGGCTCACCGAGCGCCTTGAACTCGCCGGCGAACCACCCCGACACCACGTTGATCGCGAACCGCCCGCCGGACAGATGGTCGGCCGTGGCACCGAACTTGGCCAGTACCGCCGGATGCCACAGCCCGGGGTGGATGGCGGCGATCACCTTGAGCCGCTCGGTGGCGGCGAGCAGCGCGAGGCTGAACGAGGTCGACTCGTGCTGGAACTCGGCACCGTAGGAAGCGGTGTAGCGCACCTGGGTGAGCGCGTAGTCGAAACCGTTGCGCTCCGCGGTCTGGGCGAGCTTCTTGTTGTAGTCGAAGTCCCAGCTGGTGCGCTGCTCGATATCGCTGGTCACCAGTCCGCCACTGACGTTGGGTACCCAGTAGGCGAACGAGACCTGGTCGGCGATTCTCTCCGTGGTCACGGGCAGTTCCTCCTCGTCGTCGGCTGTTCCAGTGCAACACCGGCAGCCGACCCCGACGAGGGTTTGAATCGGCGCGATCGATACGGGCGCGGGTCAGCTGCCCACGCGCACGCAGTCCGCCGCGATCTTCGACTGCGCCGCACTCACCTTGGCCGCGTCGCCCTCACTGAGCAGCTTGGCCGGATCGTCGGACTTCGCGTTCGACACCATCACCCGCAGCCCGTCCTGCGACATTCCGGAGTCGAGGAACACCTGCGCGGCGCAGTCGGCCAGCGCGGGATTGCTCAAACCCTTGTCCTGCAACGATTTCGACAGCTCGGCCTGAGTAACCGCCGGTGCTTCGTCGCTACTGCCACAGGCCGCCAGCACGGGCAGCGCGAGCAGCGCCGCGGCCATCAGACAGATCCGCATTCGGTGAGTCCTCTCGATCGTCGCGCGCCGACGACGCGCGATGCGGTTCGGATCATGCCGCACCATCGTCCGCGTGGCCACCCACTCGAACTGACTCACGAGTAAGATAGCGATATGGGAGACCACATCACCGTCCGCTTCGACAACAACCGCGCCTATGTCGAGCTGAACAGGCCCGGCAAACACAACGGGCTTACTTTGGAAATGCTCCGCGATCTTGTCGACGCGGCCCGAAAGGTGGCCGACCACAAGACAACCCGCGCCGTCATCATCACCGGGAACGGCCCGAGTTTCAGTAGCGGACTCGATATCGCGGCCGCCACCCGCAATCCGGTGGCTATCGTCAGAGAATTCCTTCCGCGGCCGTTGCGCGGCACCAACACCTTCCAGGAAGCCTGCTGGGCCTGGCGCCGCCTCGACGTCCCGGTGATCGCCGCGGTCCATGGGCGCTGCTTCGGTGGCGGCCTCCAGATCGCACTGGCCGCCGACTTCCGGATCGCCGCCCCCACGACCGAATTCTCGGTGATGGAAGCCGCCCACGGCCTGATTCCCGATATGACAGGCCCCGCCACATTGTCACAGCTCATCGGCATCGACCAGGCCATGCTGCTGGCCATGACGGCCGACCCGATCGACGCCGATTACGCGTTGCGCATCGGCCTGATCACCGATGTCGCCGACGACCCGGTGAAGGCCGCGCAAGCCCTCGCCGACCGCGTCACCGCCCGCGACCGCAACGCCGTGGCCGCCGCCAAGCACCTGTTCGACCGTTCGTGGCACCGCAGTGCGCGCGCCACCTTCGCCGCCGAGCGAATGGCCCAACTGCCATTGCTGCTGCGTAAAGCCCTGAGTAGTAGCGACTGACAAGCAATCGACCTGCGAATTCATGTCAGCTACCCACCGGATGTACCGCACATCACTGTTAGCGGCTGTTAGCATCGCTTCGATCGCTGACCAGTCGAAGAGTGGTACGTGACGGCAAACCCGGAACGTTCCCGGATTTCGGCCCGACCCGGAGGCTCGAGCACCTGTGAACAAGACCGGATCCATCCTGCTCTCCGCACTCGCAGGTACTACGGCCTTGCTGATGAGCACAGCACCTCCCGCCGTCGCGAACCCGAACGCCATCAACCCGATTCCCGTTCTCAACGGGACCAACGGCCTGCCCGTCCTGCACGGGCGCACCCAGGCGGTGTTCCAGGTCACGGGCATGGCCAGCCCCAACAACACCCAGAACTACAACGTCCTCGGCACCGACCTCGGCATCATGTGGGACAACGGGCGCGGCGAGATGCTCACCGCCTTCGGCGACACCGCGGGCATCGGCTTCCCCAACCTGCTCGCGGGCAGCACCTGGGCGTGGCGTTCGAACATCCTGGTCCGCAGCCACGACCAGAACCCGGCCGACGGGGTCATGTTCGACAGTGTCGTGCGCGATGTCATCGGCCAGGCGCGCGACCTGATCCCCAGCCCCAAGATCCCCTTCCTCGAGATCAGCCGCATCCCCACCGCGGGCATCTCGGCCAACGGCGTGCAGTACATGTCGCTGATGTCGGTGAAGACCTGGGACGCCCCCGGTGAGTGGACCACGAGCTTCTCCGGCCTGGCCGCGTCGGCCGACAACGGGGAGACCTGGGCCGATCTCGGCCACACCCGCCGTCCCGACGAGGGCGGCAACGCCAACTTCCAGATGAACAGCTTCGTGAAGGACGGCGGCTTCGTCTACGAATACGGCACCCGCGCCGGCCGCAACAACGAGGCCTTCATCGCCCGCGTTCCCGAAGCCCAGATCGAAAACCTCGCCGCCTACGAGTACTGGGACGGCCACGAGTGGAAGCTCAACGACGTGAACGCGGCAGCCCCCATCATGGGCGGCGTCGGCGAACTCTCGGTGATGTACAACGAGTACCTCGGCCAGTTCATCTCCCTCACCACCGACCCGTTCAACTCCATCGTGATGCGCCGCGCGGCTTCTCCCGCGGGCCCGTGGAGCGCTCCCGAAGTCCTGATCGACGCCCGTGAACTCCCCACCGCGTACGCCCCGTCGATCTTCCCGTACCAAACCGGCCGCGACCTGTACTTCATGACCACCATCCACACCCAGTACAACGTCGTATTGATGCGCACCACCCTCTGACGGCGTTCGCCGGGTCCTACACTCGACTCATGGACGCGGCGGATTGGGATGCGCGGTACGCGCGGAGTGAATTGGTGTGGGGCGCACCGCCGAACAGCACTGTTGTCGAACACGTCTACGGGCTGGACCGCCGGATCTCCCTGCTTCCCGACGAGTCGGGGGTGGTGCCGCCGCTTCCCCGTGCCCTCGATCTGGCCTGCGGCGAGGGTCGTCACGCCCTCTGGCTGGCCACCCATGGGTGGCAGGTGACAGCTGTCGACTTCTCCCAGGTGGGGATCGACAAGGGCCGGACAGTCGCGGCTCGCCTGTCGCGATCGGTCCGCTCCCGGGTGCACTGGCAGACGGCCGACATCACCGACCTCGAGGCCGCCGACATCACCGGCCCGTTCGAGCTGATCCTCATGGTGTTCGTCCACCTCCCCGCCGGCGAGCGCCGCGCTCTGCTGCACCAGCTGTCCGCCATGCTCGCCCCCGGCGGCATGCTCCTGGTCCTCGGTCACGCCGCTCGCAACATCGCCGACGGCTACGGCGGCCCCCAGGAACCGGAGATCCTCTTCTCGCCCGAAGACCTCCGCGACGACCTGGCCCGCGACGACGTCACCATCACCGTCGCCCACGAGGTCTTCCGTCCCACCGAAGGCCCTGACGCCATAGATTCCCTGCTCATCGCGGAACGCCCGGTCCCAGAGCCCACCGTCTGATCACTGCGCCCAGCGGGCGAACCAGGGGGCAACGGTCGCCGCGATGACGTCGAATCCGGTGCGGAACGAGTGCGCCTGCTTGGGGATCACGCGCACTTCGGCGGCGTCGGCGGCGTCGGGCACCCCGAACGGGTCGCTACCCCCGTTGATGACCACCACCGCGATGTCCCCAGGCGCCAGCAGTTCATCGCGCCTGCTCTTCTCG
This sequence comes from Nocardia sp. NPDC058114, assembly GCF_042884695.1. Classification (NCBI taxonomy): domain Bacteria; kingdom Bacillati; phylum Actinomycetota; class Actinomycetes; order Mycobacteriales; family Nocardiaceae; genus Nocardia; species Nocardia sp. NPDC058114. The sequence continues at coordinate 700,706 of NZ_JBHVTK010000004.1, read as the reverse complement.
GGCTTGCCCGGCGGATGGAGCGGGAACGACAGCGCGATCACACCCCGTGCGCCGACCTCCACGGCCGTCCGGCACGCCACCCGGGCCCCGTTGCTGCGACCCCCCTGAACAATCGGTACCCCGGGGAACCTGGCCTTCAAAGCCGCTACGACCTCGAGCCAGGCCTCGTCCTGTTTCTCCGCGTTCCCCGGTGCCCGCCGCCCGGCAACCCGATAGGGCTGCACCACCCGAGCTACCGCCCCGCCCGCTTCGACGGCCGAGTCACGCACGGCCAGAATGTCTTTCGCATCGACACCGCCACCGGCTCCGTGCGTGATCACCAGCAGGAACGCCGGATCACCCACCTCGTCGAGCTCGATCTCGGCCGGTCCCACAGTCGTCTCGATGCGCACATCTCACGGTAGCCCCGGGGTCGCGGCGAGCAACGTTTCCGCAGCCGCGCGTGTTTTTCACATCACATTGCTGCCCACCCCTTTGCCGAGACGATTACCCACCGGTAATATGGTGAATAAGTTACCCGCGAGTAGCATGCGGAAAACCGGCGACGGGCGGGAACGGCACACCACCGACCGCACCAGAACTCAATGGAGAGTGAGTACTCACATGGGCCACTACAAGGCAAACGTTCGCGACCTCGAGTTCAACCTCTTCGAGGTCCTCGGCATCGACAAGGTGCTCGACGCAGGCGCCTTCGGCGACCTGGACACCGACACCGTCAAGGAAATGCTCTCCGAGGTCCGCCGCCTGGCCGAGGGCCCGCTGGCCGAGTCCTTCGCCGACGCCGACCGCAACCCGCCCGTGTTCGACCCGAACACCCACACCGTCGCCATCCCCGAGTCCTTCAAGAAGTCCTACAAGGCGCTCGAAGACGGCGAGTGGGCCAAGGTCCCGCTGAACGAGGAGCTCGGCGGCCTCGGCGCCCCGTCCGCCGTCGCGTGGGCCCTGTCGGAGATGGTGCTCGGCGCCAACCCGCCCATCCAGATGTACGCCGCGGGCGCGGGCTTCGCGCAGGTGTTCTTCAACAACGGCACCGAAGAGCAGAAGAAGTGGGCGGCCAAGATCGCCGACCGCAACTGGGGCGCCACCATGGTGCTGACCGAGCCCGACGCCGGTTCCGACGTCGGCGCCGGCCGCGCCAAGGCGATCAAGCAGGAAGACGGCACCTGGCACATCGAGGGTGTCAAGCGCTTCATCACCTCGGGTGACTCCGACGACATGTTCGAGAACATCATGCACCTGGTGCTGGCTCGCCCCGAGGGCGCCGGACCGGGCACCAAGGGCCTGTCGCTGTTCTACGTGCCCAAGACCCACTTCGACTTCGAGACCGAGACCTACGGCGACCGCAACGGCGTCTTCGTCACCAACGTCGAGCACAAGATGGGCATCAAGGCCTCGGCCACCTGTGAGGTCACCTTCGGCGGCCACGGCGTGCCCGCCAAGGGCTGGCTGGTCGGCGAGGTGCACAACGGCATCGCGCAGATGTTCGACGTCATCGAGAACGCTCGCATGATGGTGGGCACCAAGGCCATCGCGACCCTGTCGACCGGTTACCTGAACGCGCTGGAGTACGCCAAGACCCGCGTCCAGGGTGCCGACCTGACCCAGATGACCGACAAGGCCGCGCCCCGCGTGACCATCACCCACCACCCGGACGTGCGTCGTTCGCTGGCCACCCAGAAGGCATACGCCGAGGGCCTGCGCGCGATCTACCTCTACACCGCCGCGCACCAGAACCCGGAAATCGCCGAGGTCGTCTCGGGTGCCGACAAGGACGTCGCGTTCCGCGTGAACGACCTGCTGCTCCCGATCGTGAAGGGTGTCGGCTCCGAGCGCGCCTACCAGTACCTGACCGATTCGCTGCAGACCTTCGGCGGCTCGGGCTTCCTGCAGGACTACCCGATCGAGCAGTACATCCGCGACGCGAAGATCGACTCCCTCTACGAGGGCACCACCGCCATCCAGGCGCAGGACTTCTTCTTCCGCAAGATCGCGCGTGACCGCGGTGTGGCCCTGGCCCACGTGGCGGGCCAGATCCAGAAGTTCCTGGAGTCGGACTCGGCCAACGAGCGTCTCAAGGGCGAGCGCAAGCTGCTCGCCACCGCGCTCGAGGACGTGCAGACCATGGCCGCCACCCTGACCGGCCACCTGATGGGCGCGCAGGAGCAGCCGACCGAGCTGTACAAGGTCGGCCTGGGTTCGGTGCGGTTCCTGATGTCGGTCGGCGACCTGTTCATCGGCTGGATGCTGCTGAACCAGGCCGAAATCGCGCTGGCCGCCCTCGACAACGGCGCCACCGGCTCCGACGTCGCCTTCTACACCGGCAAGGTCGCCTCGGCGCAGTTCTTCGCCCGCAACGTCCTGCCCGAGCTGACCGCCACCCGCGCGATCCTCGCCAACCTGGACAACGACATCATGGAACTGGACGAGGCCGCCTTCTGAGGTTTCTCACCTGATCCACGCAAAAACGGGCCGGAGCATTCAGCTCCGGCCCGTTTTGTCTCCCTCACGGGACGGTGGTGTCGCGCGATTCTAAGCGGAGCCGCTACCGAGTGCCGCGAGCGTCGTGAGGAAGTACATCAGGCCATCCATGAAAAATCTCCTTCGAAGTGGGTCGGCCATTCCTATCACGGGCTGGTTACGTACAACCTTGACGAGATGAACGCCGAGCGAACATGCCCGCTCAATCCGCTTTCGACGCGGTGAGCACCCGGACACAGCGGGCGGACGCGTTTGACGGTCGTGCCACCGAACAGCTTCTTCGGACGCCGGTTCACCGCCGTCCGGCGACCCACCCGGCGTACCCTGGGATCTACCGTCGGTCGGGGTGAGGCTCGGGGGTTGGGATGGCTGAAAGCACGGCGCTCAGTGTGTATTTGCGCGAACGACGGCTGGCCGCGGGACTCGCGCGGACCGAGCTCGCCCACCGCACGCAGCTCGCACCACTCCTGATCAGCCAGATCGAATCCGGGACCCTCGTCCCGAATCCCGCCATGCTGCAACGACTTTTCGACGGCCTGGATGTGCCACTCTGGTATCGCAAGCCCATCCTGGTTCTCGGATTACCTGCCGTCGAATCCGGCGCAGCCCCTACCGCTCCGTCGGCCGAAGACCTCGCCGACCTCGCCAGCCTCACTCACCCCGCCTGCCTCACGCGCTTCCCCACCATGGACATGCTCGCCGCGAACTCCGACTATCAGCGCCTCTTCCCCGGTCTCGGTGCCGGCGTGAACGTGCTCGAGTGGATGTTCCTCAACCCCGTGGCGAAGAAGGTCTACCTCGACTGGACCACCGAAGCCCAGCTCCTGGTCCACGCCTTCCGCATGCTCGCCCCCCTCGCCCCCACCCAGCGCGTCACCGCCATCACCGAATCGTGCGGTCAGTCCCCCGACTGGGATCCGATCTGGACCAGCGAGGTTCGCCCACAGGACATCGCACGCCGCCACCTGCGCCTGCGCGAACGCAGCACCGGCCTGGAGCGCCGCATGATGCTGCGCATCTACGACCCCGCGTTCCCGAGCCGCCCCTGGTGGCTGTACCGCCTGATCCCGGTGCGGTGAAACAGAGCGAGGCCAGCACCGCGACCAGCTGCGCGGACGCCCCACTGCTGAGCGAGGCCAGCTCGGCAAAGACATCTGATAAACATCAGATGTAGGTGTAGTCTGGCTCTATGAGCACTACCGCCACCTTCACCGAGCTACTCCGCCACCCGAAAGACGTGGTGGAGAAAGCCGGTGACGGCATCGTCCGGATCACCCGCCGCGACGCCGAGGACCTGATCCTGATGCGGGCCGGCCACCTGGACCGCCAAGACGCGGGTATCGCGTTGGCCAGCCGACTGATGCGTGCCGCGGTTCGTCGACAGGGCAACGTCGCCGAGGCTGTCGCCGACACCTTCGCCTGGGTAGATGCGCTCAGCGCGAGCGAGCGGGCCGAGTTCATCACCGAAGTGGCGGAATTGATCTGGAGCGCTGCGGAACTGGGCGAATACACCCGCCTCCTGCATTGCGTCCAGAGCTGGACCGGAACTGCCGAGGCATACGCGGCGGGCCTGCCCCGATCGGGCGATGGGGACCTGACCTGGATCGATAGCGACGGCCCTGTTGTCGAACGGCCGTAGGGAGCGACTTGACCAAAAACCGTGCTGTCTCGCGCCCGCTGAAGAAGGTCGAGTTCGAGATTCGTTTCGCAACACGCGAAGCGGAGAAGGGCTGGGTCGATGCGCGCGCTACCGCACGCAACGCCCTGGTTGATGCATGGGACTTCCTCACCCGTAGCCCGCAAGAACGCTGCGAAAGGTGCTACCCGCTTCGCGGCGATCTGAACAAGGTGACCATCGGTGGCGAAAAATTCGAACGATGGCAGTACAAGATCACCGACGGTGGCCGCATTTGGTACGCGGTCACACGCGACTCATCTGGCGGCGGGACCGTACATCTCGTGCTCGTAACACTTGGCCACCCGAACGAGACGGACAGCGGCAAGAACTATCGGTGACTTGTTCAGGACCCCGACCCGCTCACCATCAGCTGCATGAGCGACGTCAACCCCCACAGTGTCGTCGTAGCCGACCCCGTCGGCCATTCCTCGGCGATACCCGTTCCCATATGAAACCCCTTGTTGCTCAAATCATCACCGACAACGTCCCGACAGAGATCATAGTGAGTCACCCGATACGAAATCGGCGGCGGTACTCGTTGGGGGTCGTATCGAGCTGGCGACGGAAAGCGCGGGCGAGCGTGTCGATGGTGTTGAAACCGCAAGCGGCAGCGATCCGTTGGAGCGTTTCGTCGCTCGTCTCGAGCCGGTGCCGCGCCACTTCCACCCGCGCCGACTCGATATAGGCCGCGGGCGTCATCCCGAGTTCGGTGCGAAAGATGCGCGTGAGCTGACGTTCACTGACATGGACCTGCTCGGCGAGGTCGGTCACCGTGAGCGGTTTCGCGATATTGCGCGCGATGTAGTGCCGCAGATCCTCGATCCGGCGCGTGGTCGACACCGGCTCGAGCGACACACTGAACTGGCTCTGCCCACTCGGCCGTTTCAGATACATCACCAGCTGGCGAGCAACCCGCAACGCCAATTCGTCCCCGAAATCGTCGGCCACCAAGGCCAGCGTGAGATCCAGGCACGCGGTGAGTCCCGCTCCGGTCCAGACATTTTCGTCGCGAATGTAGATCGGGTCCGCGTCGACGACGACCTCCGGATGCTCGGCGGCCAATTGCTGCGCGGTCGACCAATGCGTGGTCGCTCGTTTCCCGTCGAGCAGGCCCGCAGCCGCCAGAATATGCGCACCGACGCACACCGAAGCCACCCGCCGAGCACCCTCGGCCAACCGCGACACGGCCGCGACCACCCCCGGATCGACCACCGCGCTGACCCGCCGATGACTGTCCGTCTCCACCGCCCCCGGCACCACCACCGTGTCCACCCGCCCCAGCTCGGCGAACGTCACATCCGGCAGAATTCGCACTCCCGCCGAGGTGGTCACCGCCTCCATCGACTCGGCGGCCAGCACCACCCGATACCCCGTCGGTTCGTCCATCTCCCGCTGCAACAGCGAGAACACCTCCGGCGGCCCCGTGACGTCGAGCAGATCCACCCGATCGAACAACACGATCACCACGAGCCGCTCAGCCACCCACACCTCCATGTCCGAATCTGCAGGTTACATGACATTGCCGACATCCCGCGGCGTCCATACCGTGGATCCCATGACCTCCACGACCCTGCGCGCACTCAACGGCTTCGACGAAACCCCCGCCTCCCTGACCAACTCCACCCTCGTCCTGGTCGACTACCAGAACACCTACACCCAGGGCGTCATGGAACTGACCGGCTGGAAGCAAGCCCTCGACGCGGCCGCCGAACTCCTCACCGCGGCCAGGGCGGCGGGCACCCCCGTCATCCACGTCATCAACGACGGCGGCAAGGACACCCCCTACGACATCACCACCGACATCGGCCGAATCTATCCCCAACTGTCCCCAACCTCGAACGAACCCACCGTCGTCAAATCCGTCCCCAACGCCTTCGTGAACACCGACCTCGCCGAATTGGTCGACGCCGCAGGCAACACCAACCTCATCATCGCCGGCTTCATGACCCACATGTGCGTCACCTTCACCACCGAAGGCGCCTTCCTCCGAGGCAACACCCCCACCGTGGTCGCCAACGCCTGCGCCACCCGCCCCCTGGGCGACATCCCCGCAGCTCAACTCCACACCAGCGCCCTGGCCACCATCACCGACCTCTACGGCATCGTCGTCCCCACCCCCACCGACCTCAGCTCTTGATCCCGCCCGACTCCAGGTGCGGAAACGACGAAACGGCCCGCACCCCGGTCATGGGGTGCGGGCCGAGCACTGATTCCAGTGCACACCAGTTCCGTAGCGAAACTGGTCGATTCTGATCTGTCAGACGCGGTTGGGCGGGTAGCCGGTACCGGACTGGAACAGGTCACGGTAGATCCAGAAGAACTCGGAGTCCTCCGCGAAAAACGCGGTGGCACCGGCCATCCCGGATTCACTCACCTCGTCGCTCGGCGGCTCACCGGGGTGGCCGGCCGCTTGGTCGGGCAGAACACCGCGACGAATCAGATAGGTCTCCTCACCCGCCAGAGCGTTACTCGGAACCTCCCAGTACGTGCTGTAAACGACGACATCGGAAGTAGGTTCAGAGCCCGGCGGCCAGCCGACGACCACGCCACCGGCACGCCGCGCCCTAACCGGCCGAGCCTGCCGAGGCACCCGAATGGTCGTCCATTCAGGATTGGAATTCACCGCGATACGAACAAGTTTCGACATTGTTCGATTCCTTTCTATCGAATGAGGCAGCCTGATTCGGCTACGGATTTCGTCGACACAGCGAACTTGTGCAGCGCTGAGTCGATCGGACCGATAGGGCACCCACGGATCACGCCTCAGGTGATTCGCACATACGACGCCGGATTCGCCTGTGCGGTCGGGTTGAACTGCGCGAGGAACTGATTGCCCATCGCCTGGACCCGGACCACGTCGCCGACCGCGATAGCGCGGACCGTCGACACGCTCACGGTGCCCGACCCGCTGGAGGGGACTGCCGTGGCAGTACCCGTCGCGACAACAGCGTTGTTGACCGTCAATTGCAGCGTGACATTGACACTCATAGCCGCGGCCGCAGTGAAGACGATCGAAGCACTCAGTGTTGCTGCGGCTTTCGCGGACTGAGCGACAACTCCGTCGGACTGGACCGCCGACCCGGGATAGGTGGCGGTGTCGGCGGTCCAACCGGTCACGTTGGTCTGCTTGTCTGTCATCTGGGTCCATGCCGAGGACTTGGTCATTCCGGCAGGCGAAAAACTCGGCACCGTGACCATGGACAACTGGCCGATCCCGGCGTGTGCCATGTCGACTCCCGCCTTGGCGCTAGTTCCTGCGACAAGCCCACCCGAACCGGCGGTACCGACAGGCACACCTTGCACTGCTGCGAGCACCCCGCCGCCACCAAGAGCGACCGGTTGTCCGGTCCGAGCGGACAACGAGCCTTCTCCCGACTGACCACCGGCGACGACAACTGGCCCAGCGGCCGCCGCTGCGACCGCGAGACTGCTATCACCGGCGAACGCAAGATCAAACGGTTTCAGACCGGAGAACCTCCCGTCGCCGCCGAACAATGCTTCAGCGCTGCTGATCACGACCATCTCAGCGCTCGCGATTCCTTCAGCGACGAAGGACCTGGGCAGGTGGGTGTTCAGCATTGCAGTCGAATCACCGACCGCAGTGAGACCCGCGTCGAGCAGAACCTTCCCTGACTTGACGACGACCTTCGCGACCAGCCGCCCCAGCCCACCTGCGGTGCTGGACGCGCCGGCGCGCGGCGAGGTTGCCGCTGTAGCCTGGCCGCTCGCTGTCGGCTGTGCCGAAACCTGCGCTCGCACAGTGTCGAGTCGCGCGATGACGGCACCGTTGCCGATGTACCCGGCGACGATATACGGCTCGATGATCGGTACATCATCGCGAAGAACGACCATCGGCACTGCCGGCGACCTAGAGGTGGTGACCGAGGTACCGGGCGGTGTCACGACAGCTGTGGACGGCGCCGGCAATGTGGCCCGCACCGTCGATTGTTGCGTAGCCATTCGGCGCCCTCCGTCAGCTCTGAGTAAAGGTGGGGGTGATCAGCAGCTGGCCCTGAGCACCCAGAGTGGTGGCACTGATAGCGACCTTGTCGATGAAGTCAGCGGGACCACCGGCGAGCGTCTTCCACAGACCGACGTAGGTGTAGGAGCCCGCCGGCAGGTCGAGGGTGACCTGTGAACCGGTGACCACGCCGCCGGTGCCGGAGGTCCAGGTCGACTGCTTGCGGGCGTAGGCGGGCGAACCGCCGCTCGCCTCATTCGTGCCCGTGGTGCCCGGGTCGGCGATGTGCACGCTGATGTAGACGGTGTTCGAACCCGCGACGTTCTTGTAAGCGTCGGCGAGCGCCTGGCGAGTGGTAGCAACTGCGATAGCCATGGGATTCCTCCTGGAGAGATAGTGAAATGTGAGTCGATTACTGCTTGCGGCGAACGGCTCCGTAGAACCAGAGGTATTCAGTGGTCGGCGTGGTCGGGTAAGACACGTACAGGCGATATTTCGCGCCCGCGGCGATGGCGTCGGCCAGCTCCGATCCGATGACGAATTTCGCCTCGGTCGCGCTGACTACCGCTTGCCAGGTGTCGAGCACCGTTTCCGACGCATTCACCAGCACGATCCGGACCTTGGTTTCGGCAGGAAATACCGCACCCGATTCCAGTGCCACGGTGTGCACGAAGTCGGCACCCTTGGAGAGCACGAGGGTGAGGTTCGTCGGGTCATAGCCGAATTGCTTCTGTTCAGACATGGGGTTCCATTTCAGGACGATGGTTCCGGTTGTGGCGCAACAGGATCCGGCTCGATGTAGACCGGACCCGGCTCGGGTTCCAGCGCACCGATGAATATGCTGCCGCGCCTGTTCGCGATGCCGTCGGCGACGATCGACACGACGAGCATGTTGTTCTCCACGGCGAAGGCCAGTTCCTGGCCGTCGACCGTCACGGTGGTTGTCATAGATCCTCTGCTTTCCAGTAGTCCCAGCCGCCGCCGTTCACCCAGTCGGCGCGCTCATTGCCCAGGCCGGTGTAGCGAGTGCGCGGACCGCTGGGGAGGGTGCCGGTGGTGTCGGTGTAGGTGAGCACGTCGTCCCACCCCGAAGCGGTTTTGCGCTGAGCCGTGAACAGGTTGTTCGTTGCACGTAGCCGCACCACATCGCCGCCCACGATCGCCGTCTCGACGCTGGAAAGTGCTGTCCAGACGCCATTTTCGTATTTGAAGATCGACACAGTGGACTGGGTCACATTGAGTGAAACGAAACTCTTGTTGTCCGGCGTCGACCGCAACATCAGCCAGGCGTGACGCACCGAGGGGCTGATGATCCGGCCCGTCACCATCACATCGTCGTAATTGAGTGTCTGGCCGTAGAGATAGCGCCGAATGCCGTCGGTACCACCAGCCACCACGAATACCCCGCCGGACACCGCCGCGGGCAAGCTCGACACCTGACTCAAAGCCACTGGTAGCGAACCCGAGTCGAAGTTCTCGTAGAAGACCAGCTTCGACGGCGGACCGGCGACCAGACTCTTGCTGAGTGCCACATACGGCACCGAGTTCGAGGTGAAGCTCATCGACCCCGCCGCCACAGTCGCACCGGCCACCAACGCTCCTGATGCCGCGAACCGAGCACTCGGCCGGGGCGGCCAGGCACCGGGTGCTCGCGGCAGATCAGTGGAATTGGTGCCGAGCAGCGGACGCGGATTACCTTCTCCTCGTTGGTGAACACCGACGAATGCGGTCTCCCCCACGTCGAAAACGAGCTCGTTCGGCAGTTCGACGGAACGCTCGAGTCGTGCGTTGGTGATGCTCAGCGTCTGATTCGGCGACACCCATTCGATCCGGATGTCGCCGTTCGCCGACATCCGGCCGACCACCACATACAGCTCACACGGATTGCTCACCGCGTCCACGATGAACGTGACGACCTTGCGACCACCGCTGTACCGGCATCGGATGAACGCACCGTCGAGGGTGTTCGCCTGCGGCGTATATGACGGCTCATACCGGGCGTGGACCGTGTGGTCTGCATATATCGGATATCCGTTGGCGTCGTAGCCGGCGACGTATGTGTAGGTGTACGGGATGTATCCAGGTTTCGAGACCGTGGCGTGATCCCACACCCGTCGGTGCAGCATGCAGCGCGGAAACGACGCTTCCTCGGTGAGATTCATCGAGTCCCAGTACGGCTTCACCGGTAGGCCGTCGATGACCACCTGAACCTGCGAGTTCGTCGCCTGGACTACCTCGGCGGTCTGCACCACAGCTTCCTCGGCGACATCGGCCGAATCACGCGCGGTCGCTGCCTGCTCCCGCGCCTCCTGAGCATGAGCGCGTGATGCGCGGGCCCAGTCGCCGAGGTTGATCAACCCGCCGGTGAAGCCGGTGATCGCGTCACAGAGCGCGGCGGCCAGTTCGTGCAGTCCCGCCTGCACCCCCTTGGCGAAGTTGAACGGGATATCGGCATAGGCGCGCATCACCTGCGCGCGCATCGCTGTCTGCATCGACTGCTGGGTGGTCCCGCCGAGTCTGGCGATGCTGCGTGCCCCCGAGACTCCGGAATACGCGCCCTCGGGGAACCTGTTGTCGGGGCTGGTCACAGGTCTTCCGCCTGCCAGTCGCCCCAGCCACCACCGTCGGTCCACGACTGACGCTCGGTACCGAGACCGGTATAGCGGTACGCGGGCCCCGATGGCAGCGTGTTCGCGGTATCGGTATGCACCAATACCGCGGTCCACACCCCGCCGATCTTGCGTTCGGCGGTGTAGACATTGCCAACCGCCTTGAGGCGAACTTCGACATTGTCACCGACCGACGTCTGCAGCGCGGCCAGCGCCGTGCCGTTGGAACCGCTGGTCCAGCGCACGATCACGATCGCTGAACTCGTCACCGACAACGACACATAACTGTTGTTGGCCGCATCGGAACGGAGGAACAGCCGGGCACTGAAGTCCGACGGGGTTCGAATTCGCCCGGTCACCATCTGGTCGTCGTAATTGAGCTTCTGCCCGTAGAGATACCGACGCAAACCGTCGTCCATGCCATCGACCTGAAAGACGCCGTCGGCGGTGGTGGCAAACCGCGCCGACATCCGAACCAACGCGGTCGGCATCCCGTTTTCGAAGTCCTCGAAGAACGACAACTTGACCGGATCCCCTGTGACAGAGGCCTTTCCAATCGAGATGTAAGGCGTCCTCCGTGACGCGAACGACAGGGTTCCCGCGGCGAGTGTCACTCCCGCCGACAACAGCGACGAGGTGCTGAACTGCGCGTTCACCTGGGGCGGCCACACCGTTGCCGGGCGCGGGATGTCGACCGCCTCGATCCCCAGCAGCGGCCTGCGATTTCCGCCGCCGCGCTGATGAATTCCGACGAATGCCGACTCACCCTGCTCGAACATCAATTCGGCCGGCATCTCGACGGTCTGCTCGCCGCGAGCACCGGTGATGAGTGGCGTCTGGTTCGGCGATACCCACTCGATCTTGATGTCACCGTTGTCCAGCATTCGACCGACGACGACATACAACTCGCACGGGGAGGTAACAGCATCCGGAATGTAGCTGACCACCTTCCGCCCGCCGCTGTACAGACAGCGAATGAACGCCCCCTCCAGCGAGTTCGCCGCCGGCGTGTAGCTCGGCACGTAGTTGGAGACCACGGCACCGTTGCTCGCCGAAAGCTCCCAAGCGGCACGCTGCAGGAAGTTGCGCGGAAACGAGGTCTCCTCGGTGAGGTTCATCGATTCCCAATAGGGCTTGACCGGAAGCCCGTCGATCACGACCTGCACGCGCGAGTTCGTGGCTTTGATGATCGTCGTCTGGCCATCCGCGGTCACCTGCGCACCCTGAGCAGTTTGCTGCGCCCGTGCCGAATCCTGGAGTGCTTGATCGGCTTCCGCGCGCAGGTCCCGGGCCCAGCCTCCGAGATTGATCAGCCCCCCGGTGGCACCGGTCACCGCATCGCAGAGATCAGCCGCGAACCGCTTTACGCCCGCGTCGACAGCGGAGCCCAGATTCACCGAGATGCCGCTGAACGACTTGACGATGTCCCCTGAGACGACCGACTTCATCGAATCTTGGGAGAGCTTGCCGATGGTGCCGACAGTTCTGCCACCTGGTCCGGTCAGCGCCCCCGCGGGCATCGCTCGGTCAGGGCTGGTCACGGCTGAGGCCCATCGAAGGTACCGTCCTGCGCCACATCCGGTTCCAAGGATCGTGCATCGACCAGATGCGCCAACTCCCCGGATTCATGGAGCTGTCGCACGAGTTCGCGGCGTTCGTCAACACTGAGATCGGCAACCGAGCCCAGCGTGACTTCCGGTGGGCGCGGGGTACCGATCGGGACCCAGTTGCCCGCCTGGGAGATCCAATGCTCCGAACCCGCTACTGCAGGGTGGTACTCCAACTGCTGCGCTTCCGGGTGATGTCGAAACCCCAGTTCCCACAGATGCTTCGACCATTTCCCGAGCACCTGCTGAGGAACCAGCATGGGGCCGTTGCGAGGGCCCGGCAGGCCGACGAATGCCCATACGAAGGCGTCCTCGGGATCGTTCTGATTACATTCTTCTTGTGATGGCAGCGCCATTGATATCTCCGGATCTGGATAACGAACTACATAACGCCGAGCATCTGCAGGTCACCCATGATGGTTTGCACGTGACGCAAGGACTTGACCACGGGGTCTTCGAGTGCCTTGTCGGTTCCGATGGTGATCCGCCAGGACGGTGTCGCACCTCGGGACCAGGTCAAGTCCAGTGCGGTCACCTGCTCGACAAAGATCTCGCCCGCAGGCATCCCCTCGACGGTTGCACCGATGCGGTCTCCGAGGAAGAAGTGACCGCGGCCGCCTTCGCCGATCAAATAGGGCGCTCCATCGGCAATGGTGATCTTGTGAGACGAGAAGGCCCGAGTCGCCCAAAGTCCTGCTCGGATCGACAGCAATGACGACAGCGTGTAGGCCTTGTCTGCGCCGGTCTGGAACCGCTCGAAATAGTGCGACCAGCCCATCCGTGGCGGACGCAACGGCGATTTGAAGGACATCCAAGCCAGAATCGTGTCGCTGTACAGCGGTTTGAGAAATGTGTCGAGGGGGCCGCCCATCGGAGGCAAGCTCACACCGGCACCTCCGACGATCGGAATGCTCACCGTCACAGTCGATGTCAGGTTGCCGACCATCTGCACCATTGCCGAGATGGCTTCGTTCACACCCGGCATACTGTTGCCGCCGCAGTTGATCTGCACGGCGGTCGCTGGGGAGATCGTGAACTCGGAGGTCTGGATCCCGGTGTACTGATTCTCCCGATACACCACCCAGGGGTTCGACGGGAGTGTGCCGAGCCAGTCCTGCCGTCGGTATTCCTCGGGAGAATTGGGATCGGGCAGGAAATTCGGCTCCTGCTCTGCCATGTCATTGACAAATTCCTGCACTGTGTGCACGAGACCGTCGAGCACCGTACCGCCTTCGGAAGTACCCGAGTAGTAGCCGGACTTGTCGACGATGTCGAATATCAGGCAACCGTGGCGCAGGTTCGCGCCCGGCCAAGGTGGTGGATCACCTGCCAGAAATCGACGGCAAGTGACCATCAGATGCGCGTCGTCGAGAGTGGGCGCCGCCATGTCGTGCCAGGTCTTCCACCGAGACGAGATGATCGTCCAGATCGACGTGTCAGAAAAGAATTCGCTCGGGGCAACCACCATCGACCAGCGCGACTGATCGAGGTTGAACCATTGCTCCGGGTCGAGTGGATCGTCGGGGAGTGCCCAAAGACTCGCCTCTTTTCGGAGGATGTTGAGGAACAGCGACAGCTTCAGGCACCACACCGACGGGCCGGCCAGCATGAAGACCTTCGGGAACTGAAACGCGGCGGGTAGCAGAGGATTGCTCCACACCTGGATGTACTTCAGTTCCTCGTAATCGTGCATGAACTGAACGACCACAGTTTTCAAGCCGGTCTCGGTCTTCTTCAACGTCGCCGTCTTCATGCGGCCGCCCCACCGCGCGCCGTCCTTGTCCACGGTCACATGGACGTTCTGGGTGCTCCGCCCGCGCGCATCCATGATCCACTTCGCCAGGTAGTGGTCGGCCGGGAGAACCAGCTGCCCCGTTCCGGACTCGTTCAACAACCACTTGAAGTCACCGGAGACCTCGGCGTGGGAGATGCCGCGCAGATTCCAGTCGCCGTCCCACAGGCGGATCAGCGGCGCAGATACCCGCAGGTCTCGGCGTTGCGTGCGGACCGCGAGCGCCTTCTCATAGATATCGTCGACGCGACTGCTGGTCGAGGGCTCAGTCACTGGAGCCCCCACGGGCGCGACCAGTTGCGGGGACAGCGAACCTGCACGATCGCGCCGGCCGGCGCGCCCTTGACGGTAACCGGGACCTGCACTTCCGGGGTCCACGGCGGGACCGAATGCACGAACATTCGGCCGTTCATGCGCGCCCAGACCGAGCTGTTGTCCGCCGCGACCACCATCTCCTGCATCGGGTCGGTGTCGACAGTGATGTCCTGACCATTCGTCAGGGTGGGCATGGTGATCACTCGGTTGGCAGCGTTGTCTTCCTTCCACGAGAAGTCCGGCAGCGTCCACGCTCCCGGTGCGGAAGCGACCCACCGCAACCACATCGGCTGGTCAGTAGGGTTCGAGACAGGCACCCAGAGGGTTTCGGATGCGCCGTCTGGACGAGTATCAATCGTGGATGCCGCGATCGCAGTGACATCGTCTTCGATCCACCAGGGGACACCCGCGGTACAGGTCATGGTGACCTGGCTCCAACCCTTCGAGTGGGGATCACGCTTAGGCTTGAACTCAGGCTGCTCGGACAAGCGAAGACGCAGTGTCCGCGAACCGTATTCGGTTGTGACGATCAGCTTCGAGTCCCGGTCGTACGCCCACGCCTTTCGCCATGCAGAGTCGGTGCTCTCCCAGTTCGAGGATTGCGTACCGAACACATTCACACCGAATACGACGTCTCGCTTCTGCCAGGTCGCGCCGCCGAAGGTGGCACCGATCTGGAACGCGGATGAATTCCAGATCGTCTTGACAGGGGCGTCGTACAGCCCGGTAGGCGACGTGCCGAGTTCAACACCCTCACGCCCTTGACCTGCACCAGAGAGGGTCCACAGCGAACCGTCGACCCCTTCGACTTCAATCAACGCAGCAGTAGACAACGCTGATACACCTCATTTCATAGTGAAAGCAAATCGCCCACATCCTGATTGGATGCGGGCGAACAGTTAGACCAGAGAGTTGTTTCGAACTCCTACCAGCGGCCGGCGTAGGTCAACGCCCGCTGCGCCTCCAACGTCTTCGACTTCTGGAATGCAGTATCAAGATCCGGGGTCTGCAAGTTGATCGTCATCGACTGGTCCACCGCACCCCCCTTGGCCATCGCCGAAGCAACCAGAGCCTTCGCCGGAACGGCTTGCTTAGCAGCGGACCCCACCATCGCACCTAGCTGCGGCCCAGCTGATTTCAACAACTCAGCGGCCTGAGTACCCGCCTTCATCGCGGCCGGCGTGTCCTTCAACCCAAATGTCTTCATCACATCGCCGGATTGCCCGGACACAAATGCCTTCGCCGCGTCCCCAAACCCACCGGAAGCCTTCTCGAGCACCGACGACATCGCCGGATTCATCCCTGTTGGAGCAAACCCAGGGACCCCCTTATTAATAGAATCCAACAATGGCTTGAACCGCCCAGCCGAAGCCGCATTAACCACATACTCGCCATGCGAAAGCATCGCCGGGATGATATCCCCGACAGATGAACCAGCACCCAGAACCGGACCACCATCCGCCATCTTCTTCTTGAATTTATTGGCCGCCCAATCCCACCCCTTCTTCGCCGCTTTCGTGGCTCCCAGACCGACAGCTGCGCCTACTACCGCCCCCGCGACAGTGCCCACGACCGGAACCGGAATCATAGTGCCAACCGCAGCTCCCGCCGCGATCGAAGCACCAAGTCCCACCCCATTCGTGACCACCGCCTTTTTAACCGACTCCCCATTCTTGATATCAGAACCAATTGCCAGACCAGTGCCAACAACTCCAAGCGCCCGACCACCCAATTTGCCAACTGGCGAGGAAGCGACCTTGGAAATCTTTGAGGCCGTATTGGAATTTGCGAGATTGGCCGTCGCAGAAGCCAGACTCGAGTTGGCTATTTTCTGGGTTACACCCGCCACCGGCTTGCTTTTCAGCAGCAGATTACCAAAACCGACCCCGGCCGAGATCGGGGCTCTCGTCACCTTTTGCACCACACCTGCGCCAGGAATCTTTGCCGCATTTTGCTGCGCCCACAATATATTGTTATTTATCCGATCGTATCGAGTATCCGGCATCGCTTTTGCAATTGCAGTCAGCGATTCCCGAGCCTTTACCTGGGTAGGATTGGGAGCAGGAATCCACCGGTCCCAGTTTTTCAACGTACTATTGATCAACCGAGGCGTGGCGTTCACATGTCGATCAAATCGTGCTATCTCCACATGCGACACGGCCGCAGGTCGCTGCAGAATATTTTTGTCCTGCAATTTAGCGATTTCATCGGGCAAGAAAGTGTTCGACTTTGCCGGAGAAGTGGGGTGCTTGAATGGTGTTAATGCATGCCCTCCTTCATTGTACGTCTTGAAACCCGGCCGTTGCCCGGCCGTGTACCCGGCTCTCGGTCCGACCTTAGAATCACCGATAACGATATTGCGCATACGAGACCAAGGACTCTGACGGCGGGCGGTTATACTGTCGGGCTCAAAGGCAGCCCCGCCCGCTGGCGGTACAATTTTAGCTCCCGCTCCGCCCCCGACCAAGAATTTGTCTCCCAGAAGATGGTTGAATTGATTCAGTAGCGGCTCGCCAACTGCACCCTTAACCTGTCTGGAAAATTCGAGCGGGTTACCGCTGGGTCCGTTCTGCGCCGGCAAGGAGTTGAATGTGCGTTCGAGAAGTTTGTTCTGCCCCGGCGCAACGGGGTGCAGGTATCGTGGATCCACGCGGGGCGCATTCTCACCGCGCAATGTCGGGTACACCATAGGCTGCCATGGATTCCTCATAACGCCGATGGTATGAGCGCCAACGCCTGCGTCAGTTGCTATTCGAATACCATCAGAAAGCAGCCCTGCATCTTTGTCGGACATGACACTTCCTTAGATTTATAGATATTTGAGCGTATGCGGACCCCGCCATCCAGTACTATGAGCGCATGAGTTCCTCAGGGGGATCGCGGCTGGATCGAGCGATCGACAAACATCTGACGTCCAGTTTGGATGCGCGTGGCTTTTCGTTGAAATCGGCCCCTCGGGGTCCGGATACAGGATGGTTCGTATGGGACCGCCAGCTCCCGCACAACCTCAGTGTTGCGATCGAGGTGATTTCATCGGGCGTTGGTCGCGGCAGTGCTATCCAACTAGATGGGATTATCCATCTCGTCTCGGAACCGGTAGTAGCGAAATTTCAATCGATGCCCATCGAGTTCGCGCATTCGATTCCAATCAAGCGATTCTCGATCGATTCGGCTATACATTTGTGGACGCCAGAGGAGAAACGGAAGAGATTTATTGTTGCACAAATCGTGGACGCAGAATCTGTCTGCAATGAATTTTCCGAGACCTTCGCAACGCTTGCCATAAAATGGGCGTCCGAACGTGACAGCAACGCGAAACTGCTCAGGGTCGCGAAACATCGAGAACGGGTCGATCGTTTCTGGCTCAACATCAGCCCGACCACTGTACGCGGCGTTGCCTTACATCTGGCCACTATTGGAGAATACAAACTAACGAGAAAATTAATGCGATGGTATCTACGCAAACCCATAGGTTTCAATACCGGGATAGATTCCCCGGAGCGCGCCAGAGAGTTTGACGAATGGCTGATATTTGAATTTCCCGACTACGCCAAAGGCTGACGCTGATTTCTAATTACACCGTCAATTGAGAGTCATCGGACAAAATTGCGCGATCAACAATTCGAGACCTCGACGTCGGCGTTCCTCACGCAATTCTTCCAATGCTGTCGTCGGTCGCGTCAAAGGCACGACGGGCGGCGGATCGACGCCGGCTGCGGCAATGACGGCTGCTTGAACGGCTTGCAGGTTGTCCACGATCGTCATCAGCAGATAGGTGTCGACTGTGAACCCTCGGGCGTCCCCGTTGACTTCGTCAGGTTGCGTGTCTGTGCTTTCGTCGCGGAGGAACAGCTCGGCTAGTGGGCGATCGGTTGACAACGCTGTCTTGTAGTGAGAACCGAGCGGGAGTCGATCTTTGAGACGCCAGATCGTGCGCCAATCACGGGTACGGATTTCACTGGGCCCGAAGCAGTCTCGGACATCGATGCCGCGCTCGAACAGGTCGAACTCGAGCGCGGCACCGAATCGGTCCCAGAACTCTACGAGCCCTGAGATCCCCCCGGCAGCTCCGTGGCGCCTTCGCCGAAGAAGAAGGCGTTCAGGTCTTCCTGAAAGGCAAGCCACTCGTCGACCGGTCGGTCGGCGAACAGTTCCTCTACGGCTTCGTAGTCCTGGCCGAGAACGATCGCCAGCTGTTTGTCCTCGTCCTGCTCGGCGCGGATCGCACGCATCTGTCGACGCGTGATCGGCTGGATGAGGATGTCCTCGGTGAGCCGATAGGGGCCGCGGCGCTTGCTACTGAGCTCCTGCTGGATCTCGAAGAAGCGGCCGGCATCTCGTCCGGACTGGTCGCGCTGGTCAGTGTTCTCGGTGGTGGCTGCCATAGGGGATCTCCGGTTCATCTATCGGACGGGAGCGATCCCGCCCATATGGGTTGTTACTGGTCGGACTTCAGCGACTGCTCGGCGGGTTCCGCCAGGCGGTGGCCCAGGCTGAAGACCGCGTTGATGTACTGGGTCGCGTCGTTGACGACGTACTCATTGGTTCCATCCGTCATGAAGACCGGGTACTCAGTGGGGGTCATTTGCTTCCTCGCATATCTCCTCCGGTACCAGTGCTGTACTGGGCTTGCGCACAGGCCGGAGGATCGCTGCGCACGCCCATCGTGGATTCCGCTGAGCCGATCAGGCTGTCGCGGTAGCGATCCCGGCCTTGGTCAGCAGCCGCTTCCAGCCCAGACCACCGAAACCGTGTGCGACGGCGTAGCCGGCGGTGTCGTCCTTGAAAGCGGTGAGGGTCACCTTCTGCGACATCAGGTTGGCCGAGGTCCACTGCTCGCCGCCGTACTTGCTGACCGCGACCTTGGGCATCACCTTGAACACGTAGACCGGGGCGGCGTCGTTGCCGTCCTTGGCGATGACGATTGCCGAGTAGTAGGTGATCTGCTCAGCAGTCGGCTGCGCGAAGAACACCTCACCGGACTGGGCGTTCGCCTTGGCCTGGTCGAGGTTGGCGTTGGTGGTCAGTGCGAGCGTCAGCGCGTTGGTCTGCTGCGGTTCGAACTCGATAGTGCTGATGTCGCTGGTGATGTCGTTGCGCGACGGCTGAAGCTCACCGTAGGACTCGATCGGGGACGCGGTGATGCCGCGGGCGAACGCGATGCCGGTCTTCTTGTCGATCAAACCGACCGACTTGTAGGCGGCGGGCAGGGTCTGCAGCACGCTGGACGCGTCGGTGAAGGCAGTGGGTACGGGGGTGTACCAGGGCGCCAGGAAGACCGCGGCATCGAGCGGCTTGATGAGAAGCTCGTGCTGAGCATCTTTGATCGCGGTCAGGTTGGTTGCGGGCATTTTCTCTCCGTTTCGTTGGTTTCTTTGTTCACTAGCTTTGGCGTCGGGCGTGGACTGTGAATCCGAGCTCTACGAGTTGACTGACTGGGTCGAGGTTCGGCAGGTCAGCCGCGCCCTGACTCCGAGCTAGCGTGGGCGGGAAGTACTTGACTTCTGCGGGCGTCATTTCTTCTGCCCAGTCGATGAGGACCCCGTTGACTGATTTGCCTGGCGCAGCGAGGATCTCCACACGTGCGCGAGCAGCAGCAGCCTGTGCCGCAGCCCGGTCGGAGGCAGCGGCAGTTACTCGCACCTTCGCGGTATAGGTGATCTCGTTGATATCGGTGCTGCCACCGATCTGCCGGACCCAGAAGAACGGGAACTGCGCCACCATCAGCTCGCCCGTGGCGGGCAGGGTTGTCAGCGTGGTCTCGATCGGGGTGAGCAGGTCGACGAGAAACTGCTCGAAGTCGGGGAACTCCCCAGGTTTGGGATATGGCGAAGTCACTGCTTCACCTCGACTTCAACGGCCAGGATGCCGGCGCCGACGATGTCGTCCGCATCTTCTCCGGCGTCGGAAGGCGCCATCATCGTCTCCATATCTTGTGTCGGTTGTTCGTCAGAGGCCGAGTAGCGGCAGGACCACCGGCGCGAGCACGATGGCCAGCTGAAGCAGTTCGAGGAGGACAGGGAGCATGGAATTCACCTCCTTTCGCTGTGCGGCAGACGGCTGTGGCGCGTCAGATACGGGGTGATTCGAGGGCCTTCAGGCGGTCCAGGATGTCGGCCAGGGTGTCGACCACAGTCATCCCGTCGAGCTGTTCCCAGCCCGCGAACATGCCCGCATCCCGCTGCTGGCTACCGCACAGCTGCTCGCGGATGTCTTTGACATCGGTGCCGATCGGGCCGCAGAACGCGGTGATGAAATCCTGGATCTGGGTTACTTCGGATGCGCTCATCGGAGCGTCCTCTCCGTCGATGAATGCCTGCACTTCGCGACGGAACTCGTCCATGTCGATGCCGGCGGGGTCGATTTTTCCTTCGTGGGAGTACTCGCGGTGGGCCACGCAGTCCTCGGCGTCGCGGCCGATGCGGGCCAGGATGGCCGCGCAGCCGCGCTTGTAGGCGTCGAGTTGGGCTGGGGTCCAGTCGGTTCCGTCGCCGCGGGAGACGGCTTCGATGCCGATCACGTGGTAGTTGGCGTTGTCGGTGGGCCAGCCGGGCCAGGAGCCGCGGCCCGCGTGCCAGCACACGCCTGCGGCGATCACGCGGAAGGTGCCGTCGCGTTCGAGGACCAGCTGGGCCAGCGGGCCGGGGAGGTCGGCGCGGCCGTCCTGGACGATGCGCCAGTCGTTCTTGCCGCCGCCCGCGGTGTGGTGGCAGAGCACGCCGCGCAGGTCACGGAAGTCGCCGTGGCCCCGGTCGCGCCAGCCTTCGTGTTCGATGACGTCCAGCCCTGCAGCGCGCAGCACATCGGCCAGCCATACCGGGTCGCCTGTCCAGGCCATGGGTATCTCCTTGTGTGAGTGAAGGTTCGGGGTCCCGCCCTCGTGGACGAGGGGAAGCGCCGAGGGCGGGACCGTCACTCCTGACGCAGCGGCGACATCTACGACCGCAGACCACCTGCGGGAGACGGGCGCGTCAGGAGCGCGGCATGCGGCGGGCTCGAATCCCGCACCGTGTCGAGTGTTCTCCGGGGGCCGACCGCATGCAGTTCGGGAACGGCGGGGTCGCCGTCAGATTTCTTCTTGGAGGGTGGCGGGGATCTTGTAGTCCGCCACCGGGGGCTCCATGCCAGGGACGTGCAGGCGCAGGAAGCCGAGCAGTTCGTCGATGTGTCGCTGCAGTGCGCGGATCAGCCGGATCGCGTCGCGGAATCGGAGGTGATCGTCGGCGGCCTGTTCCTCGAGCGCGACTACCCGCTCACGCAGCTTGGCGACTTCACGGGCCTGCCATGCGGTCACCGCGCCGATGACTGTCGCAAGGGCCATCCCTGCCGCTTGTACGAGTTCAGGGCTCAACCACGATGCCATCCGGTTCACCCACCGATCCGGTCAGCGGGGTGACGGCGGGCCTGATGAGCACGCCCGCGATCAGCGGCGTCGCCAATCCGTACAGGGTGAGCAGTGTTTCGATCCATGCCGTATCGATCTCGCGACCGAGCAGATAGGCGAGGACACCCGTCACAGCGACGAGCACCGACCGGACCAGCGCGGGCTCTGGGGTTTTGCTGATTCTCATGATGTGTTCCTTCCCACTGGTTTTCGCGGGGTCTCAGATGCGCCCTTCGGCGACATCGCGGTTCAGTGCCTGGGCGAGTGCGCGGGCGTGGCCGTATCGGACGTAGTCACTGGTGTGCCTGCCGTCGAACAGATAGCCGCGGGCGTAGGCGATGGCGCCGGTCCAGTGGCTCCAGTTGGACGGTGACCACCAGCGCTGCAGTTGATTTCGGGTGGCGGTGTCGAGCATCCGCTGTGCCCAGCGCACCGCCGAGTTCGCGCTGGCGAAGCTGAAGAAGGCGCTCAGATCCGCGATGGTCCGCAAGGGGTTGCCGGCGGGCAGTGCGGTGATGGGATCGCCGGGCGCCGCGGCCCAATAGGCGGGGATACCGTCGATCGGCCGCTCACCGACAACGCCGTAGCCGCCGGGGTCGGTGTCGCCGAGGTACTTGCCCGCCGGTCTGCGCGGATCGGCGATCAACGCGCAGGCGATCACCGCACGGCCCGGATGCTCACCGCGGCCGATCTCCGCCGCGAGGTCACCGGCAACCGCCGCACCCTGCGAATATCCCGCCAGCACAACAGGGTTCGGTGACCGGTCGACAGCCGCCAGAAGCGCGCGCTTACCTTCGGCAACACTCTCGGCGTAGCTCACCTGCGACCCGTAGTCGGCGGGATACGGGACCATCCGAGGGGTGAACATCGACTTGTTCAGCGCGTCGGTGAAGGCAGCTGTGACGCCGTCGCCGCCAGGATTCCAGGTTCCGCCGACCACGAGTACATCGATCGTGCGGGGCGATCCTTTCGGAGACCACAGTGACATGTTCGTACCTCTCTGGGACGTGAGTGGAGGTCCCGCTCCGACGGAGTGCTCCGCCGGAGCGGGACCGATGCGCCCCTGCGCTGCGACAACGCCTTTCGACCGCAGCGAGCTGCGGGAGACGGGCGCGTCAGGGGCGGGCATGCGGCGGGCCCTGAACCCGCTGGCTCGAGGTGTTCGTGTCCGGGGGCCTGCCGCATGAGTTCTGAATCGGCGGCACGCGCCAACGACAAAGCCCCCGTGCCGTTTTCACGGAACGAGGGCTGAGGAAGACTGTGGCTACCGGTGGTGTCGGCCGGGTGCCAGCTGGCGAAGCATCTCACCCGAGCTGGATGTCGGC
Organism: Nocardia sp. NPDC058114; assembly: GCF_042884695.1. Lineage (NCBI taxonomy): Bacteria > Bacillati > Actinomycetota > Actinomycetes > Mycobacteriales > Nocardiaceae > Nocardia > Nocardia sp. NPDC058114. The sequence goes on along the minus strand of NZ_JBHVTK010000004.1, from coordinate 677,557 downwards.
CACAAGCACCGATAAGGGTATTCGGAGGGCATCCCGGGCAGCCAGCCCAGGCGGTTCAGCAGGTGCACCGGGATCACCGCGAACTCCTCGTTCGCCAGGTGCTGCAATCGCCAACCGAGCAGGAACTCGGTGACCCCGAGGAGCGCGGAGACATCGGTGAGGTTGTCGCCCACCTCCAGCGCGTCACGCAGGTGGGCGACGGGGATGAGGCGTTGTGCCACCACATCGTGCACCTGCATCTCGATCCGGCCCCGCCATCGCTCGCCGTCGAGTGCTGCTGCCAGTTCGCGTGATTCGGCCATCTCGATGTGGGCGACGGCGTGGGCGATGACTTCGTTTCGTACATGACCGGACAGGTCGGCCTGGATAAGGACTGCGCGGTCGACTACCGACCAATACGACACGAAGTCGAAGACCACGGCCGAATCGACCCGGATTCCCTGGTTGAACGCAGATTCTTGGGCGTTGAACCCATTGCGCTGCACCGCGATATCTTGTCGGTCCGGCATCGAGGCATCCGACTCACCTTCATCACCCATGGCAATACACAACTCTCACAACTCGGAACTGACCACGACCCGTCGCATCATCACCACCGGAGACGGTGTCAGATGCCGTGTGTCAGGTCACCGAGAGGTGGTACGCGTCACCGTGGTCGGCGCCCGGAGCGAGCGCCAGCGATCCACCGCACCAGCGACAACCTGGAGGTCTTCTACGCAGATGTCGGAGAGATCGACATGGCCGACACGGTTCCTTCGACCTGGTATCGAGTCGTCTACTCGATAGAGGGACTCGCCTTCGCGAGTAGGTCTCTCACCGGTCGGCTTACCGGATTCATCGGGAGTAAATGCATCGAATGCACCTGACACAAGTAGAACCTCACCCAGCAGCCGAAATGTCGAGACTCTCGGTCGAGAGCACGCGCCCATTCTAGCGTTGACGTGAACCGAGTCCCGGTCAGGATCTGCGGGATCAGCGCTCGCTGACATCGAATCGCGGTGTGCCGAAATTATTTTGGGCACGACAAATCCCGCTGGCACTAGTTTGCGTCATCGGCCACAACTTGTCAACACCGACTTTCACACGATGCCAAATCCCAGGTAGGCGTGGGTATTTCGATACACCGACGCGACGAGATGAGCCCGAACTTCATGCGGCCTAAGCACTTCGGGCACCCGGATCCAGCCGTTTCGGGTCCCCACAACGCCAGCGGGGCGCCGGCAACAATCTGCCGACGCCCCGCTGGGTCACTCTGTTCGCTATGCATCTTTCGCCCGGTGCCGCGCCGGAAGGGCACGGTGCGCATCCAAAACCTCACCCACGATGAAGAGCTCCGGCCAGTCCGGCGACCAGGGCCCCGGGACGGGACTGATCAGACCAGCCTTGCGCAGTGTGCGCACCCGCCGAGCGGTGAGGTTGCGGAAACCGTCACCCAGCTCTTCGGCGAGTTTGCCGATCGCGGCCGCATGGAGGCGAACCGCCCTGGCGCGCAGGACCAGAGCCGCATCGGCGGGAGCGAGATCGACCGGCGGACACACCACCGCTTCCGCGGCCTCGATCGCCGCGGCGAACTCGGCGGGCGCGGCCTCCACACCTTCCGTCATCGCCAGCGCGACGATGTTGCGCTGCAACCATTCCGCCATGCCGCTGGTGGTCGCGACCCCGGTGTAGTCGATGCCGCGCTGTTCGCAGACCAACCGAACCCAGGCCACCAAGACCGACTGGAGGTGGTCGGCCGCGCGAGCAGCCACGGGATTGAACGGAAGTCGCTGTTCCCGTGAGCCATTGCGCGTGCGGTAGTCCACCGCGCCGAAGCGGGTCTGGCGCGTGCGCGCGTCCGACAGGTCCTCGGCCAGGTCGGGGATGTCCCCGAGCATCCGGGCCAGATCCCGCGCGGCTTCCCGATCCAGGTACAGGTGGTTGTCATCGGCCCACCTGTCCAGGGGGGTCACGCCGCATGAATCCTCACGAATGCGGTTCGACGCCGTGACGGCATCGTATGGGCCCATGTACTTGCTCCTTCGGTCGATAGCGGGCCGGAGCCCCGGTCGTACCCTGCTACGCGGCCGAAATCGAGTGGCGCGCCCCCGGGCGGTGTCCAGGAGTGGCTCCTACTGGGACCCACAATCGGACACCCGTTGTATGCAACGTTGTTGCAACGCGTCTGTCAAGCCGAGGCGGCAGAGTGCTGTACCCAGTCACGTACCGCCACAAACAAACTCGCCATTCGCTGTTACGGTCTACATCCGGTGCAGGATTTCGATTCGCAAATTCGCAGCCGATGACTACATACACTTCATGCATCAGTGCAAACAATCTGCTACCCTCGATGCATGGTGAGACAACGGAGCGCGGTGGTCCCCGCCGAGGTCAGCGCCACCCTGCGACTTGCTCGCAAGGAGCGCGAGATGTCGATGGACCGCGCCGCGAAAGCAGCACGGATCAGTACGAGCCTGTGGACACAGGTCGAGAACGGGACCCAGTACAAGCGCGGACAGAAGGTCCCCGCCAGCACCACGGCCGAGACCTTGCAGGCCATGGCGGCGGCGGTCGGTCTCGATGCCGAACCGCTGCTGACACAGGCGGGGCTGGACCCGATCGAGACGGAGCAGGTTCGGCCGCAATCCACCGAGGGAATCGTCGATCTCTCCGGGTTGTCCGAAGGTGATCTGCGAATTGTCGCCGCTTACGTCAACGGACTTCGCGCGGCCAGACACAGCTGAGCTCGAACGACGAATGCCCCGCTCATCGCGGGGCATTCGTCGTTCGCGTACTGCGTCAGGAGGCCGGGGGAGTTTCCACCGGGGTCTCCTCAGCCGCTGCCGAGCCGCTGGTGAGCGCCTTCAGGATCGCGGCCAGACTGTCGGCCGAACCGGTCGAGGCGTCGTCGCCCGTGCCGCCGGTGCCGGGTTCGGTCTCGTCGGCGACCTCGGTGCCGGTCTCGGTGTCCGCCGGGTCCTCCGCCGCCGACGAGCCGCTGGTGAGCGCCTTCAGGATCGCCGCCAGGCTGCCGGCCGACCCGGTGGTGGCCTCCTCGCCCGTGCCGCCGGTGCCGGGTTCGGTGACAACCGGCGGGACCTCGTCCGCGGTGGCGATGCCCGTGCCGAACACGGCCATCCCGGCGGCGATGACGATGCCGAAGCCGAGCGTGCGAATCTTCTTCATGAAATGAAACCCCTTGGTATTAACCATGATTGCCGACTTTGTTGCCGACTGAAAGTTTCTAACACGGTCGGCGGCGGCTCCCTAGCCCGCGACATTCGGGGCATTCGCCGAACTATTGCTGCACATTTGCCCATTGAGTGCCTGACGGCAGAACTCGTTTCGGGGATCTCATATCGATTGCTCGAAGACCGCCGTTCGGCACAACGAACGGGAGCTCGAACAAGATCATTACCGCTGGACGATCGATCAATCACGCGAACCGCGGCAAGATCCCCGCAGTGAAGGATCGAGGCAGAGCATCACGCTTGTGCCGAACCTTGCTGTATACCCAGTTACTGATCGGCTTAGTCCATGATTGATATCACCATGAAAACCTGTAACGAGTTCCGGTGTGTAACCGATTGAGCGCCAGCCATATTCATGTTTTCCCGCCGTGCGCTGCGCTTACCGGAATATGTGCTGTCAGTTTTCTGCCAGATAGCTGTTTGCTCAGGGCCGCATGCCTTTTCGGGTATGCGGCCCCGACACGTGCGATATCGACCGGGATGGACCGGTCGCGCTACGACGGGCAGTTGACCGTGTACTCCCACTGGGTGTCATTCGGGCCTGTGACCCGAACGCTCACCGTCGAGGACGACCCCGCGGGCAACGAAACGACCCGAGATCCGGTGCCCTGGTTGGCATTGTCGCCGACGTAGCCGGTGTCGAGCACCTGCCCGCCCTCGTAGAAGACCTGAATGCGGTCGGGAATGTTGAGGGTTTCGTAGGTCAGGACGAACGAGGTCGGTCCGGTGACGCCGAGCTGATGCGTCGTATTGGTGACGCCGGCCCCGCCGGACTTGGTCGAGCGGTTGCACGGCTGCACGCTCTCGGACGACCCACCGCTCGAGCTACCGCCGAGGATTCCACTGCCGGTATCGAGCAGATCCCCCAGAATCCCGCTGCCCGTGTCGATTACCCCGCTTCCGGTCTCGCCGCTTCCGGTGTCCGCGCCTGCCGCCGCGCCGGCGCTCGCGACCAGCGACAGCGCCGCCCCCACGAGAGCAACCGCGCGCAGAATCCCCCGATTCGAATGACTGATCTTGTTCACAACGCTTCCTCCACAACACTTCTCGCCACGGATCTGGATCAGGTGAACCCGCCGACGCGACCGAACGATCGCTGGGCAAGAGAAGTTCTACACGCGTTTCAGAGGAACCGGAATGCTCGAAATTCGGCCACCACGGTGTTCAGATGCCGAATAGTTGCCCGGTGGCGCGAGCCCGCGGTATTGACAGCCGGGCAACACTACAAAGTCAGCCCTCCGCGCCCCGGGCAATTTCTTAGCACGCAGAAGAAAACACCGGACGGTAGACCAAAATGGGTGCCAGAATTCCTTATGGCAACTTCATAGCGAATCATTTTATGTCGATGAGTAAAGTCACAGCAATTGCCCGTAACGACACCTATCGGGATGACGATCGGCGAGATCCTCGAAAGCGTAAGGCCCCGAACACAATCCGTCGTGACGACCGATTCACCGTGCCCTGAAACAAGTAAGGGCCGCACACCCCCCTGGAGTGTGCGGCCCTTGCCGGTGGAGACTCAGCGCAAGGTTGCGGTGAGGTGTGGGTACCCCTTCTTGGGATGCAGGATGGAGAGATCCCAGCCGGATCCGACCTGGTCGGCGTAGATGTTCACCGAGGACGGAAGGAAGATCGGCTTGCCGAACTTGACCGCGTAAGTGGCCTTTTCGGGGACGCGGCCCTCGATCGTGCTGAGGATCGCTGCCGCCGACCACATGCCGTGGGCGATGGTCTGCGGGAAACCCATTGCCTTCGCGCCGATCCCGGAGACGTGGATCGGGTTGTGGTCGCCGGACGCGGCGGCGTAGCGGTTGATCATCTTCTGATCCACGCGCTGCACGCGCAACGGGGGCGGGGGCACCTCATCGGCGGGGGGCGCCGACTTGGGACCGCCCGAGAGCGACGTGCGCTGCTGGTGCAGGAAGGTGGTCACCTGCCGCCAGACGAGTTCACGACCGACGCTGATCTCCGTGATCGCGTCCACCAGAAGACCTTTCGGGTGTTCGCGGAGGTTCTCGATATGGGTGGAGAAATCGAGGGGCTCGGCGACCGAGATCTCGCGGGTGCGTTCGATGACGTTCTCGAAGTGCACCGCACCGACCGCGCTGAACGGGAAATCCCGTGCGACGACGAGTTGCATCGCCAGCGGGAAGCTGAGGATGAACGGGTACGTCAGCGGCAAGGTGTCGCTGAAACGCAGGCCGGTGGCATGGCAGTACGCGGCGAGATGGTCGGGGTCGACCCGCACGCCCTCGAGGACTACTCGACGGTCGGGCAGGGTGGACTTGCGCGCCGACAGCGGAGCGGGCAGCGGGATGGCGCCCAGCGCCGCCTTGGCGTACAGGCCGCCGTTCTTGGGAACCTCGGTGAGGGTGATCGTCTGAGTCATCAGGCGCCGATCAGGCTCTGACCGCAGACGCGAACCACGTTGCCGCTCACCGCGTTCGACGCGGGGCTCGCGAAGTAGGCGATGGTCTCGGCGACGTCGACGGTCTGGCCACCCTGCAGCAGCGAGCTCATCAGGCGACCGGCCTCGCGGGTGCCGACGGGGATGGCGGCGGTCATCGCGGTCTCGATGAAGCCGGGCGCCACCGCGTTGATGGTGATGCCCTTCTCGGCCAGCACCGGGGACTCGGCGTCGACCATGCCGATGACGCCCGCCTTGGACGCGCCGTAGTTGGTCTGGCCGCGGTTGCCCGCGATGCCCGCGATGGAGGACACGTCGATCACGCGCCCGCCTTCCTTGAGCACGCCCTTGGCGACGAGGCCGGAGGTGATGCGGTGCGGGGCAGCGAGGTTGACGTTGATCACCGAGCTCCAGCGGCCCTCGTCCATGTTGGCGAGCAGCTTGTCGCGGGTGATGCCGGCGTTGTGGACGACGATGTCGATGCCGCCGAAACGCTCGGTGGCGAAGTCGGCCAGACGCTCGGCGGCGTCGGGCGCGGTGACGTCGAGGGCCAGCGCGGTGGCGCCGATCTTGTTCGCGGTGTCGGACAGCGCCTCGCCCGCGGCGGGGATGTCGGCGACGATCACGGTGGCGCCGTCACGGGCGAACACCTCGGCGATGGTGGCGCCGATACCGCGCGCGGCACCGGTCACGACCGCGACCTTGCCCGCGAGCGGCTTGTCCCACGAAGCGGGGGCGACGGAGTCGGCGGCACCGACCCGGATGACCTGACCGTCGACGAAGGCCGACTTGCCCGAGAGCAGGAAGCGCAGGGTCGACTCGAGGCCGGTCGCGGATGCGCCCGCTTCGGGGTGCACGTAGACGAGCTGGCCGGTCGCGCCGCGCAGCAGCTCCTTGGCGACCGAACGGGTGAAGCCCTCGAGCGCGCGCTGGGCGATCTGCTCGTCGACCGAGCCGACCAGTTCGGGGGTGGTGCCCAGAACCACGACACGGCCCGACGGCGCGAGGCTGCGCATGGCCGGCTGGAAGAACTCGAACAGCTGCGCGAGCTTGTCGATCGAATCGATGCCGGTGGCGTCGAAGACCAGCGCGCCGTACTTGGTGCCCGATTCGAGCGAGTCCGCGACGGTGTAGTCCGACAGCAGCGCGCGGACCGGCTCGGCCAGGCGACCCTTGCCGCCGAGCAGCACCGGGCCGGGCAGCGCGGGCTCGCCCGCCTTGTAGCGGCGCAGTTCGGCCGGCTGAGGGAGGCCCAGCTTGCTCGCGAGGAACGCGCCGGGGGCGGAGTGGATGAAAGATCCGTAGAGGTTCGGTGCACCCTTGCTCTTGGCTGCCACTGTTCCTACCTTCTCTGTGCTCGACGAGTGTGGTGACCGTGCTCCGCCCAGTGTCCCCCGTGTGAGCGCACACTTGCGGGTACGGTGTCGACAACGAACTTACTCCGGAGTAAGTTTAATGTAAACCGATACGACGCCGCGACCGCACGGGGGCCGATTCCAGCGGCCGGCGTTACCCGGAACCGACGAGACCATGGAGAACTCGAGTGACAAGCAAAGCCCGCTCGGCGACGGCCAAGGCCGCAGCTAAGCCTGCCAAGGCCGCGAAGACCCAGCGCCCGATTGCCATCGTTGGCGGCAACCGCATCCCGTTCGCGCGCTCCGACAAGGCCTACGCCAAGGCGTCCAATCAGGACATGTTCACCGCCGCCCTCGATGGGCTGGTCAGCCGGTTCGGTCTGCAGGGCGAGCGCCTGGGCATGGTCGTCGGCGGCGCTGTGCTCAAGAAGGTCGGCGAGCACAGCCTGATCCGCGAGAGCGTGCTCGGCTCGAAGCTCTCGCCCTACACCCCGGCCCACGACCTGCAGCTCGCCTGTGGCACCGGCCTGCAGTCGATCGTCACCGTCGGTGACGCGATCGCGCTGGGTCGTATCGAGTCCGGCATCGGCGGCGGCGCCGACACCACCTCCGACGCGCCGATCGGCGTGAGCGAGGACATGCGCGAGTGGATGCTCACCGCCAACCGCGCCCGGACCACCAAGGACAAGGTCAAGCTGGTCGGCCAGCTGCGCCCCTCGATGCTGGGCATCGAGATCCCCAAGAACGCCGAGCCGCGCACCGGTCTGTCGATGGGTGAGCACGCCGCCATCACCGCGAAGGAATTCGGCGTCGCCCGCGAAGCGCAGGACGAGCTGGCCTACCTCTCGCACAAGAACATGGCGGCCGCCTACGACCGTGGCTTCTTCGACGACCTGATCACCCCGTTCCTCGGCCTGACCCGCGACGACAACCTGCGTCCCGGCTCCACCGTGGAGAAGCTGTCGACCCTGAAGCCGGTGTTCGGCGTCAAGGCGGGCGACGCCACCATGACCGCGGGCAACTCGACCCCGCTCACCGACGGCGCGTCCGCGGTGCTGCTGTCCACCGACGAGTGGGCGGCCGAGCGCAACCTGCCGGTGCTGGCCCACCTGGTCGACTCCGAGGTCGCCGCGGTGGACTACATCCACGGCCCCGACGGCCTGCTGATGGCGCCCACCTACGCGGTCGCGCGCCTGCTGGCCCGCAACGGCCTGACCCTGCAGGACTTCGACTACTACGAGATCCACGAGGCGTTCGCCTCCGTGGTGCTGGCCACCCTGGCCGCGTGGGAGTCCGACGCCTACTGCAAGGAGCGCCTCGGCCTCGACGGCGCGCTGGGCTCGATCGACCGTAGCAAGCTCAACGTCAACGGCTCCTCGCTCGCCGCGGGCCACCCGTTCGCCGCGACCGGCGGCCGCATCGTCGCCTCGACCGCGAAGCTGCTGGCGGAGAAGGGTTCCGGCCGGGCGCTGGTCTCCATCTGCGCCGCGGGCGGCCAGGGTGTGGTGGCGATCATCGAGCGCTAGTCCGCGCTGATCACGCACAGAAACGGCGGGTGTTCTCCGATTCTTCGGAGAACACCCGCCGTTTCGTTGTCAGACCTCAGCGGCACGTCGGGTTCGGGTGCGGCTCCGTGGACGCCCACGGCCCGCAGAGAATGAGCTTGAGGAAGCCGAGTGGAATGTCGATCGCGGCGGAACCGGTTCCGGCGGACCCCGATTCGGCTACCACAGTCGGTTGCGCGGGGGCGGCGAGCGCTGTTGGCGCGCCCGCGGCGATACCGGCGACAGCCGCGGTGGCAACAAGGACTCGGATCATTCGACGGTGCATAACAAGCCTTTCAATGGAAAACTGAGCGAAGCTGATAACCACATCGGGTGCCTCGATACGAGCGTTATCTATAGCTTCCATGGGCTTGACACCTCGAATTATTCAGTGCTACAAGACATTCGAGTTGCACACCGCACTGTCAGTTCGCTTCGATAGCGGCGGCGAGAAGTGGCCAGGAGTTGTGCAGATCTTGTTCCCAATACCGCCAGGTATGGGTGCCGGCGGGGCGGAATTCGGTGTGGGCGGGGATGTTCAGCTCCGCCAGGCGCGCAGCCAGGCGCTGGGTGCACTGGTTGGCAGCGGCTTCGATGGCGCCGCCGAGCAGGATCTGGTCGGTCATGCCGATGATCTTTCCCGGCGTCGCTCCGGGCGGGAGAGTTTCGGCGGCGCCGGGGAGCCCGTTGGCGCTGGACAGGTAGATCGCCTTGCCGCGCAGGCGTTCCGCGTTGAGGTAGGCGTCGTTCGCACGCCAGGCGGGGTCGCCGGGCGGGCCCCACATGTTGGCGGGGTCGGCACCACCGCGGGCGAGGACGAAATCGATATAGGCGCGGCTGACCGGATCGTCGACCGAGGCGCAGCCGCTGTAGGAACCGACGGCGCGGTAACGATCAGGGGCGGCGATGGCCAGGTTGAGCACCGCCGTGGCCGACATCGACAGGCCCGCGATGGCATTCACGCCGGTGGTGCCCAGGGTGGCGTCGATGATCGGCGGGAGTTCCTCGGTGAGGAAGGTCTGCCATTTGTTGCGGCCGAGCTTCGGATCGTCGCGCAGCCAATCGGTGTAGTACGAGAACGCGCCCGCCGCCGGCGTGACGACGTTGACGTTCTTGTCGGCGAAGAACTGCACGATGTCGGTCTGGTTGTACCAGTTCGCGATGTCCTCACCGCCGCCCGCGCCGTTGAGCAGATACAGCGTCGGACGTGGCGCGCTGGTGTCGTGCGGCGTGATGACCTGCAGCGGAATCACCCGGTCCATGGACGCGGAGTACACGTGCAGCGTCTGCTGCCGCTGGCCGGGCCGCTCGATCCGATCCAGCCGCGATCCGTCCGCACCGGCGGTTCCGATGGCGACGACCGACAGCGCGATAACGGCGAGCGCGGTCAGCACCGTCCGCTTACAGGGGAACACGAGTCCTCACAGAGTTCGAAAAGATTGCGCCACACAGAGAATGGTTCGCCGGGACGGCAGCGCGAGACCGTCCCGGCGACCAGGTGCCAGACGATCAGCTACCGATCAGATCGCCCAGCACGTCGGAGATGATGTCGCTCAGCGAGCCGGTGGAGCTCAGCTGGCCATCATCGGAACCCAGCCCGTTGTCACCGAGGCTGCCGATCACCGTCTCGCCGGCGTTGGCGCCGCGCGCGGTGAAACAGGCGGTGAGGCCGGGCATCTCATTGCCGACGCCCACGGTGCCCGCGACCCCGACGCCACCACTGGTGACCATCTGACCCGTCTTGACACTGCTCGGCACCGGGTAGGTGATGGTCAGAGTGACCGGGTTGCCCGAGTTGACGAACCAGCCGGTGCTCGTGACCTTCCAGCCGCCCGCGTTGGGCTCGGCGGTGACGTCCTCGGTGACCTGGCCGCCGATCGCGTGATACGCGGTGATGGTGGCCTTGGTCGGTGCGCCGAAGCCGACCGGCGGGAAGTCGGTGATGGTGTTGACGTACGGGTTACCGATCCCGGTGGTTCCCACGATCACCTTGTAGGTGACCGAGGTGCCGACGCCGATCTGCTCGGCGCTCGCGATCTTGTCGTAGACGTGGGTGACGCCGACGGTGCTCGCGTCTTTCTTCTGCGCGTGACTGCTCACCGCACAGGTGGCGTCTGCGGCGGCGACGCCGGATCCAAGGCCGACACCGACACCGGCGACGACCAGGGCGGTGGTGGCGACGCCCGCGGCGATACGCGAAGTCCGGAACATGCTTTTCCTCCAAAGCCCCGGGCGAGACGACCGGGGCGAATTCCTCATCAGGTGGGCTTTCCCCCCTCTGACCACAAGGTATAGGTCCGACTGGACGCTTGTCCTGGAAAAGAAGAACGTGTTCTTATTTTGTGGAACATCGTTGTTTTACTCTCCGGCGCGGGTAGCATCCGAGGATTTCGATCCACTCGAATCGACCCGGAAACGCGACAACCGGCCTCCGTCTGGCGACGAAAGGCCGGTTGCGGGCGTCTAGGGGGCTATTTCTGCGGCAGCTCGTTGTGGCCGCCGAACGCCTTTCGGGATATACGCGTCTGGCTACTTCTGCGGCAGCTCATTGTGGCCGCCGAACGCCTTTCGCATGGCCGAGAGCATCTTGTCGGCGTAGAGGGCCTGGCCGCGGGAGGAGAAGCGCTGGTAGAGGGCGGCGGAGAGGACCGGGACGGGGACCGCGGTGTCGATGGCGGCGTCGATGGTCCAGCGGCCTTCGCCGGAGTCGGAGACGCGGCCGCTGTAGGAGTCCAGGTCGGGGTCGCTGACCAGGGCCGACGCGGTGAGATCGAGGAGCCAGGAGGCCACCACCGAGCCGCGACGCCACACCTCGGTGATAGCCGGGATGTCCAGGTCGTACATGTAGTACTCGGGGTGTTCCATCGGCGTCTCCTCCGCGGAGTGCTCACCGTGCAGGTACTCCGAGCCCGCGTTGGCGTGCTTCAGGATGTTGAGACCCTCGGCGTAGGCGCCCATCGCGCCGTATTCGATGCCGTTGTGCACCATCTTCACGAAGTGACCCGCGCCGTGCGGACCGCACAGCAGGTAGCCCTTCTCGGCCTGCGACGGCTCACCGGTGCGGCCAGGGGTGCGCGGGGCCGACTCGTAGCCGGGGGCGATGGTCGCCAGCAGCGGCTCCAGGTAGTCGACCTGGGCCGCGTTTCCGCCGATCATCAGGCAATAGCCGCGCTGTAGGCCGAACACGCCGCCCGAGGTGCCGATGTCCAGGTAGTGAATACCCTTGGGCTCCAATGCCTTCGCGCGCTTGATGTCCTCGTGGTAGCGGCTGTTGCCGCCGTCGATGATGATGTCGCCCGGCTCGAGCAGCTCGGCGACGTCCTCGATCACCTTGCCGGTGGCACCGGCGGGAATCATCACCCACACCACGCGGGGCACCTCGAGCATGCCGATGAACTCGGCCAGGTCGGTCGTGCCGCGGAACTTGCCGCCGAGCTCGGACTCCATCTCGGCGATCGGCCCTGGGTGACGCTCGTAGCCGACGGCGGTATGCCCGTCGCGCACGATCCGGCGCACGATGTTGGCACCCATCCGGCCGAGGCCGATCATTCCCAGCTGCATCAGTTCTCCTCGTTCGTCCGGTCCGTGGTGTCGAGTCTCACCCCGATTGTCTCGCGCCGCCGGGTCGTCGGTCCTGGCGGCGTCGGCCCGCGCGCCGAAATTCTTCCGAATGGGCTGTAACGCCCCGCTCCGCGCCCCGATAAACAGATCGGCTCCGTGTAGTTGCCAGACCCCCGACCCGGCAACTACGCGGAGCCTTTCTGCTGCCCCCACCCGGTTGCCGAGCTGCCGAGCGCGCCGAAGCGCGTTACCCTCGGGCCGGACCCCGCAAACATTCGGGGCCAACCTAACGGAAGGACCTCCGTGCCCAGCGAGTCGACCGCCGGACAACCGGCCGACCGAAGGGGCGAGGTCGGATTACGCAAGCTGCTCGAATCAAATCGCACTTTCGATCCGGACACCACCGCCCTTACGCAGCCCTTGAACACCGTGACCCGCGATCGCTGGTCACCCACCCCCGGCCCGGCGGGCCCACCCCCGCCTGCCCCGCCGGGCAACCAGCAGCTGGTCAAGCGGATCGGGATCGCGGTCGGCGCCGTGCTGGCCGTCGGGACCGCCGCCTACCTGGCCGACCTCGCGTTGAGCACGGGTGAGGTGGCGCGCGGCGTCGTCGTCGCCGGTATCGACATCGGCGGGATGGACCAGGCCGAAGCCGACGCGCTGCTGCACACCGAACTCGGGCCCAAGGCCGAGCGACCCCTACCCGTGCGGATCGGCGATGTGCAGGCCAGCATGGTGCCCGCCACAGCCGGTCTGTCGGTGGACTACGACCGCACCTGGGACGCCGTCGGCAGCCAGCCACTGAACCCGGTGAGCCGACTGATCTCACTCTTCGGCACCCGCGAGGTTCCGGTGTCGAGCACCGTCGACACCGCGGCCCTCGACGCACAGCTCGAGAGCTTCCGCGTCCACGACAATCCGACTGTCGAAGGTACGGTGCGGTTCGAGAACGGCAGGCCGGTCGCGGTCGCGCCGGTGCCGGGCCGGGTGCTCGACACCGAGGCCGCGCGCACCACGATCACCGACCGCTGGGCGGCGACCAGCCAACTGGATCTGCCCGTGGTGGCCGCGCCGGTCGCCGTGCGCGCCGACGCCGTGCAGGCGGCGGTGCGCGACATCGCCACACCGGCCGTCGCGTCACCGATCACTGTGTCCGGCAAGGATGTTCAGGCCACGTTGACCGGCGGCCAGATCGCCGACGTGCTCGGTTTCGTGCCGGACGGCAACGGCGGGCTGGCACCCCAGTTCAACAACGACGCCGTCATCGCCTTGCTCGCACCACAATTGGCGAAGTCCGAGGTGGAACCCAAGGACGCCACCTTCACCGTCGGCGCGGGCAAACCGACCGTGGTGCCCGCCGTGGTCGGCGAGAAGGTGGACTGGCCCAAGACGCTGGAGAAGCTGCCCACCCTGCTCACGCAGCCGGGCCCGCGCACCAGCCCGGTGGTGTATCAGCGCATCGAGCCCAAGCTCACCACCGAGGCCGCGAACGCGCTCGGGGTCAACGAGACGATCGGCCAGTTCACCACCGGCGGCTTCAGCGGCCCCTCCGGGGTGAATATCCGCACGGTCGCCGCCAAGGTCGACGGTGCGGTGGTCAAGCCGGGAGATACGTTCTCGCTCAACGAGTTCACCGGCCCGCGCACCGCGGCGGAGGGCTATGTGGAGTCCGGCATCATCGACAAGGGCAGGCCGAGCACCGCGGTCGGCGGCGGCATCAGCCAGTTCGCCACCACGCTCTACAACGCGGCGTACTTCGCCGGGATGGAAGACGGCGGACACACCGAGCACAGCTACTACATCTCGCGCTACCCGGCCGCGCGCGAGGCGACGGTGTTCGACGGTGCGATCGACCTGGCGTTCCGCAATACCGGCACGACCGGTGTCTACATCCAGGCGGTCGCCACCGGCTCCGAGATCACCGTGCGGCTGTGGGGCACCAAAACGGTGAACGTGGAATCGATTACGGGTGAGAAGTCGAAGCCGACCGAACCCAACGAGGTCGTGCTGCCCAAGGGCAAGGACTGCATCGCCTCCGAGGGCGCGCCCGGCTTCACCATCTCCGACACCAGGGTGATCACCGACGCCAAGTCCGGCGCGCAGGTGTCGCGGCACACGCGGACGGTGAAGTACGACCCCATCCCGATCGTCAAGTGCGAGTAGGGGTTCGATAGCAGAAGGCTCGCGCGGTAGGCGGATTCGCCACCGCGCGAGCCTTTTTCGTCAGCAGCCGCAATCGCAGCTGCAGTCACCGCAGCAGCAGTCCTCGCCGCAGCAGTTGCCGCAGCACTCACCGCAGTCGCAGCAACTGCCGCAGTCGCATTTCTTGGCCCAGGCGTCCTTCTGTTCGCCGGTGCACGGGCTGGTGTGGTCGACGCAGCAGGCCATGCCGGTGCAGTAGACGCCGAGCACGAGTCCACTCGCCTTGAACGGCCCCGGTCTGCCGGGGCGCCGTCCGGGCGGGGACGGGAACTCGTACGGCGAATGCTGTTGCGCCGTAACTGAAGTACGGCAGGCATGGCCGACCGCGATGCCGAGACCTCGACCGAGGCTGCGCAACAGGCTCGCCAGCGGATCGAGCAGCGCCCAGCGCACCGTCGGCAGCTGGTCGAGTTCGGCCTCGGACGCGGCCTGCCGGATGCGGGATTCACTCTCGCGCAACAGATCGTAGGCGCGGGGCATATCCGTGCCGGTGGCCGCCAGCGGATTGAAACGGCCACGGGCGCGGTCGCGCTCGAGGTCTTCGATGGCGTCGGCCAGATGCGCGATGCGGCCGACGTGCCGACCGATCTCCTGAAGGGCCGCAACGTTTTCCGGACGCCCGGCCAGGGTGGCGGTGTGCCCGAAAAGGGTCGCGGCACAGAGTTGAGTCGGCCCGGTGAGTTCCTCGAGCGTGATCACCTCGACCGCCGCGCGCGACTCCATCGAGGACTGGGTGGCGATCGCGGTCAGCATGGGCCCCACATCGAGCCCGATCAGATCAGCCTGCTGCTGAGCTCGCGCGGCCCAGGCGTTCGACACCCGCCGCATCGGTCGGCGGGTGAGGACGGAGGTGTCCCCGTCCTCGACGTGATCGCCGATCTTGGCCGCGCCCAGCAGCAGTGACGCCGTGGCGGCCAACCGCACACCCGGCGCGTTCGCGGCGACCACCGACGCGCGCTTCATCCCGCGCAGCGGACACGGACCGGCGCTCGTGCGCGCACTCGCGCCCGACTGCGCCTCGGTGAGCACACTGAGCACGATCGCGTCGGTGTTGGTCGCGGCGCGGGCCAACTGACCGTGCCCGTCTCGCAGACCCAGACACAGCCCGCACATGTGTGCCTGCCACTGCCCCGGATCGATGCCATATTTCGCCGCGCCGTGCGCACACGGCTTCAACACACCGAACACTGCCACCCCGTCTGTCGTGAAACGTCAACCGTGCACGATCGCAGCCGACGGGGCCGGGCGCAACCGCTAGTCGATCTTCTTCCGGCCGGCCAGACCGCGCCAGGCGAGATCGTCGAGCAGGTCGACCGCCTCGGCCACTTCGATCCGCCCGCTCGCGACCCGGTCGGCGATGGCCTCACCCGCACCGATCACCGCCGCCGCGACGACCTCGAAATTGGTGCCGGGGTCGGCGTTCTTGGCACTGGATTCCAGCAGTTTCGCGGTGAGCTCGATGACGCGCTCACGGGCATTGTCGATTTCGGCGGCAAAAGTTTGCTGACCGATAGCCTGACGGTAGAGAACCTGCCAGGACTGCCGATTGCGGTCGACGAAATCGAGGAAACCCTCCAGCGCGGTGCGGACCTGTTCGTGCGGGGTCAACTGCGGATTACCCGCGGGCGCGACGGCCTCGATGAAACGCAGACCCTCGCGCTGGATGCAGGCGCGGAACAGCTCGTCCTTGGAGCCGTAGTACAGGTAGAGCATGGGTTTGGAGATCTTCGCCTCGGCGGCGATCGCATCCATCGACGTGTCGTGGAAGCCCTTGCGTGCGAATACCTCGACGGCGGCATCGAGCATCTGTTGCTCGCGAACTGCCCGGGGAAGTCGCTTGGTCCCGCCTGCCATCCACTCTCCTACCGCAGGGTGAACAACCTATCTTACTCCAAGGTAAGTTCACCCGCGCTCATTTGCCGCACAGTCGCCGGGTGCGATCAGCAGCCCAGCGCTACGCCCTTGTAGCGCGCCATCCGCAGTACGGAAGTGTCGACCCGGTCGGCGGGCAGTTTGCCACTCGCGACCGACTGTTCCAAACGGTCGAGTACCTGCGGCACCGCATCGCTACTGATCCACAGCGCATTGTCGGCGCCCGCGACGAGCGTGGCCTCGACCGCGTCGGCGATGGACATCCGGGCGGTGATGGCGGCCATGCCGCTGAGATCGTCGGTGAAGATCGGGCCGTCGTAGGGGGCGGCGCCGTAGCCCTTGCCCTCGCGCAGCAGCGTCATCGCGGCCGGGCTGATGCTGGCGGGCACGTCGGGCTCGGTCAGGCCGGGCACGTCGAGGTGGCCGACCATCACCGCCGCGCCGGAGTTCACCAGCTCACGGAACGGCACCAGGTCGGTGTTCTGCATCTGGTCCAGCGGCGGGGTGGTGACGGCGCCGGTGTGCGAGTCACCGGAACCGGAGCCGTGGCCGGGGAAGTGCTTGATCACCGAACCGAGGCCCACCTCGTTGGCCGCGCGGATGTAGGCGCCCGCGAATTCGGTGACGACCTTCGGGTCGTCGCTGTAGGAGCGGTCGCCGATCACACTGTCGTCGGGCTGGCTGCTCACATCGACATCGGGAGCGAAATCGACGGTGATGCCCAGATCCTTCAGCGCCTTCGACCTGGTCAGCGTGAACTGGTAGTACTGCTCAGGGGTCTGGGTCTGCGCGATCTCACGGGCCGACGGCGCGGCGCCGATCACGTTCTTCGCGCGCGAGACCCGCCCGCCCTCTTCGTCGATGGTCACCATCAACGGGACCTTGGCCTGCGCTTTCACCGCGTCGAGCGCCGACTTGTCCAGCAGGCTCGGATCAGTCCAGCTGCCGACGAAGATGCCGCCCACCTGCTCCGAACTCACCACGTTCGACGCGTCCGCCGAACCGGTGATGCCTACGGTCAGCAGCTGGGCCAGCTTCTCCCGCTGGGAGAGCTTGGCGAGATAGTCTGCGCCGCAATTGCTTTGGGTCGGAGTCGCCGACCCTGGCGAACTCGGCTCTCCGGCGGCAGAGGGGGCGGCCACTCCGCTGCTACCCGCCGCGGGCGTCGTCTCGTTCGACGAACCTCCCGAACAGGCGGTGGCAACGGCGGCGAGGACTGCGAACACGACCACAGGCGATTTCCGCATGCGCTCCACGGTAGCCCGCTCCCGGCGCGAACCCCACCACGGTGGTTCGGATTGATACACACATCCGCGGGTAACCTGAGGGAAAAGCTGCTCCGACCAGCGCAGGAGGTCGTCATGGCATGCGATCGGATGCTCATCGCCTACGACGGTTCCGAACACGCCAAACGAGCCATCGAGTACGCGGGACGATTCCTGACCGCCGAACGCGCGATTCTGCTCACCGCATGGGAACCGATGGTGCGCCAGGCCGCGCGCATCTCCGGGCTCGCCGGGGTGATGCAGCCGGACTGGGTGCCCGACGAGGAGGTGGAGGACATCGCCTACTCCGACGCCCGCAAGATCAACGCCGAAGGCGTGCACCTGGCCGAACTGGCCGGAATCGACGCCGAACCGCGCACCGCCGAGTGCACCACCACGATCTGGAACACCATTGTGGACTGCGCCGATGAGCTCGACGTCGACATCATCGTGGCCGGTACGCGCGGTGCCACGGGGTTGCGCGCGCTGCTGCACAGCAGCGTCGCCGAGGCCGTTCTCAAGCACGGGCACCGGCCGGTCTTCCTGGTGCCACCGCAGCAGTAGCGGTTCGCCACCCCGGAACTTCGTGGCGCCGTCGCGCGGTGAGAGTTCCGTCGCTCTCCCGGATCGGCGCCACATCGGCGGCGTTATGGTCGAAGCACCATGAACGAATTCCTGCTCGCTCGACCCGACGCGGTGTTGCGGACGTCAGGGGTGCGCCAGGCGTACTCCGACCCTCGGCAGGCAGTGGCGGCGCTGCGTGCGTGGCAGAAACGGCCCGACCACGTCACCGATTCGGCCGAGAAACAGCACGACTCGTCCGGCGCGGCACCGACATTGATCGTCGGAGCGCTCCCCTTCGATCCACGCGAACCCGCGGCGCTCTGGCAACCGGAGACGGTGCTACACACAGCCGGACCGTGGCGACCCGCGGCGCTCCCGGAATTGCCCGGCGTCCGCGTGGTGGCCGAACTACCCAGTGCGGCAGAACATGTCGCGCGTGTGACGAAGCTGGTCGAGCAACTGGGTGACCCGGCGAACGAGCTGCGCAAGGTAGTGGCCGCACGGTCGATAGTGCTGGAGGCCGACGCGCCGCTGGATCCCGAGGTACTGGCGGCACATCTGCTCACCAGGCATCCGAATGCCGCGGTGTACGCGGTCGACCTGTCCACGGCGGGACGATCCGGCGAGACGCTGATCGGGGCGACACCCGAGGTGCTGGTCGCGCGCCACGGCGACCGCGTCAGCCTGAATCCGCTGGCGGGAACCCTGCCTCGCCGCACCGATCCGGCCGATGACGCGGCCCAGGCGCGCGAACTGCTGTCCAGCACGAAGAATCACGACGAGCACGCCTTCGTGATCGACTGGATCCGGCAGCAACTGACCCCCGTCTGCACGGAACTGCGCATCCCCGACGCGCCCGAGCTCCTCAGCACCGAACAGGTCTGGCACCTGGCCACTCCCATTCACGGCGTGCTGCGTGACCCGTCTACCACCGCCCTCGACCTGGCCCTGCTGCTGCACCCGACCCCCGCCGTCAACGGCACCCCGTTCACCGCGTCCCTGGACGCGATCGCGACCGACGAACCGCGACGCGGCTTCTACGGCGGCGCGGTGGGCTGGTGCGGCGACGACGGCGACGGCGAATGGGTCGTGGCGATTCGCGGCGGCGAGCTCTCCGCCGATCGGCGGACGCTGCGGGCGAGTGCGGGCGGCGGAATCGTCGCGGCGTCGGATCCGCGCGCCGAGCTGGCCGAGACGACCGTCAAACTTCGCACCCTGCTGAGCGCCCTGCGTTGCGAGCTGCCCAACGACTGACCGAGCCCGGTAGACCTGCTAGGTTGGCCGGAGACAGGCCCCGTCGTCGAGCGTATTGGAGTGCGCGATGAAGTTTGCTGTTCCGGCTGTTGCCAGCGCGGTCGGCGGCGCCCTGCTGAGCGCGATCGCCGTCTTCGCCATCACGGCGGCGGTGCAGCAGAACACGGCGCCCTCGATCGACCGCAGCGGTGACAAAGACTCGTCGCTGCTCAACGCCCCTGAATACGGCAGCCGCTGACGCCGACGCCCGCGCGTCGCGCCCCGCATCGGGGCAACCGGACAAGGCGCCACTGGGCTGGCGCTGGCTCGTCGGCTCGGTAGTAGCCGCCTTCGTACTGACCTTCGCGCAGGCGCCCGGCCTCACCGTCGCCGACACCAAATACGACCTCGCGCAGAACCCCCTCGGTTTCCTCGCGCGAGCGTCGCACCTGTGGAGCAGCCAGGCCCCGATGGGCCAGGTCCAGAACCAGGCCTACGGCTACTTCTTCCCGCACGGCGCGTTCTTCTCCGCAGGGCACCTGCTGCACCTGCCCGCGTGGGTCACCCAGCGCGTCTGGTGGGCGCTGCTGCTGCTCGCCGGGTTCTGGGGATTCGTCAAGCTGTGCGAAACGCTCGGCATCGGCTCGCGCGGGTCACGGGTGATCGCGGGCATCGCGTTCGCGTTGTCGCCGCGGGTACTGACCACGCTCGGCTCGATCTCCTCGGAAACCCTGCCGATGATGCTGGCTCCGTGGGTGCTGCTCGCGCCCGCGGCGCTGGGCACCGCGATCAAACGGCGGCGCGGCGGCCCGCTCTCACCGGCGGGAAGCGCGCTGGCGCTGGCGCTGATGGGTTCGGTGAACGCTGTCGCGACCGTGGCGGCGTTCCTGCCCGCGGCACTGTGGTGGGCAACCTATCGGCCGAATCGGCAGTGGTGGCGGTTCACCCGAGCGTGGATTCCACTGCTGGTCCTCGCCACGTTCTGGTGGGTGGTGCCGCTGCTGTTGCTCGGCAAGGTGAGTCCGCCGTTCCTCGACTTCATCGAGTCGTCCGGGGTGACGACGCAGTGGGCCGCGTTGAGCGAGGTGCTGCGCGGGACCGATAGCTGGACGCCGTTCGTCTCGCCCGAACGAATCGCCGGCGCGGTGCTGGTGACCCAGCCCGCCGCGGTGCTCGCGACCGGCTTGCTCGCCGCGGCGGGGATGGCCGGACTCGCGCGGTCGACGATGCCCTGTCGGGGCAGGTTCGCCTTGATCCTGTGCGTGGGACTCGCGGGGATCTGCGCGGGATATGTCGGCACACTCGGTGGGCCGTTCGCCGAATCGGTGCGGATCTTCCTCGACTCCGGCGGTGCGCCGCTGCGGAATGTGCACAAGCTCGAACCGCTGATCCGGCTGCCGCTGGTGGTGGGGCTGGCGCATCTGCTCGGCCGGGTCGCCCTGCCCGCCTCCGTGCCGATGCCGGTGTGGCGCAGCTCTTTCGCCCATCCCGAACGCGACCGGCTCGTCGCGGTCGCCGCGCTGGTCCTGGCCGCGCTCACCCTCGCGACCTCACTGGCGTGGACCGGGCGGCTGGCCCCGCGCGGCGCCTACGACCGGGTGCCCGCCTACTGGACCGACACCGCCGACTGGCTGGCCGACAACGCCGCCGACACCCGCGCACTGGTGGTACCCGGTGCGCCGTTCGGCAGCCAGATCTGGGGACTCACCCGCGACGAGCCGCTACAAGCCCTGGCCAGTACCCCCTGGGCCGTGCGCGATTCGGTTCCCCTGAACCCGCCGGGCACGATTCGCGCGATGGACTCGGTGCAGCGGCTGATCGCCGACGGCAGGCCGTCGACCGGCCTCGCCGCCACCCTCGCCGACCAGGGCATCGGAATCCTGGTGTTGCGCAACGACCTCGACCCCGAGACCTCGCGTTCGACGCGTCCGATGCTGGCGCACCGCGCGATCGAGGGCTCGCCGGGCCTCACCAGGGTGACCTCGTTCGGCGCGAACATCGGGCCGCGCGCGGCGGATGCGGGACTGGTGGTCGACAATGATCTCCAGCCCGCCTACCCGGCCGTCGAGATCTACCGGGTCGACGTACCGCCGCCCGGCACACCCGTCGACGTGCGCAGTGGCACCGGCGCGCCGCCAGGGTTCCCCGGCGCGTACACCGTCCCGCTGGAGTCGACCCCCGTTGTCCAGGGTGGCCCCGAAGTGCTGGAGCGGGTGCGCCGCGACGCGGGGAACCCCACGGCGCCGGTACTTCTCGACGCCGACGCGCGACGTGCCGGGTTACCTCCGCGGCCCGTGCTGCTGACCGACACCCCGATGGATCGCGAGTCCGACTTCGGCCGGGTCGACAACCACAACTCCGCGGTCCGCGCCGCCGACGACGCCCGGCGCACCCACAACCTGGTCCCCGACTACCCGGTCGAAGGCGCCGAACTCGTGCAGGGCGAATGGTCGGGCGCGAAGGTCACCGCGTCCAGCTCCGCCGCCGATGCCACCCAGATCGGCGGAGCGGCGCCCGGCAGCTCCACCGCGGCCGCCGTGGACGGCGATCCGAGCACCGCGTGGATCAGCAACGGCTCCGAATCCGCTCTCGGGCAATGGATTCGACTCGATCTCGACAAGCCGATCGCCAACGGCTCGCTGCGTTTCACCACCACGGCGGCGGCGCTGGGTGATCCGGTGAAGTGGGTCGAGGTCCGCACCTCGCGCGGAACGGTGTCGGCGCGGATCACCGAACCCGGTGAGCCCGTGTCCGTGGCGCTGCCCGCGGGCAAATCCGACTGGGTGATGATCAGCGCCGCTCGCACCGAAACAGGCACTCGTGGCGGGCAATTCGGGATCAGCGAACTCACGCTCGACGACTACTCCAACCGGGAAGCGCCGGAGCGCGTGGATATCCGGCACCGGGTCGTGCTGCCCGAGGTGGCCGCGGGAACCGTCGTCAGCGGGTGGGATCTCGGACAGGAATTCCCCGGCCGCGGTAACTGTTTCGACGGCCCCGACCGCGTGCACTGCAGCAAGGGGCTCGGGTTGCCCGCCGAGGAGCCGGGCGTCTTCGGGCGCACGCTGTCGGTGCCGGAACCGCTCACCGTCGGCACCGACCTCACCGTGCGCACCCGGCCGGGGCCCGCGCTGGAGGCGCTGCTCACCGACCCGACCAGGCCGGTGGCACGGGGTCAAGCCGATGTCGCCGACCTGCGCGGCGCCGCCTTCGCCGCTACCGACGGCGATCCGAAGACGACCTGGACCGCACCGGAGTCCACCGTGCGTGAACCGGCGGGCGGCAAACCCACGCTGGTACTGGAACTTCCGGAACCGACACTGGTGACCGGACTCGACATCACCACCGCGCTCGGCGGCTTGCCCGCGACGGCGACCTCCGTCGCGGTGAACCTGGGCAACGGCCCGCAGATCCGCGAACTGCCCGAACGCGACCACGGCGAACCGGCCCGAATCTCGCTGTACCCCACCGAGACCGATCGCATCGAGATCAGCATCCAGAGCTGGAACGAGGTGCTCGACCGCACCGCACTCGGCTTCGTCCTCACCCAGCCCGCGGGCCTGGCCGAGGTCGACGTGCTCGGTCCCGAGTATCCCGCCCACGCTCCCGGCGACCGGCTCATCACCATCGGCTGCGAGGCCGGCCCGGTGATCGCCATCGGCGGACGCGCTGTGCACACCACGATCACCGCCACCGCCGACGAACTCCGTTCGGGTGCACCGGTTTCCGCGCGTGCCTGCCCCGAGGACGCAGCCGACATCGAGTTGCTCCCCGGCCGTCCCGACCTCACCGTGGTCCCCACCGAACTCTTCACCGTCGACCGCCTCCGCCTCCCCCGCACCGACCCTTACCCCGGCGCGCCCAGCGCGCCGACGGACGAGACTTCGGGCAACCCCGGTGAAACCGGCGAACCCTCCAACCCCGGCGAAACCACCTCAGTCGCACCTACTCCCGCCGACCCGACCGAGCAGAAGCCGGGCACTCAACTGCTGGTCCTTCCGCTCAGCACCAACGTCGGCTGGCAGGCGCACACCGCCGACGGACAGGAGCTGTCGCCTGTTGTCGTCGACGGCTGGCAGCAGGCCTGGCTCGTTCCGCCCGGAACGAACGGGGAGATCACCGTCTCGTTCCCGGCGGACCGCTGGTATCGGCTGGCGATCTTCGGCGGGCTGTTGCTGCTGATCCCCCTGGTGCTGCTCGCCGTTCCGCGCCGACGTGCCGTGCCCGACGCCGGGCCCGCACCGAGCACCTGGGGTGTCGGCTGGGTCGCGGCGATCGGGCTGACCGGTGTGATCGCGGTGATCTCCGGGCCGTTCGGTGCGGCGTTCACACTGATCACCTTGGGCTGCAACTATTTCCGGCCCGCGCTGACGGAGCGGACCCTGCCCTGGCTCGCGGGCCTCGGGACGCTGGCCTCGGCCGCGGCACTGTCGACCGGGACCTGGCGTTCCGGCACCGAATACATGGGCGGCTCGCTGCTGGCCCAGGCACCGGCCGTCATCGCGGTCGTCGCCGTCGGGGTGGCGGCGCTCCCCCGCCGTCGCTGAGCGCGACTCAGCGCACCGCCGGACGCCGCGCCGATTCCGGCCGGTGTTCGTCGGCTCGCGCGGACCCGGTCCGCCGATCCCACCGGGCCGCCCAGCGGCGGGCCGGTTCCTCGATCAGGGCGAAGCTCGCGGCGGCCAACGGGAGCGTGAGCGCGGTGGTCAGGGTGATCACGTAGAGGAAGTCACCGTTGAAGGGCACGATGCCGAAGACCGGGAAGACCACGGTGAGCACCACCAGGTGCCACAGGAAGATGCCGTAGGACCAGCGGCCGAGCATCGCGGCGGTGCGCGATTCCAGCCAGCGGTGCGGGGCGCCGGACAGCCGCAGCACCAGGGGTGCGAGCAGACAGAACCCGAAGATCATGCCCAGTGCCATCTTCATCGCGTACTGCCACGGTTGCGCGCGTTCCAGGCCGGCCGGGCCGCCGAACTCGGTCGCCGAGAGCAGGAACGCGGCGAGCGCCACCGCCCACATCAGCGGCTGACTCGACAGCACTCGCGCCCACCGGACCTCGGGTCGCACGAGGTGGATCAGTTCCGCCAGGAGCATCCCCGCCGCGAACCACGGCAGGTAGGCGGGCAGCCAGTTGTCGGCGTGGATCGCCTCCGGCGTCGGGATCGGCCACAGATTCCAGGTCAGACTCACCGCGACCAGCCCGCACAGCACCGGCACCCGCCACCGCGCCAGGGAGCCGCGCAGTCGCACGACCAGCCAGGCCAGCACCGGCAGCACCAGGTAGAAAGCCATCTCCACCGACAGGCTCCACATCTGGGTGAGCCCATCGGTCAATGTCAACGGCACGAACACCTGCAGCAGGAACAGATTCGACACCCACACCCGCAGGTTCGCCGAATGCGCCGCGCCGGGCAGCAACAGCAGCACGAACACGACCACGACCCAGTACGCGGGCATCACCCTGGCCACCCGGTGCAACAGGTAGCGAGAGGTCCGCGGTGCGCGGCCGAGCCCGTGCGCGGCCGCCGCGTGCGGGCGCCACAGCAGGAAACCCGACAGCGCGAAGAACACCGCGACCGCCATATCGAAGCGTTCCAGGATCGGGCCGAGGACCGGCACCCCGGTCGTTCCGGTCTGGAACGCGACGTGCGTGACCAGCACACCGAGCGCCGCCATCCCGCGCATGCCTTCGAGGGCGGGAATGAAGGCGCGCGGGCGCGAAACGGGGGCGGGGGCGGTCGTCATCGAGGTCCAGTCTGCCGTGTCGGCGATTTCCACGGCACAGCACCGCACCTTCGCGGCCTGGGCTGTTAGTGTCGGGGCTCACGAGTGCCTGTGGTGCAATACCAGACCACCGGGCCATCCGTGTTCGAACGACGAGGAGAGTTTGCATGGCACTGAGTGCCGGTACCAGAAGAACGGTCGCCTGCGTGCTCGTGGGTCTGGGCGCGGCATTACTCGTCGCCGCGCTGATGATCCCCACCTACACGGTGAGCAAAGTCGCCAAGACTCCACTCGATCTCGAGATCACGACGATCGCGGAGAACCAGAAGGGCGAGGAGAGCCTCGTCCTCGACTCCAAGTCGCTGACCTCCGGTGACGGTGCCGCCGTGGTGAACAAGGATGTGCCGCTGATCTCCCAGCGTTTCGTCACCGTCGAGGAGCCCTCCGACGCCGACGAGATGACGCTGCAGGCAGGCCAGACACTGCGGCGCACCGACGTGCAGGGCGATACCGGCCTGCTCACCGCCGCCATCGACCGCGTCACCATCTCGCGCACCACCGGCATGCCGGTGGACACCGACCCCAACGGGTCGATCGCGGTGACCGTGAACAAGGACGGCAGCGTCATGGAGCCGGTGCAGCACACCGGCATCGGCTACCGCTTCCCGATCGGCACCGAGAAGAAGACCTACCCGTACTTCGACATCAACGTGCGAAAGTCCTTCGACGCGAACTTCATCGAAGAGACCGAGATCAACAACATGAAGGTGTACCGCTTCCAGATGGAGGCGCCGGTCACCAGCACCTGGGACGTCGTGCAGTCGCCGACCAACCGGCTCACCCTGCCCGCCAGCAAGTGGGGCGTGGAGGGTGGCGACACCCCGGTCACCATGACGCGCTACTACACCAACGTGCGTGACCTGTGGGTCGAGCCGCAGACCGGCACCGTGATCAAGGGTGGGGAATCGATCCACCTGTTCTACGCGCGGTCCGGGGACAAGCCCGAGGTCACCGCGCTGAAGTCGCACCTGGTGTTCGACGAGGCGACCGTCGAGTCGCAGATCGCCATCGCCAAGGAGAACACCGACAAGCTCTCGCTGTTCGGGCGTGTGGTGCCGATCGTGTTCGGCGTGCTGGGTGTACTGGCGCTGCTGGCGGGGTTGTTCCTCGGACTGCGCGGCGGCGGCACCGCGGCTCATGCGAGTCCGCGGGGATCGCGTCCGACGCCCGCGCCCACCGCCGCGCCGGATGACACCCCGACTACTCGGTGGGACGGCGACGACGCGCCGACCACGCAGTTCCCCCGTGGGGACTACGACGCGCCTACCGAGCAGATCGACATCGACAAGCGTCCCTAGGCGGACACGCTCTACAACAGCCCCGGTCTTCGGCCGGGGCTGTTGTGTTTTTCCGGGACACCTCCGCCGAACCGGCCGGTTCGGTCAGTGCAGGACCGAGTCGGCCGGAGCGGGGTGGGTGCGGGCCGCGCGAAGAACGACGGCGGCGACGATCGTGGTGGTGACCGCCGCTACGGAGACAGCCGTGCCGATCAGGGATTCGATCGTGCGGGCGAAGGCGAGCATCAGGGTCACCTCGACGGCCAGGCCGATCCAGGTGACGGCCGCCAAGGCGGTGCGTTCGACCGCGATGGCCGAGAGCAGAGCGCCCTGGAGGACCGCCAGGATCGCACCGTGCAGGGCGAACAGCCACAGCATGCCCTGGATGGGGGCATAGTCGGCGCCGGCGAACAGGGGGGCCAAGGGAGCGGCCAGCGCCGCGCCCAGCACCGCGACGACGCCGATCACCGAGAGCACCGAGAGGGCGTCGCGGATCGCACGGGCGGAATGGGTGGGCTGGGCCATCCGGGGATACAGCACGACGCCGACCGCCTGCGGCAGCCAGAACGCGATCTTGGTGGCGATGGTGCCCAGCGAGTAGCGGCTGGCGTCGACCTCGTCGAGGACGATGCGGACCACGATCAGATCGACCGAGGACAGCGCCATCAGCGCCGCCTGCACCTGCACGGCACGCAACACGGGAAGGACGCCGACGGTCTTCGTCATCGGTTCCCGGCTGTTTCCGGCATCGCCGCTGTCATCGGTCGGCGGATCCGCCGACTCGGTCGTCGAGCGCGCGATGCGACCGGCCACGATCGCCGCGCCGACGATGCCCGCGGCCCCCGCCCACAGCGCACCGGCAGCACCACCGCCCAGCGCGAGTGCGAGCAGCGCGGGCGCCACCCGGGCCGTACCCGCCATCGCGAGCACGGTGGCCAGCGCGCGGAAGTGATTGCCGCCCTGCAGAATTCCCTGCTCACCCGAGAGGATCACCAACGCGGGTGCCGCGCCGAGGGCGGCGGCAGCGGCCCACACGCCCACGTCGAGCACCACGGCCACCACCGGAATCAGCACCACCGCGACCGCGGCGACCAACGCGGCACACCGCCACATCATCGCCCGCACCGCACGTGGCGACGCCCCGCGCACTACCTCTCTCGCCACCACGTTCTGCATGGCAAGGGCCGGGACCGCGCACAGCAACTGCACCGCGAGCAGACTCGCGAACTCGCTGTATCCCTCGACTCCCAACCAGCTCGCCGCCAGCAATTGCAGCAGGTACCCGGCGACGTTGGCGGTCATGGCGCCAGCCGTCACCCAGGTCAGATCGGCAACGACAGGCGGGCGGCGGACTGAGGACACGCCCCATGGTCGCACTTCACTGTGTTCGCCATCACGCCCACCCCGAAAATGTGAGTCCGAGCGGACTCACCTTCGAGCGATTCGGCCCCGAACAGCGCCTATTCGACCCCGGCCACGGCGCAGCCCGACGGGACGTAAGGTGCGTGGACGTGACGAGTAGCGGGCGAGCAAGGGCCTTGGTGGCCGGGTACTGCGCTCTGCTCACGATGATCATCGTCGGACCGCTCGCCGGATCGGGCTACCTGCTGCTGCGCGACGCGGTGAGCACCCCACGTTCCTTCCTCACCGATTCGGCACTCGGCGTGGGCGCGGCCGCACCTCGCGCCGTTCCGCAGGACGCCGTGCTCGCCGTGCTCTCGCCGGTGATCGACGGCGGAATTCTCGTGAAGGCGATTCTGATCGTCGCGCTGTGGTCGGCCGGGTACGGCGCCGCGGTACTCGCGCGACGGCTCGTCTCCGCCTCTACCGGAGCACAATTGGTCGCCGCGACCCTCGCGCTGTGGAATCCCTATGTGGCGGAACGACTTCTTCAAGGCCACTGGAGCCTGCTCGCCGGTTACGCCGCCCTCCCGTGGACCGCGCTCGCCGCCGCGCGCATCCGAACAGCCACCAGCAGAACGGAATCCGGCGACGATGCGGGGCCGGGCAGCCGGTTCGGATTCATCGCGTCGCTCGGTGGATGGGCGGCGCTGACCGCGAGTTTCGCCGCTGCCGGGTTGACGCCGACCGGCTCGTTGCTGGCCGCGGTGATCGGGCTCGCGCTGGTCGGGCGGCGGGCCTTCCTCCCCGCCGTCGCGCTGTGGATCGTGACCTGCGCGCCGTGGCTGACCGCGACCGCGCTCGGATCGGGGGCCGAGCCGTCGGACCCGGCCGGGGTCTCGGCGTTCGCGGCCCGGGCCGAACCGTGGCTCGGCACGCTCGGCAGCCTCGCCGGGCTGGGCGGGATCTGGAACGGCGAAGCGGTCCCCGCGAGCCGCACGACCCCGCTCGCCCTGCTCGGCACACTCTTGCTGCTCGGCATCGTCGCGTGCGGGGTGCGGGCGGTATGGGCGCTCGGACGTGACGGGCGAGCGCTGCTGGTGATCGCGGCGGTGGCGATCGTGCTGCCCGCCCTCGGCGCGACCAGCTGGGGACTGGCCGCCGGAGAATGGCTGGTGGTGCACGTTCCCGGGGCCGGGCTGCTGCGGGATACGCAGAAGTACGTGGCGTTGGCGATGCCCGCCTACGCGCTGTGCGCGGCGGCCGCGTGCCGAACCGTCACCGTGGCAGCCCGCCGAGTACTGGCCAACGACCCGGAAGCTTCTGCCGCCGAAGGGCACCCGGAAATTCGTGATGGCCGGACCGGATTTCGCCCCGCCGCAATCCTTTTCATTCTTCTGCTCACCCTCCCGCTGGCCGACCTCGCCTGGGGAGTCGGCGGCGCCGTGCGCCCCGTCCACTACCCCGCGGGCTGGCAACAGGTGGTCGACCACATCGACGCTCCCGGCGACATAGCGGTACTTCCCGCCGGGATGTTCCGCCGATTCCCGTACAGCGGAACAGCTCCCGTCCTCGACCCGGCTCCCCGCATCCTCCCCAACGATGTCCTGCAGACCGGCGAACTCCGAGTTCGCGGCTACGCGGTGACCGGAGAGGGCAACCGCGCCCGCACCGTCGAGCAAGCGCTCCTCGAAGGTGCCCCGGCCACCGAACTAGCGGCCCTCGGCGTCGGCTGGATCCTGATCGAACGCACCACCCCCGGCCCGCTCGGCGCCTCCGAGAAAACTCTCACCACGGCCGAATTGACGTATCAGGACAAAGACCTGGCGCTCTACCGCGTGCCTTCCCCCACCCTGCTCGACATCGCCACCCCGGCCCAGCGCCGAACCTCCGCCGCGGCCCACCTGCTCTGGGCGGCCCTGCTACTCACGGGACTGATTGCCGCGGCCGTGCGCCCGGACCGGACGGGCGCCCGGCGAGCAGATCGAGAGGCAGCGGGTAACCGAGTCGACTAGACCCGGGCCGGGGAGACCAATCCGCTGACGGTGCGGCCGCGCGCGGCGGCGGCGAGGACCTCGAAGACACCGGCGCCGGTCTGTTCCCAGGAGAACTCGTTGGCACGGGCCCTGGCCTTCTCGCCCATCACCAGGCGGGTATCCGGGTCGGCCAGGAGGTCCCCGGCGGCCGCAGCCAGGGCGGGGGCGTCGTCGACCAGCACGCCGGTGACGCCGTCGACGATGGAGTCGGTGAGACCTCGGGAACTGCGGTAGCCGATGGTGGGAACGCCGTGCTGGGCGGCTTCGATGACGGCCAGGCCCCAGCCTTCCTTGCGCGAGGGCATCACGTGGACCCAGGCCGTCGAGAGGATCTCGTGTTTGCGGCGTTCGTCGACGTGGCCGTGGAAGGTGACGGCGTCGGCGATGCCGAGTGCGTCGGCGCAGGCACGCAGGTTGGGGGCCCACCAGCCGTCGCCGATGACGTCGAGGTGCACGTCGGGGAAGCGTTCGCGCAGGTGGGCGACCGCGGTGAGGGCGTCTTCGATCTGCTTGTGCGGGACGAGGCGCGACAGGACCGCGATGCGCGGGTGGGTGGCGCGGGTGGCGTCGTCGCCGGGGACGACCGCGGCGGGGACCGGTTCGGCACCGTTGCGGACCACGGCGATGCGCTCACGGTCCACACCGAGCGCGGACAGCTCCTCGGCCGACGGCAGCGACACGGTGAGGTACTGGTTGTCGCGGTGCACGCGCGGGGACAGCGTGGATTCGATCCACCAGCCGATCCGCCCGACCAGGCGACCGGCGACCGGCCACTGCTCACGGTGTCCGTGGTGCACCAGCACCACCGAGGGCACACCCGTCGCGGTGGCGAAGAACGGAATGCCGTTCTGGGTGTCGATCACGACGTCGGGGCGCAGGCCGCGCAGCGGGCCGATACCGAGCCGACCGGCCACGATGGCGGCGAGCGCGCGGGGGTAGACGGTGAAGCGGCCGCCCGCCCGACTGATGTCGATGCCGTCGATCCGCTCACGCTTGGGGGCGCCCGGGTACCCCGCCGTACGCAGGGTGACCTTGATGCCACGCGCGGCCAGCTGGGCGCCTACCTGCTCCAGATACCGTTCGCTACCGCCACCCTGTGGGTGCCCGGTGTCACGCCAGCAGAGTAGGAGGACTTCACGCACGGTCGGGGCTCGCATTCGGTTCGGTGGCAGACAAACGTCGGCCCCCACACTAGCGGGTGTGCTCCACGCAACACGGTTGTATCGACCGCGCCCGCCCAGATCAGCCCGTCGCACCCGAGCCGACCCCGTGAAGACGAACCCAACCCACCCACCCAACGCCCCCACCACCAGCCGCGACCGAAG
Source organism: Nocardia sp. NPDC058114 (assembly GCF_042884695.1). NCBI lineage: Bacteria > Bacillati > Actinomycetota > Actinomycetes > Mycobacteriales > Nocardiaceae > Nocardia > Nocardia sp. NPDC058114. Next base: position 646,558 of record NZ_JBHVTK010000004.1, on the reverse strand, counting down.
GGCCTGCCCATAAACTCCTGCCCGTGCCGATCGCCACCCAGCCGACAACCGAGCAGCCCGTCCATCGACGCGACCGATCGAGGTTCGCGCGCCGGGCCTCTCTGCGCCGCTCGCTGCGCCTGCTCACCAGCTTCCGCTTCGAGCAGTCCGACCCGGCCCGTTTCTACGGCGGCATCGCCACCGACAGCGCGGAGCTGATCGGCGACTTCTACGCCGACATCACCGGCCGCGACCTCACCGGCACCGTCGTCCTCGACGTGGGCGGCGGCCCCGGCTACTTCGCCGACGAGTTCACCGCGGTGGGCGCCCGCTACGTCTCGGTGGAGCCCGACCCGTCGGAGATGCACGCGGCCGGGCTGCGGGTGTCGGGTTCGGTACGCGGGTCGGGGATGGCGCTGCCGTTCCTCGACAACTCCGTCGACGTCTGCTTCTCCTCCAACGTCGCCGAACACGTGCCGCAGCCATGGCTGATGGCGGACGAGATGGTGCGGGTGACCAAGCCCGGCGGCCTCATCGTGTACTCGTACACGGTGTGGCACGGACCGTTCGGTGGGCACGAGACCGGCCTCTGGCACTACCTCGGTGGCGAGTACGCGGCCCGCCGGTACCGGCGCAAGAACGGACACGAACCGAAGAACAGGTTCGGCCGATCACTGTTCGCGGTGACCGCGGCGGATGGGTTGCACTGGGCAGCAACGACTTCAGCCGACGTGCGGACTATTTTTCCGCGTTATCACCCACACTGGGCCTGGTGGCTCGTCCGAGTTCCGGTCATTCGCGAGTTACTGGTCAGCAACTTGGTGGTGGTGGCTACCAAAGCATGATCACGCCAGCCAGCTCAAGCGCCGCGACCTCCGCATCGGCTCGGGCAACACCCTGACCCACGGCGATTCCTGAATCGCCAGGCCCACGGTCTCCAACGTGGTCAGGCCGACCTGATCGGCCAGCGCGCCGACCATCGCGACCGCCTCAGCGGCCTGGATAGCGGCAGTCGCCTGCTCGATCGTGAGTGTGCGGCCGGGCAGGAATGAGACAACCCATCCGCCACTGCCCACACTTTTCGCTTGATGGTCGGTCTGGTCGCTGGTCATCAACGATCGGCCGATCACTTGCACAGCCATGAGTCGGTCTCCCCAATTCGCTGTTAATGTTCGATGAATCGAGCGAGCTGATCAGTAGCTAAAGCATCCCCTTTTCACCAGCGGAACGCAATAGTGCGTTTCCCCGAAAAGCGAACCGACAGGTTGGAATTCACCATCTTCACAGTCGTTGCGCCGCAGCGAATTAGAACAGGTTGCAGACAATTCGCCCGCAAAACTGTAACGTGTTCTCATGCACTACGACAGTCTGTTCATCGGCGGGAAGTGGACCACCCCGGCCGGTAGTGACCGCATTTCGGTGGTCTCCCCTGCAACGGAGGAGACCGTGGGCAGCGTGCCGGCGGTAACGAACGCCGATGTCGACGCCGCGGTCGCCGCGGCGCGCGACGCGTTCGACAGCGGGCCGTGGCCATCAACGCCTCCACTGGAACGAGCGGAGGTACTCAGCAAGGTCGCGCGGCTGATCGAGCAGCGTTCGCCCGAATTGCTCGCCGCGCTCACCGCGGAGATGGGCGCGCCGACGTTAGCGGCCTTGACACTCAACCAGATTCCCGCAGTCGCGGCACTCGACGCCCTCGTCGAGCTCGCGAAGACGTTCGCCTGGAACGAGACTCGAGTCGGCCTGTTCGGAACCTCGCGTGTCTCACGGGAACCCCGCGGTGTCGTCGCCGCGATCACCGCCTGGAATGTCCCGTTGTTCCTCGCCGCGAACAAGCTCGGACCCGCGTTGCTGGCCGGCTGCACCGTGGTGCTCAAGCCGTCGCCACTGACTCCGCTGACCGCGAACATCCTCGCCGACCTCTTCACCGAGGCGGGCCTGCCCGACGGCGTGCTCTCGGTGCTGCCCGCCGACGCCGAGGCCAGTGAATACCTCGCGGGCCACCCCGGCGTCGACAAGGTGACCTTCACCGGCAGCACCCCGGTGGGCAGGAAGCTGGCCGCGCTGGCCGGTGCGCAGCTCAAGACCGTGTCGCTGGAGCTCGGCGGCAAGTCGGCCGCCATCGTGCTGCCCGACGTCGACCTCGCCGCGAGCATTCCCGTGCTCGCGTTCTCCGGGCTGATGAACAGCGGGCAGGGCTGCGTGGCGCAGACCCGAATCCTCGCACCGCGCAGTCGCTATGACGAGATCGTCGAGGCGTTGGTCGCGCACGTCAAGACCATGCAGACCGGTGATCCGACCGATCCCGCCACCCAGCTCGGCCCGCTGATCAGCGAAAAGCAGCGTGACCGCGTGGAGGGCTACATCGCCAAGGGCAAGGCCGAGGGCGCGCGGCTGGTACTCGGCGGCGGCAGGCCCGCGGGCGTGGACCGCGGCTGGTTCGTCGAGCCGACGATCTTCGCCGACGTCGACAACGCGAGCACCATCGCCCAGGAGGAGATCTTCGGCCCGGTGCTCTCGGTGATCCCGTACGAGACCGAGGACGAGGCCATCGCCATCGCCAACGACTCCGACTACGGTCTGGCCGGATCGGTCTGGACCACCGATATCGAGCACGGCGTCGAGGTCGCGGCCCGGATCCGCACCGGTACCTTCGCGATCAACTGGTACGCCTTCGACCCGACCGCACCGTTCGGTGGCTACAAGAACTCGGGCATCGGCCGCGAGAACGGCCCCGAGGGCCTCGACGCGTTCTGTGAGCAGAAGTCGGTCCTCATGCCCATGGGATGGACCGACGCCACGGCTTAGTTCTCCGGCATATGGACCCGCAGGACCGGCTGCGCGGCCACCTCACCCCGGGCGGGTAGGTCGACGACCTCGACCCGCCAGCCCGGGGGCAGGGCCCGTTCCAGTCGGCCCGCCACGCGCTGCATGGGCGTGCTCGAATAGGTGTCGGACTCGAATCCGGTCACCAGATCTGTCATGCGTCAAACCACCTCTCAGCGTCGATCTCGTCGTTGACCGCATGGCGGTGCAGGAGTCTCGCAGGGGTATCAGCTCGAGAGGAAATATAGGCGAAGGTAACGCTGCCGCCACACGCGACTCTCTGACACCGACAGATGTACCCAGAACGAGACTGTGGAAATCGTCCGACGACCTGAGACGAACAGAACCGCCCGTACCGAAACGGTACGGGCGGTTCAGTGTTTGCGGGGCGACTAGCCCAGGCGCTCCTTGAGTGCCTCGAACTCGTCACGCACGCCCGAAGGCAGCTTGTCGCCGACGAACTCGAACCATTCCTCGATCGACGGGATCTCCTTGCGCCACTCGTCGGCGTTCACCGCGAGTGCCTCGTCGACATCGGCGGCGACCACGTCGAGGCCGTCCAGGTCGAGATCGGCAGCCGAAGGCACATTGCCGACGGCGGTGGCCGTGGCGCCCGAGCGGCCCTCGATGCGGCCGACGATCCACTCCAGCACGCGGGAGTTCTCACCGAATCCGGGCCACAGGAAGCGGCCGTCGTCGCCACGACGGAACCAGTTCACGTAGAAGATCTTCGGCAGCTTGTTCGCGTCGGCGTTCTTGCCGAGGTCGATCCAGTGGTTGAGGTAGTCGCCCACGTGGTAGCCGAGGAACGGCAGCATCGCCATCGGGTCGCGACGGACGGTGCCGACCTTGCCCTCGGCGGCGGCGGTCTGCTCCGAGCCCATGGTGGCGCCCATGAACACGCCGTGCTCCCAGCCGAACGACTCGGTCACCAGCGGAACGGTGGTCTTGCGGCGACCGCCGAACAGGATGGCCGAGATCGGCACGCCCTGCGGGTCGTCCCACTCCGGCGCGAGGGTCGGGCACTGCGACATCGGGGTGCAGTAGCGCGAGTTCGGGTGCGCGGCGTGGCCCTCCGACTCGGGGGTCCAGTCGTTGCCCTTCCAGTCGATCAGGTGCTGCGGGTCGCCTTCGAGACCCTCCCACCACACATCGTTGTCGTCGGTCTGGGCGACGTTGGTGTACACGGTGTTGCCCGCGTCGATGGTGGCCATCGCGTTGGGGTTGGAGCTGTGGTTGGTGCCCGGCGCGACGCCGAAGAAACCGAACTCCGGGTTCACGGCGTAGAGCTGACCGTCCTTGCCGAAACGCATCCAGGCGATGTCGTCGCCCAGGGTCTCCGCGCGCCAGCCGGGGATGGTCGGCTGGATCATCGCGAGGTTGGTCTTGCCACAGGCGCTCGGGAACGCGGCGGCGACGTAGTAGTTCTTGTTCTCGGGCGAGATCAGCTTGAGGATCAGCATGTGCTCGGCCAGCCAGCCCTCGTCGTGGGCCATCGCCGAGGCGATGCGCAGCGAGTAGCACTTCTTGCCGAGCAGCGCGTTGCCGCCGTAGCCCGAACCGAAGGACCAGATCTCACGGTCCTCGGGGAAGTGGGTGATGTACTTGGTGTCGCTGCACGGCCACGGCACGTCGGCCTGGCCCTCGGCCAGCGGCGCACCCACGGAGTGCAGCGCCTTCACGAACGGCTTGTCGGCGCCCAGCTTGTCGAGCGCGGCCTGGCCCATCCGGGTCATCACGCGCATCGAAACGACCACATACTCGGAGTCGGTGATCTCCACGCCCAGCTTGGGGTCCTCGGCGCCGAGCGGGCCCATGCAGAACGGCACCACGTACATGGTGCGGCCCTTCATCGAGCCGCGGTACAGCTCGGTCATGGTGGCGCGCATCTCGGCGGGGTCGACCCAGTTGTTGGTCGGACCGGCGTCGGCCTCGGTGGCGGAACAGATGTAGGTGCGCGATTCGACGCGGGCCACATCGGAGGGATCGGACAGCGCGAGGAAGGAGTTGGGCTTCTTCTTCTCGTCGAGCTGCTGGAAGGTGCCTGCCTCGACCAGCTGAGTGGTCAGGCGATCCCATTCCGCGTCGGAGCCGTCGGCCCAGACCACGCGATCGGGCTGAGTGAGCTCTGCGACTTCCTGTACCCAGGCGAGCAGTTCACTGTGCTCGGTCGGCGCCGTGCCGTCGGATCCACGAAGACCAGGAATGGTCGCTGAGGTCATGAAAACTCTCCTGAGATGGGCGGTTGTTCGATCCATCGATCGCCACCATGGGCGGGTAAGGCGTCCGCAGTGACCAACCGTCGCACAACCCCGATAGACGGCTAGGAAGGCCGTACACGGACGGTGGCCGCGCATCGACTGGCAAGAGCGGACGCCCAGGTTCCTGCCTCAAGGTTAACGCGATATGACGACCGATATGGCATCGGGCTCCCTAACAGGTACCCACCGGTGTATCGGTCAATCCCGCGCTCACAGTCGATCGAGCGTGGCGATGTCACGCTCACAGGCCGTCAGCTGTGCGGGACGCTCGGCGACGAGCCTGCGCGCGAGCGCGTCGAGTTCGGTGACACGCCGATCCACGGCCACCGCTCGCGCGGTCGATTCCCGAACCACGTGCTCGGCCAATTCGGCCTCGATGTCCACGAGCACTCCCGCGACACGCTGTTCGAGCTGGGCTTTGACGTTCACCAATGCCTCGGAGACCCACTGGGCCATGTGGTTGCGTTCGGCGAGTTGGCCGCGGGCGCGCACGACCCAGTAGGCCGCGCCCGCGCCGAGCAGCAGCGTCACCGGGACGCTCGCCACGTCTAGTGTCGGGACCAGCGACAGCGGTGCCACGACCAATCGGCCGAGGCCGACGCCGGCCGACGCGCCGAGCGCGATCATGAGGTGATCTTCGACACCTCGGTGTCTCTTGCCGGGATCCGGACCGACTCGCGGCGCCGGATCGCGGCGCCGGGTGGTCGGCGCGGCAGTACCGATCCGGCGCGCCGCTTCGCTGACCCGTTCGTCGATGACGGCGTCGACCGAGACCGACAGCTCACCGGCCGCCTGCTGCAAACGCTGTGGGTAGGCGCGCAGTTCGGCGCGGTCGCAGCGGTCGAGTTCGGCGCGCGAGCGGGTGTGCAGTGCGCGCACCATCGCGCCGAGCTCGGTGGTCAGGTCGACGCGGGCGAGCTGCACCTGGCTGCGCACGGCGGCGAGACCGGTCTGGCGACCGCCGTCGCGCTCGGCGACCAGTCCGATGCGTTCCTCCCTGATCCGTGCGGTGTCCGTGCCGGAGCGCAGTGCGGTGATCTGTTCGTCGATTCTCGCTCTGGTGTCGGTGAGCACCCGGGTGCGGACGGCGGTGCGGCGCTGGGCACCGTCGGCCGGTCCCTTCGCGGTGGCCGCGGCCAGGGTGGCGTGCAGTCCGGCCACGCCGGAGCGATCGAGCAGGGCCGAATCGTCGGTGGCGCGGGCGGCGGCGGCCAGCCGGGCCGAGACGGCGACGATGTCGAGGTCGGTGATGCCGCGCGCGGCGAGCAGTTCCAGGTTGCGGTCGCGGGTCGCGCGCCAGTCTTGATAGGCGTGAAAGCCGTTCATGGCGAGCAGGATTCGCTGATCGGCGGCGCGTAGACGGTCGATCAGGGCGAACATGCCGGCGCCGAGGACACTGCCCGCGTCGAAGAGGATGAGCGCCGCGGCCGGGTCGTTGCCCACGGTCGGATCGGCCAGGTCGATATGGGGTTCGAAGCGGGCGAGTTCGGTGCGCAGCAGAGTGGTGTTGGCGTCGTCGGGGGCGTAGAAGTCGACGCTGCTGCCCTCCCCCGCGGCGGCCATCGCCCGGAGCAGGGCGCCACCCTGCGGATTCCACCGGTCGATCACCGCGTCCACCGCCGCGGGTAGGGCACCGGGGTCGTCGGCGGACGCGGCACTCGTATCGCCGCTCGCGTCGACGGCCGAGCGCTGGCCGGGCGGGACCTCAGAGGCCTGCACTGGACATCCGCTCCCAGGCTCTGACATAGCCGTTGTGCACGCGCAGCGCGGCCCGCCGGGCAGCGGGTGGCATGTCGCTGGACACGACGGCACGCCAGCGGGTGGCGCGGGCGAGCGCCTCGTCGGCGTCGCCGGGCGCGGGTGACGGGTAGCCGGCGGCCAGGTGGGAGACCTGCGGACAGGCCAATCCGGCGCACAGACCGGCCCAGAGCGCTTCGTCTCCGGTGAGATAGTGCTCGATCAGTTCTCGCGCGCGGCCGCCGTCGCCGGGAACCGCGCGGGCGGCCAGCCGGGTCAGCTCGTCGAGCAGTTCGCCGCCGCGCACCGCTTCCACCTGCTCGTACCGGCGGTGGACCAGCTTGTGCAGCGGATCGACCCCGCTCGCGGAGTGCAGGATCTGGATGATCGCCGACGCGGGCAGATCGGGATCGGCGCGCAGGGCCGACAGCGCGCAGTCCACACCGTAGAGATCCCAGTTGGCGATCAGCCGTCTGCGCGCTTCCTGGTCGGAGCCGACGCCGATGAACAGATCGGCGGCGAGCACCGACGGCACATCGGGGCCGACCGCGAGCCTGCGCAGATCGCTCAGATCCTCCGCGCTCACCGCTCCCGACCTGGTCCTGGCGGCGACCGAGGCGACGATCGGCACGATCGGCAGGCCGAGCTCCTGCACGTGCCGCTGTGCCGCGGCCACGGCCTCGCCCCAGCGCGCGCCCACCGCGTCGGCCTTGTTGAGCACCACCACGCCGCGACCCTGCGGCACGGTCGCGAGCAGGCGGTAGTCGGCGGCCTGCGGCGCACCGGCCAGCACATAGATGACCAGATCGCCGTCGAGGACCGGGTCGGGCAGCTCGGGCTGATCGACCGGCGCGGTCTCCTGCGCCGACAACAGGGCCAGCGCGGCCATCACGGTGGTCCGCCCGCTCAGCGCACGCCCGGTGATCTGGATGTGCAGCGGACGACGGCGGCGCGCAGCCGCCGCGGCGAGCTGTTCGGCGATCCCCGGATCACCCCCGCGACCTGCACCTAGAACCGAGATCAGCGCGTCGAGCTGGTCCGCGGGTCGTGTCTGTGCGAATTCAGTGGCTGTCGGCATTGCGCACACCCCCTTTTCGGAGGGCATTGTGTCAGATCCGCGCCGAGCCGGGGCGGGGCGAACCTTCTGCCGACCTGGGCGGATCAGCGGTCCCCCGAACTCGCCTGCGACGTAGCTCCGCGCATGCTGGACAATGGACGACGTGAACGACGCCGCCAACCACGCCGAGCCGACCAGCCACAAGCTGTCGGAGATGCCGAACGACGCGGGCAGGCGCTCGCTCACCGGCTCCCGGCTGTACCCGCGCGTCACGAGCTTCCGCTCGCGGCGAGGCGCGCTGACGCCGAATCAGCAGACCTCATGGGACCGCACCTGGCCGGTGATCGGGCGCGATGTGTCCAACGATCCGGTCGAAGCCGACGCCTGGTTCGGGCGCGAGGCGCCGCTGGTGATCGAGATCGGTACCGGCACCGGCACGGCGACGGCCGCCATGGCGAAGGCCGAACCGCACCTGAATCTCATCGGCATCGAGGTGTATCAGCCCGGACTGGCCCAGCTGGTCCAGCAGATCGAGCGCGAGGAGATCGAGAACATCCGGTTGCTGCGCGGCGACGCCGTGGACGTCCTGGAGAACATGGTTGCCCCGGAGTCGCTGATCGGTGTTCGGGTGTTCTTTCCCGACCCGTGGCCGAAGGCCCGCCACCACAAGCGCAGGCTGCTCCAGGCGCCGACCTTCGCCCTGATCGCCAGCAGACTCAAGCCCGGCGGCGTGCTGCACGTGGCCACCGACCACGCGGATTACGCCGAACATATTCTCGAAGTAGGCTCCAAGGAACCGCTGTTCACCGGCTTGAACGACACCACCGGCGGCGACAGCGCCGCCAACCGCACTACCGCGCCGATCGGTTTCGAACGGCCCGTCACCAAGTTCGAAGGCAAAGGCCTGCGTGCCGGTAGCGCCATCAACGAGTTCATATGGGGGAAGATCGACAGATGAGCGTGAGTGAGATCGCCCCCGAGATGCCGGTGCCCGCCCAGGCAGGCTCCGGTTCCGAGGCGTTGAGCGGTTCCGATGTTCGACGTGTCCTGCTGGTCTGGGACGCGCCGAACCTCGACATGGGGCTCGGCGCCATCCTCGGTGGGCGTCCCACCGCCGCTTACCGCCCCCGCTTCGACGCCCTCGGCCGCTGGCTGCTGGCCCGCACCGCCGAGATCTCGGTCGCCTCCAAGGGGCGCATCGAGGCCGAGGCCACCGTCTTCACCAATATCGCGCCCGGTACCGCCGACGTGGTTCGCCCGTGGGTGGAAGCGCTGCGCAATGTCGGTTTCGCGGTGTTCGCCAAGCCCAAGATCGACGAAGACTCCGATGTCGACGCCGACATGCTCGCGCACATCGCGACCCGGCAACGCGACGGTGGTTTAGCCGGCATCATGGTCGCCTCGGCCGACGGCCAAGCCTTCCGTGAACCCTTGGAAGCCATCGCGGCCAAGGGAATCCCAGCTCAGGTGCTCGGATTCCGTGAGCACGCGAGTTGGGCGGTCACTTCGGATACCCTCGGGTTCGTCGACCTCGAGGACATCCCCGGCGTGTTCCGCGAACCGCTACCGCGGGTGAGTCTCGAGTCGCTGCCCGACGAGGGCGCTTGGCTGCAGCCGTTCCGGCCGCTGTCTGCGCTACTCACTTCTCGCCCTGGTCAAGGAGTCGCTTAAGTGTTCACCCGCTGGGGCGATCTGGTCTACCGGTTCCGCTTCGTCGTCATCGTTGTCGTCGGTGCGGCGATGTTGGCGTTGGGCGCCTACGGCATGGGGCTCGGCCCCCGCCTGACTCAGAGCGGCTGGTTCGATCCGGGCTCGGAGTCGGTGAAGGGCGCGGAGATCGCCGACGGGTCATACGGGCGCGACCACAACGCCGACGTGATCGTCATGTACAACGCCCCCGAGGGCAAAACGATCGATGACCCGGAGTTCCAGCAGAAGATCGTCGCCAGCCTGACCGGGGTTGTCGCCGAACATCCCGATCAGATCGGCAAGATCAACGGCACCTATTGGAAGGTGGGCGACGCGCCCGCTGTGCCGTCGGCGTTCGGGTCGAAGGACAAGAAACACGCGTTCGCCTCGATCGCCATCGCCGGTGACAACGACACGGTCATGATGGCCAATTACCGTGCCGTGCAAGACGTCTTCTACATCCCGGGCGTCGACGTCGAGGTCTCGGGCTTGCAGCCCATCGCGGTCACGCTGACCGACACCCTCGACCACGACTCCAAGCGGATGGAAGTGCTGGCCTTCCCCGCGGTGGCGATCCTGCTGTTCTTCATCTTCGGTGGCATCGTGGCCGCCGCGCTGCCGCTGATCATCGGTGGTCTGACGATCATCGGTGCCACCGGCATCGTGACGGTGCTGACCAATTTCACCGAGGTCAACATCTTCGTCACCGGCGTCGTCTCGATGATCGGGCTCGGTCTCGCGATCGACTACGGCCTGTTCATAGTCAGCCGTTTCCGCGAGGAACTGGCCGAGGGGTACAGCACGCCCGCCGCTGTGCGGCGCTCGGTGATGACCGCCGGACGAACAGTTGTCTTCTCCGCGACGATGATCATCGCCAGCCTCGGCGGCATCCTGATCTTTCCGCAGGGCTTCCTGCGGTCGGTCGCGTACGGCACCATCGCTGCCGTCTCGCTGGCGGCACTGACCGCGATCACCATCCTGCCCGCGATGCTGGGCATCCTCGGCCCCCGCGTCGACGCGCTCGGTCTCAAGCGGTTCCGCAAGACCAAGACCGCCGAGCAGATCGAGAACGGCTTCTGGGGCAACACGACCCGCTGGGTCATGAAGCACCCGCTCAAGATCGCTATTCCGATCACCGTCGGTCTGCTGTTGCTGATCATCCCGGTCAAGGACCTGGCGTTCGGCGGCATCAACGAGAAGTACCTCCCGCCGGACAATACGACCCGGTCCGCACTCGAGCACTTCTACGAAGTCTTCCCGCAGAAGAAGACCGACCCGATCCAGCTGGTCTTCGTCTCGGACAACACCAACGCGATCGGCAAGGTCTGGAAGGAAGCCAACCAGGCTCCCGGGCTGGTCGGTCCGTTCGAGGTGCCGGTCAAGTCGCCGACCAACCCCGAGGTGTTCCGCACCTCGGCGACCCTGGTCGATCCCACCGGCGGCGCCGAACCGACGATCGACTATCTCCGCTCGATCGAAATACCCGACGGCGTCACGATGTACGTCACCGGTCAGCCCGCGCTCATGGCCGACAGCATCGACACGCTACTGGAATTGATGCCGTGGATGATCTTGCTCGTGCTGGTCACCACCACCGTGCTGATGTTCCTGACGTTCGGTTCGCTGGTGCTGCCGATCAAGGCCGCGTTGATGAGCGCGCTCGGTCTCGGCGCGACCCTCGGCATCCTCACGTGGATCTTCGTCGACGGCCACGGCGCCGGGGTGCTGAACTTCACGCCACAGCCGATCAGCGCACCGGTCTTGATGCTGATCATCGCGATCATCTACGGCTTGTCGACCGACTATGAGGTCTTCCTGCTCTCCCGCATGGTGGAGGCACGCGCCCAAGGCGCGTCGACCACCGAAGCCGTGCGGATCGGCACCGCCCAAACCGGCAGGATCATCACCGCTGCCGCACTGATTCTGCTGGTGGTGACCGGCGCGTTCGCGTTCTCCGACATGGTGATGATGCAGTACATCGCCTACGGCATGATCGCGGCGCTGTTCATCGACGCCACCATTCTGCGCATGCTGCTCGTCCCGGCGATCATGAAGCTGCTCGGCGACGATTGCTGGTGGGCGCCGAAGTGGATGAAGCGCATCCAGGAGAAGATCGGCCTCGGCGAACCCATCCTCGACGACGAGCGCCCGGAACACGGTGGCGTGGTCGACCTGGTGAAGACCACCCCGATCACCGACCCGCCGACCATGCAGATGACGGTGGTCCCCGATTCCAAGCTGGCCCGCACCCCGCGCAGGCCGCGCACGGTCGCCGAGATCGAGGCCGAGGCCCCGACCCAGCGCATCGACAAGATCACCGACACCGACGCCGCCGAACCTGCCCGTTCGCGCCAGCCGATGTCGCCCGATCCGACGCGTCCTCGCGCCTCGGTGTTGTCCTCGGGCGAGCCGACCCGGGAGTTGCCCGTGGTCAAGCCGGGTACGCCGGCGAAAGTCGCTCCGGAGGACACGGCGAAGCAGGAGGACTCCGGTCCCGACCTGCCGAAGTACGTTTCCGGCGAGCCGACCCAGGTGCTGCCGATCATGAAGCCGGATGCTCCGAATCCCGTTCAGGGACCTGATGATTCGACCACGGATACCGCCGAGGACGAAGACCGTGGCTATTCGGGGCCGAGCTTCGGCACACCCCCCATCCCCCTCGCCGATCTCGGCGATCCCCGAACCGGCCCCGGTGGCGCCGCTCGCTCGACCAACGGGCGCGGACGCACGAACGGCACCGCCGAAACCCCCACCGGCCCGTCGATCTCGCGACCCGGACCGGTCGACACCGGGTCCGGCCTCGATCTGCCCGGCATCGTCACCGGGGTTGCGCCGCGTGGCTCCGAACGCGTACAGCCGCCTTCGGGCTACAACACCTCCGGCGTGATCGGCGAGACTCCGCCGGTGCCCCGGGTGTCGACCCCCGACGAGACCGGCGACAGCGCCGGATTCGGCACCCCCCCTGCCGATTCGCCGCCGCGACCCAGCATTGTGCCCCCGGCCAGGCCGAACACGGCGACACCGCCGCCGCGTGGGATCGTCCCGCCGCAGGCGCCGAGGATCGTGAACACGCCCCCGAACGCGACACCCCCCGCGCCTGCGAGCGAGACTCCGTCGAGCGGAACTTTCAACGGGTTCAGCCCGGTGACCGCGTCGAACCTCAGGCCGGTCACGCCCGACTCCCCCGCGCCCGATCCGGTCGATGCGGCCCCTCCGGCGGAGCCGAGCCGTCCGTCAGAGCAGAGTCGTCCGTTCGAACAGAGCCGTCCATTCGCGCCGAGCCGTCCGACCGAGCCGAGCCGTCCGACCGAACAGAGCCGTCCGACGGAGCAGGCCGATCCCCCTGTGCGCGAGACGGATTCGCGCCCGTATGAGGTCGATACAGCGAGCCCTGACTTCACAGCGGCGCCCGGCGTGCATCGCGCCGAGTCTCACCAGGGCAGTCCGGCTCGCGCGGAAACGGAACCCGAGTCGCCTATCCCGCCGCAGGGCATCTTCGGCACCGCGGTACCTGTGGAACCGCAGCCGAGCTCCCCGTGGAACAACGGCATGACCGGCCCCGGCACACCACGCGGTTTCACCTCGTCCGACCAGGACAGCGGACCTCGCTTCTCGCCGGTCACCCCGTCCTCGGCCGACGAGGCGAACCGTGATCGTCCTGTCGTCGATTCCTCCGGTGACCGGCCGACTTCGGCTCGACCGGCAAACGTGGTGCGTCCGCAGATCGCGCCGCCCGGATTCACCGAGGTCCGACCCGAGGCCGCGCCTTCACCCCGGCAGCCGGATTCGGCAACCGGCGAAACATCGGCCGCCAGTGGGGAACCGGCCGGCGAGGCACCGCCGACCGACCAGATCGGCACCCCCGGTCAGTGGCAGGCGCCTTCCGGTTTCACCGCTGTTCCGACGCCGCCCGCATCGCCTGCGGAGCCTTCCGACGATGCGTCCCTGGATACTCCTGCCGCCGAAACCGATGCCACCGCAGCGGAATCCCCCGCCGATACGCGCAACGAGATCGAGAACTGGATGGCTCAGCTGCGCTCGTCGCGCCGCGGTACGGCCGCGGACGAGGGTCGCCACCACGGCAACGAGGGCCGGACGGTGAGCGTGAACGAACTGCTGCGCCGACGCGAGGACGACTGACGTTCGCAGTGCTGACACGCGACCGGCGGGGCTTTCGAGCCCCGCCGGTTCGTTGTTTCTAGGAGACCTGGCGCGGCGGTGCGGCCTCGGCGAAGGCACGTGCGTAGCGGGTTCCGGTGAGTAGCAACAGGATTCCGACAGCCAGGAACGCGGTGACGCGGACCAGGCCGGACAGTGTCGCCAGATCGAACAGGAACAGTTTCGCCAGTGCCGCCGCGGCGACCAGCAGGCCGGACACCAGGCAGACTTTCGCCACGGCGGGCGAACTGGCGAGACGACGCAAACCGTAGAACAGCGAGCCGGTGGCCACCACCATCCACACGATGGTCGCGAGGCTGTGCCCGACGATGAAACCATCGGCACCGCCCAGAGATACGCCGAGGGACACCGCGGCGACCAGCACGTAGTACAGCCCGGCGATACTCACCGCGATCCACACCCCGGTGACGAGCGCCGGATCGTCGCACCGCGGCAACCGTGGCACGGTCCACGCCACCATCGCCGCCACGCCCAACCCGACCACGGCCGCCACGGCAGTCGCGACATCGAGTTCCCGCTCCGCGAGCCACTGCAGCGCAAGTGTTTCCGGCGTAGCTGTCGCCAGCATCACCAGCCCACCGAGCAACGCGAACGCGATACCGAGCCCGGCGGCCACCCGGGTGCGACTGACGGCGGCCACCGCGAGAAACCCCAGACCGGCCGCGAACAGCATGGTCGGTAGCAGTCGAGGGTGACCGCTCGTCGCCGCCACGCAGGTCTGCGACAGAGCTACGGCACCGGTCAGACCCGCCACCAGCGCCGTGTGCCGCGCGATCCGCAACACTGCGACAGGCCGAACATCCTCGGCATCAGGAGCATTCGCGGGGCGGGGAGGCGTCGCGGCGGGGCCCACTCCCGTCAGGCGCGGAATCACCGCGGTGGCCGCGAGGCCGAGCAGGACAGCGGCCAGAGCCGCGGTGATCGAGGCGCTCACCATTCGGTCGAACAGTACGGCGACGGCGAGCACCGGAAGGGCGGTCAGCGCGATCGTGATGCTCGCGGTGATGTCATCGTGCCTGCGCCGCACCGCGAGCAGCGCGCCGACCAGACCGACCACCGCACAGGCGATCGCGGCGACCAGCAGACCCTGCCGCTGCTGCGCCTCCGAGCCGGAGATCACCCCTTCGATCCCGCTGAACGCCACCATCCCCAGCACGGCGAGCACCACCGGCACAGTGCGCGCCACGTGGAGCACCGGCCAATCCCTGCGCATCTGCACCGGCACCCCGGCCGCCTGCAACACCACCAGGAACCCGAGCAACATCAACTCGGTGGTCAACGCGGGTGACAGCACCGCGGCCCCCACCACCACCCCCACGGCCAGCGGCTGCGACTGCCACCGCACCGCGATTCCCACCCCGATCAACGCCACCACCAGCGCCACCGCGAGCCCCACCCCGCCAGGGACCCATCGGTAATATCCCGTCACCGCAACGACATCCAGATACATCCCGGCGATACCGGTGGCCACCAACGCGATTGCGCCGACCCGGCCGCCGGGCCGACCGAAGACCCGCCACCCGAGACCCACGAGGACCAACGAAAGCCCCTCCCCAGCAACGACTCTCGCTATCGGGCCGAAGAACCCCGCCTGTGCGGCCAACACCAACAGCATCAGCACGCCGACCAAGGTCACGCCGACCCCGGCCACCGCCAGCACCCGGGAAATCACCCCTTCCCGCTGCCACCACGGCACCCGAGCCTCGCGCCCCGGCCCACGCATCTGCATCGGCATCGGCATCGGCATCGGCATCGGCGCGAAGGGTCGACCAGCCGGATAAGTTCCCTGCCCCCACCCGGACCCGACCTGACGCCCCTGCCCCGCGCCCACGGGCACAGCCGCTCCCGGCGCAGGCGCGTAGGTCGCTGTGTGGCCACCACCTGGCCACTCCGCCGGACCGAGGTCAGCGCCCCGAGGCGGACCGCCGCGACCAGGCCCGAAGCCCGCAACAGTCGGCGGGCCCACAACGGGCGCAGGCCCCACAGCAGGCGACCCCGCAACAGCCGCAGGCCCCACAGCAGGCGACCCCGCAACAGCCGCAGGCCCCACAGCAGCCGCACTCGACTTCGAGGGCACCACCTCACCCGCGCGCAGCGCTTCTTCGGCCCGCAACTGCGCGGAAAGCACGTCCAGATCGCCCCCCAGCTGACCCATCCTGGCGCCCAGCGCGGTGAACTCCCCCGAGAGCCGCGCTACGAGCGCGGGATCAATAGCGGTACTCATATCCCCATCGTCGGCGCCCGACACCCGCCGAACATGAGTAGAAACCCCCGTCAGCCCCCGGTTCCTACCCGAATCAGCCCGGGTAGCCCTCGATGTCTCCCCGACTACCCGGGATCATGACCCCAGAAACCGTCGCCACTGCACCATCAACGGATACTTCGCCGTCACCGACCCGAACCGGATACGTCCGTGCACAACAAGGTGCAGAGGTCCGATCGGCGGCCCCGTACGCACCTTGTTGTTGGCCGAGGACCCCACCAGATCGAGACCGTTGAGGTCGACGGTGGCCGCCGCTGGGACGAGCAATGTGAGGCTCGTGCAGTAGTCGTCGACCTGAATCTCCACGATCTGCGTCTGCATCACCGCCTCGGTGAAGTCCAAGGTCACCCCGGACATCAGGTTGTTGAGGTGCAGCACCGGCGGCACCTGCCACGGCCCGCGTCGATGCACCCCCGACAACCGGCTGCGGATCGCGCTCGGATTCGATCCACCGGCCGGAACCGGGATGTGTCGTGGGCGCGGCATCGCGGCGGGCTGCGGTGTGCCCGCCACCCGCATACCGGGCAAGTCGACCAGCACGGCGTTGAGTTCACCGCGGGTCTTGGCGGCCAGCGCGGTGTCCATCCGCTCGGTGAACTCCCCGAGC
Organism: Nocardia sp. NPDC058114; assembly: GCF_042884695.1. Taxonomy (NCBI): domain Bacteria; kingdom Bacillati; phylum Actinomycetota; class Actinomycetes; order Mycobacteriales; family Nocardiaceae; genus Nocardia; species Nocardia sp. NPDC058114. The sequence continues at coordinate 629,960 of NZ_JBHVTK010000004.1, read as the reverse complement.
GACAACATGCCGAGCCCGACGGCACGCTGCAGTAGCTGACCGACATGCTCACGTTCGGCATCGGAAACACGCAGCTCACGGTCACCGACGGGACCAGCCGTCGCGGCACCGGGTACGAAGAGGGATTCAGGACCGCCCATGTCATCGAGGGTAGCCAGACACCCCTACCGAGCACATCAGGGCAAACCCCTAATCACTGTGGCTACTCGAGCCCCTGCTCGATCGCGTAGCGGGTGAGTTCGACCCGATTCGCCAGCTGCAACTTGCGCAGCGTCGCCTGCACGTGGTTCTCCACGGTCCGGTGCGAGAGATTCAATCGAGTAGCGATCTGCTTGGCCGACAACCCCTTGGCCACCATCCGCAGAACTTCGGTCTCCCGCTCGGTCAACGACGGCCGATGCGGCTGATCGGCGGCCGCCGGTGCGGTCGCCATCCGCCGATACTCGCCGAGCACCAACCCGGCCAGCCCGGGCGTGAACACCGGCTGACCAGCGGCAGTGGCCGTCACAGCGTCGATCAGCTCGGCGGCGGACGCGCTCTTCACCAGATATCCGCTGGCTCCGGCCTTGATCGCGTCGAGCACATCGTCGCGCTCGGCCGAGGCCGACAGCACCAGCACCCGGCTGTGCGGTGACACCCGCAGCACTTCGGCGGTGGCCGCGGCCCCGTTCCCGTCGGTGAGCTGCATATCCATCAACACCACGTCCGGCTGTACGGCCGCGGCCCGGCGGGAGGCCGTGCCGACGCCGTCGGCGGTGGCCAGTACCTCGAAACCGGCTTCGGCGAGATCGCGCGAAACACCCTCACGCCACATCGGATGGTCGTCGACCACCATCACCGTGATCACCGGCATCGCCCAGCTCCTCTTCTCAGCGCGCCGGATGGCGCGGAATCCGGAATTCCCACTCGGTACCGAGGTCCGCGCCCTCGGTCAACAACTCTGCACTGCCGCCCAGCGTCTCGATCCGGCCGACGATCGACCGCGAAACCCCCATCCGCCCTTCGGCTTCGGCCGCTTCCAGCCGTCCCGTCGCGATCCCCACACCGTCGTCGCGCACGCTCACCACCAAGCCGTCACCGGTGTCTTCGAGCAGCACATAGGCTTTCGCGTCGGCGCCGGCGTGCAGCGAGACATTCGACAGCGCGGTGTTCACCGCCGCCGCGATCTCCTGGGCGACCATCCGTCCTACCAGCACCGGATCGCCCGGCGTGGCCACCGATATCTTCGGCGTGGCGTGCGCGGTCAGCAGTGGCCGCAGATCCACGTCGCCCGACCCCGGATCTGGCAGCTCCGCCTGCTCGGACAGCAGCACCCGCAACGCCACCTCCTGCTCTCCGGCCCGCTGCGCGAGTTCCTGTGCGGGCCCGCCTATCTCGCTTCCACGGCGTTTGATGAACGCCAGCACCTGCAACACCCCGTCGTGCACCTCGCGAGCCAGCCGCTCCCGCTCCTGCGCCGCCGCCGTGATTCGCAAAGCCCGTTCGAGCTGCCCCTGCGCCCGTCGAGCGGTATTGGCGGCCAACCCGAGCGCCAACCCGACCGAAACGAGTACCGGTGCGGTCGCGTCGCCCCAGACGTCCTGTCCCCACTGATCCCGCACGGTCACCACGACGGCCGACATGGCAAGTCCGGCGCCAACACCCGCGACAGGTCCGCGCAGAATGGCCATCGAGATCACCGAGTTCGCGATCCACAACGTCGTCGGCAGGGTCTGATGTCCGTGGTACCAATCGTAGTCCGCGACAAGCCGAGTCGAGGCGATCAGCGCGATCGTCACCACCTGGTCGCCGAACACCACCCAGCCGCGGATCTTCCCGGTCGCCTCGGGGAAGTACCACTGCGACAGCAGCAGCGCCGAACTGCCCGACCAGATCGCCATCACCGCGATCAGCATCCAGCTCAGTCGCGGATGCTCGTAATACGACACCGACGCGATCTGCTGACCGATCGCGTACAGCAGCGTGACCAGCCGAAACGCCTGCGCCGCCCGCCACAGCGGCGCGGTGGCGGCGTCGGCCGAGCTCAGCTCAGCGGTGTGAGTCCGCATCGCCGGACTCGGCTTCTTCCATGCGCAGCCGCTTCGCCACATCGAAGCGGCCCGGCGGCTCCGGCTTGTCGGGTTCGGCGCTGAACCGTTTTCGCTCCTCGGTGGCGACCAGCTCGCCGAAGGCCTCCTCCGGACTGTCGGCGAGCAGATAGCGAATCGCCGTGTTGCCCACCGCGATCAACGGCACGGCGAGCAGTGCGCCCGCGATCCCGCCGACGACCAAGCCCGCGGTGATGGCCAGCACCACGGCCAGCGGATGGATACTCACGGCCCGCCCGAGCAGCAGCGGTTGCAGCACATGGCCTTCCAGCTGCATCACCGCGATGATGATGCCGAGCACGATCAGCGCGGTCACCAGGCCCTTGGTGACCAAGGCGATGAACACGGCGACGAACCCGGCGAAGAACGCGCCGATGATCGGGATGAACGCGCTGATGAACACCAGCGAGGCCAGCGGCAAGGCCAACGGCACATGCAGAATCGCCAGCCCTGCTCCTATACCGATCGCGTCGACGGCGGCCACCGCGACGGTGGCACGCACGAACCCGACCAGCGTTCCGAAGCCCAGTTCACCGGCGGTGCGGACCTTTTCTCGGTGCGCGGTGGGGATGATCCGGGTGACGAAGTTCCAGATCTGATCTCCGCCGTAGAGGAAGAAGATGAGAATGAACAGGATCAGGAAGGCACCGGTGAGAATGTGGCCGATGGCGGTGGCGGTGGTCAGCGCGCCGCTGGTCAGGCTCTCGCGGTTGTCCTGAATGGTGCGCACGATGGTGTCGCCCGCGCTGCGGATCTGCTGATCGCTCAGATGGGGCGGACCGTTGATCAGCCAGTCCTGCACTTTGTGCACGCTGTTGGTGACCTCGTTGGACAGCCCCGGCACACCGTCGACGAACTGTTCGACGACGAAGGTCAGCACCCCCGCCAGCAGACCGATCGACCCCAGCAGCGCGACGAACACGCCCAGCGAACGCGGAATCCCCACCCGCTGCATCCAATCGACCATCGGCGCGAGCAGCGCGGCGGCGAGCAGCGCGATGGCCAGCGGGATCACCACCGTGGCGAACTTCTGCACGAGCATTCCGACCGCGAGCAGGGCGCCGAAGATGATCAGCAGCCGCCAACTCCACGCGGCGGCTTTGCGGACCAGGGGATGAACTGCCTCGGCGTCCGAGCGCCACGGCGTTGACGCGGTCCCGGAATCTACCTTCTGGTCGGTCACTCGAGAGAGCCTATCGGTCCGAACGCTAGATTGGTGGTCGTGTCGGCGCCCCTGGAAGCGGTCAAACAGACCATGCGAACGCGCTGGCCGCTGTATCTGACGTCTGTGCTGCTGGCGAACGCCTTCGGCGCGGTGCTGGTGTGGGCCTTCATCCAATACGGCCTGCCGGTTCCGGAGGGCGATCCGGGTGGGGTGCGCCAGACCGGTCTGCTCGCGCCGCTGCTCGTTTTCGGGGTGGCCGCGGTGCTGAGCATCTTCGCCGCGGCCCTCATGCTGCGGCCGGTGATGCGCTGGCAGATGCGCGGCGGGCCACCGAGCAGACGCGAGCAGATGGCGGCCCTGCACGTGCCGCTGCGGCAGTCGATCGTGCACCTGGTGCTGTGGATCATCGGCGGCGGGATCCTGGCCGCGCTGATCATCACCGAATCGCCCGAACTGGCGGGGGCGGTGATCGTCACCGAATGTATGGCCGCCACCATCGTGTTCGGCTTCACCTACATGCTGGGTGAACGCATCCTGCGCCCGGTCGCCGCGGAGGCGCTGACCGAGGGCACCTTCGACCACACGCTCACCCCCGGCGTCGGCACCCGGATGGCGATGACCTGGGGCATGGGCACCTTCGCGCCGACCATCGCGATCGTGCTGCTGTGCGTCACCCAGATCTCCTCGGACGTGAAGTTCTCGGCGAAGTCGCTCGCGATCTCGATCCTGCTGCTGTGTGGCGTGGTGATCCTGCAGGCGCTGGCGCTGTCGATGCTGACCGGTTCCTCGATCTCCGACCCGGTGCGGCAGTTGTCCCAGGCCATCAACAGGGTGCAGGCCGGCTCGCGTGACGTGCAGGTGGAGGTCTACGACGGGAGCGAGATCGGGCTGTTGCAGGTCGGCTTCAACCGGATGATGGACGAGGCGGCCAAGCGCCGCAAGCTGCAGGAACTGTTCGGCCAGCACGTCGGCGAGGACGTGGCGCAGCGGGCACTGGACTACGGCACCGAACTCGGTGGTGAGACCCGATTCGTCGCGGTGCTGTTCGTGGACATGGTCGGTTCCACCGCCGCCGCGGCCGAACGCCCGCCGACCGAGGTGGTGAGCCTGCTCAACGAGTTCTTCCGGGTGGTGGTCGACGTGATCGACAGCCACCACGGTTTCGTCAACAAGTTCGTCGGCGACGCGGCGCTCGCCATCTTCGGCGCCCCGCTGGATCGCCCCGACGCGCCGAGCGCCGCCCTCGCCGCGGCCCGCGACTTGCGCGAGGCCCTGCGCGAGGTGACCAGCCTCGATATCGGCATCGGCGTCTCGGCGGGCCTGGCGGTGGCCGGAAACATCGGCGCCGCAAATCGTTTCGAATACACCGTGATCGGCGACCCCGTCAACGAGGCGTCGCGGCTCACCGAATTGGCCAAAGATCATCCCGGCCGCGTTCTCGCTTCGGGCAGCGCGCTCTACTTCGCCGACGAAAGCGAGCAAGAACATTGGATAACCGGAGACGAGGTCCAATTGCGCGGCAGACGCAGAAAAACCCGCCTGGCCTGGCCGAAGTCGGCGATCGCCGCGCCGCGCGGGGACGAGGAAGAACAGATGCGTTCGTTGGGCGTACCTGCGCCTTCGCTCCGGCCGTGCGCAGTCTGCGGACGGCCGGAAGCCGACTGTGTTCACTAGGCTGAGACCGTGACGGCCGACGGCGACCTAGCAGGCGCACCGGCCGAGCGCCGCCGCCGCCGCTTTCGGTGGGTCAAGTGGGTGCTCGGCGCGGTGATCCTCGCGCTGCTCGTCGGCGAAGGCGTGTACCTGTGGCCCCGCCTGCACGAATCCTGGCGCACGCTCACCGAGATCCACTGGGGCTGGCTGTTCCTGTGCATCGTGTTGCAGGCGATGTCGATGAGCGGTTTCGGGCGGGTGCAGAAACAACTGCTGCACGCCGGTGGGGTGGACGTCAGTCAGGGGAAATCGGTATCGGTGGTCTACGGCGCGACCGCGATGTCGCTGACGCTGCCCGCCGGACAGGTCTTCTCCACCGCGTTCACCTATCGCCAGACCCGGCGCTGGGGCGCGAGCCCGATCGTGGCCTCCTGGCAGCTGGTCTTCTCCGGCGTGGTCGCCGCCGCGGGGCTGGCGCTGCTCGGGATCGCCGGCGCCGCGCTGGTCGGACAGGGAATCGGCTTCAAATTCGTCGTCTCGCTGGTGGTCCTCGCCCTGGTGGTGTTCGCAGGCAACTATCTCGCCCGCCATCCCGGCACGCTCGAGGCCGTGCTGCGGCGGGTACTCGCGCTGGTGAATCGGCTGCGGAAGAAACCCGCCGATCACGGCATCGCCAAGCTGGCCGAGATCCGGGCGCAACTCGAGTCGGTCGATCTGGGGAAGAAGGACGCGGCGCTCGTCGGGGTGTGGGCGCTGGTGCACCGGTTCGCCGACGTGGCGTGTCTCGGCACCGCCTGTTACGCGATCGGCGCCGATCCCAAGTTGTCCGGGCTGCTCATCGCCTTCGCGGCGGGCAAGGCGGTGGGGTCGATTCCGTTCGCGCCGGGCGGCATCGTCTACGTGGACGCGACGCTGATCTACAGTCTCACCGCGGCCGCGGGCCTGCCCGCCGCGCAGGCCGTCGCGGCCGCGTTCGTATACCGGCTGGTCAGCTTCATCCTGGTCGCCGTGGTCGGCTGGATCGTCTTCGCGTTCCTGTTCCGCACACCACAGGCCGACGACGAAGAATACGAGCAAGAGTTCAAGCAGCAGCGACGAATCTGATCAACGCAGCGCGCGAATGGCCGCCCGCCAACCCAGCAGGAACAGCGCGAGGACGCAGGCCGCGACGATCATGAAACTCAGTGCGACGCCCTGACCGCTGATGGCGCGCAACACCATCCCGCCGACCAGGGTGCTCGCCCAGATCAGAATTCCGGTGGGCCACAACGCCGTTGCGTCGAACCGCGTGTTCCGTGCGAGGTAGACCGCTAAAATCCAGCCGAGGATCAGTCCTAACCCGAAGGGCCACACCGTTTTCAGCAGACCGGCGATGACGGCTTCGTCGTGACTGCGCCTCCCGATCGCGCAGAAGACGATCACCAATAGAGCATCGATACCGAACGGCGCGTATCTCTTCACCGACGTAGCGTAACCGGTCAAGATCGACTTCGAGACCGGGTTCATAGCCACTGAGCAGTGATAACTCTCGCTTTTACGGCTCCGGCGTCGCCAGCGATTTCAGCAGCACGGCCGCGAGTCGTGAAGTGGCGTCACCACTGTCGACATCGGCGATGTGCACCGCGAAGACCAGGTCGCCCATCGTCGCCAGCAGCCAACCGTCGGCACCGCCCGTCGCGGCGAAGGCGGTGATATCGCGGAATCCGCGCAGGGCGGCGGTTTCGGGCTTGCCGATGCCTTCGTTCATCATTCCGCGCAGCCGGTCGACCGCGGGCTGGGGCAGCGCGGGAACCGGCGTATCGGTGGTGCCCGGCTTGCCCGCCTCGATCATCGGCGGCGCCACCGACCCCCGCGAAATGGCCGCCGCGGCGATCGCCATCCCGAAGGGGCTCACCTGCACCGCGTCGGCGCCCGCACCCTGACGCACCTGCTCGGTGCTGCGGCCGGGCGTGCTGATCCGCCCGGTCACCTCGTCGAGCCCGGCCACCTTGAAGTCGACGCCGACGCCGAGCGCGGTGGCCGCCTCGGCCGCCTCCTGCACGGTGACGTCCTGCGGCGGCTTGTTCTTGATCGCCGCGGCCACGGTGCGGAACAGCTCCATCGTGCCGCCCGCCGGGAACAGTCCGGTGAAGGCGATCGGTCCCTTCTCCGTCGCGTACGAGTTCTGCGCGACCGCGACGACCGCACCGGTCGACGGCTGAATGGCCACGACCGTGGCCGCGGTCCCCGCGCTCACCACGGCGTCTTCGGCGGCGCGCTGTAGTCGCTGATCCATCGTGGCGGCGATGTCCGGCCCGGCCGGTCCCTGGTATCCGGCCACCTGGTTGACGAACCTGCCGTCGGCCTCGAAGATCTGCACACCCCAGCCCGCGGTGGCCTCGAGGCTGTCCTGCCACACCTCGCGCAGCGCGTCGAGCATCGGCGAACGGGTGCGCCGGTCGGCCGAGATCAGTTTGGGCTGCTTCTCCATCACCACACCCGGCACCTTGGCCATCCGTGGTTCCAGGATCGCGAAATCCCCGTCACGCAGGTTCACCGCGACGATCGGCTTGCCCTGCGAGCCTGCCAGCTGCTGCATCAGCGACGGCCCGGTGATCAGGGGCGCGACCGGCTCGATGGCGTCGGCGAGCGCGTTGGTGGTGCCGACGAGGTCGCCGGTGCGGCTCGGGTCGATCTTGATGACGTTGAGCGTCTGCTCGGTCATCAGCGTTTCGCCGGGCAGGTCGACAACCTTGGGCGGCGGCTTCGCGGTGGTACGCACGAGCTTGACGGTGCGATTGTTCGTCAGCTGCGGCATGACCACCGCGGGCTCCCAGGAGATCCGCCAGCCGATGGCGAGCTTGCGCACGGTGCCCTGCAGTGTGTAGGTCCAGTCCTTCTTCTCGCCGAAGTTCCAGGCGACTTCCATGCTGAAGATCGCCGACTGCTTGTCGAGGTCGATAACCTGCGACGCCTCGTAGTCGACGGTGCCCGTTTGCAGGCCCTCGAACATTTGCTTCATGGTTGCCGAAGCGGCAGCGGGGTACGAGGTCAGGTCGGCGGCTTTGCCGTAGTCCTGATCGTCGAGGTACTCGGTGAACCGCTGGACCACCGTCTCCGACTCGCTCGTCTTCCCACCCACTCCGCACGAGCACAGCGCGATGGCGAGGGTCGCAACCCCCGCGATCGCCATTGCGCCCCGGACGCGAAAGCGGCGGGATCCCCACACATCCATATCGCCCACTCTTCACTCTTGCCACTCCGGTAACAAATCCACCGTACCGGAAGTTGACCCGTCTCCAATGCCCCGGTCAGTCGGGATACTCCCCGACCTCGACACCTCGATTGTGCCGGAAATCTCGCCCCGATGAGGGTCCGTTTTCCAACCTCGCCCAGTAAGCGGCAACAACTGCTGCGTCAACCGTACCGACAGCCGCGCCAGGTGGTGCGGATCTCGCATTTGTCCGGCGATTCAACGCGAGGGTACCCAGGCCGCCTCCGCCCACACGCACGGCATCGCCTTTACCGAGTCGATACGCACTCGTTCACGCAGAGCGGAATTCACTGCGCTGATATCGGCGTAATCTTGTAATCAACGCAACGTGCGCAAGACAGATAGCAGGTGATTTCCATGCGGAACGATCGACGCGAGCGCGGATTCGGCCGACCCGGCGGATGGCAGCAAGCCGACCTTCCCGATCCCGCCGACGCCCCCGACTGGTTCGCCGGACGATTGCCCGCCGACTGGTTCACCGGGCCGGTGGACATCGAGATCGACCGCGACGAGATCGTCGTGGTCGGCGAACTGCCCGTCCCCGGCGACGCGAGCACCCCGGCGGCCACGAAAGAAGGCGCGCTGGCCCGCTTCCGCGAGTCGACCCGCCCGGCCCGCATGCAGATCGCCGACGAGGCCCAGCGGCGTTACGGCCGCAGCGTCGCGTGGGGCGTGCGAGTAGACGGCGAACGGATCCTGTTCACCCACCTGGCCGTCCCCGTGATGACCCGTCTCCGTCAGCCCGAACGCCAGGTCCTCGACACCCTGATCGACGCGGGCGTCGCCCGCTCCCGCGCCGACGCCCTGGCCTGGACGGTCAAACTCGCAGGCAAACACGCCGAAACCTGGCTGGCCGAACTCCGCGAAGCCATGCGCAAGGTCGACGACCTGCGCTCGGAGGGCCCGACGGGCTTGTAGCCCCCCAGCGAAACGGGTACGGCCCGTATGTCCCTACCCAAAGGGCCCCGCCCTGATCTGGACTGACCGGAGGGTGCGACGAAGGAGTACCCGGAGGGAGGGAAGATCAGGGCCCCCAGGGGCCCGCTCGAGCGCGCCAGCGCTCCAAAAACACAGCCACCACACGATCCGGGACAGGTCCAACCTGGATACAGTGGCCTGCATGGAAACCGAGCAGGCCACTGGTCCCATCCTGGTAATCAACGGACCGAACCTGAACATGCTCGGTACCCGTCAGCCCGAGATCTACGGCGCCGACACCCTCGACGATGTCGTCGCACTGTGCGAGCAGACCGCCGCCCGATTCGAACGCAAGGTCATCGCGTTCCAGTCCAATCACGAAGGCGCGCTGATCGACCGGATCCACCAGGCCCGCGGCGAGGTGTCGGCCATCGTCATCAACCCCGGCGGCCTCACCCATACGTCGGTGGCCCTGCGCGACGCCCTGGTGATCCCGGAGGTGCCGATCGTCGAGGTGCACATCAGTAATGTGCACGCGCGCGAGGAGTTCCGGCACCATTCGTTCGTCTCCCCGATCGCGACCGCGGTCATCGCCGGCCTCGGCATCCAGGGCTATGCCGCCGCGATCGAATACCTGAGCAAGCTCTAGCTGAGCCGGAAGACGGGGAAACCCGGTGCGATAGCGATCAATTCGGCATCGGTCGCGTCTTTGGTGAGGCCCTCGAAGAACTTGCCGACCTCCCAGCCCCACTTCTCCAGGTACAGCCGGAGCAGCGGCACCTTGTCGGTGTCGGCGACCTCGGTGGCGGTGAACCGTTCGGTTTTGCGGCCGAGGCGCAGTTCGCCATCGCCCGCCACGCGCAGATTGCGCACCCATTGGACGTGCCCACGCGGCGCGACCAGGTAGCGCTCGCCGTCGGCGGCCGTCATCACGTTGACCATGGTGGTGCGCCATTCCCCGCTCTTGCGGCCGCGCACCGCCAGCAGCCGCGACCCCATGATGCTGATCCCCAGCTTGGGCAGCAGGTTGGCGATCTTGTTGACGATCGGGTCGATGCCGGTCGGGGGGAGGTGGCGGGTCGCGTTGTCCATGTTGATCACTCCTGAACTGTGAGCACTGCTCTCTGTTGAGTACAAGCATGCGCGCTCCGCGAGCCGAAGTCAAGAGCAGTGCTCACAGTTTTCGGAATGTCCCATTTCGGCGAAGCATTGCCACGATAAAATGTAGTACGTATGCTACAAATCATCGAAGGTCGATGACTGGGAGGACTCATGGCTTCGAACAACAACGCTGTTCTCGATGTCGCGCAACTACGGATGCGGTACGACGAGACCGACGTCCTGCACGATGTGACATTTCAAGCCGAGCGCGGGGAAGTGCTCGTCATGCTCGGGCCCAACGGCGCGGGCAAAACCACCACGATCGAGATCCTCGAGGGGTTCCGCAGGAGGTCGGCCGGCCAGGTCGAGGTGCTGGGGGCCGATCCCGAACACGGTGACGAACTCTGGCGCGCCCGCATCGGCGTGGTGCTCCAATCCTGGCGTGACCACGCGAAATGGCGAGTGGCCGAACTGCTCGGCCATCTGGGTGGGTACTACAGCCCCTATTCCACGGCCCGGGTGACAAGACCGTGGGACACCGATGAACTCATCGAGTTGGTCGGGCTCACCGATCAGCGCGATGCGAAGATCGCCACCCTGTCCGGCGGGCAGCGACGCAGACTCGATGTGGCGATCGGCATCGTCGGCCGACCGGAACTGCTCTTCATGGACGAACCGACCGCGGGCTTCGATCCCGCTGCCCGGCGCGACTTCCACGATCTGGTCCATCGATTGGCCGATCTGGACGAGACCACCGTCCTGCTCACCACCCACGACCTGGACGAAGCCGCGAAACTGGCGGACCGGATCCTGATCCTGGCCGGTGGCCGGATCATCGCCGACGGCTCGCCGGAGGAGCTCAGCGCCGCCACCGCGGGCGAGGCCGAGGTGCGCTGGACCCGCGACGGCCAACGTTTCGTCCACACGACGACCGAGTCGACGAAGTACGTCCACGAACTGTTCAAACAGCACGGCGACCTGATCGAGGACCTCGAGGTGCAGCGCGCGTCGCTGGAGGACACCTATATGGCGCTGGTCCGCCGTTTCGAATCCGGCACGGCCGCCGAACCCGTTCGCTCACTGCAGGAGGTCACGCGATGAATCCCACGCTGGTAGCGGTCAGGGGCGGCCTGGCCGCGATATGGATCGAACTGCGGCAGCTCTACACCAACGGAACGAGTCTGGTGGCCCAGTTCCTCACTCCCACACTGTTTTTGATAGCGATCTTCTTCCTGCGCGACCGGACCTACCAGGACACCGAGCTGTCACTCGGTGAACTCGCGGTGCCCGGCCTGCTCGGCAGCATCATCGCGTTCAACGGGCTGTACGGCATCGCCGAGGTCCTCGCCCTCGACCGGGAGGACGGAACCTTGCTGCGCGCCAAGACGATTCCCAACGGCATCCTCGGCTACTTCATCGGCAAGATCGGCACGACCGCGGCCGCGGTACTCGTCCAGCTGGTGGTGGTGCTGACCATCGGTGCCGTGATCGTCGGTGGATTCTCGATGCCCGGCGGCGGCCTGGTCACGCTGGCGTGGGTGATCCTGCTCGGTCTGCTGGCCACCCTGCCGATCGGCGCCATCCTGGGCGGACTGATCGTCGGCGCCCGCGACATCTTCCTGCTGACACTGCCGCTGATGGGACTGATCGCCATTTCCGGCATCTGGTACCCGATCACCGCGCTCCCCGGCTGGGTGCAGGGCCTGGCCCAGCTGTTCCCGATGTATTGGCTCGGCCTGGGCATGCGCTCCGGGCTGCTCCCCGCCGAGGCGGCGGCCATCGAGATCGACGGGTCGTGGCGGCACCTCGAGACCGCCGCGGTACTCGGCGTATGGTCGATCGTCGGGTTGTTGCTCGCGCCGATCGTGCTGCGGCGGGCGGCCCGCCATGAGTCGGGATCCAGCGTGGCCGTGCGCCGCGAGAAAGCGATGCAGCGTGCCTTCTGAGGTCATCTACAACCGCATCGCGATGTTGCGCGCCGAGCGCGGCATCTCGCGGCGGGACCTGGCCGAAGCGCTCGGTGTGCACTACCAGACCGTCGGCTACCTCGAACGCGGCGAATACAGCCCCAGCCTGCACCTGGCCCTGCGGCTCGCGGCCTACTTCGAGGTAGCGGTGGAAGTGGTGTTCTCCACCGAGCCGTTCCCCAGATTGGGATCGGGCGCCGAGACCGCGTGACCACCGAAAACCGTTCGGCACCACCGTGCCGAACGGTTTCAGCGTGTCATCCGCGAAATACCTGGAACGTCGATTCGGGTGTACCGGCAGCTCGCTCCCAATATGACGAAACCGATTCGGCCAGAACGGTGTCCACGCCGACCTCGGCACCGGTCGCCACCACGTGTCGCGCGCCGGCCGCCATCATTCGCAGGTACGCCGGATCGGGCGGACCCCCGTCCTCGGCGATTCCCGCCCACGCGGCGTACAGCTCGCCGACACTGCCCAGTGACCGCTGGGCGTAGGGCATGAACCGGGCTATCTCGGAACCGGACCGGTCGATGATCGCCAGCGCCTGCTCGTGCGGCTGAGCCATCACCCCACCGGCGAGAAATTCGCCGCCGCGAGCCCGGACGAACGCCGCCCCCTGCCGAGTCCGCTGCGGCGAATCCGAGGACAGGTTGACCACAACCTTGCCGGTCAGATCGGCGCCGCCGAGAATCTCATCCATGGCGTCGTAGTGGGTCAGGCTGAGCACGATGAGCTCCGCCGCCGCCACCGCGTCGGCGACCGTCTCGGCGCGATGGGCACCCAGGCCGTCGGCCTTGCCGGGGGTGCGGTTCCAGACCGTCACCGTGAAACCCGCGGCGCGGTAGGTGCGCACGATCTGCTGCCCCATCGGGCCGAGGCCGATGACGGTGACCGCCTCGGCCGCTCGGCCGGAAGTCGACATCAGGACGCCTCGCCGCGGAACAACGCGTACGGCGAGATCTGCCTGCCTGTCGCCTCGGACGCGGTGACGGCCTTGCGCCAGAACGACTGGGCGAGCTGGGACAGGCTCGCGTCGACGCCTGCCTCTTCGCTGGCGTCGATGATGTGCTGGGCGCCCGCGTCCATCATCTTCAGGTGCGAGAGCTCCGCGAAGCCGCCTGCCTTGTTCGCCTCGGCGAACTGTTCGATGAAGAACGGGTAGGCGCCGGCGGAGCGGACGGCGAACGGTACGAACTGGTCGATGCTGTGGCCGGAGTTCGCGATCATCGCCGACGCCTGGTCGAACGCCAGCAACCACGGATGGAAGGTGATCAGCAGGGCCTGGTAGAAGATCTGGGCCAAGCCGTCGTCCGCGCCCAGGTATTCCTGCGGGCTGAGCGGGCGCAGCAGCTCGGCGTGCGCGTCGAAGACCGTCTTCGGGCCGCTGTAGAAGATGTAGGACGAAGGATGGACGATGTTGTCGCCCGCCGACATCACGCCGCCGGAGAGGAATTCGGCGCCCCGCTCGCGAACCCACCGCGCGCCCGCCCGCGCCTTGTCCGGTGAATCGGAGGACAGGTTGGCGATCACCTTGCCGGGCAGGTGGTCGATCGCCTGGCCGAGCACGTCGTACATGGCGTCGTAGTGGGTGAGGCTGAGCACGGAGACCTCGTTGGCATCGAGCGCCTCGGCGACGGTGCCTGCGCGCTCGGCACCCAGCGCCACCATGGCATCGACCTTGGCGGTGCTGCGATTCCACACCGTCACCTCGACGCCCGCTTCGAGGAAGGCCCTGGTCATGGCCTGGCCCATCGGGCCGAGGCCGAGAACGGAAACGGAACGGGGAGCGGTCTGCTCGGACATGGTGTGGCCCTTCGATTCTCGATACTGGTTGGTTCGGCGCCGCTTTCCATGGTGGTCGGCGCGAGTATCGTCGGGAAGACCGAACGTTCGGGTGTGGTTGCTTACCCAGAGGTTCGAAATACGGTCAGAAGGGTGTGGCGACGTTGAGCAGTGACGCAGATCACGATGTGTGCGGTATGAGCCTGGCCATCGACGTCGTCGGCGGTAAATGGAAGCTGCACCTGATGTGGGTGCTCGGCGCCGGGCCGCAGCGATTCGGTCAGATCCGGCGGATGCTCGAGGGTGTGAGCGAGAAGGTGCTCGCCGAGAACCTGCGGCACCTGGAGAGCACCGGCGTGGTGCACCGCGAGATCTTCCCCGAGATCCCGCCGCGGGTGGAGTACTCGCTCACCCCGCTCGGCGAGGCCCTTCGCCTCGCGCTGGAACCGCTCGAGACCTGGGGCGACGAGAATCGCGAGGCGCTGGCCACCACTACCCGGCCGACTGCCCCGCAGCCTTCGTCCTCCCGAATCGCGCTGTAACCGTCAGCGCATCCGGCACAAGTGCTCCATGGCGATCCGCTCGCCGATGCGTTCGAGTAGGTCGGCCGCCGCGATGATCGAGCGCGCGGGATCGGGCTCGAGGTCGCTGAGCGGATAACACGCGGCGAATCCCGCGGCTCGAATCTCCCCTGGCGACAACAGGGTTCGCCCTACCGCCGCGATCACCGGCACGCCCGCCTTCTTCGCCGCCGCCGCGACCCCGACCGGCGCCTTCCCGTGCATGCTCTGGTGATCCAGTGAGCCCTCACCGGTGACTACCAGCCTGGCCCCCTCGATGAGGGCCGGGAATTCCAGCAGCTCGAGCAGTACATCGATCCCGCTGCGCACCTGCGCGCCCAGCACCGCGAGCGCCCCGAACCCGGTGCCGCCCGCCGCGCCCGCCCCACCGATCTCCGCATAGCCCCTGCCCAGCACGGCCGCCCAGTTGGTAAGCCCCGCCTCAAGTTTCAGCATCTGCCGAGCACTGGCGCCCTTCTGTGGCGCGTACACCGCTACCGCACCAGCCGGCCCGAGCAACGGATTGTCCACATCGCAGGCCAGCGTGAACAGCGTCGTCGCGACCGCCGGATGCAACCCACCTCGATCCACCGAGGCGACCTGCTCGAGCAACGCGGCCACGTCCCCGCGGCCCGCCAGTTCCCGCCCCTCCTGATCGAGCAACCGCAACCCGAGCGCCCGCAGCAACCCCGACCCACCGTCGGTCGAAGCGCTGCCGCCGAGCCCGAGCACGATCTCCCGCGCCCCGCCGTCGAGCGCGTGCACGATGGCAACCCCCAGCCCGAACGTATCGGCCCGCAGCGGATCCAGCCGCCCACCGGGCAACTTCACCAGCCCCACGGCAGCCGCCAACTCCACCACCGCGGTATCCCCCCGCACCGCGTACACCGCCGTCGATTGCTCCCCCGTGGGCCCGGGCGCGGCGACCTCCACCCGCTTCCACCCCGACGCCACGAAGGCGTCGACCATCCCGTCACCACCGTCGGCCACCGGCACACACCGCACCTGCGCCTTCGGAGCACGCCGAGCGATTCCCCTGGCCAGAGCCCTGGCCACCTCCGGCGCGGTCAACGACCCCTTGAACTTGTCGGGAGCGAGCACGACAAGCGGTTCGCCGGCCATCTGTTCCGCCTCTCCGTGTATTCATAGTGTCGTTTCCGAGCTCGACCGTTCGCTCTCGGCCTTTCGTCAGGCGCGCAACGGCTCGGAGGTGGTCGGGGAGTGACCCATGTTCTCATTTGCTCAGTGGGTTGTCCTCCCGAACACGGTAGCGTCGACCTATGGCGACCGAGGTCCGCAACAACACCGCGCTCGAGCGGTTCGAACTCACCGCCGACGGTCAACCCGCCGGCTACATCGAATACCAGGACACCGGGGACGAACGCGCCCTCGTGCACACCGAGATCTACCCCCGATTCGAAAGCCGAGGCCTGGCGAACACCCTGGTCAAAGCCGCGCTGGACACCAGCAGAGACCAAGGTTTCAGCGTCCTGCCGATGTGCCCGGTCGTCCTGCATTTCATCACCACCCGCCCCGACTACATCGCCTACGTCCCGCAACGAGCCAGAGAGTTGTTCGGTCTACCTCAGTAGCGCGCGACGGCCCCGTCGACAGCCAGTTGCAGCTCGTCTTTGACCAGCCTGGCGATGTCGGCGGGTCGCTGCGGCAACTCGAGAATCGGCGCCCGGAAGTAGGCGCTGCCCGACACCACCTCAGCCGCGGTCGGTTCGACACCGGCCGCATAGGACCCGTAGTTCATCCCCATGGCGACCAGCGCGGGCGCGGCGTCCAGTTTGGCCGCGCGGAACGCGATATGCCCGATTCCGCTGCCGACCGCCTGCACCTTGGTGTGATCTACCTCATTGCACGTCCCCTCGGGGAAGATCGCGAGGTGATCACCGGCGGCCAACCGCTGCGCGCACACATCCATCATCCGCTGACCTGCGGCATTGACGGCGCGAATGCCGTGGTCTTTGCCGCGGAACACCGGGATCCCGCCCATCATGTCCACCTTGCGCCGCTGCTCGGGATCTAGGAAGAGCTCGTCCTTCGCCAGCACCCGCACCCGCCCGATCTTCGAGCGCAGCGGTGAGCGCCACGCCGTCGCCGCGACCGTGTACGGGTCGCTGGTCGAGAGGTGGTTGATCGCGTAGATCACCGGCCGACCGCTGCGGATCAGCGCCTTCAACTGCTGTTTCGCGCCTTCGGCGAACGTCACGCGCGGCCGGAACCGCCGGGCCAGCACCGCGTACGAGGCAAGCGCCTTCCACCTGTTCTGCTGATGCCGCAGGTAGTAGTCGTACACAGCGTCGTTGTCGTCGAGCAGGACTTCGGGCGAGTGCATAGCGCGACCCTACCGGTCGATCGCGGGGTCCACGCACGAAGAAATTCCGGTTCCGATCCGCTGCGCGGGAAGCGCGCACCGCCGCTCCAATGCGATGATGGCTCGGTGGCAGGCGGAGACGACCCGGACGAGCGCCGGACTCGCGACGGGCACGGCGACGATCGGCGGCGCGGTCAGCCGGCGGTGAACGTCCGCGCGGGCAATCTGCTGGTGTCCGCGACAGACCTGGTGGAACCTACTTTCCGGCGCACCGTCGTGTATGTGATCGAGCACAACGACGCGGGCAGCCTCGGCGTGGTGCTGAACCGGCCGAGTGAGACCCCGGTCGTGGATGTGCTGCCCGCCTGGGCGGACCTGGCCGCCACCCCGACCGATCTCTACATCGGCGGCCCGGTCAAACGCGATGCGGCGCTGTGCCTGGGGGTGCTGCGCGCCGGCGTCGACATCTCCGACATCCGCGGCCTGCGCCGGGTCGACGGCCGGGTGGTGCTGGTCGATCTGGACGCCGACCCCGCCGAGATCGGACCGCTCCTGGACAAGATCCGGATCTTCGCCGGCTACGCGGGCTGGTCGATGGGCCAGCTCGACGGCGAACTCGACAACGACGATTGGATCGTGGTCTCGGCGCTGCCGTCGGATCCGATCGCCACCGACCGCCACGACCTGTGGTCCGCGGTCTTGCGGCGTCAGCCGTTGCCGCTGGCCCTGCTGGCGACACACCCGATTGAACTCGAACGCAACTGATCCCGTTACTCCTTCACACGAGCAGGAGTGACATATGAATTTCGACGAGCAGTGACCAGGGCCGCCGATGAACGATGGTCGCGACGAACTGATGCGCGCGCTCTATGCCGAGCACGCACCCGCGCTGTGGCGTTTCACCCTCGGCTTGGTACGCGATCCCGGCCGGGCCGAGGACATCGTGCAGGAGACTCTGCTGCGCGCCTGGCAACGCCCGGCCGTGCTGGAGCAGACCGAGACCTCACCGCGCGCCTGGTTGTTCACCGTGGCTCGTAATCTCGCGGTCGACGAGCATCGCAGTGCCAGGCACCGCCGCGAGTTCGGCACCGACAACCCACCCGAGCAGGTGAGCCCCGACCAATCGGATCGGGCGCTCGACGGCTGGCTGGTCGCCGACGCGCTCAGCACGCTCAGCCCGGATCATCGCGAGGTGATCGTGCGGGCCTACTATCGCGGCCTCGGCATGGCCCAGATCGCCGACGAGCTGGGCATCCCGCCGGGGACCGTGAAATCGCGCTTGCACTACGGCATGCGCGCCATGCGACTCGCGCTACAGGAGATGGGGGTGACGAACCGATGACCGACCTCGCCGACGAGTACAGCACCTGGGACGCGGCCTATGTCCTCGGTTCGCTCGGCGCCGCCGAGCGGCGCGAATACGAGGCGCATCTGCTCGGTTGCGCGCCCTGCCAGCAGGCCGTCGCCGAGCTGTCCGGGCTGCCGGGCATGCTCGCCCTGGTCGACCGCGATACCGCGCTGTCGATGATCGCCTCGCCCGAGCCGGCTCCGTCACAGGTCCCCGATCTGCTCCCGTCGCTGGCCGCGGCGGCCGAACGGCGCAGGCGGCGGCGGCGCTGGACGAGTATCGGCAGCGCGGTGGCGGCTGCCGCGGCAGCGGTGGCGATCGCGATTCCGGTGACCGTCACCGTGGCGCGCTCGGAGACGCCGACCGAGCAGATCGTCGCGGAGCAGCAGATGCAGGCCGTGGAGCAGACGCCGGTGAGCGCGCAGGTGAAGCTGGTGCGCGACGGTGACCGCACGCGCCTGGTGATGACCTGCAGCTACGCGCCGAGCGCCTACGGCTCCGGCTACACCCGCACCTACGGGCTGGTGGTGACCGCGGGTGAGCAGCGCTTCGAACTCGACCGGTGGCCCGCGGGCCCCGGCACCGAGCTGACGGTGGATCGCACCATCGACGCCCCGCCGGATTCGATCAGCACAGTGGAGATCACGTCCGTCGATTCCGGCCGGACGGTCTTGGTCGCCCAGGTCTGAACGCGACACGGTCCGGTCTCCGCGGGGGAGACCGGACCGTGTGCGCGACAGGCTACTTCGCTTGCTTGCGGAAGATCGACTTCGACCACAGGAAGCCGCCGCCGGCGATGACCGCGCACCAGACCAGCGAGACCCAGCCGTTGGCGCCGATCTCGGTGCCCATCAGCAGTCCGCGCAGCGTCTCGGTGATCGGGGTGAAGGGCTGGTATTCGGCGAACTGACGCATGCCGACCGGCATCGTGTCGGTGGCGACCAGACCACTGCCGAGGAAGGGCAGCAGCACGATGGGAAACGGTGCGTTGCTGGCACTTTCGGGAGTGGGCGAGAGCAGGCCGAGCGCGATGGCGAGCCAGGTGAAGGCGAAGGTCACCAGGGCGAGGAGCCCGAACGCGCCGACCCACTCCACGACGTTCGCGTTCGGCCGGAAGCCGACCAGCATCGCGACGGCGGTCATCGCGACAACACCCGCCATCGCCTGGATGAGCGCTCCGAGCACATGCCCGGTGAGCACCGACGACTGCGAGATCGCCATCACCCGAAAGCGATTCACGATGCCCTTGCTCGCGTCGGTGGCGATCGAGACCGCTACCGACACCGTCAGGTAGGCGGGCAACAGCAGCATCATGCCGGGCGCCAGATAGTCGATATAGCTACCGCCCGAGGACTTCTCGAGCGCCCCGCCGAAGACGTACTTGAACACCAGCATCAGCACGATCGGCATGATGATGATGCTGAACGTCATGCTGGGATAGCGCTTGACGTGAATCATGTTGCGCCGCAGCATCGTCATGGTGTCGGCGACGGCGTAGGACTTGGACTTGATCTGAGTGGTCATCGCAGAGACTCCTGCTCGGTGGTGGCGCGGCCGGTGAGGGTGAGGAAGACGT
The DNA here is from genome assembly GCF_042884695.1 of Nocardia sp. NPDC058114. NCBI lineage: Bacteria > Bacillati > Actinomycetota > Actinomycetes > Mycobacteriales > Nocardiaceae > Nocardia > Nocardia sp. NPDC058114. The sequence goes on along the minus strand of NZ_JBHVTK010000004.1, from coordinate 610,226 downwards.
CGTCGAGGTTGGGGGTGTGCACGGAAATGCCGCCCGCTTCGATGTTTTCGGCATCAAGGAGGTCGAGGACGGCACGCAGGGAACGCACGCCGCCGTCGCTGGGCACGGCGAGGGTCAGCCCGTCGGTGCCCTCGACCACCTTCGCCGTCGAGCCGAACGCGCGCTGAGCGGCGTCCACATCGGGCTGATCGGTGAAGTCGATGCGGATGTGGCCGCCGGGGATCAGGCGCTTCAGTTCTGCCGCAGTGCCTTCCGCGACGATTCGGCCGTTGTCGAGCACCGCGATGCGATCGGCCAGCTGGTCGGCCTCCTCGAGGTATTGCGTGGTGAGGAAGACGGTGACGCCGAGATCGTCGACCAGGCCGCGGATGATCTCCCAGATGGAGCGGCGGCTGCGCGGATCGAGGCCGGTGGTCGGTTCGTCGAGGAAGATCACCCGCGGATTGCCGACCAGCGTCATCGCCAGATCGAGCCTGCGGGTCATGCCGCCGGAGTAGGTGCTCGCGGGCTTGTCGGCTGCCTCGACCAGGTCGAAACGTCGCAGCAATTCGTCGGCGAGCGTGCGGGTCTCGCGGCGCGGCAGATGGTTCAGATCCCCCATCATGTGCAGGTTCTCCCGGCCGGTCAGTAGCTCGTCGACCGCGGCGAACTGCCCTGTGACGCCGATCAGCTCGCGCACCCCGCCTCGGTCGGTCGCCACATCATGGCCGCCCACGGTGCACTCGCCACCGTCGGCGGCGATCAGTGTGGTGAGGATCTGCACGGTGGTGGTCTTGCCCGCGCCGTTGGGGCCGAGCAACGAGAACACGGTGCCCTCGGCGACGGTGATGTCGATGCCGTCGAGAACTGTTTTGTCGCCGTAGGCCTTTTGGAGACCGCGTGCGGTGATGGCCGAGTTGACCATGATCGTCCCTTTCCACAGGATTACATTCATTGCTGCGAATAAGTGCATGAGTTATCGACACAGCCCCCAGGGGCTGCGGTTGATGTGTGCGGTGTGTGGTTGTTCGTCCGAGGACGGAGCTAGATGTCGAGTTCCTCGATCTGCGGGTGCGCGGTGATGTCCTCGACCTTGCGATAGAGCTTGTCGGGCACGCGATCCTTCAGGGCTTTCAGGTCGTCGAGGATCTCGTACTCGTAGTCGCCCCAGTCCCACGGCCGGTCACCGATGCCGAACATGCGGCGCCAGTACTTCCAGTCCTTCATGTCGCCCGCGGCGTCCCCGGTCGGGTATTCCGACCACAGCGCCGAGTGCGTGTGGAGCACGAGCTTGCCCTTGCGGCTGCGGTAGACCTGCTGGTGCAGCACCCGCTTGTCGCCGACATCGCGCCATTCACCCAGCAGCACGCCCTGGAAGCGCACCTGCCGGACACCGTCGCGACCCACCTGCAGGACAACCTCTTCGAAGCCGGCCTCACGACCTTCCTCCAGTTCGATGAGCCTGCGCAGCGCGCTGACCACGGTGCTGGAGAGGTTTCCGCCGACGAGCTCCTGCGCCCGCTGGAACACGGGGAGATCGTCGTCGGCTACGTAGATCGTCTTGTTGGGCATGAACCCACTATACGTATATGTGTACGTACACACAAGGGGTGGTTTTCACCCACCCTCTGAACTCCCCCTCGGCGCGCCTCGTAACCCCATCAGACGCGGTGCACCACAGCGTCACATTTCGTCGCGGAGAAGGAGGTCCGATGCCGGACAGAGTGGTGGACTACCTGGTACGAACGGTAGCCGACCGGGGAATCACCCAGATTTTCGGCGTCGACGGCGCCAATATCGAGGACCTCTACGACGCGATCTTCGAGGCGGACGGCGCACCGGCCGGCATCGTCGCCAAGCACGAGTTCTCCGCGGCGACCATGGCCGACGGATATGCGCGCAGCACCGGCGGGCTGGGTGTCGTGGCCGCCACGTCCGGCGGTGGTGCGGTGAATCTCGTTGCCGGACTTGCCGAATCGTTCACCTCCCGGGTTCCGGTGCTGGCGTTGATCGGACAGCCGCCGACCAGCCTGGAAGGTCTCGGCGCGTTTCAGGATTCGAGCGGCTTGTCCGAATCCATCGACGCGGCAGCGTTGTTCGCGACGATCAGCAAGTACTGCGCTCGGGTGACCGATCCGCTCGAGCTGCCCGCACAGCTCGCCGCGGCGATCACAGCCGCGGAGAGTGGTGGACCGGCGGTGCTGCTGATACCGAAAGATGTTCAGCAGCAACTGATGCCGGATGTCATCGTCGCGCGACAGTTCGACACCGTTGCGACCCCATCCGACGGAGTACGGCCAGATCGCGCCTCGCCGATTTCGCCGGCAGCGACGTCTCCGCACACGATCGCGACCGAACTCACCAATGCCCAGCGCACCGGGAAGGTGGTGATCATCGCCGGTGACCAGGTCGCCCGCGACGATGCCCGTGCGGAACTCGCCGAACTGGTCGCTACACTCGATGCCGCCATCGGTGTGGCCCCCGATGCCAAGGACGTGTACTCCAACACCGGTCCCGGCTACTGCGGTGTGGCGGGCAGCATGGGCCATGCCGAGCTGGTCGAAGCCCTGTCGGCGGCCAGCGCCTGCCTGCTCGTCGGCACCCGCCTCCCGGTCACTGCCCGCGCGGGGCTCGACGCGGCCCTCGCCGACCTGCCGGTCCTCAGCATCGGCGCACATGCGCCGTACCTCGCGGCCACCCACGCCACCAGCGCGGATCTCGCGCAAACCATCGCGACGCTGCTGGCCGACATCGGAGCGGGGGCCACAACAAGCCGGGGTTCCGCCGAGCTCACGCCGATGCCCGTCCCCGCAGCGGCGGGACCCGGCCTGCGCTATCGCACCGTCGTCGAGGCGATCCAGCGCGCGCTGCCCGAGGGCGCCGACATTTTCGCCGACGCGGGTAACACCGGCGCTTCAGTGGTGCATTACCTACGGGTACCCGAGCGCGGACGTTTCACGGTCGCACTCGGGATGGGCGGAATGGGCTACGCGTTCGGTGCGGGTATCGGATCCGCGTTCGCCCGCCGCGACGCGCCCGACGGCCCGCACCGCACCGTCGTCATCGCCGGTGACGGCTCGTTCTTCATGCACGGCATGGAAATCCACACCGCGATCGAACACGACCTGCCCATCACCTTCGTGGTGTTCAACAACAACGCGCACGCCATGTGCGTCACCCGTGAACAGCTCTACTACCGGGACCGCTACAGCTTCAACCGTTTTCAGCCGTCACATCTGGGAGCAGGCATCGCCGCCATGTTCCCCGGGCTGCCCGCCCGCACCGTCTCCGACGCACCCCGATTGTCCGGCGCACTGGATCTCAGCTTCGCCGCCACCGGGCCGTCGTTCCTCGAAATCCTCTGCGACCCCGACGAAGTCCCGCCTTTCCTCCCCTTTCTGTCAGCCCTCGAATCATCCAGGAGCACACCGTGACCACCAGCGCCCTGCCTGCCCTGTCCGACATCCCCGAGGAGGTGGTGCCCGGCGTCCTCCGCATCGAGAACTCCGACCGCGAGACCACAACGCCGATCATCATGGACATGCTGAGGTCGGTGTATCCGCACGACCAGATCTTCGGCGACTACTGCCCCGTGCAGACCTACATCGCGGCCCCGCCGCGTGAGGTCTACGAATACCTCGCCGACACCCGCTCGCTCGAGGAATGGACCTACAGCCTGCGCGGATTCACCGAGACCGAGGAGCCCGGCCTGTGGCTGTCCTACGACCGTCTCGGTGACGCGACCAAGTGTTTCACCCGCACCGTCGCCCATCCCGACGCGATGACCGTCGACTATCACTGCGCGTGGGACCAGTCCGAGCACCTCTGGATGATCTACCTGATGCGGGTGGTCGACGCCCAGGTGGTGTTCAACAAACCCGGCTCGGTGGTGACGTGGATCAACTGCAAGCACCCCTTCTACGACGAGAACGGCTACCCCGAAACCGCGCCGCCGAAGCGGCCCGTCTGGGTCGGCGACTTCTGGGAGATGTTCTCCGCCGGACACCAGCTCGAGCTGGACAACCTCAAAGCCATTTGTGAATACCGCGCGGCCAACGGGCTGCCGATCAAGCCGGAGTGGATGCAGTGAACATGCCGCAGGTGAGTCTGATCGACGTCGCGAGCTATCTGCCCGGCGACCCCGTCCCGACCGACTACTTCACCCAGTTCTCCCGCTCGGAGCGGATGGCGAAGAACGTGATGTTCCGTTCGCCGACCGGCCGTCATCACATCGGCCGCGACGAAACCGCCGTCGACATGGCCGAGCAGGCTTTCGCCCAGCTGCGCGAACGCCACGGCGCCGACCTCGCGTCCGAGATCGACATCATCATCACCCACACCCAACTGCCCGACAATCCGGTGCTCGGCGCGGGCCCCGAACTGGCTCGCCGGCTCGGCGCTCGTCCGTCGCAGGTACTCGATGTGCACAACAGCGGGTGCGCCGCGTTCGTCCAGATGATGGCGATGGCCCGGATGATGATGGCCACCAGCGAGGCGAAGACCGCGCTGATCGTCGCCGCGCAGAATTGTGCGGGCCCGGTGTTCACCCAGCCCGATATCCGGAAATTGGCGCAGGCGCCGGTGCCGGGCGACGGGTGCGGAATCGGCCTGCTGCGCAAGGATGATTCGGGCCCGATCCTCGATATCGAAACCCGCACCTATCCTGAATTCGCCGGTGACATGGACTTTTCCACGAACGGTCCGCGCAAGTACTGGGAGCCGGGCGAGGGCCAGGGCTGCGTGAGCTTCTCCGAATCCAAGATCACCAAGGTGTTCGCGCGTGGCAATCGGCTGGTGCCGGAGGTGGCGCTGGAGGTCTGCAAACGGATCGGGGTGAAGAGCAGCGATATCGACACCTTCGTCACCAATCAGCCGAACCGGCTGTTCCTGCGCAACTGGCACGACGCGCTGGAGCTGCCCGCCGAACGCCATCCCGATACCTTCGACCAGTGCGGAAACCTGTTCGCCGCGGGCATTCCCGTCACTCTCGATGCGGAGAACCGAGCAGGCCGGTTGCGCAACGGGTCGGTGGTTCTGCTGTCGGCGTTCGCGCACGCGGGTGATTTCGCCGGTGCGGCGGCTATTCGCTGGGGCGCGGCGCGATGACTGTGCGGCTGGTGGAACCGACGATCCCCTCCCGTCGGTTCCATGCCACGGCGACACCCACGCTGTTCGACCTCGGTCTCAGCGAGAACCCCTTTCCCCCACTGCCCTCCGTGCTGGCAGCGGTGAATGCCGCGCTCACCCAGGCCAACCGGTATCCGGAGTTCCTGCCGGAGGAACTGCCGCGGGTGATCGCCGACCACCTCGGGGTCTCGCCCGACGATGTGGTGGTCGGCGCGGGGGCCACCGGTGTCGCCATGCAGGTGATGCGGGCGCTCGGCACCGGTGAACTTCTCACCGGCACACCCACTTTCGACGGCTACCCGATCATGGCCGAGATGGCCGGGATGACCCTTGTCCCGATCCCCCTCGACTCCGGCGGCAATCAGGATCTGACCGCCATGCGCCGCTCGGTGAACCGGCGCACCTGCCTGGTCGTGCTGTGCCGCCCGCACAATCCCACCGGCACCGTCCTCGACGCGACGGCGGTGCGCTCCTTCCTCGCCGCGATACCGCACCGCGTACCGGTGCTCCTCGACGAGGCCTACGTCGAATTCCTCGATCCGGCGGACCGTCTCGATATCCACACCCTGCTGCACCGTCACCCGAATCTGTTGATCCTGCGCACCTTCTCGAAGGCGTACGGACTGGCCGGGCTGCGGATCGGCTACTGCGTGGGCCGCGGAAAACTGATCGAACGAATCCGCCACCAGCAGTTGCCCTTCGGCACTCCCACCGCGTCCATCGCCGCGGTGCGCGCCGCCTACGCGGCGGGCACGGAACTCCGCGACCGGGTCGACCGCATCAACCGCGAACGCGACCGCCTGCGAATCACTCTGCGTGCCTGCGGAATCGACGTACCGCCCAGTCACGCGAACTTCCTCTATCTCCCCGGACCCGGCGTGGCCACCGCCCTGCGCCGCGCCGGTATCAAAGCGAAGGCCTACCCGGACGGCAGCGCTCGCATCACGGTCGGCGATCCCGCCGCAGGGCACGCCGTCCACGCCGCCCTCGTAGACCTGCGGTAACCCGTCGACAACGGAACCCGACCCGGCCACCGGCCGGGTCACCACGACCGGGACCCGGCCCCCTCCACCAGGTCCCGGTCATCCGCGGTTCAGCACCCGCCGCCGCCACCACAGCCGCCCCCGCCGCCGCACCCACTCCCGCCACCACAACTACCCCCGCTGCCACCATCACCGCTGCCTCCGTCGGTCCCGGCGAACCCGGCACCGGCACTCCCCGCGGCAAGCCATCCCGACCTGCGCGCAGCGCCACCGGTGCCCCGCTTCGGCCGCAGCACGATCCGGGTGACGCCCATGACGAAGAACACCAGCGAGCCGAACAGGATCGCCGCCGTGAACATCCATCCGTATGCCGCGGAGATCAGCCCGACAATCAGCAGCACCAGCGCCCCGGCCATGTACTCCCTGCTCCCCCGCAGGTCAGAACGCGTAGCTGCCATCGGAAACCTCCTGCGAATGTCGAACGCGTGGTGCGACCGGGTATGTCTGGACCGACCGTAATCGCTGGTCCTTGCAATTCGCTTTCAGGCAGCCCGACGCGGCAACCAGTCCTCAGTCGCCACCGCCGTAGGTCGAGCTCAGCGAGTCCGCGTCGTCGATCCCTCGTCGACCGGCCTTGCCGCCGGTATCGATCCGCAGACGCTGGTATTTCGACCGCAAGCGGCGCGAATTCCGGAAACTCAGCACACCGCCGATCGTCAGCAGTGTCACCGCGAAGCCCAGCAGGCCGAGGCCGGCCAGCGGCGAATGGCCGGCGGCGATCAGCCCGACCAGAGCTACCAGAATTCCCGCAGCGTAGAGCATGAAGATTGTCCGTTCAGATATCAGCAGCTACTTCCGCCGCCGCCGCAACTACTGCTACTTCCCCCACCGCAGCTACTTCCCCCACCGCAACTGCTGCTACTGCCGCCGCCGCAACTGCTGCCGCTGCTGGATCCGGAGTCGCTGCTCGCCGACCAGGCGCTGCCGCTGGACCAGCTGCTGTCCGTGGAGCTCCAGCCACTCGAGCCCGAGCGCCGTGCCCGCGAGTGGGTGCGCGCCCGCTGTAGATTCGCGGCCCGCTGCGCGCGCCTGGTCCTGTCGGCCGGGGTATCGGTCGCCCGAATGATCATCCCGATGATCACCACCGGACCTCCGATGACCAGAACGGCAAATACCGCGACTACGACGATCGCGAGCAACGTGGCGATCACATCGATGAAGTTCATGGGGACCCCCTACCTGGATCGGTATGTCGAGGCCGACCGTAACCGCGCGTTCTTGCAATCCCCTTGCGTCCGACCAACGGTGAGAACGCCCGGTCAGCAGCCCCCGCCGCCGCCTCCCCCACCACAACCGCCGCCGCCTCCGCCGCCGCAACTGCTTCCGCTACTACCGCTGTCGCCGGAGCCGTACGTGCCCGCAGCAGCGGCTCCGCCCGCGGCCCAACCCCGATCGCGGCGGCCGCCGGAGTGCGTCTGTCGTTGTCCGGACGCGCGGTTGAGCTGGACACAACCGGTCGCGATGAAGCCCACCGAGACCAAGATGACCAGCACACCGAGCACCGGTTCGAATGCGCCGATGAACAATCCGACGAAGAACAGTGCCAGTCCGAGCCCGAATACCTTCATGATTCCCCCCAGATCAGTTGTTACTACGTTGTACCCGAACGCTTTCCGTGCAAAACGATGTCGCAGCAGCGACCGTCAATCACCACTGGTCGACGAATAGTCACCGCTCGACGAATCACTGCGGCCACCTCCACTCGACCACGCCGACCGTCTCCGGCTCGTCGCACGCCGCACCTGCCCCGACGTCGCACGCCGACGCGCCCGACGAACCGCGGCCGCGTCGCGTTCGGTTCTGGCTTCCGGTGTGGCACCGAGCATGACGAGCCCGAACAGCACCAGCACGATCGTGGTCGCCAGCAGCACTGCTCCGATACCACCGCCGAGCAACAGCCCGACTACAGCGACGATGAACGCCACGACAAAGACCATGGTTCCTCCCCCGAGATGAGCGCCGCCGCAGACCGGCGACACCGAATTACCTAGGCCACGATTCCCACCACGCCGAGCCCTCCGACAAGAGGACGAGAACAGTGGCGGCGACATTGCTGAGACGCACGAGCCCTACCTTCGGTATGTCGAGGCCGACCGTAACCGCGCGTCCTTGCAATCCCCTTGTGGTTCAACCACTGACGAGGGTGCGGTCAGCGATCATTCGCCGCCGCCACCCCCACAGCCACCGCCTCCGCAGCCACCGCTACAACCGCCGCCGCCGTGCCCGCCGCTGCCGCTGTTTCCCCCACCGCCGCCGTGCGACTGCCCGCCGCCGTCACCGAACCAGCTGACCCCGCCCGCGGTCGACCCCGCGGCCCACCACCGCTTCGACTTCCGAGAACCTCCGGGATCGCGAAAGGCGAGAACGCCACCGACCACCACAGCGACCGCCCCGACGACAATCAGCACGATCCCCGCGGTCGCCGAATAGCCGGTAGTGATCGCCCCGATCAGCGCAAGAACAAGCCCAGCCCCAACAACCTTCACAATTCCCCCCGATCAAGGTCCTGCCTCCTGTTGTACCGGAACGCAGGACCCTGCCGCTAGAGGGTTAGTTGGCGGGGGCGCAGGTGTCGCGGAGGGAGCAGCCGCCGCAGGAGGAGCCGCAGCCGCCGACGGGGGCGGGCGGGAGGAGGGGTTCTACTGTGCGGGCGGCGGCGTTGGCGCCTGCGCCGAGGGTGAAGATGGCGATGACCGCGACGAGTGCGGCTACGCCGACGCTCGCGAGACCACCGGCGACCAGCACGACCAGTCCGCCGGCGAACAGCAGAGCACCCGCGCCGACGGAGGTGGGGGCGGCGATGCGGTTGGCGATGCGGAAATTGTCGTCACTGTGCAGCGCGGCTTCGGTGGTGACACCGAGGAAGCGGTTGCGGGGCAGTTTGCCGAGCAGTCCGAGCACGCCGGTCACAATCGCGACCGCGGCCAGCGCGAACAACAGGAGAGCGACGACGACCATTCATGCAGGCTAGCGCACCCGTACGAATGGCTGATCAAGAGCTCCCCGGCAGGGTGACGGCCCACACAATTCCTACGACGTTCTACGCTGTTCCAGCGTGTCCGAGAATCACGGTGGTGATTCCTGGCACCGTCCTTCTCGGACGTCCTCGCTTACGCGGCCGATGCCGGGTCAGTGTCGATTTCCGCTTCTTCCGGGCTGGTTTCACCGACACCAGAGTGTCGGCCAGAGCCTTCCCGTCCACGGACATTGATAACCGGGGCTCGCGCTTCGGGCTCCCGAGCCTGGAGTTGTCTTTCGCCCCAGGCGGCGAGATTGACCGCGGCGTTGAGATCGCGATCAAGACTGTGCTTGCAATCGGTGCAGGTAAAAACCCGCTGGGCCAGCGACAATGCCGCTACACGAGATCCACAGCCCGAGCAGGTCTTACTGGAGGCAAACCACCGGTCGGCGATCAATACCTGCCCGCCGTACCACTGTTGCTTGTATTGGACTTGGCGGGCGAACTCACCCCATCCAGCGTCACTGATCGCACGTGCGAGGTGGCGATTGCGACGCATCCCGTCGATGTTCAGGTTCTCCAACACAATTCGGTCGTGGGTTTTGACCAGATCATGTGACACCTGATGCAGCGCGTGGACGCGCGTATTGCGGACACGGCGATGATGCTGCGCAAGGCACGCGACAGCTTTTCGACGGCGGTGTGATCCTTTCACCCGGCGATTCACATCCCGAGCCAGCTGCCGCTGCTTTCGGGTCCCGGCTGCAAGGCGAGCGGGCCGGCCGACAACCCGCGCCACCTCGCTGCCGTCGGCCGTAGCCGCGACGATCAATGCCGACAAACCCCGGTCGACCCCGACCCAACCACCAGCATCGTTCTGGCCACGAGCCGGATGCTTGAATCCGACGTGCCGGTCGCAGGCTTCGACAGTCAGTGAGACCGACCACCGGCCGACCTTCTCGACGAGGGTCGCGGACACGATCTTCGCCCGGTTCTTCGCAAGCATTCGCCGCAATGGCCTGGTGTCCTCGGATACCCCGACTACCCCGATCCCGGGCAACCGCACCGACCGCGGTGTGGTGTCCGCACCGACTCGGATCGGAGGCCGAGTGCCGCTGGCGTACTTGTTGCGCAGACGAAACGATCGCTTCCCGGACTTCTTCTTGAACCGAGGAAAACCGACCTTGTTGCCGGTACCGGACTGGGCCGTCGCCCATGCGGCCAGGCCATGGCCGAGGTCTACTGCGGCTTCCTCGAACACTTGCTGGCAAACCGCCGTTCGCCAGGTCAATCCTATTTCTACAACCTCGGCTGTACCGGCCGTATCCACTGCGATCATCCGTCCTGCCCGCTCAGACCGCTTGAACGTATTGAACGCGTTGATCTGGTCGAATCCTGACCACGGGACTTTCACAGCCGGATCTCGACTGCGCTTGTCCATGCCTGTTTTCACCCCGGCCAGGCAATGGTTGTACGCAAACCGCGCAGCGCCGGCATGCCGCGACAGGACCGATCGCTGCTCGACCGTCGGTTCGAGGCGATATCGGAACGTCGTGTGGCGTGCCATTCGCCGGAGTCTGCCAGGACGTACCGACAATAACTGCTCCGATACTCTGTTAGACGATGTTTACCGGGGATCGGCGAGAACAAGAAGGCAGGACCGTGCAGGACACTCGTGCAACCGAGACTGACGTACCTCAGCACCGGTACAACGCCGAGCTGGCTGGGCGGATCGAACGCCGCTGGCAGCAGAACTGGACCGAGCGCGGCACCTTCAACGCGCCCAACCCGGTCGGGCCGCTCGCCGGGGAGACGCCGGCCGACAAGCTGTTCATCCAGGACATGTTCCCGTTCCCCTCGGGCGCGGGCCTGCACGTCGGCCACCCGCTGGGCTATATCGCCACCGACGTCTTCGGCCGCTACCACCGCATGCGTGGGCGCAACGTGCTGCACGCGCTCGGCTACGACGCCTTCGGTCTGCCCGCCGAGCAGTACGCGGTACAGACCGGCGCGCACCCGCGGGTGACCACCGAGGCCAACATCGCGACCATGCAGCGTCAGCTGGACCGGCTGGGCCTCGGCCACGACCCGCGGCGTTCGTTCGCCACCACCGACCCCGAGTACTACCGGTGGACGCAGTGGATCTTCCTGCGCATCTACAACGCCTGGTACGACCAGGAAGCCGGTCGGGCCCGGCCGATCGCGGAGCTGGAAGAGCAGTTCGCCACCGGCGCTCGTCCGGTCCCCGAAGGTGACTGGAACACTATGTCGGCCGCTGAGCGAGGCGCGCTGATCGACTCGTACCGCCTGGTGTACCAATCGGATTCGATCGTCAACTGGTGCCCGGGACTCGGCACCGTGCTGTCGAACGAAGAGGTCACCACCGACGGGCGCAGCGAGCGCGGGAACTTCCCCGTGTTCCGTAAGCGCATGTGGCAGTGGATGATGCGCATCACCGCCTACTCCGACCGTCTGGTCGACGACCTGGATACCCTGGACTGGCCGGACAATGTGAAGTCCATGCAGCGCAACTGGATCGGGCGCTCGCGTGGCGCCCAGGTGCGGTTCGACGCCGACGGCGAGACCATCGAGGTGTTCACCACTCGCCCCGACACCCTGTTCGGCGCGACGTACGTGGTGCTGGCCCCCGAGCACGAGCTGGTCGACAAACTGACCGCCGCCGCCTGGCCCGCCGATACGGATGCCCGCTGGACCAACGACAGCGCCACCCCCGCGGAAGCCGTTGCCGCATACCGCAAGTCGATCGCGGCGAAGTCGGATCTGGAACGTCAGGAGAACAAGGAGAAGACCGGCGTCTTCCTCGGCTCCTACGCCACCAACCCGGCCGACGGCTCGCAGGTGCCGATCTTCATCGCCGACTACGTGCTGAGCGGCTACGGCACCGGCGCCATCATGGCGGTGCCCGGCCACGACAGCCGTGACTGGGATTTCGCGACAGCGCTGAACCTGCCGATCATCGAGGTGATCGACGGTGGGAACGTCGCCGAAGCGGTCCATTCCGGCGAGGGCAAGCTGGTGAATTCCGGCTTCCTGAACGGGCTTTCGGTCGACGAGGCCAAGGCGACGATGATCGGCCACCTCGAAGCCGAGGGTCACGGCACCGGCACCGTCCAGTACAAGCTGCGCGACTGGCTGTTCGCCCGTCAGCGGTACTGGGGCGAGCCGTTCCCGATCGTCTACGACGCCGACGGCGTGGCTCACGCGCTGCCGGAATCCATGCTGCCCGTGGAACTTCCGGAGATGGAAGATTTCGCGCCGGTCACCTTCGACGCCGACGACGCCGACTCCGAGCCGTCCCCGCCGCTGGCCAAGGCCACCGATTGGGTGAACGTGGAGCTGGATCTGGGCGACGGGCCCAAGCAGTACCGCCGCGACACCAATGTGATGCCCAACTGGGCCGGATCGTCGTGGTACCAGCTGCGCTACGCCGACCCGACCAACGCCGAGACGTTCTGCGCCGAGGAGAACGAGAAGTACTGGCTCGGCCCGCGCACGGGTGAGCACGGCCCGAACGATCCGGGCGGTGTCGACCTGTACGTCGGCGGGGTGGAGCACGCGGTGCTGCACCTGCTGTACGCGCGGTTCTGGCAGAAAGTGCTCTTCGACCTGGGCGATGTGTCGGGCAGCGAGCCCTACCGCCGCCTGTACAACCAGGGTTACGTGCAGGGTTACGCGTACACCGACGAGCGCGGTGCGTATGTGCCCGCCGCCGAGGTCGTCGAACGTGACGCGAAGTTCTTCTGGACCGGGGCCGACGGCGTCGAGATCGAGGTCTCCCAGGAGTACGGCAAGATCGGCAAGTCGCTGAAGAACGCCATCTCGCCCGACGAGATGTGCGACCTCTACGGCGCCGATACCTTCCGCTTCTACGAGATGTCGATGGGTCCGCTCGACACCTCGCGCCCGTGGGCGACCAAGGACGTCGTCGGCGCGCACCGCTTCCTGCAGCGCGTCTGGCGCCTGGTGGTCGACGAGGAAACCGGCACGGTGAAGGCCACCGACGCCGCACCCTCGGATGAAACCCTGCGCCTGGTGCACCGCACCATCGCCGGCGTCGACGAGGACCTGGCCGCGCTGCGCGACAACACCGCGGGCGCCAAGCTGATCGAGCTGACCAACCATCTCACCAAGAACTACCCCACCGGCGCCCCCCGCGCCGCCGTGGAACCCCTGGTGCTGATGCTCGCTCCGCTGGCTCCCCACATCGCCGAGGAACTGTGGGAACGCCTGGGCCACACCACCTCCCTGGCCCACGGCCCCTTCCCCGCCGCCGACCCCGCACTGCTGGTGGCGGACTCGGTGGAATACCCGATCCAGGTGAAGGGCAAGGTCCGCAGCCGAATCCAGGTCCCCGCCGACGCCGACCCCGCGTCGATCGAGGCCGCCGCCCTGGCCGACGAGAAGGTCATCGCCCTGCTCGACGGTCAGGCGCCCCGCAAGATCATCGTGGTGCCGGGAAAGATGGTCAACATCGTGCCGTAGCCGCCTCCCCGGGTCTGTCGGCCAGACCCGGGTACGGGGAGAGTTGGGGACGCGGCAAGCTTTGTGAGGTGGGCGGGTCAGCTCGTGCCCGGTGAGTTACCCATGTTCTTGCGAGATCAGCTTCGTACTTCCAGGACGTCGTTCAGCGTGACCAGCGCCAGGTTGCGTGACCTGATGATGTCGACCAGCTGGCCGTAGCAGTGGGTGACCGGTGGGAAGTTGGCGTGGCCGATGACGATCGACTGGGCGGCGAAGTATTTGTGCGCGCACTCGATCAGGTATTCCTCGGTGATGAGACCCGAGTCGGACAGGGAGCCGTACCACATGGCGGGGACGGTGTAGCCGAGGTCGGCGGCCACTTTGTCGACGGTGGCGTTGTGGTATCCGAACGGCGGTCGATAATACGGGGTACCGTCGACGCCGAAGTTGTTGCGCAGGAACGTTTTCGTGCGACCGAGCTGGTCGGCCACCTCGGTGTTGCTGATCTTGGTCAGGGCGGCGTGGTCCCAGGTGTGGTTGCCGAGCTGGATCTGGCCCGATTCCACCAGCGGGCGCAGCGCGTCGCGGTGGATGGTCCAGGAGTCGTAGTAGCCGGTGACGAAGAAGGTGAAGCGGGCGCCGGTGTCCTTCGCCCATTTCACGTACGCGCCGACGACTTCGGCACTCGCGCCGTCGTCGACCGTCAGTGCCATGGTGAGCCCCTGGCCGGGCAGCGCGGTGATGGGCTTCGGGGGAATGATCGACTTCGGCCCGCCCGGCGGGGGCGGGAGCAGGGGCTGGACGGGGGTCGGGGCGGGCGGCGGCGTGGGGATCTCGCCGCCGGAACCCGCCGCGACGGTCTCGCCCTCGGCGGTCGCGCAGCCGGTCAGCGCCACGGCGGTACCCGCGGCCAACATCGCCAGCATTCGACGTCTATCCACTTACCGAACCCCTACTCGAACCGGGTGCACCTCGCCACGAGCCAGGGCACGATCAAATCAGCGGCACGGTACCCACCGAATCCATCGAGCGCCTGAACCAGCGGATACCTCTGTGCGAATTCCAGCGCCGACCCCCTGGACGCAGCTATCGGCGACCATACCGAATCGCCCCGTCGCGGTCAGCGCGGCCGCAACACGATCTCGGTCGGATGCCCGTCCCGTGGGGTGTCGACGGCCGTTCGCACGGCACCGGCCACCGTTTCGGCGGTGAGGAACTCCTCCGGCCGGTACTCGCGACCCTCGTCGGCGACGATCGCCCGCTGCATATCGGTGTCGATGCGACCGGGGAACAGCGAGGTCACCCGCAGCGAGGGTTCCTCCTGACGCAGAGCGTCGGCGAAGGCCCGCAACCCGAACTTGCCGGCCGCATAGGAGCCCCAGCCGGGATGCGCGCGCAATCCCGCGCCCGAATTGATGAGCACCACGTGCCCGTTCGCGGCACGCAGTGCGGGCAGCAACACCCTTGTCAGCTCGGCAACCGCGATCAGGTTGACCTCGAGGGTTTCGCGCCACTGCTCGACCGAGGACTCGGCGACCGTTCCGAGGTCGGCGATACCCGCGTTGTGCACGAGGACGTCGAGTCGCGAGATCTGCTCGGCGGCCGCGGCCACCGCGGGGTAGTCGGTGAGCGCGACCGGCCAGCCCGTCGCCTCGGGCAGCTCGGTGAGAATCGGCTTCAGCGCGTCGGCGGTTCTGGCACCGAGCAGCAGGTCGTGGGTGGGCGCGAGTTCGCGGGCGATCGCGGCACCGAGTCCACGGCTCGCGCCGGTGATGAGAGCGGTCTGGGCGGGAGTACTGGTCACCGTCATACATCCCACGCTAGCGGGCACGGAGATCTCGACACCCTGGCCGTTTCCGCGCGCGGATGACAGCGACGACTAGTACCGTCGGACTATGACCGATCCCCGGTACAACTACGGACCAGCGGACCCGCAGTACCCCCAGCACCAGGGCCAGCCCCAGTACGGCCAGGGCCAGCCCCAGTATCCGCAGGGCGAACCGGAGCCCAAGGTCAATGTGGGCAAGCTGTGGGCAGGCGGTATCGGCACGGCCGTCGTGGCCGCGTTGCTGGTGGTCGTCGCGATCATGCTGATCCGCGGTGTGCTCGGCATCGCGATCCTCTCGCCCGAGGGCGCGGGTGCGTACGGCACCGTCTCCACCACCTCCTACGCCATCGCCGCCGCGGGCGCCGCGCTGCTGGCGACAGCACTGTTGATGGTGCTCTTGCTGGCGATGCCGAGCCCGCTCACCTTCTTCACCTGGATCTGCCTGCTCCTGACGGCCGTCGCGGTGATTCTGCCGTTCACGCTGGTCGCCGACCTGGACGCCAAGATCGCGACCGCGGCGATCAACCTGCTGGTCGGGCTGTGCATCACCACCATGCTCAGCTCGGTCGGGTCGGCGGCGCAGAACGGGTCGCGTCAAGCCGGGTACTGATCGTCACAGTGCCGTCGAGATGCCACCGGGCCTGCTCCACCGCAGAATAGATAGATGACCGACCCAGGTTTCACCTCGACGCAGCTCGCGGCCCGCGCCGCCTACCTCCTGCGGGGCAACGACCTGGGCACGATGACCAGCGCCGCGCCCCGCCTCTACCCGCACATGTGGAGCTGGGACGCGGCGTTCGTGGCGGTGGGGCTGGCGCCGTTGAGCGTGGAGCGGGCGGTGGTCGAGCTCGACACGCTGCTGTCGGCGCAGTGGAAGAACGGGATGATCCCGCACATCGTGTTCGCCAACGGTGTCGACGGATACTTTCCCGGGCCCGCGCGGTGGGAATGTCGCAAGCTGGCCAGCAACGCCCCCGACGGCCCCGATACCTCCGGCATCACCCAGCCACCGGTGCACGCCATCGCCGTGCAGCGCATCCTCGATCATTCCCGCAGGCACGGCCGCTCCACCCGCGCGGTCGCCGAGGAATTCCTGAACCGCCGCTGGCCTGATCTGGTGCGCTGGCACCGCTGGCTCGCGCATGCCCGCGACCCGAAGGAAACCGGGCGGATCACGCTGTATCACGGCTGGGAATCCGGCATGGACAACTCGCCGCGCTGGGACCGCGCGTACGCCAATGTTGTTCCGGGGACGGATCTTCCGCCGTACCGGCGGGCGGACACCTCGATCATCTCCGACCCCACCCAGCGGCCGAGCGACCGTGAGTACGACCGCTACCTGTGGCTGGTCGAGCAGATGCGGCGCGCGAACTACGACGATTTCCAGCTCACCTCGGTGATGAGTTTCGCCGTGGAGGACGTGTTCGTGTCGGCGATCTTCGCACTGGCCTGCGAGGTGCTCGCCGATATCGGCGAGGAGTACAAACAACCGCACGCCGACGTCCGCGAACTGCACGGCTGGGCCGACCGTTTCCGCAAGGGCGTGGTCGCCACCACCGACGAACGGACCGGCGCCGCAAAGGACTACGACGTCCGCCTGCAACGCTGGATCAGTACCGAGACCCTCGCCATGTTCGCCCCGCTGATCTCGGGTGGCCTGCCCCGCCACGCCGAGCGCGCCCTCCTCAACACCTTCGAGGGCCCACGCTTCTGTGGCCACCCCGACCTGCGCTACGCCCTGCCACCGTCCACCTCGCCGGTCGCTAAGGACTTCCGCTCCCGCGAATACTGGCGCGGCCCCGTCTGGCCGGTGATGAGCTGGCTGTTCTCCTGGGCCTTCGCCCGCCGTGGCTGGGCGGAGCGCTCCTACATGCTCCGCGCCGAAGGCCTGCGCCAGGCCAGTGACGGCAGCTTCGCCGAGTACTACGAGCCGTTCACCGGCGCTCCACTGGGGAGTATGCAGCAATCCTGGACTGCCGCTTCGGTGCTCGATTGGCTCGGCTAGTTCTCCGCGATGTCGGTGTGCCATTCGACGGTGATGCCGAGTTCGCGCGCGAGAGTCGACGCCAGTCCCTCCGGGTCGCCGCCGTTGATGGTGGCGCCGCGCAGGGCGGTGATGCCGTAGATGCCGGTGAGGTCGCAGTCTTCGAAGCGCAGGTTCTGCTGGATGCGGGCACCGGCGAAACGGGCTCCGACGAGGTTGCAGCGTTCGAAGCGGACGTTGCGGAACTCGGCGCTCTGGAAGTCGGCTTGACGTAGATCGCAGTCCCGGAGCACCACTGTGCGCAGGCGGGATTGGGCGAAGGAGGACAGGTCGGCGCGCGTGGAGTCGATCAGGACGTCGCGGAGAACACCTGCGGTCCACGACAATCCGGTGAGACGACCGTGCTCGATCAGGGATTCGATCATCGAGGAGTCATCGGCCTGAACGTTGGCCAGATCGCAGACCCGCAGCGTGGATTCGGCGATGGTGCTGTGGCGCAGGGTGCTCGGAAACCGAACGCTGTCGAACAGGCAGGCCTCGACGCTCATGCCGGAGACGTGACGCTCGGCGAAATCCGCGTCGCGATATTCGACGTCGGTGACGGTCAGTTCGTCGATCGGATCGTCGCCGGGCGAGACCGCGGGTCGCAGCGCCCCCGGCTTCGCCACCGCCGGTTCGAACCGCACCTCACGCTTGCGCGCCATGCCACCACTCCCTGTCAGCCGATGTCCGCACCAAGATACGGGCACGGGCCGACAGGCTTTCGGTAACTTTTCACAGACACACACCAACACCACTGGTCACACAGGCAACAAGTCACTACGGTCGACGGCCATGGACACCAAGCGCTGGAGTTCGACGGTTCGTGGTTGTGTTGCGCTCATCGCCCTGGTCTGCGCACTTCCCGCTACCGCGCAGGCGGAGCCCAGCGGGCCGGATGTGTCGTCCTGGCAGCATGTGGACGGCCGGATGATCGACTGGCACGCGGTGCGCGCGGCCGGACACCAGTTCGCGATGGTGAAGGCCACCGAGGGCCTGCACTACATCAATCCGTTCTTCGTGCAGGACAGCATTCTCATGCGGACCGCCGGGGTGGCGCGCGGGACGTACCACTTCGCGCGACCCGAGCTGCCGCCCGAACCGCAGGCCGCGATGTACGCGGCGACGGTCCTCGGCCAGAACGGGCCCCTCGACCTGCCCCCGGTGCTCGACCTGGAAACCTCGGGTGGCCTGGCTTCCGCCGCGCTCATCGACTGGACCCACCGCTACCTCAACGCGCTGCAAACCCTCACCGGCCGCACGCCCATCATCTACACCTATCCGCACTTCTGGAAGACCGCGATGGCCGACACCAGCGCCTTCACCCGGTACCCGCTCTGGATCGCCGACTACAGCGGCAACGACCAGCCCGAGGTCCCCGGCAACTGGCCCGCCTGGACCTTCTGGCAAACCACCGACCGCGGCACCGTCCCCGGCATCCACGGCGGCACCGACGTCAACATCTACAGCGGCGCGCAAGGCGACCTCGCCCGCTTCGCCAACATGTCGGGAATGTTCGGCAGCAGCTGAGGACAGACATGACAAAACCGCCACTCGCCCAGCCGAGTAGCGGTTTCGTCAGCGGATCGGGAGCCGGCTAGACGCCGATTCGTCCGCCGTTCTTCTTCCAGACGACCGCCACGGCGGGACGCGGCTGGGAGGTGCCGCCGTCGGGCCAGTGGGACTGTGGGTTGTCGGGGGTGGCGTCGTCGGCCTCGCCGGGGTGCTGGACCGACACGATGACGTGGGATTCGGTGACGATCGGACCGCAGGTCTCAGCGCCCTTGGGCACGGTGAGGAACTGCTTGGTCTCACCGCGGTTGGGGCCGTCGAGAATCACCGAGAACAGGCCGTCGTTGGTCTTGAGGGCGTTGCCGTCGGTGGAGATCCACAGGTTGCCGTACGGGTCGAAGGCCAGGTTGTCCGGGCAGGAGATCGGGCTGACCTTGGTCTTGTCGAAGCCGGCGAAGTAGGTGTCGGCGGCGGCGGGGTCACCGCAGACCAGCAGCAGCGACCAGGTGAAGTCGGTGCCGGTGTGGTTGTCGGTGAGCTCGAGGACCTGGCCGTTCTTGTTCAGCTTGCGCGGGTTGGCCTCGTCGACGCCCGGCTTGTCGTCCTTGGCGCGGTTGTCGTTGTTGGTCAGCGCCACGTAGACCTTGCCGGTGAACGGGTTGGCCTCGAAGTCCTCGGGGCGGTCCATCTTGGTGGCGCCGACCTTGTCGGCGGCCAGGCGGGTGAACACCGCCACCTCGGCGGCGGACATGCCGTCGACCAGGGACCTGCCCTTACCGTCGTCGCCGGTCTCGAGCAGCGGAATCCACTGACCCTTGCCGGTGAAGCCCTTGTCGGAGGGGACCGTTCCGCTGCCGTCGATCTTGTCGGCGTGGTCGCCGGTGAGCTTGGCGACGTAGAGGGTGCCCGCGTCGAGGATGGTCAGGTTGTGCCGCATCGCGGAAGCGCCGGTGCCGGACTGCATCTTGCGTGAGGAGATGAACTTGTACATGTAGTCGAACTTCTCGTCGTCGCCGGTGTAGGAGACGACATCACCGGAGTCGGTGACGTAGATCGACGCGCCCTCGTGCTTGAGGCGACCCATCGCGGAGTGCTTGATCGGCGTGGCGGCGGCGTCCCACGGGTTGACCTCGACGACATAGCCGAAACGGTTGGCCTCGTTGGGTTCCTGGCTCAGATCGAAGCGCTTGTCGGTGCGCTCCCACTGGTTCGGCGTGCCGCCCTTGGGGAAGCCGTAGCGCTTGACGCGCCCCTGCGGGTCGGAGGCCTTGTCGCCGTTGGCGAAGTAGCCGTTGAAGTTCTCCTCGCCGGAAAGCACTGTGCCCCACGGGGTCACGCCACCGGCGCAGTTGGCGAAGGTGCCGAGGACCTTCTTGCCCGAGGGGTCGGCACCGGTGACGGTGAACGCGCTGCCCGCGGCGGGGCCGGTGAGCAGGAACTCGGTGTCGGCGGTGATGCGGCGGTTGTACTTGCCGAAAACCGGGGTGAGCTTGCCCGAGCCCGCTTCGCCCTTGACCTCGACCACGGCCATGCCGTGGGCGGCCTTGGTGATCGCGATCTGCTCGTCGGTCGGGGCGTCTTTGTTGTACCCGCGGAACATCATCGGACCGGTGGTGTACTCGTGGTTGACCACGAGCAGGTAGCTGTTGGCCTGGCCCTCGATCGGCATCAGCGCGGCGAAGTCGTTGTTGTAGCCGAACTGCTTCAGCTGCGCCGCGGCGGTCTGCTTGTCGAAGTCGAACGCGGGGGCGTCGGCGAAGAGGGGGTCACCCCAGCGGATGACGACCTGCTGGTCGTAGCCCTCCGGAATGGTCAGCGCGTCTTCCTTGTTCGGCGCCACCGCGGTGAACGCCGTTCCGGTGCCGGGGGTTCCGGCCGGAGTCGGGGCCGGGGTCTTCGCGGCCTCGGAGTCGTCACCACAGGCGGCCAGCGCACTCGCGGCGCCGACGGCCAGCACCGCGGCCGCGCCGCCCTTGATCAGGCCACGGCGGTTGAGGCCGCTGACGATGTCACCGAAGTAGGCACCCTCGGAGGTGTTCGGGGGCTCGTGAAAGCAGGCGTTGCCGCACTTGTATTCACAGGTCAGGGCGGCGCGTGCCGACTGACCGTCGTGCTTGACGAACAGGGCGAGCGGTTTCGGACTCACGGTGACTCCTGAGTAGAACGGACTCCGGGCACCGTAAGCAGCCCAAGCGAGCCATCGGGAACGCGTAGATGAACGGACGACCAAAACTCGGCGCGCGCTGTGACCGATCACGGATGGATCAGCCACGGCGCGCGCCGAGTGCGCGGGAGTTGTCATCAGGCGTTGACCGGAAGGGAGATCACCACTTCCTGCTCGTTGCCCGGAAGATAGTGCACCTGCACGATCCGGCCCACCTGCACGTGCCCGACCGCGGTGGGCGGCAGGTACTTCTCGGCGCGGGTCTCGAAGGTGGTGCCGTCCGGGCGGGTGACCACCAGACCGAGCGCGATCTCGGTGTAGCCGCCGCGGATGCGGCCGGGGACGTCCAGGCTGCGGACCACGGCCTGGGCGGCCAGCCCGCGTTCGGCGATGTCGAGCTTGCCGCGGGTGGTGATGCCCTTGCGGATGAGTGATTCGTTCATCGCGCGCTGGGCGGCGCCGTTGTCGCCGGAGCGGTCGACCTCGACCTTGTCGGTGCGGCCGGGCAGATACCGGACCGGCAGGACGACGCCCGGCTGCAGCAGGGCCAGTTCGGTGAGCGGCACGATCATCTTGGCGTGCGAGTCGAAGACCTTTCCGTCGGACCCCTCGACCCGGAAAGCGATCTTGACCTGCGGTTGGTCGTTCACCGAGACGCCGGTCTGCCGGAACGAGGTAATGGTGCCGATACCGACCGCGCCGTCGCGGAACTCGCTGCTGTTGCGGCCGGTGAAGGCTTCGAGGATGCCGTCGCCGGTGAAGGCGAAGACGATCGGGACGATGGTGAGCGCGATGATCGGCAGGGCCATCTGGGGACCGACCCAGCCGAGCATCGCGCCGGTGTATTCGTCGGGGGTGTAGGTGAGGCCGTAGAAGAGGTAGTAGCCGATGGCGAGGATTCCGAAGGCGACCGCGGCCGCACGCAGCTTGGATTTCATGATTTCTCCTTGAATGGATGCGACCGGGTCGCGAAGGGTCAGGCGCCGACGATGGTGGAGCAGGCGAAGGTGATGTCGAACTTCGCCGTCGACGGGCCCGCGAGCGGGTTGGTCATGTCGGCGCTGATGCCCTCGCCGGTGATGCGGTAGGTGTTGCCGTCCTTGGCCAGGGTCGCGGAACCGCCGGGCTGGCCGTTGCCGTAGCCGACGGCGTAGGGCAGGCCGTTGGCGCCGCCCTGGCTACCGCCGATGGCGACCGCCTGGACCTTGTCGCCTTCGACCGACGCGCTGACCGAGAGGCTGCCGTAGGTGGCGTTGGCCGTGTCGGTGAGCGCCAGGGCGAGGGTGCCCCCCTGCTTGGCACAGGTGGTGTCGAATTTCGCGGTGAATTCCTTGCCGTCGACAGTGGCGGTGGACTTGCCCGCGGCCGGGGCCGGAGCGGCCGATCCGGCGGTGCTCGGGGAGGCGGTGCCGGCATCGTCGCTGCAACCGGTGACGAACAGCGCGGTGGCGGCGGCGGAAGCGGCGAGGGCGGCGATCAGCTTGGTGTTCATGGTGGTTTCCGTTTCTCTCGGTGTGACCGGGCTGGTAACCCGTTGAGAGAAAGGTAGAAATCTTTACCCGCCTACCGATCCCAACTTTCGCGCTCGGCAACCGCCGCACCAGCCGCCGAAAATACCTATAACCTGGTCGGATGCGGAGACCGCGCGCCATGGTGCTCGATGAGGTGTGGCGAGGGCTCGACGGAGTCGACGCGCTGAGCGGGGCCGACGGCGGACCGTTGCGGCGGACGGTGAAGTTGATTCTCGATCCGCTGGTGCTGCGGCCGATGCAGCATCCCGGGCTGTCGTCGAGCATGCTCGACGAGGACGGGATCGCGCTGCTCACGGCACTGCTGCACGCGCAGTCCGATGCGCTGCGGGCGTGTGCGGCGTGGTTCGTCGTCCTGAAGCAGGTGCGGCGCAGGCTGCGGATCACCGAGGGCAACGCCCAGGATCTGTACTTCCAGCGCTGCTTCGAGCTGGCGACTGTGGACGGTGCGCCGGGCGACCGCGCGCACGCGAGGGCCGAGGCGACGCTGCGCGAAGTCCACGACAGCACCGGCGGGCGCACCACCGCCGCACTGAAACACCATGTCACCGACCCGGCTCGCGCGGCCGAACTGGCGCAACTGCTGGACATCGCCTGGGCACGCCGCCCGCTCGCCCCTTACGGCGCAAGGGATCTGGCGGCCGAACTGACCGAGCTGCTCGAAGCCTGCACGCTCGCCCGTTCGGGAGATCCGGCCGATGCGGGGCCGCTGTTCGACGACATCGTCGACAGCGGTGCCGGCACCCGGCGCGGGATCGCCCTGTGGCTCGCGCATCCCGACGCGGGCGCGGACGACCTGGGGCTCACCAGCTGTGCCAGCCCACAGCGCCCCGAGCTCGGCGCGTCCGCGTCGACCGCGAGTCTCGGTCTGCCCTTCGACCGGACCGTGTACGAGCGGGTCTTCACGGTGTTGCAGGGCAGCATCGATCGGACCGACCTCCCCGAGATTGCGGAGCTGGTCACGCGGGAGATCTCGCGCAGTTGTTCGCCATGGGGACTGCTCGACGAATCGCTGCGGGTCGCCGCGGCGGCGGGTACCGAACTGGCGCTGGGTCTCTCCCCGTTCGGTGCCCCGGCGGCGGTCCACCCGGCTCCTTCGTCGCGTGCGCACGACGTGGTCAACGGTCGCTGGCGGCGGGAAGGGTATGTGCTGCAGGCGCGTCGGTACGCGGTGCACGCGGTCGACGGGCAGACGGGACCGCTCGCGGCGGTGGCCGCCGAGTTGCACGCGCCGTGGCGGCCGTATTCGCGCAGGTTGTGGGTGCGTTTGCACGGTCGGGATGTGCGCGAGCTGCCGGTGTTCGATCCCGGTGAGCTGTGGGATCTGCTCGACGGTGTCGCCCGGTCGGTGATCCTGGACCACCGCACCCGGGTGAAACAGGCGCTGACCGCCGACACCGTGGCCGATGTGGAAGCGAGGGCCAGCTGATGACAGTCGTCCACCTGCGCCGTGCGGAGCCGGGCTTGCTCGTGATCGCTCCGGAGCGGACGCCACTGGTCACCGATGCCGCGCCAGGGCTCGATGTGCTGATTCTCGAGGTCGTGGGCGGGCATCTGAGCTGGAGCCTGTTCGACGACGAATCGGTGCCCGCCGCGGTACTCGATGACGTCGATGCCGCACAGGATTGGGTGTGGGCGGTGTACGGCGAAGAGGTCGCCTCGGCGCTCGCGGACAACCGGCCCGCGGCGCTGACAGCCGCGCCCGCTCGACGCGCGCCGGCGGCGGCCCTGCGGCGACTCGCCTACGCGCACTGGGCGAGCCGGTGGTGGCCCGCGTCGACCATCGACGGCATTCCCGCCCTGGATCCACGGCTGCTGGTCGAGGAAATCGGAATGCTCACCGCGCAATGCGAGATGGCGGTCGACGGCGATGACGGCGAGCACGGCACGGAGCGCGACGCCGGCTCGGGGAATCGCGGGTCGGGCACGCAGGAAGACTTCGGGTTATCCGACTCCACCGACGAGCGACGGCCGCTGGGCGAGTCGACAGGATCACGGGGCCGCGCGCAGGACTACGCCTTGGCGGCCGGCGGCGCCGACTCCTCCGATGGGCTGATCGTGGCGCGCGGCAGTGGTGGCTGGGACTGGCGACGGTGCCCGCCCGGCATTCTCGACGCGGGCGAGCACGCCGTGTCGTGGCAGGTGTCCCGCGCGGCCGGGGTATCGACGGTGCGGGTCAGCGTGGTCGCCGCGCCGGATTGCCGGCGACTCGTCCCCGAACACCTTCGGCCGCACGCGCGGGTTCGAGTGCGGCTGCCCGCCGACACCGAGCACGACCGACCGGGACCCGATGTCGAGATGCCCTTGCACCTGCGGGGCGATGCCTGGACCGGCTCGGCGCGAATCCCCGGCACACCGGAAAGCTTGCCGGAGATCACCGTTTTCGTGCCCGGTGTCGGTCCTGCCGATCCGCCGCAAGACGAGTCGGCCGCCCGGGAGCGGATCCGCCGATTCGCCCGCGCCCGGCTCACCGAACACACCGGCGACCAGCGCCTGAGCGCCGAAACAGCGGCCGCCGAAACAGACGAGGACTTCTGATGGCGGCCACGGGCAGGACATCCGATCGCGACGACGCCCAGCTCACCGCGGGGTACGCGGCCTATCAGCGTGGCGATGTGGTCGCGGCACTGGAGATCTTCGAGCGGGCGGCCGACGGTGCGGCGCCGCGATTGCGCAGCGCCGCGCTGATCAACGCCGCGAGTATGGCCGACGAGCTCGGCGAGCATCGGCGCTCGGTGGTGCTGTTCCGAACGGCATTGGCGGAAATGCCCGACGATGCCGCACATCAGCGACCTGCGGCATTGGTGAATCTGTCGCAGGCCTTCCAGCATCTGGGCGAGTTCGATGCCGCGCAGGATGTGCTCGAGCAGGCGCGTGTGCTGCTCGCCGACAGCACCGATCAGGGGCTGCTGCGGGTGGCGTGCCTGCTGTCGCTGACGGCGGTCGCGCTGCACCGGCAGCAGTGGGCGCGCGCCGGTGAGCTGGCGGTCGAATCTCTCGGTGTGACCGAGCGTTTCGCGCCGGAGCTGGCCGGTCACCCGCTGATGAACCTGGCGGCCTGTTCCTTCGAGACCGGTCGCTGGGAACTGGCTATCGACTTCGCTCGGCAGGGGGTAGCCGCCTTCGCCGCGGCGGGCGAGGCCGCCTCGGTCGCGGAGTCGCAGCAGAATCTGGCCACGATGCTGGTGCGGGCCGGGCATTTCGACGAGGCCGAGGAGCCATTGCTGGCCAGTCAGGAGTTCTTCGAGGCCGGTGAACTGGGCCACTGGTCCGGGATCGGGTCGAAGACGATGGGTTTTCTCGCCGAACGCCGCGATGACTTCGCTACGGCGCGTGCGTATTACGAACGGGCACTAGATCGGTTCGACTCCACCGGCGCGGTGGTGGACGCGGCGGACGTGCGGCTGCGCCTGGCCACCGTCGCCTGTGCGGAAGGCGATCTCGCTGCCGCCGAGCAGCTACTGGACACCTCGTTCGCGGCCTACGCCGCCCAGGGACTCGGGATGCACTGCGCCCAGCTCGACTACTGGCACGCCGAACTCCTCCACGCCTCGATCGAGCAAGCGGCACAACCGGATCCGGATCTGGTGGCCCGCGCGGTGTCCCTGGCGGTCCCCGCCGCCCTCGCCATCGACGCCGTCCGCCACACCCTCCCCAACGGCAACCAGCGTGAACACTGGCACCGCACCGTCGCCGAACCCGCCATGCGCGTTGCCTTCCGATGCGCCGCGCTCGCCGGAAACGGTCAACTGGTGAGCGATCTGATCGAGACACAGTGTGCTGGGACGACTCTCGATACCACCGCGTACTCCGACGTCACGGCGCCTACCCTCGAATTCCAGCTGTTCGATCCCGAGCCCGCCGAGCAGATCACCACACCGGCCCTGCAACTCGGCGCCGCGCTCGCCGATGTCGCCGCCGCCGCGGGCATCCCCGTCGCGCCACCACCCCGGCTGACCGACCGCGGCCGCATCGTCTTGGCGGACTTCATCTCCCACGCCGAGCAGCGCTACGGACGCCCCGTCCGCGACAGCCGGGTGATCGCGCTGTGAACGAGCCGGCAACGGGAACGCCTTCGGCTGCCGAGCTCAGCAGTGTGCCGACAGCTTTCATCAGGCTGGCCGACGCGGGTGACGTGTACGTGTCGTGGCGATGGGCCGACGACGCGTTGGCGCGCGGCGTAGCGGTACTGCCCCGAGACCACGTGCGCGAGACACTGCGATTGCTGACCGACGCGGTACCCGACCCCGCGCGACCCGACGATCTGCGCCGGGTCATGACCGAGGGTGCACTGGTCGATCCCGACGCGGAAAGTGCACTGGCGCAGGCTTTGTCACGCACCCTGCTGCCCTATGGGCTCGCCGTGCAGCTGTACGAACTGTCGCAGCGGGGGATTCGGCCGCATCTGCGGATCCAGCCTTCACCCAGGCTGGCGCAGGTGCCGTGGGAGATCCTCGCCCCCGATGCGGGAATCCGGCTGCTGGACATCGCCGATATCAGCCTGCTCGCACCGGTCTCGGTGGTGCACGCGCCGGATCGAATCGCGCACCGCTGGAACGACACTCGCGAGTTACCCGTGGTCGCGGTACTCGATCCGCGCGTGCCGGGGTTTCGCGCCGACTCCGAACTCGGCTCGGTACTCGGCAGGCCGTCGGCGGAAACCCTGGTGGCACAACACTTCGGCCGCTACGGAGAGCGCGTGGTTCCCCGTGTCGACGACGCGGTGGAACTGTTCCGCCGCGCCGACACCGACCGCGACTGGTTGTCCGAGGCGCTGCGGGCGGGCGCGAGCCGACTCGTCTACGTCGGCCATGTCACCGCTCCCGCACCGGAATCGGGACGCAGCGAACACGCCGAGCTCCACCTCAGCTGCACCGCCGACACCCGGGGCTTCGCGGCGACGAACCGCACCCATCGCCCGCTCTCGGCGAAAGACCTCCTCCTCGGCACCCATACGCTCGACTCCACCCCCGTCCCCGGACGTGACCGGTGGCCGATGCCGAGCCGCGTCGCCCTCATCGCCTGCGAAAGCGGCGGCGATCTGCGTTTCACCGAGGCCCTCGGCCTCACCACCGCGGCCCTCTCGGCGGGCGCCGAACTCGTCACCGCCACCCGCTGGCCGCTGCCCACCGACCATGCCTTCCACACTCTCACCCCCACCACGGGCCACCCGCTGCAAGCCGCGGTCTGCGCCGTGGACACCGCTCACGATTCCTCCACACCCGTCCCCACCCTGCTGACCTGGCAGCGATCACAGTTGTCCGCATGGCGGGACGCTCCGGCGGCCGAGAACTCGCCCCTGCTCTGGGCCGCCTTCGCCACCGTCACCGACTGACCGGCTATTCGGGCAGTCCCAAACCCGCGGCCAGCACCGGCCACGACCGATAGAAGGCATCACGCCAATAGCCCCAGGAGTGCGTGCCGCTCGCCTGACGGTCGAAGGTGGCGGGAATCCCCAACTCGTCCAGCCGGGACTCGAGGTTACGGGTGCACCAGTTGACCGCGGCCTCGATGATCCCGCCGACGACGAGCTGGTTGGCCAGGCCGAACGGCGTCGGATTCATCATGTACGGGTCGTCGATGCGGTCGTGCGGGCCCGGCAGGCCGGAGGCATCCGAGACGAACAGCCTGGTGCCGCGCAACTTCTCGGCGTGGACGACCGGATCGTTGGCGACCCAGGCCGGGTCGTCGTCGGCACCGTACATATTGCCGACGTCACCGCCGCCGTAGGTCTCCACGACCAGCTTGGTGAACTGCTTGCCGATCGGGTCCGAGATCTGCGCGCAGCCGCTGTAGCCGGCGACGGACTGGTAGAAACCCGGTTTGGCCTCGGCCAATTGCAGGACGGCCGTCGCGGTCATCGAGTTGGCGGCGATGGCGTTGACGCCGTTGGTGCCCAGTGCCGCGTCGACCAGCGGCGGGAGTTCGTCGAGGAGGAAGGTGCGCCATTTGTTACGGCCGAGCGCGGGGTCGTCTTGCTGCCAGTCGGTGTAGTACGCCCAGGCGCCGCCGATCGGCATCACCACGTTGACGTCCTTGGTGGCGAGGAAATCGCCGACATCGGTGTTCTGCCACCAGGTCGCGCGGTCCTCGCCGCCCCCGGCGCCGTTGAGGAGGTAGAGCGCCGGGCGCGGCACAGAGGCGTCTTTCGGACGCTGCACCTTCACGGTGATGCCCTTGTTCATCGCGGCGGAGAAGACCAGCATGGTCAGATTTCGATCATCGACCCTGCTCGAGATGATGTTCGAGCCGTTCGCGGTGGTCGGGGTCGCGAGGAGCTTCTTGGCTTCGACGATCGGATCGCGCCCGTCGGCCAGGCCGTTGCCCGCGCCGAAGGTGGCCGCGCACGCGGCCAGCACGCTGCCGACGACACCGAAAGCCATTGTGCGCCTGATTGTTCTGCCCATCTACCGAGAATCCCCATCCGTGAATCGGCAGGCATGACGCAGGCCGCAGGCACAGACATTATCCGGGGAACCGATCGATCGTCGAGCCAGAGGTAATACGGGCAGCCGACCCCGCCGGGGCGGGGTCGGCCCGGTGGTCAGTGATCGTCGTAATGGTCCGCGTGGGCGGCGTGGCGGTGGCCGTCGTGGATGTAGTCGACGTGGTCGCCGTGCGGGACGGCGACATGACCACAACCGGGGCCGTGTTCGTGGGTGTGGGCGGTGTGCTCGACGTGTGCTGTGGTCTCGCACTCGTCGAAGTGGCCGTCGTGTTCGCGGTGCAGGTGCCCGTCATGGACGTAGTCGACGTGGTCCTCGTGCGGAACGGCGACGTGGCCGCAAGTGGGGCCGTGGACATGGGTGTGCTGCGGGTGTTCGGCGTGCGTGGTGGTCATCGGCTCTCTCTTTCCGGTTTCCCGGAACGCGGTCCGGTACTGATCGAATGGAGCTCCAAGCACTTCCGACATTAGCAGTTGCGCATGCGTTGCTGCGAGGCCCCTTACCTGGTCAGAGGACCTGATCGAGGAAGCGGCGCAGGCGTGGGGTCTTGGCGTCGTCGAACAGGGCGTCGGGGGTGCCGGTCTCCACGACGACGCCCTGATCCATGAACACGACGCTGTCGGAGACCTCGCGGGCGAACCCCATCTCGTGGGTCACCACGATCATCGACATGCCGCCCGAGGCGAGGTCGGCCATCAGCGCCAGCACGCCCTTCACCAGCTCGGGGTCCAGCGCCGAGGTGGCCTCGTCGAAGAACATCAGCTCCGGTTTCATGGCCAGCGCGCGGGCGATGGCGACGCGCTGCTGCTGGCCGCCCGACAGCGAAGCGGGCCGGGCGTCGGCCTTGTCGGCCAGGCCGACGATCTCGAGCTGTTCGATCGCCAGCGCGCGGGCCTCGTCGGCGGACAGGCCGCGCAGTTTGCGGGGGCCGAGCACGATGTTGTCGGCGACGGTCTTGTGGGGGAACAGGTTGAACTGCTGGAAGACCATGCCGATGCGCTGGCGCAGCTTGTCGGGGTCGTCCTTCAGCACCGACTTGCCGTCGAGCAGCACATCGCCGGAATCGGGTTCGTGCAGGCGGTTGAGCACACGCAGCAGCGTCGACTTGCCCGAGCCGGACGGGCCGATGACGGTGGTGGCGTGGCCCGCCTCGACGTGGATGTCGACACCGCGCAGGATGTGGTTGTTGCCGAGCGTCAGATTGAGCCCGGTGCCGGTCAGCGATGCACTCATGCCTCCACCTCGCTGGCGCTCGGTTCCGCCATGACTGCATATGCAGCTGTGCTGGTCTGCCGCTCGCTACGCTCGCTCATGCGCCTCGCCCTTCTGTGATGACTGCCTGTTCGATCGGGTCGGCGGGAGTGGGCCTGCCGGTGCGCATGCGCTGGTCGATGTAGTTGACCAGGTGGGTGAGCGGGATGGTGAGCACCAGATACATCAGGCCCGCCGCGACCAGCGGGGACAGATTGCCGGTCTGGGCGTTGAGGTCGCGGCCGACGGCGAACAGTTCGCGCTGCGAGGCGAGCAGGCCGAGGAAATAGATCAGCGACGAGTCCTTGATCAGCGCGATGAACTGGTTCATCAGCGCGGGCAGCACCCGGCGCACACCCTGCGGGATCACCACCAGCGTCATCGACTGGCGGTACCCGAAGCCGATCGCGCGCGCGGCTTCGAGCTGACCGGGCTCCACCGACTGGATACCGGAGCGGAAGATCTCGCCGATATAGGCCGACGAGAGCAGCGCCAGCGCCACCGCGCCGAGCCAGTACGGGTTGCCGCCGGTGATATTGCGGACCACCGGGCCGATGCCGAGACCGATGAGCAGGATGATCACCACGGCGGGCAGGCCACGGAAGATGTCGGTGTAGACGCGGGCGGGCCAGCGCAACCAGCGGGTGCGGGAAATGCCCATCACCGCGAGCAACATGCCGATCGCGGTGCCGAGGACACCCGAGACCAAGGCCAGGATCAGGGTATTCGGCAGACCGGTCTTGATCAGATCGGGAAAAGCCTTGCGGTACAACGACCAGTCGAAGAACGTGTCCTTCAACTGTTGCAGCGTCGACTTCTGCGCGACCTGTTCGGTCTCGCCCGGCTGGTTCTCGGCCGCGAGCGCTTTGAAGTCCGGAAGCTGGGGTGTGGGAGCCGCTTTGGAGCCCGGCTTCCACCCCGGCGGGAGTTCACGGGGCACCCAATCGGCGTACAGACGGGCATAGGTGCCGTCCGCGATCACCGCGTCCAAGCCGGAGTTGAGCGCGTCGATCAGCGGCTGGTTGTTCTTGGCCACCGCGTAGCCGACGAAGTTGTCGAGGCTGAAGGTGTTCTGCGAGACCACGATTCCGTCGCCCGGTTTGATCGCGCCCTCGGCCTGCGCCGACGGTGCGACCCAGGCGTCGACCTGGCCGGACTTCAGATTCGCGTAGGCGGTGTTGTAGTCGGGGAACTTCACCGGATCCAGCTTCAGCTGGTTCACCACGAACTCGTCCTGCACGGTCCCCTGCACCACGGCGATGCGCGAGCTCTGGTTCAGGTCACCGAAGCCTTTCACCGCGCTGCCCTGCGGAACGACCAGGGAGAAGTAGCCGAAGTCGTAACCGTTGGTGAAGCCGACCAGTTCGCGGCGGGCATCGGTGGTGGTGATGTTGGACGAGCCGACATCGAAACGCTTGCCCGATACCTGGGCGAGCAGGCCCGCGAACTCGGTGCCGGAGAACTCGACGCGCAGACCGAGTTTCGCGCCGATCGCGGTCAGGAGTTCGTTGTCGAAGCCGGTGAAGGCGCCCTCGCTGTTGACACAGATGCTGGGCGGCGCGTCGGACAGGGTGCCGACGCTCAGGGTGCCCGGGTTGAGCAGGCCGAGCTTCGTGGTGTCGATCGAGTCGACCGGCGCCGTTGTCGCGGTGGTGTAGCGATCGGCGCCCGCGGTTTCGCCCGCGGCCAGATTGGTCGGCGCGGCAGCGGCGGCGCTCGGTCCCGGCGGCGAACAGAGGTCACGCGCGGAGCTGCTCTCGGAGCCGCCGCAACCGGTCGCCGCGACGCCGACGAGGAGCAAGAGGGCAGCGATCCGCGCCCGAGTTCGTACACCTGCCATGCCGATAGACCCTAGCCGCAACCTTGCACAGCGAAGGTTACGCAGCGCTGCGGCTCACGGTGTCGATCCACGGCGACAGCCGGTCGAGGCCCGGAAGCGGGTTCGCCGCAGCGTGATCGAAACTACGCGAGGCCCTCCAGGACGGCCGGGTTCGTCTCGTCACGCCATTCGATGGCGCGCCGGACTTCGGTGAGGTCGTAGCCGGGGCCGGAAACACCCACGGTGAACAGGGTGACGCCCGCATCGTGCAGCGCCTTCGCCTCGTCGCGACCCTGCCACTGCACCGAACGCTCGATCCGCGACTCGTCGGTACCGACGACGGCCGCGTGCTCGGCCAGCACTTTGTTCTTGTGGCCGAGAGTCGCCACGTCGGCGAAGGAGTGCCAGATGTCGGCGTACTCGGCGACCAGGCGCAGCGTCTTGCGCTCACCACCGCCGCCGATCAGGATCGGGATGTCGCGGACCGGCGGCGGGTTCAGCTTCCCGAGCCTGGCGGTGATGCGCGCCATGCTCTCCTTCAACAAGGTCAGCCTGCTGCCCGGCGTACCGAACTCGTAGCCGTACTCGTCGTAGTCACGCTCGAACCAGCCCGCGCCGATGCCGAGGATCAGCCTGCCGCCGCTGATGTTGTCCACCGTGCGCGCCATATCCGCGAGCAGGTCGGGATTACGGTAGCCGCCGCCGGTGACCAGCGCGCCGAGCTCGACCCGCTCGGTCTGCTCCGCCCACGCGCCGAGCATCGTCCAGCATTCGAAATGCGCGCCCGCCGGGTCGCCGGTGAGCGGGAAGAAGTGATCCCAGTTGAAGACAATGTCGACTCCGGCGTCCTCGGCCCGCAACACGGCATCGCGAATGAGCCCGTAATCAGGCGCGTGCTGCGGTTGAAGCTGGACTCCGATACGGACCGGACGACTCATCTCGCTGGCTCCTCGATGGCTCGGGTTGGCACCGCGACCGAGGCTACCCGGCACCGTTGTGGGCCGCTACGATCCCAGCGACCCACTACTCGGATCGTCCGGCACGTTCCTGCCGGGATGGGATGTTGATCTACGCATGGCTACCGTCACTTTCGACCGCGCTACCCGGCTCTACGCCGGTGCCACCAAACCCGCGGTCGACGCACTCGACCTGGAGATCGCCGACGGCGAATTCCTCGTACTCGTCGGACCCTCCGGGTGTGGCAAATCGACTTCGCTGCGCATGCTGGCCGGCCTCGAAGAGGTCAACGCCGGGTGCATCCGGATCGGCGACAAAGACGTGACCAACGCCGAACCCAAGGATCGCGATATCGCGATGGTGTTCCAGAACTACGCGCTCTACCCACACATGTCGGTCGCGGAGAACATGGGCTTCGCGCTGAAGCTGGCCAAGGTGTCCAAGGCCGAGCGCGACGAGCGGGTGCTCGAGGCAGCCAAGCTCCTCGACCTCGAGCAGTACCTCGACCGTAAGCCGAAGGCGCTCTCGGGCGGACAGCGGCAGCGCGTGGCGATGGGGCGCGCGATCGTGCGGCAGCCGCGGGTGTTCCTGATGGACGAGCCGCTGTCGAACCTCGACGCGAAGCTGCGCGTGCAGACCCGGACCCAGATCGCCCAGTTGCAGCGCCGGCTCGGCACCACCACCGTCTACGTCACGCACGACCAGGTCGAGGCGATGACGATGGGCGACCGGGTGGCGGTCCTCAAGGACGGCCTGCTCCAGCAGTGCGCCTCGCCGCGCGACCTCTACCGCGATCCGGCGAACATGTTCGTCGCCGGGTTCATGGGTTCGCCCGCGATGAACCTGTTCACCCTCCCCGTCACCGACGGGGCCGTCACCATCGGTGGCTACCCGGTACGGGTGCCGCGCGCGGTGGCCGACGCGGGAGAGGGCTCCGTGGTCCTCGGCATCCGCCCCGAACATCTCGAGGTCGGCGACGGCGGCCTCGAATTGGAGGTCGACGTCGTGGAGGAGCTGGGCTCCGACGCCTACGTCTACGGTCGCGCCCTCTCGGCGGGCGCCGGCGGGCAGACCGGGGAAACGATTGTGGCGCGCGTGGATTGGCGCAACCCGCCGTCCAAGGGCGATCGCCTCTGCCTGACCACCGACCCCGAACACGTGTACTTCTTCAGCGTGGACGGCAAGCGCCTGCGCTGATTCGGATGCGCGGGCGGCTCGTGACTCGAGTCGCCCGCGCACGATTGCGCTGTGCGCGTAGATGCTCGGCTCGATTCCGGTGCGGCCCTATGCTGATGCTCGGACCCGGTGATCGCCGGGCGGGTTTGTCGACATGGGGTAGTGACATGCGCATAGCAGTACTCGGCACCGGCCAGGTCGGTCGACGGCTGGCGAGCAAGCTGGTCGAGGTCGGGCACACGGTGACGATGGGGTCGCGGACCGCCGACAATGCCGACGCCACCGCGTGGGCAGCCGAAACCGGCGGGGCGCACGGCACTTTCGCCGAGGCGGCGGCAGCGGCCGAACTGATCGTGAATGCGACATCGGGCACGGTATCGGTAGCGGCGCTCACCGCGGCCGGGTCGGACAATCTCGCGGACAAGATCATCGTCGACGTCTCCAACGCACTCGACTTCTCGCAGGGCTTTCCGCCGAAACTCGTTGTCCCCGAGGCGGGCAGCGTCGCCGAGGAAATCCAGCGGGCCTTTCCGGCCACCCGCGTGGTGAAGACGCTCAACACCACCAACAACCAGGTGATGGTCGACCCGGCCCGAATTCCCGGACAGCACACCATCTTTCTCAGCGGTGACGACGCCGATGCCAAGTCGCAGGTGGCGCGGCTGCTGAACTCCTTCGGCTGGGCCGACGAACAGCTGATCGACCTCGGCGCGCTCAACACGGCCCGCAGCACCGAGCCGGTCGTCCTGCTGTGGGTCAGCTTGTTCCAGGCCCTCGGCACGGAGGACGTGACGATCGGCGTGTTCAGCGCCTAGCTGTCCGGGTTCTTCCTTCGGCGTTCGGCGCGGTCGCGGAGGTAGTCCTCGTTGACTCGGACCGCCAGGCGTTCCAGGGGGATCTCGGTGCCGTCGGAGGTGCGCAGGTCGACGCGGACCGGTTCGCCGGTTTCCGCGTCTACCCGCAGCAGGGGTGGCGGGCCCGGCTGGAGGTAGGCGTCGCCCCATTGCCAGAGGGCCACGACCGCGGGGAGCAGGTCCCGGCCCATCTGGGTGAGGGCGTATTCGTGCCGGGTGCGCTTGCCTTCCTCCTGGTAGGGGCGTTTTTCCAGGAGGCCGGCGGCGGTGAGTTTGCGGAGTTGGGCCGCCGCGGCGGCGTCGGTGATGCCCACTCGGTGGGCGAAGCCGTCGAAGCGGCGGGTGCCGTAGTAGGCCTCGCGCAGGATGAGCATCGCGGAGCGGGTGCCGATGAGGTCCATGGCTCTGGCGATCGAACAGCCCGCCGTTTCCCATTTACTGAGATCGGCCAGGGGTCCTTCCATCACGGCTGCCATGAGAGACATCATAGCCAATCTGACTTGAGTCGATGATAGTTAGGATCTAAGCTGGCTATTGTCAGATAGAGCCAGCGTTGGCGAAAGAGGACTTCCATGCGAGACGCGGTCATCGTCGAAGCGGTACGCACCCCGATCGGGCGGGGCAAGCCGAACGGCGCACTTCACGACGTTCATCCGGTCGATCTGCTGGCCCACAGCCTGCGGGCGGTGGTCGAGCGCAGCGGGATCGATCCGGCGCTCATCGACGATGTGATCGGCGGCATCGTCACCCAGGTCGGGGAGCAGGGATCGAATATGACCCGGCGGGCCGCGCTGGCCGCCGGATATCCGGAATCCGTGCCCGCCACGACAGTGGACCGGCAGTGCGGCAGCAGTCAGCAGGCGATTCACTTTGCCGCACAGGGGGTTATCGCGGGCGCGTACGACATCGTGGTCGCCGCCGGCGTGGAATCGATGGGGCGAGTTCCCATGGGCGCCAACCTGGTCGGCGCCACCGACCTGTCGGGCATCGCCTTCTCGCAGCGTTATCCCGAGGACCTCGTCCCACAGGGAATCAGCGCCGAACTCATCGCGGCGAAATGGGGTCTGACGCGAACCCAGCTCGACGAATTCGCTCTCGGCAGTCATGAAAAGGCCGCTCGGGCAACCAAAGACGGACTCTTCACCGCGGAACTCGCACCGATCAACGGGCTGACCACGGATGAGGGAATCCGGGTCGGCAGCACCATCGACACCCTCGCGAAACTGAAGCCCGCCTACTACGACCCCGCGATGGCGACGCGGTTCCCGCAGATCGGCTGGGAGATCACCGCCGCCTCCGCCAGCCAGGTCAGCGACGGGAGTTCCGCCGTTCTGATCATGTCCGGCGAACGCGCCGAGCAGCTCGGCCTGCGGCCGCTGGCCCGCCTGCACAGCTTCTCGGTCGCGGGCGACGACCCGTTGCTGATGCTCACCGCGGTCATTCCGGCCACCGAGAAGGTGCTGCGCCGGGCTGGTCTGGACATCGGCGACATCGACCTGTTCGAGATCAACGAGGCATTCTCGCCGGTTGTGCTGGCGTGGGCGAAAGAGACCGGGGTGGACATGAGCCGGGTCAACGTGCACGGTGGGGCGATCGCGCTCGGGCATCCGCTGGGCGCTTCCGGGGCGCGGTTGATGACCACGCTGGTCCACACGATGCAGCAGCGTGGAGCGCGCTATGGGCTGCAGACCATGTGCGAAGCGGGTGGCCTGGCCAACGCCACCATCATCGAACGCCTGTGACACCGGACGGCGGCGCTCACCGTGAGCGCCGCCGTTCGTCTCGACCCGCGTAGCGAGATCTACGATCGGTCGGGTGAGCACCGAACTGTTTGTCTATGCGATTCCGTTGCGGACACGGTTTCGGGGGATCACTGTGCGCGAGGGGATGTTGATCCGGGGCGAATTGGGGTGGGGCGAGTTCTGCCCGTTTCCCGAATACGACGATCGCGAAGCGGCCGGGTGGTTGGCTACCGCCGTCGAACAGGTGACAGTGGGGTGGCCGGCCCCGGTGCGTGATCGGATTCCGGTGAATTGCACTGTGCCCGCGGTGGATCCCACCCGAGCCCGCCGAATTGTTCGGGAATCCGGTTGCGCGACCGCGAAAGTGAAAGTGGCGGATCACCCCGACTCGCTGAGCGAGGATGTGGCTCGGGTGGCCGCGGTACGCGAAGCGATCGGGGAATCCGGGGCCGTTCGGATCGACGCGAACGCGGTGTGGGACGTGGAAACCGCCGTCCGCCATATCGGAGAGATCGACAAAGCCGCCGGGGGTTTGGAATACGTAGAACAGCCGTGCCGGACCGTGGCGGAATTGGCCGAGGTGCGTCGGCGGGTTTCGGTGCCGATCGCGGCCGACGAGTCGATTCGCCGGGCCGAGGACCCGATGCGGGTGGCGGTGGCCGGCGCCGCTGACGTGGCGGTACTCAAGTGCACGCCGCTGGGTGGGGTCCGGCGGGCATTGGCGGTCGCCGGGGCGGCCGGGCTGCCGACCGTCGTCTCGTCGGCGCTCGAGACCAGCGTCGGCCTGTCGGCGCAGCTGGCGTTGGCGGGCGCGCTGCCCGAGCTCGAATTCGCCTGTGGATTGGGCACTCTCGCACTGTTCGACGGTGATCTCGTCACAGCGTCGTTGCTGCCGGTCGACGGATGGTTGCCGGTCCCGGCCTCGCCACCGGAGCCCGACCCCACATTGCTGGACAAATACCGACACCCCGATCCAGACCGTGCCGACTGGTGGCTGCGACGCTACGAGCGAGTCAGCGCCTTGCTCGAAGACCGCTGAGCGAGCAAATCCCTAGCCGAACCGAACACCGCATCCGGCGAAAGTGGCCCGGATCAGCAATGCGGCCTCCGGGCCGATCACACCGTCCACCAATTCGATATAGCGGCTACAGAATTCGGGTCCGTGTGGCGCCTGCGCCGAATCGGGTGCCAGGTGGTGGGCGAGTTCATGCAGGACCACCAGTTCGCGAAGCGCCCACGCGGTAGAGCCGGTGTGCAGCGGGACGGCGAGGACGGCGCTCTCCGGCTCGTAGTGAGCAGCCGCGGCACCACCCCGGGCCCGGACCCTGATCGATACTGTGGCTCGCTCCCATTGCGCACGAACCCAATTCAGTGCCAGCACCTTGTCCG
Source organism: Nocardia sp. NPDC058114 (assembly GCF_042884695.1). Taxonomy (NCBI): domain Bacteria; kingdom Bacillati; phylum Actinomycetota; class Actinomycetes; order Mycobacteriales; family Nocardiaceae; genus Nocardia; species Nocardia sp. NPDC058114. The sequence continues at coordinate 571,946 of NZ_JBHVTK010000004.1, read as the reverse complement.
CATAGCTCTGTACCGACTCCACGGAGGCGAAGCGGCGCTCCACCGGCAACGTCAGTTGCGAGCCGTAGACCTCGACCGTCCGGTGGCCGAACTCGTCGGCACGATCGAATACCCCACGCACCAACTGCTCACCGTCATAGACCTTGGCACGCTGGCTGTCGCGCTGCGGCCGTGGCGAACTACCCGGCGCCACAGCCCTGCCCGCCGCTCCCCATCGGGAACGCACCGCCGAGCGGGCCGCCGACGGTCCGGCGGAATGCCGACAGCCCGGTCGATCTCATCGGCCCGACAGCTTTCCGCGTGCGGCAGGCAGTTCCGGTGAGGTGCCGAGGCGGGCGGTACGGCCCGCTCGGTCGCCCGCGCGACGAGCCGCGGCGGAGTGCCCGGTGGAGGTCTGCGGCCCACGCCAGGTTCCGCGCGCCTCGGAGGTGGCCGTGTAGAAGTCCGTGAGGGCTACTTCTTTGTCCCGCAATGCCAGGGCGGTCCCCGTCGATTCGACCACCGATTCCTCGGCGACGACTTCGGCTTTCACCTCGGCCAACCGCGCACCGATGCGGGCGGCGAAGGCCATCTGGAAGTTCAGCCGCGCGGTGACTCCCGCGACCGGTGCCTCCACCTTGCGGCGGACAGAACGGCCGAGACGCTTCTCGGTGACGACCTTGACCACTGTCGCCTCGCGGTAGGCGCCGGATTTGATGTAGTGGTCCGACGCGCGGACCATCTGGATGAGCAGACTCGCGTAGAGCGCTTCGCAGGTGTCGATGTCGGCGGCGAAACCGTAGGCGTAGACCTGGGCGGAAGTACGGGCGACATCGCAGCGAACGTCGTTGGCCGTAGCGATCGCCACGAACAGCTGGACGTAGGTACGCAGACCTTTTCGGCCCGGTTCGCCGATCGGGATGATCCGCTGCACCGGCGCCGACCTGCGCTCGCGCGAGGCCACATGTGAGCGCGCCACCGCGAGATCGATCGAGGATTTCGTCGCCAGTCGCTGCGCCGCGGCGAGGAAGGCCTCGGCCTCGTGCGCGTTGTCAGTGGACTCGGCCTTGCGCAGCAAACCGCCGATGCGGGTGAGCATCCGATCGGGCGTAGCGGCCGGCGAGGGACTTGTCACAAGCAATGACCCTAAGCCACCACACTGACAGAAAAACTGTGCAAGTCTGTGCCCGTTCTCGGCAGCCTCGATCCGGACCGACCGAAGGGTGCGACGACGGAGTGCCCGTAGGAAGGGAAGATCGAGGCCTCCCAGGCCGAGAACACGCGGCGCCCGCGCCGCCGAGAATCCTGTATGTTGCCTGTTGCACCGCACGGTGTGCTGCTGCTCACGTCTTGACCCTGGAGTGTCTGCGATGGCCTTGAAGTTTGTCCCCAGAGCGACGATGGCTGCTGCCTCGATCGCGTTGCTCACCGCGACGTTCGCCAGCGGTTGTTCCAGTGACGACGGGGGCAACGCACTCGACCAGAACCTGACGGGCCGCGGCCCGATCACCTACGTCGAGGGCAAGGACACCACCGAAACCGGTGTGGTCAAGCAGCTCATCGACCGCTGGAACGCCGCGCACCCGAACGAGCAGGTGACGTTCAAGGAGCAGTCGGCCGACGGCACCCAGCAGCACGACGACCTAGCCGAGCACTTCCGCGCCAAGCAGGACGGCTACGACGTGGTCGCCCTCGACGTGCCGAACACCGCCGAATTCGCGGCCAAGGGCTGGATCCAGCCGCTCGAGGACAGCTTCGCGATCGACACCGCGCCGCTGCTCGCGCCGACCGTGGCCAGCGCCACCTACAACGGCAAGCTGTACGCGGCGCCGAAGAACACCAACGGCGGTCTGCTGTACTACCGCAAGGACCTGGTGCCCAACCCGCCCAAGACCTGGACCGAGATGCTCGGCCAGTGCCAGGTGGCCCGCGACAACAACATCGGCTGCTACGCCGGTCAACTCGCCCCCTACGAGGGCCTGACCGTGAACACCTCCGAGGTCATCAACGCCTTCGGCGGCAGCTTCGTCGGCGCCGACGGCAAGACCCCCACCGTGAACAGCCCGGAGTCGAAGGCGGGCCTGAAGGTCCTCGTCGACGCCTACAAGAACGGTGACATCCCCAAGGAAGCCATCACCTTCAAGGAAGGCGAGAGCGCCAGCGCGTTCGAGTCGGGCAAGCTGCTGTTCCTGCGCAACTGGCCCTACCTCTTCGCCCAGGCCTCCGCCGAGGGCTCCGCGGTGAAGGACAAGTTCGGCGTCGCCCCGCTGCCGGGCAACACCGGCGTCGGCGCCTCCACCCTCGGCGGCTACAACGCCGCGATCAGCGCGTTCTCCAAGAACAAGGCCACCGCCGCCGACTTCGTTCGCTACCTGATCAGCGAAGAGGCGCAGCAGATCATCGCCTCGGGCTCGCTGCCCTCGGTGCGCTCCTCGCTCTACGACGACCCGGCCCTGATCGCGAAGATGCCGTACCTGCCCACGCTGAAGGAATCCATCGCCAGCGCCGTGCCGCGTCCGGTGACCCCGTTCTATCCCGCGGTGTCGAAGGCCATCCAGGACAACGCCTATGCTGCCCTCAACGGCACGAAGTCCGTCGACGACGCGGTCGCCGGCATGCAAAAGGGCATCGAGACCGCCGGTTCGTAGCGGTACGCGCAGCGGACCCGACCAGACCGTAGGAGAGTAGTAACGGTGTCGGATCCTTCGGGAGCCAAGCAGCGCGGGCTAGCGCTGCAACTGCGACAATCCGGCAAGGCGTGGCTGTTCGTCGCGCCCGTGCTTGTCGCGCTGGCCGTGGTCATCGGATATCCGGTGGTCGAGGCGATCTGGATGTCCTTCTCGAAGGACTCCGGCATCGACCCGGCCACCGGGATGTTCGTCGAGGGCGGCAGCGCCGGATTCAGCAACTACACGCATTGGCTGCTGCAGCAGTGTGGGTCGCTGAACGGCACGGTGTCGTGCCCCACCGGCACGCTCGGCTCGCAGTTCTGGTCGGCGGTCGGGATCACCCTGTTCTTCACCGTGGTGATGGTGTCGATCGAGGCCCTGCTCGGGCTCGGCATGGCCATGGTGATGGGCAAGACCTTCCGCGGCCGGGCGCTGTTGCGCGCCGCCGTGCTGATCCCGTGGGCGATTCCCACCGCGGTCACAGCGCGACTGTGGGAGTTCATGTTCCAGTACGACGGCGTGGTGAACCGGGTGCTCGGCACGCACATCCTGTGGACCTCGGACATGTGGGCGTCGCGGTTCGCGGTGATCGCGGCCGATGTGTGGAAGACGACGCCGTTCATGGCCCTGCTGATTCTGGCTGGGCTGCAAGTGATTCCGGCCGACGTGTACGAGGCGGCCAAAGTCGACGGCGCGACTGCCTGGCAGCGGTTCGTCCACATCACGCTGCCGTTGCTCAAGCCCGCGCTGCTGGTCGCGGTCCTGTTCCGCACCATGGACACGCTGCGCATCTACGACCTGCCCGCGATCATGACGCTGGGCAACCCGGCGACGAACACGCTGTCGATCCTGGTGGTCGAGCAGGTGCGCCAAGGGCCCAACAGCGCCGCGGCACTGTCGGTGATCACCTTCCTGCTTGTCTTCGCGATCGCGTTCATCCTGGTGAAGGTGCTGGGCGCCAACGCTGTTCGCACGCAAGAAGACCAGCGGAAGGCGAACTGATGAGCATGTCGATGACGAAAGAACCTGTCGCGGAATCGAAGACGCTGCCGGTGCAGCCGGTGTCGTGGCGCAAGCGGATCGGCACGGTGCGGCTCTATCTCGGTGTCGCCATCGTGCTGGTGTGGGGCCTCGGCCCGTTCTACTGGATGGCCGTGGTGGCGTTCCGCGACCCGGCCCACACCTTCGACAGCACCCCGTGGCCCACCCACGTGACGCTGGAGAACTTCCGCAACGCCTTCGACACCAGCCGCGGCAACAACTTCGGCAAGGCACTGCTCAACAGTGTGATCATCGGATCGGCGACCACCGCCGTGGCGCTGATCCTCGGCGTGCTCGCGGCCTACGCGCTGGCCCGGATGGCCTTCGCGGGCAAGTACCTGGTCTCGGGACTGATCCTGTCGGCGTCGATGTTCCCGGCCGTCGTGCTGGTGACGCCGCTGTTCCAGCTGTTCACCGATATCGGCTGGATCGGCCAGTACCAGGCGATGATCATCCCGAACATCTCCTTCGTGCTGCCGATGACGGTCTACATCCTGGCCTCGTTCTTCGCCGAACTGCCGTGGGAGCTCGAAGAGGCCGCGCGCATCGACGGCGCGAGCAAGTTCCAGGCCTTCCGGTTGATCATGCTGCCGCTGGCCGCCCCCGCGGTGTTCACCACCGCGATCCTGGCGTTCATCGCCTCGATCAACGAGTACCTGCTGGCCCGGTTGCTCTCGGGCGACGACACCAAGCCGGTGACGGTCGCCATCGCGAGCTTCTCGGGCAACGACCCGCTGGTGCAGCCGTATGCGGCCATCATGGCGGCGGGCGTGATCGTCACCGTGCCGCTGGTGATCATGGTGCTGATTTTCCAGCGTCGCATCATCTCCGGTCTCACCGCGGGCGGCGTCAAGAGCTGACCTGCCGGGTTCTGCCGCCCACGCCGGGTAGAGTCGCCTGCACCGATATCGACGTCGGTGCAGGTGAGTTCTTCTGCTCGCTCCGAAAGGAGATGGTGTGGCCTCCCAGCGCGGGCGCGGGCGTTCCGATGGGGACGTTCCGTATACCTCGATTGCCGGGTTCCGCGATCCGCTGGCGAAAGAGCAGAAGCCGGCCAAGGGCGCGGCGCGACGGGCACAGGCCGCCCGACTGGCCGCCACCGACGGGTCCGGCGACCCGCCCCCGGAACGCAAGCCACGCACCAGGGGTCAGCGCATCCGGCGGTTGCTGCTCGCGCTCTTCGTGATCTTCGTGTGTGTGCCCGCGCTGCTGTTCGTCGCGGTGTACTGGAGTTCGGAGATCCCCGAACCGGCCGAGGTCGCGGTCGAACAGCCCGCGACCGTCCTCGCCGCCGACGGCACCACCGTGCTGACCAAATTCATTCCGCCACAGGGCAATCGGATTCCCATCCCGCTCACCGATGTGCCGTTCCCGGTGCGGGACGCCGTGCTGGCGGCCGAAGACCGCACCTTCTATACGAACGCCGGTTACTCGACGAGCGGCTTCCTGCGCGCCGCTCGCGACAATGTGACGGGTCAGGACAACGCGGGCGGCGGCTCGACGATCACCCAGCAGTACGTGAAGAACGCCTTCCTGAGCTCCGAGCGCACCGTCACCCGCAAGATGCGGGAGTTGATCATCGCGGCCAAGATGGCGCGGCAGTGGAGCAAGGACGAGATCCTGTCCGCCTACCTCAACACCATCTACTTCGGGCGCGGGGCGTACGGGATCGCGTCCGCGGCGAAGGCCTATTTCGACAAGCCGGTGCCGGACCTGACGCTCGCGGAGGGGGCCGTCTTGGCGGCGGTGATCCGCTCGCCCTCGGTGCTGGACCCGGAGAACCATCTCGATCAGCTGCGGGCGCGCTGGCAGTATGTGCTCGACGGGATGGTCGAGATGAAAGCGCTCGCGCCCGGGGACCGGGACGCGACGGTGTTCCCGCCGATCATCCCGCTCGACGACGTGCCCGCGGAGTCGGCCGCGCTCGGACCGGAAGGCCATATCCGCACCCAGGTGCTGCGCGAACTGCGGGCCGCGGGCCTCGACGACGCCGACATCAACACGGGCGCACTGCAGATCACCACCACCATCGACGCCGCGGCCCAGGCAGGCGCGGTCGATTCGGTGCGTGAGCGGCTGTCGTGGCAACCACCGGAGCTGCGCTCGGCCGTGGTGTCGATCGATCCGCGCAGCGGGGCCGTGCGGGCCTACTACGGCGGAGAGGACGGGACCGGGTTCGATTTCGCGCAGGCGCCGCTCCAAACCGGTTCCGCGTTCAAGGTTTTCGCGCTCGTCGCCGCCCAGCGGCAAGGCATCCCGGTGACGCGGGCGATGGACAGCTCGCCCATCACCGACCGCGGTACCGAGATCACCAACGTCGAGGGTGACTCGTGCGGACGCTGCTCGCTCGCCGAGGCGCTCAAACGCTCGCTGAACACCAGCTTCTACCGGCTCACCATGACGATGGCCGACGGCCCGCGCTCGATCGCCGAGGCCGCGCACCTGGCCGGCATCCCCGAGTACATTCCCGGCGTCGAGGGCATGAGCCTGTCGGAGCCGGACGGTTACCCGCTCAACGGGATCGTGCTCGGCCAGTACCTGGTGCGACCCATCGACATGGCGTCGGCGTACGCGACGCTGGCTGCCTCGGGGGTCTATCACCAGCCGTACTTCGTGCAGAAGGTGAGCACCGGGGACGGGCGGGTGCTGCTCGACCGCAGCTGGGAAACCGCGACAGGCAAGCGACATTCGGAGCCCGAACAGCGGATCACCCCGGCGATCGCCGATGCCACCACCGCCGCGATGCTGCCGATCGCCAACTACTCCAACGGCCACGGCCTCGCCGACGGCAGACAGTCGGCGAGCAAGACCGGAACCACCCAGCTCGGCGAGACCAAGGACAACAAGGACGCGTGGATGGTGGGGTACACGCCCTCCCTGTCCACCGCGGTGTGGGTGGGCACCGAGCACCCCCAGCCGCTGCGCACCGGTCGCGGTGGGGCCGTCTGGGGTTCAGGGCTGCCCGCCGACATCTGGAAGCAGTCGATGGACGCCGCGCTGGCCGGAACGCCGGTCGAACAGTTCGAAGTGCAGCCGGTGCCGAGCCCGCCGCTGGTGCCATCGCCGGGCACCGGACCGGCGCCGACACCGGGCGGCGGCTTCGACATCTTCGGTCCGCCGACGAACTCACCGCGCCCCGCGCCGCCGCCGCTGATCATCATCCCGCCCGCACCGACGCCCGTCGTCCCCGGTGAGCTGTTCCCCGGACTCGGCGGCGAAGGGCCGCGATAGATCACGAGTTGGCGCAGCCGGACCCGACTACCCTGAGGACATGGCAACATCGTTGCCCAGAGCGCGAACCGCCCGACCAGGGGTCGAATGATCCCGGCGCGGAACCTGTCGGACCGATACGGGAGGATGTGCGGTCGGTACCGACATGCGACGACACTAGACATAGGGGCTACGCAGGTGGATTTCAATGTCGTTGACCGTCCCGAGACGCTGATCGCGGGCACGGTGCTTCGCAGTCCGGCGCTCGCCGTCGAGGGGCCGCGCCGCGCCAAAGTGGTCGAGGCGTGGGCGAACCTGCGGGCGAGAACGTTACCGGGACCGGTCGCGACGGGGTATGTCGATTTCGCGCCGGAGATCAATTCCTACCTCACCCACATCGTCGGCTACGAGTGCAAGACTCTCGCCGACCTGGAGGTAGGCGACGTGCTCGGCCGGATTCCGGCCGGCCGCTACGCGCGATTCGTGGCCAGCGGCGACAACCTCGGCGACACCATCGTCGGGCTCTGGCGCCAGGTGTGGGACGCGGAGGCCGCAGGTGAATTCGTGCGTGCCTATACCGGCGATTGCGAGCAGTATCCCGACGAACGCACGGTCGAGATCTTCGTGTCGCTGACCGAGGAGAAGGACAGCTGATGGCCGTGGATTTCGAAATCGTCACCCTCGCCGACGGTTTGATCGCGGGTCTCACCGTGCCGTTGGCCGGGCGTGAAGTGACCGCGCGCGATCTCGACCTGGTGAACTTCACCTGGGATCGGTACCTGTCGCGGGAGAAGACGGTGCCTCGCGCGGCCGCCTATATCGGTCAGAACGATCATGCGGTGGCCGTGCTCGGCTACGAGGTCGGCGGCTTGGACGACATCGACGAAGGCGACGTGCTCACCCGCATTCCCGCGGGTCGCTACGCCAAGTTCGTGGTCGCGGACAAGCCCTACGATCTGCTGCGCACCGCGTGGGCGCAGGTGATCAAGGCCGAGAACGCCGGCACCATCACCCGCTCGCACACGGCCGAGCTGGAGCGCTACACCGGTCCGACCTCGGTCGAGGTGTACGTCTCCCTGGACTGAAGACGACAAGAGCCGGTGTGCACGAGAGTTCGTGCGCACCGGCTCTTTTCGTTCAGTGACTAATCGGCACCGATGATGAACGCCTCGAGCTGAGTGCGCGCCACATCGTCGGCGATCTGCACCGGCGGGGACTTCATCAGGTAGGCCGAGGCCGGGATGACGGGTCCGCCGATGCCGCGGTCCTTGGCGATCTTCGCCGCGCGGACAGCGTCGATGATAATGCCCGCCGAGTTCGGCGAGTCCCACACCTCGAGCTTGTACTCCAGGTTCAGCGGAGCATCGCCGAACGCACGACCCTCGAGGCGCACGTAGGCCCACTTGCGGTCGTCGAGCCACTCCACGTAGTCCGAGGGACCGATGTGGACGTTGCGGTCGTGGACCTTGCCCGCGAGCGCCCCGGTGAGGTTCGAGGTGACGGCCTGGGTCTTGGAGACCTTCTTCGACTCCAGACGCTCACGCTCGAGCATGTTCTTGAAGTCCATGTTGCCGCCGACATTGAGCTGGTAGGTGCGATCGAGCACCACGCCGCGGTCTTCGAACAGCTTGGCCATCACGCGGTGGGTGATGGTCGCGCCGACCTGCGACTTGATGTCGTCGCCGACGATCGGGACACCGGCGTCGACGAACTTCTGCGCCCAGACCGGGTCGGAGGCGATGAAGACCGGCAGCGCGTTGACGAAGGCGACGTTCGCGTCGATCGCGCACTGCGCGTAGAACTTGTCGGCCTCTTCGGAACCGACGGGCAGGTACGAGACCAGCACGTCGACCTCAGCGTCTTTGAGCGCCTTGACCACGTCGACCGCGGGCGCCTCGGACTGCTCGATGGTCTGCGCGTAGTACTTGCCGATGCCGTCGAGGGTCGGGCCACGCAGGACCGTCACGTCGGTCGGCGGCACGTCGGAGATCTTGATGGTGTTGTTCTCGCTGGCGAAGATGGCCTCGGCCAGGTCGAAGCCGACCTTCTTGGCGTCGACATCGAACGCGGCCACGAACTTCACGTCACGGACGTGGTAGCTACCGAACTTGACGTGCATGAGGCCGGGAACGACCTGGTTCTCGTCGGCATCCTTGTAGTACTGCACGCCCTGCACCAGCGACGATGCGCAGTTGCCCACACCGACGATCGCGACGCGAACTTCGCCGGATCCAACCTTGTTGACATCACTCATGGCCGCTCTTTCCCTCTTTCTGTGGTGCCGCCTTCGTCGATTGCTCCGCCGCAATCAACTCGTTGAGCCAGCGCACTTCGCGCTCGCTTGATTCCAATCCGAGCTGGTGGAGCTGCTTGGTGTAGCGATCCAGTGACCCGCTGGCCTTCTTGATCGCTTCCCGCAGACCCTCTCGGCGCTCCTCGACCTGACGACGTCTGCCCTCCAGAATCCGCATTCTCGCCTCGGCGGGAGTGCGGCTGAAGAAGGCAAGGTGAACGCCGAAGCCGTCATCGGTGTAGTTCTGCGGACCGGTGTCGGCAAGGAGTTCGGAGAACCGTTCCCGGCCGACCGGCGTGAGCCGGTAGACGCGGCGCGCACGGCGCGCGAGCGCGCCGTCCGGAAGCTCCTCGGCGATCAACCCGTCGGCCTGCATTCTGCGCAGCGTCGGGTAGAGCGAACCGTAGGAGAAGGCCCGGAACGCTCCGAGCAGGCCCGTCAACCGCTTGCGCAGCTCGTAACCGTGCATGGGCGCGTCGAGGAGCAGGCCGAGAATCGCCAATTCGAGCACTGCCGACCTCACTCCCTGACTATGTCGACCTGAAAGGCCGAACAGACCTAACCGTGGATGCGACTTACAACTATATCGGAGCGATACATCTACGCACAGTCGAATGTGACGCATGCGTCATCGACGCAGGTCAGCGCGGAGACAGGAATCAGGGGGTCAGCGGGCGGATCGCGCGCGGATCGCCATCGAAGGCGAGTTCGAGACGGCGCCGAGTGGCCCCTCGGCGTAGGCCGCGTCAAGCACGGTCGACGCCTGTGCGCGATTGATGTCACGTGCGCGCAGCACCGAATCGACGGCTGCCCGTCGCCGCCCGGATTCAGCCATGGCCGTGGGTCACCTCACCTGCGAAGACACCCGGATGAACCCCGGTATCGGGAGTTCAGTCCGGGAGATCGGATCAAACGATGCCGTGGGCACGCGTATCCGAACCCCGCTACTCTGGTGATCGTGCGAATTCAGCGGCAGGTGGTGGACTATGCGCTCCGGCGCCGGTCGCTGCTGGCCGATGTCTACGCGGGGCGGGTCGGCGTCGCCGAGGTGTGCGACGCGAATCCGTATCTGCTCCGGGCCGCGAAGTTTCACGGCCGGGGTAGTGAGGCGACCTGCCCGATCTGCCGGAAAGAGCAGCTGACGTTGGTTTCGTGGGTGTTCGGCGATGGGCTCGGCCAAGCGGCCGGGTCGGCGCGGACGCCCGAGGAACTGATTCGGATGGCCGAGTCGAACGAAGAATTCTCGGTGCATGTCGTCGAGGTCTGTCGCTCGTGCAGCTGGAATCACCTGGTGCAGTCGTACGTGCTCGGCACGGCGCCCGCCCCCGCCCGGCGACGGACGAGTTCGCGAGCCCGGCGCTCTGCTGCCGAATGATGGCGTGTGGAGCGACGCGGCTGCGCAGTGACGGGCGGCCCGAACAAGTGATGGTGGCCACCGCGTGATGCGCCACTGTTCGGGGTGCACCCTCTCCGCGCCGGTACTCCGGCGCGGATGTCGTGTGCCCGAACCTTACAAGTTATGGAGATCTGGTCAGTGAGTTCGCCCTACGAGTCCTCCCCCCACGGCGATGATCCGCGCGGCGGCCGTCCGGCTCGGGGTGCGCAATCAGGTCTCCCCCCGCAGTCGGGTGATCGGCCCGGTGGTCCCCCGCCGCGTCGGCCGATGCCGCCCACCGGTCCGCGCCCGCAGGGTGCGCCCGGTGCTCCCGCGCAGGGCGGGCGCCCGCAGGGTGGCGGCCCGGTGCCTGGTGGACGCGGTCCGCAGGGACCGCCGCCGAATCGTCAGCAGGGGCCGCCGCCCGGTGGGATGCCGCCGCGTCGGCCGGGTCAGCCGCCCCAGCGTCCCGGTGGTCCGCAGGGCGGACCGCCTCCGCAGGGTGTGCCCGGTCAGGGCAGGCCGCCGCAGGGTAGGCCCCCGCAGCCGGGCCGGGCCGCGCCGCCCGCGGCGGGCGCCACACAGAAGTTGCCGCGTCCCGGCAGCCCCGACGAGTCGACCGTGCGGGCGAATCAGCCGGGGCGGACCGTGCGCGGCGCGAACGACGACGTAGCCAGGACGGCTCGCGCGGGCGGTGCCGCCGCGGCCACCCGGGCCGGCGCTGGCCGGCGCCCCGGTGGGCCCACCACCGGTGAACGTCGCGCCACCACGCCGGGTGGTCCCACCACCGGTGAACGTCGCGCCGCCGGCGTGGGCGGCACCCCGCCGCCGACCGGTCCGCGCAACCGCCGCGACGGGGGCGGGGGCGACGACGGCTCCGGTAGTGATGGTGCGGTGAAGAAATCGCCGTGGCGGATCGTGCGCCGGACACTCTATGTCCTGATGGCCCTGGCCATCGTCGTGCCGAGCGCGGTGTTCCTGGTCGCCTACACGGCGGTGTCGGTGCCCAAGCCGGGCGATCTCGAGACCAACCAGGTGGCGACGATCTTCGCCAGCGACGGCTCCACCGAGATCAGCAAGGTGGTCCCGCCGCAGGGCAACCGCACCGAGGTCTCGATCGATCAGATCCCGCCGCACGTGCGCAATGCCGTGATCGCCGCCGAGGACCGCGACTTCTACACCAACCCCGGCTTCTCGGTCTCGGGCTTCGCCCGCGCCGCCCGCGACAACGTCCTCGGCAAGGAAAGCGCCGGTGGTGGTTCCACGATCACCCAGCAGTACGTGAAGAACGCGCTGGTCGGTGACGAGCGGTCGATGACGCGCAAGATGCACGAGCTGGTGATCTCGGCCAAGATGGCGCGGCAGTGGAGCAAGGAAGACATCCTCGCCGCCTACCTGAACACCATCTACTTCGGTCGTGGCGCGTACGGCATCGACGCCGCGTCCAAGGCCTACTTCGGCAAGCCGGTGCAGGAGCTGACCGTGGCCGAGGGCGCTGTGCTGGCCGCGACCATCCAGCTGCCCTCGATGCTGGATCCGGAGAAGAACCCCGAGGGCGCCAAGACCCGCTGGAGTTACGTGCTCGACGGCATGGTCGCGGAGAACAACCTGCCCGCGACGGAACGTCAGGGGATGCAGTACCCACAGGTGGTGTCGCTGGCTTCGCTCGGCGACAAGAACAACGACGAGGGCCCGAACGGTCTGGTGAAGAACCAGGTGCTCCAGGAGCTCTCGACCGCGGGCATCAGCGAGCAGCAGCTGAACACCGAGGGCTTGCAGATCACCACCACGATCGATCAGAAGGCGCAGGACGCCGCGATCAAGGCCGCACAGGGCAAGCTCGACGGTGAGCCGGAGAACCTGCGCACCGCGGTGGTCTCCGTCGACCCGCGCACCGGTGCGGTGCGCGCCTACTACGGCGGCAGCGACGGGCAGGGCTACGACTTCGCCAATGCCGGTCTGCCGACGGGCTCCTCGTTCAAGGCGATCGGTCTGGCCGCGAATCTCGAACAGGGCGTCCCGCTTTCGCAGCTCTACGACAGCTCGCCGATCACCGTCAACGGCATCAAGATCGGCAACGTCGAGGGTGAGGGCTGTGGCATGTGCACCATCGCCGAGGCGCTCAAGCGTTCGCTGAACACCAGCTTCTACCGCATGCAGCTGGACATGCAGAACGGTCCGCAGAAGATCGCCGATATGGGCCACAAGCTCGGTATCGCGACGGAACTGCCCGGCGTCGGCGCCACGCTGACCGAGCCCGGCGGCGTCGGCCCCAACAACGGCATCGTGCTCGGCCAGTACCAGTCGCGCCCGCTCGACATGGCCTCGGCGTACGCCACCTTCGCGGCCTCGGGCGTCTACCACGCACCGCATTTCGTGCAGAAGGTCGTCACCGCCAAGGGTGAGGTGCTGCTCGATCGTGGCGAGCCCGCCGGTGAGCAGCGGATCAGCGCGGCCGTGGCCGACAACGTCACCGCGGCGATGAAGCCGATCGCGGCCTACTCGCGCAACCACAACCTGGCCGGCGGCCGCGAATCCGCCGCCAAGACCGGCACCCACCAGCTCGGCGACACCGGCAACAACCGGGACGCCTGGATGGTCGGCTACACCCCGTCGCTGTCGACCGCGGTGTGGGTCGGTACCGAGCAGGGCGACGCGCTCAAGAACTACGGCGGCGGCAGCATCTACGGTTCCGGTCTGCCTTCCGACATCTGGAAGGCGACGATGGACGGCGCGCTGTCGGGCACGTCGAACGAGTCGTTCCCCAAGCCCGCCCCGATCAAGGGCCAGGCCGGTGTGCCGGAATGGTCGGCGCCCTACACCGCGCCGTCGACCACCGCGCCCGCGATCGTGCCGCCGGTGATCGTGCCCTCGCAGGTCGAGATCCTGCCCGGCATCCGGATTCCGGTGCCCGGGGTGCAGCAGCAGCCCGCGGTGCCGCAGTCGCAGTCCACGCCCGAGACCGGTGCGGGCCCGCTGCCCGGCCAGCCGACGGCGGGGCCGGACGGCGCGCCCGCGACCCCCGGAAACGGCAACGGCGGGTCGAACAGACCGGGTAATGGCGCCAACGGCAACGACAACGAGAGCAGCGGCGCGGGAACCACGCCGACCCGATCCCGGTAACCACCGGTAGCCTCGGATGTCGTGACCGATCAGCAACTCGCGGACCAGCCGGCGTCGAGTGGTACCCGGCCGGGCCGCGAGGCGGGGTACGTGGCGCCCGCCCGGCTGGCGCCCGACCTCCGCTCGATCGATGCCCGCGACCGGCCGAGCCGCAACGACTCGCTGACCGCACAGCTGTCCACCGTGGTCGGCGGCCCGGTCGGCGATCACGCGCTGATCGGGCGGGTGCGGTTCTGGACGCCGCTGCGGGTGATGTTCGCCTTCACGGTGATCTTCCTGGCGCTGGGCTGGTCGGCGAAGGCCGGCTGCATCCAGCAGACCAGCGATGGCGACGGCGGTCTGATGCTGGACTGGAACAACGGCCGCCAGTACGTGGCCATGTGCTACTCCGACACCGTTCCGCTCTACGGTGCCGAACGGCTCAACGAGGGCGCGTTCCCGTACAAGAAGTCCTGGACCGAATCGACGCCCGACGGCGGCACCGAGACCAGATACATGGAGTATCCGGTGCTGTCGGGCCTGTACCAGTACGCGGCGATGCAGATCGGCAACGTCTGGGATCACCTGCCGTTGCCCGGCGCGATGTCGGTGGTGGTGTATTTCAACGTGGTCGCACTCGGCCTTTCGGTCGGCTGGCTGATCACGGTCTGGGCGTCGTCGCGATTAGCCGGGCGACGGGTGTGGGATGCCGCGCTGATCGCGGTGTCGCCGTTGGTGATCGTGCACATGTTCACGAATTTCGATGCGCTGGCAACGGCTTTCGCGGCTACCGGGCTGTTGGCGTGGGCGCGTCGTAAGCCGGTGCTCGCGGGCATCCTGCTCGGACTGGGCGGGGCGGCGAAGTTGTATCCGCTGCTGCTACTCGGGCCGATCGTGGTGCTGTGTCTGCGAGTGGATCCGATGCAGCGTCAGCCCGCCGCGCGGGCCGGGCTGCGGTTGCGCGATGTCGACAGTCTCGATTCCGCCCGCACCTGGCTGCGTGAAACGCCCGCGCGGACACATCTTTTCGCATTGCGGCCACTGGGCACGGCAACCCTCACGGTCATCGCCGCGGTGGGCACCTGGGCGGCCGTGAATCTGCCGATCGCGGCGCTGTACCCGCAGGGTTGGCGAGAGTTCTTCCGGCTCAACACCACTCGCCACGCCGACCCCGATTCGATCTACAACGTGATCACCTCGTTCACCGGCTGGACCGGCTTCGACGGGCCGATCGGACACGGTGTACCCCCGACCGTCCTGAACACGGTCTCGCTGCTGGCCTTCGTCGCCGCCTGCGCGGGCATCGCCTACCTGGCACTCACCGCGCCACGGCGTCCCCGGCTGACTCAGCTGTGCTTCCTCGTCGTCGCGGCCTTCCTGCTGACGAACAAGGTGTGGAGCCCGCAGTACTCGCTGTGGCTGGTGCCGTTGGCGGTCCTCGCGCTGCCGCATCGACGAATCCTGCTGGCCTGGATGACCATCGATGCACTCGTCTGGGTGCCGCGCATGTACTACTACCTCGGCGAGGACAACAAGGGCCTGCCCGAACAGTGGTTCACCGGCACCGTCGTCCTGCGCGACCTGGCAGTCCTCGGCCTGTGCGCGCTGATCGTCTACGAGATCCTTCGCCCCCAGAACGACGTGGTCCGCCGCGACTTCGTCGACGACCCAGCGGGCGGGGTCCTCGACCGAGCCCTCGACCCGCTACTCCCCTGGCTCCCGGAATTCCTGCGCCCGAAACAGGCCACGATCAGCGCCCGACCGATATCGGTGCTGAACTGATCCGAGCGGGCGGAGGTGCGGGTCTACATCCGCAGGTAGCGGGCCTGGAGTTCGGGTTCGGCGGGGAGCATGTCGAGGTCTAGCTCCCAGGCGTTGCCGGTCCAGGGGTCGAACAGGGGGGTGCCGGGCAGCGTGGGGAGGTGCCTGCACGACTGGGCGAGGAGATCTACCGGGCCGTCGCCGAATTCGCCGCCGCCGCTGCCGACGATGACCAGGGACAAGCCGATCAGGTCGCCGCGGACCATCAGTTGGCCCAGGCGCACCACGTCGCTGCCCTGGTAGCCGTGGGGGAAGTCGGCGGCGACGAGGATGCGGTGTTCGGTGGGGGGTACGGCTTGTCCGCTGGTGTAGGCGATGTCGGCCAGCTCGGCCGCGTGGGCGAGCTCGGCGAGGCGGGCGGAGATGTCGCCGTGATCGGCGATCACCGGGCCCGCCAACAGCGGGGCGAGCGGGACGGCCAAGGTGCGCAGGCCGCCGGTGAGGTCGATCAGATCGACCTTGGTCGGCTTGTCGGGGATCGCGGCGACGAGCCGGGCCACCAGGGCGCCGATCACGCGCGCGGCCGCGGCGGTGGATTCCGTGTCGACCCACAGCGGCCGGTTCAGCGGCACCGGAACGCAATACGGCACCCGCAGACCACCGCGGTCGAGCGCGTACAGCTCGCCGAGCCGGATGCCGTCGCTGCGGGCGGCGCGGGTGGTCCACGCGGGCGCGAGCCAGGAGGCCAGCGCGGCGGGCATGGCGGCGTCGGCTTCGGCGATCTCGAGGCCGAGTTGGTCACTGTCGCGGCGATGGTCTGCGTCGGCGAGGGCAACCAGGTCGTCGTGGCGACGTTGCGCTTGCGCGCGGGCCGCGTCGGCGGCGGGGGTGTTGCGGGTCGCCGGATTCGACACCGCTTCGGAGAGTTCCTGATCCAGGCGTTTGGTCGCGTAGTCGCGAGCCGAGACCAGGGCGGCGGCGGAGCGAGCGGCGTCTTCGAAGATCATCCACATGCGTTGCAGACCGTGCTCGACTTCGAGCGGAATGCCCGATGCGGGAACAGGTCTCGCGACCGTCTCCGTGGGAGCGCTCGGCGGTGCGAGCGGTGCCGCCTGCCAGGCCTGCGCGGGGGCGGGCTCGGGCGCCGTCACACCGTGCGCGGTGAGCAGCTGAGCCGAGCCGCCGGCGTACCCCTGACCGAGCGCCCGCAACTTCCAGCCACCACCGCGCCGATACACCTCGAGGCAGATCAGCGCACTCTCACCAGCGGTCGGCGAGATGACGAATTCCGCGGCGGGACTACCGTTTTCGTGCAGCGACGCCGTCACCGTACCGAGCGCGTGCCCGCCCGTGACGAACAGCAGCACAGCATGCGCGTCGGACCTGATCTGCGACAGCGTCAGCTCCACCGCCGCCCCCGCGAAGCTCACGCCGGAGGCTGAGGGCCGCGACGCGCACACGTGATCGTGCACGTCGCGAACCCGCAGATCCTCGCCGACCACCAGCGCCCCGAGTTCGACGGCGCCGGTGGTCTGCGCGGTGAAGCGCACGGAATCAGCGGTCAGCGCAGTGTTCTGCCCTGCCTTCAGGTGAATCACGGTGTCTGCCCTGTCTTGGTTCAATTACCGCCGAGGAATCGGCCCAGCTGCGGCACCGCTTCACCGGGGTGCTTGGCATTGAAGCCCTCGCCGAGCGCCTGCATCTTCCAGTCGCCGCCGACGCGGTACACCTTCGCCATCGCCATCGCGGTGAACGGCATTCCGCCCGCGAGGGTGTAGCGGGCCAGCTCGCCGTTGGTGGCGCCGTCGATCAGGCGGCTGAAGGCGTTCTGCACCTGTTCGAAGGAGTGACCCTTGTACGAGGTGACGATGAACAGCAGCGTGGTGATGTGCGCCGGGATCCGGGTGAGGTCGACGAGGATCATCTCGTCGTCGCCGTCGCCCTCACCGGTGAGGTTGTCACCCTGGTGGCGCACCGACCCGTCCTTCGACGACAGCTGGCCGTAGTAGGCCACGTCGACGAGGTTCTGGTCGGCGAACAGGCAGACCGAGGCGTCGAGGTCGATGTCGACGGTGCGGTTGCCGAACATCCCGCGCGTGCGCACCGGGTCCCAGCCGAGGCCCATCTTCACGAAGGTCAGCGCGGCGCCGCCCTCCTTGCGCAGCGTGACCCGCTGCCCCTTCTGCAAGCTGACCGGGCGATCCTTGCTCAAACTGATCTCGCCTGCGGGCTGCTGCGGCGCACCCTGCGCGGGCGGCGGGTAACCCTGTCCGGGCGGCGGCGGGTAGCCGCCACCGGGCGGCTGCTGGGCCGGGCCGGGAGGCGGCGGGTAGCCACCGCCGGGCGGCGCGTAGGCGGGCGCGGCCTGCTGCGGGTAGCTGGGCGCGGACTGCGGCGGGTAGGCGGGCGGGGCCTGCTGCGGCGGAGGCGGCGGGGGCGCGGCCTGCTGCGGGGCGGCCTGGGCGGGTGAATCATCCACCTGCACACCGTGATCGGTGACCAGCGCGGCGAAACCACCGGCGTAACCCTGGCCGACCGCGCGCACCTTCCAGCTGCCCTGTCGGCGGTACAGCTCGAGCGCGATCACGATCGACTCGGCGTTCAGGCCGTCGATCTGGTAGCTGAACAGCTGGTTTCCCGAAGCATCGGAGACCAGCGCGGTGGGCGGCGCGAAGCGGCCGAAATTGCTGGTCGCGTCGTCGAGGGTGATCACCGCGCGGATCTGATCGATGTCGGCGGGCACCGCGGACAGCGAAACAGCAAGTGAGGCAGGCTGACCCGTCGGCCCGGGCCGCAGATCGACACCCGGCCCACTCGGCTGGTTGTAGAAGACGAAATCAGCGTCGGTGCGGACCTTGCCCTGCTCGGTCACGAGCAGCGCGGACAGGTCGGCCGGTGCGGTGACCTGGAGCGAGATCACCACGTCACTGACGGCCAACGGGCCGTTCTGGCCCTTGGCGAGTGTTGCAGACAAGTTAGACCCTTCGCTTGTCGTTTGGTGGGTGTTCCACGGCAGTGCTTGCCACTCTACGAGAAACCGGCCGCACGCGTCCGTGCTCTGTGGCCCGGGCGTACTTTCCCCTGATCGGTTAGGGTGACGTCGCAGTCGGAACGGGCGGTAGAACCGCCTTCGCAGAGGGGACGGGCACACACCTGTCATGGCGCAATTGTTCGAACAGTCGAAGAAGGTGATCGAGGCGCAGCTCGCGGGGACGAGTATCCGCGCGATCTCCGGCTCGATGGTGGCCTACGAAGGCAATGTCCAGTTCAAATCGGCCGGGTTCGGCGGCGGCGAGGGCGTGCTCAACGGCCTCAAGCGCCGCGCCACCGGCGAGAAACTGTCACTGATGGAGTGCACCGGCAACGGGCGCGTGTTCCTGGCGGTGAACGGCCAGAACGTCACCGTGGTGAACCTGAACAACGAGACGCTCCAGGTCGAGTCACAGCAACTGCTGGCCTTCGCGGGCAATCTGCGTACCGATGTGCGGTTCGCCGGGGTCGGCGGGATGTCGGCGGGCAGCGGGCTGTTCACCACCACGGTCAGCGGGCAGGGCCAGGTGGCGCTGCTGTCGGCCGGTGGGCCGCTGATCCACCTCGAAGTGTCGCCGCAGTTTCCGCTGATCGTGGATCCCGACGCGTTCGTCGCCTCGCGCGGCAATCTCAACCAGTCGTTCATCACCGACGTTTCCTGGCGGTCGATGGTCGGACAGGATGCGGGCGAGGCGTTCTCGCTGCGGTTCGACGGCCAGGGTGTCGTGCTGATCCAGCCGGCGGAACGGTAGGGACAGGCGATGTTCGAGAAGGTCAACGGCAAGGTAGTCAAAGTCAACGTCGGTCAGGCGGGTGGCGTCGTCGCCCGTTCCGGCGCGATGCTGTTCTACACGGGTCAGGTCGCGTTCGCACCGCACCAGATTCCCGGCGCCGGTCAGGGCATGGGCGGCGGCGGTCTGATGCGGATGGCCGGGCAGATGATGGCCGGTGAGCACGAGCGGACCATGCTGGCGCAGGGCAACGGCGAGGTCCATTACGGATTCGCCGGGCTCGAGGTGCACGTGGTGCAGATGCAACCGGGCGCGGTGTTGCGGGCCGAGGCTTCACGCCTGCTCGCACAGTCGGCCGGTTTGCAGGCTTCGGTGGTCTCGGTCGCCAGTTCGGGCGGTAGCGGTGGTGGCGGCGGCGGTCTGATGGGCGCGCTGCGCGGCGCCGCGGCGGGCGTCGCGACCGGGCAGGGCATGTTCACCACCCAGCTCAGCGGACAGGGTTCGGCGGTGCTGCTCGCGCACGGCGGCTTCCTGGAACTGCAAGTGGGCGGACCGAATCCGATCGTTGTCGACCCGCAGGCGTTCGTCGCCGCGTACGGCAACGTGCAGACCGAGCTGAAGTCCGCGATGAGCTGGCGCGACGCGGTGGGTCGCGGCGCGGGCGAGGCGATGCAATTGCATTGCCACGGACAGGGTGTGGTGTACGTGCAGGCCTCCGAAGAGAAGTTGTGAACCGATGAGCGAAATCCTCTCGCCGATGAATCTCGGTGCCAGCGACAACATTCCGGGCAACAGCTACGCCTACTGCATCGACCTGACCGGACCCTGGTTCATGCGCAAGGGCGCGATGATCGCCTACTACGGGCAGATCGAGTTCCAGATGCTCACGCACGGGCTGCAGGGCGGCCTGATGCACATGGTGAGCAGCCAGTTCTCCGCGCCGCTGTTCGCGGGCGACTACGTGGTGGCGCAGGGTCACGGCAAGCTGATCATCGGCGACCGCGGTTACGACATCAATTCCTATGACCTCGAAGAAGGCAACCTCACCATCCGCGGCGCGAACCTGCTGGCCTTCGAGCCCGGACTGGCGCTCAAGCAGTCGATCGTGCCCGGATTCCTCACGCTGATCGGCACCGGCAAGTTCCTCGCGTCGTCGAACGGGCCGGTGATGTTCGCCGAACCGCCCCTGCGCGTCGACCCCGAATCCCTGGTGGGCTGGGCTGATTGCCCGTCGCCCAGTCACCACTACGACCAGGGCTGGATCGGCAGTTTCCTCGCGGCGGGTGCGGCCAGGATGGGCGCCAACTCCGGTGAGGAACGGCAGTTCGACTTCACCGGAGCAGGCACGGTGCTGATCCAGTCGACCGAGAAGATCATGAGCGACAACGCCCTGGTGCGCACCATCGAGGGGCAGCTCCAGAGCGGCGTCACGGTGGGCGGTCTCCAGCGTATTCAGGGCGTGATCGCCCAGCAGCTGGCCGGTCAGCAGCAGCACTACTGAGCACTTCGAACCCGGGTGCCGTTGCTGCACCCGGGTTTTCGGTTGCCTACGCGGGGACGGTGGCGCGCTCAGCCGCCGCGTGGAACCACCCGAGGATCTCCTCGCCTGCCAGGATTCCCGAGGACGTGGTGATCGTGAGGTTGGGGGCGGTGAAGTTCAGTTCTTCCAGCTCGCCGTGGCGGGGGCGGATCGCGGCATCGGCCGCCTTCAGCATCTCGGCGTCCAGTGCGCCGTCGCCCGCGGTGAACAGCGTTGCCCCGTCGGATAATTCGCCGGATTCGGTCAGCCTGCGACGGACTTCGGCGACAGCGAGACTCTTACAGACGGCGTCGGGCATCGTGTAGATCTTGCGACCCTGCTGGGACGCCGACCAGCCGTTGGCGCGGCACCAGGTGTCCCATTCGGCGAGGAAACCCGCGGGGACCAGGTCGGGGCGGACCACCAGGTAGCAGAACAGCTCGTCGGCCTCGCGATACTTGGTGACCCAGGAATCGTCGATGCGGGAGCGTAATTCGGCGCCCACGTCGGCGAGGGTAGCGCCCGACGCGTTGACCTGGTCGTCGATGGCCACGCGCCACGCGGGGTCGGGGATCCCGTCGACCAGGATGTTGCCGCCGTTGCTGGTGATGGCGTACCGCCACGGGGCACCGGGGAGGGCGATGCGCTGGAACTGTTCGATGGTGCGGGTGGTCGTCGGAATCACCGGAGCGCCTGCCGCGAGTTCGCGCAGGGCCGCGATGGCGCTGATGGTCATGTAGGAGAGCGGTTCACCCTCGTAGTACTCGACGCACTCCTTCGCGACGGCCTCGGCACCACCGAAGCCGTTGCGGGAGAAGATCATCGTGCGATCCAGATCGGTCGCGAAGAGGGACTCGGCGGTCACCGGGGTAGCTCCTTGATCAGGCCCATGCAGGAGTAGGCCAGGTCGGGGACCACTTCCACCGGGACATTGCGCGCCGCGGCGAGCAGGCGGATGTGGGCGTGCTCCGGTGCGTCTGCCTCACGGACCAGCACTCGCCACGGTACCCGGCGCAACAGCACCCGGGTGGTCTCGCCGACGCCGGGCTTCACGTAATTGACTGTGCTGATGCCGTATTCGGCGCGGACCTTCTCCACCGACGCCCACCCGGACCAGTCCGGCGTGCGGTCGGAATCGCGGATGGCGGCGACGGCGGCGGGCACCTGCTCGCTGATCGTGCCGAAAGCCGCTGTGACGGTGTCGATCAGCTGGTTCGAGACATCGGCGCCGATCAGGTCGCGGTAGAACTTGGCGCCGTGGAACTCGCCGGGGCCGATCAGGCTGTCGTTGAGGACCGTCCGTGAAACCAGGCCGGACACCGTCGAATTGAGGCAGGCCGAGGCGATGAGGAAGTCGTCGCGGGTGCCGTAGGTGCGCACACAGTTGGCGGGATCGGCCAGGACCACGAGCTCGTCGTTGAAGCGGGCGCCACCGGCGGCGTGATAGTCGTCCAGGGCGGCGGTGAGTTCGTGGGTGATGGCGCCCTTGCCGGTCCAGCCGTCGACGAAGACGATCGAGGACGGATCGTGATGGCGGGCGAGGTAGTCCAGCGCCACGGCGTCGATACCGCGATCACGAACGATCGAGACCGCGTAATGCGGCACGGTCAGGGGCTCGCGGCCGATCCCGCTGACGAGCCAACGCCGCATGAGCACGCCGACGGGCGTGCCCGCCCTGGCCAGCGACACCAGGACCACGTTCGCACCACGTTCGGCGACAACGAGTTCGGCCACGGTCGCGACGGCCAGCGCCAGTCGCTCGGCGCTGTCGGCCAGCACGCGATCGAAGAGCTCGCGATATTCGGCGTCGGGCTGGAACTCCACGGGCAACGACTCGGCGTAATGGGCCACACCGGCTTGGATGCGCCGTTCGCGTTCCGTCACATCGGCTTCCAGATCGGCGTCCGAGAGATCTTTCAGCAGCCACGAAACATCCTCGGGCGCATACGAACCGAACGCGGGGCCGTGCAGGGCTTCGGGGAACGGCCCCGCACCCGGCTGCTTCGGGGCCGCGGCAGAGCTCGAGCCGCCACCGTGTTCCGCGCGGCCCGCACGGTCCGCAGAATCGGTCGCCACGGTCGATTCCTTGCGACTCGGCGCGTTCGCGCTGGTGGCGGAATCGTTGTACGACACCGACAGTGACGCAGTCCCAGCCACTCGCTCAGCGGTCCGGCCCGCGTGCAGCGCACGAGGATCCGCACCTGGCACGACTGCGATCAGGATATCGGCGCCCGACGCGGTGAGGACGTCGACCAGGCCGCCAGGGGCGACGAGTTCCGGCGTATCGGCGGGCGGATCGATGACGACCAGCAGGACCGGGTCCGCGTCGGGCCACTGGGCGTTGTAGAGGTAGCGCTGGGCGGTGGGGTCGGGTTCCGGGGCGGTGAACCGGAAGCCGCGGCGTAGGGGGTAGCCGGGTTCGTCGAGGACGTATGCCGGTGAACGGGTGGTGGTTTGGAAGCGGGCGGGGATGCCTGCGTCGGCCAGGTCGGCGGCCAGGCGCAAGGGGAGGTACATGAGTTCTTCGTGGCCGATGACGATGACCGGACGGCCGGCGAACTCGGCGTCGAGGCGGGAGTTCACCTCGTCGGCGATGGATTTCACCGCGACGTCGAAGGCGGCGTTGTCCGAGCGAAGGGTGCCGTGCCGACCGCCCTCGGGAACGTCGGCGGGCCAGGTCAATTCGATGCGTCCGTACGAACCCCGCTCGGTGGCGATCGGATTCAGCCGCGGTTCGGGCAGTGCGGTCACCGTGTCTATCAGCCCGGCCGGTAGCTCGGTGCGACCGGATGCCAGGCAGACCGTGTCGATGCGCGCACCGAGTTCGGCTGCGGCGGCTTCGAATTTGATCCGATCGGCAGGTGTGCGCATGTCGACCAGTGAGGCGAGGACGTAATGCGAGCGGGGAGCGAACGCGTGCAGTGCGCGGACCGCGTCGATGGCGGTGTCGCCGGTGGAGATCTCGTCGTCGACGAGCACCAGCGGCAGATCGTTGGCGAAGATCGCTGCGGGGGCGGGCTGGAGCAGGTGCGAGGTGGCGTGCGAATGACCCTCTTCGAAGCCGGTCAGTGTGGTGGCCCGTGACTCGTGCCTGCGGGTGGAGTGCAGGTAGCAGCCCGCGTCGATCCGCGCGGCCACGCAGTGACCGAGACCGGTAGCGGTCTCGGCGAATCCGAGCACCACGGCTTCACGATCACCCAGCACCTCGCGCACCAGATCGGCCAAGCGGTTACCCGCACCGATCACGATGCGCGGATCGGTCGGCAGGTGCTTGCCCAGCACCGTGGAAACCAGCAGATGGGCCCGCCGCGGATTGCGGCGCAGACCCGGCTGCACCAGCGCACCGATCGCGAGCTCGCCCGTCAGCACGCTCTCGGCGGACAACGCCACGAACCTCTCGGCCGAGGTCGCGGCGACATCGACGCTCTCACCGGTCACGCCATCGGCCGACCTCGCCGCGAGCACCTCACCCGGCACGTCGTCCTCGGCCGAGCGCGCGGCGAAGGACTCGCCGTGGTGCAGCTCGATGCCGAGATTCACTGTCGCCCACGGTGTTTCGAACGCACTCATTCGGCGATCATCGCTGTCAGCAAGTCCACGAAAGACACTCCCTTGTTCGCGACCCCGAACGCACGGGCCCGAACCAGCGTCTGGCGGGCCCAACTGCGGTGCGGGCGCATCTCGTTCATCTTGTTGCGGTATTCCGAGGCCGCGACGCCACCGACATCGGCCGCCATGATGTCGAGCGCGTCGGCGTACTCCTCGTGGGTCACCACCGACAGCGCGTGCACCACGGCCACGTGCGAGGGGTGGATCACCGTTTTGCCCTGGATGCCGTTGGCGCGGTCGAGGGTGATCTCGCGCAGCAGGCCGTCGAGGTCGCGGCTCACCAGGTACTGGCGGAACTTCACCGCGTCGGATTCCTCGAACGGCGCGCTGCGCAGCTGCGGCCGGAACATCCGCTCGTGATCGGCGAAGTACTCCCACACCGGTCCGGTGATGATGAAGCCGGTGCCGTCGACGCGGCCGAGGTAATTGACGATGTCGGCGATCACGTCGGCGACCACCCGCACGTCGTAGATCGTGAGGTCGCGGTCGCGGCGGATGCCGAAGGTCGAGCACATGTCGGTGGCGCCGATCCGCACCGCCAGCAGCTGCTCACGGTGTCCGGCGAGCAGATCGGCGATGCGCGAGAGCTGCTCGTCACGGGTCTGGCGGTGCACCAGGTTCGACGATTCGAGCACCGGCATCGCGTAGACCGGACGGCCGAGGCTGCGGTTGGCGTCGTCGAGCGCGGCCAGGTAGGTGGGCCCGCTGACGGCGTCGAACTTGGGGAAGACGAATCCGGTGAGCACGTCGGCGCCCGGTCCGAGCGCGGCGACCAGTTCGCCGACCGAGGCCGCGTCGCGGACCCGGATGAACAGCATCGGGTTCGCGTCTTCGCCGCGTGCGAGCAGATCCAGGGTGTCCACCGCGTGCTGTTTGGCGGCCTCCACCTGGTGATCGGCGACCGCGTCCTCGAGGTCGATCACCATCGAGCACACCCCGCGCGCGGCCCGCCGGAGAATCGTGGCGGCCAGATCGGGGCGGGTCGCGGGCACATACAGGGTCGCGCCGAGCGCGGTCGCCAGCAGCTCCCGGTCGTCGTGGCCTTGAATCGGCTCCGGTTCGACCAGGAACAACTCCCGGCGGCGGGGACCCTGCAACTGCTGGAAATGGCGCAGCGGTACCTGCTTACGCAAGCAAACTTCCGGTGCGATGGCGTAGCCCGCGGTCATTCCCCCCACCTCATCTGTCGACCCATGTCATTTCTTACTTTTCGGAAGCGTGTTTTCTGATGCGCTCGACTACGCCCGCGATGAACTCTGCGACGGTACCCAGCTCGGTAACATACGCCCAGTAGTCCGGGTGGCGACCAGTAAGTCCAGCGGTGATGCGATCGAGGCGTTCTGCTTGTGCATCGAGAACCGAGCCCCACTCGGCGACCAGTCCTCGGTCGACCGCCAGCATCTGCGCGTCCCGCAGCCGGAATCGTACGGTGCGGGCCTGAGCTTCGGGGTCGGTACGTACCTCACGTAACAATTCGAGGCGCCGGGTGACGGCGTCGACCAACTGCTCGGCCTCGGCGAGGTACGCGCGTGCGGTGGCGGTCAAATCAAGGGCGGTCTCCGGATCACGATCGGCTGCCGCGACGCGCGCGCCGACCAGCGCTTCGTCGGCGGCGTCCATGCCACGACGGCTTTCCCGCTCATTGTTGGTCAAGTCCGCCGAACTCGCAGCACTGAACTCACGCAACAGCGCGGAGTAGGCCGGTCCGAGCGCGCCGGCACGGTTGCCGACGGCAGCAAGGCGAGTGGTCACCGACGCGATCGCATTCGCGGCAGCCGAGGCACGAGAAGGGGCCTGCGCCAACGCATTCGATAGTTCCGCCGTCGCCTCTTGCACAGCATTCGCAGCCTCGCGCGCGGCCGCGACCGACGTGCCGGGATCGCTGGAAGAGGCTGTGATCAGAGCCTCATTCAGCCTCCTTACACCCGCGGAGATCGAGGGGTAATTCGCGAATCCGGACGACGCCGCGGCGGCCAGCACCTGCTCGGCCTCGGCCCGCACGTGTGTCAGCAACTGCGGCACCGACGCTCGCACAGTCGCGGCTTCGGCGAGGCCGGCGCGGTGCGCGTTATAGAAATCGTCGACCCCACGCGCGGCCTCGTTCAGCTGCCGGACCAACGCGTCCGCCCTGGCCGGACCGTCCGCGATCGGGGTGCCCGCGGCCTCGGCGGCGTCGAGTTCCTCGGTGAAACTCAGATACGCGCCCGCCGCGGCGTAGCACCGCGCCCGCACCGGCTCCCAGACCGCGCCGATCCGGCGGTCGGGGAAGACCTGCTCACTGGCCACCACGCCCGCCTCCGCCGCCGTCTGCCTGCGATCCATATCCAGAAAGGCGGCCGACGCCGCGGCCCGCGCCCCGCTGATCCACTCATGATCCGCCCCCGATCTGAACCATCCGCGTCTGCGAGGTGTCACCGGCACATCCCCTTTCCGAACCACGGCCGCGGTTCGCCCACTCACTGCCGTCGATGGTAGGAGATTCACCCCGTTAACCTGGGCTGCAGACGGTTCCTACGCAAGATCCACGAAACCTATTACTGTCGTAGCGGTACCCGGCGATTCGGACATGCTGGGAAACGACACACCGGACTAATCGAAGGGATTCCCGCATGGGTGTCAGTCTGTCCAAGGGCGGCAACGTTTCGCTGAGCAAAGAGGCTCCGGGCTTGACCGCGGTCTCGGTCGGCCTCGGCTGGGACGTGCGCACTACCACCGGCACTGACTTCGACCTCGACGCGAGCGCCATCGCGACCGGCGCCGACAAGAAGGTCGTCTCCGACAAGCACTTCGTCTTCTTCAACAACCTGAAGTCCCCCGAGGGCGCCATCGAGCACAAGGGCGACAACACCACGGGTGAGGGCGAAGGCGACGACGAGGTCATCGACGTCGACCTCGCCAACACCCCGCCGACCATCGAGAGCATCTTCTTCCCGGTATCGATCTACGATGCCGAGACTCGCTCACAGTCGTTCGGTCAGGTACGCAACGCCTACATCCGCGTGGTCAACAAGGCCAACGGCACCGAGCTCGCCCGCTACGACCTGTCCGAGGACGCCTCGACCGAGACCGCTATGGTCTTCGGCGAGCTGTACCGCAACGGTGCCGAATGGAAGTTCCGCGCCGTCGGTCAGGGCTACGCCTCCGGTCTGTCCGGCATCGCTCGCGACTACGGCGTCAACGTCTAGTCACCCTCGCGAACAGGGGGCTCGGCACATCGGGCCCCCTGTTCGTGCGAAACAGAAAGGTCCCTCCGCGTGATAACGCGCATCTTCGGCCTGTCCATCGTCATCACGGTGTTCTCGCTGGTCGTGGCCTACCTCTACGGTGGCTTGACCGCTCTCGCACTGTGCGCCATCCTCGGCATTCTCGAGGTGTCGCTGTCGTTCGACAACGCCGTCATCAACGCCACCGTCCTGGAACGGATGAGCGAATTCTGGCAGCGGATCTTCCTGACTGTCGGCGTGCTGATCGCCGTGTTCGGTATGCGTCTGATCTTCCCGCTGGCCATCGTGTGGGTCACCGCGGGACTGAACCCGGTCGAGGCCTTCGACCTGGCGCTGAACCCGCCGGTGGACGACGCCGCCTACTTCCCTGACGGCAGCCCGAGCTACGAGACCCTGCTCACCGACGCGCACCCGCAGATCGCGGCGTTCGGTGGCATGTTCCTGGCGCTGCTGTTCCTGAACTTCATCTTCGAAGAGCGTGACATCACCTGGCTCAGCTGGCTCGAGAAGCCGCTGGCCAAGGCGGGCAAGCTCGACATGCTGTCGGTGGTCGTCGCCGGTACCGGTCTGGTGCTCGTCGCGGAGTTCCTGGCCGACGCCGACGATCGCTCCACCGTGCTGGTCTCCGGCCTGCTCGGCATGATCGTCTACATCCTGGTCGACGGCCTCGGTTCGATGTTCCACACCGAGGAGTTCGAAGAGGGCCCGCAGGGTGGCCCGTCCACGCTGGTCAAGGCGACCGGTAAGGCCGCGTTCTTCCTGTTCCTCTACCTGGAAGTGCTCGACGCGTCGTTCTCCTTCGACGGTGTCATCGGCGCGTTCGCCATCACCTCCGACCCGATCATCATCGCGCTCGGCCTCGGCCTGATCGGCGCGATGTTCGTCCGGTCGATCACGGTGTACCTGGTTCGCCAGGGCACGCTGTCGGACTACGTGTACCTCGAGCACGGCGCCCACTGGGCGATCGGTGCGCTGGCTGCGATCCTGCTCGTCTCGATCGGCGTGCACGTCAACGAGCTCATCACGGGCTTGATCGGCGTGGCGTTCATCGGCGCGGCGCTCGTCTCCAGCGTCCTGCGCAACCGCAAGGCGGAGCCGGACGCCGTGGAGGACGCCAAGGAGTCCGCTCCGGTCAGCTGATCCACAGCCGAAGATCAACAGCGGCGGCGAGTCCCCTCGGGGATTCGCCGCCGTTGTCGTTCACGCGGGTTGCAGTTGGCGACCGAGCGCGGTGCTCGGCTCGACGCGCGGGCCGCGCACCCTCGCCCGCAGGAAGAGGAAGAACAGGGTGATCAACAGCGCGGTGCGCAACCACACGCCGAACTGGACGATCCCTTCCATCAACTCCACGCCCTCGCCCTCGCCCAGCGCGGCGAAGTACCGGAACACCCCGACGCCCACCGCCGCGTCGGCCACCAGGTAAGCCGCGACCAGCGACCACGGCACCTCCAGCAACACCAGGAACGGAATTATCCACAGGGTGTACTGGGGTGAATGCACCTTGTGGAACAGCATGAAAGCGGCCAGCATCGCCGCGCTGACACCGACCCACGGATACGCCGAAGTGGGGGTCCAGCGCCGCCAGCCCAGCCACAGGGCCAGCGCGAATCCGCCGAAGATCAAGACGGGCGAGGCGATCGCGACCGCGTCGTGCCAGGTCTGCGTCGTTTCCGCCGAGCGGCCGAAGATCAGCTGGTGACCCCAGTACCAGATCGAGTTGGTGGTGATGTCGGCCTGCCGCAGCTGCTGGAACGTGATCGAGGCGCGCCAGCCCTCCACCCCGGCCAGCACGAACGGCAGATTCACGGCCGCCACCGTGCCCATCGCGGCCAGCAGAGTCTGCGCGGCACCCGCCACGTCCAGCTCACCGATCGGGCGACGACCGCGCGGCGCGCCCTCGGTGAGCACGAACACCGCGAGCGGCAGCACGAAGATTCCCGGATAGAGCTTGAGACAGAAACCCAGCGCGAGCAGCACCGCGGCGATGATTCCGCGGATGCGCACCGACAGGCCGGTCAGCATCGTCATCACATAGACCGCCGCCACCGCCGTGCACACCACCGGCAGTTCCCAGTTGTGGAAGGCATAGAACACCAGCGGCGGGCCGATCGCCCACAGCAGCGCCGCCGGGCCGGCGAGCCTGGCCAGCATCCACGCTGTGAGCAGGGCGAACGGCGCGAGCAGCAGCGCCGAGTGCCACAGGAAGTCGGCGTCGTTGTCCACCCCGATGGCGCCCGCCCACATCAGCACGCCGCTGAGCACCGGGTATTCCACCGCGCCGCCCGTCAGCGCACCGTCTTCGGTGATCGCGCCGTCCACGTACGGGAAGACGTGATTGTCGATATCGCGGCCGAGCCACAGGAATTGGATGTCGGAATAGCAGACATCCGAATCCTTGCGCTCCTCGAATACCAGACTGCGACCGGATTCATCGATCGCGCCGCCCGCGCACCGGGCCTTGTTGGCATAGGCCAGCGCGAGAGTGAGGCCACACAGCAGCATCACGAAGATGCTCAAGGCCGCGGCCCACGTCGCGCCGCGTCGTGCTGCGCGCTGCCGCGGGCCGACTGTGGTCATGGCGACCACATTATGCGGCGGTGTCCCGATCACCCGGGTACACCCGCGG
The DNA here is from genome assembly GCF_042884695.1 of Nocardia sp. NPDC058114. NCBI lineage: Bacteria > Bacillati > Actinomycetota > Actinomycetes > Mycobacteriales > Nocardiaceae > Nocardia > Nocardia sp. NPDC058114. The sequence continues at coordinate 541,777 of NZ_JBHVTK010000004.1, read as the reverse complement.
CAGGCATCGATTTCGCTGGTCACCACCCGCTCATGTAGCCTTGGCGGGTTGCTGACGCAACGAACCCTCCTGCCATGGAAAGTCCATGGCCGTTTCCTAGTCCACAGGAGGTGATTGGTCCGTGCGTCAATATGAAGTAATGGTCATCCTCGACCCGAGCCTGGACGAGCGCATCGTCGGGCAGTCCCTGGATACCCTGCTCACGGTCGTCAAGACCGAGGGCGGCAACGTCGACAAGGTCGACATCTGGGGCCGCCGCCGGCTCGCCTACGAAATCGCCAAGCAGGCCGAAGGCATTTACGCGATCGTCAACCTGACCGCGACCCCGGCCACCGTGAGCGAACTCGACCGCCAGCTGGGCCTGAACGAGACGGTGCTGCGCACCAAGGTTCTGCGCAACGACAAGTAGTCCGCACCCTCGAATTTGTCAGAGCCTGGCTTTAGGCTCGAGCGCAAATCCCCGAGATGCGGACTGCACCCCGAGCAGGAGGAACCCCCATGGCAGGCGACACGGTCATTACCGTCATCGGAAACTTGACGGCAGACCCGGAGCTTCGTTTCACGCCCGCAGGTGCGGCGGTGGCAAATTTCACCGTCGCGTCGACTCCCCGTGTGTTCGATCGCAATTCGAACGAATGGAAAGACGGCGAGGCTCTGTTCCTGCGCTGCAACATCTGGCGTGAAGCAGCGGAGAACGTCGCCGAAAGTCTGACCCGAGGCGCTCGCGTCATCGTGAGTGGCCGGCTCAAGCAGCGCTCCTACGAAACCCGCGAGGGTGAGAAGCGCACTGTGGTCGAGCTCGAGGTCGACGAAGTCGGTCCCTCGCTGCGTTACGCGACGGCGAAGGTCTCCAAGGCCGGTCGCGGTGGCGGAGGCGGCGGTGGCGGCTTCAGTGGTGGTTCCGGTAATGCCGGTGGTGGATCTAGCGCAGGCGGCTACAACGCCAACAACGGCGGCGGACGTCCGGCCGGCGGCAGCAATGCCGGTGGCGAAGACGATCCGTGGGGTAGCGCGCCCGCGGCCGGCTCCTTCGGGGGCGGCGGCCGCATGGATGACGAACCGCCGTTCTGATCGAACGGCACTCATAGTACGGAGAGAAACCCATGCCTAAAGCGCCCGCGCGCGAAAAGGTACTGAAGAAGAAGGCCTGCGCTTTCTGCAAGGAAGCAAAGTCCGGAATCGTCAATATCGATTACAAGGACACCACGCTGCTGCGTAAGTACGTCAGCGATCGCGGCAAGATCCGCGCTCGCCGCGTCACCGGCAACTGCGTGCAGCACCAGCGTGACATCGCTGTCGCCGTCAAGAACTCGCGTGAGGTGGCTCTGCTTCCTTACGTGTCGACCGCTCGCTGAGAAAGGGAGTCACACAGATGAAGCTCATCCTCACCGCTGATGTCGACAACCTCGGCGCCCCCGGCGACCTTGTCGAGGTCAAGGACGGCTACGGCCGTAACTTCCTGCTGCCCCGCGGTCTGGCCATTCAGGCCACCCGTGGCGCCCAGAAGCAGGTCGACGGTATCCGTCGCGCCCAGGACGCCCGCAAGGTGCGCGACCTGGATCACGCCAACGAGCTGAAGCAGGCCATCGAGGGCCTCGCCGCGGTTTCGCTGACCGTGAAGACCGCCGACAGCGGCAAGCTGTTCGGTTCGGTCACCACCACCGACGTGGCTTCGGCCATCAAGGCGGCCGGTGGCCCCGTGGTCGACAAGCGCAGCATCGAGCTGCCGAAGTCGCACATCAAGGCGACCGGCAAGCACGGCATCGTGGTGCACCTGCACCCCGATGTGGCCGCGAAGTTCAACCTCGAGGTTGCTGCGAACTGAGTTCGCCGGAAACCACCCCTGCGCGTGCGCAGGGGTGGTTTCTGCTTGCCTTTTTCAGGGCGATTTTGCGATAACTGGTAGGTAGCCGATAACGCGACCGGTATGGGTGGTGTTGTGCGGCTCACGGTCGGGTATCGCTCGACCTCCGGTTATTCACCCTGTGGATGACTGTGGAAACCGACCGGCAGATTTGTGACTCCAGTCATAGCCTGCACCATCGCTGTTAACCCAACACGCCCGGCTGTTCACCTCGACCGACACGCCGGAACTTCTTTCATCCACAGGGACGAAGTTGGGCAAACCGGGGTCTAGCAGGGCGTTTTACCGTACTGACCTGGGTTTTCCCCATGTTTTCCACAGGCGCTGCACAACAACGGGTGAACTACCCCCAAGTTATCCACAGTTGTGTGCACATGTCGGGTTGGCGAGTCCCGAAAACGTCGCCTAGGTTCGTCGCATTGCCCTGCGCGCGGCCCCGGGATTCACGCAGGCAACCGATTGCTGACATCCGTGTCGGTGTCCGGGAGTACAACGAGAACATCGATGTGAAACCCCGGTTCTGCGGGCAGAGAGGACTCCCCTGGTGACAACCACCGGTGACCGCGCGCAAACCGAGTTCACGCCTGAACCCCCCGGCGAGGACTTCGGTCGTCAGCCTCCGCACGATATGGCCGCTGAGCAGTCCGTCCTCGGCGGCATGCTGCTGAGCAAGGACGCCATCGCCGATGTGGTGGAGGTGCTGCGCCCCGGCGACTTCTACCGCCCCGCGCACCAGGCGATCTACGACACCATCCTCGACCTCTACGGCCGCGGCGAACCCGCCGACCCCGTCACCGTCTCGGCAGGCCTCGACCGCCGCGGCGAACTCAAGCGCATCGGTGGCCCGCCCTACCTGGTCACCCTCACCCAGACCGTCCCCACCGCGGCCAACGCCGGCTTCTACGCCGAGATCGTGGCCGAAAAGGCCATCCTGCGCCGCCTCGTCGAAGCGGGCACCCGCATCGTCCAGTTCGGCTACGCCGGCGCCGACGGCCAGGACGTCGCCGAGGTGGTCGACCGCGCCCAGGCCGAAATCTACGAAGTCACCGAACGCCGCACCACCGAGGACTTCACCCCGCTGGAAGAACTCCTCCAGCCCACCATGGACGAAATCGACTCCATCGCCTCCCGTGGCGGCATCTCCCTCGGCGTCCCCACCGGCTTCACCGAACTCGACGAACTCACCAACGGGCTGCATCCCGGGCAGATGATCATCGTGGCGGCCCGACCCGGTGTGGGTAAGGCGCTGGCGCTGGACACTCCGCTGCCGACGCCTGGTGGTTGGACCACCATGGGTGAGGTTCGTGTCGGTGAGGAGCTGCTCGATGCACAGGGCCGTCCGACGCGCGTCGTCGCAGCGACCGAGGTCATGGTCGACCGGCCGTGCTACGAGGTCGAGTTCTCCGATGGGACAGTGCTCGTCGCAGACGAGCAACACCAGTGGTTGACCGAGACGCGCGCGTCACGCCGTTCAGCGCAGGTGTTCGCCGAAGTCCGCACCACAGCACAGATTGCCGACACCGTGCGTTGCGATACCGCGGACAAGAGGATCAACCACTCCGTCACCAACGCGGAGCCACTGCAACTACCTGAGCGCGAGCTTCTCGTCCCGCCCTACACACTGGGCGCCTGGTTGGGCGCCGGCACCTCCGCGGCAGCTCAGATCACCAGTGTCGACCCGGAAATCATCGCGCGTATCGAGGCCGAAGGCATCGTGGCGGTTCCTTCACGATCGGCGCAATGGCGATTCCAGCTCACGCTCCCCGCTGATGAACCCGTCGCGGCCCGACCCTGCGTGGTGTGCGGCACCGAATTCACTCCGTTCACCAGTGAGGTCCGTACCTGCGGCCGTTCCTGCGGCGGTAAGGCACGATTCGTCTCCGAACCCGTTCCCGCGCCGACCTGCTCGCAGTGCGGCGGCCCATCGATCGGTTTGCGTCTGTGCCAGTCGTGCCGGAATTCGGTCGGCAGCGTACAGGCCCGGCTCCGCACGCTCGGGGTACTCGGTGACAAGCACGTTCCTACTGCCTACCTGCGCTCGTCCGAATCTCAGCGTCGGGCACTCCTGGCAGGTCTGCTCGACACCGACGGGACCGTCACCCACGGCGGGTCTGCGCAGTTCGCGGTCACCAGCGAACGACTGTTCCGCGATGTTCAGGAACTGGTCGTCAGCCTCGGCTATCGCTGTGGTGTGTCGACAAAGCGGGTGCGCGGCCGTTCGGAGCAGTCGTCGACGTGCTACACACTGACGTTCGCTACGGATGACGAGGTGTTCGGTCTGTACCGGAAGGCGCTGCTGCACAAGGAACGTCGCGCCGCGGTGAGCACGGCTCGATCGAACTCCCGCTACATTGTCGATGTGCGGCGCGTCGAGTCAGTGCCCGTGCGCTGCGTCGAAGTCGACAATGCCGATCATCTCTACCTGGCCGGTCGCTCGATGGTGCCGACGCACAATTCCACGCTCGGTATGGATTTCATGCGGAGTTGCTCGATCAAGCACGGCATGGCCAGCGTCATTTTCTCGCTCGAAATGAGCCGGACCGAGATCGTGATGCGTCTGCTTTCCGCCGAGGCGAAGATCAAGCTCGGTGATATGCGGTCCGGGCGGATGAGCGACGACGACTGGACCAAGTTGGCTCGGCGGATGAGTGAGATCAGTGAGGCGCCGCTGTTCGTCGACGATTCGCCGAACCTGACCATGATGGAGATTCGGGCGAAGGCGCGGCGGCTCAAGCAGCGTCATGACCTGAAACTCGTTGTGGTGGACTACCTGCAGCTGATGAGCTCGGGCAAGAAGGTCGAATCACGTCAGCAGGAAGTCTCGGAATTCTCGCGACATCTCAAGCTGCTCGCCAAGGAACTCGAGGTTCCGGTGATCGCGATCTCGCAGCTGAACCGTGGTCCGGAACAGCGAACCGACAAGCGGCCAATGGTGTCCGATCTGCGTGAATCTGGATCGCTCGAGCAGGATGCGGACATGGTCATCCTGCTCCACCGGCCGGATGCCATCGAACGCGACGACCCCCGAGGCGGCGAGGCCGACCTCATCGTCGGCAAACACCGTAATGGTCCGACCGCCACGATCACCGTCGCCCACCAGCTGCACCTCAGCCGTTTCGTCGATATGGCCCGCGGCTGACCAGCCGCCGCGCCACGGTGGAATCACCCCGCTGACGGGACCAGGGTGTTCTGCCGGGCGGCGGTCCACCACTGCCCGTTCTGCTCGACCAGTACATACAGCGCGACCATTGCCGGTTCGGTGTCGATCAGGGTGCCGTCGGCGGTGGTGGCGCGTGCGGTCTTGTGGGCGATGGCCACATCCGGGCGCAGAAAGGTCACGTCGACGACGTCGTATCGGACGTATTCGTCCTTCAGGAATCCGGCCAGCCCGCGCCGGTTCGCGTCGAGCAGCGCGTCGTGTCCGCTGATCAGCATGCCGACGGCATTGCCGACCACCGCGTTCGCGGTGAACTGTGCGGTCATGAGTTCCGCGTCGTTGGTGTTGTAGGCGGTCTGCGTGTCGGTGATGATCCGGCGAATCTCGGCGATGTCGGCGGTGTGGTCCACGGTGTCGTCTTCGACGACCGGGGGCTGAATCATGTTCGTGCTCATGAGAGAAACTCTCGACCCTCAACAGTGGTTCAGGTCAAGGGAGTCGCGAACGATTCGGCACCGATTCCCGGAAGGCGCCACGCTGCCGATGCTGGTACGCGGACGCGCCGCGGGATTCGATCTGTCGCTGCGCCCGCACTGGGTCGACCTCTGGTGAACGCGGAAGCCGACCTTCCCGCCCGAGTTCGCTGACGCCGATACCGATCGCGAAACCGATCGGCGACATCCGGCGACCTCCCGGGGAATCGGTCGGGTGCGGCGGATGATGGGTCGATGGCTGACCAGATTCTGCAGGTGGAGTGGAAGTCCGCTCCGGAAGATCATGACTATCCCGCTGCCGCCGACTATCTCGATCTGCTGGGCGACAAGGCGACGGTCGACGCGATCGTGGCCGAGCTCAGGGCCGCGCCGGTGGTGGTCAAGAAGGCGAAGGACATTCTGCGGGCGTCCCAGCTCGAAGCCCTCACGCCGGACAATCCGCATGTGCGCAGAGACCTGCTCAAGGTGAACGAGGGCAAGAAGCTCTCGCCGATCCTGCTGGTGCGGGGTGACTGCCGCGCGAATGTGCCGATGCTGATCGCCGACGGTTATCACCGTGTGTGCGCGCTGTACTGGGCCGACGAGAACGTCGAGATCCCCGCCAAGATCGCCGCGATGCCATGACGTTCGCAACCCTGGCGCTGGTGGTGGCGCTCGGGTTGATCGGGCCACTGCTCGCCCTGCCGAGACAGCTGTATCTGCCGGTGCTGCTCGGCGAACTCGTCGCGGGAATCATCTTCGGCACCACCGGTCTACGCATCCTCGACCCCACCGATCCGATCTTCGTCTTCCTCGCCGACATGGGCTTCGCGCTGGTGATGTTCGCCGCGGGTACCCATGTGCCGGTGCGTGATCCGCGGGTCCGGACCGCGCTCGGTATCGGCGTGGCGCGTGCCGTGCTGGTCGGCGTGGTCGCGGCGGTGGCGGGCTGGGCGGTGGCGCAGGCGTTCGACGTCGGGCACGCGGCGGTCTACGCGGTGCTGATGGCGTCGTCGTCCGCGGCGATGGCGTTGCCCATCATCGACTCGATGCGGTTGAGTGGGCCGCCGGTGCTCGCGCTCACCGCGCAGGTGGCCATCGCCGACACCGCCTGCATCGTCGCGCTGCCGCTGGTGATCGATCCGGCGAACGCCGGCAGAGCCGCGATCGGCGCGGTGGTTGTGGCGCTCTGCGCGACCGTGATGTTCTTCGTGCTGCGCTATCTCCAGACATCGGGTGCGCAGCGTCAGGTGCACGAGGTGTCCGAGGACCGGAAATTCACGCTGGAACTGCGGGTGAGTCTGGTTCTGGTGTTCGCGCTGTGCGGGGTGGCCAGCGCGATGCACGTGTCGATCATGCTCGGCGGGTTCGCGGCGGGGTTGGCGGTGGCCGGTGTCGGCGAACCACGTCGGGTGGCCAAGCAGGTGTTCGCGATCAGCGATGGGCTGCTCGCTCCGCTGTTCTTCGTCTGGCTCGGCGCCCGGCTCGATCTGCGCGAGTTCGGGGAACACCCGCGGTTCATCCTGCTCGGCTCGGTACTCGGCCTCGGGGCTGTCGGCGTGCACTGTGCGGCGCGACTGCTCGGCCAGCCGGTCGCCTACGGCACACTCGCCGCGGCACAGATCGGGGTGCCGGTCGCGGCGGTGACCGTCGGCAGTCAGCTGGGGGTGCTCGTGCCGGGTGAGGGCTCGGCGATCATGCTGGCGGCGCTGTGCACCATCGCGGCGGCGACGGTAGCGGCCGGACGACTCGCGGCGAAAGCGCCGGCGAGCAGCCCATGAGCCGCGCCAGAGCACCCCGGACGGGTGGCGCGGCACCGCATCGACGGCACTGCGCACCCGAACACTGAGTCGGACAATCGGTTTCAGGTGCTGATAGTGGCGACGGTATCGAGACCGTAGGTGCGCGCGTAGCCGTTCTCGGTGCCCACGAGGAGGTCGACGACCTCGAAATAGCGGTCCCAGAAAGGGGTTTCGCGCAGGGCGTCGATGAGCAGTTGGTAGGCGAGGTGACTTTCCGCTTCCCATACCCAGACATCGGTGACGCGGACGGAGTAGAACTCGGTGTCGTAGAAGCGTGACCGCACACCGGTGGTCTTGGCTTCGATGGCGGGCAGGACCTGGGTGGTGAAGGCGTCCACACGTTCCGGGACGGTCAGGGCGAGCCATTCGGGTGTGGTCTTGACGAGCATGAATGCCGTGACCGGGGGTTCGGTGTGCGCAGCGGGCATGAAAATGTCTCCAAAGGTTTTGGTGGTACGGGTCGGAGGGTGGGTTCAGGAAAGGACAGCGGGCTTCAGGGTGGTGGCGCACCACTGCTCGAAGCTGGTGGGAGACGCCGTTTCCGGAGTGCGGGCGACACCGGCGTCGAGGCCCTGGTCCTTGGCTCGCTTCATGTCGACGACTCCCTGGGCGAACGCCGCGTCGAGGCCGTAGCCCACGAGAGTGGTGTGTAGTTCGTCGAGGGACTGACGTTCGTAACGGACGGGGCGGTCGAGCTGTTCGGTCATGATGCGGGCCAGGTCGTTGGGTGAGAGGTCCTGCGGGCCGAGGACGGGGACGCTGTCGGTACCGGTCCATGAGCGGTCGAGCAGCAACTCGGCGGCGACGGCCGCGATGTCGGCGACCGCGACCATCGGGGCCTTGCGGTCGGCGTCGACGACATCGACGAACACGCCCTCGTCGCGGATCGAGTCGATGTCCTCCAGGAGGTTCTCGAAGAAGGACGGATTGGCCAATGCCCGGTAGGCGACGCCGCTCCCGGCGATGAGGTCGTCCATGGCCAGGGACGCGGTGACCAAGCCGGCGTGGTCGGCGAGCGGGGTGCCGCGGCCCAGTGCCGACACCGCGACGACCCAGCCGACACCATGGGCTGCGAGCGCCCGTGCGGCGGGGCTGGTGAAACCGCTCCAGCCGTCGTGCGGGGGTCGGGAGGAATCAGGGGGGACGAGCCAGAACACGGCGTCCGCGCCGTCGAAGGCTCGATCGAGGACGTGGGCGTCCGCGTGCGAGCCGGTGATCACCTCGACGCGTCCGCGTGGGGTGTCGGGCAGGCGCGCGGGATCACGCACGATCACCCGCAATTCCTCCTCCGAATCCAGGAGCTGGGCGAGTAGGGGACGGCCGATGTTCCCCGTGGGAGCAGTGATGACGATCATGTTCGCCTCGCAGGTAGTGGTGAATCGGGACACCCGTCATCCTGCGGAGAACCACGTATTGCCACAATAGGAATTTCAGCACTGAATTATTGACTGAAATGGAATGATGCTGGTGAACAGCTCTGATCCGGTCGTCGACGCCAATCTCGCCCTCGCGCTGGACGCCTTGCTGGCCGAGAACAGCGTCACCCGCGCCGCCGCCCGCCTGCACACCTCGCCCGCGGCGATGAGCCGCACCCTCGCCCGGTTGCGCCGCCTCCTCCAAGATCCCCTCCTGGTCCGGGCCGGACAGACCATGGTCCCCACCCCGCGTGCCGAGGCCCTGCGCGAAGAAGCCGCCGCGGTGGTGCGGAGTCTCGGAGCACTGCTCAGTCCCGGTTCCGGCGTCGATCCCGCCGGTCTGAGCAGCACCTTCACCCTCCAAACCGCCGACCTGGTCGGCGCGGCGCTGGCGCCCCGGCTGCTGGCGCTGGCCGCACAGGAGGCGCCGGGGGTCTCGTTCCGGCTGCTGGCCGAAGAGTGGGAGGCGGGATCCGCGCTGCGCGACGGCCGGATCGATCTGGAGGTCGGGTCCATCGATCACGTCGATCCCGAAACCCAGGTTGAGGAATTGGTGACGCTGCGCATGGTGGCGGCCGTCCGACCGGGCCACCACCTGACCGAAGAACCCTTGACCCCGGCCCGGCTCGCTGCCGCCCAGCACGTCGCGGTCAGCCGCCGTGGCCGATTCACCGGCCCGCTCGACGCGGCGCTGGCCGAGCAGCACCTCCGGCGGCGGGTCAGCGTCGTCCTGCCCAGCCACCTGGCCGCCATGACCCTCGCCGCCCGCTCCGACATCGTCTGCCTGGTCCCCGCCGCGCTCCCCGGCGCCGAACCGTCGCCCCTCACCGACGACGCGACCGCCCTCGGCCTGCGTCTGCTCGACATCCCCCTGGCCCTACCGCCCCTCACGATCGGCATGGCCTGGCACCCCCGTCACACCGCCGACGGCGCCCACCAGTGGCTCCGCGACGCCATCCGCCGGACCTTCTCGGTGAGAGCGATCGCGCATGACCCAGGAAATGGGGGCAGGGCTTCCCGTTTGCGTCAGTAACGATCTTGCTGGTGGGCGCGACATTGTTCGTGACATGCGGCCCGTCGGGGGGCCTGCCCACCTGTAGGTCATTCGAACGGGATCACATATGAATCTGCGTGAGTTTCTCGCGAAACATCGCATTGCTTCAGCTGTTGCCGCGCCTGCGGCGTTGGGTGTCGCGGCGATTGTCGCCGCGTCCTTCGCGGTGACGTCGCAGCCGAAATCACCCAGCTACGAGCTGACGACGTCGGTGACGGAGTGCCGCGAGATGGTGACCATCTCGGTGGCCGGACGCAACGACACCCCGGTCGAGGGCACGACGGCGATGCTGCTCGATGCCAACGGGAATCCGCTGCCCGCCGCGCTGTCGGGCGACCACAGCAGTGTGTGGGTGGATCCGGTGGTGAACGCCCCGCGTGACGACGTGGCCGAGGGCGACTACGCGGCGGTGTACATCGCCTACCCGGCCGATCTGGCGAGCTATGAGGACGCGGTCAACCGGGGTGTGGAGAACACCCAGCAGGTGATGCGCGAGATCTCGGCGGCCTGCCCGGACACCAAATTCTCGATCGTGGGCTACAGCGAGGGCGCCGATGTGGTGCGTCGGGTGGCCGAGGGCATCGGCAACGACGACCCCGCCGACGGGTACGCGACCGTGAACCCGGACGACGTGCTCGGTGTGGTGATGTTCGCCGATCCGGGCCGCAAGGCAGGCGACGGCACCTTCCTCGGTGCGGACGACCCGTTCGCGCGCCCCGACAACTTCGACCAGAAGTACCAGGACGGCAAGACCCCGATCTCGGGTCAGGGCGTCACCACGGGCGCTGATTTCGGCGCGCTCAACGGCAAGATCGCCTCCTTCTGCTCCGAGGGCGACCTCACCTGCGCAGCACCGGACAACATCTCCCTGCTGCAGCTGGCCGCCAATGTGGGTCGTCAGATCAATATCGACGAACTGCAGCGCGCCGACCTGGAACGCAACGGCATCACCGCGATCACCCCGGCGATGGGCCAGGACATGGCGTTCACGCTGGGCCGGATCGCGATGGCCGCGTTCTCCGACATCGGCTCGAACCCGAACTGGATGGCCAGCGACGAAACCTTCCTCGACGTGCTGCTGAAGGTGTCGGACCCGGACTACAAGCCGGGACAGACCACCACGCCCGCGAAGGCCGACGTGATCGCTGGTGAGCAGCTCTCGCCGCTGGCCTACCTGCCGCAGAAGATCTTCAACGAGATCGTGGGGCTGATCGTGACGAACCAGAACACGATCCCGGTGGTGATGAACGATCCGTACCAGCTGACTCTCGGCCCGAACGGCACCGGTCACCACTTCGACTACTGGCGTGATTCCGACGCCGCGAACGGCAAGCCGCTGACCTCGGCGGAGTACGCGGCAGCCTGGCTGACGCACCTGGCCAAGCAGGCGCAGGCGGGCGAGACCATCGACACGAAGGCCGCGCCGGACGATGCCTCGGTGACCGCCGCACTGGCGGCTCCGACGAAGCCAGCGACGACCACCACCGCGCCGACCAGCACGTCCAAGACCTCTGCGAAGTCGACGACGACCAGCCCCAAGCCGAGCACCACGTCCAAGACGGGCACCAGCACCACGGCACCGTCCACGACGGTGGCCCCGTCGACGACCACACCGTCGACGACCACACCGGAACCGGCGACCAACCAGGCGGCCGCTCCGGCCCCGACGACCACCGTGGCCCCCACCACGACGGTCGCCCCGACCACGACGGTGGCTCCCACCACGACGGTCGAGCCGACCACCACCGTTGCCCCGACGACCACCCCGTCGGCCAACTAGTCACGAACCACGAAATCCCCGGTGGGCAGCGTTATCCGCTGCGCACCGGGGATTTTCGTCTGTCTAGACCGAGACGGGTTCGGGGACCGAAGGCCGAACGGCGCGTTCACCGCGAGTCGCGGCGATCAACACCAGCAGCCCGGTGACCGCGAATCCCATTCCGACCCACAGCGGCGACACCCAGCCGAACCCGGCGCTGATCGCCAGCCCGGACAGCCACACGCCGAGGAAGTTGCCCACGTTGAAGGCCGCGATATTGGCCGACGAGGCGAGAGTCGGTGCGGCACCGGCATTGTCGAGCACCCGCATCTGGAGACCGGGGGTGGCGCCGAAGCCGAAGAATCCCATGGCGGGGAGCAACAGCAGTGCCGCGATCCGGTAGTCGGCGAGCAGTGCGAATGCCGCCAGCGAGAGCGCGAGGGCCAGCGTGAGCGCGAGCAGAGTGCGGGTGAGTGCGCGGTCGGCCCAGCGGCCGCCGAGCAGATTGCCGAAGAACAGGCCGACCCCGAACAGCACCAGCAGCCAGGGCACCATCGCTTCGGAGAAGCCGGTGACGCGGGTGAGCAGCGGTTCGATGTACATGAAGGCACCGAACATCCCGCCGAACACGAGCACGGTCATGACCAGCGAGTACCAGACCTGGGTGTTGCGGAAGACCGACAACTCGGCCCGCAGGTCCGGGCGTTCGCGGGTGGCGGGCGCGTCGGGGACGAGCGCGGTGATGCCGGCCAGCGCGACCAGCCCGACCACGGTGATCACCACGAACGTGGCCCGCCAGCCCCACTGCTGGCCGATGAACGTCCCCAGCGGAACGCCGAGAACATTGGCGACGGTGAGCCCGCCGAACATGATCGAGATGGCGCCGGCCTTCTTCTCGGGCGCGACGAGCGAGGAGGCCAGCACGGCCCCGATGCCGAAGAACGCACCGTGGGCGAGGGCCGCGAGCACCCTCCCGCCGAGCAGCGCGGCGTAGCCGGGAGCCAGCGCCGAGGCCGCGTTGCCGACGGTGAACAGGACCATGAGCAGCTGCAATGCCCGCTTGGGCTGCCACCGGTTGACCAGTGGGGTCAGCGCGAGCGCGCCGATGACGACGGCCAGCGCGTATCCGGAGATGAGGTAGCCGGCGGTGGGCACCGAGACGCCGAGGTCGGTCGCTACCGGGGAGAGCAGCCCCGCGATGACGAATTCGGTGAGTCCGATGCCGAAGCCCCCGAGCGCGAGAGCGATGAGACCGAGTGGCATGTGAACGCTTCTTTCCATCAGGGGCCGATTACCCGCGTATGCAACTAACGCTGACCGACGATAGTTGCACACGCGCTATATTGCAACCGCCAGCTATACTCGTCGCATGGGTATTGCTGATGACGCCGTCGAGGTACGGGCGACCGGCTGGCGCACCCTGGCCGCGCTGCACGGGCACATCGAGACCGCGCTCGAACGCGAGCTGGTGCGCGAACACGAGCTGTCGATCGTCGAGTTCACCGTGCTCGACGCACTGGCCCGGCAGGACGGCTGGCACATGCGGATCTCCCAGCTGGCCCGCGCGGCCGCACTGTCGGCGAGCGCGACCACCCGACTGGTCAACCGGCTGGAAGACCGCGGCTTCCTGGTGCGCGTACTGTGCGCCGACGACCGCCGCGGCATCTACACCGAACTCACCGAAACCGGCAGGGCCGCCTACGAAAAGGCGAAACCTACCCACGATCGAGCACTCGAGAAGGCACTCGCCGACGCGGAGCAGATCCCGGAACTCGCCCCCCTGGTCGGTTTTCTGCACCGGGTTCCGGCGCCGAGCTGACACGCGACATCGATACCAACGCGCCGATCATGGTGACTGTTGCGAGCACCGGTGCAATGATCGCTGGGTGACTCAGTGGCTCCCACTCCTCGGCTCGCTCCCCGTCGCCGGCGCAGTTCTGGTCGGCGTCATCGCCAACAACCGAACCCACCGGGAAGGAATCGCGGCCGCCGACGAGCGCGGCAGGCAGGCACTCGACGCCGCGCAGCGCAATGTCGAACTGTCGAACATGGTGGGTGACCAGCGCGATCACGAGGCGTGGCGCCGCGAGGCGGTGCTCGCCGCGGTCGCCTCGATCCTGGAGATGTCGGCCTCGGTGCGCGCCGACCTGACCACCTGCGGTGAATGGGATCTGGTCACCACCGACGAGATCGACAGCGTCAGCGCGCAGATCCACAAAGTGATCTGGGATCGCCCGGGCGGCACGCTGACTCGTCTTCGGGTGGTGGCGCATCGCCGGATTCCCAACAAGTGCGAAGACCTGCTGCGCACCCTCACCGCCGCCCAGCACATCACGATGCAGCGGCTGAAACTGCACATCGACGTGGAGGCGACCGTCGAGGAGCTGGAGCAGATGGCGTCGCTGTGGCAGAAGGCGATGCGCCATGCCGCCGAACAGGAGCGTGCGCTGGTCGAGACGACGCGCATCGAGCTCGGTATCGAGATCGCCTCGAAAGGTGGCGGGGCGGACCCGGTTCCGGCGCCGCAGCCGGTGGTCGCCGAAACCCGTTCGGAAGAAGTCGCATTCGAGGAAGTCACCGCCGAAAATCCCACCGAGCCCGAGCCCGAGCAGTCGACCGAGCCAGAGCCGCAACAGCCCACCGAGGCACCGCAGCTCATCGAGGCGCAGCTCACGAATGAGACACCGCAGGAAGACGATCCGCGCGACGCCGTCGACCCGCGCGAAGCGCAGACCGTCAAAGTCTGACCGAACAAGAAATCGGGCCGCGACATGTGATGTCGCGGCCTGTTTTCGTCGAGCTCTACTCATCCACGGCGCGCCGTGTTCGCTCAGCTCGAGCATCCAGTACTCTTCCGCGAGCTGAACATCCGGTGAACACCATGGAGTTCGTGATGGTCCGGGCGTTCAGCTGACGTGACCCCGGACGGACGGGTAACTTGGATATACGGCACGCAGGGGTGCCGAACCCGACAGCGTGGTCGATCGTCTGAAGACTTTGCACCGATCCACTCTCGTCAGGGGGCGATCTTTCATGGATCTCATCGCGCCGTTGGATGCGCTGTTCCTGCTCGCGGAATCTCGTGAGCACCCGATGCACGTCGGCTCACTGCAATTATTCGAACCGCCCGAGGACGCCGGGCCCGACTATCTGCGCGAGTTCCGCGCGGCCCTGCTGGCCGACAAGACCGTTCGGCCCACGTTCGGCAAGCGGCCCGCCACCTGGCTGGGCGCACCGCAGATGGCGTGGACCCAGGACGACGACGTCGACCTGGACTATCACGTGCAGCGCAGCGCCCTGCCCGGGCCGGGCCGTATCGACCAGCTGCTCGACCACGCGTCGACCTTGCACAGCGCCCTGCTCGACCGGCACCGCCCGATGTGGGAGCTGCACTTCGTGGAGGGCCTGGCCGACGGGCGCTTCGCGCTCTACTCGAAGATGCATCACGCACTGGTCGACGGCGTGTCGGCCCAGCGCCTCATGCGGCGCACGCTGACCACCGACCCGTTCGCGACCGAGCTCAGGCGGCCGTGGAACCTGCCGCGCAAGCTCGGCCCGCCGCGCCCCGGCAAATCCCGGCTCGGCAGCCTGATCGATACCGTCACATCGGCACGCTCGTCGACCACGGCGTTGATGAAGGCCACCCGCACCGGCCTGGTGCAGCAGCAGCTCACCCTGCCGTTCGAGGCGCCGCGCACGCTGTTCAACGTGCCGATCGGCGGTGCCCGCAAATGCGCGGTGCGCAGCTGGTCGATGGATCGGGTCAAGCAGGTGAAGAAGGCGACCGGGGCCACCGTGAACGATGTGGTGCTGGCGATGTCGGCGGGCGCGCTGCGGGCCTACCTGCTCGAGCGCGACGCCTTGCCGGACAAGCCGATGATCGCGATGGTGCCGATGTCGTTGCGCGAGGAAGACGACGTCGACAGCCAGGGCGTGAAAGTCGCGGCGCTGCTGTGCAATCTGGGCACCGATATCGCGGACCCGCTGGAACGCCTGCGGGTGGTGAGCGAGTCGACGCGTCGCAACAAGGAGGTGTACCACTCGCTCACCCCGGCGCAGACGCTGGCGATGGCCGGGGTGATGTTGAGTCCGATGGCGGCGATGCTGCTGCCCGGGTTCGCCTCGGTGGCGACGCCGCCGTTCAATATCGTCATCTCGAATGTGCCCGGAGCGCGCGAGTCGCTGTACTGGAACGGTTCGCGTCTGGACGCCACCTATCCGCTGTCGATCCCGCTCGACGGGCAGGCCGTGAACATCACGCTCACCTCCAGCGGTGACAACCTCGATTTCGGTCTGGTCGGCTGCCGTCGCACGCTGCCCGACCTGCATCGACTGCTCGATCACCTCGAGGATTCGCTGGCCGCGCTGGAGGATGCCGCGCTGTAGAAATTAACCGTTCTCGACCAAACTAGAACGTGTTACAGTTCGGTATGCGTACCGAATTCTGCGAACAGCTCGGCATCGAGTTCCCCATCTTCGCCTTCACCCACTGCCGCGACGTCGTGGCGGCGGTGAGCAACGCGGGCGGATTGGGGGTGCTCGGCGCGGTCGGCTTCACCGCCGAACAGCTCGAGGTGGAGCTGGCCTGGCTCGACGAACACGTCACCGGGATCTACGGCGTCGACCTGGTGATCCCGTCGAAGTACGAGGGCAAGGGCGTCGACGGGCTCACCCCCGAACAGCTGGAAAAGCAGCTGGCGCAGATGGTTCCGCAGGGCCATCGCGACTTCGCCCAGCAGATCCTCACCGACCACAACGTGCCCGCGCTGCCCGACGGTGAGCACCACAACGAGCTGCTCGGCTGGACCGCGACCACCGCGGGACCGCAGGTCGACGTCATCCTGAACCACCCCAAGGCCAAGCTCGTCGCCAACGCGCTGGGCACCCCGCCCGACGACGTGGTCAAGCGCATCCAGGACTCCGGCCGGGTGATCGGCGCGCTGTGCGGTTCGGTCAAGCACGCGATGAACCACAAGGCGGCCGGCCTCGACTTCGTGGTGTGCCAGGGCACCGAGGGCGGCGGGCACTGCGGCGAGGTGTCCTCGCTGGTGCTGTGGCCGCAGGTGATCGACGCGATCGGCGACGTACCGGTGCTGGCCGCCGGTGGCATCGGCAACGGCGCGCAGGTCGCGGCGGCGCTGGCGATGGGCGCGGCGGGCGCGTGGACCGGGTCGCTGTGGCTCACCGTCGAAGAGGCCAACGTGCCGCCCGCCCAGATGGACACCTACCTCGAGGCGACCAGCCACGACACCATCCGCTCGCGTTCGTGGACCGGCAAGCCGTGCCGCATGCTGAAGAACGACTGGACCGACGCCTGGGAGTCCACCGACACCCCCGACCCGCTGCCGATGCCGCTGCAGATGATGGTGGCCCTCGACGGCGTCAAGCGCGGCCACCGCTACCCCGAAGCCGCCAAGGACGTGAACTTCAACCCGGTCGGCCAGGTGGTCGGCATGATGAACAAGGTCGAACGCAGCGCCGACGTGGTCAACCGCCTCGTCGAGGAATACGTCACCGCCTACGACCGGCTGGTCCGCCTCGCCGGGGACTCCTAGCTGGTCCGCCTCGCCGGGAACTTCCAGCCAGACTCGAGTGCGGGGTAGTCGGCGACGCGGCGAGCTCCCAGCCTCGCCGGTGAGCCCGTTCCCGGTGAGTTACCCATGTAGTCGCGAGATCTCGGGATGCGGTCCGATTCCATCCGTTTGCTGGGTCCATTCATTGCGCGGAAGAGGCACTACACTCGGCGTATCTACCCTGCGGGGCGGTGTTAAGACACCGTCCCGCAGCATTGCCCAGCGGTTGCGGACGGCGGTGACATGGGTTCGGAGGAATACGCGAGCAAGACCTGGAACGTGGCCAGAACCCGGGTTACGCACGCCATCGCCAAGGTCCGCGAGCAATACGCGAAGGCCGCGCCGCGACCCACCGAGCACGCACCCGTCGACCCGCCCGTACCCGCCGATCTGCTGAATCTGCTGTGTCGCATCGGTGTGGCGCTGGTCGGCGCCGGCGAGACCTCCGCACGGGTGCAGGTCATCCTCGACAAGCTGTCGCGGCGCTACGGCACCGCCAATATCCATTTCATGGTGCTGCCCACCGCGGTCTTCGTCCGGGTACGCACCGACGAAAGCTCCGCCATCGACATGCTCGACGCCCGCGTCGGCACCCTGCCACTGGACCAGATCGACGGCCTCTACCGGCTGATCGACCAGATCGAGCAGGACGCGCCGCCGCCGAGCCGGGCATCGAGGGATCTCGACAAGATCCTGACCCAGAAACCCGGCAGCCCACCGTGGCTGATCCTGCTCGGGCAGGTCGTGCTGACCGTCGGTATCGGCATGATGCTCAACCCGGGCGCACGGGCGCTGGTCGGCTATGTGGTGCTCGGGCTGGTCGTCGGTGTGCTGACTCAGCTCGCCGATCGGGTGCGGCTGCTGTCGATGGCGTTGCCGGTGGTCGCGTCGGCGGTGGTCGCGGTGCTCGCGTACGGCTTTCCCGGGGCGCTCGCCGGTGGGCAGCCGCAGCAACTGCTGATTCCGGCGGTCGCGACGCTGCTGCCCGGTGCGATGCTCACCAACGGCACGATCGAGTTGGCGACCGGGTCGATGGTGGCCGGTGCCAGCCGGGTCGTCTACGGCATCAACATGCTGTTCCTGCTCGCGCTGGGTTCCTACGTGGGGGTCAGTGTGCTCGGGCCGCTGTCGGATCCGCCGGTGAGCAGTGCCCAATTGGGGTGGTGGGCACCGATAGTCGGGGTGCTGCTGATCGGGTACGGGCATTCGTGGCGGTCGAGCGCACCGCAGAACACGGTGGGCTGGCTGCTGCTCGTCCTCTACATCACCTACGCGGCGCAGGTCCTCGGCAAGCATGTGTCCGGTCCGCTGACCGGCACGTTCCTCGGTGGGCTGGTCGCCGTGAACGCCGCGTATCTGATCCAGGGCCGCAAGCACGCGCCACCGACCCAGGTGGCGTTCCTGCCCGCGTTCTGGATGCTGGTGCCCGGCGGGATCAGCCTCACCGGGATCTCCGACCTCGTCACGCATTCGCTGTCGGGGGTGTCGACCGGCGGGCTGGAGGTGCTGGTCTCGGCGCTGCTGTCGGTGATGTCGATCGCGCTGGGCGTGATGGTCGGCTCCGGTCTGGCCACCGCGCACACACCGCGCGTGAGCACCATCATCGACACGGTGGTGCCACACCATCTGCCGTGGGTGCACACCGCGGAGACGACGAAGAAATCCGACTCAGACAGCTAGCCGGGGTGGTTCAGACGGCCGAGCTCAGCGGCACGGTGTGGACCGGAGTCTCGCCGACGAGTTGCCCGAAGCGGGCGATCACCTTCTCGTGGTACAGCGCGAACAGGTCGCCGAACAGCGCGAGTTGCGCCTCGCTCGGCGCGGATTCGGCATCCCACACCGCGAGCAGCGCGCGCCAGACGAGCACGTGCAGATCGGGCGCGACGGCGAAATAGGCGGCGACCGCCTCCGGCACCTCGACGACCATATCGGCGATCGAATTCAGTACCGCGCGTTGCATACTCATCTCGAGCACGCCGAGTAGCTTGCGCACCAGCGCGATCTCGGCGGCGATGATGCGCGCGTGGTCGGGCACGGCCTGACGTGCCATCGCCTCCAGCTCGTCGACGGCGGCGGCGAGCTCGGCCGGATCGAGCACCTTCTCCCCCGCCGTATAGGCGAGCAGCGCCTCACCCACGATGCCGCGTTCGACCTCGACGATGTCGGTGAACATCTCGGCGGCGACCGCGGGCGCGGTGATCGAGAACCGGAACAGGTGCCGGTAGACGTCCATACCGCCCTCGACGCGGACATCGCGGATGGTGAAGCCCTTACCTCGCCTGGCCTCGACGAATCCGTAGGACTCGAGGCGTCCGAGGATGAGCTGGGCGGTAGCGCGGTTCATCCCGAACTCGTCGGCGACCTGGCGAACCGACGGCATCAGCTCGCCGGGCCGGTACTCGCCGGTGGCTACGCGGCGCGCCAACTCATCGGCGACGTCGGCGACCACCGTCCGGGATCCCATCGAAACAACACCTCTCGGTCATGATCCGGCTACGTCCCAGACAGTTTAGGCGCTGAATGCCTGGAGCGCTGGTGCGCTCGAGTCGAGACTTTCAGCGATCACATCGCTATCGATGCGCCGCCCTGCCTCCGATCAGCGAACTTTCCTTCTGGCGTGCCGTTGAGCTGGATCAGACAGCGCTGTGCGACACCGTGACTGAATACGCAGGCAACGGGGCAGCTAAACATTTTGGGCGGAACCGCGCGAGCCGGGCCTTCGGGCCGGCCCTCCGAGAATTCAGATCATGTCTTTCTTGTCGAGCCACCGCATGACCGGCCAGCCCAAACCTACGGGGATCCAGCAGGTCAGCACGCGGTAGAGCAGGACGGCTGGGACCGCGATCTCGGCCGGGACGCCGAACGCCGCGAGACCACCGATCAGGGCCGCCTCGACCGCGCCGACGCCACCGGGTGTCGGCGCGGCCGAGGCCAGCGTGCCACCGATCATGGTGACGATGGTGACGGCCACGAAGTCCGTGCCGCCGCCGAAAGCCTCGACGCTGGTCCACAGGGCCAGCGCCTGGCCGAGCGTGATCGCGCCGCAGCCGGCGACGATGACCACGAATCGCATCGGATCCTTGGCGAGGTCGGCGAGTTCGCCCAGCACTTCCTTGACCTGCGGACGCACCGAGTGATTGACCCAGCGCCGCAGCGTCGGCACGAACATGAACGCGCCGATCAACCCCACGCCGACGCCGGCGATCAGATACAGCACGGTCGCGTCGGGCACGATGTGGGCCAGGTTGGTCGAGGTGCCCGCCACCACGCTGAACACCACGAGCAGCACCAGGTGGGTGAGCACCTGCATCGACTGCTGCATCGCCACCGCGGCGGTCGCGCGCAGGGTCGTCATGCCCGCCTTCTGCAGGAACCGCACACTCAGCGCCAACCCGCCGACACCGGCGGGGGTGGTCGTCGCCACGAAGGTGTTGGCCAGCTGCTCCACGAGCAGATAGCGCATCTTGACCAGCCCGTCCGCGCAGGCGCCGAGCGCGGCGGCGGCGCCGACATAGGTCAGCCCCGACACGGCCAGTCCCGCGAGCGCCCACCACCAGTTGAGCGTGCGCAGCTGACTGAAGAACGTCGGCACCTGGCTGAAGAACGGATACGCCACATAGACGAGCGCGACCAGCAGGACGAGCTGGATGATCTGGTTGCGGGAGAACCGCGTGATCTGTTCGGACTGGATGCGGTCGTGGCCGGTCTGCCTGCGCACTTCCTCACGGGCGGTGGCCATCACTTTGGTCCACTGCGGCACCGACTTCCGGATGCCGATCGACATGGCCGATTTCGTCAGGCGCCGGGCCGCGTAGGCCACCCTGTCCTCGCCGAGTACCTCGATCGCCGCCGAGACCGCCTCGTGTTTTCCGTAGAGCGAGGTGGTGGTCACCAGCAGCTGGGCGATATCGGTCTGCCGTTGCGCCTCGGCCGCGCCGAATTCGGCGGCCGAAAATCCGCCGAACAAGGTGTCGCCCTGGCTGACTCGCACGAAGTCGGGTTGCAGATCGCCGAGGCTGATCTGGTTCTCGTGCAGCCGCAGCAGCGACCGCCACACCCCGGGCAGCACCTGCGCGGACAACGTCGCGATCTGGGTACCGCGAGGCATGGTGTGCGCGTACAGCATCCAGCCGCGACTCAGACCGGCCACCGCCACCTGATGGCTGTCGGCCATCCCGAGGTCACCGATCGCGATGCCGAGCAGCGCGCGATGTTCCACCGCCCGGTGCATCGATCCGTGCAGCGGCGCGGTCTCACTGGTGCGGAACGTGATCCAGCGCCACACCTGCCGGATCGCGCCGAAGCTGCGCTGGTTCTTGCCGTACAGCTCGACCATGATCTCGTCTTCGGGCCCGTCGACCTCGGTGGCGAGCAACAGCGGTCCGCGCCCGGCCGGTCGATCGACCCGGAAGGCTTTCACAGTGTGGCCGCGCCCCGCGAGCACCCGGACCGCGCCGTCGAGCGGCACCTCGAGCGCGGGCGTGCCGACCACCCAGACGATCACCGCGCCGACCAGCCAGCCGACCACCAGGCCGAGCATCGCCCGCGCGGGCACCACCGAGCTGACCACCAGGTGGATCGGCGCGAACATCAACAGCAGGAACCACATCCAGCGTCGCGGCCGCACCGGCAGCCACGGGCTCGACACGGTGAGCATCGCCGCGAGCATCGCGATCCAGCGTGGATCGTCGAGGAATTGGGAGAGGAAGGTGTCGAAGCGGTCCGGGACCGGCATGTGCCATTTCGGCGTGGAGATGCCCGCCCCGGTGATCGACAGCGCCAGCACCGCGAGCAGGCCCGCCGCCCCGTACCCGAACAGGAGCTTCCATTGCCTGCGCAACACGAGTTCGATGAAGATGGCGAACGGCAGTGCCAGGATGAGCATTCCGTAGATCAGGTAGACCATGGTCGCCTGGTCCTGGCTGAGGAAGTCCACGATCTTGGCGACCGAGCGTTCCAGCGCCAGCCATTCCGGCCGGGTGATCAGCGAGCCCGCGATCACCACGGCTACGCCGATTCCCGCCAGCACCACCCGGACGATATCGCTGGTACGACGGATCATCGGCTGCAGGAGTTTCCCCGTGACCGGGATCTCCCGACCGTCGACTCGCATGAGCCGCACGATACACACCGACACGCCGCAGACCCGCCGTGACATCACTCAATCGGCACGGCCGTCCCGCGTGCCGTGAAGCCGATCACAGGCCGTCACGAACACTGGCGATACCCCGTCCAGGAAGTAGGGAAACACTCACTCAGCCGGAAGGAACGATCATGCAGGTTCTGCTCGCGGGCGCCACCGGCGCCATCGGCCGCCCTCTGATCCGCGCGTTGACCGCGAACGGACATACAGTGTGGGCGCTCGTCCGGAATCCGGGTGCGCACCCACTCGTGCGCGAGCTCGGCGCCACCCCGGTCACCGCCGATGTGCTCGACCGCGACGGCCTGTTGCGCGCCGTCGAGGGTTTGCGCGCCGAGGCCGTCATCCATCAGGCCACCGCCCTGCGCGACGCGAAGGTGCAGCGCCGGATTCCGGCCGACGATCCGACCGGGCTGCTGCGCACGGTCGGCACCGCCAACCTGCTCGACGCCGCGGCGGTGGTGGGCGCCGGTCGGTTCGTCACCCAGTCGCTGATCCTCGGCTACGGGTACCACGACCACGGTGACCGGCTGGTCACCGAGCGCGATCAGTTCGGGGTGTACGACGGTGGGGTGGCCGACGAGGTGGTCCGAGCGTGCGTGGCCGGCGAGAGCCAGGTCTTCGACGCGCCCGGTGTCGACGCCATCGCGTTGCGGTACGGGCTCTTCTACGGTCCCGGCGCGTTCAGTGACCTGTTCGCGGACATGATGCGCAAGCACCGCCCGGTCGGCCCGCTCGGTTCCGGCGGGGTGAATACCTGGGTCCATGTCGACGACGCGGCCGCCGCGACTGTGGCCGCACTCGAGCGCGGCACACCTGGTCGCGCCTACAACATCGCCGATGACCATCCGATCACCTGGCGGGAGTTCTTCACGGAGGTCTCCCGAGCTCAGCGGACCCCACGCCCGATCCGGCTGCCCGCCTGGATGATCCGATGGGCGGTCCCCTATATCGGCGCCCTCATGTCCGACACCTCGATGCGGATCTCGAGTCAGCTCGCCCACGATGAATTGGGTTGGCGTCCGAGGTACGCCGATGTCGCCGCCGGTCTCGCGGACTGATCCTCCGGTCGGGCACCACGCCGATATCCGGCGATCAGGGTGCGGTGCGGGCGGTCACGGCGGCACGGTCGTGACCGGGGATCACTTCGATCTCGGCGGGAAGCGCGTGCAGGCGGTGGATGGTCTCGAACGCCCGGTTGCGGTCGGCGTCGAGGAGTTCCCCGAGCAGCGGCGCTTTCTCGCGCAGGAGGTCGATCTGCAGGGTGCTCCAGACCGCGTCGCCCGCGAGCAGGACGCGGGAGCCGTCGTCGACCGCGAGCAGGATCCCGACGCTGCCGGGGGTGTGCCCCGCCAGGTCGACGATCAGCACGGATCCGTCGCCGAACAGGTCGTGACTGCGGGCGAAGGTCAGCACCGGCGGGCCGTCGAGTTCGTAGAGATCGAACGCGCGACCGCGCAGCGGCCCGCGGGCCACGCCGAGGGGGGCGTGCGAACCGGTCATGGCCCAGCTGTATTCGACGGTGGGCACCCGGATCGGAACCAGGCCGGGTAGTTCGTACAGCCCGGCGACGTGGTCCCAGTGCAGATGTGTCGGCAGCACGAAGTCGATGTCGTTGCCGGTGAGGTCGTGGGCGGCCAGTACCTCGCTCAGTCCGCGCACCGGGCTGTCGGGCCCGACCAGCAGCGGCACCGGGAAGGGCAGCTCGGGCAGCACCCGCTGGTGCACGCCCGCGCAGATCGCCGGGTCGACCAGGAAGGTGGCGTCCGGGTGGCGGATCAGGAAGGTCGACATGGTCAGCGGCGTCGACCGCAGGGTCCGCACCCCCTCGGCGACGATCGTCGTCGGCGCGGACAGCTCCGCCTGGGTGAGCGCGGTCAGGGCGACGGTGTTGTGCGCGGGAGGAACAGGAGCGCACTCCAGTCCGTCGAGAAATGCGGTATCGGCGCCGCGCGGCCAGAGCAGCCGCGGCCCCGTGGTGGCGACAGCGATACAGCAGGCGAGAACAGTCGATAACATCGTCGTGCGCTCACCCATACGTGCCACCGTAGGCGATCGCCCACACCGCGACCACCAGACCCGGTCGAGCCGCCGCTGTTCATCGCTAACGCCCGATTACATCCAGCGGCTAGTCGGTGCGACCCATGAGCCGATCTGTTTCGCGCCGTTCACGTTTCGTAGGCCGACCGGCACCACGCTCACGCTGCGGCAGGGTGGCGAGGACTTCCTTCGGCGGCGGCGGGGGGCTGCGATCGATCAGGCACTGGGCGGCGACGGGCGGGCCGACGCGCTTGTGAATGATCCGCTCGACCACGACGATGCGCTCGAGACCTGCGTGGCGAATCCTGATCTCGTCACCGGGGCGGACGGTCAGCGCCGGTTTCGCGGTAACCCCATTAACGCGCACATGCCCGGCGCGACAGGCTTCTGCCGCGGCCGAGCGTGTTTTGAACAGGCGCACCGACCAGGTCCACGCGTCGACGCGGGCCTGGCTGTCGGAGTGCTGGGGGGTCACCCCTTAGACGATACGGCGAGCCGTGACGACGTCGTCTGCGCTGAGGTGGGTGTAGGACACCGGGGTGCCCGACTGCACGGCGTTGAGGAGCTGACCGTTGCCCGCGTAGATACCGACGTGGCCACCACCGTTGGTGATGACGATGTCACCGGCCTGCAGGTTGTCGAACGAGACGGGAGCGCCGACGTGCGACTGCTCGAAGCTGGTGCGCGGCAGTTCGACACCGGCCTGGCGGTATGCCCACTGCACGAGGCCGGAGCAGTCGAAGCTCTGCGGGCCTGCGGCACCCCAGTTGTACTGGGCGCCCAGCTTGCCGCGGGCGGCGTCGAGGGCGATATTGCCCGCCGTCTGCTGCTGCTGCTGGAACGGGTTTTCGAACTGGACACTCGGGAGCTGCGGTGCGGCCTGGCCCTGCGGGGCGACCATCGCCTGGAGCTGCTTCTCGACCTGCTGTGCCGGCTGCTCGAGCTCTGGCGGCAGATCGAAGTTACCGAGACCGGGAATGTTGATCGTGGCGGCCTGCGAAATCGCGGGCATCGCACCGGTTGTAGCGGCCACCGCGCCCATGACGAGGGCACCCTTGACGGAATTCGGCAGTCGAGAATCCCGCTGCAAGCTGTGTTTACCCACCGAGACGAGTCTCCGATCTTGCTACTCTCCCGCCGCTCGGTCGCGAATCGCTTGGCGACAACGACTTTTCGGCGGTGACCCAATGGCGCCGCTTCTCTGACGAACCGACAGACTCCACTAAGTCACGAGAAGATTACGGCCTGTGATGAGCGCTGTCCAGCGAAGCACGCAAGTTGTTTTCCTACGACCGGAAAAGCCCAGAACAGAGGCCACGGTACCGGCGTGTCGGCGCGAGTAACGATTTCATCGTCCGCGCCGCGCGGCGCGTTACCCAGTGCGCCGCTCGCGCAGGGCGCGCTCGAGTTCGTCGATGCGCGTTCGGGCGTCGGCCAGGTCGACCTCGAGCCTGCCGAGCACGATCATCATCGGTCCGAGCGCCAGGTGAGCGAGCGACTCCGGCGGTATTTCGCCGTAGCCCCCCTCCAGCGTCGCCTCGAGCGTCGCCAGCAGGTTGCGCCGGACCGCGTCGGCCAGGTGCGCTTCCGGCGGCAGCGGCCATGCGGCGACGATTTCGGCGGCGGACACAGGTTGCTCGGACATCACCCTCCATCTCGGACCCAAGGACAGTCTCGTGTTCGCTAGCAGTATCTAGGACACAGCCCAGAGTTACCGAGATTCTCCCGTGCACACGCGCTACGGTTGTCCGGCATGGACCCCGTGCGCAATCCGTATGCACCCGGCGCCGGCCAGCGTCCGCCCGAATTGGCCGGGCGCGACAAACAACTCGCGGCGTTCGACATCGTGCTCGAGCGCATTGCCCGCGGTCGGCCCGAACGCAGCGTGATGCTCACCGGCCTGCGCGGTGTCGGGAAGACCGTGCTGCTCAACCAGCTTCGCTCGGCCGCCATCTCGCGCGGCTGGGGCACCGGCAAGATCGAAGCGAGACCCGACCAGGATCTGCGCAGACCGCTGTCCTCGGCGCTGCACATGGCGGTGCGCGCGATCGCGATGTCGGCCCGCAACGCCGAACAGGTCGACGATTTCCTCGGCATTCTCAAGGCCTTCGCGTTGCGCGCCACCGCGGACAAGGGCATGCGCGAACGGTGGCAGCCCGGTATCGATGTACCCGCGGTGACCGGCCGCGCCGACTCGGGCGATATCGAGATCGATCTGATCGAACTGTTCAAAGAGGCTGCGGCCCTTGCCTCCGACATCGGTGTCGGCATTGCCATCTTCATCGACGAAATGCAAGACCTCGGACCCGCCGACGTGTCCGCGATCTGCGGTGCCTGCCACGAACTGAGCCAGGACGGCGCCCCGCTGATCGTCGTCGGCGCGGGCCTACCCCACCTCCCCGCGGTGCTCTCGGCCTCGAAAAGCTACTCGGAGCGACTGTTCAGCTACCACCGCATAGATCGCCTCGACCGCGAATCGGCCGACCTCGCGCTCATCGCGCCCGCCGAACGCGAAGAGGTGAAGTTCACCGAAACCGCACTCGATTCGCTCTATCAAAGAGCCGACGGCTACCCGTATTTCGTGCAGGCCTACGGCAAGGCGGCCTGGGATCAGGCACCCGAGAGCCCGATCACCGCCGAGGACGTCGCGGTGGCCTCCCCCGCCGCCGAGGAGGAACTCGCGGTCGGTTTCTTCGGCTCCCGCTACGAACGCGCGACCCCCGCCGAACGCGAGTACATGCGTGCCATGGCCGACCTCGCCGGCGACGACGCCCCGGTCGCCACCTCGGCGGTGGCCGCCGAGCTCGGCCGCAAACCCGCCTCGGTGTCCCCCGCGCGCGACGGCCTGATCAAGAAGGGCCTCATCTACTCGGCCGAACGCGGCACCATCGGCTTCACCGTCCCTCACTTCGGGCGCTACCTCCGGAGCGTATGAAAATCTTCGGGATTCTAGGGAATCACCTAGAGAGTCTGAGAAAGTTCTGCCGAACGACTCCTCGACAACTATCTACAGTTTTCTAGTTCAAGGGCTAGATATCCGAAGAATTTCCTGGGTAACGGTATGAGCCTGCCCGGGATCGGTTGCGCATCGGGTGGATAACGCGAGGGTTGACCGGCTAACACGCTGGAAACCTTCTCCGAAACACCAGCAGGACCCGCCGCTGAAGGTGGTCCCGCCGGAGGCGGAGGAGGCTCCAATGTCGAAGACCTTCCCTATCACCGACACCGACGGCCGTCGCTGCACCGTCGTCGCCGATGACGGCGTGCCGATCGCGGTCCGCAGCTTCGGCGCAGCGGACGCGGCCCTGACCGTGGTTTTCGTGCACGGCCACTGCCTGCACACCGAATCCTGGTCGTTCCTGCGCGAACATCTTCTGCGGGAGTGGGACGCCGACGCCCGCATGGTCTTCTACGACCACCGCGGCCACGGCGAGTCCGGGCACGCTCACCACACCACCTACACGATCGACCAGCTCGCCACCGATCTCGACGCGGTACTGCGCGCGGTCGCCCCGACCGGGCCCTTGGTGCTCGTCGGTCATTCGATGGGCGCGATGGTGGTGCTCGCCTACGCCCGCCTCTATCCGGCGGCCATCGGTCACCGGGTCGCCGGGATCGGCCTGATCGCCGGCGCCGCGGGCGGCATCACCGAGGCCGGCCTCGGCAGGCTGCTCAACCGGCACGCCGTTGCCTCACTGCAGCGCGCCGTCGTGCACGCACCGCGAGTGATGCAGGCGTCGAAGCGCTTGTCCCGCTGGATCTTCGCACCCCTGATCCGCGAGGCGAGCACGGGTACCCGGCGGGTGAATCCGCGCGTCGCGGCCATCGCCACGGCGGTGCTCAACGAGACCGCGCTGCTGACCATGTCCGGCTTCCTGAGCTCGCTGCTCGACTTCGACGAGGCCCACACCCTGCCCCACTTCGGCGATCTGCCCGCCCTCGTCCTGTCGGGCTCGGCCGACCTCATGGTGCCGTTCGCGCACTCGGTGGTGCTGGCCTCGCAGCTGGCGGGCGCCGAACTGGTGCGGGTCGAGGGCGCGGGTCACAGCGTCATCCTCGAACGCGCGGAGGAGGTGGCCCGGTCGATCATCGCGTTGGTCGAGCGGGCGAGCATCGACGCCCGTACGCGCTACGCCGTCGCCGGGTGAACGCAACAGTTACCGGATGGCAATCCTGTGATCCCCGACAACATCGGGCGTAAACCGAAAAGATCCGTTATTGTGGTGGAGATCACGTTGTGTGGTGAGTCACACAGCTCGGTGCAGTGCGGCCCGAGGCTTTTCGGGCGTGCCCGTGATCCGGCGAGTCGGTATGCCCGCCATATACACAGGAGGTAACGATGACACGCAGCGATATCGCGGAACTGCGCTACGCGGTCGGCCAACTCCGGCAATCGATAGGCGCACTGCGCTCCAACTACGGCGACGCGGCCACCATCCGTCGTCTGGAGAACGACCTCGAGCGGCTCGTCATCGACGCCGAGGACTTCGAGCAGGCACCACCGCCGGAACTCGCCGTCCCCCGCAGGTCGGAGCCGATCTACGTGCCCGACAGCAAGTCCGACGAAGCGGCATGGATGGGCGCTCAGGACGAAGGGCTCGGGTTTCATTCGCGCCCTAGAACAAAGTAAGACCTGATCACCGGCGCGACGGCCCTGCTGACAGGGTCGTCGCGCCGACCTCTTTCTGTCGGCCCCGGCCCGGGTGTCTCAGGACTACCCGGCTCGGTGTCGGCCCAGTTTGCGGGTTCGGGAGCCGTGGAAGCGGGCGCCTCGGGGGACTTCGGTCGGTTCGTCGATTTCGGCGGATTCGAACAGGGCGGCGATGCCGTGGTCGTGGCCGAGGGCGATGGCCTCGAGGCCGTAGCGGCCGCCGGTGCGGCCCAGTTCGTGCAGCATCGTGGTCATGATTCGCAGGCCGGTGGCGCCGACCGGGTGCCCGAGTGCGATATCGGAGCCGTTCACGTTGAGCCGGTCGAGTGGGTCGAGTTCCCACTCGGTGGCCAACGCGAGCACCTCCACCGCGTAGCCCTCGTTGATTTCGAGCAGATCGATCTCGTCCAGCGAGCATCCGGTACGCCCGAGCAGCTTCGACACCGCCGGTGCCGCCCCGAGCCCTGGCCCCGCGTTGTCACAACCGGCCGCGGCCCAGCCCGCGAGAAACGCCATCGGCGTCAGCCCGAGCTCGCCGAGCCGATCCTCGGCCACGACCAGGCACGCCGACGCCCCGAGCCGATGCGAACTCATGTTCCCTACCGTCACCACGCCCTCGCGCAGCAGCGGGCGCAAACCGGCCAGCGTGTGGGTCGACAGGTCGTCGCGCACACCCTCGTCCCGGGTGATCTGGTGATCGCCGTAACCGGCGGCCACCCCGACGACCTCGGCCGCGAACGCACCCTGGCGCCAGGCGCGGGCCGCCTTGCGATGACTGGCCACCGCGAATTCGTCGGCGGCACTGCGGTCGATCCCGTAGTAGTGCGCCAACCGCTCGGCATTGTGCAATCCCGCGGTCCCGCCGGGCAGCCCGGCCGGTGTCGCCGCGCACTCCACCCCGCCCGCGACCACCACGTCGGCGGCGCCGGTCTGCACCATCATCGCCGCGGTGATCACCGCCTGCAGGCCGCTGCCGCCGTGTTTGTCGGTCACAAAACCGGGTACTGCGAAAGGTAATCCGGCACCACGAGCGGCGAGCGAGCCCACCGCGGGTTTGTCGGAGAGGCCGCCGTCGATACAGGCCATGGCCACATCGTCGATGCGTAGCGGGTCGATGCCCGAGCGTTCGATCACGGCGGACAACACCGTGGTCGCCAGCCACTCGGCGGGCATACCCGACAGCGCGCCACCCTCGACGCCACTGGGCGTGCGGACGGGTGCCACGATCGCGGCTCTTCTCATTGCGCGTCACGCTCCTCTCCCCGGTGCGGGGAATACCTGTCACAGGGCACCACAGGTTTGTTGCACGGGCATGACGGGTCGTCACGGACGTCACGGCTGTGATCGAGATCACCGGCATGTGTGACAACCGAGTGGGTGAGACCCACCGCGAGCGGCGCGAACACAGGCGTATGGTGCTCCACATCACAATCCATCGCGGTGGGTAATGATCACTGCCGCAGACCCGAGGATCAGCGAGGCATCCACCGTGAGTGCCGCACCGACCGCCTCCCCCGCGTCACACTCCGCGGGCACCGGCGTCTTCAGCAGAACGCGTGCCCGCATCTCCGCGCGCACCCTCCGCACCGACCGCTGGTGGCTACCACCGCTGTTCACCGCGCTCGGGCTCGCCGCGTTCGTCATCTACGCGACGATCAGATCCTTTGTGCGGACGGCCTACTGGGTCCCCGAGTTCCACTATCTGACGCCGTTCTACTCGCCGTGTCTGAGCGACTCGTGCGCACCGGGATCGGCGCACTTCGGCACCCCGTTCCCCGAGCTGCCGATGTGGATTCCGCTCGGTTTCGTGGTGCTGCCGTTCCTGCTCGGCTTCCGGCTCACCTGCTACTACTACCGCAAGGCCTACTACCGCTCGGTGTGGTTCTCGCCGCCGGCCTGCGCGGTGGCCGAGCCGCACGCGCGCTACACCGGAGAGTCGCGGCTGCCGTTGATCATCCAGAACGCGCACCGCTACTTCTTCTACGTGGCGCTGGTGGTCTCGCTGGTCAACACCTACGACGCGATCACCGCGTTCCATGGCAGCAGTGGCGGTTTCGGTTTCGGCCTCGGCAACATCGTGCTGCTGGTGAACGTGATCCTGCTGTGGGCCTACACCCTGTCGTGTCATTCGTGCAGGCACATCGCGGGCGGGCGGCTCAAGAACTTCTCCGCCCACCCGGTGCGGTACTGGTACTGGACCCAGATCTCCAAGCTCAACACCCGCCACATGGCGCTGGCCTGGACCACCCTCGGCACCCTCGTGCTCACCGACTTCTACGTGATGTTGGTTGCGAGCCACACCATTTCGGACCTGCGGTTCGTCAACTGAGCTGCGACAACGCGAGGAGCTTGTATTTCAATGCCAGACGTGGAACGGCACGACTACGACGTCGTGGTGATCGGGGCGGGCGGCGCGGGTCTGCGAGCCGTGATCGAGGCACGCGAACAAGGGCTTTCGGTGGCGGTGGTGTGTAAGTCGTTGTTCGGCAAGGCACATACCGTGATGGCCGAGGGCGGCTGCGCGGCCTCGATGGGCAATGCCAACGAGAAGGACAACTGGCAGACGCACTTCAAGGACACCATGCGCGGCGGCAAGTTCCTCAACAACTGGCGCATGGCCGAACTGCATGCCCAGGAGGCCGCCGACCGGGTGTGGGAGCTGGAAACCTATGGCGCGCTGTTCGATCGGACGCCCGACGGCCGGATCAGCCAGCGCAACTTCGGCGGCCACACCTATCCGCGCCTGGCCCATGTCGGCGACCGGACCGGCCTCGAACTGATCCGCACGATGCAGCAGAAGATCGTCTCGTTGCAGCAGGAGGACTACGCGGCCACGGGCGACTACGAGGCCAGGATCAAGGTCTTCGCCGAGTGCACGATCACCGAATTGCTCACCGACGCCGGCGCTGTCGCGGGTGCGTTCGGCTACTGGCGCGAATCCGGCGGCTTCGTGCTGTTCAAGGCGCCGGCCATCGTGTTGGCCACCGGCGGAATCGGCAAGTCCTACAAGGTGACATCGAACTCCTGGGAGTACACCGGCGACGGCCACGCGCTGGCGCTGCGCTCCGGCGCGACGCTGATCAATATGGAGTTCCTGCAGTTCCACCCCACCGGCATGGTCTGGCCACCGAGTGTGAAGGGCATCCTCGTCACCGAGGGCGTGCGCGGCGA
This sequence comes from Nocardia sp. NPDC058114, assembly GCF_042884695.1. Classification (NCBI taxonomy): domain Bacteria; kingdom Bacillati; phylum Actinomycetota; class Actinomycetes; order Mycobacteriales; family Nocardiaceae; genus Nocardia; species Nocardia sp. NPDC058114. The sequence continues at coordinate 509,678 of NZ_JBHVTK010000004.1, read as the reverse complement.
CGGCGGGGTGCTGAAGAACTCCGACGGCAAGCGGTTCATGTTCGACTACATCCCGCCGGTCTTCAAGGGCCAGTACGCCGAAACCGAGGAGGAAGCCGATCAGTGGTTGCGCGACAACGATTCCGCGCGCCGCACTCCTGATCTCCTCCCCCGCGACGAGGTCGCGCGGGCGATCAACGAGGAGGTGAAGGCGGGCCGCGGCACCGAGCACGGCGGCGTCTATCTCGACATCGCCTCCCGCATGCCCGCCGACGAGATCGTGCGCAGGCTGCCGTCGATGCACCATCAGTTCAAGGAACTGGCCGATGTCGACATCACGGCCGAGCCGATGGAAGTCGGCCCCACCTGCCACTACGTGATGGGTGGGATCGAGGTGAACCCCGATTCCGGTGCGGCGGTCGTGCCCGGATTGTTCGCTGCCGGTGAGTGTTCCGGCGGCATGCACGGCTCGAACCGGCTCGGCGGCAACTCGCTGTCGGACCTGTTGGTGTTCGGCCGCCGCGCGGGGCTCGGCGCGTCGGCCTACGTGCAGCAACTCACCGACAAGCCGACACCCGCCGAAACCGATATCGAGGCGGCTGTGAAAACCGCGCTGGCGCCGTTCGATTCGCGTGCGGAGGGCTCCGGCGAGAACCCGTACACCCTGCACTCCGAACTCCAGCAGACGATGAACGACCTGGTCGGCATCATCCGCAAGGAACACGAGGTGCGCGCGGCGATCGACAAACTCGGCGAGCTGCGTGTCCGCTACGCCGATGTGGCGGTGGAGGGCAAGCGACCGTTCAACCCCGGTTGGCACCTGGCGCTGGACCTGGCCAACATGCTGATCGTGAGCGAATGTGTCGCGCAGGCAGCGCTGTTGCGCACCGAGAGTCGCGGTGGCCACACCCGCGACGATCATCCCGGCATGAACCCGGACTGGCGCAACACACTGCTGGTCTGCGCCGTCGATCCGGCGTCGGACGCGCAGATCCCCGACGTCACCGTCACCCCGGCCGATCAGACGCCGATGCGCGACGACCTACTCGCCCTGTTCGAACTGAGCGAGCTCGAAAAGTACTACACCGAGCAAGAATTGGCTGCGCACCCGGCAGCCGAGGGAAAGGCGTAACCATGGGATACGACGCCCGGTTCCGGGTCTGGCGCGGCGACATCGACGGCGGGAGCCTCGAGGACTACACGGTGGCGGTGAACGAGGGCGAAGTGGTGCTCGACATCATCCACCGGCTCCAGGCCACCCAGACCCCCGACCTCGCTGTGCGCTGGAATTGCAAAGCGGGCAAGTGTGGTTCGTGTTCGGCGGAGGTGAACGGGCGCCCGCGCCTGCTGTGCATGACGCGGATGTCGACGTTCACCCCGGACGAGGTCATCACTGTCACCCCGATGCGGACGTTCCCGATCATCAAGGATCTGGTCACCGACGTCTCGTTCAACTACGAGAAGGCAAGGGAGATACCGTCGTTCGCGCCACCGGCCGGTCTCGCTCCGGGCGAGTACCGAATGAAGCAGGTCGACGTCGAGCGCTCACAGGAGTTCCGCAAGTGCATCGAGTGCTTCCTGTGTCAGGACACCTGCCATGTGGTGCGTGATCACGAGGAGAACAAGACCTCCTTCGCGGGTCCGCGTTATCTGATGCGTATCACGGAGTTGGAGATGCACCCGCTCGACACCCGTGACCGACGCGAAATGGCCCAGGAGGAAGCAGGTTTGGGCTATTGCAATATCACCAAGTGCTGCACCGATGTGTGCCCCGAGCACATCAAGATCACCGACAACGCGTTGATTCCCTTGAAAGAACGGGTCGTGGATAGGCGATATGACCCGATTGTCTGGCTCGGCAATAAATTGTTCCGGCGGTAGGAAACTGTTGTCGCTGCGGGGTGCGAAACCCCGCAGCGACGGCTGCCTACAAGACAGCGACAGTCCCTACAGCGACTAATCCGACCAGTAATCCGATGAACAGCGCCGACAGCAAAGAGGCGGTGAGTACGTAGATTCCGATCGCGGATACCGCGAACAGCAGTACCACGATCAGGCGTTCCACACCGTCCTCAGGCGCTAGCCTCCGGTACCGGGGTGGCATTTTCTTCAACCCTCGGTCCATATACCTGGGTTACCCGACCCGACGCCGCACCAAACCTCGACCTATGCCGAAAATCTATCGTTCCGTGATCTACCGTGATCAAGGACGATCGAACTCGCCGTCGTGTACGCCCGCGGTGAAGGCGGTCCATTCACTCGGGGTGAAGATCAGCACGGGGCCGCCGGGATTCTTGCTGTCGCGTAGCGCGACGTACCCGTCTGCCAGCATGGCGACCTCCACGCTGCCGTCGTCGGTGCCCGCGCGCAGCCAGGTGGCACCGGAGGTGTCGATGTCGCGCTTGGTGTTCACGCGAACGCGCCGGTGTCAATGCCGCGGGTGAAGGCGTCCCAGCTCGCGCCGTCGAAGACCAGGGCGGGACCGGCGGGATTCTTGCTGTCGCGCACCCCGACGTGCCCGCCGAACAGGAAAGCAACTTCGACGCAATCCTTGCCCGCACCACTGCGGGTGCTCTTGAACCAGTGTGCGTCGACGAGATCGAAACTCATGCCACATACTCCTTCGCGACCTGCCGCAGCAGGTGTCTACTCGGTTGGATATCCAGCGCATGACGCTGGAGGCATTCGTGAGCCCGGTCGTACCTTCGAACATCCGCGCGTCGTTCCAGGTAGAGGTCACCGGTAAAGCCTTCGGCGTACACCACTGGTGGTTCGACCGGTTGCCCTTTGCTGTCGGTACCGAACTCGAGAACCGTGAAAGGTCCGGTAGAGACTCCGAGTGGAACACCGGCGGCAAACGGCAGGATGCGCAATGCCACATTACTTCGGGTACTCGCGTCGGCGAGGTGTCGCAACTGCGCAGCCATCACCTTTGCATCACCGACGATGCTACGCAATACCGATTCGTGCAGAACCACGTCGATCTCGGCGGGCGAATGCTTGCGGGTGATCAACACCTGCCGTTGCAGCCGCAGTGCGACCCGCCGATCGAGCTCGTCGACCGAATCCTGGGGGAAGCCCAGATGATTCAGCGCGCGAGCGTATTCCGCGGTCTGCAGCAGACCGGGAACCAGCTCGGACTGGTAGGCGCGTAACCGTTGCGCCGATGCCTCCAAACCCACATAGATATCGAAGTTTTCGGGAATCAAGTCGCCGTAGGCGTGCCACCAGCTCTTGACGGCGGCCTGCTGCGCCAGACCGGCGAAGCCTTCGGCGAGATCGTCGGGAATGCCGTAGATCCGGCACAGCTCGTGGATGTCGATGGTGCGAATGCGATCGGCCTGACCCTTTTCCAGTCGCTGGAGGGTGCTGGCTCCCCACTCCATCAGCCGTGCCGCCTCGGCGATGGTGAGCCCGGCCTGGGTGCGCCAATCACGCAGGTAGCGACCGAGTTGGCGGCGCGGCAGAGTCGAGGAGACGCCCGCCTGCCCCGCTGTTCCGTTCGATGCGTTCGCTGCCACAGCCCCACTCCTTCTGTGTCGCATACCCGTCATCCCCGCCATGCCCCGCTGCGGCGGTGGATTCGTCCAGTCTGGGGAATCCTGCACTCCCCGTTGGATGTCGTGCTGGGAATTCGCGGTAAATCCCATCTTTCGCGCGTGTACTCACCGTTAGCCGGGCGTTTGCGTGCTGTGCTGTTTTCATGCAATTGAGCGAAGTGAACATGCGCGTCGCCACAGCACTGCTGAGTTGCTCCATCGATCCGGGCCCGATGGAGCCCGAACAAGCCCACGCCGCAATGCAACTACACCTCGACTGCACAGTCGAAGAGTGCCGGGTGCGCCGACGGGCGCGCAACACCCTCGTCGAAGCGGGCCGCTGCGTGCTGGACGCACGCGCGACACGCTAGTGATGACGATGGTCGGTGATCGGGTCGCGCGGGCCGAACTTCGGTTTGCGCGCCTGCCCGCTGAGCCCCAGCAGCCGCACCGCGCGGTAGCGGTGGGGTTGTAGCGGTCGCAGGTATTCGATCATCGCGTCGTCGTCGATCGGGTGGCCGAGCAGACTCCAGCCGACGACGGCGGCGAGGTGGTAGTCGCCGACCGAGAGGGCATCAGCGTCACCGAACGCGCGTTGCGCGGTCTCGGCCACCGTCCACACCCCGATACCGGGCAGGCTGCGCAGACGTCGCGCGGCCTCGGCCGGGTCGAGCGTGGCGGTGCGTTCGATCGCGTCGGCGACTCTGGCAGCGCGCACGATGGTCTGTGCGCGCTGCGGCCCGACATTGGCCCGGTGGTACTTCCACGACGGGATCAATCGCCAGGTCTCGGCGTCCGGCGCCACCATCAGGCCGGTCGGCGCCGGGCCGGGGGCCTTGGTCCCGAACTCGCGGACCAGGGTGCGCCAGGCGGCGAACGACGACTTCGTGTGCACCTTCTGTTCGAGGATGGCCGGGATGAGCGACTCCATCACCAGGCCGGTCTTCAGCATGCGCAGGCCGGGCACCGTGCGGTGGGCTTCGACCAGCTTGGGGTGTGCGGGGGCGAAGTCGTCGAGGTCTTCCTCGAGACAGAGCATGCGGTCGAGGCCGGCCAGGAATTCCTCGGCTCCCGGCCCCCAGGCGCGGGCGGCGGCGCCGTCACGGCCGTCCTGGGTCAGCCGGTAGGTGACCACGCCGGTCGGCATTCGCGAAGCGTGCCAGTGGCTGCCGTCCGGGCCGATGTGGTGGCAGGGATCGCCGCCGCCGCGGCGCAGGGGCGAGACGGTGATGCCGACGTCGAAGGGCCTGCTCGACCGGACGGTCCTGGACAGGCAGGCCGAGGCCAGGTCCGGGTCCAGGGTTTGGTCACGCATTCGACCATTGTGCGCCTGTGATCGGCGTCAACCGGCAGCCGGTGCGCTCGAACAATCGAGCAGGTACCTGGCCAGATGCACGCCGGGGGTATGGGCGAGTTGGTCGGCCTGGGTGCGGCAGGAGAAGCCGTCGGCCAGGAAGACGGCATGCGGCGGGGCGTTCCTCAGCGCCGGGAGCAGGGCGTTCTCGGCGACCGCGACCGAGATGTCGTAGTGGCCGCGTTGCATGCCGAAGTTGCCGGCCAGACCGCAGCAGCCCGCCAGTTCCCCGACGGTGACGCCCATCGCGGCGAGGATTCGGCGTTCGGCGTCGAAGCCGCCTACCGCGTGCTGGTGGCAGTGCGGCTGGACGATCACGGTGTCGTGCGGTCGACGGGGTGGTTGCCAGCCGGGGTGCTCCAGCAGGAACTCGGCGAGGGTGCGGACCGCGGCGGCGACCTGTTTCGCTCGTGGATCGCCGGGGAGCAGTTCGGGGAGGTCGGCACGCAGGGTGGCGGTGCAGGACGGTTCGAGACCGACGATCAGGCCACCGGCGGCTACGTGGGTGGCCAGTGCGTCCACGGTGGCGCGCAGCCGGGCGCGGGCGCCGTCCAGTTGGCCGGTGCTGATCCAGGTCAGGCCACAGCACACCCGGTCACTGGGGATGCGCACGCGATAGCCGAGTTGTTCGATCAGTTGGGTCGCGGCTGCCGCGTTTTCCGGGTCGAAGGTGTCGGTGAAGGTGTCGATCCACAGCATGACCTCGGTGGCCGAGGTCTCGCTGTGGCCTGTGCGGTCGTCGCTGCCCAGCGATCGGCGAAACGACTTCGAGGCGAGTCGCGGCGCTGCTCGCCTCGGGTCGATTCCGGCCAGGCGCATGCCGGCCCGGCGCAGGCGCGGACGGGCCGCGACGGCATTGGCCAGGCGTGGGAAGTGCTGGGCGATGGCGAGCCAGCGCGGGAGCCGGCCGAGCACGTAGTGATCCACCGGCCGTAAGCGTCCGCGGTAGCGCCGATACAGCGCCTCGGATTTGTAAGTGGCCATGTCGACGCCCGCGGGGCAGTCGGCGGCGCAGGCCTTGCACGAGAGGCAGAGATCGAGGGATTGCTCGACTGCCGGTGCACGCCAGTCGAGTTCGCCTCGAACGACTTCCTGGAGAACTCTGGCCCTGGCCCGGGTGGTGTCCTTCTCGTCGGCGGTGGCCAGGTACGAGGGACACATGAAGCCGCCGGAACCGCCGGTGTCCGCGCGGCACTTGCCGATTCCTACACATCTGTGCACAGCTGTGGACAAATCGCCGGAGTCCGCGGACAGGGCGAACCCCCGCGAGGGGACCGGCGCGATCCCGGCTACCCGCAGGTCGGCGTCGACGGGGCTCGGGGCGACGAGGACGCCGGGGTTGAGCAGGTCGCCGGGATCGAACAGGGACTTGAAGCCCGCGAAGGCCGCGCGAGCGGCCGGTGAGTACATCACTTCGAGCAGTTCGGATCTGGCGCGGCCGTCACCGTGTTCGCCCGAGAGCGATCCACCGTGGCGCACAACGAGTTCGGCGGCGTCGAAGAGGAAGGTGCGAAAACGCCGGGGCGCGTCGGTGATCGGGAAGTCGAGGCGCACGTGGATGCAACCGTCGCCGATGTGTCCGTACAGCAGGCCACCCACGTCGTATTCTGCGGTGAGCGTGGCGAATTCGCGCAGGTACGCCCCCAGATTCTCCGGCGGGACAGCGGCGTCCTCCCACCCGGGCCAGGCGGGCTTCCCGTCGGGGGTTCGTCCCGCCAGACCGGCACCATCGGCCCGAATGCGCCAGAGTGCCGCTGTGGCCACCGGATCGGTGACGATCCGGTGATCATCGGCGTGGCTCGCCGCGCACAGCCGCCGGGCCGCGGCCAGCGCCTCGGCCGGGCTCGCCCCCGCGGTTTCGACGAACAGCCAGCCGCGACCTCGTGGCAACTCCGGCACGGCCCCCCGATGCGCGCGGACCACATCGACCAGTCCGGCATCGATGCCTTCGACCGCGATCGGCGCGCAGCTGGTCACCGCGGCGATATCGTCCGCGGCCGAGGCGATGTCGGGATACCCGAGCACCGTGAGCACCGTCGCGGCGGGCACCGGCGTGAGCGCGACCTCCGCTTCCAGGAGTAGTCCACAGGTGCCTTCGGAACCGGCGAACGCCTTCGCCACCGACGAACCGCGTTCCGGTAGTAGGTGTTCCAGCCCGTAGCCGGATGCCTGCCGATCGAACCGTCCCAGCTCGGTGCGCAGTATCGCCAGATTCGTGGTGGTGAACTTCGCCAGGCCGGGCACCGCGGCCAGGTCGGTACCGAGTGTCCGCCGTTCCCCCGTGCCGTCGAGAACGCGCAGCTCACGCACCGTATCGGAGGTACGACCCCAGGCCAGCGCATGCGGTCCGCACGCGTTGTTGCCGATCATCCCGCCCAGGGTGCACCGGTCCTGCGTCGACGGGTCGGGCCCGAACCGCAACCCGTGCGGCCGCAGCTGCCGTTGCAGATCCGACAGCACCAGCCCCGGCTGCACGATCGCTGTTCGCGCCTCGAGGTCGACCGCGCGCACGGCGTTCATCTGCCTGCTGAAATCCAGCACGATGCCGGGTCCGATGGCGTTGCCCGCGACCGAGGTGCCCGCGCCGCGAGCGGTGATCGACAGCCCGTTCTCGCGGGCGAAGTTCACGGTGGCGGCGACGTCGTCCTCGCCACGGGGAAACACGACCATGGCGGGCCGGACGCGGTAGTTGGAGGCGTCGGCGGAGTACTCGACGCGTCTGCGCACCGACGCGTCGACCGGGCAGCCGGTCCGCGTGCGCAGTGCGTCGGCCAGCTTTTCCGAGCTCCGGTCGTCGTCCACCCGACCAGCCTATTCCGGTCACCTGGTGGTGATCGGCCGCTGGTTTCGCTGTGCGCTGAACCCGGTGCGCCCGGAAAGTATTTGCGGTCAACCTTTGTTGAGGTTTTAGTGTCGGTGGGCAGGAGTTCAATGGGCGGGGAGCCTCGAGGAGAGTGGCAGTGAGTATCGAATCAGTGGCCTACAGCCAGATGTACCGGCGCGTGAACGCACCGGAGGAACAGCGCCCGTTCAGCATGGTGACAGCACGGCGGATCCTGCGCTTCGCCGAGCATCACCGGCGCCGGATCGGCGGGTTCCTGCTGCTCAGCGTGGTGGCGGCGGTGCTCGGTGTGGCCACCCCGGTGCTGGCGGGGCGGGTTGTCAACGGGATCGTCGACGGTGCGGCGCCGCGCACCGTGGTGCTGCTCGCACTCGCCATCGCGGCCCTGGCCGTCCTCGACGCGGCCCTCGGCATCGCCATCCGCTGGCTGTCGGCAAGGATCGGCGAGGGCCTGATCCTCGATCTGCGCACCGCCGTGTTCGATCACGTGCAGAAGATGCCCGTCGCGTTCTTCACCCGGACCCGCACCGGCGCGCTGGTGAGCCGGCTGAACAGCGATGTGATCGGCGCGCAGCGCGCGTTCAGCGACACTCTGTCCGGCGTGATCACCAACCTCGTCACCCTGGTGCTCACGCTCGCCGTGATGCTCAGCATCTCCTGGCAGATCACCCTGCTCGCCCTTGTCCTTCTCCCCGTCTTCGTGATCCCCGCCCGGCGCGCCGGCAACAAACTCGCCGCCATGCAGCGTGAGGCGGCCCAGCTCAATGCCGCCATGAGCACCCAGATGACCGAGCGTTTCTCCGCACCGGGCGCCACGTTGGTGAAGCTGTTCGGCAGGCCGAAGCAGGAATCGTCGGAGTTCGCGGAGCGCGCCACCCGCGTGCGCGACATCGGCGTACGCACCGCGATGCTGCAGACCACCTTCGTCACCTCGCTCACCCTGGTCTCCGCGCTCGCGCTCGCCCTGGTCTACGGGCTCGGCGGCTGGTACGCGCTGACGGGCAGCCTCGACGCGGGCTCGGTCGTCGCGCTTTCGCTGCTGCTCACCCGCCTCTACACCCCGCTCACCGCGCTGGCCAGCGCCCGCCTGGAGATCATGTCCGCGCTGGTGAGTTTCGAGCGTGTCTTCGAGGTGCTCGACCTGAAGCCGCTGATCGAGGACGCCCCGCACGCCACCTCGGTGCCCGACGGCCCGGTCGCGGTGGAACTGGACGCGGTGAACTTCGGTTACCCGTCGGCCGACAAGGTCTCGCTCGCTTCGCTGGAAGATGTCGCGACACTGGACCGCCGTGGCGGCGTCGAGGTGCTGCACGAGGTGTCGCTGCGCGCCGAACCCGGACAGCTCATCGCGCTGGTCGGCTCCTCCGGCGCGGGCAAATCCACTATCGCCCAGCTGGTTTCGCGCCTCTACGACGTCGACTCCGGCGCGGTCCGCCTCAACGGGTCCGACGTGCGCGACCTGACCACCGAATCCATCCAGCGCACTGTCGGCCTGGTCACCCAGGACGGGCACCTCTTCCACGACACCATCCGCGCGAATCTCCTGCTGGCCCGGCCGGAAGCCACCGAAAACGAACTGTGGGACGCCCTCGGTCGCGCCCGGCTCGGCGACCTGGTCGATTCGCTGTCCGACGGTCTGGACACGGTGGTCGGCGAACGCGGTTACCGCCTCTCCGGCGGTGAACGCCAACGCCTCACCATCGCCCGCCTGCTTCTCAAGCAGCCGAGAGTCGTCATCCTCGACGAGGCGACCGCGTCCCTCGACTCCACCTCGGAGGCCGCGGTTCAGGAAGCCCTCACCGAAGCGCTGACCGGCCGCACCGCACTGGTCATCGCCCACCGCCTGTCCACCATCCGCGCCGCCGACCAGATCCTGGTCCTCGAGGACGGCCGCGTCGTCGAGCGTGGCACCCACGCCACCCTCCTCAACGCCGACGGCCGGTACGCCGAGCTCTACCGAACCCAGTTCGCCGACAACCCGGTGGCCCCTGCCACCGTCTGAGCGAACGGTCTGTTCAGCCCAGCTCCCCGATCGTGGGGGCTGGGCTAGCGGTCGTCGCCAGGAGCATGGTCATGGTCGGCATGCCGTAGCGCGGTGACGATCGTGAGGGTGGGGGTGCGACCTGCTTCGGTGTGGCTGAGCATGGCGTATTCGGCCAGGCGTTCGTCGCCCGAGGAGATCGCGTCGATGAGGTGCTGGTGTTCGTCGCGCTGTTCCTCGGTGTTGCGTTCGGTGGTGAGGAAGAACAGCCAGGCCATCCGGGCGAGGATGGTGCGCATCAGCTGAGTGAGCAGCGAGTTGCCGGACAGTTCCACGATGGCGCCGTGCAGCTTCGCGTTCGTCTCGGCGATCCGGAGCGGATCACCAGAATCGGTGGCCTCCTGCGCTTCTCGCAACGCGGCCCGCAGGGGCGAGCTGTCGTGCCCCTGCCTGATCCGGGCAGCGGCGAGTCGGGCCGCCAGCGGTTCCAGGCCGATGCGGACATCGAAGAGTTCTTCCACCGCGGTGGTATCCCAGGACCGCACGACCGCGCTGCGACGCGGCAGCGCGCTGACGATGCCGTCGAATTCGAGTAATGCCAGGGCTTCTCGCACCGGCAGGCGCGAGGTGCCGAGCATGGCGGCCAGGCGCGCCTCCGGCAGTTTCTCGCCTTCGCGGTACTCCCCCGTGATGATCGCGCGGCGCAGATCGTCGTATATCCGTCGCGTCTGCGAAGTGTCGTCGACGACTTCTACCGGCGGACGTAGGTTTCGGGCCACCCGAACAGTCTACGAAGCCGCGCCGATGGTGACGGCCGGCGATCGCACAGTCTAGCGGCGGACCTACCGAATTCAATCCGGTAGACCAAATATATCTTTGTCCACCTCAGACCACCTGCAAACCAGCCTGCCCAGCGGGTCGAGTATGGCCCTTGACGAAGGCATTCCTGCCGGTTGGCAGCATCGAAATCATTCACGGACCCGAAACTTTCGGAACACAATGGGGATACACGGGAATCCAATTCTGTATACCGAATGACATTCTCGGCACACAGAGAGGATCAGTGTTGGCCGTCTATCTGATCCGCCGCCTCATCCAGGCGGTGATCACCGTGTTCGCCGTCATCTCGCTGGCGTTCCTGCTCGGCAGATCGACCGGAAGTCCCGTGGCCTCTCTCCTGCCGGAAACGGCGAGCGAGGCCGACATCGCGGCGCTGGAAGCCGAACTCGGCTTCGACAAACCGCCACTGACCCAGTACTTCGACTACGTGACCGGCGTGCTGTCCGGCGATTTCGGTGACTCGTACCAGCAGACCGGCACCTCGTCGATGACGCTGGTCCTGCAACGCCTGCCCGCTTCGCTCCAACTCGGTGTCGCGGGCTTCGCGATCGGTCTCGCACTCGCTTTCGCCGTGGTGCTCGCCATCCACCTGAGCGGCCGCTGGTCGCTACGCGGGGTAGCGCTCGGTGTCGGCGCGGCGCGACTGGCGGTGCCGGACTTCCTGTTCGGGCTGCTGCTGGTGCTGGTGTTCTCGGTGACGCTCGGCTGGTTGCCCTCACTCGCCGGTGCCGACCCGCTCGCGATCATCATGCCCGCCCTCACCATCGCCACCGCGCAGTTCGTCGTCTACTCACGGCTGCTGGACAATTCGCTGGTCGCCGAGAGCTCCCAGGACTATGTGCGCACCGCGTACGCGCGCGGCGAGCGCAGATCCTCGGTGCTCCTGCGCGATGTGCTGCCGAACGCGCTGCTGCCGGTGCTCACCATCTCCGGAATCACGCTCGGCACGCTGCTCGGTGGGCTGGTGATCGTCGAAAACGTCTTCGCCTGGCCCGGTTTGGGCACGTTGATGCTCGACGCGGTGTTCAACCGGGACTTTCCGGTGGTCCAGTCCGGGCTGGTGGTGATCGCGACCATCTTCGTAATCGTCAACTTCGGAATCGACGTCCTCTACGGCGTCATCGATCCGAGAGCGAGAGTCCGATGATCCGTCCCCGCGACTACGCCACGATCGCGGGCGTCGCCATGATCCTCGCAGTCGTGCTGTTCTCCCTGCTGTATCCCCTCTTCCCCGGTTACGACCCCTACGGGCAGGACCTCGCGGCCGCGTTCTCCGCGCCGTTCACCACCGGGAACTACCCGCTCGGAACCGATTCGCTCGGTCGCGATCTGGCGAGCAGGCTGGCGCTGGCCGGACGGATCACGCTCGGGTTGGTCCTGGTGATCGTGCTGGTCAACGCGGTGATCGGCATGACGATCGGCACGGTGTCGGGCTACTTTCGCGGTGTCACCGACAGCGTGCTGATGGGTGTCGCCGATGTGCAGCTCGCGGTCCCGATGACGCTGGTGATCATGGCGGTGTCGGCGATACGCGGGCCGAGTACCGCGCTGATGGCGACGATCCTCGGCGTCACCTTCTGGGTCGGCTACGCCAGGGTGGCGCGCTCGGTCGCGCTCGGGCTGTCCGGTCGCGATTTCGTGATCGCGCCGAAACTGCTCGGCGCGCGCTCTGGCTGGGTGATGCGCAAGCACGTCGTCGGACACGTCACGGTCCCTGTGCTGATTCTGGCGACCGCCGATCTCGGCAATGTGCTGATCATGATCTCGTCGTTCGACTATCTCGGCCTCGGCGTGCAACCACCAACTCCCAGTTGGGGATTGATGATCACCGACGGACAGAAGTACCTGCGCCAGGCGCCCTATCTGACGATCGTTCCGGCGGTGGCACTGCTGCTGGTGATCGGCGGAACCCTGTTGGCCAGCCGGCGATTCACCGATGAAGGCCAGGGGTTGCGCCGAGTTCGACGGGCACCACGCGCTCGCCGCGGCGCTCTCGCGAAAGAGGTTGTGGCATGAGCCCATTGCTGGAGATCACCGATCTCACCGTCGGCTACGAGACAGCCGCGGGCGACCGTGTGGTGCTCGTCGACGGGGTGAGCCTGCGCCTGGAGGAGAGCGAAGTGCTCTGTCTCGTCGGCGAATCCGGATCGGGCAAGTCGGTGACGATGCTCGCCGCCCTCGGCCTGCTCCCCCCGGCATTGACGATCTTCTCGGGCAGCGTGCGTTTCCGCGGCGACGAACTCGTCGGCGCCGACGACGAAACCCTGCGCCGCCTGCGGGGCGCCGAACTCGGCATGGTCTTCCAGGACCCGATGACCACCCTCAATCCGGTGCGCCGGGTCGGCACGCAGATCGGTCGCGCGCTGGCGGTGCATCAGCGGCTCGACGCAAGGAAACGCAAGCAGCGCGTAGTCGAACTCCTTGCCTCCGTGGGTATCCCACAACCTGCCGAGCGGGCGCGCGCCTATCCCCACCAGTGGTCGGGTGGTATGCGCCAGCGTGCGGTGATCGCCATGGCGATGGCCAACGATCCGGCGGTGCTCATCGCCGACGAGCCGACCACCGCGCTCGACGTGACCATCCAGGCCCAGCTCATGGAGGTGCTGGCACAGGCTCGCGCCCGCAGCGGCGCGGCGATGGTGTTGATCACCCATGATCTCGGGTTGGTCGCCCAGTACGCCGATCGGGTGGCGATCATGTACGCGGGCCGGGTGGTCGAGACCGGCACGGTGTGGCAGATCTTCGACGACGCCGCCCACCCGTACACCCGTGGCCTGCAGGGCAGTCTGCTCGGGCAGGCGGGCGCGGGCCGCGCCTACGCCATCCCCGGCTCGCCACCATCACCGACGAAACGTCCGGCCGGGTGCGGGTTCGCCCCGCGTTGCGAGTTCGCGGGCAAGAGCCGCGAATGCGACACAGCCCCACCACCTCTCGTCGCCATCGGCGACGGTCGCGCGCTCGCCTGCCCGCCCGCGCTCGCCGCCCCTCTCCGAGAGGACATTTCGGCATGACCGTGATCGATACCGCAGAGGAAGTGATCCGGGTCGACGGCCTCGAGGTGAGCTTCACCAGCAGGCGCGGTCTCACCGGCAAGCGCAGACTGCGAGCCCTCGACGGCGTGAGCTTCGGGGTCGTACGCGGTGAAACCTTCGGCTTGGTCGGCGAATCCGGTGGCGGGAAGTCCACGCTGGTCCGCACGATCTTCGGCATCAACACCCCGACCGCGGGTTCGGTGCGCATCCTCGGCCACGACCTGGCCGCCCTGCGACCGGCCGCGCGCAGGGCGCTGCGCAACCGGGTGCAGCTGGTGTTCCAGGACCCGTACTCCTCCCTCGACCCGCGAATGAGCGCGCACGACATCATCGCCGAACCGCTCCGGATCGCGGGCGGTTACTCCCGCGCCCGCGTGCTCGGACTGCTCGACCAGGTCGGGCTCGGACCGGACGCGCTCGACCGGCGCCCGGCCGAGTTCTCCGGCGGACAGCGGCAACGGCTCGGGATCGCCAGGGCGCTCGCGCCGAGGCCGGAGGTGCTGGTGCTCGACGAACCGGTGTCCGCGCTCGACGCCTCGGTACAGGCCCAGGTGATCAACCTGCTCCAAGACCTGCAAGAACAGCTCGGCCTGTCGTATCTGTTCATCGCCCACGATCTCTCGGTCGTGCGGCACCTGTCGGACCGGGTCGCGGTGATGCATCTGGGCAAGCTCGTCGAGATCGGCGCCACCGAGGACGTGTTCACCAGTCCCCGGCATCCGTACACGCGCGCGCTGATCGCCTCGGCTCCCGTACCCGACCCCCATCAACGCCGCCGCGACACCTCGGCGCTGATCCGCGGCGAACTCCCCGATGCCGCGAATCCACCGAGCGGCTGCACCTTCCGCACCCGCTGCCCATCGGCGACCGGCGAATGCGCCACGCGCATACCGGAACTCGAGCCGCTCGGGCCCGCCGGGCATGTCGCGGCGTGCCTGCATCCACTTCCCCGCTCCACGAAAGATTAGGAAACCCATGAGACCGATCACCCGCAGTGTGGCTACCGGACTCGCGATCCTCGCGTTCTCCACCGTCACCCTGAGTGCCTGCGCACCCGCGGGCACCGACACCGCGTCGACGAAGACCCTCGTGGTCGGCGCGGTCACCGAACCGACGGACGTGCCGGACCCGATCAGCGACGGTTCGCTGGCAGGCTACAACTACTACTTCGCGACCTTCGACCAGCTCGCCCGATTCGACGCGGAAGGCGTGATCGGCCCGAAGCTCGCGACCTCGTGGGAGCACAACGCCGATTTCACCCAGTGGACGTTCACGATTCGTGAGGACGCGAAGTTCCACAACGGCGAACCGGTGAAAGCCTCCGATGTCGCGTTCACCTACAACCAGATCAAGGCGACACCCAACGGCGATCCGGCCACCTATATGGAGATGTTCACCTCAGCCGCCGCCGGTCCCGGCAATACCGTGGTGTTCAGCCTCAACGCCCCTTTCTCCGCGTGGCCGACCATCACCACCGGCGTCTCGATCGTGCCCGAAAGTGTTTACACCAAGCTCGGTTCCGCGGGATTCGCGGCCGCACCGGTCGGCTCGGGGCCGTTCGTGTTCGACCACTACACGCGCGGCGTCGAATACGTCGTCAAGCGCAATCCGAACTACTGGGGCGACAAGGCCGCACTGGAGACCGTGACCTTCAAGACGGTGGCCGACGCCGACGCCCGACTCAACGGTGTTCAGTCCGGCAGTCTCGATGTGGCCTTGATCGCGCCCAATCAGGTTGCCGCCGTGGATGGTTCGAAGAGTGTGCACATCGAGTCGCGGGTCTCCAACGGCGTCACCTTCCTCGGCATGAACGCCACGGCGGGTCCGCTGGCCGACCAGCGGGTACGCGAGGCGATCGCACTGTCGATCGACCGGGACGCCATCGTCAAGAGTCTGCTCGCGGGCCGCGCGACGGTCGACAGCCAACTGGTCGCCAAGAACGTCGGCGGCTACGACCCGAAATATGCCGCGCCGGTGCGTGATACGGCCAGGGCCAAGCAGCTGCTGGCCGCGGCGGGCTACAACGGCACGCCGATCCCCTTCCAGTACGCGACGAACGGACGCATCCCGCTGAGCTCGGAGATCGCCCAGTCGATCCAGGCGAACCTTGCCGAAGTCGGCATCACCATCACCCTGCACGGCACCGATCAGAGCAGCCATTCCCAGATGATCTACACGAAGAAGGCCGCCACCGGCATCTACCTCAACACCTACGCACCGTCCACCATGGACGGCGACGCCCCGATCGCCTCGATGTTCGGCGGGCAGTGGAACGACTACGCGATGCTGCCGGAAACCCAGGCCCTGGTCGCCAAGACCCGGACCGTCGCCGGACAGGCCAGGATCGATGTCTACCGAGATCTGTTCACCCTCAACGATTCCAAGGCGCTGCTGCTCGGCCTCTACACCCCCGATGCCAGCTACGCGGTGGACCCGGCGCTGAACTGGAAGCCGCGGGCGGACGGGATGATCACCGTCGACGCCGCGACCTTCGGCAAGGACTGAGCGCGTGGGTGATTCGCTGTTGATCACCGATGTTCGCCCCTGGGGCGGCCCGCCGGTGGACCTGCTGATCGAGAACGGCACGGTGGCCGCGGTATCCGCGGCCACCGGTTCGCCGGTGCCCGCCGGCGAGCTCGTCGACGGCGCGGGCCGGTTGATCCTGCCCGCACTGTCGGATGTGCACCTGCATCTCGACTCGAGCAGGCTCGGGCTGCCGTTCCGTGCCCAGACCGGGATGCCGGGACGGTGGGGCCGGATCATGAACGATCGCGAGCACTGGCGGTCGGCGGAACGTTCCGTGGCCGAACGTGCCTCGTTCACCCTCGCGGTGGCAGTGGCCAACGGGGCCACCAGGATTCGCAGTCACGCCCAGGTGGACGCCGATTCCGGGCTCACCAAGCTCGAAGGCGAACTCGCGGCGCGGGAACGCTACGACAACGTGTGCGACGTGGAGATCGTGGCGTTTCCACAGGTCGGAATCCTGCTCGAGCCCGGCGTCGTCGACCTCATGGACGCGGCACTGTCGGCCGGGGCCGACCTGGTCGGCGGGATGGATCCGTGCGAACTCGACCGCGATCCGGTGCGACATCTCGACGCGGTGTTCGGGCTGGCCGACAAGCATCAGGTCGGCGTCGACATCCACCTGCACGAAGCGGGTGAGCTGGGGCTGTTCACCCTGTCGCTGATCATCGAACGGGTGCGGGCGCTCGGGATGACCGGTCTGGCGACCATCTCCCATGCCCGGTGCCTGGCCGGTGGGCTGCCCGCTGTGCCTGCGGCGATCGAGCAGCTGGCGGAGCTCGACATCGCCCTCACCCACGCGGCGGGCGCGCAGGGTTGGGCGTTGCCGTTGCTCGACCTGGCCGCGGCCGGTGTGCGCGTCGGGGTCGGGATGGACGGTCAGCGGGACTACTGGTCGCCCTACGGCAACGGCGACATGCTCGACCGCGCCTGGCAACTGGCGTTCGTCAACGGGTTCGGATCCGACGAGCACGTGGAACACGCTCTCGCCGTGGCCAGTTGGGGTGGTGCGAGCGTGCTCGACCGCAGTCTGCGCCCGCTCGGCCGGAGCGAGCCGCATCCAGGTTTCGAGGTCGGTGACCCGGCCGAGTTCTTCCTCGTCGACGCGGCCAGCCCGACTTCGGCTGTGATGGACCGCCCGGCCGAGCGCACTGTAATCCACCGGGGCAGTGTCGTTTCCGTCGATACGGCACTGGACGGATTCGAGATTCCCGGTCGTTGGGGCAGGGGGAGGAGCTGAGATGCGGCGCGGTATTCGAGCACGCCATGTGCTCGCGTCGGGGATCGTCGGCGGCCACGTGATGCTCACCGATGGCGAAGTGGTGGTGGAGGATTCGCGCATCGTCGCCGCCGGTCCGCGCGGTCTGGAGACCGTCGACGAGGTGATCGAGCTCGGGGACGCGATCTTGATGCCCGGGCTCATCGACCTCGACGCGCTCACCGACATCGACCACACGATCCTGGATTCGTGGCAGTCGCGCGAGCTCGGCCTCGGTCTGCAATGGTCGCGCGAGTACGCCACGCAGCGGCGGCGCGCGGTGTTCGACGCCGAGGAGCGGGCGTTCATCCGTGAGTACGGGTTCGTCCAGCTGCTGCTGCACGGGGTGACGACGGCGATGCCGATCGCGTCGGAGGTACACAGCGATTGGGCGGAGACCTACTCCGACGCCGTGGCGATGGCCGAATCCGCACAACGTCTGGGCCTGCGGGTGTACCTCGGGCCCGCGTACCGATCCGGGGTCAACGTGGTCGACGACGACGGCTCGCGGTCCATCTACTGGAACGAAGAACTCGGGCTCGACGGGTTCGAGGGTGCGGCGCGGTTCCTGGAGTGGGCCTCGGCGCAGGACACCGATCTGATCCACGGGACGCTGCTCCCGTGCCGGATCGAGACGCTGTCCGAGGATCTGCTGCACCGGACCTCCGCGCTGGCCGCGGCGACCGGTGCGCTGGTCCGCCTGCACGCGCTCCAAGGGCTGCACGAACGCGCGTTCGTGATCGAGCGGTTCGGCATGTCACCGCTGGCCGTGCTCGAGCGGACCGGTCTCCTCGGACCGAATCTGCTCATCCCCCACGGGATCTACATCGACTCGAACCCGCACGTGGACGCCGATACCGATGACGATCTCGGCACGCTCGCGGCGTCGGGAGCATCGATCGTGCACTGCCCGCTCACCTCGGCCAGACACGGATCGGCGCTCGACAGTTTCGATCGGTACCGGGCAGCGGGCGTGCGCATCGCCCTCGGCACCGACTCTTTTCCGCCGGATCTGGTGCGCGGCATCGACATCGGCGTCACCCTGGCCAAGGTGCTGGCATCGCGGCTCGACGCGGCCACCTACGGCGACTACGTCTCGGCGGCGACGCTCGGCGGTGCCGAAGCGCTGCACCGACCGGACCTGGGCACGATCGCGGTGGGGGCGACCGCCGACCTGGTCGCCTTCCGCCTCGACGACCCGCGCGACGGCGTCCTCGACGATCCGATCCGGACCCTGTGCATGAACAGCACCGGGCGCGCGGCGGATTTCTCCATGGTCGCCGGGCGGATCACTCTGCGCGACGGGGTAATTCCCGGCATCGACCTGCCTGCGATGACCCGGCGGGCGCAGTCACTGTTCGACCGGATGCGGGCGGCCTACACCGAGCGCGACTACCTACGCCGTCCCGCCGGCGAACTGTTCCCGGCGTCCTTTCCGGCCGAGCCGTCGATACCGCGCGGCGATGGCGTTGCTCCCGAGCACGTGAGCACACCCGGAGGGGGAGTGGTCAGCCCCGCGGGCGGACCCAGCCGCCGAACGCCTTCTCGAGAGTGAGGGCCGCGGCGATCGAGAGGTGATCGCGGTTGGGTCCCGCAACCACCTGTACCCCGAGTGGCAGACCGTGGGTGCCGCGGCCGAGCGGCACCTGGGTGACGGGGAGCCCGGCGAGGCTGAACGGTGCGACCGTGTTCGTGCGCCACAGGCGGCCGGTGGTGCGGCCGTGACGGGGCGCGACCGTGCTCAGGGTCGGATGCAGGAGCAATCCGTCACCGATGATCTCGGTGATCTCGGCGGCAGTGCGGTGTGCGGCGGCGGTGATGCGCCGGGCCACCCGGGTGGGTAGCCGGGCCGCGATCAGCTCGCCGAGTGCGAGGAGACGGGTGGCGAGGGTGTGGTCGCCGCGCAGGGCGGTGAGTTGACCCGGCGCGAGGATGTCGGCGCCCTCGCCGCGCATGATCTCGGCGAAGCTGATCCCGGTCTCCTCGGCCAGCACGATCGTGGCGAAGAGCCCGATCGTCCGCAGCGAACGCATCGGTACCCGGGTGACCTCGGCGCCCGCCTCGGTGAGCGCGGCGGCGGCGCGGTCGCGCGCGGCCAGTACCTCACGGCCGAAGCCGGGGGCGAAGGTTCCGTCGAGCAGCACGACGGGCACACCTCGCATCGAGGTGGTCGCCGGATCGCCGAGGGTGGCCGCGCGGACCAGGGGATCGGTCCCGTCGGGGCCTGCCATGATCCGCAGCAGCGGCATGAGATCGGCCGCACGGCGGGCGATGACCCCGTTGGAGCACAGGGCGGCCACGCCGAACGGTGGTGGCCACGCACCGGTGGTCGGGAGCAGGCCGGTCGACGGGCGGTGCCCGAAGACGCCGTTGCAGAAGGCGGGCACCCGGATCGAGCCGAGGGTATCGGTGGCCAGGCCGAGCGGGGAGCCGCCGCTGCCGACGGCGGCGCCCTCACCGCCCGATGACCCGCCCGCCGTTCGTGTCCGGTCGTGCACGTTGCTGGTTCGCCCGTAGACCCGGTTCGTCGACTCGAGCCACATGCACCCCTCGGCGGTGTTGGTCAGCCCGAGCACGATCGCACCCGCGTCCAGAACTCGTTGCACCACCGTGGCATTCGCGGTGGGCCGCAGGTGCCGCCGAGCCACGACGCCCGCCGTGTTGGGCAGGCCCGCGACCGCCAAGGACTCCTTGACGGTGATCGGGACGCCGAACAGCGGCGGCAGGTGCTCCGGCCCGGTCGCGAGGTGGGCGTCGGCGGCGTCGGCCTGTGCCCGCGCGGTGTCGTAGCAGTCCACCACCACGGCGTTCGTGGCGGGCGCGAAACGTTCCAGCACGGCGATGTGGGCATCGATCACCGCGCGGACGCTGACCTCACGGGCGCGAATGGACGCGGCCAGCGCGATCGCGGACTCGTCGGTGATCGTGGTGCCGTCTGGGCGGAGCATCATGTCGTTACAGTATTACATTATCCGTAACGTCGTCGTGTGGACTTCTGGCGGGCTCAGAACTCGTTGGCCACGCCGATCACGGTGCGCCCGGAGTGGGTGCCGTCCTTGATCGACTGCAGGACGGTGCCGACCTCGGTGATCGGTGCGAAGGACTCGATCGTCGACAGATGCTGGGGGCGAAGCTGTTTGCCCAGTGCTGTCCACAGTGCGCGGCGCTTCTCGATCGGGAGCTGGACCGAGTCGATGCCGAGCAGGCTGACGCCGCGCAGGATGAACGGGAGCACGGTGGTGGGAAGCTCGGCGCCGCCGGTGAGGCCGCTGGCCGCTACCGCCCCGCCGTAACCGATGGCGCTGAGGACGTGGGCCAGCGACGCGCCGCCGACGCTGTCCACCGCCGACGCCCAGTTGGCCTTGTTGAGCGGGCGCGGCTTGGCATCGGGGTCGAGGGGCAGCCGGCCGATGACCTCGTTGGCGCCGAGCTCGGCCAGCAGGTCGTTCGCGTCGGTCTTGCCGGTGGAAGCGATCACCTCGAAGCCGAGGCCGGAGAGGATGTCGATGGCCACGGTGCCGACACCGCCGGTCGCGCCGGTGACCAGGACGGCGCCGTCGTCGGGGGTCAGGCCGTGGTCGAGCAGGGCCTGCACGCTCAGGGCGGCGGTGAAGCCCGCGGTGCCGATGGTGGCGGCGTCTCGGGTGTCGAGGCAGTCGAGCTTCACCACCCATTCGGCAGGCACCTTGGTGTATTCGGCAAAGCCACCGTTGCGCGAAACGCCCAGGTCGTAGCCATGGGCGATGACCTGATCGCCGGGGGAGAAGTCATCGATCTCCGAGGCGATCACCTCACCGGTGAGGTCGATGCCCGGCACGATCGGATAGTTGCGCACCACCCCACCGCGCGGCGTGATCGCCAGCAGATCTTTGTAGTTCGCGCTCGAGTAATGAACCTTGATCGTCACCTCGCCGCTACCGAGGAAGTCGTCTCCCACCGTTTCACGAGCGAGAACGATCCCACCATCGGATTCACGGGCCACCATCGCAGAAAACTCCATTGCCCGAGCATACGAGTTCGCGAGACCGCGGGGGAGGACCCACGTCAGGGCGGGACGAGTTCCAGGCGGACGCCGAGGAGGCGGATCGGGCGGTCCAGGTCGAAGCGGTCGATGATCGCCAGGGCGGTGTCGGTGATGGTGGTGATGTCGTCGGTGGGGGCGGGGAGTTTTTGCTGTTTGCTGCGGGTGTAGAAGGTTTTCGTGCGGACGGTGACCGAGACCCGGGTGCTGACGCGGTGGTGTTCGCGCATCTCCTCGGCGACCTCGGTGGCGATGCGGGCGACCTCGCGGCGGATTTCGCCGGGATCGGTGAGGTCGTGCGGGAAGGTCTCGGACTTGCTGCGGCCCACGGGGATTCGTGGGGTGGTCGAGAGTTCGGTGTCGCCTTTGCCGTGGCCGAGGACCCACAGGTAGGGGCCGGTGCTCGGGCCGAACTCGGCGGCCAGGCGCGCGCGGTCGGCGGACATGAGATCGGCGACCGTGGTGATGTCGAGGTCGGCCAGACGGTGGGCGATGCGGGCACCGACGCCCCAGAGCGCGTCGGTGGGGCGGTGGCCCATGAGTTCGGTCCAGTTGGCGGCGGTGAGCTCGAAGATGCCGGTGGCGGCGCCGGGGTCGTGCTCGGGTTCGGCGGAGGTCTTGCCGGTGGACTTGGCGAAACCGGTGGCGAGCTTCGCGGTGAGCTTGTTGTCGCCGATGCCGACCGCGCACGTGAGGCCGAGTTCGATGATGGCGGTGCGGATTTCGGCGGCCAGCTGCCACGGATCGCCGTCGGTGGCGACGAACGCCTCGTCCATCCCCCACACCTCGACCGCGCCGGCCACCCGGCCCAGCGTCGCCATGATCTCTTCGGAGGCCACCTCGTAGGCGGCCATGTCGACCGGCAGGAAAACGCCCTCCGGGCACTTGCGCTGCGCCATTCTCAACGCCATCCCCGCACGCACGCCGTAGGCCCGCGCGGGATAAGACGCGCAGGTCACGACCTTGCGGGGCTGCGCGGGATCGCCCTCGCCGCCGACGATCACCGGCAGGCCGCGCAGCTCAGGGCGACGCCGGAATTCCACCGCCGCCTGGAACTGGTCGAGATCCACATGCAGGAGCCACCGGGGCACAGTTCCGTCTTACCGCATCGCACCGACAGATCGGCTCTTGCCACGTCAGCCGGACAGAACTAAATTCTGTATATGGAGATGCGAGATCGGTTGTTGCTCGCCGCGGAGCGGCAGTTCGCCGAACACGGCGTGCTCGATGCCACGCTGAGCGATATCCGCGCCGCCGCCGATGCCAGCGTCGGCGCGCTGTACCACCACTTTCCGGACAAGTCCGACCTCTATCGGCAGGTCTGGATGGCCGCGCTCACCGACTACCAGCAACACTTCTGGAATGCCGTCGCCGACAGTCCCGACGCGCGGACCGGCGTCGAGGCCGGGGTGCGCGCGCACCTGCACTGGGTGCACGAATATCAATATCGCGCAACGGTTCTCACGGGTTCGCGGCCGCCCGGGGCCCGGGAGAGCGAGCGCAATGTGGAGTTCCTCACGGCCGTCCGGCGGTGGTGGCGCACGCACGCGGGATACGGCGCGGTGCGTGACCTGGAACTCGATCTCGTCTACGCGCTGTGGCTCGGTGCGGCACAGGAATACTCCCGCCAATGGCTTGGTGGCAATATCCGTACCGCGCCAACCGATGTCGCCCCCGAGCTCGCCGCCGCCGCGTGGGCGACACTGCGGGCCGACGGCACCGAATAGTCACCATGCAGGGCCACGCAACTCGAAGAACGGAACACCCGATGCCGACCGAAGCTTCCACCCTCGACCTCGACCTGGCGCGCCAGGTACTAGCCGCGCAGCCGTTCGCCCGTCTGGTCGGCACCGAGCTCACCGAATTCGGTGAGGGCGCAGCCACTCTCATCATCGACATCCAGCCAGAACACGGCCAGCAGTTCGGCTTCGTGCACGGCGGGGTGCTCGCCTACGCCGCCGACAACGCCCTCACCTTCGCCGCGGGTACCGTCCTGGGCCCCAACGTCCTCACCGGCGGCTTCACCATCACCTACCTGCGCCCTGCCCAGGGCGAGCGCCTGCGCGTGCACGCCACCGTCCTTGGCGCCACCCGCCGCCAGGCCGTCACCCACTGCGACGTCTACGCCGAGACCGAGGGCGAGGAACCTGTCCTCTGCGCGGTCGCCCAGGGCACCACTCGCCGCGTCGAGAAGGACCTCGCCCCCACCACCGAGGAAGACGCGGACGGTTTCGACGACGACGATCTCGACGACGACCTCGACGACCTCGACGACCTCGACGACCAGGACAACTACGACACCGACCAACTCGCCGTAGTCACCGTCGCGGGCCCGATGCTGCCGCCGACCGTCAGCCGCTAGCCGGACACGTCAACGGGCCGTACACAGCTGTGCACGGCCCGTTGACAGCGGGGATCAGGCGCTGACGGCCAAGGTCTTGCCGTCGGCGGCGGGTTCGGCGATCGGCTCGATCGCGTAGGCCAGGATGTCTGCCACGTCGGCGACGGGGCGGACGTTCAGGGCGGCCAGTACTTCCGCCGGGACTTCGTCCAGGTCCGGTTCGTTGCGGGCCGGGATGAAGACGGTCTTCAGGCCGGCTCGCTGGGCGGCGAGCAGCTTCTGCTTCACGCCGCCGATCGGCAGGACACTGCCGTTCAGGGTGACCTCGCCGGTCATCCCCACATCGCCGCGGACCGGGCGACCGAGGGCCAGCGACACCAGGGCGGTGACCATGGTGACGCCCGCCGAAGGGCCGTCCTTGGGGACCGCACCCGCGGGGAAGTGGATGTGGATGTTGCGGTCGAGGACCTTCGGCTCGATACCGATTTCCTCCAGGTGCGAGCGGACGTAGGTGAGGGCGATCTGAGCCGATTCCTTCATCACGTCACCGAGCTGGCCGGTGAGGGTGAGCGAACGCTCGCCCTCGGCGCCGTTGGCCTCGATGTAGAGGACATCGCCGCCCGCACCGGTCACCGCGAGGCCGGTCGCCACGCCCGGGACGGAGGTGCGCTCCATCGAGTCCGGGGTGAAGCGGGGACGCCCGAGGTAGTCGGTGAGGTTGTCGAGGTCGACCACCAGGCTCGTCACCTGACCGACCGGCTGTGGACCGGCCGCGATGTCGATGACGTTGTCGTAGCCGAGTTCGGGGTCGTACCCGAGCACCGCGCCCTCGCCCAGCGCGCCCTTGTCGACGAGCGGGGCGTCCACGGCAGCGTCGCCGACGCTCGCGGGGTCGCCTGTGACCAGGCGAGTTGCCGCCTTGCGCAAGGCTTTTGCCACCAGGCGCTCCATTTGACGCACGCCCGCCTCCCGGGTGTAGTTCGCCGCGATCTCGCGCAGGGCCGCGTCGGTGATCGACACTTCTTCCGCGGTCAGCGCGTTGCGCTCCAGCTGGCGGGGAACCAGGAAGTCGCGCGCGATCGCCACCTTGTCGGCCTCGGTGTAACCGTCGACGGTGATGAGCTCCATACGGTCCAGCAGGGGACCGGGGATGGTGTCCATGACGTTGGCGGTCGCGATGAACAGGACATTCGACAGGTCGAGGTCCAGGTCCAGGTAGTGGTCGCGGAAGGTGTGGTTCTGCGCGGGGTCGAGGACCTCGAGCAGAGCCGCCGCCGGATCACCACGGAAGTCGGAGCCGACCTTGTCGATCTCGTCCAGCAGGACAACGGGATTCATCGAACCCGCCTCCTTCACCGCACGCACGATCCGGCCCGGCAGCGCGCCGACGTAGGTGCGGCGGTGGCCACGGATCTCGGCCTCGTCGCGCACGCCGCCGAGGGCGACGCGAACGAACTTGCGGCCCAGCGCCTTGGCGACCGATTCACCCAGCGAGGTCTTACCGACACCGGGGGGACCCACCAGCACGAGCACCGCGCCGGACCCGCGTCCGCCCACGACCTCGAGACCGCGCGCGGCCCGCCGCGAACGCACCGCCAGGTACTCGACCATCCGGTCCTTCACCTCGTCGAGGCCGTGGTGATCGGCGTCGAGCACCGCTCGCGCGGCCGAGACATCGGTGCTGTCCTCGGTTTTCACCGTCCACGGCAGATCGAGCACGGTGTCGAGCCAGGTACGGATCCAGCCGGATTCCGGGCTCTGGTCGCTGGCGCGCTCCAACCGGCCGACCTCGCGCAGCGCCTCCGCGCGCACGTTCTCGGGCAGGTCCGCGTTCTCCACGCGAGTGCGGTAATCGTCGGCGCCGTCGGGTTCGTCCTCGCCGAGTTCCTTGCGGATGGCGTTGAGCTGCTGACGCAGCAGGAACTCGCGCTGACTCTTCTCCATGCCGTCGCGGACGTCTTCGGAGATCTTGTCGGTGACCTCCACCTCGGCGATGTGGTCCTTGATCCAGTCGATCTGCTTGGTCAGCCGCACCGCTACATCGGGGGTCTCGAGCAGTTCGCGCTTCTGGTCGTCGGACAGGTACGGCGCGTAGCCCGCGGTGTCGGCGATGGCCTCTACGTCGTCGAGCTGGTTGACGATGTCGATGATCTGCCAGGCCTCACGCCGCTGCAGCACGGCGACGACCAGCTTCTTGTACTCGGCGGCGAGCTCGGTGGTCCGCTCGTCGGGCTCGACCGCCTCGACGAGTTCGGCCTCCACCCACAGCGCGGCTCCCGGCCCGGTGACACCGTGCCCGATCCGGGCGCGGCGCTCGGCCTTCAACACGGCGGCGGGCGCGCCGCCGCGCATCCGGCCGACCTGTTCGATGGTGGCGACGACGCCGTAGGACGCGTAGCCCTCGTCGAGGCGCGGCGCGACCAGCACCGAACCGGTTTTGGCCGCCTGGGCGGCATCGATGGCGGCCTGCGCGGATTCGTCCAGTTCGATGGGCACGACCATGCCCGGCAGCACGATCGGATCGGTCAGGAACAGCACCGGCAGGTTCTGAGCTGAAGTCATGTCGACCCTTCCAAAGTTGAGCTTTGCTGACTCAACATGGACCCCCGGCGGTTTGTTCCTGCAGGTGGCGCCGTTCACTCACGGCGAAAATAATCGGCCGGGATTCTTGTGCCGCCGATGTCGAGAACGCGTGGGTGGCTCCGTCCCAGGGGTACAACCCACACAGAACACCAACCGAGGAGAACATCATGGCCAAGTACCTGCTGCTCAAGCACTACCGTGGCGCGCCGGCATCGGTCAACGACGCGCCGATGGATCAGTGGACGGCGGACGAGGTGTCCGCGCATGTGCAGTACATGGTGGATTTCGCCGATCGATTGCGATCGACCGGCGAGTTCGTCGACGGTCAGGCACTGTCCACCCAGGGCACGTGGGTCCGCTCGGACGGCGCGGGTCGCCCGCCGGTCACCGACGGGCCGTTCGCGGAGACCAAGGACCTGATCGCCGGGTGGATGGTCATCGATGTCGAGACCTATGACCGGGCGCTCGAACTCGCCGGGGAGCTGTCGGCGGCACCGGGCGCAGGTGGGAAGCCGGTGCAGGAATGGCTCGAACTGCGGCCGTTCTACACAGAGTTGCCCACGGTGACCGAATGAACGACGCGCTACTGCGCGAACTCGTCCCCGCGGTGATCGCGATCCTCGTCCGCCGCGGGGCCGGGTTCGCGGCGGCCGAGGACGCGGTGCAGGAGGCGCTGATCCGGGCGCTGGAAACCTGGCCCGACGATCCACCGCGCGACGCGAAGGGCTGGCTCGTCGCCGTCGCCTGGCGGAAGTTCATCGATGCGACACGGGCCGAAACATCCAGGCGTGGGCGGGAATTCGCGGTCGATGCCGAGCCCGAAGCCGGTCCGGTGCCCGCCACGGACGACACGCTGTGGCTGTATTTCCTGTGCGCGCATCCCTCGCTGTCGCCGGGCTCGGCCGTCGCGCTGACCTTGCGTGCGGTCGGCGGCCTGACGACCCGGCAGATCGCGACGGCCTACCTGGTTCCGGAATCGACTATGGCGCAACGGATCAGCCGGGCCAAGAAGCGGATCACGGGCTTACCGCTGGACCGTCCCAGCGATCCGGCAACGGTGCTGCGGGTGCTCTACCTCGTCTTCAACGAGGGCTACAGCGGCGACATCGATCTGGCCGCCGAAGCCATCCGCCTCACCCGTCAGCTCGCCGCCTCGACCGGCGAACCCGAGGTCTCGGGGCTGCTCGCGCTGATGCTGCTGCACCACGCCCGCCGTGCGTCGCGTATCGAGGGCGGGCGCTTGATCTCGCTGGCCGCACAGGACCGATCCCGTTGGGACACACACCTTATCGCCGAGGGCGTGACGATCCTGCAAGCCGCACTGGCCCGTGACCGCCTGGGCGAATACCAGGCCCAAGCCGCGATCGCGGCCCTGCACGCGGACGCCCCGAGCACCGCCGAAACGGACTGGATACAGATCGTGGAGTGGTACGACGAACTACTGCTTCTCACCGACAGCCCGGTGGTGCGCCTGAATCGCGCGGTCGCGGTCGGTGAGGCCGACGGCCCCCGAGCAGGGCTGGCCGCCCTCGCGGATCTCGACCCGGAACTACCGCGCCACAGCGCATCCCGGGCCTACCTACTCGAACGAGCGGGCGAACTCGAAGAGGCCGCGACCCTGTACGCCGCAGCGGCCCGCGCGGCCACCACAGTTCTCGAGCGCGACCATCTCACCCGCGAGGCGGCTCGAGTTCGGCAATTACCGCGACCCTGAATCCGATTGCCGCGCGGTCGCACTGGGCAAACCTGCCCGCAAAACAGCTCGGCCTCCCCCGGGTTGAGGACCGGGGGAGGCCGAGTTGTGGACAGGTGGCTTACAGGTTCGAGGAACGAATCCGCTCGGTCGGGGGATCGAACGGACGGCCCGCGGTGGAGCCCGAGCTCAGGAATCCGAGGACCGCGCCGCCGATGAGGAAGATGGCGGCGAGGATGCCCAGGATGATCGGCAGGGTCTTGCCGTACAGGTCGAGCTTGTCGAGGCTCTCCTGGGTGACGGCCATCTGGGCTTCGATGGTCTCTTCGTCGAAGACGAGGTGCGACTTCAGGATGTTGACGTCCACCTGCCCGGCGCTACGGCCGTAGTACATGTGGAGGTTCTCGCCACCCTTGAGAACCGCGCCGGTCCTCGGCTCCACCCACACGTCGCGGGTGTTGGTGTAGAAGCGCGTCATGGTGACCGGCTCGGTGCCCTCGAGGCCCCACTTGGCGGCGGGCAGGGCGAGCTGATGGGACGGGTGCTTGACGACGTCCCACATGTTCGTCACCGGGATGGTCTGCCGGAAGTGGTAGACCGGCACGCCGTTGATCTCCGACTCGTCGATGAAATCGATGTCGTAGGTGGCGCGGGCGTTGAGGTCGAAGTACGGGTACGACTTCTTCTCGGTGCCGATCGGGAAGCGGTACTGCAGGCCGCGCCGCTGCGACTCGGTGGGGATCGCGGCGCCCGACTTGGGGTCCTGAGCCACGGCGATCGAACCGTTGGGCGAGGCGTCGATCGGCGCGCCGGTGACGCGGTCGATGGTGACGCGGTCGACCGAGGCGGTGAGCAGGCCGTCCTTGGGGTCCTGGTCGTCGCGACGCAGGGTCTGGCCGGCCTGGACGGTCATCTCGTCGGCGTCCGAGGGCTCCTCGACCGTCAGGAAGCGCTGGGAAACGAGCGGCACATTGGTGTTCACCTTGGCAGCGCCCTCGGTCGCGGTGAGCGACTTCGCGTCCAGCACGAGGCTTTCCTCGCCGGGCACGCTCTTGGCGACCGTGGTGATGCGCAGGTCGAGCGGGGTCTTGGCGACCTTGCCGACCGTGTAGGTGGGAATCATGACCGCGGCCGCGAGCAGCAGCGCGCCGAGACCGACGAGGATGCAGGCGATGAGCCTGCGTACGTTGCTCATCGCGAGCCGTACTGCACGTTGCCGAGCAGCGACGAGCCCGGGTCACCGGACTCCTCGGGCGCGGGGATCGAATTCTGTTGCGCGCCCGCGGTGATGCCGAGTACGGCAATCACCCCGATGACCGCGCCGGCCAGGCCGCTGACCAGGCCGGGGACGACAAACTTCATAGATCGAACTCCAATTGCGTGGTGCGAGACTCAGCCGACGGAGAAGAAACCGAGGGTCGGGGCGAACGAGCAGGTGCGGTCACCATCGGCGGTGGCCGTGGTGAGCGAACCGGTGATCACTGCCGCGACCCGGCCGGGACCGGTGTCGGCGATAGCGGTGAGAGTGGCCGGGCCGTCGGCGTTGATGCCCGCCTCGGTGGTGAGCGGCTGGGTACCGGTGCGACGGTTGTCGAGGTTGACCCACTGCACCGTCATCGGCGGATTCTGCACGACCGTGGCGGTCTTCGTGCCGAGCGCGGTGAAGACGAAGCCGGTCTGGCCCGCGGCCGGTCCGGGCGGCGGCAGCGTCGCCGGGCCGGGGACCGCCAGCGCGGTGCCGACGGAATCCGACGTCGGGCCGATGCAGCCCTTGCCGATGGTCGGGTAGAGGAACTGCGCGATGCGCGGACCGTCCGAAGGCGGCAATTCGGGACCGCCGCCGCCACTGCCGTCGAGGAAGGTGATGACCTTTTCGAGGGTGGCCTTGACCTGCGCCGGGATGCCGGGCGTGGCCAGCAGCACGCGAGCCTGGGCCAGGATCGCGGCCTGTCCGCCGTCGGCGATGGGGCCGGGGGCCGAAATCGCGCCTACGATCGTCGGAGCCAGCGCCGCGAGTGTCCCGGAGGGGACGTTCTCGGCGATGGCGGGGACGCTCGGCTGCGTCGCGGCGGACTGCGGGGCAGCCATCGTGGGCGTGGGTGCCACGAGTGCCGCACCCGCCGCTAGTACGAGGGCGGACAATGCGGTCCGCGATGCTCGGGTGCTCAGCACTGGTCGGCCGTCCTTTGTTCGGTGGATAGATGAAGCGACCCGGAAAGGTCAGTGTTATCCCGGGTTTCAGATACTTTGGAGAGGTGACTACAGCGGACAGGCGGTATGGGGGTCGTACGGTCGTCGCGCGAAAAGCCGAACGACGACTGCGATTCCTGGAAGCAGCGACGCAGATCTTCGCGGAACGTGGCTACGCCACGTGCTCGCTCGCCGAGGTGTGCGCGGCGGCCGGGCTGTCCAAGCGGCAGTTCTACGAGGAGTTCGAAACTCGTGAAGACGTGCTGGTAGCGGCCTACGACCGGATCCAGGACGACGCGGCGGCCGCGGTCGGCACCGCGCTGGTCGCGCTCGGCTCGACCGATCCGCAGCTCGCGTTGCGAGCCGGCTTCGGCGCGTACCTGGAGTCGCTCGGCTCCGACCCGTATCGCGCGCAGGTGGCGCTGATCGAGGTGGTCGGGGTGAGCGATCGGATGGAGACCCATCGCCGGACCCGCAGGCACGCCTGGTCGGCACTGATCGAGGGCGCGCTGGAGCGGGTGGGGGTGCGCCTGCGCGGTGATGCCGAGCTGACCACCGCGCTGATCACGGGCGCGGTCACCGGCGTGGCGCACGAATGGTTGCTGCGCAAGTCGCGTCCGCCCGTCGACGAGCTGGTCGATCTGCTCACCGGCGCCGCTCTGGCACTGGTCACGTTCGACTGACATCAAGGCAGCCTTCGGGACGGTGGCAACCTTGCTCACCTGCCGCCCGCTCAATCGACTCCCTTTCCAGACATTGTGAGACCGACTGGCTTCACAGTGTGGGCGAGAGTTTGACATATTAGTGACCCAGATCGCAACGGCAGAGTTTGCGAGACCGACGCTACCTGCGGGTATGGATTGACGGCGCTGCCCGTCAGCGGCGCGACACCGCGTTTCACGTAGAGGTTTGCTACTGGACGAACGACCGGGTGCACCTGCGCCGAGGGCATCGCGGGCTATCCGGTAGCAACCTGTTCCAGTTCGGTCGGAGCCCATTGTCAGCCCTTCCGCAGGGTGCCGGCGATGGTGCCGCCGAGGACACCAGGGGTTCGATAGGCCAGCGTGCCGTCGGGTTGCAGAGTGACCGTCGAGGTAGCGCCCTCGTCGAAGCATCCGCTACCGGCGGTGAGCCTGGCCCGGAAGGTGAGGCGCTGCGCGGTGGCCTCGGTGAGGGTTTCCGCACGGCCGCAGCGGTCGCGGGAGAGGGCGCCGGTGTTGGCCGAGGTCGCGAGTTCCTGACCGACCGCACCGGCGGCGATGGTGAGTTCGATGTCGAACTGAACCGGGCCGTCGGCGGCACGGCCCTTCCAGGTGCCGACGAACTCGGCCGGGACGGAGTCCGTGCCCGATCCGGTGGCGGTCGAGCTGGGTGCGGTCTCGGTCGAGCTCGAAGCGACGGAGGTCGAGGCGGCGGAGGTCGAGGCGGCGGAGGTCGAGGCGGCGGAGGTGCTCGATCCGGTGCCGCCGGTGGACCCGGCATGCAGTTGGGTCCCGATCAGATAGGCGCCACCCGCGACCGCCACCGCCACCGTCGCGGACGCGGCGATCAACAGAGTCCGGGTTCGTCGCGACGCGGTGGCACGTGCCGGCGCGGGCGGCGGGCGACCGGTGAACGTGTCGGCGGAATTGTGCGCGACCACAAAGGGCGGCGGGGTGAATTCGCCGGGCTCTCCATAGGGAGTCGGCGGCGATCCGCTGGTGACGGTCGGTCCGTGCGGTCTCGAGGAGCCGGTCGGAGAGACCTGCGCGGGGTTCGCGGCCGGCAGGTTCGGTACCGAAGTGCCTGTCGACCAGCCTGGTGCGGAAGTCGCGGCGGCATCGAGAGGCGATGCGCCGGAGGGGTCGGCAGGATCGAAATCCAGGTCGAGTAGCCGGACGGCGCTGGTACTGATGTGCGCGACTACTTGTGGCGGCAGCCAATCGGTTCGTTCGGCAGTGCCGATGCGGGCCAGTTCCGAAAGGACTTGTTCCGGGGTCGGTCTGGCAGCGGGGTCTTTGGCCAAACAGGACGAGACGAGCGGTCGCAGGGCGGAAGGAAGAGCCTCGAGACGGGGTTCCTCGTACACGATGCGCCAGAGCATCTGCATCACCTCGGCCGTACCGAAGGGGCCGTGACCCGCGGCGGCGAAGGTGAGGACGCCGCCGAGAGCGAAGACATCGCAGGCGGGACTGAGGGTTTCGCCGCTCACCTGCTCGGGACACATGAAACCCGGTGAGCCGAGAAACTTTCCGGTGGTGGTGAGGGCGGAATCCGCGATCACCCTGGCAATGCCGAAATCGATCACCTTGGGGCCGTCGATCGCGAGCATCACGTTCGACGGCTTCAGGTCGCGGTGCACGATGCCTGCCGCGTGCACCGCCACGAGCGCTTCGGCGAGCCCGTGTGCCAACGCCGGCAGCGCGGGCTCGGCGAACGGCCCGAACCGGTTGACCGCGTCGGTCAGCGAGATCCCGGCGACATAGCCGGTGGCCAGCCACGGCGCCCGCGCATCGACATCGGCGTCGAGCACCGGCGCGGTGTAGGCCCCGCCGACGCGCTGAGCCGCCGCGACCTCACGACGGAACCTCGCACGGAACTCCGCATCGATCAGATCCGGGCGGATCACCTTCACGGCGACCGTGCGCCCGCCCGGGTTCCGGCCCAGATACACCTTGCCCATGCCCCCGGCACCCAGCACGCCCAGCAGTCGGTAGTCGCCGATCCGCCGAGGATCGTTCGGGTCGAGCGGTTGCATCGCGGGTGGTTCCTTCGGATCAGGTGCGCGTCAGGCGAGCTGGGCTCGGGTGTCGGCCAGCAGTTCCGACAGCATCGGCTTGGCCGCGTGGTCGTCGGCCAATTCCGCGACGGCCTCGGTGAGGATCTTCTCGGCTTCGGTGGGGCGGTTCAGCTCGATCAGGAGTACGGCGCGCTCGTAGTCGGAACGGGTGGCCTGGTCGCCTGCGTCGATGGCGCGGAAACCCGCGGCGGCGGCGTCTGCGCGCGGAAGGGCGTCGTCGGGGCGTTGCGCGCGACGCAGGATCCGGGCGGCGTTGTGGTTGTGCCGGGCCGTGTGCCAGGTGAGCAGTTCGGTGTCCGGGTGGGCGGTGGCGAGCTTCGCGATCGCTTCGTCGGAGGCCGCGATGGCCGTGATCGCGGCGGCGTAGTCGCCGGTCCAGTGCAGCGACAGCGCGGCGCTGTAGCGGCAGTAGGCGACGCGCACCGGATCACCGAATCTCGCGGCGACCTCGGCGGCCAGCACGTAGCGCTCGGCGGCCTCGGCATCGCGATCGAGCACGTCGAGCAGATCGGCGGTCTCGACGAGGGCATGGGATTCGCCGCCGAGATTGCCGGTGGCGCGGTCGAATTCGATGATCTCGTCGAGGACGGTGAGTGCCGGTTCGTCCTCGTCCAGCCGGCGATGCAGATCGACCAGCAGGAAGCGGCAGGTCCTGGCCTGCTCGAGGGCGCCGGCGCGCTCCAGCCCGGCGATCGCCTCTTCGGCCTGGTCGGCGGCATCGAGCAACTGGCCGACGGCGCGGTAGGCGACAGCCAGATCCCATTGCACGTACGGCACCTGCGGACTCCCCGCCGCGATACCGATCGCGATGGCGGTCAACAGCTCGCTGACTGCCTCCTCGTGCCTGTTCAGGTGGATGAGCAGGGCACCGCGCCGGGCGTGCACGATGAGGCGCACGCTGTCGGGGAGGTCGGCGTCGACCAGCCGAACCGCCTCATCGATCATTTCCAGCGCCGCGACCGAATCGCCCGCGTCGAGGTGGATTCCGGAAAGGTACTGGGCCACATCGGCGACCCGCCACGCCTGACCGGCCCGGCGATACGCCGCGACGGCTTCCTGTCCAGCCACTACCGCGTCGGCGAGTTCAGTGTTGTTCTGGTGCAGATACATTCGGTGCCGGGCGACATTACCGAGCAGGATGTCCTCGCCGGCCTCGGCGGCGTCGGCCGCGGCCCGGTCGAGCAACGCGGGTAGCTCGGCGGCGTCCTCCTCGGACAGCTCGCCGCGATCGAACAGTGCGAACATGCCGCCGGAAAGCCTCAGTGTCGCAGCCGCTCTCGTCTGCGGTTCCGGCGAATTCGCCAGGTGTGACAGGGAATCCCGCAGCAGCCCGACAGCTTCCGCCACGTCGCCGTGCCTACTGAGGAGCAGGCCGAGCCGACCCAGGTCGGTTTGACGGCGATCCTGCTCGCCGGTCGCGGCGAAATACGCTGCCGCCCGGCGTAACAGTGATTCGGCGTGAT
Source organism: Nocardia sp. NPDC058114 (assembly GCF_042884695.1). Lineage (NCBI taxonomy): Bacteria > Bacillati > Actinomycetota > Actinomycetes > Mycobacteriales > Nocardiaceae > Nocardia > Nocardia sp. NPDC058114. Next base: position 475,260 of record NZ_JBHVTK010000004.1, on the reverse strand, counting down.
CGTGATCGGTCGTCTGCAAGGCTGCGCCGGCCAGCACGGAGGCGCGTCGCCCGGCCAGACTCGGATCGCCCGGCTCCGGCTCGGCCGCCAACCGCTGCGCCAGGGCCCGTATTTCGGCGGGGGCGTGCTGCGTGGTCGCCTGTTCCGCGCGTTCGATCAGTTCGAGGGTGGTGAGCTCGGGGATCTCGACCGCCGCAGCCGCCGGACCCCGCTCGACCGGCACCCGGTGCGCGGCGGCCGCGGACAGCGGCAGGTAGTCGACGATCGGGCGGCTCGCCAGCTTCTGGTGGACCGATGCCGTCTGGTGATCGGTCCCGTTGCGGTGATCGAAGCGAGCGGCGATGGCCAGTGCCTCGTCGGTGAGCTCCACGTGCATTGCGCGCACGGTGGATTCGGCGGCGGGACGATCGGCGGCGGCCGGGCGGCAGAGCAACGTATCACCGTTGCCCGCATCGACGAGGGTGCGCAGGAGCAGCGCCGCGCAGGTCAGGAAGGCTAGCGCGTCCTTCGGGCTCGGCGCGCGATCGAGCCAGGAGAAATGGCGGTCGAGCAGTTCCAAGCCGCGCACCTGATTGCCCGACAGCGCGCAGAACTCGAGGTGGTCGCCGATCGCGGCGAGGTCCTGCGGCTTGGTGCGCAGCAGACGGTAGGAGCGGCGGTGCGCGCTGCGCGCCTCGTCGAGCTGGCCGGTGCGCAGGTAGGGCAGCAGCAGTTCGGTCAGAATGAGCTGCGGTTGCTCCGAACAGCCGAGTTCGCCGGCGAGGACCGGAGCGGCGAGCTCGACGGCTTCGATGTCGCGGCCCTGGCTCGCCAGCCAGGCGACCCGGTTGGTGGGGTCACAGCCTTCACAATCGGAGTTCTCGTCACGCGGTGTGGTGCACCACCTTTCGTACCACTCGGCGGCCGCGTCGAGGTCGCCGATGTGGACCGCCACCCGATGCCTACGGCCGTACACCGCGTTCAGGCTCTGACCCTCGACCCGATAGCGGCGTTCCATCTGATCGAGGGCGGCCAGCGCCCGATCCATCGGTACCTCGGGGAATTTCGTCATCGCGCCCACCGCGGTCTTGAACTTCCACCGCAGCGACGGCGCCACCCACGACTCGTGGGCGCCGGGGTCGCGATCGTATTCGGCCAGGCAGCGGGCGAACGGGACGAACAATTTGGCCGGGCTCATCCCGTGTCCGTACGCGTCGACCATCGCCATGCGAACGTGGAACGCGAGCTCGGTGTGCGCGCCCGCCTCCGCGTGCCGCAGCACCTGTTCCAGCAGTGCGTCTTTGGCGTCACCGTAGGGCATGTCGTAGGCCTGGAACAGCAGCCGTTGCAGGTCGTCGGGGGTATTGGCGTCGGACATCAGAGCTCTCCCCGGGGATCGTGAACCGCCCAGTCGAGCAACCCGACGAATGATTTGTTCAGCAGCGCGGTGTCGACCGGCCGCATCGGATGCTGGCCCAGCAGCAGCGCCTGACTGTAGAGCGCCTCGACCGCCGTGGTGACCAAACGGGCATCGGCGAGCCCGGTGATGCGGCGTACCAGCGGATTCCGGTAGTTGAGCACGAGCTGCGGACGGTCGCCCGCCTGGTCGGTATCGAAAGCACCCAGAACATCGGCCCACAGTTCGTCGGCGACCTCGCGGGTGGCGCGCAGTTCGGCGCGATGCTGGGCATCGCGGTCGAGCAGATACAGCGCGGCCAGCGACGGCGGATCGAAAGTGCGCAGTACCACTTCGCATTCGAGGCGATCGAGCACCCGCTGGGCGGTGGTCAGGAAGGGCCGAAGCGCCAGCTCCGTCGCCGGATCGACGAGATCGAAATGGGTGGCCAGTTCGGCGGGATCCAAACGGCGCACCCGGATCTCGGGATCGATCGCGGGCAAGCGCTCGAGAATGTCGGTGATATAGGAGTAGCCGCCGTTCACCAAGCCGATGCCCGCGGCACTCGCCACCGCGGCCAGCTGCCGGAACTCCTCCACCGACGGGGTGTAGCGGACCTCGCCGAAGCGGCGGCGGAATTCGGCGAGCGGGATCTGGCCCGCGTTGGTCTCCACCGGCAACCAGCGGTCGACCAGGCGCAACATGTCGTCGTCGTGCAGGGCGAGGGCCTTCACGCCGAGATCGTGAATACGCAGGAAACGGTGCAGCGCGGACGGATCGGAGGTGGACAGTTCCACCAGCCAGTCCCTGATCCGGCCGCCGAGCGCTTCCCTCGTGCTCTCCAGCAGGTCGTCCTCGTAGAGGGCTTCGCGGCTCGCGGTGGGGCGCAGCTCGGTGGTGTCGACCACACAGCGGACGAAGAAGGCCCAGTCGGGCAGCAGGCCGGTGACGCTCTCCGCCAACAGCATTCGCTTCAGATACACACGGTGTCCGGCCTTCGCCGCCGGGTTGACCGGCTGCGGGAGCACGAAAGCCACACCGCTGACGCCGGATTCGGCGCACGCGAGATCAAAGGTGGCGAACGGAGTGAAGCCGAAGGTGTCCTCGGCGTACGCAGCGAGCGCGTTCGTGCGGTCCGAAGGAGTGGGGTGGGTTGCGCGCCAAGGAACTTCGGGCTCGGTGATCGGCTCACCGTCGACGGTGACCTCGAACGGCAGCAGGCTACCGAACAGCCGCGCCAGCTCGACGACGGTCGTCGGAGTGAGCCACTGCTCGGCGCCTCGGCGCGGCGCGAGGATCACGGTGGTGCCGGGTTCGTCGCGTTCCCGCGCGGCGGGCTCGACGCGGTAGCGGCCGTCGGCGAAACCGGTCCAGCGCACGGTCGGGCCGCCGCGCGCGGACCGGGTGAGAACCTCGGCCTCGTCCGCGACCAGGAAGCACGACAGCAGGCCGATACCGAACTGGCCGAGGAACTCGTGCCGGGCGAAGCCGAGGTCGTCGCGCTTGCCGCTGCGGCCGATCGTGGCGAGGAAGGTGTGCACCTCGGCCTCGGTCAGGCCGACACCGCTGTCATGGACACGGATGGTGCCGTCACCGGTGCCGGCGGGCGTCTCGATCCTGACCTGCGCGCGAGCCTGTGGGTCGAGGGCGTGGCGGGCGGTGATGGCGTCGACCGCGTTCTGCAGCAACTCGCGGACGTAGACCCGTGGGCTGCCGTACAGGTGATGGCTGAGCAGGTCGACGATGCCCCGCAAGTCGACCTGGAATACCTGCTCCACCGGGGTTCCCTCCCAAAACGCTGACCATCCGCTGGGTCACTGTAACTGGATCTCCGTTGGCTGGCGGCGCAGTTCTTCGCGCTCGACTCCGCCGAGAACGCAGCGGCCGGGGTTCGGTCAGTGGGGACCGCGGGTGAGCTCGGTGCGGTTGGTGACGGCGAGTTTGGCGAGGATGTTGCGGACGTGGGTTTCCACCGTGCGCTCGGAAAGGACCAGGTGGGTCGCGATTTCCCGATTGGTGAGGCCGGTGGCGACGAGGCCGTGCACTTCGCGTTCGCGGCGGGTCAGTGGGTCGGCGGTGCGGGTGGCCGTGGTGATGTCGGCGAGTAGGGTGTCGGCCGCGCGCAGACGGTGTGGCATGTCGAGGCGGCGGAAGGCGGCGGCGGCCCGGTCGGCTGCTTCGCGGGCGGCGGGGAGGTCGCCGCGGGCGAAGAGGGTGCGGGCCAGGCCGAGGTGGCCGAGGGCGACGAAGGGGCGCGCCCCGATCGCGGCGTCCATCGTCAGGCCCTGCTGGTAGAGGCCGACGGCGGCGTCGAGATGGCCTGCGACGCGGGCGTTGTCGGCGCGGATACGCGCGATCGAACCCACACAGATGAGCGCGCCCGTGCCGTCGGCGGCGTAGTGGTGTTCGCGGCCCCGCAAGGCCCGAAAGACGCGGTCGGCAGTCTCGGCGTCGTCCAGGAATTCGGCCACGATGCCCACCGAATACACCGTGCCGGACCAGCGCGGGCCGATCTCGAGGGTGTCGGGCAGCAGGCGGAACGGCGCGAACAGGGCCTGCGCCTCCTCGAGATCGCCTGCCATCGCGTGCAGCATCGGGGCGAACAGCTGGGCGATCGTGATCTTCGGGGCGAAGGCCAGCGAAGCCAGCGCCGCGGTGAGCTCGTCGCGGTCGATGTGACCGACGATCACGGCATACATGCCACGGAAGGCATGGTGCAGGCCGGCGAGGGAGTAGTCGCCGATGCCGACCGCCAGTTCGTGGGCGGCGGTGTCGGATGCCAGGGCAGCGGGGAAGTCGCCGACCAGGGCCGCGCGGGTGGCCCGCAGGCGCAACAGGTGCCAGCGGGCGAGCGGGAGGCGGCGGCGGTCGGCGAGGAGTTCGATGTGGTCGAGGGCGTTGTCGAAGGCAGGCAGGTCGCCGTGTTGCAGGGATGCGTCAGCTGTCCACACGTATCCCCAGAGTTGTGCCAGCGGCTGCTCGGCGTCGGCCGCGATCTCGATTGCCCTCGCCGCGAGCACCGTTCGCTCCGCCAGGAAGTCCACAGCCGCAAGCGAGAGATGGCGGGCGTGGATCGCGTCGAGGACGACGTCGGGATCGGTGGACCGTTCGGCGGCGCGCATGGCCCGGTCGGAGAGTTCCCTGGCCCGCGCGCCCGCGCCGCGGTCGGCGGCCGACAGGGCACGCTGCGCGAGGATGCGGGCGACGAGGTCGGGATGCTTGTCGGTTTCGAGCAGGCGTAATGCCTTGCCGCAGAGGGCATCCAGTTGCGTCATCACGGTCGGGGTGGTGACGCCCTGCACCACCAAGCCTGCTTCCGCGAGCAGGTCGGGGCGGTCTGCTCGTTCGGCCGACGCGCCCGCCGCGACACAGTGGTCGAGGCTGGTGGCCACCCAACCGGCGGCGAACTCGTCGCGCGCCAGCTCGATCAGCAGCTCGGCGCGCTCGGCATCGGAGGCGGTGCCGCCCGCGGCATCGATGGCCCACTGCCCGAATCGGATCGCCTCGGCGTAGGCGGCACTCGCGCGGGCCGATCGCGCGGCCCGACGGGACCAATGGCGGCCGGACGGGGAGTCCGCACAGCCGCTCGCCTGCCGCCAGTGGGTCGCGATCGCCCCTGCCACCGCCGAATCCGGACCACCTCGCCCACTCAGCACCTCGGCGGCCGCGCGGTGACAGGCCGCTCGCCGCGAAGGGGCGAGGTCGGCGTACACGGCATCGCGCACCACAGCGTGCGTGAAACCCGTGGTGTCGTCGGCGAAACGACGGACGATACCGGCCGCGGTTGCCGCATCGAGCGCCTTCGCCACCGGATCGGAGACCGGAACGGGCTCCGACGGCAGCACCGATCCGTAGACCTGCGCCAGCAATTCGGTATCGATGCGTTCACCGAGCACGCTCGCGGCACCGAGAACCTCGATATGGGTGGGGTCGATACGGTCGAGCTGGGCGAGGATCAGGCGGCGGATTCCGGGGACCGACAGGAGCGGGTCGTCGCCGGCGCCCATGTCGGCATCGATGACCAGGCGGACCAGCAGGGGAGTGCCGCCGGTGCGTTCGTGCACGCGGTGCGCGAGATCCGGTGTGAGGCCGCGCTGTTCGAGCCAGTAGCGGACCTCGTGTTCGGAAAGACCTGGTACGGACAGGGACTGGAAGTGGGGTAGGCGCAGCCAGGCGGGCTGGTCGGCGAGCAGGGTTTCGCCCATCGGTTCGCGAGCGGTGCCGACGATGAGCACCTTGGTGCGCGGCGTTTCGGTCGCCACGTGGGTGAGCAGCGCCAGCGACGTGGGATCGGACCAGTGCAGATCCTCGAGCACCAGCAGCAAACCCGACGGCGCGGCGGCCGCGACGAGGACATCGGCGACCTCGGTGAACATCCGGAAGCGCTGGGCGGCGGGCCCGCCACCGGGCTCGGTGACGGTGTCGAGGGCGGCGGCCAGTTCGGGGAGCTCGCGCGCGGCCCGGCGCCACGGCCACAGCGGCGGCATCCCCGCGTCGTCGAGGGCACTGCCACGGGCAACCCGCAATCCCGCCTCGGCGGCCAGCGAGCCGACCTGCTCGGCCAACCACGATTTGCCGATCCCCGCTGTGCCGCTGACCAGCACGAATCGGCCCGCACCCGAGGCCGCGGCCACCACCGCGGCGCGCAGGCGGGCGATCTCCTCATGCCGTCCGACGGCCGGAGTCTGCACCGCCCCAGTATCTCGCGCGGGCGCGAGTTCAGTACTGCGAATACGTACCGGCACTGATCCGCGCGATGCCGTTCGGCGCGACGCTTGATCTGTCCGATTCCCCCAGTTCAGGAGATGAAATCATGTACGCACACGTCATCTGGTTCGACCAGCCACGCACGGCGACCGAACTCGCCGCCGTAGACTTCGCCAACGCCAACCGCATCGAGCCCGCCGTCGCGGGAGTGCCTGGGCTGCTCGACTTCTACGAACTGCGGCGCGCCGACGGCTCCGGCATGGTGATCGGCATCGCCGAGACCGAGGACGCCCTGCACGCGGTGCGCGAGGCGATCCTGGCCACCGAACTGCTGCCGGGGGAGGACCCCGCCCTGCTGCCCGGCCCCGACCGGGTGGAGATCTGCCCGGTGCTCACCCACCGCGACCGAGCCGCCATCTACGCCAGGGCGGACGAGTCATGAACCTGATCATGCTGGGCAGCCGGATGCCGGTCGGCCGGTGCGTCGGCCTCGCCGTGCAAGCCGTGCTGCGGTCGGCGGTTCCCGCCCGCGAGCGGGAACCGCGGCGCTACAGGTCGGCCAGGGCGATACCCGTGAGCGGGCTGCCGATACGGACCAGGTCGGTATCGGTACCGGTGCCGATGTCGACCAGGCGGATCGTGCCGCCGAGATCGCTCACATAGAAGCGGGAATCGAAACCGGTGACGCCGATCGCCTCGCGGTAGCCGGTGGAGATGATCGCCGGGGTCCCGACCTCCGGCTGGACCTTGGCCTCGTACAGCGCGTTGCCGCGGGGGGCGGCACCGCGGTCGGTCCAGACGAGATCGCCGAGACCGTGGAGTTCGACATCGATCGGCTCGGGCAAGTTCTCCCAGAGCAGCTCGATATCGGTGCGGGCGGCAGGATCCGCGCCGGGGGGCAGATCCATCCGAGTGCGGAAGATCCGGCCCTCGCCGCCCTTGGCCGCGCCCTTCTGCGTCCAGTAGAGCAGGCGGCGGTCGAGGTCGAGGCAGATGCCGACGCACCAGTTGCGCGGGAGGGAGGCATCGGCATCGCCCTCGCCGGTCACCACGAGGGCGTGCAGGTCGTCACCGTTCAGATCACAGGTGAGAACCTGCATGCCCTCGCGATCACACCAATACAGCCTGCCCCCTTCAACATCGGCGGCGAGCTGTTTGCCGGTGGTGAAGGCGCCGATCGGGACGATCGTGGTGCGGTTGCCGCCGTCGAGGTCGACCCGTTCGATGGAACCGTTGCGGGAGAAGAACTCCGGTTCGACGCCCGGCTCCGGACGCGCGTCGGGGGTGCCCATGTTGGTCCAATAGATATGGCCACGCAATTTGTCGACGACGACACCGTCGGGAAAACGATCGAGGCCGTCGACCACGGTGCGCACGTGTTTGCCGTCGAGCGAAATAGCATGCATCGCAGCTGCTTCGAGATCTAGAGCGACTATCTCGGTCATGGGGGCTCAGCCCTGCTTCGGCTTCGGGTAGTCGTCGTAGAAACCCGCACCCGTCTTCACCCCGAGTTTGCCCGCGTCGACATATTTCTTGAGCAGCTCGACCGGGCCCTTCGGCAGGTTCGGGTTCTCCTGCTCGTAGTGCTCCTCGATATCGAGCACCACATCCAGACCCACCTGGTCCATCATCCGGAACGGGCCCGCCTTGGTGCCGAAATTCCGCATGAACATCTCGTCGACATCATGGGGAATCGACACACCCTCGTGCACCACCTCGAGCGACTCGCGCTTGATGGCGGCCCAGATGCGGTTGAAGATGAAGCCGGTCGACTCCTTGCGCACCAGGTACGGGTGCAGGCCGTACTCCGGGAAGGTCTTCAGGACGAAGTCGAGGACGTCCTGCGAGGTCTGACCGTCCGACATCACGTCGAGCACCGTCGACTGCGGCGGCATATAGAAGTGGGTGTTGAGCATCCGGTCGTTGGTCGTCAAACCCTCGGTGAACAACCGGCTCGCGTACGACGACGAGTTCGAGGCGACGATCGCGTCGGCATCGGCATCGGCGTCGAGCTGGGCGAAGACCTTCTTCTTCAGGTCGAGGATCTCCGGCACCGCCTCGACCACCAGCCACGCGCCCTTCACGCCGATCGCCTGATCGGGCACATACTCAGCGGTGCCCGGCTTACCGTCGGGCACCGCCGCGGCCACCTCGGGCAGCTGTTTCTCCACGAAGGCCACAGCCGCATTGCCTACCTCGCCAGCGGGATCGATGATGCGGACCTCACCGCCCCTGGTGGCGAACATCAGGGCGATCCTTCTACCCAAGGTGCCACCACCGATCACCGCGACCGGACGCTCGAAATGATTCTTCGGAACATTGCTCACAGCGACTCCCTCTGCACAGGCGACGGGGGAAGAACTCAGTGACGCAGACAACAGCTATGCCAGCCTAGCTCCGACGTGCGACAGCGCGGTTGTCCCACGCACGCCTCGCGTTGACTCCCCTCGCGACCCGGGCCGCATCAGCGATGTCGGGTGGGCCGACTTCGCCCGACTTTTGACCTACAACAGGCATGGCGTAGCGGCACGGTCGCCACCGCGGATCGTTGGTACCCGTCGAGTAAGCGGTGCTCGGCCTGCGCGACAATCAATCCCGCCCTGAAGTTGGCCGATCGAGTGTTTATCTGCGGGTGTGGGTTTCGTGCCGACCGTGACCACAACGGCGATCAACCTTGCTTGCTGGCCCACGATTCACCAAGACGCTCCACGATCCCCGGACCCCCGAGCAAGAGGCCGGGTTACCGAAGTCCGCCGACGGGAAGGCGCTGACCGATACCCTTCGGGTGTCGGTGTAACCGACCCGGGAGAAGCGGAAACCGACGTTCACGCCGCATTCGTGGCCTGAACCGAGGACGCCCGAGAAGGGCGGTGTCTGGCCCCATCGGGTGCCCAGACATGCTGTTATCCTCACGTTCTTCACGTATTTCGCGCGTCAGCACTAGGGGGCTCCTCGATGACCACACTGGCCTCCGGACTCTTCATCGATTGGGAAGAGCTGACGGGGCAGTCGAAGTTCGTCGTCGAGCTGATCAGTTTCCCGATCTTCAGCGCGCTGGCCGGTTGGCTCACCAACTGGACCGGCGTGCTGATGCTGTTCTGGCCGCTGTACTTCAAGGGCTTCCGGGTGCCGATGCTGCACGTGCTGTACCCGTACCTACCCCGGCGCGTGCAGGTGCTGCCCACGTTTTCCGGTGACGGGCGCATGCTCGGTTTCCAGGGCTTCATCCCGGCACGCGCGGAGAAGATGGCGAGCATCTGCGTCGATTCGGCGCTGTTGCGGATCGGCAGCCCACGCGACTTCATCCATGAACTCGATCTCGACGGGATCGGCGACTATCTCGCCGAACGGGCGCGCGATCAGGTGCAGCCGATCGTCGACGAGATCATGTACCGGGAGAACCCCGATTTGTGGCGCTCGCTGCCCAGACCCGTGAAACAGGCCATCTACCAGCGGGTCGACCGGCAGCTGCCCGCGCTGTGCCGGCGCGCGTTCGAGAGCCTCGGCGACAATATCGACCAGCTGCTCGACGTGAAGAACTTCGTGATCCGGTACCTGGAGAAGAACCCGGCCATCCTGAAGGACCTGACCACCACCATCGCCGCGCCCGAACTCAAGTTCATGGCGCGGATCGGTCTGCTCGGCGCGCCCTTCGGCTTGATTCTGGCGCTCTACCTGCACGTGCACTCGAAGATCCCGTACTTCGGCGCGATCCCGGCCTGGGTGATCGTGCTGTTCGCGTCGGCCATGATCGGCGTGACGGTGAACGTGATCGCGATCAAGATGGTGTTCGAACCCGGCGATCCGCAGCCGCGCTACAAGTATCTGTGGCGTCAGGCGCTGCTGGCCAAGCGTCAGCCCCAGGCCGCCACCGACCTCGCCCACATCCTGGCGTACCAGGTGCTGACCGTGGAGAACCTCTCCGTCGAGCTCTTGGAAGGGCCGAACGGGGACAAGACGCGTCAGCTCATCGAGCGGGTGGTGTCGGAGGAGATCCACAAGCAGCTCGGCGCGACCGCGTTCATGGTGCGAGCCGCACTCGGCAAGAAACAGTTCGAGAATCTGGCGGTCTCGGGCGCCGGCGCCGGGCTGGTTTCGGCGCGCACGATGATCGAGGACGAGCAGTTCGTGCTGGAACAGGCGAAGAAGATCGACGACTTCGCGGCGCGCAAGCTGCGGACATTGACGCCCGGCGAGTTCATGGAGATGTTCTACGCGTCGGTCGAACAGGACGCGTGGTTGCTGTATCTGCACGGTGGGGCGCTGGGCATCGGTGTCGGCGCGCTCCACCTGCTGACCTTCGGCTGGTAATAACAAGCACGCGTGCTTGCATTTTTTGACGGTCGCTGCGACTCTTGGTGACGACGGCGCACCGGCACCGGGTCGCGCCATGATCGGCAAGGGAACTCCATGGCTGACCTCGCAGCGCTGCTCGACGATTACGCCGCCGAATGCGCGGATCTGGAAAACCTGGTCGCACCGCTGACCCCCGAGCAGTGGCAGACGCCGACACCCGCGCCACGCTGGGACATCGCCACCCAGATCGCCCACCTGACCTGGACCGACGAGGTATCGCTGATCGCCGCCACCGACGCCGAGGGCTTCGCGGCCTTCCTCGCCGAAGCTGCCCCGCGCGGCCTGACCATCGTCGACGACGGCGCCGAGGAAATCGCCCGGACCCCACCCGCCGACCTGCTGGTTCGCTGGCGGACCGGACGCGAGCAGTTGATCGCCGCGCTGGCCGCCGTCCCCGCGGGCACCAAGCTGCCGTGGTTCGGCCCGCCGATGAGCGCCGCGTCGATGATCTCGGCCCGCATCATGGAAACCTGGGCCCACGGGCAGGACGTCGCCGACGCGCTCGACGTCACCCGCGTCCCCACCGCCCGCCTGCGCACAGTGGCCCACATCAGCGTCCGCGCCAGGAACTACGCCTACCTGGTCAACGGCGAATCCGGCCCCACCGATGAATTCCGCGTGGAACTGACCGCCCCCGACGGCACTCTGTGGACCTGGGGCCCCGAAGACGCACCCCAGCGCGTCACCGGCCCCGCCATCGATTTCTGCCTCGTGGCGACCCAGCGTCGCCACCGCGAAGACACCGCCCTGACCACCGAGGGCCCGGACGCCGACCACTGGCTCGGCATCGCCCAGGCCTTCGCCGGCCCGCCCGGACCAGGCCGCCACGCAGGCCAGTTCGCCTGAAAGTCAGCATGAGAACAGGCGAGCGCCTTCCCAGAGCGCCATTCGTGCCGACTGCCCCGGACTTCGTTGGCCGGGGGTGACCACCGTGGCAGTCGTGAATGACGCTCGCCTGCTCCCTTCAGATACCCGATACCGGGTGTGAGAAACACTTGCCCAGCCGAAAACCCGCCCCGACTAGGACTGATACGGCGCCGTTTCGGATGTGGCTCTGATCTCAGCCGTGGGAGGCGCTCACCGCGCGCGGTACTCGGTACCGTAGGTATCAGCACGTGGCTTTCAACGATGCGGGCCCGCTCTACTCGGGTATACCCACAGCCACAGGAGGGAACCGCATCGTGACCGCACATCGGCCTGCTCAGATCGTGCGCCTGTCCGCGATCATCTTCTCCGGCGCCGCCAGCCTCTGCCTCACCGTGGCCGCGGGCGCCTACATCGTCAATCACATGCCGGAACTGGCACCGCCGCCCACCGAATTCGCGGGACCGGCCGCGACGCCGAATCCCGGCCACCACCGCCCCTTCTCGATCGAGGACTCCGCACCCCGCGTCGGCGGTGTGGAGCTGGCCATGTCCTTCGGCGCGCCGACGCTGTCCACGGAGCGCTCCGACCCCGCCGCCACGCGCACGCCGATCACCGCGCAGCAGTCCGGAGTCGGTGCGCGACCGGGTAATTCACCGCTGACCGGGCGGGTCGGGATCGGCGGCACCTATGTCGGCGCGCAGGTGACGCCGCCGCGCAGCGATACCGTGGCGTTCACCGTCGACACCAACCTCGTCACGGTGGCGGCGAAATACCTCGGCCTGGCGGTGGATCCGGCCGCGGTCACCGCGCTGCACACCGAATTCGACGCGCGCCGTGGCGAGTTGGTTTTCGTGCTGTCGGATCCCGGCCTCGGCAGCCACACGTTGCGGGTCGAGGGCACAGGCACCGAACCGGCCGAGACCCCCGGCACCGTCGCGACATCGTCCGAAGACGAGGGCGACGCCGAGGCACCGCGATCCGCGACCGAGGAACTGCCGACTACCGTCGGCGTGTGACTCCTCGCGGCACCTCGAACGGTGCGTACGACTTCTGCGTGGTCGGCGGCGGCATCGTCGGCGTGGCCACCGCGCATCGGTTGCTGACCCAGCATCCCGAGGCGAGCCTGGTGCTCATCGAGAAGGAAGACACGCTCGGCGCGCATCAGACCGGGCACAACAGCGGCGTCATCCACTCCGGGATCTATTACCCCCCGGACAGTTTGAAGGCACGGCTGTGCCGGGCCGGTGCGCGATGGACGAAGGAATTCGCCGCGGCCCACGACATTCCGTTCCGTGAATGCGGAAAGTTGCTGGTAGCCACCGATTCCGCCGAACACGCGCGGATGCTGGCGCTGTACGAGCGTTCGATCGCCAACGGCGTGGAGGTCGAGGCGATCGACGCGGCCGAACTGCGGCGGCGCGAACCACGGATCGCTGGGGTCGGCGCGCTGTTCGTGCCCGCCACCGGCATCATCGACTACACGTTGGTCACCGCCGCGCTCGCCGCCGAGGTCGAGTCGATGGGCGGCAGGATTCTGCTCGGCACCGCAGTCGAGGCGATCACCGAGAGTGTCTCCGCCGTCACTGTTTCGGGTCCGGGTGGTTCGGTCACCGCGGGCACACTGATCGTGTGCGCGGGCCTGCAGGCCGACCGGATGGCACGAAAGGCCGGGATAGAAACGGACTTTCGGATCGTTCCGTTCCGTGGCGAGTACTACCGGCTCCCCGCCGAGCGATCGGATCTGGTACGCACGCTGATCTATCCGGTGCCCGACCCCGCGCTGCCGTTCCTCGGCGTGCACCTGAGCCCCACCATCGACGGCGAACTCACCGTCGGCCCCAACGCGGTGCTCGGGTTGTCGCGGGAGGGGTATCGCAAGGGCAGCGTGAACCGACGTGACGCCATCGACGTGCTGGGTTTCGCCGGCGTGCGCCGGGTGGCCCGCGACCATCTCGCCACCGGGATCCGCGAGCTCCGCAATTCGGTGTTCAAGCGCGGCTACCTCGCCGAATGCCGCAAATATTGCCCCGAACTCAGCACCAACGACCTGCTCCCGCACCGTGCGGGCATCCGGGCCCAGGCGGTGCTGCGTGACGGCACGCTGGTGCACGACTTCCTCATCGAACGCACGCCGCGCTCCATCCACGTGCTCAACGCACCGTCCCCGGCCGCCACGTCGGCGATGCCGATTGCGGAATACCTGGTCGAACAACTCCATTCCGCTAAATAAAGAGGAGATTTGTAGTACTTTTGGCTCCTGTACGCGTGGGCGAGGAAACCCATCCGGAGCAGGGAGGGCCGATGGGCCACATCAGGTTTGCGAGTGACGTCGGCGCACCGGTCGATGCCGCCTTCGCCTACACCGAGGATTTCCGCCACGCGCCGCAGTGGCTGGTCGGCGTCACCGACGTCGCGCCGCTGGGCGAACCGGATCAGGGCTTGGGCGCCGCGTTCGCGGTGAAAGTCCGGTTGTTCGGAGTGATCCCGCTGCGTTCATCGGTGGAGATCACCGAATATCGGCGCAATGCCGTCATCGGGTATACCCTGCGTGGGCGGGTATACGGAACCGTTACCCTGCGATTCGATCCACTCGGCTACGAACGGTCGGTGCTGACCTCCGAAGCCGACTATCCACCACCACGCGGCATGTTCGGCCGCCTGTGCCACGGCCTCGTCGACGCGGCCGCGAAATCGGCACTGCGCCGAACGGAATCGCGGTTGCGAAGGGAGATAGAGGCATTCCACGGTACCGATCTTGTCGGCCGCATCGCCTAGGGTGGCGGTCATGATCATCGTGAGCACCGACGGGTCCTGCCTGCGCAATCCCGGTGGTGCCATCGGCTGGGCATGGGTGAATCATTCCGGGCCCGCCGACAGTGGTGGCGCGGCCAGCGGCACCAACCAGATCGCCGAACTGCGCGGGGTACTGGAAGCCATCCTCGCCCACCCCGGCGCCGAACCGATGCTCATCGAGAGCGACTCCCAGTACGCCATCAAGTGCGCCTCGGAATGGATCACCAGCTGGCGACGCAACGGCTGGCGCACCTCCACCGGCGGCGCGGTGAAGAACGTCGAGATCATCAAGCAGATCGACCGGGCAATCACCGGCCGCGAAGGACCGGTGCGGTTCCGCTGGGTGCGCGGCCACGTGGGCAACTACTTCAACGAACAAGCCGACAAACTGGCGGGCGAAGCGGCACGAGCCGTCCGCGAGAACCCGGCTCTCGGCCGCGAGTCGGCCCCGGTCGCGCCGGAACCGGCAAGGATTCGGCGCCGGGAACCCGCGGCGCCTGTCCCCACGAACTCGGTCTCCACAGGGAAGTCGGTCGCAGCTGAAGTGCCGGTAGCAGGGACTCTGACCCTGTTCTAGGTGCGGTGCGACCGGAGTGGGACCGCACAGCGAAACGCCGCGGGCGATGAATCTGCCCGCGGCGTTTCGATTGGCTCGGTTTCCCCGTGCGCTCAGTTCCCGGGTGTCGGGACAGGCGCGGGAGCCGGAGACGGAACGGCCTGACCGGGCGCCGTACCACCGGCGGCCTCGCCGCCGCCGTTCTTGAGCAACGGCGAGTCCAGCTTGCTGACCAGCCACTTGTCGCCCGAGTGCTCGAGGCTCATCTCGATCGCGAACATCATCCGGTCGGGCTGGGTCTGGGTGAAGTTGGTGCGGTACTGGGTCATGGTGACCATGGCCTTGACATCGTCGGTGCTGCCCGAGATGTAGGCGCACTGCACGTCTTCACCGGTCGACTTGACCTGGGCCTGCACCATGGCGCCCTTGAGCGCATCGCTGGCGTCGCTGAACTCCTTGAGGTAGTCGCCGGTGGCGCCCGCCTTCATCGACGCGATGTAGCCGTCGAGATCCTTGGAGTAGTCGTAGTTGGCCAGGATGGCACCGTAATCACAGGCGGCCTTGGTGGACTCGGCGATCGCGTCGAGCTTCTCGGCCTTGTTGCTGTTCTGCAGGAAGAACACCACGCCCGCGGTGATCGCGCCGACCGCGACCACACCGGCCACACCTGCGGCGATCCAGCCCTTCGAGCTCGATGCCGCGCTCGGGGCAGCGGCCGGAGCCGGCGCCTCGGTCACGGTCTGTGCCTGCACAGTCGGCTGATCGACCTCGGGAGTCGCCGCCGCACCCTTCACAGTGTCGTCGGCCTTCGCCAGATCGGGCTTGTCTGCTGCGGCAGCATCGGACTTACTCTGGGCATCGTCGCTGGTCATCGAATCAATCCTGCTCTTTCCCGGCGCACATATCGCACCGATTTCCGATCGTGGTCCGTGAGCCGGGCCACACGTTCTTCCCCGCGAGTATGCCCGGTCAAGCTGTGAACAGCCTGGCCGGGCACCATCTCACTTGGCGGGAATGGGTGTCCGCTCGTTCGGGTCGACACCGGGCGGCATCTGCGCGCCGTTGTTGGGCACGTTCGGCCGCGGGGCGTTGGCCGAACCACGGATCTGCAGGTCAGAGGTCGGGTTGGTGCAGTAGTTCCACTTCGGAATGCTGCCGTCCTGTACCTCTTCGTTGCGCCGGTACGCGGTGTCGTAGTTACACGTCGGGCGCGGCCAGATGTCGAGGATGGTGTGGAACTCGCCGTCGTGCGCCGGAGCGCTGATCGACCCGAGCCCCAGTGCCAGCGACGGGAACAGCAGCCGCAGCGCGGGCGTACGCAGCTGCGCGGCCTTGGTGATCGCCACGAAGTTGGCCGCCAGCGAACTGATCGGATCGGCGGTCGCGTCAAGCACCGCGCCGAGCGTTTCGAACTGCGCAGGCGCGTTGTCGAGCACGCTCTGCAGCTCGGCGTTGGCGTTGTTGAACTGCGTGAGCAGCGCACCCGAATTCTGGGTGAGCGTCTGCAGATCGGGCTGGGCGTGCGAGGTGGTCTCGGCGATCACCCGCAGGTTGGCGATGAGGTTCACCGTCTGCGGAAGCAGGTTGTCCAGACCCGCGACCACCAGGCTGACGCCGTTGATCAGGCCGCGCAGCTGATCGGGACCGGCACCGAGCGCGATGTCGAGCTCGTCGAGGATCACGTCGAACTGCTTCGGATTCACCTGGGCGATCAGCGCGCTGGTGTCGTCGAGCACAGCCCACACCGGAACCGGCGTCTGGATCTGCTCCGGGTTGTACTTGATCACCGCGCCGTCCCGGAGGAACGGACCGACATCGCTCTTCGGCCGGAAGTCGATGTACTGCTCGCCCGCGGCCGAGAGCGCCGCCACCTGGATCATGGTGTCGACCGGGATCTTGAAATCCTTGTCGATCCGGGTCTTGGCGGCGATCGCCTCGCCGTCGTTGATCAGCTCGATCGAGGTGACCTTGCCGATCCGGAACCCGCGCATGGTCACGTCGTTGCCCGGCTGCAGACCGCCGGAGCGATCCAGGTTCACGGTGACGTCGTACTCGGACCGCAGCGGGTTGACCCGCATCACGTTGACCAGCAGGTACGACCCACCGAGCAACAGCACGACTACGAGCGCGCTGTTCGCCAGCAAGATCTTGCTGCTCGCGAACTTCTTCAGCCTGCTCATCGGTGGCCTCCCACTCGGCCCTGAACGATCTGCAGCACCTGGATGAAGCTGCCGACGAAATCGTTCACATCTTTCAAGTCCCAGAGCTTGCTGTTCGCCGGGTCGGTCAACAGGCCCACATCGAGGTTGGTCAGCGTCGCGTACGGCGCCAGGCTCTTGCCCTTGAACGTCTGGTTGGCGCCGGGTCGGATCGCGTGCAACTGATCCATCACATACCCGAAGTCGCTGCCGGTCGCGGCCAGCGCGTTCATCAGGTTGTCGAGATTGGTGAGCAGCTCGGACAGCTGGTCACCGGTGGTGTTGGAGTAGTCGCCGATGGCGGCGGTGGCCGTGGCGAGCTTGCTGAGCAGGTCGCCGATCGCCCGGTTGTTCTCGGCGATCGCGCCGATGGCCTGGGGCAGTGTGTCGGCCACCTGGCCGAGCTGACCCTTGTTGGCCTCGATGGTGTTGGCGAGGGTGTTGAACTCCGTCAGCACCGAGTCGACCTTGGTGCTGTTGGCGTTCAGTTCGCCGATGACACCGGTCATCTCGTAGATCAGATGGCCGAGTTCGGTGCCGTGCCCGTTGAGAATCGAGCCGAGTTCGGTGCCGAGCCGGCTCAGGCTGGCGACACCGCCGCCGTTGAACAGCATCGACACCGAGACCAGCAGCTCTTCCACCGTGGCGCCGGCCGAGGTGGCTTCCAGGGTGAACGTGTCGCCCGCGGCCATATCGGGCGCGCCCGCCGCGTTCTTCGGGCTGCTCAGCGCGATGAAGACGTCACCGAGGGGAGTGGCCTGGCGCAACTCCGCCGTACTGCCCTTCGGCAACTTGAAATCGGTGTTGATCTCCATGTCGACCACGGCTTCGAAGTTCTTGGTCGTGATCGCCGACACGACGCCGACATCGGAACCACCGACCTTCACCTTGGCCTGATCGGGCAGGTTCAGCGCGTTCTCGAACTTCGCGTGCAGGGTGTAGGTGTCGCCGCCGGTGCCCGGTTTGGGCAGCGGCAGGTCCTCTACAGTGAAGCCACAGCCGGTCGTGATCGTGACCGTGGCCAGTGCGGCCGCGGAGAGCAGCGCGCGGCGGGCCTTCATCGTCATTCGTCGGTTCATTTCGTCAGTCCGAGCAGTGCGGCGGTGAGCCCGTAGTCGGGGCCGAAGTCCTGGACGTTGCCGGTGGTGCGGCACCCATCGGGCCGCATCTGGATCCGCTCACAGAACGCGCTGACGATCTCGCCCGAGAGGGCGGTGCCGATCAGCGCCTGCAGGCGGACGAAGCCCTTTTCCTTGTTGATCGCGCCGTCGATGTTCTGCATGAGCAGCGGCACCACGTCGACGATCTCGACCATCGCGCCCGAGTTGGCGCGCAACTGGTTGGTCACGGTGGTCAGGCCGGTCAGCGAGGCGGCCAGTTCTTCCTGATGCCCGGCGAAGGTCGTCGAGGTGTTGTTCAGGAACTGGTTGAGCTGATCGAGGGTGGCCTGCAGACCGGGCGCCTGGTCGGCGAGCAGCCCCGACATGGCGGTCACCCGGTCGCTGAAGTCGCGCACGGACTGATCGTTGTCGGCCAGCATCGTCGTGAGCTCGTTGAGCTTGATGATGATGTTGGCGATGGCGTCCTTGTTGTCGACACCGACCTTCAAAGCACCCGAGAGCGCGTCGAGGGTCTCGCGGATCTTCTGACCGTTGCCGTTGAGCACCGGGTAGAGCACCCGGCCCGACAGCGGGCCCAGACCCTCCTGGCCGGGTTCGGGCTTCAGCGAGGCGGCGAACTGGTCGATCGTCTTGATCATCGTGTCCAGCTCGACCGGGGTCCTGGTGCGCGCCTTGGGCAGGTGATCGCCGGACTTCAGTGTCTCACCGCCGGTGAACGGCGGGCTCACCTCGATGTGGCGATCGGTGACGATCGAGGGCGAAATGATCGCCGCGATCGCGTCTTTCGGAACCTTGACGCCGGCGTCGATGGTCATGTGGACCTCGACATAGGTGCCCTTGGGCACGATCTTGTCGACCTTGCCCACCGCGAGACCGAGGACCATGATCTCGTTGCCCTCGTACATGCCGGCGATGTTCTCGAAGTCGGCGGTGATCTTGGTCGAGCGGCCGAGCGCGTCGTCGAACTGGCTCGGCATCAGCGAGCAGCTGCCGAGGGCCAGCGCGGTGGTGGCGATCATCATGGTCCGCGCGATGCGGAGCTTGTTGGTCAGTTTCATCCTTGGCACCCCTGGATCACCTGAACGAAGCACAGCCAGTTGTCCGGGAAAATCCACGGCAGTGCGACCGAGCCGTAGTTACCGTTGCCGAGCGCGTTGTTGAAGTAGCGCGCCGTGGGCTGACCGATCTGCAGCAGCTTGTCGAGATTGTCCTTGTTCTTCTGCAGACCCTCGGCCATGGTGTTGAGCTGGCTGATGGTGCCGCCGAACTGGTCGCCGTTCTGGGCGCCGATCTCCTCCAGCTGACGGGTCAGCGTGGCGACGTTGTCCAGCAGCTGGCGCAGCAGGCTCTGCCGTTCCATCACCCGGTTGGCGATGGCCTCGCCCTGGGTGATCACGAGCAGGATCGAGTTGCGGTTGTCGGCGAGCAGCTGGGTGACCCGGTTGAGGTCCTTGATCAGACTGTCGACCTCACCCTTGCGCTGGTCGACGACCTTCGCGACCGCACCGACACTGTCGAGCGCCTGGGCGACCAGCTCCGGCGAATCGCCGAGCTGGGAGTTGATGGTGTTGAGCGAGGCGGCGAGCTTCTTGGTGTCGAGCGCCTCGAACTTCGGCGTACCGACCTGCACCACATCGGCGATGTTGTACGGCACGTCGGTGTTGCTGCGCGGGATCGTCTTGTTCTTCAGACCCGATCCGTCGCCGGGCTGCAGGTCGACGTAGCGCGCGCCGAGCAGGGTCGCCATCTTGATCGCGGCGTGCGCGTCGGGACCGAGCTTCAGCGAGCTGTCCACGTCGAGGGTGATCACCACGTGATCGCCCTCGATCTTGGCGCCGGAGACCGTGCCGACCTGCACACCCGAGACAGCGACCTTGTCACCGGTCTTGATGCCCGCGGCCTGCACGAATTCGGCGTCGATGGACTGTTTTCCGAGCCCGATGAACTGGAAGATGCTCGAACCGACCAGCAGCAGCACGATGCACAGCGCACCGACCACCCCCAGCCAGAAGTTGCGGTTGCCGACGAAGGCTGACTTGATCTTGCTCATCTGCACACCTCGGAATGGCCGGTGCCACCGATCTGGCTGACCAGGCCGCGCGGGAACAGAACCCCGTACAGCGAGATGTCCAGACCACACAGGTAGGCGTTGGCGTGGGTGCCTTCCGATGTCATCCGGCCGAGGTCGGCGAGCATCGAAGGCATGTCGATCGCGACCTGGTCGAGCTTGGCACCGTTGGCCAGCAGCAGATTCAGCGCCGCGGTGGTCGAGTTCTGGGTCGCGGCCAGCTTCGGCTGGATCTTGGTCATCATCCCGACCAGCGCGGTCGTGGAATCGGCGAGGGTGACCGTGGACGCCTGCAGCGACTGACCCTGGTCGTAGAGTCCGCCGATCAATGCCC
Source organism: Nocardia sp. NPDC058114 (assembly GCF_042884695.1). Taxonomy (NCBI): domain Bacteria; kingdom Bacillati; phylum Actinomycetota; class Actinomycetes; order Mycobacteriales; family Nocardiaceae; genus Nocardia; species Nocardia sp. NPDC058114. The sequence goes on along the minus strand of NZ_JBHVTK010000004.1, from coordinate 454,885 downwards.
TGGTCTGGGTAATCAGGGTCTCCAATTCATCCCCTCGCTTCGCCAACCCGGCCATCACACCGGACAGGTTGGTGATCACGTCGGACAGGATCGCGTCGCGACGCTGGAAATCGGTGGCCAGCTGGGCCGCCTGAACGATGAACGCCGACAGCGAGACCCCATCGCCCTGCAGCGCCTGGATCAGGGTCTCCGACATCGCGTTGACCTCGGCGGGCTCGAGCGCCTGGAACAGCGGCTGGAAACCGTTGAGCAGGGCCGAGATGTCGAACGAGGGCTCGGTGCGGTCGAGCGGAATGGTGGAGCCGCTCTTGAGCGGCTCCGGGCTCGGCGTCGCGCCCGGGGTCAGCGCCACGTAGCGCTGACCGATCAGGTTCTGGTACCTGACCAGCGCCTTGGTGTCGTTGAACAGGGTCTGGTCGCTCTGCACGATGAACGACACCTTGGCGTCGTTCTTGCCGTCGAGCTCGATGGCCTCGACCTTGCCGACGCGCACGCCGGCCATCCGGACATCGTCGCCGGGCCGCAGCCCGAGGACGTCGGTGAAGATCGCGGTGTACTTGCGGGTGTCACCGTCGACCGTGCGGGCCAGTGTGTTCCACACGACCACGGTGACGAGCAGTGAGACGAGCGCGAAGATACTGAACCCGATCAGTGGCTTACGGATACTCATGCGCCACCCCCGTTTTCGGACACTTGCAGGGTTCCGCCCTTCAAAATCGGACCGAGCAGCAGATATTCGGACGCGTTCGGCTTGCGACCGAGCAGCTGAGTCATCGCCGCGTCACCGGAGTAGGAGATCGGTGTCGCGGTGGGCACGCTCGCCGCAGCGGGCGCCGCGGCCGGAGCGGCCGCGGGAGCGGGCGCACCGCCCAGCACACCGGGCAGGCCCGGAATCTGGATCGACGGGACGAGACCCTCGAGCGGGGTGCCCTGGAACGGCTTGATCTCGGTGCCGTTGGCCGTGTGCATCGGCGCCACACCGGGACTGGTGAGACCCGGGATGTCGGGCATGCCCGGGATCGACACCAGCGGCGGGAGGCCCGCGGCCGTGTCGAGCCTGCGCGGACGCAGGTTGTCCGGGATCGCCGGCAGCGAGGCTTCGGCCGGTGCGGTGAAGCAGCTCGGTCCGAGCAGGTCGCCGTAGCGCGGGCAGTCGGCGACGGTGTTGGGCTGGTACGGCGTGAAGGTCAGGCCGGCGTTCCACACCATCTGCTTGCCGCTCGGGCCACCGTGGAAGGTGGTGTTGAGCTGGGCCAGCGAGGGACCGAAGACCTGGAAGGTCCTGGTGATCGACGCGGGGTCGGCGGCCAGCGCACCCAGGGTGGCGTTCATGCCGACCGTGACTTCCTTGCCCACATCGGGATTCGATGCGAACAGGTCGTTCACCCGGTCGGTGGTGGCGCTCGCACCGGCCAGCAGCGCGATCAGCTGTTCGCGCTTGGTGGCGATGGTGTTCGCGGTCTGTACCGAGGAGCCGAGCACGTCGAGCAGTTCCGGCGCCGACTGGTTCAGCGCGTGCGCGGAGTCGGAGAAGTTGTCCAGCATGCCGCCCAGGTTCGGTCCCGCGTCGGCGACCGTGGTCAGCCAGTGGTCGAGGCGCTGAATGGTCGAGCCGGGGACCCGGCCGCTGCCGTCGAGTGCCTGGGTGAGCGTGCCGAGCACGCGACCGAACTGCACCGGATCGACCTCGTCGAGGATGTCGCGCACCGTGGTGAGCGTGTCCTGCAGCGCGATGGTGCCCTGGCTGCGGTCCTCGGGGATCTGCGAGCCCTCCTTCAGGTGCTGGCTGTTCGCACCGTTGTAGACCAGCTCCACGGAGGTGACCGCGAACAGGTTGGAGGGCACCACGCGGGCGGTGACGGTGTTGGGGATGCCGTCGGCGAACTCGGGCTTGAGCTCGATGTTCACCTTCTGCTCGGCGTCCTTGCCGATCTCGACGTTCTTCACCACGCCCACGAGCACGCCGCGGAACTTCACGTCGGCGTCCGACGGCAGGCCGTCACCGGTGGTCGACAGGTTCGCGACCACGTTGACCTTGGGAACGAAGTAGCCCTGGTAGCGGGCCGTGAGGAAAGCCAGGATGACGCCGAAGACGATCAGACCGGCCGCGCCGGCCACGTACAGCTGCTTCATGGTGGGACCGCGCCCACTCGGATCGATGATCATCGCGCCCTTACCCCGAGATCCTGATGCCGGGGTTGATGCCCCAGATCGCCAACGTCATGACGAGGTCGGCGAACACGACCAGGATGATGCACATCTTGATCGCGCGGCCTGCCGCCACACCGACGCCTTCGGGACCGCCCGAGGCGAAGAAGCCGTAGTAGCACTGGATGAACGTCGTGATCATGACGAAGATGATCGCCTTGAGCAGGGAGTAGAGCACGTCCGTCGGCACCAGGAATTGGAAGAAGTAGTGCGAGTAGGTGCCCGACGCCGTACCGCCGATCAATTGCACGGTGACCGAGCAGGCCAGGTAGGCCATGGTCAAACCGAGGGCGTACAGCGGCACGATCGCCATCACCGCGGCCATCATCCGGGTGCTCACCAGGTAGGGCAGCGGGCGAATCGCCACCGACTCGAGCGCGTCGATCTCCTCGGAGATGCGCATGGCGCCCAGCTGTGCGGTGAATCGACAGCCCGCCTGGGCCGCGAAGGCCAGGGCCGCCAGCAGCGGGCCGAGCTCGCGGGTGGTGGCGAAGGCGGAGATCGCGCCCGTGATGGGGCTCAATCCGAGCAGGTTCAGCGAGGTGTGGCCCTGAATGGCCACCGTCATGCCGCCGAAGGCACTGATGATCAGGATGACGCCGATGGTGCCGCCACCGACGACGATGTTGCCGTTACCCCAGGTGACGTCGGAGAGCAGACGCCAGACCTCCTTCGGGTACTGCTTGAAGGCCAGCGGGATGGACCCGACCGAACGCAGGAAGAAGAAGACCTGGTGGCCGAGGCGGGCGAGCAGGTCGCCGGGCGCCTTGCTGGCCTTCTGCAGCGACCGGATCGGTCGCAGTAGCGGAGGTACGTATGTGGATGACATGGCTCAGACCACCTGTGGGGGGAAGACGGCGGCGTAGATCTGGGTGATCGCCACGTTGACACCGAGCAGCATGACGGTGGAGCTGACCACCGCGGAGTTCACCGCGTTGGCGACACCACCGGGACCACCGCGAGCGTTCAGGCCGCAGTCGCAGGCGATGATCGAGGCGATCAGACCGAACAGGACCGACTTCAACAGCGCCACCGCGAGGTCGCGGGTGACCGCGAACGAGGCGAAGGTGCTCATGTAGGAGCCGGGCGTACCGCCCTGGGCGAAGATGTTGAACATGTAGCCGGTGAGGAAGCCGACGAAGACGACGAAGCCACAGAGCAGGAAGCTGACCAGCATCGCGGCGCCCAGGCGGGGAGCCACCAGGCGGCGCAGCGGGTCGACACCCATGACCTTCATCGCGTCGATCTCTTCACGGATGGTGCGGGAACCGAGGTCGGCGCAGATGGCCGAACCGACGGCACCGGCGATCATCAGCGCGGTGACCAGCGGGGCGCCCTGCTGGATGATGCCGAGCCCGTTGGCCGCACCGATGAACGAGGTGGCACCGACCTGGCCCGCGACCGCGCCGACCTGGATCGAGACGATCACCGCGATCGGGATGGCGACCAGCAGCGTCGGCGCCGCGGCGACACTGGCCATGAACGCGGACTGCCGGACGAACTCGTCGAAAGGAAAACGCCGACGGAAGATCGCGACGATCAACTCCGTGATCGCTTCGATACCCATCGTGATCTGTCGACCGAAGGTTTCCAGCGACTTCTTCGGATGGTCGTCCCAAAGGCCCTTCGTCCAGTCGACAGCCTCGCTGACTCGTGAACGTGTGGGCGGACTCTCGGTCGACTGCACTGCATAACCCCTCTCGACGCCGGGCCCTCAACGCCCCGGCGACTTGTTTGCTTGACGCACCTTACTACGGAGTAGCGCAGAACACATCACCGACATGTGAGCGCTGTCATAGATAGAGGTCACTGTCCGAAACGGCTATGAGACCGGCCATGCCGGACCCTACCGCCCGTAATTCCGGGATTCCAGGGATTACCCGCGAAGTCCTTTTCCAGCATGGTTTCCCAGTACCAGCGGTCGCGGTAAAGGAATATTGCGGAATTTTGTCATTCATAACGAAGTCCTCGTCGAATTATCCGAACACATCACGCGAGAAACACGAACGACGCGCCGCGCCGCGATTGCAATAGGGAATCGCTATGACAACCAACTCAGGAAGGCCAGCACGACACGGCGGCAAACGCACCGGTCCGGAGGCGCGCCCGGGACCGAATACAGGCACGATAGACAGACCGTATTGATACTGTGCGAACTTCCGACATCTGGAGGGACATGTTCAGCAAACTCGCCAAGGTGGCCAACACCGCCTTCGCCCTCGCCCTCGGTGCAGCTCTGCTGGGCACCGGTGCGGCCAACGCGCAAGCAGGCCCCCCGGTGATCGGCGGCGGCTCCGGCATCGTGATCGACAACGCGTTCGAGTGCACCGTCACCACGGTGGGACACGACGGCGCGGGCAGGCTGGTCGGACTGACCGCGGGCCACTGCGGCGACGCGGGCGCTCCGGTCAGCGCCGAGGTGGATCGAGGCTACGGCGAGATCGGCCGTTTCGTGTACAGCAACTCCGAACTCGACTACGCGGTCATCGAGTTCACGCCGGGCCGGATCATCCCGGTCAACCGGATCGGCAACGTCACCATCACCGGCGTCGGCGGACCGGCGCAGTTCCCGACGATCGTCTGTAAGGAAGGCCGGACCACCGGCAATACCTGCGGCATCACCTGGGGCGACGTGTTCGCGACCAATACCGAGACCTGGTCGCAGATGTGCGTGGTCGAGGGCGATTCCGGTGCGCCGGTCGTCGTCGGCTCGACACTGGTGGGCATGGTCAACGCCTATCTGGCGCTGGCCTGCTTCGGGCCGGAGGTCGGGACGAACATGAACTCGATCATGGCCGACATCAACGCCCGCGGCGGCGTGGGTTCGGGGTATCACCCGATCTAGTCCCTCGCCCGTACTCCCCGGATGTCGAGCGGGTCGCGTGGTTGTCCACGCGGCCCGCTCTTGCTATGTGGCAAGCGATTTCGGTGCGAGCGCGGGTCCGTCGGCGCCGGCGCAGTGCGGCAGGCAGTCGACGCGTTCGGGCTGCGGAGGCTGACGCGGCACGCGGAGCAGGACCGCCGCGACACCCCCGCCGAGCAGCAGCAGCACCGCGCACCAGCGCATCGCGGTGTCGAAGCCGGCGGCGAAGGCGACCGGGTCGCCGAACGCGCCGGACAACCCGGCCAGCCCTGGCAACGCCGCCACGGCGAGTAGCTGTGCCGTTCGCGCCACGGCGTTGTTCACCCCGGAGGCGATGCCGGCCTCGCCCTCGCGCACCGCGGCGAGCACCGCACCGGTCAATGGCGCTACCAGCACCGACAGTCCGAGCCCGAAGACGAATACGCCGGGCAGCACATCGGTGAGATAGTCCGCGCCCGGTCCGATCCGCTGCAACGCGAACACCCCACCCGCGGCCAGCAGCGGACCGAACGTCATCGGAATCCGCGGCCCGTGCTGTTGCGCCCATCGGCCCGCGGGCGCCGAGAGCACCAGCATCAGCAGGGTGACGGGCAGTCCGGCGGCGCCCGACGCCATCGGCGAGTACCCGGCCACCAGCTGCAGTTGCAGCACCAGCAGGAAGAAGACGCCGCCGAGCGCGGCGTACACGAACAACGTCACCAGGTTCGCCACCGTGAACACCCGCGACCGGAACAGCGACGGCGGTACCAGCGGATTCGGGCTGCGCAGTTCCACCAGCACGAAACACGCCAGCGCGGCCAGCCCGACCGCCACCAGCACCACCCGGGAATCGATGAGTCCCAGCGTGAGCGCACCGAGCGCGAGCGCGACGATCACCGCGCCCGGTATGTCGATCCGCGCGGGCGCCTCCGGATCACGGCTCTCCGGGACATATTTGAGCGTGACGACGGCGACCACCAGCGCGAGCGGCACATTGAGCAGGAAGATCGCCCGCCAGCCGACCAGATCGATCAAGCCGCCACCGAGCAGTGGCCCGAACGCACCGGCCACCCCGCCGAGACCGGACCACAGTCCGATCGCACTGCCCTGATCGCCTTTGTCGATCGACGCCGAGATCAGCGCGAGGCTCCCCGGCGTGAGCAACGCGCCCGCCACGCCCTGGAGCAAGCGCGCGGCCACGAGCATCTCGATGTTCACCGCGGCCGCGCACAGCAGCGAGGTGATCGCGAATCCGACGATGCCCCAGACGAAGACGCGCCGGCGGCCGAGCCGGTCGCCGAGCGAACCGCCGAGCAGGATGAAGGAGGCCAGGGTGAGCGTGTAACCGTTCACGGTCCACTGCAACCCGGCGACATCGGTGTGCAGCGATTCGCCGATCCGCGGCAGCGCGACGGAGACGACGGTGGCGTCCAGCGACGCCATCGACGAGCCGAGGATGGTGGCGAGCAGAATCCACCGGCCCGTGGCCGAGTTCAGCCGAACCGTCTGTGGCACTACTCCAAACTAGCCGCCACCCACGTCTTTCGTCGGGACTACAGGCTCTCCACGCAGACGACGACGTGGCGCTCGGCGTACTTGAAGCCGGAATCGGCGGCATCGGGGCAGTCGTCGACGCTGTCGGAGTTCTTGTTGATCGTGATGACCTTGACCGGTTCGGTCCCGCCCTCGCCGCACTCGATGCGCTTGGGTTCGTCGCCGCCCACGTCGATGCAGCCGCCGACGACCCAGTCGATGTCGAGGCACAGCGCGCCGGTCTCGATGCCGTTGAGCGTCTCGGCGTAGAAGTTGTCGCGGTCGCCGACGCAGCCGTTGCTGGTCTTGGCCTTGCCGATGACCTTGTAGTTCGACGAACGGCTACCGCACGCGGCCTTCTCGATGGTCGCGTCGTTGACCGTGCCGCCGAGCGCGACGCAGTCGCCGACGTTGGCCTGGAAGTCGGTCTTGCCGCCCTTGCTCGATGTCGGCGCGGGCTTGCTGGCGGTGGGTTTGCCGGTGGTCGACTTGCCCGGCTTGGTGGTCGGCGTCGCGGTGCTGGTCGCGGGGACGACATCGATCGCCGGCTGAGCGTGGCCGTCGATGGTGCCTCCGCAACCGGTCGAGACGAACGCGGTCACGGTGATGGCGATCGCGCCGACGAGCCGGCCGATTGGCAAATCTGCAAACACCCATTGTGAATACACCACCGGTGCCACCCCCGTCGACTCCAACCGGCGGGTCTGTCCCTGCGATACCCTTGGGATTCCGGTCGCCGTGTGCGGCGCGGGGCCCCCGATCGCGTGTATCAGGAGGTATCCATCGTGTCAGCACCGGTCGACGACTTCGCGGCGCCACGGCAAATGGTGGTCGATCCGCGCTTCATCCGGCTCGCGGATCATTTCTTCGGGATGTTCACCCAGCCCAGTCGTGGCGGCGGGGCGCTGGCGATCTACCTGGACGGACGCCCGGTCGTCGATATCTGGGCGGGCTGGGCGGCCAAGGATCAGCGCTGGACCGGCGAGAACATCGCGCTCACCTTCTCCACCGGCAAGGGTGTCGCCGCCACCGTGCTGCATCGCCTGGCCGAGCGCGGGCTCATCGATTACGAGGAGCCGGTGGCCACCTACTGGCCGGAGTTCGGGTCGCACGGCAAGGACGACATCACCGTGCGCGATGTGCTGTCCCATCGCGCGGGCCTGCACCGCGTACGCGGGCTGGTGCCGGGTCGCGAGGGCATTCTCGACTACGACGCGGTGGTGGCCGCCCTCGCCGAGAGCCCCGCCGACCCGCGCCGCATCCGCACCTCGGGCTATCACGCGATCACTTTCGGCTGGTTGGTCGCCGAGATCGTGCAGCGGGTCACCGGCGATCCGTTCACGGCGGTATTGCGCCGAGAAGTGGCCCAGCCCTTGGGAATCGACGAGTTCTGGTTTCAGGTACCGCCGGGCGAGCGGCATCGGATCGCGAAGATCTTTCCGCATCTGGCGCCACCGGGGATCCGCTGGAACACCGCGTCGTCGGTGCTGTCGTGGGTGCGACCCGCGCGTGGTCTGGCCGAGGCGGGTATGCCGGAGAGCTTCGACGAACTGGTCCGCGATCCACGGGTGCACGACGCGGTGATGCCCGGCTGGAACGGGGTGTTCTCGGCGCGGGCGCTGGCCAGGATGTACGGGGCTCTCGCCAACGGTGGGCAGGTGGGCGACGTGCGGTTCCTGCGCCCGGAGACGATCGAGACGATCAACCGCACCCAGCAGACCAGCAGCCGCGACTATGTCCTCGGACTGCCACTGCGGTTCACCCTCGGCTACCACCGGCCGGTACTGATGACCAAGCAGCAACCACGACATGCCTTCGGCCACTACGGTGTCGGCGGTTCCGGTGCCTATGCCGATCCCGATCTGGGGATGTCGATCGCGTTCGTCACCAATCGGCTGGGCGGGGCCGTGACGGCGCTCGGTGACGCGCGGTTGGCCAAGCTGGCGGCGATGGCGCAGGGGACGGTGCGGGGCGATCGAACCTCTCGAAGAGATGCCACGTAGTACCAGGTATGAGTTCGCCGAGCCCCGCGCCCACCGCGCCGCGGTTGTCCCTGCTGCACGGCGTGGCCGCGGGGCGGGATTTCGAGGGCTACCTGCGACGACGCGCCGCGCGCAGTGATCCGTTCGCAGTCGGGTTCCCCGGGTTTCCGCCGGTGCTGTTCACCGGAACGGCCGAGGGCGCACGCGCGTTGTTCCGGGCGCCGGTGGCGCTGCTGGAGCCGCCGCGGCCCAATCCGATCGAGCCGATGGTCGGGGCCGCATCGCTGATTCTGAGTTCGGGGACACGCCATCGCACCGATCGCGCGCTGCTGGCGCCCGCACTGCACGGCGCGCGGGTGCGACTGCTGGGCAAGGTGATTCGCGAGGCGACACTGAACGAGATCCATCATGGCGCGCGAGGTCCCTGGCAACTCGGCACGCGAATCGATGCGCTCGCGGCCGCGCGCGCCATCACCTTGCGCGTCATCCTCGCCGCGGTGTTCGGCGCCGATTCCGATCGCGCAGCCGAATACGGCGGCGTGGTCACCGATTTCCTCACCGCCTTCACCACCCCGCTTCTGGTGGCACCCGTATTGCGCCGTGACATCGGCGGTTTCGGTCCGTGGGAGCGGTTCACCGCGGCTCGGGAGCAGCTCGACGAGCTGATCCTGGCCGACATCACCCGCCGGCGCCGCACCGGCCCCGCCGACGGTGACCTGCTCGATCTCCTCCTCGCCACCCGCTACGACGACGGCACCACCCTCACCGACGCCGAACTGTGCGAGCAGCTGCGCACCCTGCTCGTCGCGGGCCACGAAACCACCGCGACCACTCTCACCTGGGCGCTGTATCACCTGCACCGCGAACCCGGCCTGCTCGCCCGACTGCTCACCGAGCTACCCACCGCGGGCGGCGACCCGGCCGAGCAGGCCCGGCTACCGCTGCTCGACGCCGTCTGCCAGGAAACCCTGCGCCTGCATCCACCGGTGCCGATCGTGCTGCGCACGGTGAAGGAGCCGCTGCGCTGGCTCGGAGTCGACGTGGCGGCGGGCGCCACCATCGGCCTCGCCGTCGGCGTCCTGCACAGCCAACCGTCCACCTGGCCCGCACCGCACCTGTTCCACCCCGACCGGTTCCTCGACCGCACCGTCACGCCGTTCGAGTTCGCGCCGTTCGGCGGTGGTCACCGGCGCTGTATCGGCGCGACACTGGCCGACTACGAGCTGCGGATCGTGCTGGCAACGCTGCTGACCGAGGTCCGGTTGACCCTGGATCCCGCGCTGGCGCTCGGTGGACGACCGCGCACCGTGCCCCGCAATCTCGCGACCGCACCGGATCGGGCGATCCACTTCACACGCACCGGGTGATCTGCCTCACGTGACGTTTGAGAGTCACACCGGTGTGTTTCCCCGCTGTTCGCACGCACCGCCGCCGACTCGCCGCTGTGAGCGCGGCGTTTGACGGAAGCCGATGAATAACAGCATGTTATGTGACCCACGGCACATAGTTGCGCGCCTGTTATCACCGCTCGGCGCGGCTGGCACCGTGTCACCTGGTGCGGGTAGTAATGGAGGGTCAGGGTCGGGGAAGTCGTTACCCCGTAGAGACCCGTTGCGGCCTCTACGGCACATGAGAACGAGCGTCACTGAGTAGATCTCGCGCCGCCGCATGCGGAACGAGAGATGGAATGGACGAGAAACCTATGCACTACGAGGCAAATATGCGGCAATCGCACTGGCTCCGCCGGGGTCTGCTGCTGTCGGCGGCGATCGCAGCGACCGGCGCGTTGATCGCCGTGCCCGCGCAGGCTCAGCCGACTCTGCCGGGCTTCGGCGCCGGTTCGAGCCAGCCCGCGGTGAACGAGCCCGCGCAGCAGGCGCCCTTCGCGCCGCCGAACATCAACATCGCCGACGGCGAGACCGTCGGCGTCGCGCAGCCGATCATCATCACCTTCCAGGAGCCGGTCGAGGACCGCGCGGCCGCCGAGCGGGCCATCAAGGTCACCTCGAGCACCAACGCGCCCGGCTACTTCTACTGGACCTCGAGCAAGCAGGTCCGCTGGAAGCCCACCGAGTTCTGGCCGGCCAACACCAACGTGACCGTGGTCGCGGGTGGTACCTCCAGCGCGTTCCACATCGGTGACGCGTTCGTCGCCACCGTCGACGACGCCACCAAGATGATCGTCGTGACGATCAACGGTGAAGTCGTGCGCGAGATGCCGACCTCGCTCGGCAAGACCGGCCACGAGACCCCCAACGGCACCTACATCGTGGGTGAGCGGCTCGAGAAGATGACCATGGACTCGTCCACCTACGGCGTGCCGGTCACCGATCCCGAGGGCTACAAGCTCGAGGTCGAATACGCGACCCGCATCTCCAACAGCGGCATCTTCGTGCACGCCGCACCGTGGTCGGTTGCGCAGCAGGGCTATTCCAACGCCAGCCACGGCTGCCTCAACGTGAGCACCGAGGACGCGAAGTGGTTCCTGGAGAACTCGCACCGCGGTGACGCCGTGGTCATCACCGGCACCCAGGGCGGAACCCTCAGTGCGGGCGACGGTCTCGGCGACTGGAACTGATGTACTGAGCGCACTGCGCTGAACAAAACCCGAACAATACGATCAATCGAGGTCGTGTTGTTCGGGTTTTTGCTGTAATCGGCACTGTGTGCCCGATGTTCAGGAAATCGGCGGGCAGGGTTAACCAATGGTTCGCCGTGCACCGTAAAGCTGCCGCGGTGCGAAAGAGTCCAGAGCGGGTACTCCCCGGGAGAAGCCGTCCGTGGCAGGACTACGCGCTGTTCGCGGTACTCGTGGTGCCGAACCTGGCGCTGCTCACCCTGTTCGTTTACCGACCGCTTGCCGATAACATCCGGCTATCGTTCACCGACTGGAATATCGCTGACCCGGTGGCGAATTCGGTCGGGTTCGACAACTACATCGAGTGGTGGCAGCGCGACGACTCATGGAAGGTCGTCAGCAATACGCTGATCTTCACCGTGGCGGCGGTTGTGGTGAGTATGGCGCTCGGTCTCGCGCTCGCCATGCTGCTCGATCGAAAACTGTTCGGGCGCAATGTAGTCCGCTCGGCAATTTTCGCCCCGTTCGTGATTTCGGGCGCGGCGATCGGCGTAGCTTTTCAATTCATCTTCGATCCGAGTTTCGGTCTGGTACAGGACGTCCTGCACCGGCTCGGCGTCGACAATGTGCCGGATTTCTATCAGGACCCGAATTGGGCCCTGTTCATGGTGACGCTCACCTACATCTGGAAGAACCTCGGCTATGCCTTCGTGATCTATCTGGCCGCGCTGCAAGGCGTGCGCGCCGAATTGCTCGAAGCAGCCGAAATGGATGGCGCGAGCAGCTGGACTCGATTCACGAAAGTTCTTCTGCCACAACTGCGTCCGACAACCTTCTTTCTGTCGATCACCGTGTTGCTGAACTCGCTGCAAGTCTTCGACATCATCAATGTGATGACGCGCGGCGGACCGCTCGGCAACGGCACGACGACGATGGTGTTCCAGGTGTACGAGGAGTCGTTCCGCAATTTCCGGGCCGGCTACGGCGCCACCGTGGCCACGATCATGTTCGTGGTGCTGCTGGTGGTCACGTTGATCCAGGTGCGCGTGATGGACCGAGGCGAACGATGAAACATATAGGCCCGCAGACACTCTCGTACAAGCGGCGCGAACGTGCCGTCACCGGACTCGGCTACGCGGCGATGGTGTGTGTGCTGATCATCGTCGGAGTCCCGCTGTTCTGGATCCTGATCACCTCGCTCAAGGACCGCTCCGACATCTACACCCAGCCCGCGGTCTACTGGCCGCACAGCTGGCACCCGGAGAACTACAGCCACGCCACCACTACGGTGCCGTTCTGGACGTTCCTGCGCAACTCGCTGATCGTCACCGGCGTGGTGTCGGTGGTGAAGTTCGCGCTCGGGGTGTTCAGCGCCTACGGCCTGGTGTTCCTGCGCTTCCCCGGCAAGAACATCGTGTTCCTGGTGATCATCGCGGCGCTGATGGTGCCCAACCAGATCACCGTCATCTCCAACTACGCGTTCATCGCGCAGCTCGGCTGGCGAAACACCTTCCAGGGCATCATCATTCCGCTCTGCGGGGTCGCCTTCGGCACCTTCCTGATGCGCAACCACTTCCTGTCGCTGCCCGCCGAGGTGATCGAGGCGGCGCGGATGGACGGGGCGAACTGGTGGCGGCTGCTCACTCGCGTGGTGCTGCCCATGTCGGGACCGACGATGGTGGCGTTCGCGGTGGTGACGCTGGTCAACGAATGGAACGAGTACCTCTGGCCGTTCCTGATGGCCGATTCCGCCGATGTCGCGACGCTGCCGGTGGGGCTGACCCTGCTGCAGAACACCGAGAACCCCAGCGTCACCAACTGGGGGCCGGTGATGGCGGGCACCGTGCTCACCATGTTGCCGATCCTCATCGTCTTCCTTGCCCTGCAACGTCACATGATCAAGGGCCTCACCTCCGGTGCGGTCAAGGGATAGATCTCGAACAGGAGTTCGCCAGTGTCCAACTCACGATTCCCGGCGTTGAGCCGCCGTGGCTTCCTCGGCCTGACCGGCGGCGTCGCCGCTGCCGCGGCGCTGTCCGCGTGCGCGGGCACCGGCGGCGGATCCGGTGATTCCGGTGACGCCAACACCATCACCTTCTGGTCCAACCACCCCGGCACCTCCAAGGAGCTGGAGCTGGAGCTGATCAACCGGTTCCAGGCGAAGAACCCCGACCTGAAGGTGAACCTGGTCGACGCGGGCAAGAACTACGAGGAGGTGGCGCAGAAGTTCAACGCCGCGCTCACCGGTGGTGACCTGCCCGATGTTGTGGTGCTGTCGGATGTCTGGTGGTTCAACTACGCGCTGAGCAAGGCCATCGAACCGCTCGACGGACACTTCGGCGCCGCGGGTGTGCAGCTGAGCGACTACGTCGACTCCCTCGCCGCCGACTACCTGTTCGACGGCAAGCACTACGCGCTGCCCTACGCCCGCTCGACGCCGCTGTTCTACTACAACAAGGACGTCTGGGCGAAGGCCGGGCTGCCCGACCGCGGCCCGAACTCCTGGCAGGAATTCGACGAGTGGGGCCCGAAGCTGCAGTCGCTCGTCGGCGCCGACAAGTTCGCGCACGCCTGGGGTGACGCGAAGAACTACCTGGGCTGGACCTTCCAGGGCCCGAACTGGACCTTCGGCGGCGCCTACTCCGATCAGTGGAAGCTGAAGTTCACCGATCCGGGTTCGATCGCCGCGGCCACGTACCTGCGCGACTCGATCAACGTCAAGAAGTACGCCGCGATCCGCCCGCAGATCGCGGTCGACTTCGGCACCGGCGTCGCGGCCTCGACCATCGCCTCCACCGGCGACCTCAAGGGCATCAAGAAGAACGCCGACGGCAAGTTCGAGGTCGGCACCGCGTTCCTGCCGCACCCGAACGGTCCCGGCGTCACCACCGGCGGCGCCGGTCTGGCGATTCCGTCGCGGATCTCGGATACGCGAAAGGTCAACGCGCTCAAGTTCATCGAGTTCATCACCAATGCGGCCAACACGGCGTACTTCACGCAGAACACGGGCTATATGCCGGTGCGCAAGTCGGCCGTGACCGACCCCAGCGAGATCGACTTCCTGGCGAAGAACCCCAACTCCAAGGTCGCCATCGACCAGCTCTCGGTAGCGAAGTCGCAGGACTACGCGCGCGTGTTCGTGCCCGGCGCCGATCAGATCATCGGTACCGGCTACGAGCAGATCGGTCTCCAGAACGCCGATCCGGCCACGGTTCTCGCGAAGGTGGCCGCCGACGTGCAGGCGATCATCGACCGGCAGATCACGCCCAAGCTGCCCAAGTAGTTCCCCCACGGGCCGGTGGTTCGTTGTGACCACCGGCCCGTTTCGCTTTCCCCGCTAGGAGAATTCGCCATGGCGACAGTGCAGTTCGACGGTGTGACCCATCGCTATCCCGGCGCCGACGCCCCCGCCGTCGACGCACTCGACATCGACATCGCCGATGGTGAATTCCTCGTGCTGGTCGGCCCATCCGGCTGCGGCAAGTCGACCAGTCTGCGGATGCTGGCCGGACTCGAATCCGTCGAGGGGGGCACGATTCGGATCGGTGAGCGCGATGTCACCGACCTGCCGCCGCGCGCCCGCGACGTGGCGATGGTGTTCCAGAGCTACGCGCTCTACCCGAACATGACCGTCGCCGAGAACATGGGCTTCGCGCTGCGCAACGTGGGAATGTCGAAGTCCGACACCTTGGTTCGGGTGAAGGAAGCCGCGGCGATGCTCGAACTCGAGCCGCTGCTCGACCGCAAACCGGCCAAGCTCTCCGGCGGTCAGCGTCAGCGCGTGGCCATGGGCCGGGCCATCGTGCGCCGCCCCCAGGTGTTCTGCATGGACGAGCCGCTGTCCAACCTGGACGCGAAGTTGCGGGTGAGCACCAGATCCCAGATCGCCGCGTTGCAGCAGCGACTCGGCACGACCACTGTCTACGTCACCCACGACCAGGTGGAGGCGATGACGATGGGGCACCGTGTCGCGGTGCTGCGCGACGGAAGGTTGCAGCAGATCGCGTCTCCGCGTGAGCTGTACGACAATCCGCTGAACACCTTCGTCGCCGGGTTCATCGGCTCGCCCGGCATGAACCTGCTCGAAGCGCCCGTCGTCGACGGCGAGGCGGTGCTCGACGGACTGCGAATCCCGGTGCCCCGCACTGTTTCCGGTACGCGCGTCGTTCTGGGCATCCGCCCCGAATCCTGGGAAGTCACCACCGATCCCGCCGGGATCACCGTCGTCGCCGAACTACTCGAGGAACTCGGCGCCGAATCCTTCGTCTACACCCACGGCGCGGGCACCGACTGGTCCACCCGCTCGGGCAAGATCGTGGTCCGAGTCGATCGCCGGTTCCAGACCACGCTCGGCGAGACCTTGCACCTGCGGCCGAAGCCGGAGGAAGTCTTCTTCTTCGACGCCGGCACCGAACTGCGTCTGCGCTGATCAGGGCATTCGGTCAGGCGGTACCGCGACGCGGCCGAGCGGCCTGCGCTAGGACAGGCCCGCCGCGGTGCGTCGGCCGATCGCGGCGTTGAGGGCGTCGAGTTCGGCGAGGATGTCGGTGGCGGCCCATATTCGGTTTCGTTTGGAGTCGGAGACGACGTCGAGGATCCCCGCGTCGACGAGTCGTTCGAGGGCACGGTAGGTAGCCGAATCGGTGGTCGCCGTGATGGCGTTCGCGCCGGCGACAGTGAGAATCGGGTGCCCGACCAGGTTCGCCAGGAGCGCTTCGTCCGCGGAACCGCCGCGAGGGCGGGCGCGGTCTCGCCATCGCTGGGGGAGCGCGGCGAGCGTGCGGGCCGAGTCGATCGCCGCCTCGCTGGCGTACACCGCGGCGAGCGCCAGATAGATGACGAATTCGTCGGCGGCGCCGGCGCGGTAGGCGGCCAGTTGGGCGAAATAGCGCGAGGTGTCGGCGAGCATGACCGATGCCAGGGGAACGGTGACTCTGTCGGTCAGCCCGCGTCTGCGCAGAATGGCGCTCACCAGGGCGCGTCCGATCCGGCCGTTGCCGCTGACGAACGGGTGGATCGACACGAACTGCGCGTGCGCGATCGCGGCTTGGACCAGGATCGGCAGATCACCACGCGCGACGAAGGCCAGCAGGTCGGCGACCAATTCGGGCACGAGTTCCGGTGGCGGCGGTACGTACAGGGCGTGCAGCGGCGTGTAATCGCTTCCGCCGATCCAGGTTTGGACGGTCCGGAAGCGTCCCGCCTTCTCCCATTCCGGAGCGATCAGCACGCGATGGGCGCTGAGCAGATTCGCCTCCGTGATCCGGCCGGTCGCCGCACTGTCGACCAGTCCGGTGAGGGCCCGGACCGCGCTGACCTGTGACGCCGCCTCAGGTCCGGTCGTCGCGCCGCCGAAGGATTTGCTGAATGCTCGCCACCCCGCATCGATGTGCTCGATCCGCGACGACGCGACAGCCTCGCTGCGCAGCAGGAATTCGCGCAGCGGTGCCGAATACTGGCCCTGGCCGGCTTCGAGATGTGTCACCGCGATCACCGCGGCCTCGCTCGCCGATGTTGTTCGCCTGGTGGCGAAGTCGAGTTCGGCGATGCGCGGTGGGATCGACACCGCTGCCTGCTCGGGGACGGGGCCGACTCGCGGACTTCGTCCGTCACGCGCCTGCCAGGAATGTTGTTCCGTGCGGTGGGCCGGCCAATCCATCTGCTCTTACTGTACTTTCGCTATCACAAACTCTACTTACATGGTCACTACTCGCGTTTGCCCAGAGTGACGACAGCAATCAGCTGACTACTCGTTATTCGCGCCGTTCGGTTCTCGCGTGGGTTCGCGCCCGGTCGACAGCTTGCCGGATGCCCTCGGTGAAGGGGGCACCGTGGCCGGGGAGAACCAGATCGGCGGCGAGCGGCTCGAGGGCCTCGAGTGCGGTGAGGGTTTCCGGGGTCGAGTGGTTGAAGAAGTCGGGAAGTAATTGGGGGCCTGTGAATTTCGAGGTGGGATGCGCGGTAACCAGGGTGTCGCCGGTAACTACCGCACCGGCCGCTGCGAGATGGAAGGCCGAATGACCCGAGGTGTGTCCCGGGGTGGCGATCGGCGTGGGGCGGCCGGGAAGATCCAGCTCGCCCGCAGTGCGGAAGGGCTGGATATGGGGGACCGGGTTCTTGCGGAGGCCACCCGCGCGAGTGATCCGCAGCGCCCAGCCGCAGGTGGAGACGTCGGTGAGCCGTTTGATGACGTCGAGCGGAGTGGCGGACTCATGGACCTCACCTTTGGCATGGGCCACCTCGAGCCGGCTGGTGTAGGCGGGGATGCCGTACTTCGCTTGGAGGTGGTTGAGGGCGCCGACGTGATCCAGGTGCGCATGGGTCAGCAGAACCGCGGCGATGTCTTCGACGCGATGTCCGAGGGCCTCGACACTGGCCTCGATCAGGCCGGCGTCGCCGTACCACCCCGCGTCGATCAGCGTGAGGTCACGGCCCTCGCGGAGTAGGACCATGTTCACGTCCGTACCCGCGATGGTGAAGACGTTGTCGGCTACCTGCTGGTGACGCATGAGATTGCCCCTCTGCGATGGAGTGGTGTCGACCCTACCGGCGACCGGCAGGGTCGAGACCGCGTCACCAGATGGTCACACGTTCCTCCGGCTTCAAGTAGAGCTTGTCGTCCGGAGTCACACCGAAAGCGTCATAGAAGCTGTCGATATTGCGGATCACCGCGTTGCAGCGGAACTCCGGCGGGGAGTGCGGGTCGACGGCGAGGCGGCGGATGGCCTCCTCGGTGCGGGCCTTGGTGCGCCAGACCTGCGCCCAGCCGTAGAAGACGCGCTGCAGACCGGTGAGGCCGTCGATCACCGGAGGCTGATGGCCTTCGAGCGAAATCTTGTAGGCGGCAAGAGCGATGGACAGTCCGCCGAGGTCGCCGATGTTCTCACCGATGGTGAATTCGCCGTTCACGGTGTGCTCGTCGTCCAGGTCGGCGGGGGAGAGCACGTTGTACTGGTCGATCAGGGCCTTGGTGCGCTTGCCGAACTCGGCGCGATCCTCGTCGGTCCACCAGTCCTGCATGTTGCCGTCGCCGTCGTATTTCGCGCCCTGGTCGTCGAAGCCGTGCCCGATCTCGTGGCCGATCACCGCGCCGATCCCGCCGTAGTTGGCGGCGTCGTCGGCGTTCATGTCGAAGAACGGCGGCTGCAGGATCGCCGCGGGGAACACGATCTCGTTCATGCCGGGGTTGTAGTAGGCGTTCACGGTCTGCGGGGTCATGAACCATTCGCCGCGATCGACTTCGCCACCCAGTTTGCCCAGGTCGCGGTCGTGCTCGGCGGCATGGCCACGGCGGTAGTTGCCGACGAGGTCGCTCGCGTCGATCTCGACCGCGGAGTAGTCGCGCCAGGTGTCGGGGTAGCCGATCTTGGGGGTGAACTTCTCCAGCTTGGTCAGTGCGGCCGCGCGGGTGTCGGGGCCCATCCACTCGAGGTCGGCGATATTGCGGCGGTAGGCCTCCTGGAGATTGGCTACCAGCTCCACCATGCGGGCCTTGGCCTGCGGCGGGAAGTGCCGGGCCACATACAATTTGCCGACTGCTTCGCCGAGCAGTTCCTGCACCAGCGACACTCCGCGCTTCCAGCGTTCGCGGTTCTCCTCGGCGCCGGTGAGGGTGCGTCCGTAGAAGTCGAAGTACTCCTCGACGATCTCGTCGGTGAGGAACCCCGAGCGCGCGTGCAGCACCTGCCACGCCGCCCACGCTTGCCAATCCGCCTGCGGCACCTCGGCCCAGGCGGTGGCGAAGGCGCGCAGGTAGCCGGGCTGGCGCACGACGAGCTCGGCGAACAGGTCCTTGCCGTCACGGTCGAGTCCGGTGGCGACACCGTCTACCCAAGCGGCCCAGTCGAATTCCGGGTTCTCGGCGACCAGGTCGGCGAAAGTGGTGAGGTTGTAGCTCTTCTCGGCGTCGCGGCGCCGCACGACATCCCAATGACCCGCGGCGAGTGTGCGTTCCAGCTCGAACACGCGACGGGCGGCGTCGGCCGGGTCGGCGGGGAGCAGGCCCGCCAGCGACGCGTCCGCGGCGGCGATGGTGAACGTCTTGGTGATGTGCGCGAGGTACGCGTCGCGGATGTCCGCGAACTCGTCGGCGCGGTAGTAGGACTCGTCGGGCAGCCCGATGCCCGACTGGGTCGCGTGCACGAGGTAGCGGGTGGAGTTCTTGTCGTCGGTGTCCACGTAGTAGGCGAGCGCGCCACGGATCCCCGTGCGCTGCAAGCGCCCGAGCAGCGCGGCGAACGCGCTCGGATCGCCGACCTCGGCGATCGCGCGCAGCTCCTCGGCGACAGGCGTGAACCCGGCCGCCGCGACCACATCGGTGGCCATGAAGCTCGAGAACAGATCCCCGATCTTGCGGGCATCGGCATCGTCGGCGGCACCAGCCGCGCTATCGGTGATGATCGCCTGCACATCTAGCTCGGCCTGGTCGTAGAGCGTGCGAAAAGCACCGTCGACGGCCCGGTCGGCCGGGATCTCGTACCCGGCCAACCACTGCCCGTTGACATGCGCGAACAGATCGTCCTGCACCCGCACATCCTGATCGCGGAAGGACAGATCAATACCGGAGGGAGCGCTCAGATCAGAAGTCACGCCCCCCAGTATGCCGAAATACCGATGGCCGGCGATGTGGTCTTACGCGCAGGCGAACTCGTCGTCTCGGACGCCGGCGGTGAAGGCATTCCACTCTTCGGGGGTGAAGTGCAGCAGGACGGCTTCGTGGCGGAGCGTGGTCGAGCCGTCGGAGGAGGTGTGGGCTACCAGTTCCGAGTGGGGGCGGGCGGTGAGCAGGCAGTGGAGGAAGGCTGTCCACAGGGGGGCGTCGACGGTGATGACGGGCTCGACCAAGCCGGCGTTCATCGGATTGCGGCGAAATTTGCTGTCTCGTATCTGGACAGCGTCTCCGTCGAAACGAACCTCGACACACTGGTTGCCGTTATTCGAGCGTGACGAGGTGAACCAGCCGTGTTCGGCCGGGCGGCGGCGAGCGGTGGTGGACATAACCAGAATCTTACACGCTTGCATACTCCCTGATCAGGGCGAGAGATTCGGTGCGGGAAAGGGATTGCTCGCGGGCGCGCACGTAGGCGAAGCCGAGATCGCGGACCTGTTCGGCATCGTCGACATGGCCGCCGAACACCGCGCTCTCAGCCCAGGCGAAGGTAGGTAGCTGATCGCTTGCGAAGTCGAGCAGATGGAAGCTGGAACCGCCGAGCACGGCCCCCTCGGGCGCGCTGAACGGGATGACGCGCACGTCGACGGTGTCGAGTTCGCGCACCAGCGCGACCAGGTGCCGCAACTGCCCGCGCAGCACCTCGCCACCGCCGGTCTGCTGACGCAAGGTCGCCTCACCGAGCACCGCGGTGAGTTCCAGCGGATCGGGCCCGCGCAGCCGCTGCTGGCGGCGTAGTCGTATCGAGACTAATTGGTCAACCTGAACCGGGCGGATCATCACATCGGCACTGATCAGCGCCCGCGCGTACGCCTCGGTCTGCAGCAGACCGGGCACGATCATGCTGTCGTAGCTGCGGATACTCTGCGCGCCCGCCTCCATCCCGTACAGCCGCTGCAACTCGGGACCGATCAGCGCCGAGGAGGCCGTCGTCCACCAGCCACGCTGTTTACTCGCCTCGAGCAGGGCGAGCAGTTCGCGGCGTTCGTCGGGTGTCACATCGAGAACATCGAGGACCGGCTCGATGGTGGTGCGGGTGAGCACCCGCCTGCCCTTCTCGACATGCGACCAGTTCGCGGGCGTGAACCCGACACGACGGGCGAACCCGGCCGAATCGAATCCGCGCTGCTCGCGGAGTTCGCGCAGCCGCAGGACGAGTTCCCAGCGCGCGACGGTCGGCGAAACGGGAGCCATGGGCGAATATCGTACGCCGATCGACACGCCAGCTACTGACTATTGTCAGCATGGTTGTGCGGCTATAGGCTGTCCGGAACGGTCTTTTTCTCTCACGTCCTGCCGTTATGAAAAAGTTTCCCGCGCCACCCGGTCGTGATGCTCCACCACCCACCGAGTTTCGCCCCGATCGAGCGAACTCACAGCTACATCGAACCACCGTCGACAGAGACGAGGTCGTGATGAGCACGTTGCACACCGATGAGGACAAGGGCGGGTATACGGCGGCCGAGGAATACTCGGCCACCCAGGACGCTTTGGCGCGCTGTCGCCAATACCGCAAGCACCATGGCCTCTACGGCGTCGTCGACGCGGCGCTGGGGCGGATCGTGCTCGAGATCGGCTCGGTCGGCGCGGTGGTGATGCCGTCGACGCTGGGCGAACGGGTCCGCGGGCTGCTCGTCACGCGGGGCCTGCGCTGCGGGCCGATCATCGCCCACCCACGCTCCGGTCGCTGGACCTTCCTCACCGGCCCGGTAGACAACTCCTACCTCGACACCGTGCTGTTCGCCGAGCTGTTCCGGGTCTGCGCCTCGGTCGCCCTGCCCGGTAGCGAGGTGGTGCTGCCCTCGCCGGCCGACGAGCGCAGCGGATATCGCACCTGGATGCAGGCGCCAGACGGCGACTTCCGACCCGAATTCGCGCAGATCGTCGCCGCTACCAGGACAAATGCCAAGTCGGCGACCTTGACCCGGCAGCCGGGTTCAGCCTGAGCTACCCGCCGCCGAGGCGCGCGTGCATCTCCCAGACGAGCACCTCGGCGTCGCCGTGCGGACGGATCAACTGACCACCGGAGCGGGTCAGCCGAATCGCGTCGCCCTGGGACAGGGTGCCGAGGCCCTCGACGTCGACCTCACCGCGTGCGACGAAGACATGCAGGTAGGGAGCATCGGGGAGGGTGACGCCGGGACTGTCGGCCGTCATCCTGGCAACGTGCATGGCGGCATGTGAGGAATTGATCGCGATGGCCGTGCGGTCGCGATAGCGGGGTAGGCCCGACGCGACCGTCACCAGATCGCCGCGCGCGAGTTCGTCGTCGATCTCGAGCTGCTGGTAGCCGGGGTCGACGCCCGGCTCATCCGGAACCACCCACATCTGCACGAAGTGCACCGGCTCGTCGTGGGTCTTGCCGTCGAGGCGCCACGAATCGTTCTTCTCCGAGTGCTGGATGCCGGTGCCCGCGCTCATCCGCTGGGCCAGACCCGGATAGATGACGCCGTTGTGGCCGAGCGAATCCTGATGCACGAGGCTGCCGCCGAGCACCCAGGTGACGATTTCCATGTCCCGATGCGGATGGGTGTCGAAGCCCTCGCCGGGCAGCACCACGTCCTCGTTGTTCACCAGCAGCAGCCCGTGATGGGTGTTGTCGGGGTCGTAGTGCTCGCCGAAGGAGAACGAATGCTTGGAGTCGAGCCACGGGATCCGCGTCTTCATCCGGTCGCCACCGCGGTGTAGTTCGATCCGCGGCGGTGTCGTCGATGTGGGCGTCACCCTTCAATTCTGGCACCACTATGGTCATGACGTGTCGACTCATCCCCCTGACGGCTCGAATACGGCGGATGAGCAGCCGATCTCGATGAGACATCTGCTTCGCGACACCCGCGAGGTGGTCCGCCGGAACCCGCGGGTGCCACGTCTGGCCCTGTTGCGGCTGGCCGCGCAGTTCGGTGACGGGATGTTCCAGGCGGCCCTGTCGGGCGCGATCCTGTTCAACCCGGAACGCGAGACCGATCCGCTGGCCATCGCCGCCGGTTTCGCGGTGCTGCTGCTGCCCTATTCGGTGCTCGGGCCGTATGCGGGCGCGCTGCTGGATCGATGGGATCGGCGCAATGTGCTGCTGGTGGCGAGTGTGGCGCGGGCGGTACTGATCGGCGTGGCCGCGATCGGGCTGTTCGTGGGCGTGGGGGAGACGCCACTGCTGGTGCTGGCGCTGGCGACGGTGGGGATCAGCAGGTTCGTGCTGGCCGGTGTGTCGGCGGCGCTGCCGCGCGTGCTCGAACAGCGCTGGCTGGTGCCGATGAATTCGGTGCTGGCGACGGTGGCCTCGGTATGTGCCGGGATCGGCGCCGCGGCGTCGGTGGCGGTGATCGCGCTGATCGGCGCGGGTGACGCGGCCTCGGCGGTCGCGGTCGCGTTGAGCGGGATCGGCTCGCTGGTCGGCGCGGTGCTGGCCTTGGGGTTCCGCCCGCATGTGCTCGGTCCCGACCGCGGCTCGGCGGGGACCGAGAGCACCGTGCACGCCATCGCGACCGGTCTGCGCACCGGCGCGCGGGCCGTGTGGCATTCGGCCCAGGTGACCACGGCGATGATCGGGATCGGCGCGCATCGCGTCGTCTTCGGGATGAACACGCTGATCATGGTGCTGGTGCTGCGTCAGCCCACCGACGGCACCGAGATGAGCGGCGGGCTGGTCGGCTTCGGGGTCGCGATCGGCTTCGCGGCGGCGGGCATGCTGCTGGCCGCGATCGGCGCGCCGATCCTGATTCCGCGCCTCGGCAGGCCGCGCACGGTACTGGTGGGGCTCTCGACGGCGGTGATCGTGCAACTCACGCTCGTGACGCCCATCGCGCTGGCCACCGGGCCCGCGGTCGACAACGCGCACCGGCTGCTGCTGGCAGGCGCGTTCGGGCTCGGCCTCGCCGGGCAGACGATCAAGCTCACCGGCGACGCGAGCATGCAGATCGACATCGACGACGACCAGCGCGGGCAGGTATTCGCCCTGCAGGACACGGTTTTCAACGTCTGCTTCGTCTTGGCGATCGCGGTGACCGCGCTGGTGATCCCGGCCGACGGACGTTCGATCGGGGTGGTGCTGGCCGGCGCCGGGGTGTACGCCCTCGGCATCGCGGCCATCGCGCTCAATTCCCGTCGAGCCAGGGTGGCCTGCTGAGGGTGCCCGCGGTTTCCTGGGCCAGCACCGTGCGGTGATCGGCGGTGGCCAGCGGGATATCGGGCAGGAGCGTGTCGTGGTCGATCCCGGTGTCGTAATCGATCCAGAGGGCGTCGACGACGCTCGTGTCGGCCAGTTCGTCGTGGCTCGACCAGTGGTGCACGACCGCGTCGCCGGTTCCGAAGACGTACTCGATTTCGTTCACATGTGTTTGGACGCACGGCAACAGCGATCGGTTCCGGTAAGTTCTCACAAGATCACAGGTGTTCCTCGCCGACACCGATTCGAGGGAGCCAGATGCGCGCAAGACCGGTATCGCACGGAACTGCCGCCGTGGGTGTGGTGCTGTCCGCCATCCTCGCCGTCCCCGCGCAGGCGGGCCCACTGCCGTGGGTGCCCCCGCCGGTGAATCTCTGCGGAGAAACAGGATTCGACCCGGTCAACCGGCTGCCCGACCCGGCCGCACCGCCGGCGCCGGTCCTGCCGCCGAGCATCGACATCCCCGTCTGGGTGCCGCAGCTGACGCCGGTACCGATTCCCGACCCGCCGCACGACAACACGCGCGTCGCACAGGTTCCGCTGCCCACGGATCCGTGCCGCAATCCGTGCCCGGAGGTCCGTGACACGCCGGAACCCGAACCCGAAAGTTCGGACGAGTCCACCTCGACCGGATCGGCGATCGCGTTGCCGCGGATCAGGATCAACCCGGAGATCGAGCCGATTCCGATCCCGGTGCCCGGCGGCGAGAGCGAACCGGCCCAGGAAGCGCCGGAACCGGTGATCCGGCCGATCGAACGTGGCCCGCTCGCGGCGCCGGTCGCGCCCGCGAAGGTGGAATCCGTCCGCCTCGTGGACCAGGTCACCGGACACGGCTCGACCAACCGGACCGATATGCGCTGGCAGGTCGACGGCACCGACCTCGGGCTGTTCTGGGAAACCGAACCGGGCAAGGTGGCCATGGTGTTCGGCGACACCTTCGGCGAGGGCTGGGCCTACGGCGGCGCGGGCTCCGACGGCGCCGACTGGCGATCGAATGTGCTGGCCTACAGCACCGACAAGGATCTGAACGATGGCATCACCATCGACTCGATGGTGCAGGACAGCCCCTGTCACGCCGCCGAACTCCTCGGCAGCCGCAAGATCAAGAACTGGGAGACCACCACGATCCCGACCTCGGGGTTCGCGCTCGGCAAACGGCAGTTCATGAGCTACATGTCGGTGAACCACTGGTCGAAGATCCCCGGCATGTGGATGACGAACTACGGCGGACTCGCCTACTCCGACGACGGCGGCTCGACCTGGACCAAAGATCAGTATGCCCGCTGGGAGAACATGTTCGGTCTCGGGCAGTTCCAGGTGGCGGCGATGGTGCCGCACGGGGATTACGTCTACATGTTCGGCACGCCCAACGGCCGGATCGGGATGATCGGCCTGGCCAGGGTGCGCAAGGCCGACGTGCTCAACAAGACCGCCTATCAGTACTGGGTGGACGGCAATTGGGCGCCCGCGGCGCAGAACTCGGCGACACCGCTCGTGAACGGGATGGCCAGCGAGCTGTCGGTGCGGTTCGACGAGGAAAGCCGGCAGTGGCAGATGGTCTATCTCGATTCGGCCGCGAGCCAGATCGTGTTGCGGACCGCGGGCCAGCCACAGGGCGCCTGGACCTCGACCGTGCCGCTGGTGTCCACCGAGATGTATCCGAAGGCGTACGGCGGGTTCATCCATCCCTGGTCGACCGCGCAGGACCTCTACTTCACGATGTCGGCGTGGGACAGCTACAACGTGTACCTCATGCACGCGCGATTGAATCCGCCGCGCTGAGTCAGGACGCCGCTACGAACAGCAGCCGGTCGCCGGGGCGAGCCTGCGCGACACGGTCGACATCGGCATCGAGGACGACGGCGATCACCGGATAACCGCCGGTGATCGGGTGATCGGCCAGGAAGACGACGGGCTGACCGCTCGGTGGCACCTGCACCGAGCCCAGCGCTACACCCTCGGAGGGCAATTCGCGGCCGATCGACCGCACCAGCGGGGGTCCGTCGGCGCGATCCAGCCGGGCGCCGACCCGGTCGGTGTCGGTGGAAACGATCCAGGAACCGCGGAACAGCTGATCGGGATCGGTGAACCAGTCCGCGCGCGGGCCCGGACACGCTCGGACCGTGAGCACTTTCGGCGGCAACGGAACCGGCGCGAATTCCACGGTCGGCAGGGTGCGCGGCGGGGGACCGACCGGCAACTGCGTGCCGACCACCAGCGGGTCGGGACCGATACCGGACAAGGTGTCGCGGCTACGCGAACCCAGCACCTTGGCCACATCGATACCGCCGCGCACCGCCACGTAGCTGCGCAGACCGGTGTTCGCGAGGCCGAGTCGCAGCACCTGGCCCTCGTCGAGTTCGAGCACACTCGCATGCCCGACCGGGGTGCCGTCGACGGTGGCGGGGGCGGGCGCGCCGGTGACCGCGACGGTGAGGTGACCGTCGGCTCGCAGGGCGAGGCCGCCGAGCAGTGCTTCGATGGCGGCGAAGTTCTCCGGATTGCCGACCAGCCGGTTCGCCAGCCGCAGCGACCCGCGGTCGGCCGCACCCGCCTGGCCGACGCCGGAATCGAACCAGCCCTGTCTGCCCAGGTCCTGCACTGTCGCGAGCGGCCCCACCCGTTCGATGAAGATCAGCATTCGATCTCTCCCCGATTCGCTGTCGAGGCGGCGCACCGTTGAGCAGCCCTTGATTTTCCGCCGAAGCAGCTATTCCTCGGAAGCGACGAACCTGATCGCCGAACCCGCCCGCACCAGCGCGGGTGGATCGCGGTCCACCGCCCACATTCGCAGATCGGTGGTGCCGATCAACTGCCAACCGCCCGGCGTGCCGCGCGGGTAGACCGCCGAATATCCGCCGGCCAGCGCCACCGCGCCCGCCGGGATGGCCGTGCGGGCATGGGTGCGGCGTGGCACCGTGAGCCTGCCGTCGGGCGAGGTGAGGTAGCCGAAACCGGGCGCGAAACCGACGAACGCGCACCGCCAGACAGTGCCGGTGTGCGCCGCGATCACCTCCGGGATCGACAGGTCGAGCAACCGGGCCACCTCGGGCAGGTCCGCGCCGTCGTAGTGCACCGGGATCTCCACGACCGCCTCGGTATCCGGCACTGTTCCACGGGAAACATCCGGCGAATCCGCTTGCGGTGGCTCGTGATCCAGCCGGTCGAGCAGCGCGACGAGTTCACGGCGGACCTGCACGCCATAACTCACCGAATGCATGGTGACCAGCACGGTTTCCGCCGCGGGCAGCACATCCTCGACACCGGCTATCGCGTGCACGCGCAGCGCGGAGGCCAACCGCTGTACCGGGCGCGGGTCGTCGAGGGTGATGAGCACGGCGCGGTCACCCGCGGGCCGGATCCGCGCGTTCCAATCGATGTCCATCGTGCCTCCCACCCCTCAGCTGAACGGCTCCACCGGTATCCCGGCTTCGTCGAGCGCCCCCCGGATCCGGCGGGCCATCTCGACGGCCGCCGGAGAGTCGCCGTGGACGCACACGCTGGCCACGGACACGGCGACCGTACCGGGACCGTCTACGGTACGCGCGGTCCCCGACAGCGCAAGAGTTGTCGCCTGGGCCACGGCGTCGTCGGCCGACAGCACCGCCCCGGCAACTCCGCGCGGGGCCAGCGAACCCGTTGCAGTGTAAGCCCGGTCGGCGAATCCCTCACCGACGAAACGCACCCGCTGAGCGGCCCGTTCCAGTTCGGTACCCGCCGGTCCGAGCAGCGCGAGACCGGGTTCGGCTTCGGCCACCGCGGCGACAAGGGCTTCGGCGAGCAGGCGATCGCGGGCGGCCGCGTGGTAGAGCGCGCCGTGCGGTTTCACATAGCGGACCCGGTCGCCCGCCGCCCGCGCGAAGGCCGCGAGCGCGCCGATCTGATAGAGCACCTCGTCGCGCAGATCGGCCGGGGCGATGGCGATATCGCGGCGGCCGAAACCGACCAGATCGCGATAGCCGACGTGCGCGCCGATCCGCACACCCTTGGCCACGGCGAGTTCGCAGGTGCGGCGCATGGTGGCCGGGTCGCCTGCATGGAAACCACACGCGATGTTCGCGCTGGTCACGATGTCGAGCATGGCGGCGTCGTCGCCCATCCGCCACGGGCCGAAGCCCTCGCCCAGATCACTGTTCAGGTCCAGCGGCATGTGATGCCCTCCGGTCTTCGCGGGTCACTCGCCGGGAATGTACCCCGGTATTTCGAGCATGAACGCACAGATTCATACCGTTATCACCCGGGGCGTGGTTCAGCAGGCGTACACGCGGACCTCGGTGGCCTTCACCGCGAAGTACACCCGCGCACCGATGGTGAGCTGGAGTTGGGCGACGGCCGCCGGGGTCAGATCGGCGCACAGGCCGGGAGCCCGCGGTGCGTCACCGCGGACTCGGACGATGCCGCCCCGGTCGGTGATCTCCGCGATGTCGACGGTGAAGACGTTGCGTGGGCTGCCGCCGGGCCGGGTGCGGAAGACCGACACCGCGGCCGGGGAGAACACCGCGGCCGCGCGGGCACCGGGTACGAAATCCCCGACAACGCGGCCGTCGACGCCGAGGTCTTCGACCAGCACAGTCCCGAAGGCCGGGGCCTGCTCGTCGAGGGGCGTACGCGGCATCGCCGGTTCATCGGCACCTGGCTGATCCGCTGAACTCGGCTGATCCCAGGATTGAGCCGCCGACGCGGGCAGCAGCGCCGACTCGACCCCGGTGCCGCGCAGGAGGTTGAGGCCGGCGACGCGGGCGGCGAAGGGGTTGCGCGGGTGCGACATCACCTCCGCGACCGGGCCGGACTCGACGACGCGGCCCGCCTCCAGAACGACGAGGCGGTCAGCGAGGGTGATGGCGTCGATGATGTCGTGGGTGACCAGGACGGCGCATCGGGGGTGGGCGCGGCCGGGTTCGTCGCGCAGGACACGACGCAGCAGGGTGCGCATGGCCGGGGCTACGTCGACGTCGAGCGCCGACATGGGTTCGTCGAGGAGCAGCAGGTCGGGGTCGACAGCGAGGGCGCGGGCCAGGGCGACGCGCTGGGCCTGGCCGCCGGAGAGGGCACCGGGGTGGCGGTCGGCGAAAGCGGTCGCGTCGACCGCGGTCAGCCAGTCTTCCGCGATTTTCCGGGCGGTGCGGGTGCTCGCGCCGCGGCTGCGCGGGCCGAACGCGACGTTGTCGCGCACGCTGAGGTGGGGGAACAGGAGCGGATCCTGGGCGAGGAGGGAGACGGCGCGTCGATGTGGCGGTAGCGCGATGCCTTCGGCGGTGTCGGTGAGGCTGCGATCGCCGAGTAGTACGTGGCCGTCGTCTGGGACGACCAGCCCGGCGATCACCTGGAGCAGACTGGATTTGCCGGCACCGTTGGGGCCGAGCACGGCAAGCACCTCGCCCGGGGCGACGTCGATCCGCACGTCGAGATCGCGGGCGGCGATCCGCGCCGATACCGACAGACCGGTCGGATGGTTCGACGCCGCAGCGGGCGAGAGCGCGGATTCCTCGGTCACTTCACGCCGCCGATCGCTCTCGCGGAGCACCGGCGCCGCTGCGCAGCTGGGTGCCGGGGATCGGGCTGGTGCGGCGGTAGGCGAGCAGGACGATCAGGACGGCGACGACGATCAGCACCACCGACAGGGCGACGGCCGCGTCGGGATCGGCTTCCCGCTGGAGGTAGATCTCCAGCGGGAGGGTGCGGGTGCGGCCTTGGAGACTGCCCGCGAAGGTGAGGGTGGCGCCGAATTCGCCGAGTGCGCGGGCGAAGGCGAGGACCGCGCCGGAGATCAGCGCGGGTCGAAGCAGGGGCAGGGTGATCCGCCACCAGACCGTATTCGGGCCCGCACCCAGCGTCGCGGCGATCTGCTCGTAGCGGCTACCCGCCGTCCGCAACGCCCCTTCGAGAGTGAGCACCAGAAAGGGCAGTGCCACAAAGGTTTGCGCCAGCACGACCGCGGTCGTGCTGAACGCGATCTGAATCCCCGCGGCTTCCAGGTGTTCGCCGAGCAGCCCCCGTCGGCCGAAGGTGTAGAGCAGCGCGATACCGCCGACCACCGGCGGTAATACCAAGGGCAACAACACCAGAGCGCGCAACACCGGCATCCCCGGCCACCGTGCCCGGGCCAGCACCGCCGCCATCGGCACCCCGAACACCAGGCACAGCACGGTGCTCGCGGTCGCGGTGCGCAGGCTCAACCACAGTGCGTCCCTTGATGCTTCGGTACTCACGAGCTCGACGAACCGACCCCACTCCACTCCCCAGGCCAACGCGGCCAGCGGGAGCACCACCAGCGCGAACCCGATGACGGCGGGCACCGGCAACCACCGAGGCAACCCGGTGCTCACGCGACACCGACCCCCGGCCGATCCGGAATCTTCACGACACCAGCCAACCAGCAGGCCCGGGCACGGCCCGCGCAACACGCGGCGATGCCGGGTCCGCCTGCGCCGCCGATGCCGACACCGATCACGGCGCGCCGAACCCCGCCGCGGCCAAGGCTGCCCGACCGGTGGGGCCGGTGACCAGTTCGGAGAATTTCTGCGCGTTCGCGGCTTGCTTCGAATCCGCCACCACGGCAATCGGATACGTGTTCACGGCCGCCGACGCCTCGGGCACCGCCACGACGCCCACCTTCGCGCCCGCGGCGGACGCATCGGTGACGTAGACGAAGCCGGCGTCGGCCTGGCCGGAGGTCACCTTGGTGAGAACATCGGCCACGGAGGACTCCTCACTCACCGGACGCAGCGTGGCGCCCGCGGCGTCGGCGACCTTCTTCGTCGCCCGGCCGCACGGAACCTGGGGAGCACAGACCACCAGGGTGGCGTCGGCGAGGTCGTTGATTCCGTTGATGCCCTTGGGATTTCCCGGTGCGGTGACCAAGGTGAGGACGTTGGTAGCGAAAGTGGCCGGGGCCGCGGTGATTCGGCCGCTCTGGACCGCCTTGTCCATGGTCGGCTGGTCGGCCGAGGCGAAAACATCAGCGGGAGCGCCCGCTTGGAGCTGGGCGGCCAGGTCCGACGAACCGGCGAACGAGAACTGCACATCCACACCGGGATTGGCGGTCTCGAAGTCCTTCTCCAAACCGGTGAACACGCTCTTCAGTGACGCCGCGGCGAACACGGTGAGCGTGGATTGCTCGGTATCGCCACTCCCGCAACCACTCACGGTGACCAGCACCAGCGCGGCACCGAGCGCGACCCGGCCGATCATTCGGCGGCCTTCTCGACCACCACTGTCGTGGCCTTGACGCTCGCCAGCGCGACGCTGCCCGGCTCGAGCCCCAGCTCGCGCACCGATTCGCTGCTCATCAGCGAAACCACCGTGAAAGGACCGCATTGCATCTCCACCTGTGCCATCACCGTGTCGGTCACCACGCGAGTGACCAGACCCGGAAACCGATTGCGTGCCGAACTGGCACTACCCACCTGGGTGTGTGGCGTGCGTGCCTGGTCGACGGCGTGTTCGGCCAGCTCCCGGCCGTCCAGCACCAGGCGGCCCGCGGCGTCCTTGGTCGCCGAGAGGGCGCCCGTGTCGATCCAGCGACGCACCGTGTCGTCGCTGACACCGAGCAGATCGGCCGCTTCCTTGATTCGCAGTTTCGCCACCCGATCAGAATATGTCCGCATATTCGGATGTAACAAGAAAACAACTCCGCACCTTCGGAAGCAACCGGTGGTGATATCCCATAAACGGGTCACACTTCATGGCCACCGGCGACGCGGCCAAGTACGCTCGGAGCCATCATGGCCACGTATTTCGATCCGAAGTCCTGGTCACTGGCAGGCGCTGTCGATATGGGCAAACGTCTGCTCGACCCGTCATGGATCGACCAGTGGCTCGGCTTCACCACGTCCTGGGCCGACCCCTTTGCCGACCTCGGTTCCGGCACCGTCACCGCGCTCATGCCCGATGTGCTGATGACCGTGCTCAGCGAGGGCATCCTCAGCCGTTTCGGCGGCCAGGAGATCAGTGCCACGCTGCTCGGGCACGACCTCACCGCCACCCTCGACACGTTCAAGCTGCGCAGACGCAGCGCTCACTTCCAGAGCAAGACCGTGCTGTCGAACCTGGTCTGGGACTCACATCCGTTCGACACGGTCACCGTGGTCGCGCACGGTGTGCGGCTGATTCCCGGTGTGCCGACCAAGGTCCGGGTCCAGCAACTCGACATCGAGGGCGCCATCGGCATCGGCGCGCTGGCGGACTGGGTGGACGCCCAGAACCTGGATTGGCGGGTGCGCCTCGACCAGCGCGGACAGATCGTCGCGACGCATCGCACGCGCAAGATGCGGGCGGTCGTCGACGGGCAGGTCTACGACAACCTGCTCACCCTCGACATCCGCAAGGCCAGTTGGTACGGCATCCGGCTCCCCAAGCGCGTGGTGCCCGCGCCCGCGCTACTGCTCGACGACCTGCCCAACCGGGCCAGCATCTCCTACGCGCACCGGCGCGGTGACGTGGTGAAATTCCGGCTCGAACTGCCCGAGACCACCGGCTCGTTCGACCTGACCCAGATCCGCGACGCCATCATCGCGGGAACAACGCTGATCGTCTTCTGATCAGTTCTGCGTGGCCCACCATTCCCGCAGGGCGGCTTCGGCCTCGTCGCGCGTCATCGGGCCGCGGTCGAGTCGCAGATCCTTCAGGTACTTCCATGCCTTACCGACCTGCGGCCCCGGCGGCAGGCCGAGCAGTTCCATGATCGCGTTGCCGTCCAGATCCGGGCGCACCCGGGCCAGGTCCTCCTGCTCACGCAGCGCCGCGATCCGCTCCTCCAGCTCGTCGTAGGTCGAGCGCAGGGCCGCGGCGCGGCGCTTGTTGCGGGTGGTGCAGTCGGCGCGCACGAGCTTGTGCAGGCGTTCGAGCAGGTCGTCGGCGTCGGTGACGTATCGGCGCACCGCCGAATCGGTCCACTGTCCCTTGCCGTAACCGTGGAAACGCAGGTGCAGGAACACCAGGCGCGCAACCTCTTCGGTGAACGCCTTCGGGTACTTCAGCGCTCGCATCCGCTTGCGCACCATCTTCGCGCCGACCACCTCGTGGTGGTGGAAGCTCACGCCGCCCGCGGGCTCGTTGCGTTTGGTGTCGGGCTTGCCGATGTCGTGCAGCAGTGCCGCCCAGCGCAATACCAGGTCGGCGTCGCCTTCCTCCTGGTCGATCGCCTGCTGCAGCACGGTCAGCGAATGCTGGTACACGTCCTTGTGCTGGTGGTGCTCGTCGATCTCGAGCTTCATCGCGGGCACCTCGGGCAGCACGCGCTGCGCCAGTCCGGTGTCGCACATGAGGTTGATGCCGTCGATCGGGTGGTCGGCGCCGATCAGTTTGTCGAGTTCGGCGCGCACCCGCTCGGCGGTGATCCGGTCGATCTGATCGGCCATCTCGATGATCGCCGCACGCACCCGCGGCGCGACCTCGAAACCCAGCTGGGCGACGAAGCGCGCGGCCCGCAGCATCCGCAGCGGATCGTCGTCGAACGAATCCTGTGGCGCCGCAGGAGTATCCAGCACGCCTTCGAGCAGCGCTTCGATCCCGTTGAGCGGGTCGACGAATTCCAGCGACCCGTCGGCGGCGATCTTGACCGCCATCGCGTTCACCGTGAAATCGCGGCGCACCAGGTCACCCTCGAGTGAGTCGCCGAAGGTGACCTCGGGATTACGCGAGACCCGGTCGTAGGTATCGGCGCGGAAGGTGGTGATCTCGAGCTGCTGATCTTTCTTGGCCGCGCTGACCGTACCGAAGGCCAAGCCGCCGGTATCCCACAGGTGGTCGGCCCACCCACGCATCAGCTCCTGCACGACCTCCGGCCGCGCGTCGGTGGTGAAATCCAGGTCGTTGCCGAGCCGGCCGAGCACCGCGTCACGCACGCTGCCACCGACCAGATAAAGACTGTGCCCCTTCTCGGCGAACATCGCCCCCAACGGCGTCAAAACATCATTGAGCTGCCCCAAAGTCACCGCCGCCCCCGCCAGCAGGCGAGCACGACGATCCGCCACAGCATCAGGGACAACATCGGGGGAAACCACGAACGTCGACTTTACCGACCCGGTCCAATCGATTGCGCCCCTGCCGCCTCTGAGCGCCCCCAACTGCGGGACACCAGGGGGCGCAAACCCCGCGGCACCGCAGGTGCCGCAAAAACAAACCCAGCTAAGCTGGCGAGGTGTCTCCTCCGGCCGATCGCGCGAACAGTCGACGCCGCCAGCCGCGGCGGCGCGGTTCGGCGAACAACGCCGGCAAACCCCGCATGCGCACCGTGCGGGAAACCTCGGCGGGCGGCCTGGTCGTCGAAGGGCTCGACGGCCCCAAGGAACAGCGCACCGCCGCGCTGATCGGGCGCACCGACCGTCGCGGACGACTGTTGTGGTCGCTGCCCAAAGGGCATATCGAAGAGGGCGAGACCTCCGAGCAGACCGCGATCCGCGAAGTCGCCGAGGAAACCGGAATCGACGGGGAAGTGGTCGCCGAGCTCGGCAGCATCGATTACTGGTTCGTCACCGAGGGCAGACGGGTACACAAGACCGTGCACCATTTTCTGCTGCGGTGTCTGGGCGGTGAGCTGTCCGACGCCGACGTCGAAGTGACCCAGGTTGCGTGGGTTCCGTTGAGCGAGTTGGATTCCCGACTGGCCTACGCCGACGAACGGCGGTTGGCCGAAGTGGCGAACCGATTGATCGACCGGATGGAGACCGGCAAGCGATGACGGGTGGACTGATCCGGCTGATCACGGCGGTCCTGACCATCTTGGGTTCGATGACGCTGCTGCCCGCGGTCGCGCACGCTCAAACGGACGGGTCGGGAACGCCGAAGTTTCTCAAGCTGACCCTGGACGCGGTGGCGCCGGGCACGGTCACCACCGGCAGCGACCCGAAGCTGACCATCTCCGGCACAGTCACCAATATCGGCGACCGGGTCGTCGACGACGTGAGCGTGCGGATCCAACGGGCCGCCGCGGTGGCTTCGCCGAGTGGGTTGCGCAGTTCGCTACGGCTGGACCAGGTGAACTACGAGGTGACCGGTCCGTTCCAGGATGTGGCGCCGCAGTTGAGTCCCGGTCAGCGCAAACAGTTCTCGGTGAGCATCGCGTTGCGCGCGGGCTCGGAGGCATCGCTCGGGCTCACCGATCCCGGGGTGTATCCGCTGCTGCTCAACGTCAACGGTGAACCCGCCTACGGCACCCAGGCCAGGCTCGACGACGCGCGCTTCCTGCTCCCCGTCCTCGGACTGCCGCCGACCGGTGTGGACGGCAGCGCGGAACCGGCGGTGACACCGCCGCCGGAAGCGTCACCGATCGCGACCACGATGATCTGGCCGCTGGCCGACCGGCCGCGCATGGTCGCGGGCAAGCCCGGCTCGGTGAACGGCCAGGCCGAACTGCTCGATGACGAACTGGCGGCCTCGGTCGGCAAGGGCGGGCGGCTCGAACAGCTCGTCGCCGCGCTGGAATCGGTGGTGCCCGCGCCGGGCAAGGACAGAAGTGTGGCCGGATCGGTGTGTATCGCCATCGATCCGGACCTGGTCTCGACCGTGCAGACGATGACGCGCGGCTATCGGGTGCTGGCCAGTCCGTCGGATCCGAGCGGGGCGACCAGGGAAGGGACCGGGGCGGCCAACGCGCAAGCCTGGCTCGACCGGTTGCGTGCGCTGGCCGGGTCGATGTGCACGGTGGCCCTGCCGTTCGCGCAGGTCGACGTGTCGGCACTGGCCGCGGTGAACGATCCGGGTCTGTCGGCGCGGGCCCTGCTCGCGCCCGCCGACGTCGTGGACTCGATCCTCGGCACGCAGTCGCTGCGCGGGGTGAGCCTGCCCGATTCGGGCAGCATCGACGATCCGGCCGGGCTGTTGTTGCGCGAGCACGGATACGGCACGGCGGTGCTGGCCGGTTCCGCGGTGTCGGGTGACGGGTCGCCCGCCGATACCGACAACGCGCTCACCTCCGCCCCGACCACGCTCACCCCCGATGTGGTCGTCGGTGGGGAACAGTCCGCGCCCGATGTCGTGCGGGTGCCGGGCGTGAGCGTGGAACCGCCCGCCGGCGCCGCCGCCGGGACCGATCCCGCGCTGCGGGTGACCACCTTCGACATCTGGTCGGCGACCGCGCTGGCCGCGGTCGGCTCGAACCCCCCGACGCCGTCGTTCACACCGTCGAAGGTGCGGTTCGACGTCACCAACGACTCACGCGCGGCCCGGTTGCAGGACGCGCTCGGCGCGATGGCCTGGAGTGCGCTCAATCCGTCGCCGGACCGGCCGCGCTCGCAGCTGCTGATGCCACCGCAGCAGTGGGGTGCCAGCCGGGAGGAGGGCGTCGCGCTGCTCAAGCAGGTCGAACTGCTCACCCGCAACAACCTCGCCGGCCCGCGCAGCTTCACCGACCTCGTCACACAGGCACCCGACCCGCGGCCGTTCGCGCTGGAGTATCTGCCGCGCGCCGCCCAGGACGCCGCGCCGGAACAGTTCATCGGACCGGTGCACGACCAGGGCGCCCGGGTGACCGAGCTGATGCGCGCGCTGGTCGAACTGCCCGAATCCGAGCTCACCCCGCACGCGTTCCTCACCCCGGCACGCGAGGATCTGCTGCGCGCGCTGAGCCTGTCCGACCGCAGGGCCGACAACGACACGCTCGCCGACCTGCACGCCCAGCGGCGCATCGACCAGGCGACCCGCGAACTGGACACGATGTTCTCCTCGGTCTCGGTGCTGCCACCGGGCGGGGTGTACACGCTGGCCTCCGAGCAGAGCCCGTTGTTGCTGGTGGCGCGCAATGAACTGCCCGTCGCCATCCGGGTGATGTTCCGGATCGAAGCGCCCGCCGAGACGAACATCACCGATATCGGCGAACAGCTGCTTCCGCCGTCCGGGACCCGGTCGTTCCAGATCCCGACCGAGGTGAGCGACAGCCGTAAGCTGGTCATTCCGATCGCCCTTACCACCCCGGACGGGATAGCGCTAGGAGAGGCGACCTCGGTCTCGGTGCGCTCGAACGCCTACGGTCAGGCCCTGGCCATAATTACCGCATGTGCCGCGATACTGCTGTTGCTGCTGGCCGGGCGCCGACTGCTGCGGCGGTTCCGCGGACAGCCCGACCCCGCCGACGAAGGGTTCACCCCGGAGACGGTCGAACGGGCGGGTCGACTGCGGCGGGCACGTCAGCGGCTGCAACGGCAGTGAACACCCGCGCCTGACGCGCGGTCAGGGCACCATGACAGACAAGGACGAGAGTGGCACTGGTGAGCGAAACGCTCATCGGACCGGCGGGATTCGCGGGTTACGCCGGGTACAGGAGGCATGATGGGCGACGATGATTCCGCTCATCGGCGTGACCACGACGACGACCCGACCCTGCGCCGGGCGCCCAGTGCTCCGTGGGAACGCGGGATGACGGCCGGACAGGACGCCGACCGCGACGAGGCTGCACAGCACGTGGATCGGCGGCCCGGCGCGCCTGGTCATCGACCGGACCCCGCGCCTCGCGATGGCCGACCGCCGGTACGCCCCGGTGATCCGGCGTTCGAACAGCCCGGTGGATTTCGTCAGCCGGGGAATCGGCCCGCGGTGGATCTGCCCGGCGCGCCACGTCATCCCGGTGAGCGGCCCGCCGCGCCAGGTCCTCGGCCCGGCGTGCGCCCCGAACAGGCCGGATACCGTCCCGGGCCGGATCACGGCGCCGCGCCGGCTCCCGGTCGCCCCACTGAACAGCCACCGGCCGGGTTCCGCCCGGCACAGGGTCAGCCACGCCCGGCCGACTACCGCCCGGATCAGCAGCGCCCGCCCCAGGGCGACCGCCAAGGGCGCGGGCCCGCTCCACGTCAACGACCGCCCGGCCAGGCGAATCGTTCGGGTGAATTCCCGCAGCAGCAACGTCCCGGACCGCCGCCGCGCCCCGGTGTAGGCGGCCCTCCCGGCGCACCGCAGCCTCCTGCCGGTCCGCCCGGCCTGCCCCCGCGCCCCCCTGCTTACGGGCCGGACGGTCGCCCTGTACCTCCCCAGCAACGCCACGCACCTGGTTCCGGCGCGCGCTCGGGCGAATTCCCGCAACAGCAGCGCCCCGGACCTGGTTCCGCCGGCCGTTCGGGCGAATTCCCGCAACAGCAGCGCCCCGGACCTGGTTCCGCCGGGCGCTCGGGTGAGTTTCCGCAGCAGCAACGTCCCGGACCGGACGGGTTCGCCCCGCGGCGATCCGGGCCGAACCCGTCGGGCGAGTTCCCCCAGCAACGACCGGTCCCGCCGCGCGGTGGGCAGTCCGGCGCCATTCCGAGACAGGATCGGCCCGATCAGGCCGGTGGCCGCAGGCAAACTCCGCCGGAGCAGGGACGTCCAATGCCGTCGCGGGGGAGTTTCCCCGGGATGCCCGCCGCGGACCCCGCCCGGGATGGCCGCCAGGCAGGCGCCGGATTCGGCGATCGTGGACGGAACGCGAGCGGTGTGCCCGCCGGCGATCGGTCAGCGGAGCGGACTCAGGTCATCGCCCGGCCGAAGAAGGTAGCGGCCGAACCTGCCGCCAAGGCGGGCGGCGCCCCGATGAGTGCCAACGCGAAGCTGCTCAAGGACTCGGGTTCGATCGCCGTCGCGACGCTGATCAGCCGGATCACCGGATTCGCCAAGCAGCTGCTGTTGCTGACCGTGCTCGGTCCGGCCATCGCGAGTGCGTTCATCTCGGCGAACCTGATCCCGAACATGGTCGCCGAGCTCGTCCTCGGCGCCGTGCTCACCGCCATCGTCGTGCCGACCCTGATCCGCGCCGAGCAGGAGGACGCCGACAACGGCGCCGCGTTCGTGCGCAGATTGGTGACAGCGGCCTTCACCGTGCTGTTCGTCGCCACGGTGCTCACCTTGGCGGCCACGCCGATCCTGGCCGGTCACGTGCTCGTCTCCTCCGACGGCAAGGTGAATACGAACCTGACCGTCGCGCTGACCTACCTACTGGCACCCGCGCTGCTCTTCTATGGCATGTCCGCGCTGTTCACCGCGATCCTCAACACCAGACAGGCGTTCAAACCGGGTGCGTGGGCACCCGTGATGAACAATGTGGTCGCGTTGACGGTGCTGGCGGTCTACGCGCTGACACCCGGCGAGATCACGCTCGACCCGGTGCGCATGAGCGACCCGAAACTGCTGGTCCTCGGCCTCGGCATCACCGCGGGCGTGGCGACACAGGCGCTCTGCCTGCTGCCCGCGATCCGCAGGCACGGGATCAACCTGCGTCCGCTGTGGGGAGTCGACGCGCGGCTCAAGCAGTTCGGCAAGATGGGCATCGCGATCATCTTGTACGTGCTGATCAGCCAGGTCGGCTTGGTGGTCGCGAACAACATCGCCTCCTCGGCCGACGAAGCGGGTCCCGCGATCTTCGCGAACGCGTGGGCGCTGTTGCAGCTGCCCTACGGCGTGATCGGGGTAACCCTGCTCACCGCGATCATGCCGAGGCTGAGCCGCAGCGCCGCCGACGACGACACCCCCGCCGTGGTCGACGACCTGTCCGTAGCCACGCGACTCACGATGATCGCGATGCTGCCGATCGTCACCTTCATGACGCTCGCGGGCCCGGAGATCGGCCAGGCGCTCTACGGCTACGCGCGATTCTCCGGTGACGCCGAACGGCTCGGCAGCGCGGTGAGCTGGTCGGCGTTCTCGCTCATCCCGTATTCGCTCGTACTCATCCATCTGCGGGTGTTCTATGCGCGCGAGCAGGCATGGACACCGACCTGGATCATCCTCGGCATCACGACGATCAAGATCCTGATCTCGGCGCTGGCACCGGTCATCGCCCGCGACAGCGACGACGTGGTGATCGTTCTCGGTGTCGCCACCGGCCTCGGATTCACCGCGGGCGCGGTGATCGGCGGCGTGCTGCTGCACCGCAGCCTCGGCGACCTGCGAATGGTCAATGTCGGCCGAACTGTGACCAGAGTGTTGCTCGCCTCGATCGCGGGCGGCGCGGTGATGCTGATCGTCGACTCGGTGACCGGACTCGACCGTGTCTCCGGCGGCGCGGGCTCGCTGCTGCGCGTTGTCGTCGATTCGCTGGTCATGTTCTCGGTGGCCTTCGGCCTGATGCGTCTGGCCGGTATCCCCGAGGTCGTCGCCATCACCGTGGCGATCTCGCGCAAGCTCGGCATCACCCCGCCCGCGCCGGATCTCGGACTCGACGACACCCCGGCAGACGACATCTACGCGACCACCGTCCTGCGCCGTCCCGATACCTACGGATTCCCCGCATATGGGCAGTCTTTGGACACCCAGACCATGGTGCTTCCCGTCATTCGACCGGGCGCTGTTGACAGCACCGGTAAAGCACAGTTCCCGTACGCTGTTCCGCAGACCGACACGGGTTTTCAGGCCGAAGGAGGACCGAGGGTGAGCGATGACGCGGTGGGCGGCGTCCCGGCCGCTGATTCTGCGGCGCGCGCGGCAGCAGGAATGTCCACCGAGGTCGGGCCCGATGCGCCGAACTCGACGGATTCCGAACATACCGACGCGCCAGACGAAGGCGATACGCACGAAGACGACGCACGTTCGGCCATGCCGCCGCACGATCCGACGTACGACACCGGCATGCTGCCGATTCCCCCGCAGGTGCCCCCGAGCGCGGCGGCCAACCGTGGACAGCGTGGCCCCAAGCTCATCCCCGGCGCGTCCGTCGCCGGTGGCCGGTACCGATTGCTGGCCGGTCACGGGGGTGCGCGCGGGCTGAAGTTCTGGCAGGCACTCGATATCAAGCTCGATCGCGAGGTCGCGCTGACCTTCGTGGACGCGGATCAGACCTCGGGCGAGAACTCCGGTCACGACGGCCCGCAGGCGGTGCTGTCGCGCACGCTGCGATTGGGCAGGATCAATTCGCCCGGCCTGGCCAGGGTGCTCGACGTGGTCCGTGGCAGCTCCGGCGGCATCGTCGTGGCCGAGTGGACCCCCGGTCGTTCGCTGCGTGAGATGGCCGAGACCGTGCCGTCGCCGGTCGGCGCGGCGCGGGCCATCAGGGCGCTCGCCTCGGCGGCCGAACTCGCGCACCGTGGCGGCGGCTCGCTGTCGATCGATCACCCCGATCGGATCCGGATCAGTGCCTCCGGTGACGCCGTCCTCGCGTTCCCCGGCACCCTCGGCGATTCCGACGCGCAAGGCGACGTCCGCGGCCTCGGCGCGATGCTCTACGCCCTGATCACCGCACGCTGGCCGATTCGCGTCGGCGGTGTCACCGGGTCGGCGGCCACCATCGGCGGCCTGCGACTGGCCGATTTCGGGCCGGACGGCACGCCGGTGGAACCGCGGCAGATCCGGCCGGAGGTGCCGTTCGAGATCTCGGCCGTCGCGGTTCGCTCGCTGGAATCCAACAAGGGCGTGCGCACCGCTGCCACCGTGCAGCACGTGCTCGAGCAGGCCTCGGTCGTCGATCAGAAGACCGACTTCATTCCGGTCTTACGTCTGGGTCAGCGGGCTGTGGCCCCCGGTGCCGATTCACTCGCCGACCCGGAACTGCTCGCGGCCGAGCGGGAACGCTCCAAGCGGATGATGTGGATCATGGTCGGCCTCGGCGTGCTCGCCGCGCTGGTGGTCGGCGTGCTGATCTGGTGGATGGTCAGCATCTTCGCGCCCGGCGCGTCGGACAAGCCGCTGGACCAGCAGATCAATATCGGCCTCACCTCGAGTGTGGCTCCGCCCGCGGCGTCCGCACCGCCCGCCGACGACCCCGCGGCACCGCCGACGAGTGTGCCGGTGCCGGTCACCGGTGCCGCGGTGTTCTCCCCGGAGGGCACCCCCGACGGCGCCGCGGCGGCGGGCGCGGTGCTCGACCACAACGCGGCGACGGTGTGGCGCACCGATCAGTACTTCCAGCAGTTCCCCGCCCTCAAGAAGGGCGTGGGGCTGCTGGCCACGCTGCCGACGCCGGCCAAGCTCACCAATGTGTCGATCACCTCACCCAGTGCGGGCAGCACGGTCGAGATCCGTACCTCGCCCACCGAGGCGCCCACGCTCGACCAGACCCAGCTGATCGGTTCGGCCAAGCTCGGTGACGGCGTCACCGATATCGCCGTGCAGACCGATCAGGCCGCTCGTTTCGTGCTCGTCTGGATCACCGGACTGGCGAATTCCGGCGGTCAGTTCCAGACCGCGATCGCCGACGTCCGCTTCGACGCGGCCCCTTAGTCTCATCGCGCCGTAAAACCCTCCCACCTCTGCTATCTGCGCAGGTGGTCGATCATTTCCGGGCCCATTGCCGATCTTCATCGAACCGCGGTCCGGTTGGTGCGTAATTGTTATCAACGATATGATCCCCCCGCGCTCTCGGTTGAGAGTTACCCAGGATTTGTTGACGTCGATCCTGGACGTCGCGTTGTAGTCAGGTGATGGATCGGCCTTGTTCGTCGGCTCGAAGTCGCCGTAATGAGCGCTGTCCAAGGGGTCAGTTTTGTCGCCGGATGTCAACGAGCAAGTCCGCGGTGTGCCACCGCGGCAGGTCGCGCCCAGCGTCCGCTCGTTCCTGGAGAACGGCAGCGACAAGCAACTGCTTGCCGCCCACGTTCGCGGGGAACCGTATGTCTTCGCCGAACTGCTGCGCAGGCATTCCGACCATCTCTGGCAGACCGCGCTGCGCACGTCCTACAACCGCGAGGACGCCGCCGACTGTCTGCAGGACGCCTTGTTCTCGGCCCATCGCACCGCCGACTCGTTCCGCGCCGAATCCGAGGTGCGTAGCTGGCTGCACGCGATCGTGGTGAATGCCTGCCTCGACCGGATCCGGCGCAACAAGACCCGTCGCGCCGTGTCGATCCTGCCCGACACCATGCCCGAGGCGGTCGACCCGCACGACGCCTTCGCGCATTACGAACTGTCCACCGTCGTGAGCGAGGCGCTGTTCACCCTCCCTGACGAACAACGATTGGCCCTGGTCATGACCGAGATGGAGGGCCGCAGCGTCGCCGAAACCGCCGCTGCGCTCGGCGTGGCGCCGGGCACGATCAAGAGCCGATGCGCCCGAGCGCGCGTACGTTTGCAAGAACGTTTGGAATTTTTCCGGGATCCAGGGAACCGGATGTAGTCGGGATGCGTCATTAACAGTGACGAACAAGTCAGCGATGTAAATCCTGCGATCCGATATCGACAGAACAGGGGAGGTGCGAGGGTGTCTCGATCCGTGCCGCAGCCTCCGTTCCCGTCGGAACTGCTGGCCGATCTGCATGCCGACAACCTCGCGCCCGAATTGTGCGAGCAGCTGTGGCCCATGGTCCGCACCGACGAAGACGCGCTGCACTACCTGAACAAGCTCGACGAGGTGAACACCCACCTCCGCACGCTCGCCACCGACGAGCGGGTCATGCACCGCATGCCCGACGACGTGGCCGACCGCATGTTCCGATTCGTCGCCGAACTCGACGCGGGGGAGGGCCCGACCGAGCGCATCACGCCGCTCGCTGCTGTTCCCCCCGCACCGGCCGGCGAGGCCCCGATCTCGCTGGACCGCTACCGCTCCCGGCGCCGACTGGGGCTACTCGCCGCGGCCGCCGCCACCGTGGCCGTCCTGGCGGGCGCCGGTGCCGTGTTCAGCACGTTCGACACCACCGAGGGCACCCCCACCGCCGCGCCGTTCACCGAACCGGCGGCCGCCGACGAACTCACCACCGCCGCCGCACTCCGCGCACTGGGCAAACGCGACGTGATCGGCCCGCTGGCCGACGAAGCGGCCCTCACCCGCTGCGTGCAAGCCAACGGCATCGACCGCGCGGTACTGGGAGCGTCGAATATCACTTTCCGTGGCTCCGACGCCGTCCTGGTCCTCGTCCAGGGCGAGCAGGCCCCCACCATCACCGCCCTGGTGGTCGGTACCGGCTGCACCACCGGCACCCCGGAACGGCTCACCCTGCGCGACATCGGTTGAGGGACCAGCCGCA
The DNA here is from genome assembly GCF_042884695.1 of Nocardia sp. NPDC058114. Lineage (NCBI taxonomy): Bacteria > Bacillati > Actinomycetota > Actinomycetes > Mycobacteriales > Nocardiaceae > Nocardia > Nocardia sp. NPDC058114. The sequence continues at coordinate 411,056 of NZ_JBHVTK010000004.1, read as the reverse complement.
AAGAAATACCGGGAACAACACCGTTTAGGCTGTTGTTGACCGACACGTCCCAGCTTTACTTCTCGGAAGGTCCCCATGAGCACGCCAGTTCGCGACCTGATCATCGTCGGCTCAGGACCCGCCGGCTACACGGCGGCCGTCTACGCCGCCCGCGCGGAGCTTTCGCCGCTGGTCTTCGAGGGCACCCAGTTCGGTGGCGCCCTGATGACCACCACCGAGGTGGAGAACTTCCCCGGCTTCCGCGACGGCATCATGGGCCCCGACCTCATGGAGCAGATGCGCGACCAGGCCAAGCGTTTCGGCGCCGAGCTGCGCACCGAGGACGTCGACGCGATCGACCTGTCCGGCCCCGTGAAGAAGGTCACCGTCGGTGACGAGACCTTCGAGGCCTACGCCGTGATCCTCGCGATGGGTTCGGCCGCGCGCTACCTGAACGTGCCGGGGGAGCAGGACCTGCTCGGCCGCGGTGTGAGCGCCTGCGCCACCTGCGACGGCTTCTTCTTCAAGGGCCAGGACATCGTCGTGGTCGGCGGCGGCGACTCCGCCATGGAGGAAGCGACCTTCCTCACCAAGTTCGCCGCGAGCGTCACCATCGTGCACCGCCGTGAGGAGTTCCGTGCGTCACGGATCATGCTCGAGCGTGCCAAGGCCAACGAGAAGATCAAGTTCCAGCTCAACTCCGAGGTCGTGAAGGTCAACGGTGAGAAGAGCGTCACCAGCCTCACCCTGCGCGACACCCGCACCGGCGCGGAGTCCGAGCTCGACGCGACCGGCCTGTTCGTCGCCATCGGGCACGATCCGCGCAGCGAACTCGTCAAGGGCCAGGTCGCACTCGACGGCGAAGGCTATGTGCAGGTGACCGATCCGGGCACCGCCACCGATGTCGCGGGCGTTTTCGCCGTGGGCGACCTCGTCGACCACACCTACCGGCAGGCGATCACCGCCGCGGGCACCGGCTGCCGCGCCGCGATCGACGCCGAACGCTGGCTCGCCGAGCAGGGCGACATCACCGCCAACACGCTCGACCACGCCGATGGCCCGGCCGCCGTGCGCGCCAACTGATTTCGAGTTCCACCCCTGTCGAGGAGACACCCATGGCCGAGAGTGCCAACACCATCACCGTCACCGACCAGTCCTTCGCCGACGACGTCCTGCTCAGCGAAAAGCCGGTGCTCGTCGACTTCTGGGCCGACTGGTGCGGCCCGTGCAAGATGGTCGCCCCCGTGCTGGAGGAGATCGCAGGCACCCACGCCGACAAGCTGACCATCGCCAAGCTCGACACCGAGGCCAATCCCGGCACCGCCCGCGACTACCAGATCCTGTCGCTGCCCACGATGATCTTGTTCCAGGGTGGCAAGCCGGTGAAGCAGATCGTCGGCGCGAAAGGTAAGGCGGCGCTGCTGCGCGAGCTCGACGGTCTCATCTAACACAGAGCATCCGATAAAAGCGTCTCCTACCGGCCGACGCGCCGTAGGATGCCTGGACCCGGGATTCCCGCAAAGCGGCCCGGGTCTGAGACAATCGACGGACGCTCCGGCCGAAGGAAAGGGCTCTTACGCATGCACCGACTTCGTCACGGCGATTCAGGACCAGCCGTCGCAGAGGTTCGGAGCACCCTCGCAAGCCTCGGTTTCCTGCATCTCCCACACGTCGAATCCACTGACGGACCGGAGTATTGGAAGGACACCGAGGCGGTGTTCGATCGGCCCCTCGATTCGGCGATCCGCGCGTTCCAGCAGCAGCGCGGTCTGCTCGTCGACGGGGTGGTCGGTCCGGCCACCTATCGCGCGCTGAAGGAAGCCTCCTACCGGCTGGGTGCTCGCACGTTGATCTACCAATTGTCGGCGCCGCTCTACGGTGACGACGTGGCCACCCTGCAGCGCAAGCTGCAGGATCTCGGCTTCTACGTGTACCGGGTGGACGGGCACTTCGGCCCGCATACCCACGACGGGCTCAGCGCGTTCCAGCGCGAGATCGGCCTGTCCGCCGACGGTATCTGCGGACCCGACACCTTGCGCTCGCTGGATCTGCTCGGCGCGCGCGTCACCGGTGGCAACCCGCATCGCATCGCCGAGGAAGAAGTGGTGCACCGGGCGGGCCCGCAGCTCACCGGCAAGCGGATCGTCATCGACCCCGGATTCGGCGGCGCCGACAAGGGTTTCGCGGTACCCACCGAATACGGTGACGTCTACGAGTCGGAGATCCTGTGGGATCTCGCTTCCAGGCTCGAAGGCCGGATGGCCGCGACCGGTATGGAAACCTTCCTGTCCCGGCCGTGGGGCGCCAACCCCACCGATGTCGAACGCGCCGACACCTCCAACGCCTTCGATGCCGACCTGATGATCTCGTTGCGCTGCGCGACCAGCGACAACCCGTCCGCGAAGGGAGTGGCCGGTTTCTACTGGGGCAACTCGCACGGTTCGGTGTCGATGATCGGTCAGGTACTGGCCGGTTTCATCCAGCGCGAAGTGGTGGCCCGAACCTCGGTGCAGGACTGCCGGACTCATCAGCGCACCTGGGACCTGTTGCGCCTGACCAAGATGCCGACCGTGCAGGTCGACCTCGGCTACCTCACCAACGACTACGACGCCTCGGTGCTCACCAACCCGCGCATGCGCGACGTGATCGCCGAAGCGATTCTGATCTCGGTGAAGCGGCTCTATCTGCTCGGCCAGGACGATCAGCCGACCGGCACCTACACCTTCGCCGAGTTGCTCGCCGAAGAGCTGGCGGCCGCCGACGCGGGCAATGTTCCCGCCCCGCGCGTCTAGCCTCACACAAGACCAACGGCCCCGCGGTTATCCGCGGGGCCGTTCTTGTTGTCTCGGGTCAGTGCGCGCCGACGCGCGAGGGCGGTTCCATCGACGCCGCCGCCAGGAGTTGATCGAGCGCGCGCTCGACATCCTCCTTCCAGCCGTGATCGGAGTCGAGTTCCAGGCGCAGCCGGGGGAAGCGGTGGTGCGGGGCCACCACTTCGAAACCGACCTCGGCGAGGAAATCCGCGTCGATCATGCAGGTTTCGGGAGTGCACCTCGTCGCGGACGACGGGTCCCGCAGCGGCGCCGCGATCCGTTCCATCAGCCGCATCGACGATCCGAAGCCGCGATCGGCTACCGAACTCGACGGTGGGCCGTTGCGAATGCCGAATGCTTCCAGCGCCCGCACGCCACGACGCACCAGATCGGCCACCACGGCCTGAACAAGGCGATGGGCTACATCGGCCTCATCGTAGGGGAATTCGGCCTGCAGCGTGGTCAGCAGGACCGCGTCCGGGCTTACTGGGGACGTGGGGAACAGCGCGGAACGTGGCACGGCACTCGGGGGGGAGTACAGCGCACAGCCCGCGAGGTTGTTGTCCACGTGGGCCACCTGCCCGCACGAACCCCACTCGAGCATCACCGTCGAGAGCCAGGCTTCCTTTTCGAAGACCGGATCGCTGAACGCGTGCGAGTCCGCGGCGACGGCCGGGTCGAGCTCCCAGAACACACACCGCCGGGTGTGCGCCGGGAGCTGACCGAGCCCGTCGAGAGTCAAAGCCGTGACGCTGGTCGACACCGCTCTGTTCAGCCTCCAGCTGTCGGATTCATCCACGCTCACGCCACATCACTATCCACAGTACGTGCCGCCTCTTTCAGTCACAGTGACGTTTCGGGGCCGACTTGCTCCATCAGCGCCACGATGCGCTCGAGATCTTCGACGGACCCGAACTCGACAACGATCTTGCCCTTGTTCTTGCCGAGGCTGACCGTGACTCGGGTGTCGTAGGACCCCGACAGTCTCTCGGCAACATCTTGCAGACCCGGCATGTGGATCGGTTTGCGCTTCGGTGCCGGGGGAGCGGTCGGCGTGGGCTCGCGGTTCGCGAGTTGCACCGCTTCCTCCGTAGACCGAACCGACATTCCCTCACGAACGATTCGTGCAGCCAATTCTTCCTGTGCGTCCGCGCCGGCATCCAAGCCGAGCAGCGCCCTGGCGTGTCCGGCCGAGAGCACCCCGGCGGCCACCCGACGCTGCACGGGAATCGGCAGCTTCAGCAAACGAATCATATTCGTCACCACCGGCCGCGAGCGACCGATTCGCGAAGCCAATTCCTCGTGCGTGACGTCGAACTCCTCGAGCAGCTGCTGATAGGCCGCCGCCTCCTCGAGGGGGTTCAGCTGCACGCGGTGGATGTTCTCCAGGAGCGCGTCGCGCAGCATCGAGCCGTCGTCGGTGTCCCGGATGATGGCCGGGATCGTGGCGAGTCCGGCCTCTTGGCATGCGCGCCAGCGGCGCTCGCCCATGACCAACTGGAACTTGTCGACGCCCGGTTCGAGGCGGCGCACGACGATCGGCTGCATGAGACCGAACTCGCGAATCGAGTGCACGAGCTCCGCGAGTGCGTCTTCCTCGAAGACCTGACGCGGCTGCTTCGGGTTCGGCTCGATCAGGTCGGCGGGAACCTCGCGGTACACCGCGCCGCCGGGGGAGACCAGATCGGATTCGGGCTCGGGTTCGGGCTCCGGCTCGGGCTCCGCGTCCGGAACACGATGCAGGAACGCCTCGGCCGGTTGCGGGCCGATCGGGTTGATTCCGATCACGCTCGCGGCGGCACTGCTCAAGCCCGGCGCCACTGCCGGACCCGTCGGGATCAATGCGGCCAACCCGCGACCGAGACCGCCCTTTTTCGCCTGACTCATCGGCTACCGATCCCTTCCTCGTTCCAACTCACGCTTAAGACGCGTCTTGCTTCAGCTGCGCACGAGCGGCCAGCTCGCGCCCCGCGTCCATGTAGCTCATCGCACCGCGCGAGCCTGGATCGTAATCGAGCACGGTCATCCCATAGCCCGGCGCCTCCGAGACCTTCACGCTGCGCGGGATCATCGACTTGAGGACCACATCGCCGAAGTGATTACGCACTTCCTCGGCCACCTGGTCGGCCAGCTTGGTGCGGCCGTCGTACATCGTCAGCAGGACGGTCGACACATGTAGCTCCGGGTTCAGGTGCGCCTGCACCAGCCCGATATTGCGGAGCAGCTGACCGACACCCTCCAGCGCGTAGTACTCACACTGGATCGGAATCAGCACCTCCTTGGCCGCCACGAGCGCGTTGACCGTGAGCAAACCGAGGGAGGGCGGGCAGTCGATCAACACGTAATCGATGTCGAAGCCGACCATGCCCGCCTCGCGGATCGCGGTCTTCAACCGGCCTTCCCGGGCGACCATCGAGACCAGTTCGATCTCCGCGCCGGCCAGGTCGATCGTGGCCGGGACACACAGCAATCGCTCGCTGTGCGGGCTCACTTGGATCGCGTCCTTGACCGTCACTTCACCGATCAGGAGCTCGTAGCTGGACGGCACACCCGAGTTGTGTGCGACGCCCAGCGCCGTACTCGCGTTGCCCTGCGGATCAAGATCGACCACAAGGACCGTCATTCCCTGGTGCGCTAGCGCCGCAGCGAGATTGACCGTCGTAGTCGTCTTACCGACGCCGCCCTTCTGGTTGGCGATAGTGATGATCCGTTGCTCGCGAGGTTTCGGCACAGTGACCTTTCCTGGATGCAGAATCTGGCTGGCGCGTTGCGCTTCCGCCGCGATCGGGGTCTCGGCCGGGGAGATGTGCCCGAAAGGAGTATTCCCGAACGTCTCCGCGTCGAAGCTGCTGGAATCCAGCATCCCCGGGACCCGCGACGCTGTTTCCCGTGAAACATTCGCCGGACCGCTCGACATAGATTGCTCCTAACCCGAGAAACTTCAGATCACGTATCCCCGACGAACGTCGGCGCCGTGTCGTCACAAACTAACTGTGTCGGTGGAGAACTCGAAGACTCGAGGAGGGTGGCTCACTCCCGCCCGACTCTGACAGCTTGCCAGCCTCGAGACACTTAGGAAAGCTGAATCGCGGCACGCCGACAAGGACACACCCAACACTCACAAATTAGCGCCCGCGATCGATGTTTCACGGGAAACAACGGGGGAGCGGGGCACCACATCAGACGGCCGATGAGTGCCGCAACGCATGGTCCGAGCTCGCCCAAGAGCTCCCACACTCAGCCCGTCCCATCCACCCCTGCCCTCAAATCCATCTGGGGTCCGCACTCCCACCCAGCATCCAGACCGCGCACCGCACTCCCATCCAGACAGCACGCCCCGCCACACCGCACTCCCCAGATCCGCCATGACCGCACACCCAACCCCGCACCCGCGACCCCTAGGGAGCGGCGGCCACGAAGTGGCCGGTCCGCGGCCGGGTCGCCGGTCAGCGCTCGAAGCGCATGCGCCGCAGGCGCGAGTCTCGAGCGCTGACCGGCGGCCCCTCAGGGCCGCGGACACGCGCGCGCCAGCGCGCCAAAAACACAGCCTCAAACCCCTGGGACTACCGAACACCCAATCCCAGCCACAAATCCCACCCGCACTCCCCATCACCCACGCACCCCGGAGTCAGCCGAGAAGCACCCCCTCAGCATCAGCACAGCACCCCAACCAATTCACCGCTCGCCCCGCGCCCCATCTCACACAGATCCACATGAGTCATCGGCTCACAGTCCCAGCCCGCCTCGCCGACATCCGACTCGCCAAGTTTCTGACCCCACCCCTACGTGGACCAAACGACGCCCGATCACCACCAGACTTCTCCGCACCGATCTCCACACACCCAAGCGGTCGACGAGCGTCCGGCCGAACACGTCGCCCGCGACGATCACCGTGTCGCTACTCAACGAGAGAAGCGGAGCCCAGCTGCCGCCGAGAAGAACCGATGCCACACATCTTCCGATAGGACACCAACGCCCATTGCTGATCGGCAAACACGCGCTGCCGAACACGCTCGCTCACGGCAACTTCCATCCCAGGAACTGCCACACAACAGACGACCAGATTCTCCCTCGACTTCGCCGACGCTCACCCACCCAACGGACGCCCGACGATCACCCCCACCCGTGAGCCCGAAGATTCGATCTCACCAGACCTGCCTCGACTCACAGGCAACGCACTTCCCGGACAGATCGCGTTCCGCTTCAAACCGAGCGAGCGAATCCACCACGACCAAACCCGACTGGCGAAGTCCGCCCGACGCATACGAAATTCGATCAACAACGAAGAGGAGCGGCTGTCGCGTTCCACGTGAAACACTTCCGCTCCCCGAACGCGACACCCATCCGCAACTACCGAAAATAGACCCGCCTCAAGCCCATACAACGACCCTCGGCATGATTCGTCACGTTACGAAACGCGCGAACCCGCTAGATGGAAGAGATTTCAGGTCGATCAGGATTCGCGACGCTTCCGAGCTTTCTTCTCCACTCCGGCGGCCTTCCGTTCACTGCGACGAGTCGGACGCTCGGCACGGGGGAGTAGCTCGGCACTGATGACAAGAGTGGGGATTTCCACGATGCCGGCGCCACACCCGACGACCCGGAGATCGGTCGCACCGTCACGAATCAGCTCGGCACCGTCGCGTTCGAGTTCTTCGGCGGCACTGGTTCCTTTGAGAGCGAGCATGCGACCGTGGTCGCGAAGAAGGGGGAGCGACCAGTGGGCGAGTTTGGCGAGAGGAGCCACCGCGCGCGAAGTGACGACATCCGCGCCGCCCGCTTCTTTGATCACGCCGGACTGCTCCGCCCGACCGCGAACCACCGTGACATCCAACCCGGCTTCTTCGATGAACTCGCTCAGGAAGATCGTCCGCCGCAGCAGCGGTTCCACGAGAGTGATGCGAAGGTCGGGCCGGGCGATCGCGAGGGGGATTCCGGGAAGCCCGGCACCGCTGCCGATATCGACAACCGAAGCGCCTTCATCGATCAGCTCGCCGATGACGGCACAGTTGAGAATGTGGCGCTCCCACAGCCGGGGAACCTCACGGGGACCGATGAGACCGCGTTCCACACCGGCCGTCGCCAGCGCCGCGTAGTACCGGCGGGCGATGTCCAAGCGGTCGCCGAACACTCGGGCAGCGGCGGCGGGCGGTTCCTGCTCGTCGGACGGCGCACCCAGTTCTCGTTCCACGTGAAACATCCTTCCGAGTGATGGCAATGAAAAAGCCCCCGGTCCAAGACCGGAGGCCTAATCACATCGTTCGTGGTTACGGCGGAAGTCAGCCTACTCGGGCACTACCACCACATGACGATTCGGCTCGACGCCTTCACTCTCGCTCGCTACGCCATCGATATCGGCGACAGCGTCGTGCACGATCTTGCGCTCGAACGGAGTCATCGCGGACAGCGCTTCGGGTGCGCCCGACTCGAGCACCCGCTTCGCGGCGGCGACGCCGATCTCGCTCAGATCGGTCCGGCGCTGTGCACGCCAGCCGGCCACATCGAGCATCAGACGGCTACGCACGCCGGTCGCCTGCTGCACGGCGAGCCGAGTCAGCTCCTGCAGCGCGTCGAGCACTTCACCGTTTCGCCCGACGAGCTTGGTCAGATCACGGCCGCCGTCGATGCTCACGATGGCGCGGTCGCCCTCGACATCGAGGTCGATATCGCCGTCGAAGTCGAGCACATCGAGTAGCTGCTCGAGGTAGTCGCCCGCGATCTCGCCCTCTTCGATCAACGCTTCTTCGGCGTCGTTCACGACGTCAACAGCAGTCGTCGCCACAGTGGCGTCCCCTCCGTCGGTCTCGGTCTCAACAGTCATTGGATTCCCTCTATCCGATCGCGTCTCAGCGCTTACGCTTCTGGTTCGCACGGCCACGGTTACCCGGCCGCTGCTGCCCGCCGGGCCTGCGCTTGCCACCGCCCTGCTTGGCCGACTGTTTAGGAGTGGTGCCGTTGGTCGCCGCGGTGCCGTTCACCGAAGGCTCGTCATCGACGGCCGGGGCGTCCTGCTTCTTGCGGACGTCGACCGGCTTGGCACCGGGCTTGGGCGCGTTCTGCGACCGCAGCTCCAGCTTCTTCTGCTTACGCTCTTCGTCTTCCTTTTCCATCCGGCCGAACACCAGGTGCTGCTGTCCGTAGGTCCAGATGTTGTTGGCCACCCAGTAGAGCAGGATGCCGATCATCAGGAAGGGGCCACCGACCATCACGCCGAGCGGGAAGACCCACAGCGACAGCTTGTTCATGATGGCGGCCTGCGGGTTGGCGGCGGCTTCGGGAGTCTGCCGCTGCACCGAGGCGCGGGCGTTGAAGTGGGTCGCCAGACCGGCGATGATCATCAGCGGCACGGCGACGAGAGCGATGTTCAGCTTGGTGGGCGTACCGCCCCAGTCCGCGAAGGCTTCCAGCTGCTCGGGCGGCGCGGTGATGAACGCCGCGATCGGCGCACCGAAGATACGGGCACTCAGGAACGACTGGACGTCGGCCGCGCTGAAGATGTAGTTCGCGGTATGCGCGTTGTCATAGTTCGACATCCCGACCTGGCCCCAGCCGGTGCCGGTTCGGTTGAACGAACGAAGCACGTGGAACAGACCGAGGAAGACCGGCACCTGCACCAGGACGGGCAGGCAGCCCATGAGCGGGTTGAAGCCGTGCTCCTTCTGGAGCTTCTGCATCTCCTTCGCCATGGTCTCGCGGTCGTTCTTGTACTTCTTCTGCAGCTCCTTGATCTGGGGCTGCAGCTCTTGCATCTGTTTGGTTGTGCGTACCTGCTTGACGAACGGCTTGTACAGCACCAGGCGCAGCGTGAACACGAGGAACACGATCGCCAGTGCCCAAGTGAGACCGCTGTCAGGCCCGAACACAAAGCCGAAGGCTTTGTGCCAGAACCACAGAATTGCGGATACCGGCCAATAGATGATGTCGAGCACGGCTCTAGGTACTCCCGTCGTTCGTATCGCCGATCAGCGCGGGCGATGACTTTGTGCAGGCATTCGACCCGCGCTCTGGCACGGGATCCCACCCTCCAGGGTGCCAGGGCGCGCATTTCGCGAGCCGCACGACCGTGAGGGCCGATCCGACGACCAGCCCGCGGGTACGCAAGGCAGTCACCGCGTACTCACTGCAGGTGGGGGTGAACCGGCAGATCGGCATTCGGGTGGGGGAGACATAGGTCCGGTAGAGCTCGATCAGGGCGATCAGGGCTTTCGCGGGCAGGCGGGTGAGGGTCCTCATCGCCGTTCACCGGCCGAGGTGCGACCGAGCGCGAGCTCCGGTTCCCCGCGCAAGCCGAGCTTGCGCAGGCCGGTGCGCAGCTGGCGCAGCAACTCGGCGGAATCGGCGGTGGCGGCGCCGGGCAGTGCCCGGATCACGACATCGGTGCCGACCGGCAGTTCATCGACCACCTGGGCGCACATATGACGCAGGCGGCGGGCCACCCGGTGGCGAACCACCGCGTTTCCCACCGCCTTGCTGACAATCAGTCCGAACCGAGGACCACCTACGCGGACCAGAGAATCGCCGTCGGCGACATCGTCGTACGCGTGCGTGAGCGCGTGTACGACGAGATCTCGCCTCCCGATTCGCTGACCGCGGCGCACCGTGCGGGAGAATTCGGCACGGTGGTGCAACCGATACGGCTCAGGCAACACCCGAGCGTCCGACTACGCGCGATCAGGCAGTCAGTTCGGTACGGCCCTTACGGCGACGCGCCGCAACGATGGCGCGGCCCGCACGGGTCCGCATCCGGAGACGGAAGCCGTGGACGCGCGCCCGACGACGGTTGTTCGGCTGGAACGTCCGCTTGCCCTTGGCCACGGTCAACACTCCTGTAGTAGGTGGGCACCATTCGGCGCCCGAAGTCTGTACAAATGATTTGTCTGCGCTGCGGACCGCGGTCTACGCACAGATTGCCTTGGCGATCGATGTGCAGCAGACAGCCGCCAACCGCGCCAAGGGGTGACTGTACGAGGGTACTTATCCCGAAGGAACGGGTCAAACTCGGCCCCCACGTACCTGTCACCGGCACAGGTCAAGGCTACCGGACGCCCGAACGGACCAGAGGTCTGGCCCGACCAGGCACGACACGCCCGGGCCGCAGTGACGCATGCGGCCACTTTTCGTGAGTTCTTCCACACCCCTGGCGTTGTGCGGCGCGGCCAGCTAACCTCTGTAGCCGGGGGATTGCTGAAGAACCGCAGGTCCAGCCCCATTCACTGCCACACGCTGGCAGAATTCCTTTATCCCCAGGTTTGTCCACATCTGTGGATAATTATGTGGACAGACGGCCGCAGTGGCATATTCGTAAGGCCGTCGGTGCCCGCGCCGCAGTCCGAATTACCGGGCCACAGCGTTCGAACCGGCTTCGGTTGTACGCAGGATCACTGGATTACACCTGTTCACGGGTGCTTTCCGGCGTGCGCGAAGGCCGTGGGCCCCAACAAACCGGTCCGGGGAGGACGCTGTATGGACGACGAGCAGAACGTGCTGGCCACAGTGTGGCCGGAGGTGGTTGCCGAGCTCACCACCGGCTCTGCCGACGGCGCCATCCCCGCGGTGAGTCGTGCACAGCAGGCCTGGTTGAAGCTGGTGAAGCCACTCACCGTCGCGCAGGGTTTCGCGTTGCTGTCGGTCCCGTCCTCGCTGGCACAGGAGGCGATCGAGCGTGATCTGCGCGAGCCGATCCTGCGATCGCTCGGCCGTCGGCTGGGTCCCCAGGTGGAAGGACTCGGGGTGCGCATCGCCGCGCCGAGCCCGGCCGCGGGGGAGCGGGCCGGTAGTTCGCCCCGGCACGCCAGGATGACGAGCAGGCCGGAGCGTCCGCGCGAGCAGGTGCGCCCACCCGCCGGTTATCCCGGTCCCGATTTCAGTGTTCCCGATTACGCCACCCGTGGTGAGTACGGCAGGCCGCGCTACGGCGCGGGCGAGTACCCCGGCCAGGGTGGCGAGTACGGCAACGACTATCAGTCGTCCCCCGACTATCCGGCCAACGGCGAGTACCCGAGCAGCTACGGCGGCCGTGAGTACCCCGGGCAGGCCGGCGAGTACGGCGAGCGCAACGACTACGCGGGGCACCGCGAGTACCCGGCCGAATCGGAGTACCAGCAGCAACAGCCCGATTACCAGCAGCAGCCGGAGTACCAGCAGAATCCGTCGGAATTCGGCCAGCAGCCCGAGTACCAGCAGACACCGCCGGAGTACGGCCAGCAACCGGAGTACAAGCAGCCGCCCGCGGAATACGGCCAGCAGTCCGAATACCAGCAGGCACCGTCCGATTTCGGCCAGCCTGCCGAGTACCAGGGCGACCGCAACGAGTTCCCCGGCACCGATTTCGAGCCGACTGGGGCGTACCCCGTCCCCGACTATCCCGGCGCCGAGTTCGGTGGGCGCGGTGAGTTTCGTGGCGCGCGTCCGGACCAGCGAGTTCCTGAGACCGCACCGCCCGCCCGCCGCGAGCAAGCCGCGGCACCGCGTCGCGACCACTCCGGCCAGGAGTCGCTGTTCACTCCCGACCCGGCGCCGCAGCGCGCGCCGAACCGCGGCAGGCCGTCCGAAGAGCCCGCCGCCGCTCGTGCCGAGGAACCGAGCGCCGAGGGCCAGGACAAGCCGTTCCCCGGTCAGCCCGGCGCGCAGCCGGCCGACGACGAACCCGTGGTGAGCAACCGCAACAACTGGCCGACCTATTTCAGCAAGTCGCCCGAGGCGCCGCCGCAGTCCTCCTCGTCGGCCAGTCTCAATGCCAAGTACACGTTCGAGACCTTCGTCATCGGCGCGTCCAACCGGTTCGCGCATGCTGCCGCGGTCGCCATCGCGGAGGCGCCTGCGCGCGCCTACAACCCGCTGTTCGTCTGGGGCGCTTCGGGATTGGGCAAAACCCACCTGCTGCACGCGGCGGGTCACTACGCACAGCGGCTGTTCCCCGGCATGCGGGTGAAGTACGTATCGACCGAGGAATTCACCAACGACTTCATCAACAGCCTGCGCGACGACCGCAAGGTCGCGTTCAAGCGGCGCTACCGCGAGACCGACATCCTGCTGGTCGACGACATCCAGTTCATCGAGGGCAAGGAAGGCATCCAGGAGGAGTTCTTCCACACCTTCAACACCCTGCACAACGCGAACAAGCAGATCGTGGTGTCCTCGGACCGCCCGCCCAAGCAGCTGGCCACCCTGGAGGAACGGCTGCGGACTCGCTTCGAGTGGGGCCTGATCACCGATGTGCAGCCGCCTGAGCTGGAGACTCGCATCGCGATTCTGCGCAAGAAGGCGCGGATGGACCGGCTCGATGTGCCGCACGACGTGCTCGAGCTGATCGCGAGCCGGGTGGAGCGCAATATCCGCGAGCTCGAGGGTGCGCTGATCCGGGTGACGGCGTTCGCCTCGCTCAACGGTCAGCCGCTCGACCTCTCGCTGGCCGAGGTGGTGCTGCGCGACCTGATGCCCGACACGGCGGCACTGGAGATCAACGCGGCGACGATCATGGCTGTCACCGCCGAGTACTTCAACACCACGCTCGAGGAGCTGACCGGCCCTGGTAAGGCGCGTCCGCTGGCGCAGGCCAGGCAGATCGCGATGTACCTGTGCCGCGAGCTCACCGATCTGTCGCTGCCCAAGATCGGGCAGGCGTTCGGTCGAGACCACACCACGGTGATGTACGCGGAGAAAAAAGTCCGCAAGGAGATGACCGAGCGCCGTCGGGTCTACGACCAGGTCCAAGAACTCACAGCCCGAATCAAACAGCGCTCCCGCTGATTTCATCCCCAACCCGGAACACCGCCCTGACCTGGGGCGGTGTTCTTTTTTGCCCTGGGGATTCCTCGAGGAATTCCTGTGGATTCCTCGAGGAATCCACACCTTTGTGCACCGGTCGGTGCACAGGGTGTTGGGCGAGGGTGTGCAGCGTTCATGCACAGGCAGTTGTCCACATCATCCACAAGACGCTCCACTAACACCTGTGCACTAGCGGTGACCTGCGGCGTCACCGAATCCGGCCTGTGGATTCCTCGAGGAGTCCCTGTGGAGTCCTCGAGGAATCCACACCGTTGCCACCAGGCTGACCCGACGTGTGAACAACTGGGTGAATCCGGTGGAACAACTCGAGGACAACTCGAGGATGGAATGGGGACAACTTCACGCCTCCACAGCCACCGCTGATTCATCCTCGAGTCACCCCAAGGCCATCCCCATGCCATCAAGCGCTCTGACCTGCGGATTCGGGCGAAATCCACAGATTCCACAGTGCCTACTACTACTTCAGTTCTCCTTCTAGAGAGAACTCTTTTAAAACAGGGTGTGTGGAAACTCGGTTGGGGAGGCTTGAGTCGAGCGGTCGTTCACTCACAGACAGGCAAGGAGGAGCGGAGTGGTTCGACGAGCGGGAATCGACCGGGAGGGTCGATGCGGAGTTCGCGCACTGCACGGGTACCGTTTGGTTGTCGGTCGGTTGTGCGAGACTCAATGCGCGGCCGACACAGCAGTTCAACTCCGCTGACACACACCCGCACACGGATTCGAAACTCGGAGAGGACAAATCGGGCGATGGAGCTTGCGAGCATGAAGTTTCGGGTCGCCCGAGAGGACTTCGCCGAATCGGTGGCCTGGGTGGCGCGCAGTCTCCCGTCCCGGCCTCCGGTGCCTGTTCTGGGCGGTGTGCTGCTGGTGGCCGACGAGAACGGCCTGACGGTCTCCGGATTCGACTACGAGGTCTCCGCGCAGATGCGTGTCGCGGCCGAGGTCGCCGGTCCCGGCCAGGTGCTGGTCTCGGGCCGCCTGCTCGCCGACATCACCAAGTCGCTGTCGAACAAGCCGGTCGATGTCTCCGTCGACGGCACCCGTGTGCTCATCGCCTGTGGCAGCGCGAAGTTCTCGCTGCCGACCATGCCGGTCGAGGACTATCCCCAACTGCCCGAGGTGCCGCAGCAAACCGGTGAACTCACCGTCGACGTGTTCGCCGAGGCGGTCGGCCAGGTCGCCGTCGCCGCGGGCCGTGACGACACCCTGCCGATGCTCACCGGCATCCGGGTCGAGATCGAGGGCAACGACGTGGTGCTCGCCGCCACCGACCGTTTCCGACTCGCTGTGCGCCACTTGCAGTGGAACCCGACCCGCTCCGACATCGAGACCGCGGTGCTCATTCCCGCGCGCACGCTGTCCGAGGCCGCCAAGACTCTCGGTGCCGCCGAGGCCCCGGTCCAGCTGTCGCTGGGCAGTGGTGGCGGCGCCGACGGCCTGCTCGGCATCGTCAACGGCGGCCGGCGGACCACCACCCGACTGCTCGACGCGGAATTCCCCAAGTTCCGCCAGTTGCTCCCCAAGGAGCACACCTCCATCGCCACCCTGCCCGTCGCGGTGCTGTCCGAGGCGATCAAGCGTGTCGCCCTGGTGGCCGAGCGCGGTGCCCAGGTGCGGCTCGAGTTCTCCACAGACGGCGTGCTGCTGTCGGCGGGTGGGGACGATGCGGGCCGGGCCGAGGAATGGCTGGAAGCCGATTTCCGCGGCGAACCGCTCACCATCGCGTTCAACCCCGGCTACCTGACCGAGGGCCTGGCCGCGCTGCACACCGACCGGGTCACGTTCGGGTTCACCACGCCCAGCCGTCCGGCGGTGCTGCTGCCCGCCTCCGACGAGGAGCCCAAGGTGCTCGAGTCGGGTGCGTTCGCGGCGCTGGAGAGCCAGTACATCTACCTGTTGATGCCGGTCCGGCTGCCCGGCTGAGCAGGCAGGGGCGGCTAGGCCTACATGTTCATCCGTGAGCTGTCGGTCCGTGATTTCCGTTCGTGGGAACACGCCGATCTCGAGTTGTCCCCAGGGCGCACGGTGCTCCTGGGGGCAAATGGCAACGGCAAGACGAATCTGCTCGAGGCCGTCGGTTATCTGGCGACGCTCGGCTCGCACCGGGTCTCCGCCGACGCGCCGCTGATCCGGATGGGCGCCACCCAGGCCAGGATCGGGGCCACCGTGGTGAACACCGGGCGGGAACTGCGCGTGGATGTGGAACTCAAGGCGGGCAGCGCCAACCGCGCGCAGATCAATCGCTCGCCGGTGCGCCGCTCGCGCGAGATCCTGGGGATTCTGCAGACCGTGTTGTTCGCGCCGGAGGATCTGGCGCTGGTGCGTGGGGATCCGGGGGAGCGGCGCCGGTTCCTCGACGAGTTGTCCACAGCCCGGTTGCCCAGGCTCGCGGGTGTGCGCGCCGATTACGACAAGGTGTTGCGGCAGCGTTCGGCGCTGTTGAAAACCGCTGGGCGCCAATCGCGTTCACGTGCCGATCTGGGCACCCTCGACGTGTGGGACGGGCACCTCGCCGATCATGCGGCGGTGCTGCTCGCCGAACGATTGCGCTTGGTCCACGACCTGTATCCCCATCTGTCCCAGGCATATCGGTCGATCGCACCCGAATCACGTCCTGCCGCAATCACTTACCGCTCCGGGTATCTCCCACCGGAACTCCTCGATCCGGCCAGAGTGCCCGCGGCCGGTGACGCACAGCTGCTGCACGAGATCATGCTGCGCGAGCTGGCCGCTGCGAGGAACCGGGAACTCGATCGCGGGGTCTGTCTGGTCGGCCCGCATCGCGACGATCTCGAGTTACTGCTCGGCAGCGCACCGGCGAAGGGATTCGCCAGTCATGGGGAGTCCTGGTCGTTCGCTCTCGCGCTGCGGTTGGCCTCGTTCGAGCTGTTGCGCGGAGAAGGTTCCGAACCGGTGCTGCTGCTCGACGACGTGTTCGCCGAGCTCGACCGCCGGCGGCGCACCGCGCTCGCGGAGGTGGCCGCGGGTGCCGAGCAGGTGTTGATCACGGCCGCGGTGGCCGAGGACGTGCCGTCGGAACTGGCCGCCGAACCGTTGCGTGTGCACACGACCGGCGAGGCGGACCGGCGTACCTCACAGATCGTCCCCGAAGTCGTCCAACACGCCGAAGATATGCACAGATCGCGATAGTTATCCCCAGCCCCTGTGGAAAACCGGCAACATGCTGGATATATGCCGGATCGGTGCTCGACGAGCCCGTCGGCGCCCCGGCGTAGACTCCATCCACACTCGGCCACCCTCGACACCGGAAGGCGGAAACCCGTGCCGGAAGAACCCGCACCGGAGCTGCGCGGCATCGATCTGGCCCGCCGGGCGCTGGAAGAGGCGCGGGCCGCGGCCAAGGCCAGCGGCAAGTCCGTGGGGCAGGGCAGGGCCTCGCCGGTACGCAAGCTGCGGGCCGGTGGCAGGCGCCGTAGTGGTTGGTCCGGGTCGGGTCCCGATGCCCGTGATCCCCAGCTCCTCGGTGCGCTCAGCGGCACGCTTGCGAAGAATCGTGGCTGGTCAGGCAAGGTAGCCGAGGGCACGGTGTTCGGCAGCTGGCCGCGGGTGGTCGGTGAGGACATCGCCTCCCACGCCACTCCGGTGACCTTGGAGAACGGTGTGCTCAAGATCGCCGCCGAGTCCACCGCGTGGGCCACCCAGCTACGCATGTTGCAGAGCCAGATCCTGGCCAAGATCAATGCCGCGGTCGGTCATGGCGTGGTGACGTCGCTGCGCATCACCGGCCCCGCCGCGCCGAGCTGGCGCAAGGGCGATCGCCACATCAAGGGCCGCGGCCCGCGCGACACCTACGGGTAGCCGCGCGGTGACCGGAGCGAGATCCGTTGCGCCCGCGCCGCTCTCAGGCCCCAAGTTGTGGACATGTGCATAGAGCCTGTGGATAACTTCGGAGGCGACATCTGATCCCGCGCGGACACGGGTAACTCCCCGGGAACCCCACACATCTCACGCGTCCCGGCAGCCGGTCCGAGGACATACTCTATTCGCGCCTACGACCGGCAAAATACCCGAGGAGGCGGAACCGCCTCGCGGTCGGACGATTTCTTGCATTCACGGCGAAGCCAGGGGTGTCGTAGGTGCACTGTAAGTTGGGCTTACCAGTAGGATGGTGACGTAACCAGCGGCGAACCCTCGGCGCGTGCTGTGCAGTCCGTGATATTCGATGGCTCTTTCCGAGCCGTGCGCGTGCTGCCCGGATCGCTGCGCCAGGGATCAGCAAGTAAGGAGAGCTACCGAGAAGTGGCTGCCAACGACTCCAACGCATCGGGCAACAATTCAGGCTACGGTGCCTCTTCCATCACGGTCCTCGAAGGCCTCGAGGCGGTGCGCAAGCGCCCTGGCATGTACATCGGTTCCACCGGTGAACGCGGTCTGCACCACCTCATCTGGGAGGTTGTGGACAACTCGGTCGATGAGGCGATGGCCGGCTACGCCACCAAGGTCGAGGTGACCTTGCTCGCCGACGGCGGCGTCGAGGTGATCGACGACGGCCGTGGTATCCCGGTCGGGATGCACGCACAGGGCGTGCCCACGATCGAGGTCGTCATGACCCAGCTGCACGCCGGTGGCAAGTTCGACTCCGACTCCTACGCGGTGTCGGGTGGTCTGCACGGTGTCGGTATCTCGGTGGTGAACGCGCTCTCGACCAAGGTCGAGGTCGAGATCGACGTCGACGGCTACCACTGGACCCAGACCTACAAGGACGCCAAGCCCGGCAAGCTGGCGCAGGGCGAGCCGACCAAGGTCACCGGCACCACGGTGCGATTCTGGGCCGATCCCGACATCTTCGAGACCACGACCTACAACTTCGAGACCGTGGCGCGGCGCCTGCAGGAGATGGCCTTCCTGAACAAGGGCCTCACCATCAAGCTCACCGACGAGCGGGTCGCCGTCGGCGACGTGACCGACGAAGTGGTCAGTGAGACCGCCGAGGCGCCCAAGCACGCCGAGGAGGTCGCCGCCGAAGCGGTCGAGCACAAGGTGAAGACCCGCACCTACCACTACCCGGGCGGCCTGGTGGACTTCGTCCGCCACATCAACCGCACCAAGTCGGCCATCCACAACTCGGTCGTCGGCTACACGGTCAAGGGCACCGGCCACGAGCTCGAGGTCGCGATGCAGTGGAACTCGGGCTACTCCGAGTCGGTCCACACCTTCGCCAACACGATCAACACCCATGAGGGCGGCACCCACGAAGAGGGCTTCCGCGCGGCGCTCACCACGGTGGTCAACAAGTACGCCAAGGAGAAGAAGCTCCTCAAGGAGAAGGACGGCAACCTCACCGGTGACGACATCCGCGAGGGCCTGGCCGCCATCGTGAGCGTCAAGGTCGGCGAGCCGCAGTTCGAGGGCCAGACCAAGACCAAGCTCGGCAACACCGAGGTCAAGTCGTTCGTGCAGCGTGCCTGCAACGAGCACCTGCAGCACTGGTTCGAGGCCAATCCGGCCGACGCGAAGACCATCGTGCAGAAGGCGGTGTCCTCGGCACAGGCCCGCATGGCCGCCCGCAAGGCGCGCGAGCTGGTGCGTCGCAAGTCGGCGACCGACCTGGGCGGACTGCCGGGCAAGCTGGCCGACTGCCGGTCGAAGGACCCGGGCAAGTGCGAGATCTACATCGTCGAGGGTGACTCCGCCGGTGGCTCGGCGAAGTCGGGCCGCGACTCGATGTACCAGGCGATCCTGCCGCTGCGCGGCAAGATCATCAACGTCGAGAAGGCCCGCATCGACCGCGTCCTCAAGAACAACGAGGTCCAGTCGATCATCACCGCGTTCGGCACCGGTATCCACGACGAGTTCGATATCGCCAAGCTGCGCTACAACAAGATCATCCTGATGGCCGACGCCGACGTCGACGGCCAGCACATCGCGACGCTGCTGCTCACGCTGCTGTTCCGCTTCATGCGTCCGCTGGTCGAGCACGGTCACGTGTTCCTCGCGCAGCCGCCGCTGTACAAGCTCAAGTGGATGCGGTCCGATCCCGAGTTCGCCTACTCCGACCGTGAGCGCGACGCGCTGGTCGAGGCCGGGCTCGCCGCGGGCAAGAAGATCAACAAGGACGACGGGATCCAGCGCTACAAGGGTCTGGGCGAGATGAACGCCAAGGAGCTGTGGGAGACCACGATGGATCCCTCGGTGCGGGTGCTTCGTCAGGTGACGCTGGACGACGCGGCCGCGGCCGACGAACTGTTCTCCGTGCTGATGGGCGAGGACGTGGAGGCGCGTCGCAGCTTCATCACCCGCAATGCCAAGGACGTCCGTTTCCTCGATGTGTAAGCGGCGCTGCGCCTGATAGGCGCGCCCGCTCGCATGTCGGCCCCTCGAAGGAGATTTGATGACTGAGACCACGCTGCCCCCGTCCGGCGGTGCGGGCGACCGGACCGAACCGGTCGATATCCAGACCGAGATGCAGAACAGCTACATCGACTACGCGATGAGCGTGATCGTGGGCCGTGCGCTGCCCGACGTGCGCGACGGCCTCAAGCCGGTGCACCGTCGCGTGCTCTACGCGATGTACGACAACGGCTACCGCCCGGACCGCGGCTACGTGAAGTCCGCGCGCCCGGTCGCCGAGACCATGGGTAACTACCACCCGCACGGCGACTCGTCGATCTACGACACCCTCGTGCGCATGGCTCAGCCGTGGTCGCTGCGCTATCCGCTGGTCGACGGCCAGGGCAACTTCGGTTCCCGCGGCAACGACGGCGCGGCCGCCATGCGCTACACCGAGTGCCGCCTGACGCCGCTCGCGATGGAGATGCTGCGCGATATCGACTCCGAGACGGTCGATTTCGTCCCGAACTACGACGGTCGCTCGCAGGAGCCGACCGTGCTGCCCGCCCGCGTGCCCGCCCTGTTGATGAACGGCTCCAACGGCATCGCGGTCGGCATGGCCACCAACATCCCGCCGCACAACCTCAACGAGCTGGCCGACGCCATCTACTGGGCGCTGGAGAACTACGAGGCCGACGAGGAATCCACCCTCGCCGCCTGCATGGAACGGGTCAAGGGCCCCGACTTCCCGACGCACGGCCTGATCGTCGGCAGCCAGGGCATCCACGACGCGTACACCACCGGCCGCGGTTCCATCCGCATGCGCGGTGTGGTGGAGATCGAGGAAGACGCGCGTGGCCGCACCACGATCGTCATCACCGAACTGCCGTACCAGGTCAACACCGACAACTTCGTCAACTCCATCGCCGAGCAGGTGAAGGACGCGAAGATCGCGGGTATCTCCGATATCCACGACGAGTCCTCGGACCGCGTCGGCATGCGCATCGTGGTCACGGTCAAGCGTGACGCGGTGGCCAAGGTGGTGCTGAACAACCTCTACAAGCACACCCAGCTGCAGACCAGCTTCGGCGCGAACATGCTCTCGATCGTCGACGGTGTCCCGCGCACGCTGCGGCTGGATCAGATGATTCGCTACTACGTGAATCACCAGCTCGAGGTCATCGTGCGGCGCACCCGCTACCTGCTGCGCAAGGCCGAGGAGCGGGCCCACATCCTGCGCGGCCTGGTCAAGGCACTGGACATGCTCGACCAGGTCATCGCGTTGATCCGCGGCGCGGCCAACACCGATACCGCGCGCACCGGCCTGATGCAGTTGCTCGACATCGACGAGATCCAGTCGACCGCCATCCTCGACATGCAGCTGCGTCGCCTGTCGGCCCTGGAACGTCAGCGCATCATCGACGATCTGGCCAAGATCGAGATCGAGATCGCCGACTACAAGGACATTCTCGACAAGCCCGAGCGTCAGCGCGCGATCGTGCGCGACGAGCTGGCCGAGATCGTCGAGAAGTACGGCGACGACCGCCGGACCAGGATCATCGCCGCCGACGGTGACGTCGCCGACGAGGATCTGATCGCCCGCGAAGACGTAGTGGTCACGATCACCGAGACCGGCTACGCCAAGCGCACCAAGACCGACCTCTACCGCTCGCAGAAGCGCGGCGGCAAGGGCGTGATGGGCGCGGGTCTCAAGCAGGACGACATCGTCAAGCACTTCTTCGTGTCGTCCACGCACGACTGGCTGCTGTTCTTCACCAACAAGGGCCGCGTCTACCGGGCCAAGGCGTACGAGCTGCCCGAGGCCAACCGGACCGCGCGTGGTCAGCACGTGGCCAACCTGCTCGCCTTCCAGCCGGACGAGAAGATCGCCCAGATCATCCAGCTCAAGACCTACGAGGACGCGCCGTACCTCGTGCTCGCGACACGCGCGGGTTTGGTGAAGAAGTCGAAACTCACCGATTTCGACTCCAACCGCTCCGGCGGCATCGTCGCGGTGAACCTGCGCGATGACGACGAATTGGTCGGTGCGGTGCTGTGCTCGTCCGACGATGACCTGCTCCTGGTCTCGGCGCACGGTCAGTCGATCCGCTTCGCGGCGACCGATGAGGCGCTGCGTCCGATGGGCCGCGCCACCTCCGGCGTGCAGGGTATGCGCTTCAACACCGACGACGAGCTGCTCTCGCTCAATGTGGTGCGTCTGGAGACATATCTGCTGGTCGCGACGGCCGGCGGGTACGCGAAGCGGACCGCGATCGAGGAGTACACCGCGCAGGGACGTGGCGGAAAAGGCGTATTGACAATCCAATACGATCCGAAGCGTGGCAGCCTGGTGGGTGCGCTCATCGTCGACGACGAGGACGAGTTGTACGCGATCACTTCCAGTGGTGGCGTCATCCGCACCGCAGCCAAGCAGGTTCGTAAGGCCGGACGCCAGACCAAGGGCGTGCGATTGATGAACCTCGCGGATGGCGATACCTTGCTAGCGATCGCGCGCAACGCCGACGAGCCCGATCCCGATCAGCTCCTCGGCGACGTGGCTTCGGAGTAACACACCAAATAGCGGCGGCAACGAACGGATCTGAGGATTCCATTGACCACACCGAATCAGTCGAACGACGATCGGAACCAGACCAACGGCGTCACCGAGCGGATCGCCACGTCTCCGATCCCGCCGCGGCCGATCCCACGCCAGGGCGGTCCGGCCGAGGGCGCGGCGCCGGAATCCGGTGCGGCCGGGACCGATTCGTTCGACGGCAAGGGCAGCAAATCCTCGCCCTACCAGGACGGGTGGGCTCAGCTTCCGCAGCGTGAACCGCAGTCGAACCTGTACCGGCCCGGCGAATCGCCGAGTCAGGGGCGGCCTTCGTCCGGGGCACCGGGCGGCGGCGGTCTCAAGGGCAGTGGGGCGTCCAATGCCCGCACCACCGCCGACCTGGCGGCCAAGGCGGCTCGCAAGGAAGCGGCGATGGTGAAGTCCGTCGGGATCGACGGGCCGACCCGCAGCATCGCGCGTCCGGAGCTGGTCAAGGACATGCCAGACCTGTCCGACGTGCGCCACCCGGCACCCGAGGCGCCGGTGGCGCCGCCCGGGCTGCCGATGGCGCCGCAGCCCCAGCACAACATGGGGCCGAGCGCGCGGGCAGCCGCGGCGGGCAGCGTCTCGCCCGCGGTGCCGGTGGCCATCGCGGCTGCCGCGTCGGGCGAGCCACTACGCGCGACCGTGCAGATCCGCCGGATCGACCCGTGGTCGACCCTGAAGATCACCCTGGTGATCAGTGTCGCGCTGTTCTTCGTGTGGATGCTGGCCGTCGGCCTGCTCTACATCGTGCTGGCGGGCATGGGCGTGTGGGACAACCTGGACAACTCGCTGGGCGAGATGCTGAACCAGGAGGGCAGCTCGTCGAGCCTGATCGACGCTGGCACAGTGTTCGGCTACGCGGGTGTGATCGGCCTGATCAACGTGGTGCTGTTCACCGCGCTGGCCACGGTCGGCGTGTTCATCTACAACCAGTGCTGCGATCTGGTCGGCGGCATCCAGATAACCCTGGCCGATCCCGACTAGGAGCAGGTTTCCGGTACGGCCGGTCGGTCCCAGGAAACTGGGTCTGACCGGCCGTTTTGGTTATCGGCAGGCAGGTAAGGTAACCTCGTTTCTCGTTGCGGTTCACTGCTCCGGCGGGGATCGAAATGAGTTCGGGCCTATAGCTCAGGCGGTTAGAGCGCTTCGCTGATAACGAAGAGGTCGGAGGTTCAAGTCCTCCTAGGCCCACTCCCGAACAGCACAGTAGGGTGGGAATCATGAAGATTGTCCTCATGGTCGGTGTTGTGATCGCCGTTCTCATCGGTGTCAACAAATTCCGCAAGCGCGACGACGCAGACCTCTGGCGCGAGGTCACCACCCGCTGATTTCGGGTTGCCAACCGGTCGATGACCGGTAAGGGGCCTTAGCTCAATTGGCAGAGCACTGCCTTTGCAAGGCAGGGGTTAGGGGTTCGATTCCCCTAGGCTCCACATCTGTGAATTCCTCGGTATTCGATTTTCTTCTCACCACCACTCCCGCCGACGCCGTTTCGGCTGATTTCGCGGCGGACTGGGCGCGACACCGCACCAGGACAGCCGGGTTCCCGAGTTCGCTCGATCGGGCCGCGATCGCCGGATTCGACGGTGCGGGAACAGGTCCCGCCTTCCTCGGTGGCTATCAGGAAGCCCTGCACGCGCTGGTTCCCTCGCTCGATCCCGCCGAGCTCTCCTCGATGTGCGCGACCGAGGGCGCCGGTGCGCGACCGTCGACGATGACGACAACAGTGCGCGAGGACGGCACCGTCAGCGGCACCAAATCCTTCGCCACGCTGGGCGCGTTCGCCGATCGGTTCCTGGTGATCGCCCGCTCCGGCACCCAGCCCGACGGCAGGCCGCTGCTGCGCGCCGTGCTCGTCGGCGCCGGTGCGTCCGCCGCGGTGACGCCGCTGCCCACGCTGCCGTTCGCGCCGGAGATCCCACACGCGGAAGTCGTCTTCGATGCCGCGCCGGGCGAGCTGCTGCCCGGTGACGGCTACGCCGACTACCTGAAGCCGTTCCGGACGGTCGAGGACCTGCATGTGCTGGCCGCTGTGCTCGGTCAGCTCGTTCGGGTCGCCCGGCTAGCGCAGTGGCCCGCGGAGCCCGTAGAACAGCTGCTGGCGCTGTTTGCGGCGGTGCGTGGGGTCGGTGCCGAGGATCCGAGCTCCCCGGGTGTGCACATCGCGCTCGGCGGCATCTTCGATCGGCTGACCGGTCTGCGTACCGAACTGGAGCCGCTGTGGGCGCCGGTGGATCCGGAGGTCAGGAAGCGCTGGGAGCGTGATGCGCCGCTGCTCGGGGTCGCGGGCAAGGTGCGGGCGGCGCGGCTGGCGACCGCGTGGCGCACGCTCGCCTGATCGACCGGTTCCGGTGCTGTGTCACTCGCTCTGGTGCTGCGTCACTTCGTTCTGGTGCTGCGTCATTTTGTTCTGGTGAACGTGCCGAGACCGCTCTCGTCGAAGTAGTCGATGGTCAGTGTGCCGTCGGCGAACCGTGCCGAGGTGACGCTGCCGGGCGGGGCGTTCTCGCCGCTCAGGTCGAAGGCGAAGGTGTCGCCGTCCCAGTGCCGGAGTTGATAGGTCCGCTGCTCGGGGCCGATGGTCAGGCGCAAGCCGTTATCGGTCGCGACGATCGTGGCGGGTCCCCAATAGGCGCTGTCGTAGCTGCCCTCGTAGGTCGGTAGCGGCTGTGCGGGGGCAGGATTCGCCGGGGCGGGCTGACCGGACAGGGCACCTTCCGGATCGTCGATGGCGGCGAAAGCGTCGCGGTACAGGCCGCGCCAGTCCTCGCGCACCTCGCCGAACTGCACCAGATCGGCGAACTCGGCGGTCAACGTCTCCGGGATGCCGAGCGGCGCGGCGTTCGTCAGCGCGACGATGGCCACGTCGGCGGACGGGATCACCAGGAAGTTGGTCGCCGCGCCGAGGCCGAAGGCGCCGGAATGACTGGTGACCGTGCGCCCGGCCGCGGAGACCGACACATTGAAGCCGTACCCGTAGCTGCCCGCCCGCGCGGTGGGGGAGGCGGGCGGCGCCGAGACGATCTGGGGTGTGACGGCGGGCAGCAGCGCTTCGGGCGGGGCGATGGTTGTCGCGCCCGCCGTGCCGTTACCGAGCAGCATCGTCAGCCAGCGGGCCATATCGTTCACCGAGGAGCTCGCCCCGCCGGCGGGGGACTGGGGGTCGGGGTCACGCACGTAGCGGGCCACCCAGTCGCCGTCGATGTTCACGTGTCCCACCGCGTGATTCGGCCGGGCGAGGAAGTCGTCGAAGCGAGAGCTGGTGTCGCGCATGCCGAGTGGCGTGTAGAGGGCATCCGACGAGAGTTGGGCCCAATCCTTCCCGGCCGCCGCGGCCACGGCTTCGGCGCCGGCGGTGAGTCCGAAGTTGGTGTAGTGATAGGTGATCCGGAAGGGGTCGAGGGGCTCGAGGCGCAGCTTGTCGAAGATCGCGGCCTGGTCGTAGCCGAGGTCTTCGAGCCGGTCGCCCGCGTGATCGGGCAGGCCGCTGCGGTGCGCGAACAGGTCGCCGACGGTGAGCTGGGCGGTGGTGGCGGGATCGGCCAGCGCGAACGACGGGAGGTGGGCGACCACCGGGGTCGTCCACTCGATCGTGTCCGCGCCGACCTGGTTGGCCACGACGGTCGCGGCGAGCGACTTCGACACCGAGGCGAGTTGGAAGACGGTGTCGGCGTCGACCTTGTCGGGCGTGCCTGCCGCGCGAACACCGAAACCCTTGGCGTACACGGTCTTTCCACCATGGACCACGGCGACAGCCATGCCGGGAATGCGGCTGGAGTCCATCAGCGAGCCCACCAGTTCGTCGAGCTGCCCGACGGCTTTGCCGACCGCGTCGGCGGGCAGGGCGACGCCTGCGACTTGATTCGGGGGGAGCTCGGCGGTGGTCGTCGTGGTGGTGTGCGTGTCGTCGGTGGATCCGCTACAACCAACGAGGATCGTCATCGAGAGGACGACCCCGGCGATCGCACCGCGACCAGGCACCATGGGCCGACGATAACCCTGGTTGCCGGGTGATCGCCGGAACGTGGCCGGACTGTGACGCCCGGCGTTGCGGTGCGCTTCGGCTGATCTGCCGAGCTGCGACCTTGCCGGAAAATGGGGAGCGGGCCTCGGCGAAGGGGGGGAGTTAGCCGAGGCCCGCGTAGGGTCGGCCCGGGGGGGAGGGGCCGACCTGAACGATCCTACGCGATACGCGCGGAATTCGTGTACGCGCACCGGGCGAGTTCACGAGATTTTTCGGGTGCCGGTGCGGGTGTCGGCGGTGGTCCGGGGTGCGGCGGTCGGCCGGTGCGCGCTCCCGGTACCTGTCAGGTGTCTTACGAACATCGGAATCGGCTGGTACGCAACGTTTTACGGGGAATCAACGGTGAACATGTTCTCGTCTCGCGTGTGGCGACCGTCCAGCGAACAGGCGCTCTTGTTCGTGTCGGGAGACAGAAAATCAGTCCGATTCGCCGCGTGTCGCGACACGTCGGCATGTCGAACAATTGTGTACATCTGACTTGCGGTCGCGCGGAAATTTGGGATGCGACTTGTCGGTGGGTAGGGCAATACTGGGCACAGCATCGCCAACCACGACTTCAGGAGAATCATGCCCGACGCAATCGTCGCCGAGGGTCTGGTCAAACGGTATGGGCAGCTCGTCGCCCTCGACGGACTCGACCTGTCCGTTCCGGAAGGTACCGTCACCGCGCTTCTCGGCCCCAACGGCGCGGGAAAGACCACGACTGTTCGCGTTCTCACCACGCTGCTGATACCCGACGAGGGCACCGCCACCGTCGCCGGCATCGACGTGCTCGGCAACCCACAGGCCCTGCGCTCGCGCATCGGCGCCTCCGGCCAGTATTCCGCCGTCGACGAATACCTCACCGGTTTCGAGAACCTCGAAATGGTCGGCAGGCTCTACCACCTCGGCACCCAGCGAAGTAAGGAGCGGGCCCGCGAACTGCTCGACCGCTTCCGCCTCAGCGACGCGGCCGACCGGCCGGTGAAGGGTTACTCGGGCGGTATGCGCAGGCGCCTCGACCTGGCAGGCGCCCTCGTGGCCAACCCGCCGGTGCTGTTCCTCGACGAACCGACCACGGGTCTGGACCCGCGTGCCCGGCTCGACCTGTGGGACGTCATCGAGGAGCTGGTCGCCGGCGGCACCACCCTGCTGCTCACCACCCAGTACATGGACGAGGCCGACCGCCTCGCCGATTCGATCGCGGTGATCGACCACGGCAAGGTGATCGCCCGCGGCACCGCCGACGAACTCAAGGCCCTCGTCGGCGGCGACCGGATCGAACTCACCGTCGGCGCCGCCGACCAGCTCGCCGTCGCCCAGCAGGTGCTCAGCGGGCTCGCCGACGGCGAGATCCATCTCGAACCCGGCCTGCGCAAGCTCATCGTGCCGGTCTCCGACGGGTCACAGGACCTGGTCACCGCCATCGGCAGGCTCACCGAGCACAAGGTGGACATCAACGATGTCGCCCTGCGCAGACCCTCGCTCGACGACGTCTTCCTGACGCTCACCGGGCACGAGGCCGAAGAACTCGTCAACGGCGATCGCGAGTCGGAGACCGTGGGCGCCGCGGAAGGAAAGAACCGATGACCGTCGCACTCGACAAGGCCGAGCTGCACCCTCCCAGCCTCGGCGAACGACTGTCGATGGTGGTGAGCGACAGCATCACCATCGCCAAACGCAACGTCATCAAGATCAAGCGCGTACCCGACGTGCTGATCTTCACGACGCTGTCGCCCATCATGTTCGTGCTGCTGTTCGCCTACGTCTTCGGCTCGGCGATCTCGATCCCCGGGCTCGAAGGTGGCTATCGGGAGTTCTTGATCGCCGGCATTTTCGCCCAGACCGTGGTGTTCGGCGCCACCTTCACCGGTGCGGGCCTGGCCGAAGACATGCAGAAGGGCATCATCGACCGGTTCCGGTCGCTGCCGATGGCGCCGTCGGCCGTGCTGGTCGGGCGCACGATCAGCGATGTGGTGATCAACGTGGTCAGCCTGGTAGTGATGTCGCTGACCGGTCTGGTCGTGGGCTGGCGGATCCGCGGATCGTTCCTCGACGCGGTGCTCGCGTACGCGCTGATGCTGCTGTTCGCCTACGCGCTGTCGTGGATGATGGCCGTGGTCGGCCTGATCGTGCGCGCGCCGGAGGTGTTCAACAACGCCAGCTTCATGGTGATCTTCCCGCTGACGTTCCTGTCCAACGCGTTCGTTCCGCTCGACAACATGCCTGCTCCGCTGCGGGTCTTCGCCGAATGGAACCCGGTCTCGGCGCTCACCCAGGCGGTGCGTGACCTGTTCGGCAACGTCAACCCGATGGCGCCGCCCTCGGACGCGTGGCCGATGCAGCATCCAGTGACCACCACGCTGATGTGGATCGTGGTGATCCTGATCGTCTTCGTGCCGCTGGCTCAGATCCAGTACAAGAAGTCGGTCAGTCGCTGAACAACAGCCGGAACTAGTGCGCCGAGCCGTTGCGGGAATACCCCAGACGCGGCGGCTCGGCGGCGGGTTCCGGCAGTTGTGGACGCTTGGCGCGGGCCAGGTAGGCCAGGGCGCCCGCCCCGGCGAGCGCGATCGACGCGAGCAGCGGATTACGAAGCTTCATTCGACCACTGTGGCACAAACAGATTCGACGTGTCGCGTGGCACCATAACTGCGTGACCTCACCCAACCAGACGGCCGTGGCAACTCTGCACACCAACCACGGCGATATCAGGATCGCGCTTTTCGGTAACCACGCCCCGAAGACGGTGCGCAACTTCGTCGGTCTCGCCGACGGCACCGCGCCGTACTCCACCGTCAATGCCGGTGGGACGGAAAGTGGCCCGTTCTACGACGGCGCCGTCTTTCACCGGATCATTCCGGGGTTCATGATCCAGGGCGGCGATCCGACAGGCACCGGCCGTGGTGGGCCGGGCTTCGAGTTCGCCGACGAGTTCCACCCGGATCTGCGCTTCGACCGGGGCTATCTGCTCGCGATGGCGAATGCGGGCGCCGGCACCGAGACCAACGGTTCGCAGTTCTTCATCACCGTCGGCGCGCAGCCGCACCTCAACCGCAAGCATTCGATCTTCGGGGAGGTGGTCGACCCCGATTCGCGCAAGGTCGTCGACGCCATCGCCTCGGTGAAGACCGATCGCAATGATCGACCCGACGAGCCGGTCATCATCTCGGCCGTCACGATCGACTGATCAAGGCCATACACAGAACTCCCCGCCGCGGACCGTCGCGGCGGGGAGTTCTCTTTGCTTCACGTGAAACAACGTCAGTCCGAAGTCACCGAGGCGAAGCCGTTGACGACCAGAGCGTCGTACACGTCGTGGGGATTGGTACCGAGGTCCCAGCGGCCGAAGATCAGCAATCGCTCGGTGTCCTCGTGGCGCACGTCGACCTCGAGCATCGCGGATTTGCGGCCGATGCGGCGGTAAGAGACCATCCGGATCCGGTCGATCCGGTCGAGTGGGTAGTCCTTCGGGCCGGTGAGCGTGCCGACCACCAGCCGCGGCGCGGGGCCGGGAACCATGGTGAGCCGAGGGCGCTGCCGGATGCCGAGTGCGGACATCGCCAGCACGGCGACGGCGGCGATGCCGATGAGCAGCCTGCTCGGGCCGTCCTGGGCGAGGACTGCCAGCACGGCCAGCAGGATTCCGCCACCGCTGATGGCGAGCAGACCTGCGACAGGGGTGGACCACGAGACGGGTTGTGCATCGTTCACGCGGTTGTTCGCCCCTCTATCCTCGAGTTGTGCACAGGGTTATCCACAGGTGTGCATGAATAACACCGGTGTAATCCGCTGCGATCAGCGCCATCGCATGGTCATGACCAGGCCGATGACCATCAGGCCGAACCCGATCAGGAAGTTCCAGGCGCCCAGATCGAGCATGAAGCTGATGTGGTCCTGCGCCAGGTAGTAGACGATCAGCCACACCAAGCCGGCGAGCATGAAGCCCAGCATGATCGCGACGTACCAGACCGGCGACGGCCCCGCTTTCACCTTCACCGGCGTGCGGCTGGCGGGGCTCGGGGTGTAGTCGGCCTTCTTGCGGACCTTGGACTTGGGCATGACGTCCTCGAATTCGGAGTACAGGTAACTCCTAGGCTATCGCAACTCCCGTACCCTCGACGCATGCGTGTATTGGTCGTCGACAACTACGACAGCTTCGTGTTCAACCTGGTGCAGTACCTCGGCCAGCTTGGTGCCGACGTCGTGGTCTGGCGCAATGATGACCCCCGCCTCGACGATCTGGACACCCTGCTCACCGTCGGGGACGAGGGTGGAGCGTTCGACGGCGTGCTGGTGAGCCCCGGCCCAGGCAGTCCCGACCGGGCGGGCGCGAGCATCCCGCTCGTGCACGCGGCGGCCCGGCACAACAAGCCGCTGCTCGGCGTGTGCCTCGGGCACCAGGCGATCGGCGAGGCGTTCGGCGGCACCGTCGACCGGGCGCCCGAATTGCTGCACGGCAAGACCAGTGATGTTTTCCATCTCGGGTCCGGCGTGTTGGCCGGCCTGCCCGACCCCTTCACCGCCACCCGATACCACTCGCTGACGGTTCTCCCGGAAACCATTCCCGAGGAGCTGGTGGTGGTCGGCCACACCGAGAGCGGCATCGTGATGGCGATGCGTCACCGCACGCTGCCCATCCACGGCGTGCAGTTCCACCCCGAGTCCGTGCTCACCCAGGGCGGCCACCGGATGCTCGCCAACTGGCTCGAGGTCTGCGGCGAACGTCCGTCCGAGGCACTCGTCGCCGCGCTCGAGGCGGAGGTCGCCGCGCTGGTCACGCAGTGAGGCCGTGGGTGCGGTTGTCGGTGGCGGCGAGTCTGGACGGCTATATCGACGACGCGAGCGCACAGCGCCTGCTGCTGTCGAACAGTGCCGACTTCGATCGGGTTGACCAGATCCGTGCCGAATCCGACGCGATCCTGATCGGTGCGCACACGCTGCGCACCGACAACCCCCGCCTGCTGGTGAACAGCGCCGAGCGCCGGGCCGCTCGGGTGGCAGCGGGCGAACCGGAGTTCCCGGTGAAGGTGACCGTCACCGATTCCGGTGATCTCGATCCGGGGCTGCGCTTCTGGCACACCGGCGGCGACAAACTCGTCTACACCTCCGATGCGGGTGCCGGGAGGCTGGGCGACCGGCTCGACGGACTCGCCGAGGTGGTGAGCCTCGGCGAGCGTCTCGCGCTCCCGGCCCTCGTCGCCGACCTCGGCGCGCGAGGTATCCACAGGCTGATGGTCGAAGGGGGTACCGGCATGCACACCGGCTTCCTCGCGGCCGATCTGGTCGACGAGATCCGGCTGGCGATCGCGCCGATCCTGGTCGGCGATCCGGCTGCGCCGCGCTTCGTCGGACCGGCGCAGTTCCCCGGCGGGGCCGGTCGCAGGTTGCACCTGGCGGGTGTGGAACAACTTGGGGATGTCGCTGTGCTGAACTACCTGGTCAGCCCCGATCCACAGCCCCGCAACTAACTGATACCGCGAACAGAATCACTGCATTGACCTGGGAAAATTCAGCTGTCCACAGTTCACGGACAACTTTGCTCCACACCTGAACATGACCGATTCCACATCACGCGAGAGTTGTGGATAACTCGCCGACCACAGGGAAATGACATGAGCCACGACGACACCGACCACCGGTTCATGCACAGGGCGATAGCGCTCGCCAGGAACTGTCCGCCCAGCGAGACGGCCTATTCGGTCGGCGCCGTAATCGTCGCCGACGGGGTGGAGATCGCGACCGGCTTCTCTCGCGAAACCGACGAGAAGGTGCACGCCGAGGAGTCCGCGCTCAACAAGCTCGACCCCGACGACCCCCGCCTGACCAGGGCCACGATCTACAGCACCCTCGAACCGTGCTCCACCCGCGCCACCGCCACCCGGCTGCCGTGCACCGATCGCATCCTGGCCGCCGGCATTCCCACGGTGGTGATCGCCTGGCGCGAGCCGAGCCTGTTCGTCGCCGCCTGCGAGGGTGTGGACAAACTGCGCACCCATGGCGTGCGCGTGGTGGAGCTCACCGACCTGGCCGCGGAAGCCAAGTCGATGAACATCCACCTCGACCTGAGTTAGCTCAGGGCCGCCCGTAGATGGCGGTCACGAATTCGCCGAGCTGATTGTCATCGAGGTGCCGAGCCAGATCGGCCTCGCTGATCATCCCGACCAGGCGCTTGTTCTCGATCACCGGCATCCGCTTCACGCGGTGCGATTCCATCTGGTCGAGCACGTCTTCCACATCGGCGTCCGCGCTGACCCACCGCGGCGTCGACTCGCAGAGTTCCGCCGCTGTCGTCAGATCAGGTGACAGACCGAGCGCGACGCACTTCACCACGATGTCGCGGTCGGTGATGATGCCGCACATGCGCTCGTCGTCATCGGCGACGACGATCGATCCGACCCCGAGATCGGCCATCGCCGTCGCCGCGGTCGTCACGGTGTCACCACGGGTGATCCACTGCGCACCGGGCTTCATGATGTCCCTGGCTGTCGTCATAGGGGGCTACCTCCTCGTCAGCAACGCTGGATGGGATGAAAGCAGCCTCATTCTGCGCCCGCGCGGACGCGGCGGGCGTGTTCGCCATCCAATCGAGACCTCATCGCGGAATCGGCGACGCTCCCACGTGCAGCACCACATTGCCGTTGATCGTCACTGCCGAACCGGCCGCCGGATTCTGCCCGACGACCTTGCCCGAGGCATTG
Source organism: Nocardia sp. NPDC058114 (assembly GCF_042884695.1). NCBI lineage: Bacteria > Bacillati > Actinomycetota > Actinomycetes > Mycobacteriales > Nocardiaceae > Nocardia > Nocardia sp. NPDC058114. Next base: position 377,882 of record NZ_JBHVTK010000004.1, on the reverse strand, counting down.
CCGTCGAGCGTGATCACCGTGGTCTGGCTGAGCTGACCGGTCCATCCGAGCCCGCGCAACGTCTCCTGCGCCTGCACCGGCGTGAGCCCGGTCAGATCGGGGACGGTGATCCGGTCACCGGCGGAGACCTGGACCGTGATGGTCGAGCCCTTCTCCGCGTTGCTACCGCCGGCCGGGTTGGTGGCGAGCACCTGGCCCTTGGGCAGCGAGGACTTCACTTCCTGGATCTCGACCTTGAAACCGGCGGAGGCGACCAGATTCGGCTGAGCGATGGAGATGTCCTGGCCCACCACGGTCGGCACACGCACCTCTTCCGGCCCGCCGCCGATGGTGACGACGATCGGCCGGTCGATGTCCACCCGCACACCCGCGCTCGGGTCCTGGGCGATCACCTTGTCGGTCTCGGCGGTGCTCGACGGTTTGCGCACCACATTCGGATCCAGTTGCAGACCGAGCGAATTCAGCTTCTGCTCGGCATCGGCCTGACTCATCCCGATCAGCCGCGGCAACTGCACCTGCGTGGGCCCGGTCGAGACCTGCAACGTCACCGTGCTGCCTTTGTCGATGCGCGAACCGCCGAGCGGCTGGGTCGCGATCACATTGCCCGGCGCCACCTTGCCGTCCGGCTTCTCCAGCCTGGCCACGTGGAAACCGGCCTGCTGGAGGTCGTCCTGTGCCTGCTGCGCGGGCTTGCCTGACAGATCGGGGACGGCAACTTGATCGGCCCGGCTACCTGGACCGACCAGCACCCAGAACAGGCCGAACGCCACAGCGAGCGCGGCCGCGACACCGAGCGCGATCAGCCCGGTGCGGTTACGTTCCTCGCCGTCGGGCCCGACCACGGGGTGCTCGGAGGTGTCGTCGCGGCGGTCGTGGAAACTCCGCGGCCCCGGCTCGTCGTCGTAATCGGTGCGGTCTTCCTCGTTCATCACCATCGGCGCGCTGGGCTTCTGCCCACCGAGCACCCGGATCAGGTCGGCGCGCATCTCCGCTGCCGTCTGGTAGCGGTTGGCCGGGTTCTTGGCCATCGCCTTGAGGATCACCGAATCGAGCTCACGCGGCACGCCGGGATTGACCGACGACGGTAGCGGCGGATCCTCCTTCACATGCTGGTAGGCGACCGCGACCGGCGAATCACCGGTGAACGGCGGCTGCCCGGTGAGGATCTCGAAGAGCACGCAGCCCACCGAGTACACGTCCGAGCGCGCGTCGACGGTCTCGCCGCGCGCCTGCTCGGGCGAGAGGTACTGGGCGGTGCCGATCACCGCGGCGGTCTGGGTCATCGGGTTGGCGCTGTCGGCGATCGCGCGCGCGATGCCGAAGTCCATCACCTTCACCGCACCGGCGCGGTTGATCATGATGTTGGCCGGCTTCATATCGCGGTGCACGATCCCGGCTTTATGGCTGAAGTCGAGCGCGGCGCACACGTCGGCCACGACTTCCATCGCCTTGCGCGGCGCGAGCGGTCCCTTGCCGCGCACGATGTCGCGCAGGGTGTCGCCCTCGACGTATTCCATGACGATGTAGGGCAGCGGCCCGCCGTCGACGGTGGCTTCGCCGGTGTCGTACACGGCCACGATGGCCGGGTGGTTCAGCGCGGCCGCGTTCTGGGCTTCGCGCTTGAACCGCAGGTAGAACGTGGGATCGCGGGCCAGATCGGCCCGCAGCACCTTGATCGCCACGTCACGCGACAGCCGCACGTCGCGGGCGCGGTGCACCTCCGACATGCCGCCGAACCCGATGATCTCGCCCAGCTCGTACCGCGAGGAGAGGTTCTTCGGGGTCGTCATGGTTGTCCTATGGTCGGGCCTACCGCCGTGTCGCCATCGGGGAACGGCAGGTCGAAGGTGGGCAGCCGGGGACGACCGACGGTGGTGGTGCCCGCGGCCGGCGCCGTGGTGGTCGGCTCCGGTTTGGTCGGCTTCGGTGTGGTCGTCGGCTTGGTCTTGGTCGTGGTGGTCGGCGGCACCGTCGTGGTGGTCGGCGGCTCGGTGGTCGTCGTCGGCGGCTCGGTGGTCGTCGTCGGACGTTGCGTGGTGGTCGGCGGTTCCTCGGTGGTCACCGGCGGCGGCGGGACCGGCCGGGTGGTGGTCACCGGCGGCGGCAGCGGTTTGGTGGTCTGCACGGTGGTGGTCGTGGTCCCCGAATCCCGGTTCGGTTCACCGCCGAACAGCAGCCACAGCACACCACCGCCGAGCAGCAGCGCGCCGACACCGAGCGCGATCAGCCACTTCTGGTTGTTCTTGGCGTTGCTCGCGGGCACCGGCGCGGGCGCGGAAGCCTGGGTGGCCGGACCGCCGTAACCGCCGGTGGGCGGACCGACCGGACCGCCGGGCTGATGGCCGAAGCGCATGGTCGCGCCGTCGTAGTCCGCCGCGGCCGCGGCTGCCGCGGCGGCGGGGAGCACCACGGTCGGGCCGGGCGGAAGTACCCGGGTGGCCCCGGTCATCGACGGACCGGTGGCGCCACCGGGGAGCGGCGGCATGTGCCCGGCACGCACCGCGGCCACGGCATCAGCGAACTCGCCGCCGCTGCGGTAGCGCTGCAGCGGGTCCTTGGCCATGGTGATGGCGATCAGTTCGTGCACGTTCGCGGGCAGGTCGTCGGGCATCGGCGGCGGTGCGTCGCGCACGTGCTTCATCGCGACGGTGATCGCGCCCTCACCGGTGAACGGGCGGACGCCGGCCAGTGCTTCGTAGCCGACGATGCCGAGGGAGTAGACGTCCGACGCCGCGGTGGCGTCCTCGCCGACGGCCTGTTCGGGCGCGATGTACTGGGCGGTGCCCATCACCATGCCGGTCTTGGTCACCGGTGAGGCGTCGACCGCCTTGGCGATGCCGAAGTCGGTGATCTTCACCTGTCCGGTCGGCGTCACCAGGATGTTGCCCGGCTTCACGTCACGGTGCACCACCCCGGCCGCGTGGGCGACCTCGAGCGCGCGCCCGGTCTGCTCGAGCATGTCGAGACCCTGGACGACCGAGAGCCTGCCCATCCGGTTGAGCACCGCGTTGAGCGGTTCGCCCTGCACGAGCTCCATCACCAGGTAGGCGGTCTCGCCGCCCGACGGGTCGGTGGTCTCGCCGTAGTCGTAGATACCCGCGATCCCGGGCGCGTTGAGCTGCGCGGTGGTCCGCGCCTCGACGCGGAACCGCGCACGGAAGGTCGGGTCGGCGGAGAACTCGGTCTTGAGGACCTTGACCGCCACCCGGCGATCCAGCCGGGTGTCCATCGCCTCCCACACCTGACCCATACCGCCCGTGGCGATGAGCCGCTGCAGGCGGTAGCGGTCGGCGATCATGGCGCCGTTGTTCAGCATCGGGGCCCCCGTGTTGTCACTCGCACACTCATTTCGTTCAGCCCCCTGCCAGGCCCGCGTCCAGTACCGACCTGGCGATCGGCGCGGCTACCGAACCTCCGGTGGCCGCCAGGGCCCGATCGCCGCCGTTCTCGACGATCACCGCGATGGCGATCTTCGGGTTCTGCGCGGGCGCGAAGGCCATATACCAGGCGTGTGGCGGGGTGTTACGGGGATTACTGCCGTGTTCGGCGGTTCCGGTCTTGGACGCGATCTGGTACGGCGACCGTCCGCCGCCCGCGGTATTGGCTTCCGAGGCGACCATCAGATCCGTCAGGGTCGACGCTACCTGGGGGCTCACCGCCTGCCCGACGCTGACCGGCTTGGTCTTGCTGAGCTCCGACAGATCGGGCGCTTGGGTCTGATCGACCAGATACGGCTGCATCCTGGTGCCGCCGTTGGCGATGGTCGCGGCGATCACCGCGACATTGAGCGGCGTCACCGACACATCGCGCTGGCCGATGCTCGACTGGCCGAGCGCGGCGTTGTCCGGGATCGGGCCGACGGTCGATTCGGCGACCGGGATCGGCACACCGGGCGGATCCTCGACTCCGATGCCGAACGCGGCGGCCTCGTCCTTGAGCTTCGCCGCGCCGACCTTCACGCCGAGTTCGACGAACGCGGTGTTGCACGAACGCCGGAACGCGTCGTAGAGGCTGGCCGTCGGCTGGTCGCCGCAGGTGCTGCCGTTGTAGTTCTCCAGCGTGGTGCTGGTTCCGGGCAGGGTGATGTTGGGCGCGGCTGTGAACTGGTCGTTCGGACCGGCGACGCCGTTGGACAGTGCGGCCGCGGTGACGACGGTCTTGAACGTCGACCCCGGCGGATAGGTCTGCGAGACGGCGCGATTGAGCATCGGCTGACTCGGATCGGTGCTCAGTCGTTCCCAGGCGGCGCGACCCGCCGCGCCGTCGTGGCCCGACAGCTCGTTGGGGTCGTAGCTGGGCGTGGAGACCATGGTCAAGATCTTGCCGGTGCTCGGCTCGATCGCCACGACGGCGCCGGTGTAGCCCTTCGACGTCATCTGTTCGTAGGCGACCTGCTGCATCATCGGATTCAGCGTGGTGAGCACGTTCGCGCCGCGCGGATCGCGTCCGGAGAACATGTCGATGAGCCGGCGGCCGAACAGACTCGAGTCGTTGCCGGAGAGCAGCGGATCCGCGGCCAGCTCGAGCCCGGTCTTGCCGTACTGCATCGAGTAGAAGCCGGTGACCGGCGCGTACGCCGAGGGGTCGGAGGGGTATTCGCGCAGGTACTTGTACCGGTCGTCGGTCGCGACGGAGCCGGCGAGCACCGTGCCGCCCGCGGAGATCTGACCGCGCTGGCGTGAGTACTCGTCGAGCAGCACCCGCGAGTTGCGCGGATCGCTGCGCAGGTCGTCGGCCTTGACCACCTGCAGGTAGGTCGCGTTCACGAGCAACGCCACCACCATCACCATCACGGCGACGGCGACGCGACGCAGAGGTGTGTTCATTCGCTCACCCTGCTTTCCGGCCTGCGGACCAGTTCGGTGGCCGCGTCCGCGATCGGGGCGGGCGCGCGCTTACGGGCCGGTGCCGGTGCGCGGGCCGCATCGGAGATCTTGATCAACAGCCCGAGCAGCGCGTAGTTCGCCAGCAGCGACGAACCACCATAGGAGATGAACGGCGTGGTCAGACCGGTGAGTGGAATCAGTTTGGTGACACCGCCGACGACCACGAAGATCTGGATCGCGATGGTGAAGGACAGGCCCGCCGCGAGCAACTTGCCGAAGCTGTCCCGCACGGCGAGCGCGGTGCGCAGCCCGCGGACGATGAAGATCAGGAACAGCATCAGCACCGCGGTGAGCCCGATCAGGCCGAGTTCCTCGCCGATGGTGGTGACGATGAAGTCGGTCTTGGCGAAGGGCACCTGCTGGGGCCGTCCGCTGCCGAGGCCGGTGCCTGCGAGTCCGCCGGTGGCGAAGCCGAACATCGACTGCGAGATCTGGTAGCCGGTGTTGTGGTAGTCGTCGAACGGGTGCAGCCAGGTGTCCACGCGCACGCGTACGTGCCCGAACAGTTCGTAGGCGAACACGAATCCGAGCGCGAGCAGGCCGCCGCCGATGATCAGCCAGCCCACCCGTTCGGTGGCGATGTAGATCATCACCAGCACCGTGCCGAAGATGAGCAGCGAAGTGCCGAGGTCTTTTTCGAGCACGAGTACGCCGATGCAGACGATCCACACGATCAGGATCGGGCCCATATCGCGCGGTCGCGGCCATTCCATGCCGAGGAAGTGCTTGCCCGCCGCGGTGAACAGGTCACGCTTAGCCACCAGCACGCCCGCGAAGAAGATGATCAGCAGGATCTTCGCGAATTCGCCCGGCTGCATGCTGAATCCGGGCAGCCGGATCCAGATCTTGGCGCCGTTGACTTCGGAGAACCGGCTCGGCAACAGTGCCGGAATCGCCAGCGCGACCAGCCCTACCAGGCCTAGTGTGTAGGTGTAGCGCGCCAGCGTGCGGTAGTCCCGCAAGACGATGAGCAGGCTGATGAACACCACGATGCCGAGGCCGGTCCACATGATCTGCTGGTTGGCGTCGGGGGAGGGGACCGATGTCGCGTCGTACGCCGCCTTCTGCGCTTCGGCGAGATCGAGCCGGTGGATCAGCACCAGCCCCAATCCGTTGAGCAGCGCCACAATCGGTAGTAGGAGCGGGTCCGCGAACGGCGCGAACCGGCGCACCGCGAGATGCGCGATCCCGAACAGCGCGAGGAAAGCCACCCCGTACTTGGCGATGTCGGTGGTGATCGACTGTTCCTGGCTCGCCTCGACGATGAACAACGACACCGTGGTGATGCCCGCCGCGCCCGCCAGCAGCAGCAACTCCTGGTTGCGTCGCGTCGACGGCGGCGGCGCCGGCGCGAATCCACCAGGGGGACTGGGGAACGCCCCAGCCGACGGCGGTGGCGGTGCGGACATCAGTCCGTCACCCGGCAGTTCTCCCCTGAGATCTGCGGGGTTGTCGGGGGGACGGTGGTGGTGGTCGGGGCAGGCGTGGTCGTGGTCGGTGTCGCGGGCTGGTCGGGGCCGGGAGTCGGTGCGCCGCCGGGGATCACCGGGGTCTGCTCGGGCGGCAGCACGCCGGGCTGCGGTACCGATTCCTTCTTCGGGCACGGCGGCAGGAGCTCGTTCTGCGCCAGCACCTTCATGCTGCCGCGCGCCTTGTCCAGCGAATCCGGCGGCAGGCCCTTCTGCACCTGGTCGCGCCCGGTCTGCTTCAGGTCACTGACCAGCAGCGGCTTGCACCCACTCGGCGCGGACTTGCCGACCTCGACGAGCGTGAGCTCGCTCTTGCTGTTCACACAGCCCGTCAGCTCCACATCGTGGATCGAGTAGCCGAGGATCGAACCGGGCAGGCCGCGCATCACGACCACCTTGTCGTTGTCGGCGCCCACGTAGTAGTTGCTGCGAATCATCTTGTAGCCCACCACGAGTCCGACGGCGACCGCGGCGATCAACGCCAGCGACAGCAGCAGCCAGCGCAGCTTGTGCGACTTCGTCTCCGGCGGCGGTGGTGCGGCGGCTGCCCGGCGCGGTTGCGCCCGCGGCGGACGCATCGCGGCGGCACGCCCTGCCGCGGTGTTCGGCGGCGGGGAGTCTTCCTCCTCCTCGGTGGAGGCGGCGCCCGCGAGAATCGGGTGGCTCTGGCCGTAGTCGAGGTCGATCACATCGGCGACGACAACGGTCACATTGTCGGGCCCACCACTGCGCAGCGCCAATTCGATGAGCCGGTCGGCGCACTCGTCGGTGTTGCCCTCGCGCATGGTGTTGCCGATGGTCTCGTCACTCACCACGTCCGAAAGTCCGTCGGAGCACAGCAGATAACGATCACCGGCGCGGGCTTCGCGCATGATCAGCGTCGGCTCGATCTCGTTGCCGGTGAGGGCACGCATGATCAGCGAACGCTGGGGATGGGTGTGCGCCTGTTCGGCGGTGATCCGGCCCTCGTCGACGAGCGACTGCACGAACGTGTCGTCGCGGGTGATCTGGGCGAGTTCGCTGTCGCGCAGCAGGTAGGCACGCGAGTCGCCGATGTGGACCAGGCCGAGTTTGCGGCCCGCGAACAGGATGGCGGTGAGCGTGGTGCCCATGCCGTCGAGTTCGGGTTCGGCCTCGACGTGGTCGGCGATGGCGGCGTTGCCGGAATGCGTGGCGTGGTCGAGCTTGCCGAGGATGTCGTCGCCGGGCTCGTCGTCGTCGAGATGCGCCAGCGCGGCGATCATCAACTGGGAGGCCACTTCTCCGGCGGCGTGCCCACCCATGCCGTCGGCCAGCGCTAGCAGGCGTGCGCCCGCGTAGACCGAATCTTCGTTGTTGCCCCGGACGAGTCCGCGGTCGCTTCGCGCGGTGTAGCGCAGAACAAGTGTCACGATCGCAGCTCGATCACTGTTTTGCCGACTCGCACAGGAGTGCCGAGCGGAACACGGACGGCGGTGGTGACTTTCGCGCGGTCTAGATATGTGCCGTTGGTGGAACCGAGGTCTTCCACGTACCAGTCGTCACCACGCTGAGACAGTCGCGCGTGCCTGGTCGAGGCGTAGTCGTCGGTGAGTACCAGCGTGGAATCGTCGGCGCGTCCGATGAGGACCGGTTGCGTGCCGAGGGTGATTCGAGTGCCGGCGAGTGAACCATGAGTCACCACTAGATACTTGGCGCCCTTCTGGCTTCGGCTGAAGGAGGGCAGACCGATGGATCCGCGATTTCCGCGGGTTGCCCTCGGCTGTATCCGTATGCCGGATGCCGCGTAGATATCGCTGCGCAAGGTCCGCAGAACGGCCCAGACGAACAACCAGAGCAGCAGCAGGAACCCCGCGCGGGTCAATTGCAGGATCAATCCCTGCACGGCGTTCCACCTCCTGTTCGCCCGGGTACGTCGGTACGGCAGGTGCGGGGCGAACCACCCCCACCAGCGTGCTGGCTTGCGGGCCCCGAGGTCGGGACCGTGCGTGTAATGGCAGCATCATAGAGCCGACAGCGTCGACTCGTGACGTGCACCGCGCAGCTTACGGGATCAGACGATCCGGATCAGGATCTCGGAATGTCCGGCCCGGATGACGTCGCCATCGGCGAGCTGCCAATCCTGCACGGGGGATCCGTTGACGAGCGTTCCGTTGGTGGAACCCAGGTCGGAGAGCATGGCCGTCTGGCCGTCCCAGCGCACCTCGATATGGCGACGCGACACCCCCGTGTCGGGTAGCCGGAAGTGGGCGTCCTGGCCGCGGCCGATGATGTTGGAACCCTCGCGCAGCGCGTAGGTGCGGCCGCTGCCGTCGTCGAGCTGGAGCGTGGCCGAGTAGCTCGACTGGGCGGCGCCGTAGCCCGCGCCCTGCTGCTGGCCGTAGCCCTGCTGGCCGTAACCGGCGGCGGGCTGGGCGTAGCCGCCCTGCTCCTCCTGGCCGTAGGCGGGCTCGGCGTAACCGGGCTGCGCGCCGTATCCCTGCTGGCCGTAGCCCTGCTGCTGGGGTTCGGCGTAGCCCTGCTGGCCGTAGCCGCCCTGCTGGTCGTAGCCCGGGTCGGCGTAGCCCTGCTGGCCGTACCCACCCTGCTGGCCGTAGCCCTGCTGGGGTTCGGCGTAGCCCTGCTGGCCGTAGCCGCCCTGCTGGTCGTAGCCCGGGTCGGCGTAACCGGCCTGGCCGCCCTGCGCGCCGTAGCCGCCCTGCTGGCTGTAGGCCTGCTGGCCGTAGCCGCCCTGCTGGTCGTAGCCGGGCTCGCCGTACGCGGGCGCGGCGCCGTAGCCACCCTGCTGGCCGTAGCCCTGCTGGGCGGGCGCGGCGGGGTCGTAGCCGTTCTGGTATTCGCCGCCCTGCTGGCCGTATGCGTCGCCGTATCCGGGCTGCGCCTCGGGCGCGCCGTAGCCGCCACCGCGGCCGTAATCGTCGGCCGGGTAGGAAGCCCCTGGTGCGCCGGCGGGCGGCGGTGCGTACCCGCGGTTGCGTGGATCGGACTCCGCGGGCTCTCGGCCGGGCTCGTAGCCTGAGTTATGCGTCATGGGGCCAGCTCCTGGTTGCGGGTGTGCGGGTCGTTGTGGCGGTCCGGGGCGAGGTGGGGCCGTCCCACGACCGGCGTCGGGGTCGACGCGGCCGCTCGCTCTGAACATTCCGGTGTGCAGCGTAGGTGATGCCTCGAACGCCACGTGTACTTCGCCGTAGGTCTGCCAGCCCTGCTCGCGGATGTAATCCTGCAGATGTTTGGCGAACGCTTTGGTTGTCAGGTCGTGATCGGCGTCCAGCTTGCCGTGATCGGTCTCGTTGATCGTGATCACGTAACTGTTCGGCGCGAGACGGTGCCCGCCCTCCAGATCCTGGATCTGATCTGCGGCTTCCTGCTGCAGCGCGGCCTCCACTTCCTGGGGAACCACACTGCCGCCGAACACCCTCGCGAACACGTCACCGACAGCGCCCTGCAAGCGACGTTCGAATCTCGACACGATGCCCATCACAGCCCTCCCTTCGGTGCGCGTGTCCGCCCTCCTCGACACGCTGGTTACGGCGTGTCCGGACCCGACCACGTTCCTTGCATGATATCCACGATCCTCTACCTGGGTAACTCCCGGCGGCGTGACCCAGTTCCCGCGCCCTTTCAATCGACATCGCCGCAGGTCAGGGAATCGATTTTATTTTCGGCCGCGGGGCATGTTAGATTTTTCCAGTCGCTCGGGCGAGTGGCGGAATGGCAGACGCGCTGGCTTCAGGTGCCAGTGTCCGTAAGGACGTGGGGGTTCAAGTCCCCCTTCGCCCACAAGACTAAAGGCTCGATCCTTCCGGATCGGGCCTTCGGTCGTTTCCGGGGTCAGTGACGGGCGATGCGAAACAGGGCCGCCCGCAGATCCGGCCGGGGCGACTGTGCGTCCAGCTCGAGTAGGGCGGTTTCGGCTATCGCGGCTACCAACAGGACGGCGACGGGCGCGGCGTCGGACCAGCCCATCGCCGTGAGGTTCGTGGCGAGCAGGCCGGCGGCGGCGGAATTGCGGGCGCTCACCTCGGTGGCCAGACCCGCGTCGGTTCTGGCCTGTACTAATAGGCCCTTCGTCGCGGGGGCGGCCAGACAGCCGTCGAGGTAGGCGGCGATCCCGGCCGCGAGGCGTGCTTCGCCGGGTGGGAGGTCGGCGGTCGCCGCGCTGACCTGGTCGTCGAGATCGTCGTGGAAGGCGCGGTGCAGGGCGAGTATGTAGGACTCGCGGCTCGGCCAGTGCTGGTAGAAGCTGCCCTTGGCCATGTTGGCCTCGGCCGCGATCGCGTTGACCGAGAGCTTGCTCAGATTCTCGGTGGCCAGTAGCTGCCTGCCCGCGTTCAGGAGGGCGCGGCGCCCGGGTTCGGCGGATCTCATTGCGGCATTCCAGCACGGGCGGTGAGGAACTCGCGCACAGCGTCGAGGAACAACCGGGGCGCCTGAGCGAACGGTTCGTGCCGCGTGGGCAGTACGGCGACCGGCGCGCCGGGCAGGGCGCGGGTGATGCCGCGCCGGTTCATCAGCCAGGGATTGGTGGGGTCGTCGCGGCCCCAGACGACCTGGACGGGTAGCCCGGGCAGCAGTGGGGCCGCGGCGGGCAGGTCGACGCGCGGGTCGTCCAGGCTCCGCCAGAGGCTGCGATATACGGCGAGCCGGATCGGATCGCCGGATACCTCGCGTGCCCGCTCGAAGAGGGGGCGAACACCCTCGTTGCGCAGCGAGCCCAGGTAGAGCCGCGCGTGCGGGACGACGAACCGCCGGGCTACCGAGGGGCGCGCGATCAGCCCGAACATGGTTCTGGTCAACGGATTCAGCGGTGCGAACCCGGCCGACTGCACCAGGACCAGCCCGCGCACCAGGTCCGGTGCGCGCTCGGCCAACCGCACTGCGGCGTATCCGCCGACGCTGTTGCCGATCACGGTGAGTGAACCGAAACCGATCTGCGCCAACGATGTCGACACCTGCACGGCGATGTCGCCGAGCGCGTCGACGGTGACGGCGTTCGGGTCGGTGACCGTGGACGCGCCGTAGCCCGGCCAGTCGACCGCGGCGACGGCCCACGTCTTGCCCAGCGTCGGCACGATCTGATCGAAGTCGCGATGGTCACCCGGATTCGCGTGCAGCAGAAGCAGTCCCGGTGCGTCGTCGGGCGAGCATCCGCTCAGGTGTACCGCGATCTCGCCGTACGGCGTGGTGACGGTGAACGGTGTCATGGACCGACGGTAGCCATGACCGACCGGTCGGTCAAGGCTTGGGTCAGGCCTTGCGGGCGATCAGCAGGTGGTGGGGGATGGGCGGATTCGGCAAGGTGCGCTGCTCCACCGTCAGTCCCGCGGAACTCAGCGCCGCCACCACATCGGCGACCGGGCGCAAGGTGAATCCATAAGGGGTGAAGGGCATTCTGGCCATGGCGTCGGGATCTCCGATGCCGATCACCGCGACGCCGCCCCGGCGCAGGACTCGGGCGAGTTCGGTGCAGGCGGCCGGGAGATCGGCGAGGAAGTAGATGGTGTTGACGGTGATCGCCGCGTGCAGGCTCGCGTCGGGCAGTGGGAGCGCGGTGAGCGTGCCGTCGGCGAGGAGGAGGCGGCCCTCCGCGACCTCCACCGCGAAAGGACCACGGGCACGGGCGAGCATGTCGGGGGAGGGCTCGATGCCGTGCACCGTGCCCTCGGCACCGACGCGCGCCAGCAGCAACTCCAGTCCCACCCCGCCGCCGAAGCCGATATCGGCGACCGTCGCTCCGGTGGGCGGCGCCGCGGCATCGACCGCCGCCGCGATGGCCCGCTTGTTCCCGCGATTGAGGACGAACGCCACGCCCTTACCGAGCACACCGTGCGGATTCCCGAGCTGTCCGGCGATTGTCGTGAGCAGGCGATCTTTGACCCCGGTCATTTCGCCATCGTAGGCGGCGTTTTCGCGCCGCCGTCGGCCGTCGGCCGAGGGCGGCTTGCTCGGCGCGGTGGTACGCCTCTCTCGGCAACGGGGGTCGGCTGGTCGTCGACGGCGGCATCCGCACCCGGCGGCGCATCGGGGCCGACGCGACAACCCCCCTCGACGGATTCGACTCTGCCGTTGTCGACCCCTCGACCGGCGCCGTACGCCCCTCGACTCCGCTGCCGGGCACGGTCGCCGGGGACCCGCTACAGCGAGCCGCGCTCATCACCAGGGGCGGCGGCTCCGGCAGGCAACGTCACCGAGGTCGTTCGAATCGGCTGAGCCCCTCTCGCGCGCTGAACCCGACCTCGCGTCTGTTTCGGCAGCCCGATGACCACCGTGGCCTGCCGGTATCGCTGCTGCCCCTGCCGAGGCGCACATGCCCGCTCGCGCCGTCGGATACTCCTGATCCTCGCAGGTGAGGCGAAGGTCACACTGCCTGTGCAACCTTGTATTCCGGATGTTCTTCTGCCGATTTCTGTCCGTTCGGCGGACCGTTCGCAACCAGTCGTTCGTCCAGTTTGAGGCGATGAATTCGGTGTTTCACTGTGATTGCTGGGCGCGCATCTCGTTTGCAACGTAGTTAACAAACCTGAGGTTTCTTTTAACGTTTCAAGTAGGCGGCAACCGTAATTCCGTTGCCGAAACCCCAGGTGACAGCTATGTCTTGGCCTCAGTGTGATCCGAAGCAACCTTGCCCGACATTCGCGAGCGGGACCCGTCGAGGGTGCGTGATTCGTTATCGAAGGTTTGCTCGGGGTGAATTCTCGGTGCCGCCGACTGCTCGGTGAGGGGCGCGCCAGAAGTTTGCTAGAGGTGTGAAAATCGGTGCGTCCACAGGGCTTTGCAGGTTCACAATTCCTACCCCGGACCTGCGCGTTGGGGGTTGCGTGGGCATAACGATTGTGTACAGTTGACGGTAACGCTGGCCGCAGTTCGAGCCCGACTCACTGCGGCCAGCGGAACTCAAATGGGGGAGTTCGTCACCGTCTCTTAACCTTCTGTAGCTGCCGATTGTCCGGTGCTGTCCCGACGCGGTGTGCTCGGAGTTGTCGGCCTCACAAATGCACGCACAGTTGCGAACTCACGCCCGGTCAACGGCCTTCGCCGGCGTCATCAGCCACCGATCGGCCGGATCCGCCGCCGCGACCGGCACCGCCGCCGCGGCATCCTGTTCCTCGGCCACCCGCCTGCCGATCCCGAACACGTAGTAGAGGAACAGCGCCTCGGCCGCGAACCCCAGTGCGATCCGTACGGGCGCAGGCAGCGGACTCGGCGTCACGAAACCCTCGAGCAGGCCGCATACCAGCAGCACGCACACCAGCCCGAGGGCCACGGTCGCGGTCGCACGCCCCTGCCTGGCCATCGCCGCCGCCCTGCTGCGCCGACCCGGGTCGACCAGCGTCCACCCGAGCTTCAACCCCACCCCGCCCGCGACGAACAGCGCGGTGAGCTCCAGCGTGCCGTGCGGCAGGATGAAGCCGAAGAACGAATCCAGTCGCCCCGCCTCGGCCATCAATCCACCGGTTATCCCCAGATTCAGCGCATTCATGAACAGTGCGTACACAGCCGGGAGGATCAGGACACCGGTGAACAACGCGATCGCCGATACCAGCGAATTGTGTGTCCACACCTTCGCGGCGAAGGCCTCGTTGGGGTGGGCGGAGTAGTACGACTCGAACGAACCCCCAGGTCCGGTGACATCCGACAGGTCGCCCTCCGGTATCCCCAGCGCATCGCGGGCCGCCGCCGAACGATCCACAAGCACGCCGATCACGCCCGCGACGCCGAGGAAGATCGCAGTTGTCCCCAACCACCACGGCCAAGCTCTGTACACAGCCGCGGGAAAGTGCCGGGTGAAGAACCGGCCGACTTCGCGCCACGGCTGCGACCGCGCCGCCAGCACCCGCCCACGGGCCCGCGCCAGCAGCGCGCTCAGCCGGCCGACGAGCTCCGGATCCGGGTGGTGCCCCTGCAATCTCGCCAGCTGCTGCGACGTGGACCGGTACAACCGGACCAGCTCGTCGGCCTCCGCGCCGGACAGCTTGCGCTGGCGGACGAGCTGATCGAGCCGATACCACGACCGTTGACGTGCCCAGCTGTAGGCATCGGTGTCCATATCGGGAATGCTAGCCACATGGCTGAATTCACCACCGGCGAAGCGGTGGCGCTCGACCTCCCCATCGCGCGCATCCCCAGCCGTGCGGGCGCTTTTCTGCTCGACCTGATGCTCCAGTTGGCCCTCGCCGCGACGCTGGAATATGTCCTGATGCTCGTGCTGTTGGCCACCGATGCCGACTCGGCCTGGTTCTCGGTGACGGCGGTCATCACGCTGGTGGCCGTGCTGATCGCCTATCCGGTGGTCAGCGAAACCGTCTCGCGCGGCCGGTCACTGGGCAAGCTGGCCTTCGGCCTGCGTGTTGTGCGCGCCGACGCCGGGCCGATCGACTTCCGGCACGCGCTCACCCGCGGCCTCGCGGGCGCGATTGTGGATTTCTGGATGCTCGGTGCGTTCGGCGCGGTCGCGGTTGTCACGTCGCTGTGTTCGCGCGAGGGCAGACGAGTGGGTGACGTGCTCGCCGGGACGGTAGTTGTGCACACCCGCCAGACCATGCCGGTACCGTCGCTGGCGGTCGCCCCGCCCTGGTTGACAGGCTGGTCGGCGCAGCTGGATCCGAGCGGGATCTCCGACGAACTGGCCGCGGCAGCACGGCGGTATCTGACCAGGCTGCCCACGCTGACGCCGCCCACACAGCACTATCTGGGCACCCAGCTCGTCGAGGCCATGTGCGCCGCACTGCGCTGCCCGGTGCCCGTCGGCTACCCGCCCTATCACGTGCTCGGCGCGATTCTCGCTCGGCGACAGCAGCTTTCACGGGTCTAGCTCCACAGCCTGTGGATGAATCGCCTGTGTACGAATCAGGTTGCGCGGGAACCCACCTGTGCACAAACCCACCTGTGGATGAATCTGTTGGTGAGTCGGTGGATGAACTGTGAGTACCGGTGGAAACTGCGGTTATCCACAACCACGTGCGGTTGTGCACAATTCGCGATGCCACCGATCACAGCGAGCCGGACTGCTTGAGCTCGAGGTATTCGTCGGCCAGCGCCTCGGGCAGTCGATCGGGTGCCGCGGCCACCGCGGCCACCCCGCGCCGCCGCAGCGATTCCTGCACGAGCGCACGCTCGGCCAGCACAGTCTCGGCCGCGGCCGCCGTGTAGACCTGCGAACGGTCACTCGCCGCCGCCGCGATGTCGGGATCGATCACAGAGACGATCAGCACCCGATGACGCCGTGTCAGCGTCGGCAGCGCGGGCAACAGGTGCTCGGTGACGGTCGGCCCGTCGAGACTGGTGAACCATACGATCAATGCCCGCCGTCGAACCCGCGAGATCACGGCGCGTACCAGCCCATCGGTGTCGGTGTCCACCAGCTGTGGAGTAACCCCGGCGAGGGTGTGCATAAGTTTCAAAGGCAGCTGATTACCGCCTACGCCACTCACTTCCGCGCGGACTCGGCGGTCGTAGGCCAGCAGGTCGACCGTGTCGCCCGCGGCGGCGGCCAGACCACCGAGTAGCAGCGCCGCTTCGATCGCGCTGTCGAGCCGCGTTCCCTCACCGACCCGGCCCGCGCCGGCCCGCCCGGTATCGAGGACCATCAGCATGTGCCGGTTGCGTTCCGGCCGCCACGTCCGCACCAGCACGCCGTTCGCGCGCGCGGTGGCCCGCCAGTCGATGCTGCGCACGTCGTCGCCCGCCACGTACTCGCGGAACGAATCGAACTCGGTGCCCTGCCCGCGCGTATTGGCGACATTGCGCCCCTCGAGATGATGCAGCCGCTTCACCTTCGAACGCAGCAGCCGCTCACTGCGAAACGCGGGCAGTGCGCGCACCCTGGCAGGCACGTCGATCCGGCTCTGCCGTCCGGCCAGACCCAGCGGACCGAGCAGCCGCACCGTCACCGGGCCTGCGACCCGATCACCGCGATAAGTGGGAGTCAGGCTGGTGCGCAGCCGGATTCGGGTGTGCGGGGCCAGATCCAGCTGGTGTTCGCGGATGTCGGCACGCGCGCTGTCGGGCCAGGCGTCCCACAGCAGGCCCCGCACCGTGGCCGTGCCGGTATTGGTGACCGCCAACTCCACCTCGGTGCCGCGTCCCAGCCGCACCACCGTCAGCGGATCACGGGTCAGCGACAGCGCATCCGCCCGCGCGGCGAGCGCGATATCGGTCAGCAGCAGCGCCACCAGCACCGCGCAGGCGCCGAGCACGCCGGCCCATGTCGGCACCACGAACATCACCACCGCCGCCGCGACCGTGGCGAGCAGCGCGAACCGGCCTGTGACCACCACGTCGCTAGACCGGAACCGGTACCGAGACCAGCAACGACGAGAGCACGCCCTCGGTGCTCACCCCGTCCAGCTCGGCCTCCGGCCGCAACTGCAAGCGATGCCGAAGGACCGCCATCGCCACGGTTTTCACGTCGTCGGGCGTCACGTACGCGCGGCCGTTGAGCCAGGCGAAGGCGCGGGCGGCGGCCAGCAGCGCGGTCGCGCCACGGGTGGACGCGCCGTGCGCGACGGCGGGGGAGGAGCGGGTGGCACGGCACAGATCGACGATGTAGGCCAGCACCTCCGGGCTCACGGTCACCTGGCCCACCGCGGCGCGCGCGGCCGCGATGTGTTCGGGTCCGGCCACCGGTCGCAGTCCGGCGGCGCCGAGGTCGCGCGGATCGAAGCCGCTCGCGTGGCGTTGCAGGATGCGGAACTCGTCGTCGCGGTCGGGCAGCCGGATGTCGACCTTGAACAGGAACCGGTCGAGTTGCGCCTCGGGCAGGGGATAGGTGCCCTCCTGCTCGATCGGGTTCTGGGTGGCGACCACCACGAACGGATCGGGCAGCGGACGCGGCTGACCGTCCACCGAAACCTGGCGCTCCTCCATCGATTCCAGCAGCGAGGACTGGGTTTTCGGTGGGGTGCGGTTGATCTCGTCGGCCAGCAGCAGGTTGGTGAAGACCGGACCCTTGCGGAAGGTGAACTCGGCCGAATGCGGGTCGTAGATCTGGGATCCGGTGACATCGCCCGGCATCAGATCCGGGGTGAACTGCACGCGTGCGTGCTCGAGCGCCAACGAGGTGGCAAGGGCGCGCACCAGCAGCGTCTTCGCCACGCCGGGAACACCTTCGAGCAGCACGTGACCTCGGCACAGCAGGGCGAGCACGAGGTACAGCACGGCCTGGTCGTTGCCGACCACCGCCTTGCCGATCTCGGTGCGCAGTGCGGCCAGTGCCGCCGCGGCCTCCTGCGCGCTCGGCGTCTCGAGCAGCACAGCGTCCTTGGAAATATTTGTCATCCGAGCTCCGTCTCGATCCATTCGAGGTGTGCGGCAATGTAATGGAGGGTTGTCTCGTCCGGCACCTCGCCGAACAGGACAGTGCCGATCTGCCGACCGGGTACGCCGAGACGGCTGGACACGGCTTCGACGAGTTGATCGCCGGTGAGTTCGCCGCCCAGCCGCGGTGTGATCCGGCGCAGCGTCGCCGCGCGCAGGACATGGGCCACATGGGCCACGTCGCCGGAGCGGCGATACAGGCCCGCCTGTCCCGCGAGCAGCTCGTTCGCGGGGACCTCGACCGGGCGCGGCTCGCCGACCAGCGCGCCACGCCTGCGGGCCCGCCACCAGATCAGCGCCACGAAGGCGAGCAGGAACTGCAAGCCGCCGAACGCCAGCCAGCCGGGCAGGCGGGTGAAGATCGAGTCCTTGCCGCTGCCGAAATCGAGGTCGTTGTCATCAGGAGGTGACTCGGGCGGGTCGGGTGGGTTGGGCAGATCGGGCGGGTGGGGTGCGTTGGGGGCGCCGCACGACTGCATGGTGGCGTAGACCAGCAGGGCGATGGCGAGTCCCGCCGCGAGCACCGCCCAGAAGCGGGGGCTGCGCAGGATCGGGGGCAGGGGTGGAAGCTTCCTGCGCTGCTTGGGTTCTCGCTCGACCACCTCGACCTCGAGCGGATCGAGAACGGGAGGTGGTGCGGACTGGGAGTACCGGTCGGCGTATTCGAGCCGACGGTACTCGTCCTCGGTGGCGCTACGTCCGCCGTAGACGACCTCGTCGAAACTCCTTGCCGCCGGATGCAATTCGGTGGACTGCTCCAGCGGCAATGCCGTGGTCGCGTCGTCGGCGGTCTCCTGCGCGGTGCGCGAGCGGCGCACCGGCAAGCTGCCGTCCTGTTCGAGTCCGCGCAGGACGGCGCGGAAGCGTTCGCGCAGTGCGCGGTCGTAATCGCGGCGGCCCGCGGCGTTCTCGGCGGCGGCGCGATGTTCGGCGGCGGCGCCGAGACGGGGCTGCGGTGGGACGCCGTCAGGGAACTCGGTCACCGGCGATCACCGGGAATTCGAATGTCCATGCCTTCGCGCACACACCGCCGGCTGATGTAGCACAGCACGCGGCTGGTCGCCTCGACGATCTCGCTCACGGTCACCACCAGCAGAAACCCGCCGACGAGCAGGGTGATGAAAGCCCAGCGATGAGTGCCGGAGAAGTCGGAGAGGAAGAACGGAATTCCGAACGCGGGCACCGCGAGGACCGCGAAGATGCACCGCTGGGTGAGCCACAGACCCGCGGTCGACCAGTCGGCACCCTGCACGAGCTCCTTCGAACGGGCAACGCCCACACCGAAACCCGCGTGCTCGGCCACGATCGCCGGCTCGGTGACGAACCGCCGCGCCCGGACATACGAAAGCCAGATCAGCGCGAGCGGATAGGTGATCACCAGAATGCTGCCGAGCAGCAGCACCCCGATCCCGGTGAGCGTGAACATGATCTGCGCGAGCACCAGCGGCGTCGCCTGCCTGCCCGCGGCCCGCAACCCGTCGAGCACGCCGTAGCGCACCCCGTGGAAGTCGGCGAGCGCGATCGCGACGGTCGCGCCGCGCAGGACCAGGCGAACCACCCACACGCAGGCCGCGGTCGCCAGGATCGCCGCCCACGCGGTGCCCGCGTCGGAGCCGTCGGTGAGGTGGGAAACCAGACCGGTCACCCCGAGCGTGACGAGCACACCGATCACGAGCGCACTGCCGCCGAGCACCGCGAAGGTCCGGATATGGGCCTGGATCAGGGCGAACGGCTCATCGAGCAATTCGCGGAAACGCAAGGGGCGGATCGGCACCGTCGGCGGTGTTGGCGGCCCCGGCGCAGGCCCCGGTGCCGGATCGACTCCCGCCCTCACGACGCCAACCGTATCGGCGGGACGCACGGGCCGAGTCTAGTCAATCCCGTCCGCCCCGCCCGGTATGTCTTCACCGAGAGGGGCCCGCCCCGATCTGGACTGACCGGAGGGTGCGACGAAGGAGTACCCGGAGGGAGGGAAGATCGGGGGCCCGAAGGGCCCCGACTCGAGCGCGTCAGCGCTCCGGCAAACACAGCAAGGTACACCCGCCCCTGGCCCGGTTTTACGGTTGACAATTCCTACCGAACATCGGCGGACCCGCGCCCGACAGCTGACCGCTCATCAACCGACGCCGATACCCTCGGCAGCGCAACCTGCGTGGGCTTCAATCGCCCACGCAGCGTGACCGTCTCACCGAGAATCCACTGCGCGGATTCTGAGTCGGCCGCAGCGGCAAGCGTGGTCGCCGACGTGAGCAAACGTTCGTCGTGCTGCTTGGACAGCTCGCACAGCCGAGCCGCCTCGTTCACAGCGTCACCGATCACCGTGAACTCGTACCGATTGTGCGTACCGACGTTGCCCGCGACCACCCGCCCCGCCGCGACGCCGATACCCGCGTCGAGATCGGAGGCGTCGCGCAATCGGCGCTGGATCGCCCGACCGCACGACAGCGCCGATCCAGCCAGGTCGTCGAGCGGAGCGGGGGTACCGAACACCGCCAGCGCCGCGTCGCCCTCGAACTTGTTGAGCAGCCCGCCGTGCCGTTCCACCTCGTCGACGACGATGTCGAAGAACCGGTTGAGAATGCCGACGATCTCGGGTGCGGGCAGGGTGGCCGCCATCGTGGTGGAGCCGATGATGTCGATGAACAGGGCCGCTGCCTCGGTTTCGGTGCCGCCGAGCACCGGCTGGGAGGCGATCGCCGCCATCGCGACATCGTGGCCGACATGCTTGCCGAACAGGTCCTCGATCATCGCCCGCTCGCGTAGCCCGTGCACCATCGTGTTGAAGCCGCTCTGCAGTTCGCCCAGTTCGGTGCCGTCGTAGAGGGCGATCTCGGCGTCGAGGTCGCCGTTCTCCACGTGCCGCAGCGCCTGGCGCACCCCCTTGATCGGGGCCACTGTCGCCGCGACGACCTGGGCCATCAGGATCAACCCGAACACCAGCGCGGAGCCGCCGAGGCTGAGCATGCACACCGCCAGCCTGGCCTTGCTCACCGCGGGATCGGCCAGCGCCCACACCGCCACCGTCATCGTGAGCGCCACCGGTACGCCGACCCCGACGAACCACGACAGCATGGTCCGGCCGAACACGCCGATGCCACGGCGGCGGTGCGGGTCGGCGGCCAGCACGCGCGCGGTCACCGGGCGCAGCGCGAATTCGATGATCAGGTAGCTGTTGGCGCACACGACGATCGCGGCGGCGCCGGTGGAGAGGATGACCTTGGGGATCAGCGCCGGCTCGAGCACCCCGTAGACGATGGTGAGCACGGTCAACGTCAGCGTCCACAGGATGGCCTGCTGCAGCACCATCCAGCGCGGCGCCGACACGGTGACCTGCTGTTCGGCCGGCGTCGGCACGTGCTCGGGATCGGTGGCCCAGCCCATCGAGCGCACCCCGGCCACGGTGCCCCACACGGTGCCGCCCGCCAGCGCGAGCGCAGCGCACAGCGGTGTGAACACGCTGTTGACCAGCAGGAGTTGCCGAGTGAACACGGTGGGACCGGGCAGCACGAAGCCCGCGAGCACCACCACCATGGCGATGCCGATCAGATTGGCGATGAGCAGCGGGACGGTGAGTAGTAACTGCACCCGAACTCGACGGATCTTCGATGCCTCGTCGACTGGCCCGAGCAGCGGCGAGCCCCATGGCGCTGATCGTGCCGCGCCCGCCGGTCCATCGCGGTTGATCACTTCTGAACTGTAAACCGGTGAACCCGGTGTCGGCCACAGAGTTGCGCAGGTCACTGCATTAGTCAGGCGGCTATACCAACTGGTCGCACCCAGTTTTGTGACCGTCCACCGGTCCGTCGACCGTCCTGTTGTCCGCAGCCTCGTTCGGTGTACAAATGTGCACTCAACCCTGGAGCAGGTTGTCGACGACGGCCCGGTAGCGCGCGGGTTCGATCTGCGGCAGACCGAGCAGGGCGCGCAGGTAGACCCCGTCGCCCACCAGTCGGATGGTGTCGGCGCGGACGGGGTCGTCCACCTCGGTCTCGAGGTTGTCCGACCAGGCCGCCATCACCTCGTCGAGCGCGCGCTGCACCTCGTCGGGTTCGCTGCCCGCCGACGCGTCGATCGTGCGCATGGTCGCCAGCAGTGAGCGGTACAGGGCGAGTTCTACAGCGTCGTCCTGCGCGGTGGGGTCGGGCGTCTGCAGGTACCACTCGGCGATGGAGCTCCCGCTCGATCTGGCGTCGTCGAGTTGGGTGCGGGCACGCTCGCCGAGCCGCTGTACCAGGCCGACGAGCAGGGCGTCCTTGCTCTTGAAGTGGTAGAGGAGCCCGCCCTTCGACACGCCCGCCGCGGCGGCGACGTTGTCGAGGGTCATCTGTGCCGCGCCGCGTTCGAGCAGCAGGGTCTCCAGGGCGTCGAGGATGCGATCGCGGGTGTCAGAGCTCACGGCAATCACTGTACCGTCTGGACGGTTTTCTTGTTACTGTACCGTCTGGACGGTTTACCAACCTGAAAGACGAGAGACCGATGAACACCCCCACAGCACTCACCCCGACGCGCGCCACCCCGCGTGAGTGGGCGGGCCTCGGCGTACTCGCCCTGGCCCTGCTGCTGCTCGCCGTGGACGCGACCGTGCTGGACCTGGCCGTGCCCGCGATCAGCGCCGACCTCGCCCCGAGCACGCCACAGCTGCTCTGGATCATCGACGTGTACTCCTTCGTGCTCGCCGGTCTGCTGGTGGTGATGGGCAATCTCGGCGACCGGATCGGCAGGCGCAAGCTCCTGCTGATCGGTGCGGTCGGCTTCGGCATCGCCTCGGCGCTGGCCGCGTGGGCGGTGTCGCCGGAGATGCTGATCGCCGCGCGCGTCCTACAGGGCGTCGCGGGCGCCACGCTGATGCCCGCCACGCTCGGCCTGATCCGATCGATGTTCCAGAACCCGCGTCAGCGCACCGTCGCGATCGGTGTGTGGAGTGCGATGGCCGGTGGCGGCGCCGCGGCCGGTCCGCTGGTCGGCGGCTGGCTGCTCGAGCACTTCTGGTGGGGCTCGGTGTTCCTGGTGAACCTGCCGGTGATGCTGGTGCTGCTCGCCCTCGCCCCGCTGCTCATCCCCGAGTCACGTGACCCGAACCCGGGCCGGTTCGACGCGCTGAGCGCGCTGCTGTCGATGCTGGCGCTGGTGCCGGTGGTCTACGCGGTGAAGGAAACCGCCGCGCACGGTCCGGCGGTGAGCGCGCTGCTGGTCGGCCTGGTCGGTGTGGTCTCGGCCGTGCTGTTCGTGCGCAGGCAGCGTCGCCTGACCGATCCGATGCTCGACCTGCGGCTGTTCGAACTGCCGCGGTTCCGGGTGGCGGTGTTCACCAACCTGCTCGCGGTGTTCGCGCTGGCGGGCGTGCTGTTCTTCGGATCGCAGTATCTGCAGCTGGTGCTCGGCCGCACGCCCTTGGAGGCGGGTCTGCTGATGCTGCCGGGGCTCGCGGCGAGCGTGTTCGGTTCGCTGGCGGCGGCCTGGCTCGTGCGGCGCTGGCGTGCGGCGCTGGTACTGGCCGGTGCGCTGGTCGTCACCGCGATCGGCGCGGCGGCCTTCCTCGCGGTCGACGCGGTGAGCGGCGCCGAGGCGTTCGTGCTCGGTTTCGTCGGCATCGGTCTGGGTGCCGGTGTGGCCATGACCGTGGCCGCCGACCTGGTCGTCGGATCGGCGCCGGAGGAACGCGCCGGTGCGGCCGCGGCGATCTCGGAGACCGCCTACGAAACGGGTCTTGCCCTCGGTGTCGCCCTGCTCGGCAGCACCGTGATGGCGATCTTCCGGCGTGGTCTGGACGTGTCCTTGCTGCCGGATGACGCCGTGGCGGCCGCGTCGGGCTCGCTCAGCGGTGCCGTCGAGGTGGCCGGTGAGCTGCCCGCCGCGGTGGCGGCGGAGTTCCTGTCGTCGGCGAACCAGGCGTTCGTCAGCGGCATCCATCTGACGGTGCTCGGCATCGTCGCGGTGCTGTTGTTCGCGGCCTACAGCGCGGTCCGGACGAAGACCACGCGCGGCTGAGCCGGGGTGGCCGAGATTGTCGGCCACCCCGTGCGATCAGCGGGCGGGCGGCAGCTGACGCCGGTTGCCGGGCAGCTCGTTGGCGTTTCCGCCGGCGAGCTCGCCGTGGCTGTCCGCCTCGGGCAGGCCATTGCCTTGACCGGCGGGCAGCGCGGTGTAGTTCGGCGCCGAGGGGTACTGACGCGGGTCCGGGTGGAAGCGGCTCGACGGCGCGTCGACCACGTTCGAGGCGATCTGCTGGGCGTACGGCTGGTACGGCTGCTGGTACTGCTGCTGCGGGTAGGCGCCGGGCGGCAGGAAACCCTGCGCGGGCTGACCCTGCAACTGATATCCGGCGGGGACCTGCTGTTGCTGCGCGGAATCCTGCGTGTCGACGGTGACCTTGCGCGTGCGGCGCAGCGTGAACGTCACCTCTTCGACCTCTTCGAACGCCTGCCGCGCGGTCCGCATCGGGTGGGTGGCCGAGTCGAAGGCATTGGCCACGAAAGCCGGTACCAGCGGACGGATCCAGCGGGCGGCGGTGTCGGTGAACGGCACCGTCCCGATGATCGGCAACTCCAAACCGCCACCGCCGGCCGGTGCTTGCGCGGGCGGCTGCTGGGTGGGCGTCTGGTGGGCGGGGACGAGAGCCCCGGCGGTGCCGGCGGGCAGCGCGTGCTGGACGTACCCCGCGGGCAGCTGCGATGTGACGTTCGGCTCCAGAGACACGGAGTCGTCCTTTCGATGCGGCTCGGTGAACCCGAGCTCGAAACCGCCGATCGCGGCGATGATCCTGGTGCGCTGACGTTCTCGATCGATCACGGTATCGGCTTCGATGGCCAGTTGCGCGGCGGTGAGCTCGTGTTCGGCGCGCAAGGCGGCCGTCTCGGTGCGCACTTCGGCGCGTTTCACCGCGATGGCGGCGTCGGCCTCGCGCTGGGCCCGATCGGCCACCTCCGCGGCGTCGACCCGGCGGTCGAGCGAGGTTTCCCCGCGCCACCAGCGCAGCAGCAGCGGCAGCAGGGCCACGACGATGCCCGCGAGCAGGATGAGCAGGCGCAGCGCGGCGGCGCCCGCGTGTGACGCGGTGTAGCTGTTCATGGCCAGCCAGCGGGCGCCCAAGCCACGGTCGCCGTCGGCGAACGCGCTGGTCCGCGCGGTGGCGAGCGCGGCGGACTCGGTGCGAACCCGCTGGTCGAGGCCCTCGATGCGGCCCTGCGCCGTGGCGAGCTGTTTGCGGGCGTCGTCGAGCATGTCGTTGGCGGTCTGCGTTTCCGGACCGCGACCCGGTACCCCGGTGATTCTGGTCCGCGGGCATTCCGCGGTGGGGTTGTACTCGCAGCGGGCGATCACCAGCGCGCGGTCGATGTCGGCCTGCGACTTGGCGATACTCAGATCGAGCGCGGCCCGGTCGGCGGTGGCGAGGTCGAACGAGGTGCGGGCGGCGACCACGGCAGGCGCGTTCTCGGCACTCGCCTGGGCGCGCACATCCAGTTCCCGGTCGACGGTCCCGCCGAGCAGCACGGTGGCGGCGAGTTCGGCCACGAAGACCCCGGCCAGCACCCCGACCCCGATCCGGGCCGCGATTCCGAACCGATCGTCGTCCGCACCGGGCCGCGCGGTCGCCAGTGCCCGGCCGAGCGCTCCCGCGGCGACGGCGATGACCAGCGCGAACAGCACCGCGACGAGCACGGCAGCGTCGGCGGCGAGCAGTGCGGACATCGCGACGAGACCGGCGATCACGGCGAACAACGTCACGGCGGCACCGGTGACGAGATAACGGCCCTGTTCATGGCTGAAAGCCAGGTCGGCGCCCGATTCGTGGTCCCGGCGCCGTGGCGAGGCGAGGCCTCCGCCGAGCCAGGTGAGTAAGCCGGTCATGAGTTCTCCCCGGGTCGTGCGCTCCACTGGGCATGGCGAAACTGGTAGATAAGGCGAAACTGGCATGGATTCGTTGTGTCAGCGTGACAGGCCGGACACCGACACACCGAGTGCCGAGGTACTGCTTGTGGTCAGCCTCACAGTGGATGGGTCCAGTCATCGCGCTGACCGAAACATTTCTGTGCCGACCTCGGCGTGTCGCGCGCGGCGAGCCGGGCCGCACCGCCGTCTGTGCCCGATTTGTGTCGAACGACACTGCCAGAAGTTTGCCAGCAGTGTGCTGTGGCGCACATTTCGCAATACAGACCGTACGGTCGGCTGACTGGAGCGCTTGTGGGGGCCCGTGTCGGGAATATCTCACAGTCCCCACCCCTGGTTAGCGGAGGTGGGAGGTTTGACCAGGGCATCTGCAGGGAAATCTGCTGCGGTGCAGGTGAGTTCAGCTTTCGGCCCCCGGCCGACGGTGGAACCGAGTCTGCTCGTCGACTGTGTTCACGCAGGTAGGCGGGGGTTGTCCGGGATCGATCCGGTCCCCGGTCTGCTTTACACTGGACGACGCGCGCGACGATGCAAGCAGCCGTTACAAACCCCAGCTAGACGGGTTACTTAGCACAACCTTAGTTGGTTGGGTCTGCGGTCTGACTTATCGTTTGCTCTTACGCCGAACGCACCCAGTTCGGCACAACCACCTGTTCGAGGTCCGGTGAAACCGGGCCAAGAGTAGCGGGTGAAACCCCGCGCAGAGGTAAGGGAGAAGTAAGCATCCCGTTACCTCTGAGCACCCCAACTACGTCAACGCCGCAAACCACCACCGTCGCTGGTTTCGGATCGTACGGACGCAGTCTTGACGGAGGCGAAACGACGAAGGGCCCACGCTCAGCTTGCTGGGTGGCCGACATCGACAGCCGACTTTCTTGAAGGCAGAGGCATGACGCAACTTCCTGGCCACAGGTCACCCGGAGTCACCGGGCTCTACGATCCGGCATTCGAACACGACGCCTGCGGCGTCGCGTTCGTTGCCGACATGCATGGACGACGCAGTCGAGACATCGTCGACAAGGCCATCACGGCCCTCCTGAACCTGGAGCACCGCGGTGCTGCGGGTGCCGAGCCGAACTCCGGCGACGGCGCGGGCGTCCTGCTGCAGCTCCCGGACAAGTTCTTCCGTGCGATCCTCGCCGAAGAAGGCGCCGCTTTCGAGTTGCCCCCGGAAGGCTCCTACGCCTCCGGTATCGCCTTCCTGCCGCAGGCCCGCCGCGAAGCCGCGCGGGCCGCCTACGGCGTCGAGAAGATCGTCACCGAAGAGGGCCTGGCCGTGCTCGGCTGGCGCGAGGTGCCGATCGACGAGACCTCGCTCGGCGCGCTGGCCCGCGATGCCATGCCCACCTTCCGGCAGATCTTCATCGGCTCGCCGAAGAACTCCGCCGAGCAGCTCTCGGGCATGGACCTGGAGCGTCGCGCCTACGTGATCCGCAAGCGGATCGAGCACGAGCTCGGCAAGGCAGGCCCCGGCGAGGGCACCGTCGGCAAGGAATCGGTGTACTTCCCGAGCCTGTCCGGCCAGACCTTCATCTACAAGGGCATGTTCACCACGCCCCAGCTGCGTGCGTTCTACCTGGACCTGCAGGACGAGCGCGTCGAGTCGGCCATCGGCATCGTGCACTCGCGCTTCTCCACCAACACCTTCCCCTCGTGGCCGCTGGCGCACCCGTTCCGCCGGGTCGCCCACAACGGTGAGATCAACACCGTCACCGGTAACGAGAACTGGATGCGCGCCCGTGAGGCGCTGCTGCGCAGCGACGTGTTCGGCAAGGACGAAGCGGGCAAGGACCGGCTGCAGAAGATCTTCCCCGTCTGCACCCCCGGCGCCTCCGACACCGCGCGTTTCGATGAGGTGCTCGAACTGCTGCACCTGGGCGGTCGCGAACTGCACCACGCCATCATGATGATGATTCCCGAGGCGTGGGAGCGTAACGAGAACCTCGACCCCGACCGGCGCGCGTTCTACGAGTACCACTCGATGCTGATGGAGCCGTGGGACGGCCCGGCAGCGGTGTGCTTCTCCGACGGCACCAAGATCGGCGCCGTGCTCGACCGCAACGGTCTGCGCCCGGGTCGCATCTGGGTCACCGAGGACGGCCTCGTCGTGCTCGCCTCCGAGGTCGGCGTGCTCGACATCGACCCCGCCACCGTGGTCCAGAAGATCCGCCTGCAGCCGGGCAAGATGTTCCTGGTCGACACCGAGCAGGGCCGCATCGTCACCGACGAGGAGGTCAAGTCGGAACTGGCCGCGGCGCAGCCGTACCAGCAGTGGCTCGACGAGGGCGTCAGCCGCCTGGCCGACCTGCCCGACCGCCCGCACGTGCACATGTCGCACGACCGCGTGCTGATCCGTCAGCAGATCTTCGGTTACACCACCGAGGACCTGAACCTGCTGATCACGCCGATGGCCAAGACCGGCGGCGAGGCACTGGGCTCGATGGGTACCGATACGCCGATCGCGGTGCTGTCGAACCGGTCGCGTCTGCTGTTCGACTACTTCTCGCAGCTGTTCGCGCAGGTCACCAACCCGCCGCTGGACGCCATCCGCGAGAAGGTCGTCACCAGCCTCAAGCGCAACCTCGGCCCCGAGGCCGATCTGCTGCATCCGGGTCCCGACTCCTGTCGCATGATCGCGCTCGAACAGCCCATTCTCGACAACGACGAGCTGGCCAAGCTCGTCCACATCAACGACGACGGCAGCCAGCCGGGCCTGCGCTCGGTGGTCGTGCGCGGTCTGTACCCGGTCGCCGAGGGCGGCGAGGGTCTGCGCAAGGCGCTCGCGGCCATCAACACCCAGGTCTCGGCCGCCATCGACGGCGGCGCGCGCATCATCGTGCTGTCCGACCGTGAGTCCAACGAGAAGCTGGCGCCGATCCCGTCGCTGCTGCTCACCTCGTCGGTGCACCACCACCTGGTGCGCGAGCGGACCCGCACCATGGTCGGCCTGGTCGTGGAGGCCGGTGACGCCCGCGAGGTGCACCACATGGCCCTGCTGATCGGTTTCGGCGCCGCCGCGATCAACCCGTACATGGCCTTCGAGACCATCGAGGACATGCTCGAGCGCGGCTCGCTGCAGATTCCGGGCAGCACCGGCGATCTGGGCGCCGACTTCCGCAAGGCCGTCGCGAACTACTGCACCGCGGCCAGCAACGGCGTGCTCAAGGTGATGTCGAAGATGGGCATCTCCACCCTGGCCTCCTACAACGGCGCCCAGCTGTACCAGGTCATCGGCCTGGCCCAGGACCTGGTCGACGAGTACTTCACCGGCCTGCGCTCCGCGCTGGGCGGCATCGGTCTCGACGAGATCGCCGAAGAGGTGGCCATCCGCCACCGCGTCGCGTTCCTGGAGAACCGCAACGAGCGCGCGCATCGCGAGCTCGAGGTCGGTGGCGAGTACCAGTGGCGTCGTGAGGGCGAGTACCACCTGTTCAACCCGGACACGGTGTTCAAGCTCCAGCACGCGACCCGCACCGGCCAGTACTCGATCTTCAAGGAGTACACCAAGCTGGTCGACGATCAGTCCGAGCGCTTGGCGGCGCTGCGTGGCCTGTTCAAGTTCAAGTCGAACCAGCGCGCGTCGATCTCCATCGACGAGGTCGAGCCCGCGAGCGAGATCGTGAAGCGCTTCTCGACCGGTGCGATGAGCTACGGCTCCATCTCCGCCGAGGCGCACGAGTCCCTCGCCATCGCGATGAACCGCATCGGCGCTCGCTCGAACTCCGGTGAGGGCGGCGAGAGCCCCGCTCGCTTCGAGGTCGAGGAGAACGGTGACTGGCGTCGTTCGGCGATCAAGCAGGTCGCGTCGGGTCGCTTCGGCGTCACCGCGCACTACCTGACCAACGCCACCGACATCCAGATCAAGATGGCCCAGGGTGCCAAGCCGGGCGAGGGCGGCCAGCTGCCCGCGCACAAGGTGTACCCGTGGGTCGCCGAGGTGCGCCACTCCACGCCGGGCGTCGGCCTGATCTCGCCGCCGCCGCACCACGACATCTACTCGATCGAGGATCTGGCGCAGCTGATCCACGATCTGAAGAACGCGAACCCGCAGGCTCGGATTCACGTGAAACTTGTCGCGGAGCCGGGTGTCGGCACCGTCGCCACCGGTGTGTCCAAGGCACACGCCGACGTCGTGCTCATCTCGGGCCACGACGGCGGCACCGGCGCGTCGCCGCTGACCTCGCTCAAGCACGCGGGTGGACCCTGGGAGCTCGGCCTGGCCGAGACCCAGCAGACCCTGCTGCTCAACGGCCTGCGTGACCGCATCGTCGTCCAGGTCGACGGTCAGATGAAGACCGGCCGCGACGTGATGATCGCCGCCCTGCTCGGCGCCGAGGAGTTCGGTTTCGCGACCGCGCCCCTGGTGGTCTCGGGTTGCGTCATGATGCGCGTGTGTCACCTCGACACCTGTCCGGTCGGCATCGCCACCCAGAACCCGGTGCTGCGCGAGCGCTTCACCGGCAAGCCGGAATTCGTCGAGAACTTCATGATGTTCATCGCCGAGGAGGTGCGTGAGCTGCTCGCCGAGCTGGGCTTCCGCACCCTCGACGAGGCCGTCGGCCGGGTCGACCTGCTCGACACCGCCAAGGCCAAGCAGCACTACAAGGCCGCCAAGCTGGACCTGTCGCCGATCCTGGACATGCCGGAGACGGCGTTCATGAACCAGAACACCCGGTGCACCGGTACCCAGGACCACGGTCTGGACAAGGCGCTGGACAACGAGCTGATCGCGCAGAGCGCTCCCGCGCTCGAGCGTGGCCAGGCGGTCAAGATCGAAACCAAGATCACCAACGTGAACCGCACGGTCGGCACCATGCTCGGCCACGAGGTGACCAAGCTCTACGGTGGCGCGGGCCTGCCCGACGACACCATCGACATCACCTTCACCGGTTCGGCGGGCAACAGCTTCGGCGCGTTCGTCCCGGCCGGCATCACGCTGCGGGTCTTCGGTGACGCCAACGACTACGTCGGCAAGGGTCTGTCGGGTGGCCGCATCGTGGTCCGCCCGTCGGCTTCGGCTCCGGAAGCCTTTGTCGCCGAAGACAACATCATCGCGGGCAACGTGATCATGTTCGGCGCCACCAGCGGTCGCATCCTGATCAACGGTGTCGCGGGCGAGCGCTTCGGCGTGCGTAACTCCGGTGCCACCGCGGTCGTCGAGGGTGTGGGCGACCACGCGCTCGAGTACATGACCGGTGGCCGCGTGGTCATCCTCGGTGACACCGGCCGCAACCTCGGTGCCGGTATGTCCGGTGGCGTCGCCTACTTCTACGACCCCGAGGGCAAGCTGCCCGGCCGGGTCAACCCGGATCAGGTCGACGCGATCGAGCAGCTCTCCGGTGACGACTTCACCTGGCTGCGCGACATCATCGCGACCCACCGCGACGAAACGGGATCGGCTGTGGCCGAACGCATCCTGAGCGACTGGTCCCAGCAGGTGAACCACTTCGTGAAGGTCATGCCCCGCGAATACAAGAAGGTTCTACTCGCCATTTCCGAAGCCGAGAAGGCCGGCAAGGACGTGGATACCGCGATCATGGAGGCGGCTCGTGGCTGACCCACAGGGATTTTTGAAGCACACCTCGAGGGAAACCCCGGCCCGTCGTCCGGTCGAGCTGCGTCTGCTCGACTGGAAAGAGGTCTACGAGGAGAAGAAGTTCTCCCAGGACACCTTGAAGACCCAGGCCAGCCGCTGCATGGACTGCGGTATCCCCTTCTGTCACAACGGCTGTCCGCTCGGGAACCTGATTCCCGAGTGGAACGACCTGGTCTACAAGGGCGCGTGGCGCGAAGGCATCGACCGCCTGCACGCCACCAACAACTTCCCGGAGTTCACCGGCCGCCTGTGCCCGGCTCCGTGTGAGGCGTCCTGCGTGCTCGGCATCAACCAGGAGCCGGTCACGATCAAGCAGGTCGAGGTCGAGCTCATCGAGAACGCCTTCGACGAGGGCTGGGTCACCCCGGTGTACCCGACCCGTCTCACCGGCAAGAAGATCGCCGTCGTCGGCTCGGGCCCGGCCGGTCTGGCCGCCGCCCAGCAGCTCACTCGCGCCGGTCACACCGTGACCGTGTTCGAGCGTGACGACCGCATCGGCGGCCTGATGCGCTACGGCATCCCGGAATTCAAGATGGAGAAGTCGGTCATCGACCGTCGTCTGGCCCAGATGGAAGCCGAAGGCACCATCTTCAAGGCGGGCGTCAACGTGGGTGTCGACATCACCGCCGAGCAGCTGCGTGAGCGTTTCGACGCGATCGTGCTGGCCGGTGGCGCCACCATCGCCCGCGATCTGCCGATCCCGGGCCGCGAGCTCGACGGCATCCACCAGGCGATGGAGTTCCTGCCGCTGTCCAACCGGGTGCAGCTCGGTGACGACATCGCCGACTCCGACGGCCTGCCGCCGATCCACGCCAAGGGCAAGAAGGTCATCATCATCGGCGGTGGCGACACCGGCGCCGACTGCCTGGGCACCTCGCACCGTCACGGCGCCGAGTCGGTGCACCAGTTCGAGATCATGCCGCGTCCTCCCGAGGAGCGCGCGGGCTCGACCCCGTGGCCGACCTACCCGCTGATGTACCGGGTCGCCTCGGCGCACGAAGAGGGCGGCGAACGTCTGTTCTCGGTGAACACCGAGCGTTTCGTCGGCGCGGACGGCAAGGTCACCGGTCTCGATGCGCACGAGGTCAAGATGGTCAACGGCCGTTTCGAAAAGGTCGAGGGCACCGACTTCACCCTCGAAGCCGACCTGGTCCTGCTGGCCATGGGCTTCGTCGGTCCCCAGAAGCCGGGCCTGCTCACCGATCTCGGTGTCGGCTACGACGGTCGCGGCAATGTCCAGCGCGACAAGAGCTGGGCCACCAACATCCCCGGCGTCTTCGTGGCCGGTGACATGGGCCGTGGCCAGTCGCTGATCGTCTGGGCCATTGCCGAGGGCCGCGCCGCCGCGTCGGCCGTCGACAAGTTCCTCGAGGGCGAGACCGCGCTGCCTGCGCCGATCCCCCCGACGGCTGTCGCCCAGCGCTAGCCGCGCAACCAGTAAGGCGCCCGCAGGCTTTCGAGCCCGCGGGCGTCTTTTTTTGTCATTCCCCCCACACGAGGCAGGTGTCCCGCCGAATCCGGACGCCTTGCCAGATACCTGCGGGTTTGCGGGGAATGTGCGTAGGGGGGTGAACGGGGAAGGGGTGCAAGGGGTTCGGTAGGCGAGCGAACGACGTGGCTGATCTTCCCTGCAGCACATAGACTTTCCGTGTCGAGGTGTACGGGAGATCCGAGGGGGAGCTGTGCCGTTGCCGCCGGAAGCGTTGGCGAACCTTCGCCGCGCCGCAGAGCGTGGTGACGGTACCGCCATGCACAATCTCGCCCACTTCTACCACGACCACAGCGATTTCGAAGCCGCCGAGTACTGGTTCCGGCGCGCCGCCGCCGCGGGGCACACACGCTCGATGAACAACCTGGCCGTGTTGCTCGACCAGTTCGGTGAACTCGACGAGGCCGAGTCCTGGTACCGCCGTGCGGCTGTCGCGGGCAATGCCAACGCCATGTTCAATCTGGCCACCATGCTCTACCAGTGCGGTGACCGCCGGGACGCCGAAACCTGGTACCACCACGCCGCGATGGCGGGCCATGTCGACGCCATGTTCAATCTCGCGCGACTCCTCCAGGATCAGGACCGCCTCGACGACGCCGAAGCCTGGTTCGGCGAGGCCGCCGACCACGGCGACATCGACGCCGTGAACAACCTCGGCATCCTGCTGCGCCACCGCGGCGCCATCACCGAGGCCCGCCGCTGCTTCCGTCGCGCGGCCGATCTCGGCCACCCGCGGGCCATGGCCAACCTCGCCGCCCTGCTGGAATCCCAAGGCGCCCACCGCGAAGCGGAAACCTGGTACCGCCGCGCCGCCGGCTGATCGCACACTCCGAGCACATCGGTGGGGAACCGCTGTGCGTCGGGTTCGGCGAGGTCTGCGAAGACACAATTATCGATGTTTACGCGATGATCGCTGGCGGGTGGAACAGGCGAGTGATCACCGGTTATAGCTGCTCGCAGCGAATGGGCGCCGAAGTTACTCAAAAGTATTGATACCGAGCGGTTTTCCAGCAACCATCAGCAAACATATTGTGCGGCAGCAATTTTCCGGCGTTCAAGATGCGAGGAATAGCGGAGGGGTATAACGTCTCGTCTCGATCAATAGTCGATGACGGTTCGGGGGCTCGGTGAATTCTCTTGATGGGTGTCTGAAACGCATCATGGATATTCCCGGGGCGCGCAGTGTGACGCTGGTGGACGGGGCGAGCGGGTTGGCCGTCGCCGGTGCAGGCGAGCGCCGAGGCGTCGACGAGCACGAGGACGCGGCGGGGACCACCGATGTGATGCGGGCCGCGCTCGCGTGTCCGGCCCTGGGGAGCTCCGACGACGACCTCACCGAGATCGTGGTGTGCCGGACCAGGGGATTTCACCTCCTCCACCTGGTCGACGGCGATTTCGACGGCAGGTTGTTCATGCATGTCGTCTTCGACGGCGACACCGGCAATCTCGGGATGGCCCGCTATCAGCTCAGGTCGGCACTGCAGGAATTGACGGGCGGGGATCGATGAGTGTCGCGCTCGCCGATGAATTGCATCGGCTCGGCGAAGAAGGCTCGACCGGAGTATTGCGCGCAGGCGACGGCGAATTCCACTTGGTGCGCGGCACTATCGCCTCGGTCGGCTGCGGGCGGACCATCGGACTCGACAGATTGGTCGTCGAAGCGGGCGTAGCAACGGCGGAGGATTGGCGTCGCGCCGGTGCGGGCGACCCGGGTCCGCTGCTGGACCAGCCACAACTGGAAACCCTGGCGCTGCTGTCGGTGTTCGACGCCGCCTATTTTTTGCTGGCCTCCGCGGGTGAGCCGGAATTCCGTCCGACAACCGAACACTGGCTGGCGCCGGTCTGCCACATCGCGCCCCGCGCGCTTGTTCACGAATGCGAACGCCGCACCGACAACGAGTACGGCCCGTGGACCGCCGACCTCGTCACCCTGGTTCCGGTGGTCCCGGCCCGCCGGATCAAGCGGAACCAGGTGGTACTCACCGGAAGTCAGGCAGAGGTTCTCGCCGCCGCCGACACCCGCCGCAGCATCGCCGACATCGCCCGCGATCTGGGCCGCACCACCTACGGCTGCCTCGTCGCGGTCCGCGACCTGACCACAGCGGGCCTGATCGAAGCGCCGGAACCCGTCGCGACCGAACAACCACCGCGCGGGCGCCACCTCGCCCTCGCACCGGACCCGGCCGACCACCGGAGCTCGACTCGGTCGACAACATCCGTGCCCACGCTGCCCCGACGCGTTCCGGGCAGCGCGGGACCGACCCGCCCCCAGCAGGAGACGGGTGCACGACAGGGCAGGCACGCGATCGACGAGGAAGCGACCG
Source organism: Nocardia sp. NPDC058114 (assembly GCF_042884695.1). Taxonomy (NCBI): domain Bacteria; kingdom Bacillati; phylum Actinomycetota; class Actinomycetes; order Mycobacteriales; family Nocardiaceae; genus Nocardia; species Nocardia sp. NPDC058114. The sequence continues at coordinate 342,936 of NZ_JBHVTK010000004.1, read as the reverse complement.
CGACCGCCCGACACCGCGGAAAACCGGCCGGCGCAGCGGAACCCGAACGCTGGCAGCAGGTCGACCGCGAAACACTCATCCGGCTCAGGGCGGCGTTGGAGGAGCTTGCGTGACCGTGCGGAAGAAGCTGCTCGGTGATTGGAGGGGAAGGTTGACCAAGGTGGCGATGACCACACCCGAACCCAGGGCGCCCGAACACACAGCGCCCCAGAACTACCCGGCTGTGCAGGCCGAACTGCAGTCGTTGCGCGAACGGCTACCTCAGCTCACCGGGTCGCTGGTGGCCTCCAGCGACGGGCTGCTCATCGAACACGACCTCCCCGCCCATCTCGAACCCGCGGGCCTGGCCGCGCTGTCGGCCGCGCAGTTGTCGCTGTCGTACCGGCTGGCGAACACCGCGCACGGCGGCGGGTTCAGCGAGGTCGTCGTGCACGGCACCGAGGGGCAGGTGGTGATCTACGCCGCCGGGCGCACCTCGCTGACCGTGCTCGCCGGACCCGAAGTGAATGTCGGTCGACTTCATCTGGAGTCGCGACCGGTAGCTCGCGCGATCGCCGGCCATCTGGCGGCGGCGCACAACGATTGAAAGGCACACGATGTCGAATATGGATCTGGCTCTGAAGGACATGATGGTGATCGAGGGCGCGATCGGCGCCGCGATCGTCGACTACAGCAGTGGCATGGCCCTCGGAATGCTCAGCAGCACCAAGTCGCTAGACCTGCAGGTCGCCGCGGCGGGCAACACCGAGGTGGTGCGGGCGAAGATGCGCACCATCGAGCAGCTCGGCCTCAACGAGGAGATCGAGGACATCCTCATCACCCTGGGCACGCAATACCACCTGATCCGCCCGATGACGGGGCGCAAGTCCAAAGGGCTGTTCCTCTACCTCGCCCTCGATCGCGGCCGGGCCAATCTGGCGCTGGCGCGGCACAAGCTCAAGGGCATCGAAGAAGACCTGGAGGTGTGAGTTTCGCGAACGGGGGGCGTGTCGGCGGTGACGTGCCGCCGACATCCCGTCATCGGCGGGGTGAACCCTGCGCGATCAGTCGGTGCGACCCATCACAAGATCGAGAGGTTGTGTGGCATGGGATGGCTCGTACGCCTATTGTGATTCGCGGCGAGGTCTGGGGCCACAACGTCAGTAATCGGGGTTGCTCTCACATCGACGAGCAAGGGTGAACTGGAGCGGTATGCAGTTGAAGAAGGTTGTCGCGGCTCTGGGAGCGTCCGCGGCGATGATGTCCGGAATTGTTGTCGGCAGCACGAGCGCGAGCGCGGCGCCCGCCTGCCCGAGTCTTTATGTCGTCGCCATTCCCGGCACCTGGGAAACCGGCCACGAGAAGGCCCCCGGCCCCGGCATGCTCGCCGGCGTCACCAACGGCCTACCGAGAAACACCGACGTCGACTACGTCACCTATGCCGCGACCGCGTTCCCCTGGGAGGGCGATGTCTACGGCAACTCCAAGAAGCAGGCGGTCGACGCCGCCCGCGGGCTGATCAGCGAGAAGCTGGCCTCCTGCGGCAACACCAAGGCCGCGATCGTCGGCTACAGCCAGGGTGCCGACGCCGCAGGCGATCTGGCCGCCGAGATCGGCACGGGTATCAGCCCGATCCCGCAGGACCGGGTCGCCGCTGTCGGCCTCATCTCCGATCCTCGTCGTTCGCCGACCGATATCCAGGTCGGCCCGCATGCCGCGGGCGCCGGTGCCGGTGGCGCTCGGCCGGGTGGCTTCGGTTGGCTGAGCGACCGCACCCGCACGATCTGCGCGGTCGACGATCTGTACTGCGCGACCGCTACCGACGACTTCGTGACGCGGTTCGCCGGCTTCCTCGCACAGAGCTCGGACGCGAACCCGGCCAACCTGTGGCGCTACCAGCTCGAGGCCGGAGCGATCGTGAGCGACCTGATGTCGTTCGGCGGCATCCCGACGCTGGGGGCGCAGCTGACGGACGCGGCCAACCAGAAGCGGGCCAAGGACCTGGAGCAGTTCTACCGTTCGCAGGCGCACACGCTGTACGGCAGTTACTCGGTGGGTGGCGGGCAGACCGCCATCAGCTGGATGCACAACTGGATCGCTCAGGCGGCCTGAGTCGTTCGCGCAGAGCCCGGTATCGCTTCGGCGGTGCCGGGCTCTTTCGTGGATCTAGGGCGTGGTTCGGGACAGGTACCTGGGGAGCAGGTTCCAGACGTGGGCGTTCTCGTTGATGGTGGCGGCGGTGCGGGTGCCGGTGCGGGAGTAGAGGATTCGGGTGATCGAGCAGTAGTCGATCGGGAAGGTGAGGGGGCGGGGGAGGGCCAGGATGTCGGCCAGGAGGACGTTGATGACGCCACCGTGGGCGAAGGCTACGACGGTGTCGCCGGGAGCTGTGGTGGCGACCAGGGTTTCGACGGCGGTGAGGACTCGCGTGGTGAAGGCGGGGCCGTCGATCTGGTCGGGGAGATGGCCCGCCTTGATGCGGGCGTAGGCGTCGGCGAATTCGGTTTTCGCGTCTTCGATCGGGATGTAGGCGGGTAGGTCGCGGTCGTACTCGGCGAGGTCGTCGATGACGTCGACCGGTAGGTCGCGTGCGGTCGCGGTGGGGAGCGCGGTGTCGCGGGCGCGGCGCTGGGGGCTGCTGACGATGCGAGCGATGTCGTGGGGTGCGAGCGCGGCGGGGACGCGGTCGGCTTGGAGCTTGCCGATGTCGGTGAGGCCGGGGTCGGCGGCGGTGGTGTCGCCGACTACGCGTTCGGGTTGGGCATGACGCACGAGTATCAGCTGCACGGTCAACACTCTGCCCTATCCGCCGGATACCAGGGCTCGGGGCCACCCACAGCCGAAACGGACTCGCGGGGATGCCTCGTCGTCGACCGAGGGTATCGCCGCGAGTCCTCCGGCTAGGTCAGGACTGGCCGTAGGGCGGCTGGCCGTAAGGCGGCTGACCACCCTGCGGGCCGTTGTACGGCGGCTGACCACCGTTGTACGGCGGCTGGTCGCCCTTCTTCTTGTTCTTGAGCAGGAAGATGCCGCCGACGATGAGCACCACGATGATCAGGCAGCAGATGCCGCCGATGATCAGGCCGGAGCTGTTCTTCTTTTTCTTCTTGGCCGCGAGTTCCAGCGCGGTGTTGACTGCGTCCGAGCTCGCCAGGGTGTCGAAACTGCTGGTGAACATGTGCGGATCGACGAGTGTGGCTGTGGTCAGCAAGTCCAGATACATGAAATCCCATCCCGATGTGTTGGTGGTCCGGCATCCTCCCGGTGCCGGAACTCCGAGAGTAACGGTCTCACTGTGGCTTTCGGTTCGAAAGCCTCGCAAGCGCCACACAGAGCATGTGTTGATCGCGAACGCGTCGCGATCCGTATACACCTGTACCCGATTTCACCGCGGTTTCACCAACGGGAACGGCAGCGTCTCACGGATGCTGCGCCCGGTGATCAACATGACCACCCGGTCGACGCCCATCCCGAGTCCGCCCGTGGGCGGCATCGCGTGTTCGAGCGCGGTCAGGAAGTCCTCGTCGAGTTCCATCGCCTCCGGATCGCCACCGGCGGCCAGCATCGACTGCTCGGTGAGCCTGCGCCGCTGGTCCACCGGGTCGGTGAGTTCGCTGTAGGCCGTGCCCAACTCGACGCCCCAGGCCACCAGGTCCCAGCGCTCGGCCACCCCCTCGATGCTGCGGTGCGAGCGGGTGAGCGGGGAGACCGAGGTGGGGAAGTCCAGGTAGAAGGTGGGGTAGGTGGTCTGCGACTCCACCAGGTGCTCGTACATCTCCAGCACCACTTGGCCCGCGTCCCAACCGTGTTGGTAGGCCACGCCCGCCTCGTCGCACAGCTCGCGCAGCCGGGCCAGCTCGGTCCGCGCGGTCACCTCGGCGCCGATCGCCTCGGAGACCGCGCCGTGCACGGTCTTCACCCGCCACTCGCCGGAGATGTCGACGGTGTCGAAGCCGCCGTCGTCGTTGGGCCGCAATGCCACCTCGGCACCGTTGGCGGCCATCGCCGCGTGCTGGATCAGCCTGCGGCACAGGTGCATCATCTGCTGGTAATCGCTGTGTGCCTCATAGGCTTCCAGGATCGTGAACTCGGGATTATGGCTGAAGTCGACGCCTTCGTTGCGGAAGGTACGGCCGATCTCGAACACCTTCTCCATGCCACCGACGCACAGCCGTTTGAGGTAGAGCTCGGGGGCGATGCGCAGGTACAGGTCGAGGTCGTAGGCATTGATGTGGGTGCGGAACGGAGTGGCGTTGGCGCCGCCGTGCACCTGTTGCAGAATCGGCGTCTCCACCTCGAGAAAGCCCCAGACATAGAGCGAATCGCGCAGTGAGTGCAGGACCGCGCTGCGCTTGGCCATCACCTCGCGGGTCTCGGGGTTGATCGCCATGTCCACATAGCGTTGCCGGACCTTGGCTTCCTGATCGGCCAGCCCACGCCACTTGTCGGGCAGCGGATGCAGGCATTTGCCGTTCATCCGCCAGTCCTGCGCGAGCAGTGACAGCTCACCGTTGCGGCTGGCGCCGATCTGCCCGCTCACCTCGATGAGATCGCCCAGGTCGAAGAATTCGGTGAACTCGTTGCTGCGATCGGCGCCCACCCGTTCGCGATCGATCACCAGCTGGATCTCGCCGGTCCAATCGCGGACCAGCGCGAAGATCACGCCGCCGTAGTCGCGAATCCGCAAGAGCCTGCCCGCGATACGCACGGTGGTGCCCTTGGGGCAGCGTCTGGCCTCGGCGATGTCGTGGGTCGGCGGGTAGGCGACCGGATAGGCATCGATGCCCGAAGCCGTGAGCCGGTCGAGTTTGTCCAGGCGCACCCGCACCTGTTCGGGCCTGCGTGGACCCTGTTCGGCATCGGCGCCCTCCGGTGCGTCCGGTGCGCTGCCGTCGGCGTGCAGGCCGGTGACCGTCGCGGGGACCGCCGCCGTCGTGCCGGTGTGCACGCCCGCGTCGGGCGCCTTGCCGATGCGCGGCAGGAACCCTTCGGCCAGCCCGCTCGCCGTGGCCACCCGCGGCAACTGCCTGCGTTCCTCGAACAGGAAGAACCGCGGCACCCAGCGCGGGTGGTATTTCACGTTCGACCGGTACAGGGCCTCGAGCTGCCACCAGCGCGAGAAGAACAGCAGCACCCCGCGCCAGGCCCGCAGGATCGGACCTGCGCCGATCCGGCCGCCTTCTTCGAACACCGATCGGAACACCGCGAAGTTCAGCGACACCTTGGTGATGCCGTACTGGTCGGAGTTCAGGGCGAGCTGCGAGATCATCAGCTCCATCACGCCGTTCGGGCTCTGCGGGTCGCGGCGCATCAGTTCCAGCGAGACGCCGGTGCGCCCCCACGGGACCAGCGAGAGCATGCCGTGCACGCGGTCGTCGTGGTCCACCGCTTCGACCAGCAGGCAGTCGCCGTCGAGTGGGTCGCCGAGGCGGCCCAGCGCCATCGAGAAGCCGCGCTCGGTCTCGGTATCGCGCCAGGCGTCGGCCCGCGTGACGATCTCGGCGAACTCGGTGGCGGGAATGTCTCGGTGCCTGCGGATCCGCACCTCGAGGCCGTTCTTGCGCAACCGGTTCGCGGCCTGACGCACCTGCTTCATCTCCGGGCCCGCCAGCGAGAACGTGCGGGTGTCGAGGATCGCCTCGTCACCCAGCCGCAGCGCCGACAGGCCCGCCTTGCGGTACGCGGTGGCGCCGAGTTCGCCGGCGCCCATCACCGCCGGCTGCCAGCCGAACCGGTCGGCCTGCTCGAGCCACGCCTGAATCGCCTGTGGCCACGCCTGTTTCGGGCCGATCGGATCGCCACTGGCCAGGCACACACCCAACTCGACGCGATAGGTGATCGCCGCCTTGCCGTTCGGCGCGAACACCACCGCCTTGTCGCGACGGGTCGCGAAGTAGCCGAGTGAGTCCTCGACATCGCTGCTCGCGAGCAGGCCGCGGATCGCCGACTCGTCCAGCGCGGTCATCGCGTTGTCGGCGCGCTGCGAGCGCAACAGCACGACCACCGCGGCCAGCAGCGCGATCGCGCCGAACAGGCCGAGCAGGAAGTTCACCCAGGCTCGCGGATGCCCGTCGAAATGCTCGTTGTTCACCAGCACGGCGGCGGTGACGCGGTACACCGCCCACAGCGGACGCTGCACACCCGCGGGCAGCGAACCGGGGAACAGTTCGACCAGGCCCCAGCCGAGCAGGCAGCCGAGCGCGAGCCCGGACACCAGGACACCCAGCGCCTTCCACAGCGCGCCGGGCCGAACCCGGGTGTAGAACTCCTTGCGCGCGGCCACCAGTATCGCGATGACCACCACATGCACGACGAAGGCGACCAGCGCGTCCACATCGTCGTCGGCGAAGAAGTCCAGGATGTTCGCCACCGCGTACAGCAGCAGGTACACGACCAGCAGCCACCAGGCGATCCGCTTGCGGGCCGCGGTCGCCCCCGCGAGCAAGCCGACGATCAACGCCCATACGAGGCTCGTGTCGGGGGCATCGAAATAGTAGGTGTCCACATAGTGCCGCGGCACCTGCGTGAGGATCCGCAGGCTGGGCGAAACACTCCACAAGAACAGCAGCACCGCGAACACACCGAGGACCAATCCGGCGATGTGCGGTACCTCGGACAACTTGCCGTGCGCGCGATGGGGCACCGGCGTGCGGTCCTCGACGATGGGGTGCTGCTCGGCCTGCGTGGAAGTCACCGATCCAGTGTGCGTCCAATCGAGCCGGAACCGGGTGGCGGTGGCTGCGGCGTGTTCGTCACCACCCGCAACGCCGGGGCCGGTGGTGACCGGTTTCGCGCGACGGGGTAAGTATTAGCGCATGTCGGAACCAGTTGATGTGCCGATCGATGACGCTGTCATCCGGCTCGGGCAATTCCTGAAACTGGCCAACCTGATCGATTCGGGTTCCGAGGCCAAGACGGTGATCGCGCAGGGCTTGGTGCGCGTGAACGACGAAGTGGAGCTACGCCGCGGCAGGCAACTCGAGATCGGCGACATCGTCGTCCTGGCCGGCAACAAAGTACGGGTGTCCGAGGGCTGACCCTCGAACACCCGCGTCGCCGTCAGTCTTCGGCGCGAACGACCACGCCGTCGGAGTCGCTGTAGAGCATCTCGCCCGGCACGAAGGTGATGCCGCCGAACTCGACGGGCACATCCTGCTCGCCGCTGCCGGTCTGGGTGCTCTTGCGCGGGTTGGTGCCCAGCGCCTTCACCCCGATGTCGAGGGTGCGCAGGATCGCGGAGTCGCGCACGGCGCCGTTGACGACCACGCCGGCCCAGCCGTTGTCCACGCCACGGCCGGCGATGATGTCGCCCACCAGCGCGGTGTGCACGCTCGCGCCGCCGTCGACGACGAGCACCTTGCCCTCGCCCGGCCCGCTCAGTGTCTGCTTGACCAGCAGGTTGTCCTGGAAGCAGCGGATCGTGGTGATCCGGCCCGAGAATTCGGCACGGCCGCCGAACTGGATGAACTGCGTATCGCAGCTACGGATCTCGGGGCCGATCTCGTCGGCCAGATCGGCGGTGGCCACAACATTCGCTGATTCGGTCATGGATCAGATTGTGTCAGGCCCGCCAGGCCGCGCCATTCGTAGGCTCTCAGACCTGCTCGCTGTGTGATTTCTCGATCTCGCGAATGAGCGCGTCGGTGGTGTGCTGAACCGCGATCTTCACGAACGGCTCGATCGTCTTGCCGAGCATCTTGCCTGTGATGCCGCCGCCGACGGAGAAATCGATGTCCGCGTCCACGGTGCACGCGATCTCACCCTTGGGAATGAACCTGAAGGTGGCGACGATCTCGATGCCCTTGATCGACTTGGTGGCGATCAACCGGCCCTCTTCCCAGCCGACGACCTCGACGCGCGAGGTCAGCGACGCGGGGCCGAGCTTCATCTTCCCGTCGAACGTCGCGCCGAGGCCGTCGGTCTGCGCGGTGAGGGGTGTGAAGGATTCGATGCCGTACCAGAACTTCGGCAGATTGCGGTAGTCGTTCATGAACGCGAACGCCGCTTCGGCGGGCGCGGCGCAATCTTCGGCGATCCTCACTTCGGTCATAGCGGCCACTCTAATCGGTGGAATCGACGCCGAACGGCACTCGACGCCGAACGTGATCGAGGTGACTACCCGGTCACGGCCAGCGTCGCTGCCAGGCCGAATGCCACCGCCATCACCAGTACCTCGGCCGCCGCGTTGCGCAGGGAGACCTCGGCGGTCACGCGGTGGTCGCCGGCCTTGGGGACCCAGGATCGACGCCACCACCAGCCCAGCGCGACGAGCACACCCAGGATGATGAGCTTCGCGAGCAGAATCCGTCCGTAGCCGCTGGTCAGCAGCGAGGTGATGTCGCCGAGGCGGACCAGTCCGTTGATCAGGCCGGTGAGCGCGACGACAACGACCAGGGGCGCGGCGAGCCTCGAGTAGTGCGGCAGCGTCGCGGCCCATTCGCCCCGGGTGCGCAGCACCAGGACCATCGCGAGCAGCAGGCCGAGCCACAAGGCGGCGGCGAGTGCGTGGACCGCGGCGAGTACCGAGCCGAACATCTGCTGGGACATGTGCCCGGTGATCGGCCGCAGCGACAGCGCGACCGCCGCGAACACGAGCACCAGATCCGCCGACGCGGTGTCGGGTCTGCGGAAGGCCAGCGCCGAGTAGCAGGCGATCGCGCCGGTGCAGAACAGGATCGCGATCCCGATCTGGCCGCCGCTGAGTCTGCCGAGGAAGGTGATGAAATCGCCCGCGTCGAGCTGGGTCACGGGCACGCCGACGATCTCGGCGGCCTCACACACCAGCACGGTGAACTCGGCAGCGAACCAGATACCGGCCAGCGCGGCCAGCGGTCGCCAGGTGACCGTCAGCCGGTCGTTGAGCCGGGGCAGCGCGGCCAGGCCGAGCACCACCGCGCCCACGCCATCGGCGAGCACGCGCGCGAACGCCACCCACGCGAACCCGCCGGAGCTGCGCAGTATCCAGGCCAGCACCACCCCGAGCAGCGCGGCGACCACGACCGGCACCAGGACACGCCACTGCCGCAGCGCGGCACCGGGCACCCGGCGACCGGTCGTCATCGTCGACTACTTCTTGCGGCCGGACCGGCCGCCGAGCAACGCCACCGCGAGGCCGGCGCCGAACAGCACCACGCCGCCGGCGATGAACACCCACACGGGCACCCCGCCGTCGCCGCCGTCGTCGGCCGTGTCCGCACCCGGACGCGCGCCCGGCGTGCCGGTGCCCGCCTTGCTCAGCGTGAAAGTCCGCGTGCCGCTCACGGGATGACCGTCGGCCGAGGTGACCCGGAACGCGATCGTGTACTCGCCGACCGGCCCCAGCTCACCCAGTTCCACACTCACACTGCGTCCTTCGACCAGCGCCTTGCCCTTCGACCACAGCCTGCCATCCGGGCCGACCACGGTCAGCGACGGAAAGTTCTGCTGCAGTTCCTCATTGAAGGTGACGCTGGCCCGCGCCGGTCCGGCCTCGACGGTCGAACCGTTCTCGGGAACGCTGCTCACCGCGCCGGAATGCGCACTCGCCGTGCCTGCCGCCGCGAAGGCGCAGGCGAACAGCACCGCGAGCAGGCCGACGAGCATCTTGCGCATCACGACGACCGCCGGGAGCGCACGACCAGGCCGAGGCCGAGCGCGGCGGCGAACAGGCCGAGGGCCAGGCCGATGCCACCCATCCATCGGGCGACGTCGTCGGTCTCCGACTGGGTCGATTCGCCGGAGGCGACCTGGTGATCGCCGCCCTCTGCGCCGCCCTTCGCAGTCAGCGTGATAACCGGCGCGGGGTGCTCGGGCTCGGCGCCGCCGGTGCTCAGCTGGTTCCAGGCCACGACCTTGCCGTCGCTGTAGGTCTGCTGGGTCGGGAAGTTCACGGTGTCCTGGGTCGGCAGCGGGCCGAGCGAGAGCACGAACCGCTGGAACTGGCCGGGTCCGACACCGGGATTACCCGGATCGGCGGACCACGCTACGGCTACCGTCTCGCCCTTGTCGTTGCGCTCGACCTTCGACGTCCAGCCCGGCATCGGCTCGGTCCGAACACTTTTCAGGTTCGGCACGGTGACGCGCAGCGCGGTGGTGGACGCGGTATCGGATTCGGTCGGCACCTTGAAGGTGGCGACGGTGTACTTGCCCTGGGCGGCGCCCGGAGCGTCGACGGTGACGTGCGCGGCCGCCGAACCGCAGGCAGCGAGGACCAGGCCCGCCGCGAGAGCGACGGTGCCGGTGCCGCGGGTGATGAAGTTGTGCATGGAATGCCTTGTCGTCCGAAGAATTCTGAGGTGGTCGCGAATCAGGCGAACACCGGCGGTGCGCGCGGACATCGCGCACCCCTCGGACGAGTCCCGCGCGCGACGGCGAGCGGGCCGAACCAGCGAGCGGTCGGGTGGGCAACAGCGAAGGGACTGCCGAGTACAGCCCGAATCACGCTCGACGCAACGAGGTACAGCCGCTCGGCGACGAGAATCAGTGCGGCACAGGCACACGCTGCCACCAGGTGCGCGGCGATCATCGGCAGGCTCGGCAGATGCAGTAGTCCGTGATGGTCGAGTGTTGCCGACAGCGCGAAGTGCCCGGCCCACTGACCACCGATCAACGCGGCGGCCGTGCGCATCGTCGCGGCATTCGCGAATCGGGCGGAGGGCCCGCGTGGCCCGGTGCCATGGGCGAACATCCCGGCGGTCAGCGAAACCAGCAGCAGCAGTGCGATTTCCGACGACCGCGGCACCCCGCCGCCGCCGATCCCGTGGGCGGCCACCGCCAGCCCGCCCACGAGTACGCCGCAGCCACCACCGCGTAAGCGGGAGGTGAGCTGCGGCGTTGTCACGGCAGGATCAGCGGACGCCGAGGCGGGCGAGCACGTCGTTTTCCAGCACGGACAGCTCGGCCGAGATCGACGCGTGCACGGCCTTGCGACGCGCGGCAGGCATCTGCTCGGCCGTGCGCACGGCCACGTTCAGATCGGCCATGCGCGAGCGGGCCGCTTCGACGAACTTCGTGGTGTCGGCATCGCCCGCCTTGTCGGCGGCGATCTTGTCGAGGGCTTCTTCGGTGTTGGTGATGCGGGCCTGCAGGCGCGCTCCGTGCCCGCTGAACTCGCTCAGCTGGTCCATGCCGATACCGAGCTGCTGGGCCTTGCGCGCGTCGAGCTGCCCGCGCACCATCGTCGCGCCGCGGTAGGCCAGCGGGGCGAGCACGGGGATCAGTACCCGGGCCACGCCGATGTACTTGCGGATCTGGCTCGCGCTGAACAGTTCGCGATCGGCCTTCGCGGCCGCCTTCTGCGCGGCCTTCTCCTCGGCCTGCAGGGTCGCGATCTGCGCCTTGGCCACCTTGTCGGCCGTGCGTGTCTGAGCCTTGGCCGCGCGCCGGGTGACGCGCTCGCCCGCCTTGGCCGCCTTGCGCTCGTTCTTGGCGCTCAGCTTCGCCTCCACCGCGGCTTTGTGCTTGAGTGCTTTCGCCTCAGCGCGTCGGCTCGGCCGCCGCTTCCGCTTGCTGAACAACCCCATGGGATCAGGCCCTCCGTCATGCTCGCCAAGTCATGAGGCAGGACCGCCTTCAAGCGGCCTGCCGTTCTTCGTAGCGTAGTGGGATGAGGGTAGCGATTGGGCATTGTGTCGGGGGTAAGGCCCATACTGCTTGCGTGCGTGCAGCCGAGGACGACTTCGACGGCGGGCCGGTGCGTAGCCCGGTCCCCGCTTCCGCTGCGGATTTCCGCATCGCCTTCCTGGACGCGCGTTCACTGATCGGATGCAGGCATCGCCTGCGCCTCGATGCCGAGAATCCGGGCGTGCTCGCCGAGGTGCGCGAGGATCCGGGCGTGCAGCAGCGGCGCGACGCCGCCACCGCCCATCGCACCAAGGTCCGCGACGAACTGGTCGCGGCCGCCCCCGCCGACTGGGTGGTGATCGACCCGGACCTGCGTGGCGCCGCCAAGGCCGCGGCGACGATGGCCGCCATCGAGGCGGGCGCCCCGCGCATCTGGGGCGGGCTGCTGCCCCAGGAAGCCGACACCGGGCGACGCGGCGGTGTCGAGATCCTGCTGCGCGACGACGATCGTGGCGGTTATATCCCGATCATCGTGGTCAACCACAAGGTCACCGACCCGCGCAGGCCCGACCCGGCCGATTTCCACCCACTGACCTCGGACCTGTTCCGCTGGCAGCCCCGCCGCGACAAGCACGTGAAACTGCGCCCGCAGCCGCGCGACCAGCAGCGCCTGGCCCACCTGTACCGCATGTTGCAGCGCTACGGAATGGCGAGCCCCGCCCTGATCGGCGGCGCGATCGGCCTGGTCAGCGACCGCATCCTGGTGCACGATCTGACGAACGTGCTGGCCGATTACGACCAGCGCTACGCCGACCGTATCGCGGTGGTGCGCGGCGAACTGCCGACCCAGCCGTCGAAGGTGCCCGAGTGCAGGCAGTGCCCGTGGTGGGTGCGCGGGCCCGACGCGCAGCGACCGGCGGGCCCGGAGGCGGTAGCGGAGCGTGACCACGCAGGGCCCTCGGGAGCGCAGCAGTCAGGCACAGCCGAGCCGAGTTGTGAGGCCACACTGGCGCAGATGCGGGATGTGAGCCTGGTCGCGCCGGGTTCGCGGGCCGACGTGCTGCGCCTGCACGGGATCGAAACGGTCGACGAGCTGGCCGCGTGGGAAGGCGACGATCCCGACGACTGGCAGCACGGACCGTTCGCCGAAACCGTCGTCACCGCACGCGCCTGGATCGACGGCGCCCCGCTCGTGCGCCGGTTCGAGCAGGTCAGCGTGCGTCGCGCCGATGTGGAGATCGACGTCGACCTGGAGAGTTACCAGGAGGACGGCGCCTACCTGTGGGGCACCCTGCTCGACGACGTCTACCGCCCGTTCGTCACCTGGGATCCGCTGCCCACCGAGGACGAGGGCCGCTCGTTCGGCGAGTTCTGGACCTGGCTGATGGAGCGGCGCGCCGAAGCCCACGCCCAGGGCAAAACCTTCGCGGCCTACTGCTATTCGCGAACCGCCGAGGACAAGTGGCTCTACGAATCGGCCCGCCGGTTCGCCGGCCGCCCCGGCGTGCCTACCCACGAGGAAGTGCGCGCGTTCGTCGACTCCAAGGAATGGGTCGACATGTTCCAGGCCGTCACCGAGCAGTTCATCTGCCCGAACGGCAAGGGGCTCAAGAAGATCGCGCCGGTCGCCGGGTTCGGCTGGCGTGATCCGGAAGCGGGCGGTGAGGCGTCGATGGGCTGGTACCGCCGGGCCGTCGGTTACGACGACGACATCGACATGTCGCAGCGCACCCGCCTGTTCGTCTACAACGAAGACGATGTCCGCGCCACCCAGGTGCTGCGCGATTGGATGTCGAAGCGGGCCGTAGCCGAGGTTCCCTCACTGGCCGATTTCGGACGGTAATAACATCGGGGGCGTGACTGAGCAGCACGTCGAAACCCTCGAGTTCCAGGCCGAAACCCACCAGCTCCTCGAGCTGATGATCCACTCGGTCTACTCCAACAAAGACACCTTCCTGCGGGAGCTGATCTCGAACGCTTCCGATGCGCTGGACAAGCTCAAACTTGCCGCTTACCAGGACAAAGACCTGGGCGCAGACACCTCCGACCTGCACATCGAGCTGGAGGTCGACCAGGACAAGCGAGTCCTGACCGTCCGCGACAACGGCATCGGCATGTCCCGCGCCGAAGTGATCGACCTGATCGGCACCCTCGCCAAATCCGGCACCGCCGACCTGCGCCGCAAGCTCACCGAGGCCAAGTCCGACGCCGCCGCCGAGGAGCTGATCGGCCAGTTCGGCATCGGCTTCTACTCCACGTTCATGGTCGCCGACAAGGTCGTCCTCACCACCCGCAAGGCGGGCGAGACCGAAGGCACCCGCTGGGAAGCCGCCGCGGGCAGCTCCACCTACTCCATCGACACCGTCGCCGACGCACCGCAGGGCACCTCGGTGACCCTCGAGCTCAAGCCCGCCGACGAAGACGATCACCTCTTCGATTACACGCAGGAATGGAAGCTGCGCGAGATCGTCCGCAAGTACTCCGACTTCATCGCCTGGCCGATCCGCATGCAGGTCGAGCGCACGGTGACCGAAGGGGAAGGCGAGGACAAGGTCGAGAAGACCGTCGTCGAGGACCAGATCCTCAACTCGCAGAAGGCGTTGTGGACGCGACCGCGCAGCGAGGTGAGCGACGAGGAATACAAGGAGTTCTACCACCACGTCAGCCACGCCTGGGACGAGCCGCTCGAGATCATCCCGATGAAGGCCGAAGGCACCTTCGAATACCAAGCGCTGCTGTTCGTTCCGTCGATCGCGCCGTTCGACCTGTTCACCCGTGAGCACAAGCGCGGTGTGCAGCTCTACGTGCGTCGCGTGTTCATCATGGACAACTGCGAAGAACTGATGCCGGAGTACCTGCGTTTCGTCAAGGGCGTCGTCGACGCCCAGGACCTCTCGCTCAACGTCTCGCGCGAGATCCTGCAGCAGGACCGCCAGATCCAGATGATCCGCAAGCGCCTGGTGAAGAAGGTGCTGTCCACGGTCAAGGACATGCAGGGCGCCGAGGACCAGACCAAGTACCAGACGTTCTGGGCGCAGTTCGGCCGAGTCCTCAAGGAGGGCTTGCTCTCCGATACCGACAACCGCGAAACCCTGCTCACCGTCTCGTCTTTCGCCTCCACGGCCTCGGAGTCCGAGCTCACCACGCTCGCGCAGTACGTGGAGCGGATGAAGGACGGGCAGGACTCGATCTACTACATGACCGGCGAAAGCCGTGCGCAGGTGGAGAATTCGCCGCACCTGGAAGCCTTCACGGCCAAGGGTCGCGAGGTGCTGATCCTCACCGATCCGGTCGACGAGATGTGGGTCGGTTCGGTGCCGGAATTCCAGGGCAAGACCTTCCAGTCCATCGCCAAGGGCGAGGTCGACCTGGAAACCGAGGACGAGAAGAAGGAAACCGAAGCCCTGCGCGAACAGCAGGACAAGGACTTCGGTGACCTGCTCACCTGGCTCGGCGGCACGCTCACCGACGTCGCCAAGGAAGTCCGCCTCACCAACCGTCTCACCACCTCGCCCGCGTGCCTGGTCGGTGACGTCTACGACTTCACCCCCATGCTCGAGCGCATGTACCGGGCCTCGGGCCAGGCCCTGCCGGAGTCCAAGCGCATCCTCGAGCTCAACCCGGCCCACCCCCTGGTGACGGGCCTGCGCGACGCCTACGACGCCCGCAAGTCCGACGCGGACGAAGGCAAGGTCCCCGAGCTCGCCGAAACCGCCGAGCTCCTCTACGGCACAGCGGTTCTCGCCGAGGGCGGCGAACTCAAGGACCCCGCCCGCTTCGCCCAGCTGCTGACCGAACGCCTGACCCGCACCGTCTGATCTGGAAATACTGAACTGCCCGCTGCCGTTTCGGTGGCGGGCAGTTTTGTTCACCGGCAATTCTGGTGCTGACTGGTCACATCGGGGTCACCATGGAGTGATGGTGGGGCACGAGATTCGTCGCGCAAGACCCGGCGACTACGACAGCATCATCGGCGTGGTCGACAACTGGTGGGGAAGAGCGGCCGTCCACAACCTTCCCCGCATGTTCCTCGACCACTTCCATCGCACCAGCCTGATCGCCTCCGACGACAACGGAATCTCCGGTTTCCTGGTGGGTTTCGGCTCACCCTCCGACCCCTACACGGCCTACATCCATTTCGTCGCCGTCCGCCCGGATGCTCGCAAAGCCGGCCTGGGCAGAACCCTCTACGAAGCGTTCTTCACCATCGCCCGCTCCGACAACCGCACCGTCGTCACCGCGATAACCTCGCCCGCCAATTACACCTCGATCGACTTCCACCGCAGCCTCGGTTTCGCGGTCGCAGGCCCCATCCCGGACTACAACGGTCCCGGCCGCGCCCTGATCACCTTCTCCCGCCCGGTATGAATGTTGTTATGTCAGAACAGTTGTCCTCCGATGTTCGTCCGTGGGACCTCGTCGCCGAGGGATATGCCGAGACCGGTGCGACCGTGCTCGCGCCCTTCGCCGCGCACGCACTCGAATACGTCACTCTCAGCTCGGAATCGGAGATCGTCGACATCGCGGCGGGTACCGGGTTGCTGAGCATCGCCGCCGCCGAGCTCGGCGCCCGAGTGCAGGCCATCGATCTCTCGCCGTCGATGATCGACCAGCTGGTCGCGGCGGCCGCCGACCACCCCACGGTCATCGCGCAGGTCGGCGACGGACAGGCCCTGCCCTACGAAGACAACCGATTCGACGCGGGCTTCTCCCTGTTCGGGCTGATGTTCTTCCCCGACCGGCCCGAGGGCTTCGCCGAGCTGTGCCGCGTCCTGCGCCCCGGTGCCACCGCGGTGGTCGCCGCCTGGGCGCCCGCGGCCGAATCCTCCCTCATGCGAGCGTTGTTCGGCGCATTGACCGCGGCGGACCCGACAGCCACACTCCCGCAACCGGATTCGCGCAGCCTCCAGAATCCCCGAGTGTTCGGCGCGGAGATGCGCGCGGCGGGCCTGCTCGACGTGCGGATCGAGCAGCACACCGCCGAGCTCTGCTACCCGGACGCCACCACCCTGTGGGAATCCCTGACCCGCAGCAGCGCGCCGCTGGCTGTCGTGAGAGACGAAGTGGGCGAGGAGGAATGGCAGCGCCGCAGCGAAGCGGCCATCGCCCACCTCACCGTCACCTACCGCCCGAACACCCCGCTGCGCACCACCGCCCTCTTCGGCATCGGTACCGCACCCTGAGACGCCGACGGCGCCCTGCCCGGGTGGGCAGAGCGCCGTGTGGGTGTGCCGCGTGACTAGCGCGGGGCCATGCGCAGCGCGCCGTCCATGCGGATGGTCTCGCCGTTGAGGTAGTCGTGGGAGGCGATGTACTCCACCAGCTGGGCGTACTCGTCCGGACGGCCGAGACGCGACGGGAACGGGACGCCTGCTTCGAGGCCCGCGCGGTACTCGGGGGTGACGCCGGCGAGCATCGGGGTGTCGATGATGCCGGGGGCGATGGTGTTGACGCGGATGCCGAACTGGGCGAGGTCGCGCGCGGCGGGGACGGTCATGCCGTGGACGCCGCCCTTGGACGCGGAGTAGGCGATCTGACCGACCTGGCCCTCGAAGGCCGCGACCGAGGCGGTGTTGATCACCACGCCGCGCTGGCCGTACTCGTCGACCGGCTCGGTCTTGGCGATGGCGTCGGCGGCCAGGCGCATCACGTTGAACGTGCCGAGCAGGTTCACGGTGATGACCGTGCGGAACAGCTCCAGGTCGTGCGGGCCGTTCTTGGACAGGATGCGACCCGCCCAGCCGACACCGGCACAGTTCACCACGATGCGCAGCGGCGCCGGGCCCTCGGTGATCTGGGCGATCGCCGCGGCGACCTCGTCACCGCTGGTCACGTCGGCCGCGATCAAGGTGACGCCCGCGGGCACGTTGTCGCCCGCGCGCTCGATGGACGCGGGTACATCAAGCCCGAACACAGTGGCGCCCGCGTCGGCGAGGCGCTTGGCGGTGGCGGCACCGAGACCGGACGCGCCTCCCGTAACGATGGCAGCGGAACCCGAAATCTCCACGACAAATCCTCCTGTATTGAATGGCGGCTTATTGTGCCGCTTGCCAATAGTGGCACCCTAGCGTGAACCGGGTGTGGTCTGGAACACGCAGCCACAGCGCTGGGGAAATCGTCGTGAACACCGGTGTTTACCGGTGGTAGCGTGCCGTCATGAGATCGTTCGCCGGTCCGTCGGTAGCCGGACGCAGGGTCCTGATCACCGGGGCCGCTCGTGGGATCGGTGCCGCGCTCGCCCGCAGACTGGCCGCGCGCGGGGCCCACGTCGCCTTGCTCGGGCTGGAGCCGGAACTGCTGGCCGAAGTGGCCGCGGAATGCGGCGACGTGCCGTGGCGGTATTGCGATGTGGCCGATCGGGGGCAGGTCGAGCGGGTGGTCGAGGTACTGGTCGCCGAACTCGGCGGCCTCGATGTGCTGGTGGCCAACGCGGGAGTCGCCAAGCAGATGGCGATGATCGGCGGGGATCCGTCGGTGCTGGAGGAAACCCTCGCGGTGAACGTGCTCGGGGTCGCCTACACAGTGTCGGCGGCGGGTGCGCATCTTTCGCATCCGGGCGGGTATGTGCTGATGATGTCGTCTATCTCCACCGCCGTGCAGTTGCCGCTGGGCGGGGCCTACAGCGCCTCGGCGGCGGCGGTTGCCTCGCTCGGCGCCACGCTGCGCGCGGAACTCCGGTCGACCGGGGCCAAGGTGGGGGTCAGCTATTTCGCCGGGATCGACACCGACATGACGGCGCGTGGATTCGGCACGGCCGCCGCGCACACCGTGCTGGGGGAGACCAGCCTCACCGGGAGCTCACCCGTCGGTCCCGCCGTCGAAGCCCTGGAACGCGCCATCGCCCGACGACGCAAGACCGTGGTCTCGCCCTGGTGGGTAGCGTTGGTCCGCCCGTTCCGGCTGCTGGCCCAACTGGTCGTGCAGCGCGTGCAGGGCGATCGCCTGGCCCGCGCCATCGACATCGCCCGGACCGAGGATGTCCCCTTCACCACCGAACAGCCGGCCCGGCCCCGCAGAATGGAACGGCAATCATGAGCGATTCGACCCTGCGGCAACAACTTCCGCGTGGACGCCACCACCTGTCGCGTGAGGAAGTGATCGCCTCTCAGCGTGAGCGCATTCTGGTCGCGATGGGGGAGGCGATGACCGTGGGCGGCTATGTCGGCACGCCGGTGGCGGCCGTGCTCAAGCGCGCCGGGGTTTCCCGGGAAACGTTCTACGAGCTGTTCCGGTCGAAGGAGGACTGCTTCAACGCGGCCTTCGACCGGGTGTCGAGCGCGCTGGCCGAGAAGCTCCGGACGGTGATCGCCGACTGCGCCGACACCGACGCGCTCACCAGAATGGATCGGATCCTCACCGCCTACTTCGACCACATGATCGACGACCCGGCCTCGGCCCGGCTGTTCCTGGTGGAGGTCTACGCGGTCGGCCCGTCGGCCATCGAGGCGCGGATGGACTTGCAACATCGATTCGTCGAGGTGGTCTCCACCATGCTCGGCGCCGAATCCGAGGACCAGCGGTTCGCCTGCGCGACCCTGGCCGCCGCGATCGGCGCCATGGTCACCGGCCGGATCGCCGCCGACGACCCGGAAAGTCTGCGCGGCATCAAGGATCAGCTGATCGCATTGGCCCGCCGTTCCGGAACGCTCTACGGCAACGCGTTCGCTTAGGTTCGGTGGCGGCTGAGCCCGGAAATCACCCGGCCCGCCGGGAACGACAGCCTGCCGACCTGCTGCACCCACCGCTGCCACGCCGTGATGCTCTCGGGCAACACGATCCCGGCCTGTCCGGCGCGTGCGGTGATATCGCGCAGCGAATCGGACAGCAGCCGCCACGCCTGCGCCTCGGTCGCCGTGAGCCTGGCGTCGGCGGCATTGGCCCAGTGCTCGGTCGACGATCGCGGGCAGAGCCCTTCGACGAATTCCGTCCACGTCGAGGTCGGCGCCGCAGTGTGCAGATGCGTGAGTAGCACCGGGCCCAACTGCGGGAACGCGACGAGGGCGCCGAGCAGGACGAGCGCGGGCAGACGAGCTTCGTCGGAGCCCTCGTCGGATCGGAGCCGTTCGATCGCGGAGAACAAGCCGTAGCTGTTGGCCAGCCGTTTGACCGAGCGCGGAGTGTTGATCAGTGGGGGACCGAGGAGCCCGAGCAACGTGATCTCGTTGTCGCCCATCGTCATCGGCGCGATGGTCTCGGTGAGCTCGAGGCGGCCGAGGTCGGGAACGGTGGTGGTGCGTCGCGGTGCGGGCAGAGATTCCTGGCGACGGGTCGGCGACGGTGGCGGGGGAGTCGTTGTCGCGGTGGACTGTTCGACCGGCACGACCGTGCTCGGCGCCTCGGCCCGGCGGCCCACGAGGGTGTTCATCATCGAGAGATAGCCGCCCGTTGCGAGCGGCGGCAAGGTGAACACCACCTGGAAGATCTTCTCCAGGTACTGCGGGGGCGTCGACGACCAGTGACCGTCATCGTCGGGGTCGACGACCAAACCGTCGGATTCCGTTCCACCCATGAGCATTTCGCGGTAGTGCGTGGCGATCGAGCGCAGCATCCAGCGCGGGTCGACGGCGACGACAACGACGAACAGTTCGACCGCGAGCAGGAGGTGGATGGCCTCGAGCAGTTGCACCACCCGCTGCGGCGGACAGCGATCGAGGTCGTCGATGTAGAGGACGATGCGGTCGATCGACGGAAACTCGTCGCCTACCGAATCCCGTGCGTTCCGCGGTGATTCGGTGTCGTTCGCGAGCAACAGCCGCGACATCTTGTCGAAGTCCTCACGGATGCGCGTCATCACACCGAGGCTGCTCCGATAGCCGCCCTCGGCCGCACGGTCGGTGACCAGACCTGCCAATTGGCCTGCGGCGGTGAGGTTGTGCTTCTCGCGTCGCAAGGCATCGAGGTTGGCTCGGCTGACCGCCAGCGCGGTCGCGCGCTTACTCGCGATGCGTGCGCGTTCGACCTCGACGTTGCGCATGAGCTCCGCGACCGAGTCGGTGTAGCGCTTGCTCATGTGGTGCAACCGTTGCAGGAAGGCGATGGCGAGCACCACCGCCGCGGTGCTCGCGCCACGGGCCAGGTCGGAGAGGAAGAACAGGCCGACGACGCCGGCGATCACCAAGATCAAGGTCAGTGCCCAGCGGACGCGGTTGCCCTTACCGCACAATGCCGCGGTCTCGCGGGCGTTCTGCCACCACTTCTCGTCGGTGGCGGCGCCGGCCCGCTGGTCGAGGGCGTCGCGCTGCTGTATCGCCCGCTCCCACAGCGCGTTCGAGAAGGCGGCACGCAACGCCAGCAGTTCCATCTGCCATCGCGGCGTGGCGGACGGCTCGGCTTCCAGCTCGGCGATCCGCTCGGACTCGGCGGCGATCCGCTCATCGATGTGATGCGCGGCGACGAGGGCGGTCTCCAGCCGCGACATCTGACGCTGCGCTGTCGCGGGATCGATGCCTTCGGTGCGAGACAACTGCCCGAACATCTCGGTGACCAGGCTCGACCACAGATCGGTCTCGGCGTAGTGCCAGGCATTGAACCGCACCTGCCGCACATGGTGACACGCCCACTGCTGCTTCATGGCGTCGCGCACCCGGTCGTGCAGGAGTCCGAGGAAATGACTCTTGCCCTCACCCCACTCACCGAAGAGGCCGACAGCCAACGGCAGGCTGGTCGAGGCGGAGGTGAGCAGCTCGGCCAGCGCTGTGGCCTCGGTGGTGCGGTCGAGTTGGTCGACGGTGGTGGTGTTGTCGGTGCGATAGGCCGGCAGGCGCGGGTGTTCGAGCTCGGCCTCGAGTCGCCGGACGGTGACGGTGCCGGTGGCGGCGTCGCCGGTGGTGAGGGTGGGTTTGCCGTCGATCAGCTGCCAGATACCCCAATTGCCCTGGGGACGGGTCGCTGTCAGATCGACCACGAGTCGTCGATCGAAGAGTTGCAGCTGCATGACACCGCCGGCATAGCCCGTCGCCAGCACGGGGAGACCATTGATTCTCGCCCACGATCCCCAGGTGCTCGGCCCGGCCGAGGAAGCCGGGACCGCCATGTGGGAATCCGCGAATCTCGCGGGGTTCATCGGCGACGTCTCCGAGCGGGCGCCGACGGTGAAGTGGCTGATGCGGGTAATGACGGTCAAGCCGTCGTCGAAGCCGCACGCGAGCCAATAGCGAGGTTCCTCCGGCGAACTCGAGCCGTCGGCGGGGAACCTGTCATCGAACGTGGCCAACCAGCGGGCAGGGCCCAGGTGACCGCCCTGCGAGCTCGCCGCACCCGGTTGCCGCGCCGGGTGGTTGTCGAAAAGCGAGGTGCGCTGGAGCTGGTCGTACCCGACGGACAGGTATACCTCGACCTCTCCTCGGCCGGTGCCGACCACCAGCAGCCTGCCGTCTTCGGTCTCGGCGACCCAGGCACCGCAGGTGGCAGCGCTGCCGACCTCGACCCGCCCCACCGCTTCCCATGGGCCGGGGGCGTTCGGCTGAATTCGCCAGACGATGACGACGCCGTCGTCGTCCCCGGTGGCGAGCAGATCGGTGCCCGCGTTCCACGCCCCCCACCGCACCTCGGCGAGATGACCGCGCAGCAGTCGTTCGATGTATGGCGCGGTCGGATCGTCCGCACCGGAAGGGGGCCGCTTGACCGGCACCTGACGCACCACCACCGCGCCGTTGCCGTATCCGCAGGCCAGGGTCGGTCGCCCGGCGATCGTGGTCCACGCGCCCCATCGCGCCGGTCCACCCGGTTGGTCACTGAACACCCAGAGCGGGTCGAAGAACGAATCCGCGATATCCGCGGAGGTCCGCCGTACCGGCGGCGCCGCGAAGTCGCGCCACTCGGGTGCCGACCAGACGCGTACCTCGCCGTTGCCCATCCCGACCGCGAGCAACCACGCGCCGTCCACCTCGGTTTGCGTGCCCCACAGTGCCGGCCCGCTGCCGTCGGTCCGCAGGTATATCGACCGCCCGTCGGGCGCTGTCCGTGACTCGCTTCGGCTGATGGCGGTCGCGGTGGATCCGGACGACAGTCTGCCCGCCGGG
Organism: Nocardia sp. NPDC058114; assembly: GCF_042884695.1. Classification (NCBI taxonomy): domain Bacteria; kingdom Bacillati; phylum Actinomycetota; class Actinomycetes; order Mycobacteriales; family Nocardiaceae; genus Nocardia; species Nocardia sp. NPDC058114. Next base: position 320,395 of record NZ_JBHVTK010000004.1, on the reverse strand, counting down.
ATATCGGTAGCCCCGGACTGAAACCGCAAGGTCCCGTCGGCGCAGCCACAAACGAGCACCTGCCGACCTTCGATCGTCGCCCACAGGCCCCATTCGGTGGGTGACGCGGCCAGGCTGTCCGGGTCGTCGCTGCCGAAATAGGTGGCCGACGGCGTCAGCCGTAGGTGGTCGAAAGCTGTCGCCGGTTCACCGGTTGTCGCTGAGCCCGCATCGCCTGCGGCCGCTGTCATCGGACAATTCAACCGCCGAATACCGCGGCCCCGCAACAGATTCGCGCGTATCGAGGGGGGTGCACAGCAGTGGCGCGACACCGTGTCGGTGTCGCGCCGCTGCGAACCGGCGTGAACTCAGCGTGCGGTCTCGGCCAGCTCATCGCCGTGCACGGCGGGCTTCGCACGCGTGCGCCAGACGGCGACACCGAGGCCGAGCAGCGTGGGTGCGATCAGGGCGAGCACGGCCGAACCCCAACCGCCCAGCTGGGGCGCGAACGCGTCGAGCACGGTTTTGCCCGCGAAGAACAGGAACAGCAGGCCCGAGGCGATGGCGATGCCGCGCTCGGGCAGGTGCTTGCCCGCGAACTTGCCGACCAGGATTGCCAGTCCGCCCGCGGCAACCATGCCGGCGACCGAGCCGATCCAGACGGCCAGCCAGTTGTTGTTGGAGGCGAGGGCGGCGGCGGCGAACATGGTGCGGTCGCCGAGTTCGGCGAGGGTGAAGGCGGAGATGACCACCAGGAAGGCGTTGCGGGCGCTCGGCGGCTCCGGGGCCTCTTCGGAGTCGCTGTCGCTGCTCAGCGCGTCGTGCAGGGTCCAGAGGCCGACTACCAGCAGGGTGAGCGCGGTGATGACGGCGATCGCGTTCGCGGGCAGGGCGGTGCCGAGGAAGTGGCCGACGCCCGCGGCGATGAGGTTCACGGCGACGCTGGCGACGCTGATGCCTGCCAGCACCACCCACCAGCGGTAACGCAGCGAGAAGGTCAGCGCCATGAGTTGGGATTTGTCGCCGAGTTCGGCGAGGAAGAGCACGCCGAAGCTCAGCAGGATCGTGGCGATCATGAAGTCAGCTCCCAGGAAAATACTCCGGCCTGTGGCTGAAAGACGGGTGCGCCTTCAGCCACACCGGTCGACGGATCGGTTCGTGGCCGAAGGTCTCGCCCACCGGTGGTCACCGGTTCACGCAGCCGGACCGCGCCGAATTCGGCGGCGATCAGTATGTCGACTGGGCGATTGCGGGCTACTCCCCTTCGCTGTTCACCACTCTAGTCCGGTTGCTCCCGGTATGCCAAGTCCTGGTAATCCAAATCTCAATGGGCACAATAAGTTTGGGTGTGCGGCGGTGATAGTTCGGTTTCCCTGATTTCAGTGGCACGCAGACCCGTTGCCGAACATTCGCCCGCCCGTCGCGGGCGAAAGAGTCAGGCCGCCAGCAGCATTGCGAGCACGGCGGTATCGGGATCGCTGATCAGATCCATCCCGACCCGGCTCACCAGCGAGGTGATGGTGCCGTCGAGTTCGGCCTCGGCCCATGCCGCGCGATGCTCCAAACCGAGGTGTGGCACGCCGGGCAGCAGCACGCAGCCCGAGGCCGCACCCGCGCATTCGGGCAGCGACGGACGGGTCTCCGACGGTGGGTGCAGCATCAGCAGCGCCGGCGGGGTGTGCGCGGCGAACCGGCCGGGTTCGATCGCTTCATCGCCGAGTACCGGCCCCTCGGCCATCACCAGGCCCACCGTGCCCGGTTCCGGGTCGTCGGGTAGCTCCTCGCGCACCCCGAACACCGTGCTGGTCACCAGCAAGCCCGGCATCGACGCCACCCGCACGGCCAGCACCAGCACCTGTGCCCATTCCTTGGTGGTATCCGGCCACCGCCCCGACACCACGAACCCGCTCAATCGTCCCCGCGCCTGAAACGGCGTGATCCCGATCGGACCCTGTGTATTCATGATGGCCTCCCGACTAACGGGGGCGACTGTGCCCGTATGACAGGAATAACCCCAAACCCGTCTGGCACACAAGTACCAGTGAGTGCCAGAACGGGCAATCCACGCAAAAGACCTCCCAGTCGATGACCGGGAGGTCTTTCGCGCAACGCCTGATTTCGCAAGAACATGGGTAACTCGTCGGGCACGCCCAGAAGCCTGGGGCACACGACCGCGAGTCCGGTCAAGAACCCGTGGAGCTACCTACGACCGGCAAAATACGCGGAGAGGCGGATCAGCCGAAGATGAGGCCCTTGCCCTGGCCGACGGCCCGGGCGAAGCGGTCCTGCACGTCGGCCCAGTTGACGACGTTCCAGAACGCGGTCACGTAATCGGCCTTGACGTTCTTGTACTGCAGGTAGAACGCGTGCTCCCACATGTCCACCTGCAGCAGCGGGATGATGCCGGTGGGCACGTTGGCCTGCTGGTCGTACAGCTGGAAGGTCAGCAGCTTCTGGCCCAGGGTGTCGTAACCCAGGACGGCCCAGCCGGAGCCCTGCAGCCCGTTGGCGGCAGCGGTGAACTGCGCGCGGAACTTGTCGAACGAACCGAACTGGTCGGCGATGGCCGCGGCCAGGTCGCCGTCCGGCTGGTCGCCGCCGTTGGGGGAGAGGTTCTTCCACCAGACGGAGTGGTTGTAGTGGCCACCGAGGTGGAAGGCCAGGTTCTTCTCCAGCAGCAGGATGGCAGCCAGGTCGCCGGACTCACGGGCTTCCTCGAGCTGCTCGAGTGCCTTGTTCGCGCCTGCGACGTAGGCGGCGTGGTGCTTGGTGTAGTGGATCTCGTTGATCTCACCGGAGATGTGAGGCTCCAGTGCGCCGAAGTCGTAATCCAGTTCCGGCAGCGTGTAGACGGCCACGATGTCCCTTTCCGTGTGTCGGGCTGTGTGCGCCCAGTTCGGACGACAACACCAACCATCATTCGTACACCCGCTCGCTGCAACCCCGCACACGCGGTTCCGCATTCCCTTGCGATCACCGAGATGGAAACTTCGCGGGCGTGGCCTGCGGTCGCGGGCCGCGAACACTACAGCGGCGGTGCGATGTCGGCTTTGGTGGTCCGGGCGTCCCCGGTGGCATGCGCGTCCCACCACCGACGACCACCCTCGATGAACTCGTTCATCGGAATCTCCAGGCCGGCGGTGTTCGTGACGACGATCTTGTCGAACCACACGCGGACGTCGAGTTCGCGCGGGTCGATGCCTTCTTCCTGGGAGAACTCGATGACGTGCGCGGCGATGCGCTGATCGAGCACCGTGTCGAAGCTGAGCAACTCGCTCCACAGCGTCCAGCCGCTGTCGTCGAGGTCGATGAACTCCCAGCCGTGCAACCCGCCGCCGCCGAAGCTCTCGATGGCCTCGTCGAGCTGGTCGAGGCTCAGGGGAAGCACACGGGCGTCGACATCGTCCCAGCGCTGGATGCGCAGGGAGGCCGCGACGCGGGTGACTCCGGTGAAGGTGAGCAGAACTTTCGTGTCGATCGGCGCGGGTCCATCCGTGGGTAGCGTCAGCACCTCCAGAGCGAGTTGCAGCCGGCCCGCCGCGGCATCCACTTCTACCCCTAGACACGTGGATTCGGACAAAGCGGTATTCAAGCCGTTGATGTCGAAACTGTCGAGTAGCCCCCTGCTCACGTTCATGCGCCCAGGCTACCGATCTGGCCGCCCAGATCCCAGGATTTAAGATTTTCTCTAGTGTTCTCGTTTTTATGGAACCGAATCGGTCCCGCTTGCGTCCAAGTAGATGTCGGGACAGAACACACTCCACGAATCCCGACGTCAGCGGCGAACGACCGCTCCGGGATGACATGGAGGGGAGTCCCGGATCGGTCGTTCCCGGCTGGTTCCACCCGGCTGTCGGCGTTGTCGGCAGCCGGTTCCCGTTGGCCATGTGCTGACCGGTAGCTGAGGCCCGCGCAGCACCTCGTCGTCGCCCAGGCTCGCCCGGCAACGCGCGCGGCATGGCAGGATCGAGGCGTGACGAGCTCCGATGTCCCCACCGTGCCGGTGGGTGCGGTACCCGCCGCGTTCGACGACGCGGACCCCGCGCCGGGTGCGCAGCTGCTCGACGTGCGCGAACCCGACGAATGGAACCTCGGGCACGCGCCGGGCGCGATCCACATCCCGATGGTCGACGTGCCCGCCCGCCTCGACGAGCTCGATATCGACGCCGAGCTCTACGTCGTGTGCCGACAGGGCGGCCGGTCCATCGAGGTCGTCCGGTATCTCGCCCACATCGGGTACGAAGCGGTCAACGTCGCGGGGGGCATGGTGGCCTGGCAGCAGACCGGCCGCCCGGTGGTCGCCGACGGCGACCACGAAGCCAAGATCTACTAGTCCGGAAGCGGGGTGCGCGGGTGAGTTCGGTGGTGCAACCATGTGCACGCTGTGGTGCGCGGTGGGCCGTGCAGGGCGCGCCGATGCACTGGTGCCCGCGCTGCCGAGGAGTACTGCTCTCGCCCGGCAAGGTCGACGCGCCCGCGACCCAGCGCAACTACCGCTGGGTCGCGCGCCGACCCGACCACCGCACCCGTAAGGCGGGCGCCACCAGCACCGCCCCGCTCGGGCCGACTCCGCGCTACGCCCAGACCCCGCGCTGGGGGCTGCTCGACCCGCCGCCGTCCGCGACCCCCACGCCCGAACGTCCGCTGCGCGGCATCGCGGCCCACCGCGACCGGCTGCTGCTCGGCACCACGATCGTCTTCCTGCTCGCCGGGCTGGCCGAGTACGGCCGCTACCTGATCCTGTTGCAGAACCGCGCCCGGCTCATCCCCGGCTGGCTGCTGTCGATCTCCGACGCGACGGTGCTGGTGTTCGGCGTCATCGCGCCGATCTACGCGCTGGTGACCGCGGTGGCGCTGGTCGCCTGGCTGATCGAGGCGCGCACGATCGTGTTCACCGCCTACGGCAAGCGCGACCCACGCAAGCGCTGGTCGCTGATCGCGGGATGCCTTGTGCCGGGCGTCAATCTGATCTGGCCGGGCGTGTTCCTCACCGAGCTCCTCGGTGCCGACCCCGATCCGCGTTCGTGGCGGGCCGTGCGGATCTGGTGGGCCGCTTGGGTGTTCAGCGGGCTGCTGTTGATCGCGGCGACGCTGTGGCGCGATGCGTCGACCCTGCAGGCCGAGGCCGACGGTGTCTCGTTCACCGGTTTCACCAACCTGTGTGCTGCCGGGTTCGCGATGCTCACGCTGTGGATGGTGCGCACGCTGGAAGGTCGCGACCTGCGCGGCGACATCAGGTCCGCGCATCGCTGGGTGATGGCGGCCGACCCCGCGCAGGTCGTCATCGCGCCCGTCGAGCCGGGCGCTGTCGCGGCGCGCGACGACGCCGGGCACGATGAGGCCGAACGCGCGGATGTTGTCCGGGCAGGCGAGAATACGCAGGAGGAGGTCGTGGCCAAGTGAGCCAGAACAATCGCCCACCCTTCGTGGTGGCGCATCGTGGCGCGTCGGCGGCACGACCCGAGCACACTCTCGCCGCGTACGAGCTAGCCCTGCAGGAGGGGGCCGACGGTGTGGAATGCGACGTCCGGCTCACCCGCGACGGCCACCTGGTCTGCGTGCACGACCGCACCGTCGACCGCACCGCCGACGCCACCGGCCTGGTCAGCGAACTGACGCTGGACGAGCTGCGCGACATGAACTTCGGCACCGACGACGCGCCGCAGGGCGTGCTCGCGCTCAGCGATCTGATCGGACTCGTCCTCGACTGGCGCACCCGCCCGACGAAACTGTTCATCGAGACCAAACACCCGGTGCGCTACGGCGCCCTGGTGGAGAACAAGGTGCTCGCCGAACTGCAGCGCTTCGGCATCGCCACCCCCGCCTCGGCCGATCATTCCCGCGCGGTGGTGATGTCGTTCGCGGCGACCGCGGTCTGGCGGATCCGCCGCGCCGCCCCGCTGCTGCCGACGGTGCTGCTCGGCGAATCGTCGCGGTTTCTCGGCGGCGGCGCGGCCACCACGGTCGGCGCTACCGCGGTGGGGCCGTCGGTGAAAACGCTGCGTGAGCATCCCGAACTCGTCGACAAGGCCGCCGCGGCGGGGCGGGCCACCTACTGCTGGACCGTCGACGATCCCGAGGACGTGACGTTGTGCGCCGACCTGGGCGTCAGCTGGGTCGCGACCAATCACCCCGGTCGTACCAAGGCGCTACTCGCCGGAGTCTGACCGGACGCGCCCTGGGCAGGGGGCGCGGTAAGCGAACTTGCCGCCCGGCCATAAACTCCACGCGTGGGTAAAAGCAAGCGGAACAGTCCGAAGCCCGACAGTAATCGGGCTCAGCGTCTCGCGCAGCGGCGTGCGGCGCAGGAGCAGGCATCCGCGGCCGTGACACGGCCGTTCGAGGGTCTTGCCGCCGAATGTGATCTGGTGGCGCTGCGGGAGTTCGTGCCGTCGGCGACCGCGACCTTGAAGCTCGCGCCGGGAGTGGCCGCGCAGCGTGAGGTCACCCTGGCGACGGTGCTGCCCGGCGCGGTGGCCGCGCTCGTGCGGGCAGGCGACGAGCCGGTCGGCTTCGTCGGCACGCAGATGCAGTTCCGTGGCGAGGACCCGTCGGCCGACATCGCGGCGGCGATCCTGTGGACCCAGTCGGCCGAGCCCGGTGAGTCGCTGAACTCCGCCGAGGCTGCCGACGGTGGTCCGCGCCTGGCCGATGTCATCGATCCCGGCGCCGATCTCGAGCTCACCGTGCACCAGGACTTCGACTGGTGGGTGCCCGAGGGTGTCACCCCGGATCCGCAGGTGGCGGCGACGATCGAGCAGGCCAAGCAGGCCATCATGCCGTCGGCGCGGCTGGATCTCGGCCCGGATTCCGTCGGCGCGGCCTGGTGGGTCGACGCGGGCGAGAAGGCGCATGTGCGCTGGGTGCGTCCCGAAGACGAGGACGCGCTGATGCTGGCGCTGGCTCGCGTGCACGCCACCGGTGGTCTGCACCTGGGTGAGGGTTCGCGCTTCGCCGGTTCGTTCCGCACACACGGTCTGCTGGTGCCGGTGTTCGACCTCGATCCCGAGCGGCACCCGGCCGAATGGGAGGCCCCGGCACGTGAATTCGGTGCTCGCCTGGCCGAGGCGCTGGCCTCCGACGCGCCGATGACCAGCGAAGAGCGTCGTTCGCGCGATGGTTTGCGGTCGCGTCAGGTCACCCTGCGCTGAACTTAATGAAACATGCCTCTTTCACAGATTTGGTCGGCTAGGTTCACGACTGAACCGGACAATCGGTGACAAGGAAAGTAAGAGGCATCGTGGAATTTCTCGGATCTATCGCCGGTCTCGCCCAGATCTTGATCGGCACCGTGCTGGCCAACACCGGCTCGGGCGGCTCCGGCTCCGGCTGGTAAAGCGCTCGCGAAGGATTCGGCTCGCTGCCCGCGAGCCGAATCCTTGTCGCGTTCGAGCTAGACGCTGCCGCCGGCCACCGACGGTGCGCCGGACGCGTCCTTCGGGGTGCTCAGCTCACGCCACATGAACGCCTCCAGATCGAACAGGTTCGACCCGGCGCGATCGGCGATATTGAGCAGCGTGGTCATGTGCGCCACTTCCTCGACCTGTTCCTTCAGGAACCACTGCATGAACTGCTCGCCGAGGTAATCGCCCTCTTCACGGGCGGTGCTCGCCAGCTGCACGATCTGGTCGGTGACCGTCTTCTCCTGGGCCAGCGCCAGTTCGATCGGCTCACGCGCGGACTCGAACTTCGACTTCGCCGCGTCGATGCCCGAGATCTCCACGGCGATGTCGCGGTCGACGAAATACTGCACGATCATCATCGCGTGATTGCGTTCTTCCACCGACTGTGCGTAGAAACGCTTCGCCAGCTGCGGGAGGTCGTTGTTGTCGAACCACACCGCGATCGCGATGTACTGGTGCTCGGCATTGAACTCATGCCGGATCTGGTCTTGGAGCAGAGTGTGGAACTTGCTTCGCGGGGTTTCCGGATGAATCGACATGGCGGCAACATTAATGCTGGTCATAGGGGGTTGTCATCCAAGTGCAGCCTTATTGAGGACAGTATTCCCTAACCAAGTATTTCCTAATAAGCGCCGATGTGCAGCCATTCCTGGGCTGCGCACGGCCGGCGCGCAGGCGCGGCTATGCCTTACTCGCGCCTGCCATTCGGGGCGCCGTGGTGTCGACGCGCACCGCGCCGCGCAGTTCACGGCGAATGAATTCCTCGACGTCGAACAGGTTGTCCTGCCGGTCGAGCACAGTGAGCAGCGTGGTCATTCCGGCGACATCGTCGACTTGCTCCCCCAGGAACCACTGCATGAATTGTTCGCCGAGGAAATCATTGGTGTCACGCGCGGCCGCTGTGAGCGCGCTGATCTGCGCGGTGGTGACCCGTTCACGGTCGAGCAGAAAGGCGATCGCGGCGCGCGGGGAATCGAATTCCGACCGCACTTCGCCGAGCCCGCCGATGCTGACCGGCACGTCGCGGTCGAGGAGGTACTGCACCATGCGCATCGCGTGCCCGTGGTTGGCCGTCGAACGCGCGTAGGTTTGCCCGGCCAGCTCGGGTAAATCCTGCGCGTCGAAATAGACGGCGGCGGCCAGATACTGATGAGCCGCGGTCAGACCGGCACTGACCTGGTCGCGCAGGAGTTCGGTGAACGACAGGTACTCGGGCATACCTCGACGTTACCGCGTCAGCAGCTCCTCCGGAATCTGCTGATCGGTGGCGAGCGCCTCGAAGAACCCGGAGGCCTTCGACTTGTCCCAGAGCAACACGTTGCCCACGTCGGTGTCGTCGAATCCGCCGATCGGGACGCTGGTGGTGACGGTGTCGCCGCGCATCGCCCAGCCCAGTGCCGCCAGGTTCCAGATGTGGTCCCCGTCGTCGACCTTGAGCGACCCCGCGACCCCGGTTGCCATGGGCCACAAGGCGAACGGATTGGCGAGAGTGCCCATGCCCGTTGCCTTCTTCAGCAGCGCCGCCATGAACATCCGCTGGCGGTTCATCCGGTCGACATCGGCAGTCGGGGTCGCGCGGGTGCGCACGAATCCGAGGGCCTGCGGGCCGGACAGTTTCTGACAACCCGCGGCCAGGTCGAGCCCGGCCAGCGGGTCGACGATCGGCTCGTCCAGGCACATCTCGATCCCGCCGATCGCGTCCACCACGCTCGCGAAACCACCGAAACCGATCTGCGCGTAGTGGTCGATGCGTACTCCCGTGGCTTCCTCCACCGTCTGGACCAGCAGCGGAGCGCCGCCGAGCGCGAATGACGCGTTCAGCTTGTCCTTGCCGTGGCCGGGGATGTTCACGTAGGAGTCGCGCGGGAGACTCACCATCGTGGTCGCGCCGGAGGACGGGATGTGCACCATCATGATCGTGTCGGTGCGTTCGGGTCCGGTGTCGCCGCCGGTCGCGAGTTCCTGTTCCTGCTCGGTCGAGAGGTCACCGCGGCCGTCGGAGCCGACGAGCAGCCAGTTGGTGCCCGGGGTATTGCTCACGCGGTCGCTGTAGGAGGGCAGCGCGGTGATGCGGGTCAGCGAGTTGTCCAGGTGTACGACCGCGGCGATGAGGCCGGCGATCAGCAACACGACAATCAGTGTGAACCACCGGAACGGATGCCGTTTGCGCCTGCGCCGCGGGGGCTGCGGCTGCCTGCCCCCAACGACCGGCGGGGGGTTGCGGCGGGGCGGCAGCGCGTCGTGATGGGGGACCGGCCGCTGGGTCGGCGCGTGTCTGACCTGCTCACGACGCGGCGGTGGTGGTGGTTGACGCGGCTTCTCGCGCTCGTACGGCATCTGCGAGTAGGCCAGCGGCTGGTCGCCGGAGTTGCCGCGGTGCAGCACCTGGGTGGGTTCGACGTGCGAGGCGCCGCGCCGGGGGGCCGGGTTGTAGCGCACCGTCGGCCCGTCCTCGGGATTCGGGCGGCGATCGTTGCCGGGCGGACGGCCGTAGCGCGGATCCGGCGGCATCGCGCGGCCGGGCGGCGGCACAGGACGACCTGGTGGGGGCACCGCGGGGCGGCCGGACGCCGGCGGCACCCGGCGTCTACGGGGGTCCTCGCGGGGATCGTCGCCGTTCATCACCGTCAAACTCTACTGATCGTGGAGAGCGCGAGTCGGTTCTGCGCGCTCGGTTACTACTGGGATACCCCGTCGGCGGGCCACTGTTAGCGCGAAACGCGGTGATGTGGTGAAACTCGCCGCGACACGCCGACCGCATCAGTGCACCGGCACGTTGCCGGTGCGTCTCACGGCAGCCAGCCGACCCGTCCGCGCAGCACGTTGTAGCCGAGATAGGCGACAGCGTCGATCGTCGCGTGGGCCAGGATCAGGGGCCACAGGCGGTTGGTGCGCTGCCAGTAGCGGCCGAAGATCAGGCCCATCACGATATTGCCGAGGCCGCCGCCGATCCCCTGGTACAGGTGATAGCTGCCGCGCAGCAGCGCCGAGGCGGCCAGCGACGAGTTCTCCGACCAGCCGAGTCTGCGCAGCCGGGTGATCAGATAACCCACTACCAGTACTTCCTCGGCCACGGAATTCGCACAGGCCGACAGGACCAGCACCGGCAGCCGCCACCAGTGCTCCGACAGCGAACTCGGCACGATGGTGACGCTCATCCCCATCGCGTGCGCGATCAGATACAGCGCGAGTCCCGGCACCCCGATCACCGCGGCCAGCGCCAGGCCCGCCACGACATCGCCGCGCCGGATCCGCGCCAGCCCGATCAATTTCGGCCCGATCCCGCTGCGCCACAACAGATACAGTCCCAGCGCGGCCCACGCCAACAGCCGGGTCACCCCGACGAGCTGGAACAGCAGATCGAGGAACGAGTTGTTCGACCGCGACGCGTTCAATGCCACCGTGCGCCCGCCGACCCCGCCCGGCGACAACGCCGAATCGAGCAGGGACAGACCGGCACTGATCCCACTCAACCCGAAGGTCACGAGCAGAACGATCGCGATCTCGACTCGCAGCCCGAACCTGTCCCGCTCGCTCAGCGGGGCCTGGGGAGGATCGACACGCATGCGCGCAGTGTAAGCAGCGAACGCGCCGCAGCAGGTTCCCGCCGAGCCCGGCAACCCGAAGTGAGACGCACCCCCCACCGAGAGCCCAACGCAGAACCCCCAGACAGCCTGGGCCGGGTGATCCTGATGGTCTCTACCAACGCAGAACCCCCACACAGCCTGGGCCGGGTGGTCCTGATGTGTCTCTACCCAAAGGGGCCCGCCCCGATCTGGACTGACCGGAGGGTGCGACGAAGGAGTACCCGGAGGGAGGGAAGATCGGGGCCTCCAGGGCCCCGCTCGAGCGCGCCAGCGCTCCAAAATCACAGCTCAGATGCGGCGCAGACCGTTCAGAAACGGGCAGCCGGCCAGCACCCGCACCGCGCGGCTCAGCGATTCGATGTCGTCGGCCGGGGTGGGGAAGGGCAGCCGGACATCGTGGTCGCCGTCGTTGCTCTCGACCCGGAGGGTGAGCCCGTAGCGGTCGATGGCCAGCGGATGCACCAGCCCGCCCCGCAGCCGAGTCGGCAGGTGGCGGGCCAGCTGGGCGACCACGTCGGCGTGATCCTCGGACATGTGTTGCAGCCAGGCGCTTTCCAGCTCGCAGAACGGGTCGGCCGTGGCGGCGCGCAGGTCGGCGTGGTCGACGGATTCGGCGCCTGCGGTGTCGGCCAGTACCGCCGAGTTCACCACGATCCGCAGCAGCGTGACGCCGTGCCCGACATCGAGCAGACCCGGATGCGGGTACTCCTTGGCGATTTCGACGGCGAGCGCGCGTTGCGCCTGCTCCGGTACCTGGCGCACCCAACCGCGCAACCACACCAGCGCCCGCACCGGCTCGCGCAGCGGCAGCGGCGCGTGATCGGTGAGTTCGAGGACCGCCGAGGTCTCGTTGGCCGTGGCGGCCAGTGCGGCCGCGAGTGAGGACCCGGGCACCGCGATCACCGCGTCGCCGCAACGGCGCAGGTGATGCAGCGTGGTGGGGACCGGGTCGATACCGGGGAGCGCGAGCACCGCAGTCTCGGCATGAGCGCACGCACTTCGCACCCGCTCGGCGGTGGTCGGCGCGAGGATCGTGGTGGGGCTCGACATGACAACCTCCGCGAACGTTTGATTAGGTAAACCTAAGCTAAGTTACAAACGTCCGACACGCAAGAGGACACCCCGATGAATCGAGCCGATACGGTGGACGGATGACGCACGACGACCACGGCGACGACCATTCCGCCCCCGCCGAACCCGTCCTGCTGAACCTGTCGGCCCCCGCCCGCCGCAGCCTCGTGGCCGACCTGGTCCGCCCCGACGGCAGTTCCCCCGCCCCCGTGGACGTCGACATCCCCGACCCCGACCTCACCGCCTTCCTGGCCGGCATCGCCCACGCCGACCACGGCTTCGTCGCCCGCACCACCAGCGGCCCCCGCGCCCTGGCAATCGTCGCGGGCACCGTGGCCGCCCTCTGCGGCGAAGACATCCCCACCGCCCTCACCACCCCCGACCTCCCTTTTCTCAAGTCACTGAAACCCGCCGCGATCGAGGCCACCCGCACCGTCCTCCTGGCCATCGAAACCCCCCACGAACAGGCCATCACCGAGGCCTTGCGCGTCCTGAACTGACCCACCCCACACAGGGCACCCCGATGCGACTGGCCCTGCCCGCGACCGCCCGGGCCGGGTAGCCCGTGGATGTCTCTACCCAAAGGGGCCCGCCCCGATCTGGACTGACCGGAGGGTGCGACGAAGGAGTACCCGGAGGGAGGGAAGATCGGGGCCTCCAGGGCCCCGCTCGAGCGCGCCAGCGCTCCAAAAACACAGCCCCCAACTAACCCGGACCCGGTAAACCCCGATGCGCCCTCACCAACCCCACCCGGCCGACCGCCACGCGGTAGCTGTGCACGATATCCCCGATCTTCGAGTCCGAAACCCAGCCGACGCCAGCCGCTAAAGTTGCAGTGTGCCGTCTATTGCGTATTTCGGGCCGTCCGGGACCTTCACCGAGATGGCTCTGGCGAAGTTCGAGAACTCGGGGGCCTTCGACGGGCCGGTCGAGCGGATTGCCGCGCCCAGTCAAGGGGCGGCGCTCGACCTGATCCGGACCGGCGAGGTCGACGGCGCGGTGGTGCCGATCGAGAGTTCGGTCGAGGGCTCGATCCCGGCGACCCTGGATTCCCTCGCCATCGGACCGCGCTTGCAGATCATGGCCGAAACCGAGCTCGAGGTCACCTTCACGATCCTGGCGCGCCCCGGCACCTCGCTGGCCGATGTGCGCACACTCGCCGCCTATCCCGTGGCAGCCGCGCAGGTCAGGGAGTGGGTGGCCCGGAACATGCCGGAGGCGCGCCCGTTCACCTCGGCGTCCAACGCGGCAGCCGCCGAAGACGTGGCCGCGGGCACCGCGGACGCCGCGATCTCGACCGCGCTGGCAGGCGAACGACTCGGCCTGCGGACCCTGGCCGCGGGGGTGGCCGACCACGACCAGGCCATCACCCGCTTCGTGCTGGTCACCCAGCCGGGCATCGCCCCCGCGGCCACCGGCGCCGACCGGACCTCCGTTGTCCTCGAACTGCCCAACGAGCCCGGTTCGCTGATGCGCGCGTTCGCCGAATTCGCCACGCGTGGGGTCGATCTCACGCGCATCGAATCGCGCCCGACCCGCACCGGTATGGGCACCTACCGGTTCTATCTCGACTGTGTCGGACACCTCGACGACCCGGCGGTAGCGGAAACTCTGAAGGCCCTGCACCGCACGACCCAGGTCCGCTTCCTCGGATCATGGCCCGCGACAGCGGCAGTCGGCACACCTCCGCCGTCGGACGAACCGGCCGCAGAATGGTTGACGCAATTGCGAAAGGGGGTCGCGGACCTATGACTACCCGCGCGAAACTGATTCTGGTGCGCCACGGCGAGACCGAGGGCAATGTCGCGAAGATTCTCGACACCGCCGTGCCCGGCCTGCCGCTGACCGAACGTGGTGTGGCACAAGCGAAAGCATTCGGCGCCGGCCTGGAGCGCGCGCCCCAGGTACTGGTGTCGTCGGACGCGTTACGCGCCCGGCAGACCGCGAGTCACATCGAAGAAGCCACCGGCACACCGGCTTACGTTCTCGACGGCCTGTACGAGGTGCAGGTGGGCGATCTGCACGGCCGCTCCGACCGGGAAGCGCACGAACTCTTCCAGCAGATCTATCGCGGCTGGCACCTCGGCGAACTCGACGTGCGAGCCCCCGGCGGCGAATCCGGCCACGAAGTGCTGGCCCGCATCCTGCCCGTCCTCGACGGCCTGCGCGAGGAATTCCTGACCGCCGACGCCGACGCCGACGTGGTGGTGGTGAACCACGGTGCCGCAATGCGCCTGGTCGGCAAGGCGCTGGCCGGGGTGGCGCCGCCGTTCACAACGAACAACCACCTCGACAACACCGAGACCATCGAACTGCTCCCCACCGAAGACGGTGGCTGGGAATGCCTACGCTGGGGCAGATTCACCCCGCCGTTCACCATCAAAGCCGACCCTTCCGCCGACGACCCCATGGGTTAAACGCTCCGGCTGCGCCTACGGTTTACGGCTAAGTTGTGGGGGCGTTTGGTGGGCGGTTGCGGTGGGGTGGGCTTACGCCGGGTTAGCGGCTGCCGCGGTAGGGAATTCGGTGCGGACCGGGAGGGACTCGATGAGGTCGGCTACCGCGGTGCGGAGGCGGGCGTTGGTGCCGCTGGCGATGGACGACCATTTCACGCCGTCGTCGGCGACGCTGGCGGTGATGATGAATCTGCCTGCGCGCGTGTTGAAGACGGCGATGTGGTTGTCCTGGACATCGCGGGTGCCGTCGCCGTAGGCCACGCCGACGATCTCGGCGTAGGAGTGGATCTCCACCAGCGCCGAGGCCAGTGCCTGCGCGTCGGTAGCCGGATTGCCCACCTCGGCCAGGCGTTTCGTGGTGGCGGCCGCGTCGCCGGTGTCGCCGAAGATCGGCGCCAATTGTTCGGTGGGCGCATTCATCCCGTACAGCTCGAGCGCTTCGACCGGTCCGAGCGCCTGCAGCACCGCGCCGGGCAGATCGAGCCCGGCGTCGTCGATGACGTAGGACTGCGGCCCGCGCAGGGCGACGACCGCGCGGTCGTCGCCCTGCGCCAGACAGAATCGGTTGACCTGGCCTGCCACCACCCACCGCAGCGCGATGATCCACTGCGGCCGGTAGAGCACCCGCAGCCGTTCGGCGAGCTCGGGTGCCACCGCCTGGCCGAACAGCAGCTCGCGTTCGGCCAGGGCGGTCTGTGCCACGTTCATGGCGGCGTCGTGCGCGGTGACATTGTCATAGCGGCCCATGGCGTCGAGCACCACGGGCATCTCGTCGAATTCCAGTTTCTCCAGGAGGAACTGCATGTCGTCGAGCGAGAGCACGACGGCGCCGAGCAGCGAACCTCCGCTGCCCGTGCCGAGAACCGTCACTTGGCCGTTCCGGCGAGGTCGGCGCCGATCACACCTTCGGCCGCGTAGCGGCCGTCGGTGAACTCGTCGGAGCGCACGTAGTCGACGCCATCGTGCTCGTCGTCTTCCTCGCCCTTCTGCCGGTTGCCCATCAGCGGGTTGGTGCCGCTGTTGGCGTTGCGCACGGGTGCGCTCTCGACCCGGTTGACGACCGATTCCGAGACCGGCGCGCTCGCTGCCGCGTTCGAGGCGGGCGCACCCCAGCCCTCGGGCAGCTTCAGCGACCCCGCGCTGACGCCACCGAGACCGGCCGAGGTGGTGGCCATGCCGCCCACCGCGGCACCGGCGGCGCCGACACCCGCCATGACGGGCGCGGCGGCGGTGCCCGCGGGCACGGTGGCCGTGGCCGCCGAGATCGCGGAAGCGCCGATGTTGCCGACCGTGCTGACGCCGCCGGTGAGCACGCCACCCGCGGTGTTGGCCGCCTGGGTGGCCGCGCTGACCACACCGGGGTTGGAGACGAAGGCCTGCGCCGCGGCGACCGCGGTCTGCAGCGGATCGCCACCGCCGAAGTCGCCCTGCGAGGCGGAACCCGCACCGCTGGCGATGGCGGGCGGCATGGTGAACTCGCTGGGGACGGCGACGGTGGCCGAGGTAGCGGCCTCGTAGGTCTCCATCACCAGCGCGGCGCGGATGTCCATGGCATTGCGCGCGACTTCGGCGACCTCGAAGGCGCCGGAGACGACACCGGGCGGGTTGGCCGAAGCGGCCACCGCGCTGTTGGTGGCGACGATCTCGGGCAGGCTCGGCATCGCGATCGAGGCGACGGTGTAGGCGGTGGCGTTGGCCGCGCACTTGGCACTGATCGCCGCGGACGCGATGCCCTGCTGGCTGGCCCAGCCCGCGAACGGCGCCAGACGGGCGAGCACGGCGATGCCGTTGACACCCTGGAGGCCGACTCCGACTTCGGCGATCACGCGCGTGATGGTGAAGGCGGCGTCGCCCCACGCGGCGGCCAGCGTGCCCCACGAGGTGGCGGCGGCGCTGATCGGGATCGCGTGTGCGCCCGCGTTGAGGGTGGTGGAGTTCACTTCGGCCATACGAGGCAGCCAGAACACCCCGGTGATCCCTGCGGTCATGTTTGTTTCTCCCCTGAGTAAATGATCGTCGACAGGATCTCGGTGCGACTACACCTGGACGGCGTTGATCGTCGCCGCGCGAGCCACGTCTTCCCCGATGTGAGTGGTCAGCTGCGAGCGCAGGGTCGCGGCCGCGTGATGCAGCTCGAGGATCGCCTGGGCGACCGAACCGTCGTGCTTGCCCGCCGCGGTGTTGAAGTGGGTCGCCGCGAGCAGCGACACCTCTTCGGCGCCGGAAGGCAGCACGTGCGTGGTCGGCCCGGCGAGCCCGGCCGCGATGGCGAGGCGCTCGGCGAGCAGATCCAGCTCCGCGGATGCGGCGAGGACGATTTCAGGTGCAACGAGAACGTGTCCAACCATGACCCGACTCCTTCTGGTGGCGGCTATCGGGAACCACGAGAATTCCCCCTACGAGTACTAGGACGCGAGAGCGGTTCATTCGGTTCCATCGATTCCCCACCCAGTTTCGCTAACCCCATCCCAGCTCATGCAACCGGTCGTCGTCAATCCCGAAATGGTGTGCTATTTCATGGATCACGGTGATCGCGACTTCTTCGACCACCTCGTCGTCGCTGTTGCAGATGTCGAGAATAGCCTCACGATAGATCGTGATCGTATCCGGCAACGATCCGGCGTAGTAGCTGTCGCGCTCGGTGAGGGCGATGCCGTGGTACAGCCCGAGCAGCGACGGTTCCTCGTCGTTTCGGGGCTCTACCAGCACCACAACATTGTCTATGGCACTGGACAGCTCCGCCGGGATCTGGTCGAGGGCATCACTGACCAGCTCCTCGAAACGCCGCTCCGGCATCCGCTCGGACAACGTCACCTCGGCTGGGGCTGCGGCGGCAGTGGCGCGGCGCCCGGCAGCGGCGCCGGGGTGGAACGTCCGGTGTTGGGCGGGGGCACCGGGGCCTGTCCGTCGATCAGGATCTCGCCGCGGGCCGAGCCGACGATGGGCGCGAAACCCTCACGGTCGGCGCCTTTTCCGAGCCAGCAGTCCAATTTGTGGCTGCCCGCGAGCCAGCTGGCGGGCTCCAGATAGTCGAAGAACAGGGTGAGTGTCTTGTTGCGGATGGCATCGGGGCTGCCGAGGTAGTCGCCCGAGAGCCGGTTGCACTCGGCCTCGACGAACTTGTCCTGATCGGCTTCCGACGGCGGTCCGCCGGTGAAGGCGGTGGCCAGGTCGACGGTGCCGACGATCTCCACCGAGTGCGGCTGGGCGCAGTCGACCGGGTCGGTGGGCAGGTTCTGATTGATGCCGAGGCAGGTGCCGGTGGCATGGGTCTTGGACTGATCACTCTCGGCGAGAGTGCCGGTGGTGGCCGGGCTCGTGGCGGTGGCCGCGACCTGGACACCGCAGCGCAGAGTCCGGTCGCCGTGCTGCCAACCGGCCGGGCTCGGCGACATCACATTCACCATGAACTTGCCGCGCGGGTCGAACCGGCCGCCCAGGTATTTCTGGACAGCGGTCACGCAGTGCTCGTCGCGCAGCTCGGTCATGCGCAGCGAATCGGGGTGACGGGTGCCGTCGGCGAACTCACGCCCCGGATAGGCGCTGAGGTCGATGACACCCGCCACCTCGAACAGGTGCTTGTCGCCGCAGCCCACCTTCACGAGGTCGCTGCGGTCGGGTTTGGACCAGGTCAGGCAGTCGCCCTGCGCGGCGCTGCTGAACTCTTTGTCACGCACCACCGGTTCGGCGCCGGGTTGGTGCGCTTCCACCTTGTCGGTGTCGAAGCCTGTCACGGCCATGGTGACCATGGCCGCGACGATCGCCCCGAGGGCGCCTATCAGCAGCCCCCAACGCAGTTTCGTCGCGGACAGGTGCAGGGCGCCGCCGCGACTGGGCGCGGCGGGTCCCTCGGCTGGGTTGCTCTGCTTCTTCGACATCGTCGACGAGTGTATTTGTCGCGGCGGACTGCCGGGTCAGCCCCGCAGAGCTGACACGAAGATGCCCGGTATGCGGCGCAGTTTGCCGTCGCCGTAGAAGTCGGTCAGTTTGCGTCCGGTGGAGGTGCCGGTCTTGTTCGAGACGAACCACGGCGGCTTCGGGGTCAGGGCGAATTCACCGCGCAGAATCGAGCGCGGAGCGGGGCGGAAGGGACCGCGGACCACGGTGCGTTCCACATCGTCGAGGAGGAAGGCGTTGTGTACGACGCCGATGCCGCTCTGGATGTCGTCGATGGTGTGGCCGGGGTAGGCGCCCCAGCTGGCGCGCGGCGTCAGGAACGCGAGACCGGTCCAGGCGTTGAGGGCGACGGTGCCGTAGCGCAGGTCCTCGATCGCGGTGTCGAGTTTCGCGCCGAGCTCGATGATGGTCGCGGGGTCGGCGATGATGTTGGCGCCGAGCGTGCCCATCAGCTCCGCATTGGCGAAGTCGACCGCGTTGCCGAGGAATTCGGCCCCGGCGCCGGGGAGCTCGACCACGCCGAGCACCGGCGAGAAGTACTCGGTGCGCAGCAGCGGAGTGTCGCCTGCGGGCAGGTTCTCGACCAGGAGGCGGCCGTTGGCGCGGGCGGCGTCGGGGTAGCTCGCCAGCGCGCCCGCTACGCGGTTGTCGCTGCCCGGGTAGTAGGCGGTGCGCGCGGGAGCGTTGTCGATCGCGGCGCGCAGTTCGGTGAGGAACTGCTCCTTGAGCGGCCAGTCCGCGGCGAGTACCACCGTCTGCGCGGCGACACAGTTGTAGCCGCCGTTGTGCAGGCGCTGGGTGGCCACGTGCTCGGCCTGGAACTTCAGATCGGCGGCCGACCACTCACCGGGCACCACGATGCACGGCGCGACACCGCCGAGCTCGCTGGTGATCGGCTTGTCCAGAATGGGCTCGCCGGTCTTGTCCGCGCCCTGACCCCAGACGATCGCGTCGTGGGTCGGCGCGCCGCCGGTCATGTGCACGTGCGCGACCAGCGGATGGTTCACCAGGTAGCCGCCCTCGGGGGCCCCGCCGGTGAGGATGCGTACCACGCCGAGCTCGATGAACGGCGCGAAGATCGCCTGGAACACCGGCAGCAGCGGATCGGTGATCGGGTTGAGCTTGAGCGCGACGACGCGGTTGTTGGCGTAGAGCTCGTAGAGGGTGTCCAGCGGCGCGATCGACATGATGTTGCCCGCGCCGAGCACCGCGCCCACACCGTTGGTCTTCGCGGGGTCGCGCTGGGCCAGGCCGGCCTTGCGGCGCGCGGTCGCGGCATCGACGCCGGGCTTCAGCCACACGTCGGCGCTGAATCCGCTCAGCAGCAGCTTGTCGTAGACGCCGTGCGGCAGCGCGGGCACCGCCACCCGGCCGCCGGGGGCGGTGGTGAGGTCGACACCGTCGAGCGGGCTCGCACCCTTCTCGAGCGCCGCCATCGACTCGCTCAGCGCCTGCGCGCCCGCGAGCATCGTCATCGGGCCCGACATCCACTCCTCCCCGAGCAGCGGGCTGTCGGCGTCGAGTTTCTTGATGGTGCGGGCGGCCGCGACCCACGCCTCGGCGTCGCGGGCGGTGAGCGCGTGCAGTTCGTCGAGCAGTTCGCGGCGGCGACGCAGGTCGGTCGCGGCCCAGGTCTTTTCCCCTTGGGTGAGATCGGCGAGCGCGGTATCGATGACGGCGGTGTCGAAAGAGGTACTCACACCGCAACTATGCCCCTGTGCTGCCCGATTGGCACTTCAACTAGGCTGTTTTCTCATGATCGACCTCCGATTCCTGCGCGAGAACCCGGAAGCCGTCCGTGCCTCGCAGCGGACCCGCGGTGAGGACCCCGCGCTCGTCGACGCCCTGCTCGAAGCCGACGCCGCGCGCCGGGCCGCCGTGGCCACCGCCGACAACTTGCGTGCCGAACACAAGGCCATGGGCAAGGTGATCGGCAAGGCGAGCAAAGAGGAGCGCCCCGCGCTGCTGGCCGCCGCCACCGACATGTCCACCAAGGTCAAAGAGGCCGAGCTCGCCGAGAACGCCGCCGACGCCGAACTCGACGCCGCGCAGCGCGCCATCTCCAATGTCGTGCAGGACGGCGCGCCCGCGGGCGGCGAGGACGACTATGTCGTGCTCGAAACCGTCGGCGCCCCACCAGTTTTCGACTTCGAGCCCAAGGATCACCTCGAGTTGGGCGAGTCGCTGCACCTGTTCGACATGGAACGTGGCGCCAAGGTGTCGGGCTCGCGGTTCTACTTCATGACCGGCTACGGCGCGTTGCTGCAGATGGGTCTGCTGCAGCTGGCCGCGCAGAAAGCCGTGGCCAACGGGTTCACCATGATGATCCCGCCGGTGCTCGTGCGACCGGAGATCATGGCGGGGACCGGGTTCCTCGGTCAGCATTCGGCCGAGGTCTACCACCTCGAAGAGGACGACCTCTACCTCGTCGGGACCTCGGAGGTGCCGCTGGCCGGCTACCACTCCGACGAGATCCTCGATCTGAGTGCGGGCCCGAAGCGCTATGCGGGCTGGTCGTCGTGCTTCCGCCGCGAGGCCGGTAGCTACGGCAAGGACACCCGCGGCATCATCCGCGTGCACCAGTTCGACAAGGTCGAGATGTTCGTCTACACCACCCCTGAGCAGGCCGATGCCGAGCATCAGCGGCTGCTGGCCTGGGAGCGCGAGATGCTGGCCGCCATCGATGTGCCCTACCGGGTGATCGACGTGGCGGGTGGCGACCTGGGTAGCTCGGCGGCGCGCAAATTCGACTGCGAGGCCTGGGTGCCCACTCAGCAGACCTACCGCGAACTCACCTCCACCTCGAACTGCACCACTTTCCAGGCGCGCAGGCTCTCGGTCCGCTACCGCGACGAGAACGGGAAAGCGCAGATCGCGGCCACGTTGAACGGCACTTTGGCCACGACGCGCTGGATTGTGGCGATCCTGGAGAACCACCAGCAGGCCGACGGTTCGGTGCGGGTGCCCGAGGCGCTGGTCCCGTTCGTCGGTACCGATATCCTGAAGCCGTAAGATGCTCAGTGTTTGCTGGCGACCCATTTGCCGGATGTGGCAAACACCCTGACCCATCAACATCTAGGCTGGTGCACGTGCGAGGAATCGGGGCGCGCGGCGATACCCGAACCCGGGTGCGGGCGGCATCGGCGTTGGCGACGGCAAAGGTCATGGCCAGGACAACGGGGGCGTTCTACGTTCTCGGTGGTGTCCTCGGCCTGATGATCACTGCCGTCGCGCCGGGCGACGACGGCAATCGCGCCGTGGTCGGCACCGCGGCGGCGATCTCGGTGGTTCTCGGTCTCACGCTGCTCGCGTGGGGTCCGCGGATGCCGCACGGCCTGCACCACGCCTACCTCGCCACCGCGGCGGTGCTCGTCGCGATCGCGGTGTACGACTTCCCCAACCTGGTCGGCGCCATCACCCTGGCCTCGTTCTTCGTCTTCGTCGCCTGCGACGCGGCGCTGTTCTTCGCCTGGACCCAGGCTGCCGCGCACATCGGTTTCGCGATGGTGCTGTGCCTGCTGGTGTTGCCCGCGCGCGGGTTGCCGTGGTGGTCCGGGCTGATCCCGGCCGGTGTCACCTTCGGTGCCGGCGTGGTGGTCGGCATCCTCACCAGGATGGCGTCGGAAGCCGATATCGACGTGCTCACCGGCCTGCTCAACCGGCGCGGTTTCGAGAAGCAGCTCAACCCGGCGATCGACGCGGCCGGTCGCGGCGGTCAGGGCATGGCCCTGGTGCTGGTCGACCTCGACCGATTCCAGAAGATCAACGATCACCTCGGCCACCGCGCGGGCGACGCCGTCCTGCAGCGGGTCGCCGATACCTGGCTCGACCTGCTCGCGCCCGGCCAGGTGCTGGCCCGCTTCGGCGGCGACGTGTTCGCGCTGCTGTTGCCCGGGACCACCGAGCAGGCCGCGATCCTGCTCACCGAACAACTGCGGGCCGCGGTGACCATGGGCTGCTCGGCCGGTGTCACCTCCTGGCAGCCGGGCGAGTCCGGTTCGCTGCTGGTCAGCCGTGCCGACGTGGGCCTGTACCGGGCCAAGCAGGCGGGCCGCAACCGCACGGTGCTGGAATCGTCGCGTCAGCTCCCACTGGCGGTGGAACTGCGCGAGGCCATCGACCGCGGTGCGCTCGACGTGCACTACCAGCCGATCGTCAGCCTCACCGAGGACGGCGGCCAGGCGGTCGGCGTCGAGGCGCTGCTGCGCTGGTCGTCGAGCGCGCAGCCCGAGGTCACCACCGAGGGCCTGATCCGTGTCGCCGAGGAATACGACCTCATCTCCGACCTGGACGAGCTGGTCCTGCGCCGCGCCTGCGCCGACGCCGCCCGCCTGCAGGAGAGCTTCGCGTCGCTGAACCTCACCCTCAACGTGAACGTCTCCGGCCTCGAACTGGCCGAGACCGAATACGCCGAGCGGGTCGCGACCATCCTGTCCGATACCGGCTGGCCCGCCGACCAGCTCGTCCTCGAGGTGACCGAGAGCGAGCTCGCCGCCGAATCCCAGACCGCGATCACCAACCTGCACACCCTGCGCGACCGTGGCGTGCGCATCGCCATCGACGATTTCGGCACCGGTTACTCCTCGCTGAGCCGCCTGGCCACCATCCCCAGCGACATCCTGAAGGTCGACCAGTCCTTCGTCGCCGCCATCCGCTCCGATTCCCCCGCCCCTCCGCTGCTCAGCGTCATCGCCGCGCTGAGCAAATCGCTCGACCTGCAGGTCATCGCCGAGGGCGTGGAAACCGAATACCAGGCCGCCGTCCTCACCGAACTCGGCTTCGCCCTGGCCCAGGGCTACCACTACAGCGACTCGCACCCGGTCTCGGAGCTCATCAACGATCTCAACGACGGCCGTCCGCTGGTGAGCGCCACCGACGAGGACGATTCCCTTGCCGCCAACGGCTGGATCCCGCTCGGATAATCGCTTGACCCGGCCGGTCGTGGCGCGAACGATAGAACCCATGCGGATGCTCGTCTACGGCTGTTGATCTTTCCCGCTCCGGCACGCGGTGGCCTGGTTGAGGCGTGAGCCGACCGGCGTCGGCGACCTCACGGTGCGCGCGGTCCTGTTCAAGGGCACCCGCGACCTGCTACCGATCTATGCCCTCTACGGCGTTCTCTTCGCCGATCACGGGCTGAGTACCGCGCAGATCTCGCTGCTGTTGGCGATCTGGTCGGTGACGGCGTTCCTGCTCGAGGTGCCATCCGGCGCGTGGGCCGACACGGTGCCGCGTCGTCGCCTGCTCGTCCTGAGCTGTGTGTTGCAGGCCGCGTGTTTCACCCTCTGGATGCTGGTGCCGTCGTTCGCCGGCTTCGCGCTCGGCTTTCTCGTCTGGGGTATCGCGAGCGCATTGGAATCGGGAACCTTCGAGGCGCTGATCTACGACGATCTGGTCGCGCGCGGTGCACCGTCCGCCTACCCGCGAATCATGGGGTGGACGCGCGGTGCGCAGGAGAGCACCGTGCTCGTGGCGATCATCGCCGCCGCCCCGCTCTTCGCCATCGGCGGCTATGCGCTGGTCGGCTGGGTCAGTGTCGGTGTCGGCCTCCTTCACACGCTGACCGCGCTGGCTCTGCCCAGCGCGCCCGTCGCCATCTCCGCCACCGCTGTCGACGATCTCGAAGACGAGCCCGCACCCGGACCGGTGGGCCCGCACGTCAAACCGGGAGCGGTGGCGCCACAGTCGAGTTCGCCCGGTTCCACCTCGTCGCGCTATCTCGCCATGCTCAAAACGGGTCTCGCCGAAGCACTTCATGTCCGCCGGGTGCGTCGAGGCGTGCTGCTCGGCGCGCTGCTGTACGGCGTCACCGCCTTCGATGAGTACTTCGGCTTGCTCGCGGTGTCCGGCGGCGCGTCGACCAGTACGTCGGCGCTGCTGGTCGGCGTCACCGTCGCGGGTTCGCTGATCGGTTCGCTGCTGGCGGGCCGCACCGAGGTCGTGTCGGCTCGCACGTTGGCCGTCGCGCTGTTCGTCGCCGGAATCCTGTTCATCGCGGGCGCGTTGGCGGTCGGGGTGGCGGCGGGCCCCGCGCTGGTCTGGGTGGGATTCGTCGGCATCGGCATCGCCTACGGCATCGACTTCAACGCCGAGGTCATCGCGGGTGCGCGGCTTCAGGATGCGATCGAGGGCCCGGCCAGAGCCACCGTCACCTCGGTGTCCGGGCTGCTCTCCGAGATCGTCGCGCTGGGTGTGTTCGCGTTCGTCGCGGCCGCGACGCAGTGGCTCGCGATGTCGACGACTATCGCGCTGCTCGGATCGGTGTTGCTGGTCGCCGCCGCGTTGACGCCGACCTGGCTGCCGCCGCGTCACGGCACCGAGCGTGGTAGGACTGAGAACGCAACCCCTGAGCAAGGGGGAGACTTCGGGTAGCACCCACCTCGCACCAAGGACGCCCATACGTGACGCCGACCGCCAACCGTCGAGGTCCCGGACGAGCGAGCTTCGCTGGGAGGCGCAAGACCGCTGGGCTCGTGTTCGGGTTCGCTATCGGGGCGGGAGTCGCGGTACAGGGGCGGATCAACGGTGCGCTGGGTGCGCGGCTGGCCGACGGGATCGCGGCGGCCACCATCAGCTTCGGCACCGGGCTCATCGCTCTGCTGATCGCCTTCGCTGTCAGCCCGGCGCTGCGCGCGGGCGTCACCAAGGTGCGTGTGGCGGTATCGGAGGGCAGGTTGGCGCCCTGGCAGTTGCTCGGCGGATTGTGCGGCGCGTTCTTCGTAGCGGCACAGGGACTCACCATCGCGGCGATCGGCGTCACCGCGTTCACTGTCGCGGTGGTCGCGGGCCAGCTCCTGAGCAGCCTCGTGGTCGACCGGCTCGGCCTCGCCCCGAACGGCCGAACCCCGATCACCGCGTGGCGCCTCGCCGCGGCCGCCCTCGGCATCACCGGGGTCGTGCTCTCGGCAGGCGGCAGTTCCGCCCCGGCCACCGTCACCACCGGCGTCCCGGATATCCCAGCCCTGCTCATCGTCCTGCCCGCCCTCGCGGGCATCGGTCTGGCCTGGCAACAGGCGGTCAACGGCCGGGTCGGCGCCACCGGCGGCCCCTTCACCGCCACCCTGCTCAACTTCGGCGTTGGCCTGACCGCGCTGCTCCTGCTCGACCTGTACACCCTGGCCACCACGGGCCTGCCCACCGAATTCCCCGCCGACCTCTGGCTCTACACCGGCGGCTTGATCGGCGTCGCGTTCATCGCCCTGGCCGCCGTGACGGTCGGCCTGATCGGCGTCCTGCTGCTCGGCCTCACCTCGGTGGCCGGCCAGCTGGTCGCGGCGATGGTGCTCGACGCCGCCGACGCGAGACTGTCGCTCACCACCGTTGTGAGCTGTGCGATCGTGCTGGCGGCGGTGGTGGTGGCGAGCCGGAGCAGTCGCTGACCCAGACGCCGAAATGCTAGGTTTCAGGCGAACTGCGGCTGGGATCTCGGCCGTTTCGCCGGGTGCGGCGGAGAGCGAGTTGGGGGAGTACCGAATTGATCGAGCCGCTGTCGACGAGTGACTCGCCGATGATCGGACGCTATCGGGTGCGCGGTGTGCTCGGTGCGGGCGGAATGGGCCGGGTCGTCCTGGCGACGGGCCCCGACGGGCGCTTCGTCGCGATCAAGCAGATTCATTCGCATCTGCTCGACGATCGTGAGTTCCGGGCACGGTTCGAGCGTGAAGTCGCCATCTCCGCCCGG
Organism: Nocardia sp. NPDC058114; assembly: GCF_042884695.1. Taxonomy (NCBI): domain Bacteria; kingdom Bacillati; phylum Actinomycetota; class Actinomycetes; order Mycobacteriales; family Nocardiaceae; genus Nocardia; species Nocardia sp. NPDC058114. Next base: position 294,321 of record NZ_JBHVTK010000004.1, on the reverse strand, counting down.
GTGTCGGGGGCATTCACGGCGGCGGTGGTCGATTTCGAGACCACCGGCGAAACACCGTGGCTCGCTTCGGTCTTCATCGCAGGGGTGGGGCTGGACAAAGCGGTGCGCGAGCTGGGCCCACTGCCGGTCCCCGCGTTGCGCACCCTGGCTTCCGGCATGGCCTCCGCGCTGCACTCGATCCACAGCACCGGCCTGGTGCATCGAGATCTCAAACCCGCCAACGTGATTCTGGCCGCCGACGGACCGCGCGTGATCGACTTCGGCATCGCGCAGGCGGTCGGCACCGGGGCCGCGCTCACCGAAGTGGGTGCCGTGGTCGGCTCGCCCGCGTACATGTCACCGGAACAGGCGAACAGCGAACCGATCACCTCCGCGAGCGATGTCTTCTCCCTCGGCTCGCTGCTGTGCATGGCCGCGACGGGAACGGCACCGTTCGCGGCGTCCTCCGCTCCCTACACCCTGTTCAACATCGTCCACAGCGAGCCGCAACTCGACGATGTCCCCGCGCCGCTGCGCGATCTGATCGCGGGTTGTCTGCGCAAGGACCCGAGGGCCAGACCGACACCCGCTCAGATCCTGGACTACCTGGGGGTCCTGCCCGTTCAGGCGCACCCGTGGCCCGCGCCTGTCCATGCCGAAATCGCCGCCCAGACACAGAAACTGGTCGCGCTGACCTCGGACCCCGAAGCGACGCAGATTATTCCGGCGTACACAATGGGCGAGCCGCCGCCGGTCGAGGTGCCGGTCAGGAAGCGCCGGACAGCGCTCCGGCTGGGGATCGCCGCGGCGACTGCTGTGGTGATCGCCGGGGCGCTCACAGCAGTTGTGCTGCGCGGCAATGAGTCCGGCACACACCCGCAGGACACACCACAGGCGATACCGACCGCGACTCTCCCTGGTCTCGACAAGATACGTGGCGCCGACGCGTGCGCATGGGTGCGAGCGGCTCTCGGCAAGACCCTGCCTGCCGAGGTGGCCGTGAAGGCGTCGACAGACGTCTCGTCCTGGCGCTGGCAGTCGACCTCGAGCTGGGGTTGCGACGCCAGCTCGGGCGGCGCGCGCATCGCCGTCGAAATCGGTGCCGCTCTGGATGGGTTCGAGACGGGCAAGCAAGTAGTCAACAATTACGCGGTCGCGCGCCGCGGTGATGACTGTGCGCTCGCCATCGAGGGCGGCGACCAGGGCAGGCGCTGGGGGATCGTCGTGGACTCCTTCTCGCGCACCGAGTGCCCGCTTGCCGACCATGTTGTCGATCGGCTCACCACCTCGCTCGGCGAACTGCGCCCCGAAGCCACCGCACAACAGTCCCTGTCATCGGTAGATCCCTGTGCGTTGGTAGACAATTCGGCATTCGCCTCGCTCGGCCCCGCAGTCGCGAAGTCGGCGCACGTGTGCGAGTGGACGGCCGATACCAGCGTGCGGATCACACTGTCGCAGCCGCGGCAGCGGGCAACGTCGGCGGGGGTGAAGATGATCGATATCGGTGACGGTGTGCTGGTCGAGGATCTTGACATCGGCTTGGTCGGGTTGCACGAATGCCGCAGGGTGTATCGGTTCCGCAAGGTCGGCGAGACGTTCCGCGAAGACCTCGAAGTGTTCGTCAGCAATCCGAACCGGCGTGAAGACGAGCTGTGCGCTATTGCCGATCCCCTTGTGAAGCAGGTTGTCGGACGGTTGCCCGCGCGGTAGCGGGAGCGATCACGCGGGTGATAGTTTCACGGAGAAGTTCGGGAGGGGCCCGGCGTTTCAAGCCGCGGTCGGAGGGGAATTACGTGCGTAATCGGTCGCATTGGTTGGCGGCATTGTTGTCGCTGGCCCTGTTCACCGCCGCTTGTGGTGAGGACGCCGCATTCGATCACGGCGACTACGGCCTCGAACCGGTGGCAGGTGACTACGACGACGCGCCGAACACCGTGCGTGGAACGCTGGCTGAATCTCTGCGCATCGGCGAACGCCTGCTGTTCGCAGACCGTGTCGACCCGGAGCTGACCGAGGGCAACGGAGGCGGTCTGATCGTCGGAGTGCGTGGCGTCGACGACCTGCTCTCCGGCGCGCAGCGGACCGCGCTCTTGCCGTTCGATGTCCTGGCGGGCTTCGGTGCGATCGCAGGCAACGGCCAGCAGGATAACGAACCGAAGTACAAGCTGTTGTCGATCGCCATCCTGTCGTTGCCGGACGAGGTGCAGGCGACGGCAGCTATGCAGGCGATGGCCGCCGCGGACTTCACCGCGAATGCTGAGAACGCACCACTTCAGGTCCCGGATTACCCGGCAGCACTGTCGCATTGGCGGCCCGGAGTGCCAACGGTCGGTAGTTGGTTGGTGTGGAAGAACCTGGTGATCAGGTTGTACGCGAAGATCATCGATCCCAGCCCTGAGCAGTTGATCGAGCTGATCGTGCGCACCTATCGCGGGCAGCTGGCCGAACTCGAATCCTTCCTCCCGACGCCCGCCGCAGACGTGTCGAAGTTGAAACTCGACAGCGACAAGTTGCTCACCCACGTGGTGAAGACCGGCGACTACTGGCCCGACAAGTGGGACTTCATGGTCTACGGACCCCGCTCATATGCGCTGCTGCGGGACAAACCCTCGGCAACCCTGCGCGAGTTCGAAGAGAACTCGATCAATGCGATCGCGGTGTCCTATAACAAGTTTCTGTATCGTGCGCAAAACAGTGATGCCGCGCAGGCCTACGCCGATACCGAGGAAAAGCACTCGCTGGCAGCTGACTACACCCCGATGACCGGTGTGCCGGGGCTCGATGGAGTTTCCTGTTATCGCGCGGCAAGGCCGAACAACATCTCGGTTCCCGCCCGGCGGTTCTCCTGCCTGGTGCGCCACAACGAGTTCGTGGTCCGCCTCTACAGCAATCAGGAAACCGATATTCGGCAGCAGGCGGTCGCGCAGCACGCGCTCCTGAGCGGGTCGTGGTGAGCACGGGAGGCGCGGCGATGAAACCGCTGGGTTCGCAGGATCCCGAACAGCTGGGCCGCTATCGCCTGCTGGCCGTGATCGGCCGGGGTGGCATGGGACAGGTGCTGCTCGGCCAGGGTCAGGACGGCCGGTTGGTCGCGGTGAAGCAGATCCACCGCCAGTTCACCGGCAATCCGGAATTCCGTGCCAGGTTCCGGCGAGAGGTGCTCGCGTCACAGCAGGTCACCGGCGCCTACACCGCGGGCGTGGTCGACCACGACGCGGAATCCGAAACACCATGGCTGGCTTCCGAATACATCGCGGGCCCCGGCTTGCAGGACATGGTCGGCGAGTTCGGCCGCCTGAACCTGAACGGGCTGAAACTCCTGGCCACCGGCCTGGCGATGGCGCTGCTCGAGATCCACCGCACCGGCCTGGTGCACCGCGACCTCAAGCCGAGCAACATCCTGCTCACCAACGACGGTCCACGTGTGATCGACTTCGGCATCGCCAGGGCGCTCGAGGACGACGTCAACCTCACCGCCACCGGTGCCGTGATCGGCTCGCCCGCGTATATGTCGCCCGAACAGGCCGAATGCCGCCCGCTCACACCGGCTTCCGATGTGTTCGCCGTCGGCGCGGTCCTCGCGATGGCGGCCACCGGCGCGAGCCCGTTCGACGCGGCCTCCACCCCGCAGGTCCTCTACAACGTCCTCTACAGCTCCCCGGACACCACCGCGATTCCGGAGCCGATCCGCGCGCTGGTCGATGCCTGCCTCGCCAAGGACCCGTCGGCGCGACCGACCCCCGAGCAGTTGCTCGACGCGGCGAGCCGGATCGACGCCGAACCCGTCTGGCCGGTCCGGATTCGCCGGCGCATCGCCGACTGTCAGGCCGAGGCGGGTCGCTGGGCTGACGGAACCGCCTCTGCCGCAGCGTCGACCGCGCCCGAACAGCCGAAGCCGAAGTGGATGCGACTGGTTCCCGCCGCCGCGGCGGTGTCGGCACTGGTACTGGGCGCTATCACGTTCTGGGGTATCGGCGTCGAAGGCAACGCGGTGGCGATGGAAGATCCGCCGCTCGCACTGACCACCGACGAGTCCCGCCGACTCGATCTCTGTGCGTTGCTCGAGCCGTCAGTACTCGGCGAACTCGGCACGGCAGTCGGCGAGTTCGTGCAGAACGGAGCGACCAGTTGCAGCATGTCCTATCGCGATCAGACTGGCCGCAAGGTGTCGTTCGGCCTGGATACGGCGTTCACGGTCGCTGAGGCGCGAGATGACAAACAGCCGATGGGTAGCACCATCAACTGGATGCCGGTGCTCGGTTTACACAAAGAATCCGGTTCTTGTGACCGCACGGTGATGACGCAGAGTGGTCTGCCGATGGTGCTGACGATGAGTGCGAGCGCATATCCGTCCGTGGGCGACCTCTGCCCGTCGTCCGAGCGAGCACTTGCCGCCGTGGTTCAGCGGCTGTCGGTCAACCCGCCATTGACAAGCCTCCCACCGGACTCGCTACTACGTCTCGATCCCTGCACGATGATCGACGTCTCGATCACTCGCTCGTCGATAGGTGACCCCGTGCGTTCATCGTCGGCACACCGCTGCGTTCTGACCGGCGCCGCTGGCTCATACTCCATCACTGTCGACGAGCGCGTTCGGCCTGACAACGTGGTCGGCGGAAGGAATCGACAGACGCGGAAGATCGGGGATCGCACGGTCTACCTGGACGGCAGCGGCCCCAGCTATTGCGAATTCATCGTCATGGCCCGACCGACCAAGGACGATCAGGCCGAGCAGGTGCGGGTCACGTATTTCTCGAGCCGACCGCAGGCTCAGCCACACTGCGATACCGCTGCCACTCTGCTCGAACCCGTCCTCGAGAAGTTGCCCCCATCATGACGATCCATCCGCCCGGTCCCAGCGATCCACCCACCATCGGTCGCTACCGAGTGCTCGGCACCCTCGAGTCCGCGGCCGGATTCCGGTCCGTGCTGGCCTCCGGCCCCGATGACTCGCTGGTCGTGGTGCGACAGGCGCTACCGGAACTTCTCGACGAGCCGGATTTCCGGATCAGGATGCGGCACAGCGCGATTGCCGCGATGCGTGTCTCCGGTTCCGCCAACACCACGGTGATCGATGTCGATGCCGACGCTGAGAAGCCCTGGGTGGCATCGGCATTCGTGCCAGGCGTGCGCCTCGATACCGCCGTAGCCGAGCACGGGCCACTGCCTGTACCTGCCGTTCGTGCCCTGGCCGCCGCGCTCGCCTCCGCACTGCGGACCGTGCATGCCGCAGGCCTCGTGCATCAGCGCATCCGGGCCGACACGGTGCTGTTGGCCAGGGACAGTGGCCGTCTCGGTGAAGTCGGTATCACCCCGGCCGCTGGGACCGCCACTGCGACGGCGACGGGCACGCCGGACTTCCTGTCGCCGGAGCAGTCGCTCGGGTACGAGCTGACGCCGGCTTCGGACGTGTTCTCCCTCGGTTCCGTCCTCGCTTTCGCGGCCTCCGGCGTCGCACCGTTCGCCGCACCGTCGGTGCCGTACACGCTGTTCAACATCGCCCAGCGCGAACCCGATCTGAGCCGGGTGCCGGAGCCACTGTTCGAGATGCTGGCCGCGTGCCTGCGCAAGGATCCGGCAGCCCGCCCCACGCCAGGACAGATCCTCGACTATCTCGGTGCCCAGCCGAGCGGTCCGCCACCGTGGCCCGCCCCCGTGCTCGATGACATCGGGCGCCAGCAACACGAGATCTCGGCGCTGCTGGCCGCCCTGCCCGCGATCACCGCACCGGAACCCATACCTGGACGGCCTTTTTCGGTGGTCATCACCGAATCGGGTCGTGCGGCCGTCGAATACGGCAGGCGTGCACTGGAATCCGGTCGTCGTCGTTGGAGTGCGGCGAGTCCGAGGGCGCGCGGCGGTCTGGCAGGTGGACTGGCGGCACTGCTCGTGGCGCTCGCCGGGATCAGTTACTTCGCGACACGCGAAGAAAGCGAGCCGGGACCGGTGACCGGGCTGACCCTGGCGCAGTTGCGGCAGATCGATGCCTGCCCCTGGCTGACCTCGGCCCTCGGCGACTCGGTGCCGGTCGCGCCGACCCCACTGGCCGCGGCAACATGGGAGCTGAGTCCGTCCCCGAGCTGGGGGTGTAGCGCCAGTTCCAACCGCTACGCCCTCTACCTCTACCTGGGGCAGGAGGACGAATACCTGACGCCGAACAAGACGGTGGTAGAAGGGGTTCCGATCATCGACGGCAGCGCGGCAGCCTGCACGCGAGCCATCGCGAGCCCCGGCGCCGAGCACGAGTCCGGCATCGTCATCGTCCTCAGCAATCCGTCCGGGGTGAAGGAATGCGCGGGCCTCGACTACATCGCGGCCAACCTCGCCCGGTCACTGACGTCCGCGCCGCGCGCCGAGGGCAGGGACTCCTCGCTGGCGCTGCTGGAACCGTGCGCGCTGCTCGACCGCGCCGCCGTCGCCGAGAAGATCGGCGTCCTGCCGCCCGAGCCCACGATCGCCGACGCGCACACCTGCCGGTGGGACGGGCGCGTGCGAGTCACCCTGGAGCTGGTCAGCACCAGCACGAGCACTACGGGCAAGGACCTGGAGCTCGTCACGGTCGACGGGGTCCAGGTGTATCTCGGCAAGGGCGGTTCGAAGGCCATCTGCTCCCGTGCCTTCCTGGTGCCGGATGCCGGGGAGGAGACCATCGAGGTCTCGGTACACGGAACCGAGGGATTCCGCGACGAGTATTGCGCGATCGCCTCGTCCCTGCTGCGACAGGCGGTCAGGAATCTGCCCGAGCGTTGAGCCGGGCCCGGCTACGGTGAAGACTGCGATCCGCAGACCACCACGAAGGGGCAACGATGGACCAGCTCGGAGTAGCGGTAGTCGGGTACGGCCTGGCCGGGTCGGTGTTCCACGCACCTCTCATCGCCGCCGATCCGCGGATGCGGGTGGCCGCGGTGGTGACCGCATCGCAGGAGCGGGCCGCACAGGCGCGGGCCGAGCATCCGGGGGTGCGGGTGTGGGCGTCGGCGCAGGAGATGTTCGTCGAGGACGAGGACGTCGATCTCGCGGTGATCGCCACGCCGAATCGCTCGCACGCGCCGCTGGCGTTGCAGGCGCTGGCCGCGGGGTTGCCCGTGGTGGTGGACAAGCCCTTCGCGGTGACGGCGGCCGACGCCGAGGAAGTGGTCGACGCTGCTGCGCGGGCCGATCTGCCGCTGAGTGTTTTCCAGAATCGTCGCTGGGACAACGACTTTCTGACCGTACGGGCGCTGATGGAGGCCGGCGAGCTGGGTGAGGTCCGCCGGTTCGAGTCCAGGTTCGAGCGGTGGCGGCCGGTTCCCAAGGGTGGCTGGCGTGAAGTGGGCGATGCCGAGGACGGTGCGGGCATCCTGTTCGATCTGGGCAGTCACCTGGTCGACCAGGCGCTGACGCTGTTCGGCCCGGTCACCGAGGTCTACGCCGAACTCGACCGCCGCCGCCCGGAGGTCGGAGCCGACGACGACGCCTTCATCGCCCTCACCCACGCCAACGGCACCCGGTCGCAGTTGTGGATGAGTGCCGTCGCGCCACAGCTCGGTCCGCGTCTGCGCGTCCTCGGCGCCACCAACGGCTACACCGTCTCCGGCCTCGACCCTCAGGAAGACGAACTGCGTGCTGGCCGCCGCCCGGACGATGGAAAGCCTTGGGGCACAGTCACACCTGACAGATGGGGCACCTTCGGCGCGGGCGATGACCTACGCACCATCCCCACCCTTCCCGGCGACTACCCCGCCTTCTACGCGGGAATGGCCGCCGCCCTGCTCGACGGAGCTCCGGTCCCGGTCGACCCCCGCGACGCCGTGGAAACCCTGCGAATTCTCGAATACGCCCGCCACGTAGCCGAACCCGCCGATCTCACTTCTTGACCACCGGCACCGAGTCGAGCCGAAGGTGTGATCCGACGGCTCCGTCGAGCACATCCATGCAGAGCCGCAGCACGATGATGCGGAACGGCCGTAGCCGGCTATTGCGCCGGCGCGATGTTCTGGTTGAGGTGGAACAGGTTGGCCGGGTCGTAGGTCTTCTTGACCGCGGCCAGGCGGTCGAAGTTCGGGCCGTAGTTGGCGCCGATGCGGCCCTGATCGTCGGAGCCCATGAAGTTGATGTAGCCGCCGTCGGCGGTGTGGGGCTCCAGCGCGGAGTGGTAGTCGCGGACCCACCTGATGTTGGCGTCGTTGTCGATCGCATCGGGCCACATCCCGGCGATCACGGGGGCGAAATTCGCGGTGCGGTAGGCGAACGCGGTGTCGTCCACCGCGACGTCCTGCACGGCGCCGTCGATCGGGTAGAGGTGCATGGTGGACTGCACCGCGGGCACTCGCGGGCCGAACTCGAGATGAGCGGCGAGGGCGCCGTCGGTGAGTTCGGGTTGGAACGCCGCCTTCCAGTAGTGCTGCAGGCCGGGAGGAAGGAGACCGTCGAATGCGCTGTTGAGGGCCGGGTAGGGCATCCGGCCGACGTGCTCGGCCACCGGCGTCGCGACCGCCCGCAGGTCCGCGAGCAGGGCTTCGGCCTCCTGATCGGGGCCGTTGAAGCAGGACACCAGCAGGACGAACGGTTCGCCGACCCGTTCCTCGGGAATGAACGGCAGCGGCGGCGCGATCTGGAAGCCGGGGAAGGCGCCCATCGCGCGCGGTGCCGCCGCGATCCAGTCGCGGTAGGTCCGCAACAGCTCTTCGGCAACGTCGAGCTCGAAGAACATGGGTCCGCCGTAGATCGTGTCCACCGGGTGCAGGTCGAACTCCATTTCGGTGACCACCCCGAAGTTGCCGCCGCCGCCGCGCAGCGCCCAGTACAGATCGGGGTGCTCGGCCGCGTTCGCGGTCACGAAGGTGCCGTCGGCCAGCACCACATCGGCGGACCGGAGGTTGTCGATGGACAGACCGTAGGCGCGGGCGAGGTAGCCGATTCCGCCGCCGAGAGTCAGGCCGGTGACCCCGGTGGTGGAGATGATGCCGCCGGTGGTGGCGAGCCCGAAGGAATGCGCGGCGTGGTCGAAGTCGCCCCAGTCGCAGCCGCCCTGTACGCGGGCGATCCGCCGTTCGGGGTCGACGCGGATGCCCTTCATGGCGCTCAGGTCCAAGACGATGCCGTCGTCGACGGTGCCGAAACCGGGCACGCTGTGGGCGCCTGCGCGGATGGCGAGGTCGAGTCCGCTCTCGCGGGCGGCCTCGACGGTGGTACGCACGTCGGCGACGTCGACCGCGCGGACGACCGCGAGGGGCCGGCGGTCGATCATCGCGTTGTAGACCGAACGCGCCTGGTCGTAGCCGGGTGAGTCCGCGGTGATCACCTCACCGCGAATCGCTTCGAGGATGGTCGATACAGGTGTGCCGTTCATTGTCGCTCCCTGGTCGGGTCGAGAATGAGCCGAACAAACGCAGTGCGTGATCGTGGAACGGAGGGGTGGATCGGACTGTCTCGATGGACCCCGAACTCAAATTACCCCGGTCGCCGTCCCTGGTTCAAGGTTCAGAGCTTGCGAGAGCGCAGCTCGTGACCCTTGGAGGTCTTGCAGCGCCCCGATTCCAGGTCCCATTGCCAGCCGTGCAGGTTGCAGGTGAGGTTGTTACCTTCCACCACACCGAATTTGGAGAGGTCGGCCTTGAGGTGGGGGCAGCGGCGCTGGACTTCCCAGCCGTCGAGTTCGGTGACGGCGGAGTCGTCGTGTGCCTCGGAGAACCAGCCGTCGGCGTAGGCGATGCGCTCGTCGGTGAGGCACTTGAAGAAGGTGTAGAGGAACTCGTTGTAGCCGCCGATGCGCCACGCCTGGAAGCGGGTGGACAGGAAGATCGTGTTCACCCAGTCCGGCTCGTTGTCGCGCAGCACGGTGCGTACCAGTTCGGGGGCGATGCGGAAGCCGTAGCGGTAGCGGCCTTCGCCCTCGAGCGGCGCGCGCACGGTGCGGTGCGGGAAGTCCAGGACGATGGTCTCCTCGCCGATCACCAGGCCCACGGGGTAGCCGATGCCGTCGCTGATCAGCGCGCTCTGCTTCATGATCGGTTCGAAGAGCTCACGCAGCGGCTCGAGCAGCGAACCCTCGCCGGTCTCCCACGACGCCTTCTCCGCGGCCAGCACCGGCGCGAAACGCTGTGCCATCTCCGCGATGTAGGCGGCCTTGTCGCCGTAGATCCGATCCGGGTCGAACGGGTGCGCGAGGTCGAGCTCCTTACCGCGCACATCGGCGACCGAACCGGGGATCATCAGGATCCCGCCGGAGTTGCCGTGAATGTTCATCTGATCGAGGAACACGATCTGGTCGGGGAAGATGTTGCCTTCGTCGCCGCGATCGTCGTTGAGGTAGCGCAGCTCGTCGTCGAGGAACACCGGCGGACCCGCCGAGGGCACCACCCAGGTCGCGCCGACCTGCTCGATGTAGGAGCGCGCGCGATCCATGCCACGCTGACGCTTCTGCTTGCCGAAGTTGGCCTTGGTCCGCGCCGGGATGTCGTACACGGCCGGGTACCAGATCGCGCCCGAGTACTGCAGCAGGTGGATGTCGATGTCGCCGAACGCGTCGTGGATGACGTCCATGTCCACCGGTCGGGCGTCGTTCATGTTGAAACAGGTGGTCTCACCGTCGGAGATGAGAATTCCGGAGTCGCCGATCGGGCCGTCGGCGGGCGCGCGCAACGCGACGATCATGATGTCCACGGAGCCCTTCGGCCCGGTGATCGTGTGCTTGACCGAGTCCTCGGTCTCGAAGAACTTGGTGAAACCCAGCGCCTCGAGCTCACGGCGCAGGTCGAGCACCGGGTAGTCGGGCAGCAGGATCGTGGCGTCCTTGTTCACGTACTTCGCCAGGTGGGCGGCGTCGAAGTGATCGCGGTGCAGGTGCGAGACGTACAGGTAGTCGACATCGCCGAGGGTCTCCCAGTCGAGCTGGGAGTTGTCCGGGAAGGGGAACCACGACGCGAAGTACGCGGGGTTCACCCAGGGATCGCACAGGATCGTGCCGGCCTCGGTTCGGATATGGAAGCCGGCGTGTCCGACGCTGGTGATCTGCACGAGCTGTTTCCTCCTACCAGGATCTGATTCGCCGGATCAATGGCGAGCTACCGCCTCGGGCCCCCTGACTGCTTCGGCGTACCAGCCAACCAGGGTAGTGGCTAAATCGTTACGTCACCGATGCAATAGCCCTCAGCGGTCGCGACAACCGTGAAAGTGCGCGTCCGCGTGCCCCCGGGTGAGGTGGTCACAGGGACGTGAACTGCCAGGTAGTCGCCACGAACCTGCTCGGATCGTAGCTCCTCGCCGGTGTAGGAGGTGACATTGCCTACTTTGCCCGAGTCGCCTGTCAAGGGGGCTGCTATGGGGTTGCCGGTGCCCTCGGGATCCCAGCTCGCGGGCGAGGCCTTGCAGGTCAGCGGATGGTCTGCTTCGATATCTGCCGCGTTGAGTGGTTTGCCGGTGGCGCGGGCTAGGTAGCGGCGCACGGTGTGGCGCGCGTCGGCGTCGTCGTAACCGGGCTCGACGCCCGCCGCGGACACCCGTCCGCAGGCATATCCGGATGCCACGGATTCGCGGTCGACGGTGACGGTGACGGTTCGGTTACGCCAGGTCACGGTATCGGCGGTCGCGGAGCCCGGCGTGGCCAGGGCAGCCAGCACCGCCTGGGGATCGGCGTACATCTCGGCGACGGTGGCAGGCGGGATGGTCCAGCAGTTGTCCTGGAGTTCTTTCACCGTGCCGGTCTGTAGGTCGGCGGCCCAACGGCGCACGGCGGTGACGGCGTCGGCGTGGCCCGCGACCGCGCCGACCTGGGGTGCGTCGGCGGGGAGCGGGCTGTTCGGCGCCGGTTCGCCGGGTGCGATGGCCTGGGTCGCCGTGGTCGTCGGCGCCGCGGCGGCCGTGGTCGACGCGGTAGTGGTCGTCTCGACCGGATCGCCCGGGATCCCCGACACCGAATCGCACCCGGCGACCAGGGCCGCGGCGACGGTCAGGCCCGTGACCAGCGCGTAGGCGCGGTGCGGGCGGGTCAGGGCAAGCTGGGCGCGTTCCACTACGACGTTCCTCGATTCCTAGGTCGTGGCACCCGCCTGTGACGACGGCGGGGGAGTGACTGTCGGGGCGAGCGGACTCGCCGGGGTGTAGACCGGTGTGCGCGAAGCGGATTCGCTGCGCGGGCGAACGCCGCGATTCTACGGTCACGGCCCGCGCCGATGGCACCCCTGCCGATGCGGAGATCTACGACTACGCTTGCGTACTTGTGGAACCCCTCTACTTCTCGATCATCGGCGTGGCCCGAACCCTGTTCTTCCTCGAAGGTCTGAAGTTCACTGTCAAGGGGGCGGAAAACATCCCCGCCACCGGCGGCGCCGTGCTGGCGGTCAACCACACCGGTTACATGGACTTCACCTACGCGGGTCTGCCTGTGCGCACCCCCCGTCGCTACATCAGGTTCATGGCCAAGCAGGAAGTGTTCGACAACAACATCTCCGGCCCGATCATGCGCACCCTCAAGCACATCCCGGTCGACCGCACCGCGGGCGCCGACTCCTACCAATCGGCGGTGCAGTACCTGCGCGACGGCGAGCTCGTCGGCGTGTATCCCGAGGCCACGATCAGCCGCAGCTTCGAGATCAAGGAATTCAAGTCCGGCGCGGCCCGCATGGCACTGGAGGCGGGTGTGCCGATCATCCCGATCACCATCTGGGGCGCCCAGCGCGTCTGGACCAAGGGCTTCCCCAAGCGGCTCGGCCGCACCAACACCCCCATCTCGATCGCCGTCGGCACCCCCATCCAGCCCTACGAACCCGCCGCCGACCTCACCGCACAGCTGCGCTCCACCATGCAGGAAATGCTCGCCGACCTGCAAGAATCCTATGAGCACGAGCCCGGCGCCTACTGGGTCCCGAAACGGCTCGGTGGCAGTGCCCCTTCCCTCGAAGAGGCCACCGCTCTCGACGAAGCCGAAGCGGCCGAACGTTTCGCCCGCAAGGCCGAGAAAACGCAGGACACCGAGGGCTGATATTTCGGCCTCGGGCGGGCTTACGCTCGAGAGATGACCACCGCGGCGGAGTTGAAGGCCCTGCAAGCTCCGGTGAAACAGCGCTACCGGGACGACCCGGCCGCCGCGGTCACCGCCCTGCGCGGCGCCGGTTCGTTCGCCGACCCCGGCATCACCTGCACGGTGCGGACCTTCGCTGGCCCGGTCCGCGCCGGCCTGCACCGCGCCACCGGCGGTGACGGCGCCGACGCCTGCTCGGGCGACATGCTGCTGGAGGCGGTGGCGGCCTGCGCCGGGGTGACCTGCCGCAGCGTCGCCACCGCGATGGGCCTGCCCATCACCGGCGCCGAGGTCGAGGCGGCGGGGTCCTTCGACGCCACCGGCACCCTGGGCATCGATCGAACCGTGGAGGTCGGGGTTTCGCCGATCGCCGTGACGATCACCGTCACCACCTCGGCTGCTGTCGACGACGCCGCCCTGGTCAAGCTCGGCGAACTCACCGAGCGCTACTGCGTGGTCGGTCAGAGCTTGCGGAATCCGCCGACTGTCCGGGTGGTGAGCGCTCCTGCGCCGTGATCGCTACTGTGCCCGTTCGGCTCGCGTGCGATGTGGCGGATGCCTGCCGAGGCGGACTCAGCGCGGAATCCGGCAGCGGGTCGGTGCCGGTAGCTTGCCGCGAAGGTAGGCGGCGGGTGGGACGCCCATGAGGGTGCGGAAGTCGGCGGTGAGGTGGGACTGGTCGTAGTAGCCGGTACTCGCCGCGAGGTGTGACCAGGGGGTGTCGCCCGCGTAGGAGAGGACCCGCCGCAGGCGTTGAATGCGAGCGAAATGCTTGGGGGACAGGCCGATTCCCATGGTGAACAGGTTGCGCAGCTGGCGCTCGCTGACAGCGAGGCGCGCGGTGAGTTCGGAGAGTGCGGGGGCGTTGTCGGCGGTGAGCGCCGAGATCGCCTCGCGCAGCACGATCCGGTGCGCCCGATCGGTATCCGATTCCGAGATAGTGTGCGGCAGTAGATCTTCCAGGTGGGTGATCGCGTGTGCGGCGGGCACGCCCGTCAGTTCCGTCGCGAAACCGCCCAGCGGACCCGGCAATTCGTCGAGACGAAAGACGCGGTCGGTGAGTTCGCCCGCGGTCACGCCGAGCAGCTGGCGGGTCACGCCCGGTTCCAGGCGCAGCCGCACGCACCCGGCGGGCTCCTCGGGTGTCGAGTAGGACGCCTTCGTCTGCGCGCCGACGACGAACGCGCTACCGCGACCGGACTTTTCGGTGCGCAGGACGACCGTGGTGGTCGCGACGGGCGGATGCGCGAACGGCTGAGCGAGGTCGTCGAACAGTGGCGTGCTGGTGAGTTCGGTGAGCCACGGGCGCAACGATTCCGGTGTCGTCACGGGCGTCTCGATGTGCGCCGAGGTCAGATACTCCACCTGGTCGACTGTAGGCGGCGCGGGCCGGGATGTCCGTGCCGATTTCTCCTATCTTCGCAGGCAGCGCGGCGGCCATGCTCGTTCCATGATCCTGATCACCGGTGCGACAGGCACCATCGGAAGCGACATCGTGCGACAGCTGGCAGCCGAGGGCGTCGCCGTCCGGGCGGCGACCCGCGACCCGGAGCGGGCAGGGTTCCCCGCCGGGGTCGAGGTGGTGCGGGTGGACTACCGCGACCCGGCGACGTTCGGACCCGCCATGACGGGCGTAGCGGCCGCGTTCCTCGTCGGGATTCCTGGCCCGGACAGCACCGGCACCGATGCCGAACTGGTGGCTGCCGCGCGAAAGGCCGGTGTGCGGCGAGTGGTGAAGCTGTCCGCGGTCGGCACCGGCGACCCACGTCTCGGCGTGCCGGGTTCCTGGCATGTGCCAGGGGAGCAGGCCGTGCGCGACTCCGGCTTGCAGTGGACGATTCTGCGCCCCAATACTTTCGCGTCGAACACGTTCAGCTGGATCGAACCCCTCAGCAACGGTCACCCCGTCCCGAACCTCACCGGCGACGGCAGGCAGGCCGTGGTCGACCCACGCGATGTCTCGGCGGTCGCCGCAGCGGCGCTGCGCTCGAACGACCACCACGGCCGTATCTACACCCTGACCGGCCCCGACCTGCACACGGGCCGCGACCAGGCCGCCGTTCTCGCGCGGGTTCTCGACCGCCCGATCGCCGTCACCGACATCGCCGAAGCCGATGCCCTCGCGTTCATGGTCGCCGCGGGTCTTCCGCCCGCTTTCGTGGAAGGCTCACTGATCGGCCAGTCCTTCATCCGCGGCGGCCACAACGAGCTCGTCACCGACGACATCGAACGCGTCCTCGGCAGACCACCCCGCGGCTACGCCGCCTGGGCCGCCGACCACCGCGCCGCCTTCGCCCCCGTCGTCGCAGGCGGCGCGTTGAAGCCGAGCTGACCGGGCCGGACCCTGCCGCTCAGTTCATGGTCAGCACCCACGACCCGTTGCAACCCCTGCGGGTGTTCATGTTGCCGTCGTAGACCCAGTTGAACCTGATCGGCGGGTTCGTCCGCACATTCCAATTGCCGGACGGTGAGGTGACCACCTTGCCGTTGCGCATCAGCACACCGACCTGATCGTGGTTGAACAGCCACTTTCCGCCGCTGGTCGGGTAGTTCAACCGGACCGTCACCTGCCCGCCGGTGTGGTTCTGCACCACCAGGCACGAGTTCGGGTCGGAACGGTTGACCGCGTACTCCCCGAACCCTTCGTCCTCCATGTTCTCCCCACTGTCGGTGTACTCCACCGGGTCGGTGAAGTCGGCGTGCGCCGGTCCGGCCCCCAACACGGTCAGCGCCGTCATCGCGACGCCCGCCGCGATCATCCCCAGAGACTTCACAGTCGTTCCTCCCATGATTCCCGCGGTCACGACCGCCTGCGAAAAACCTTCCCCCGCAGCCTTTTCCGCATCCTTGTGACCTGCTTAACGACGCCCGCCGATGCGGGGTCTCACCGCCGCCCCGGGTGATGAGTGAGCCCGGATTTCGTAGTTCGGGAGTTTCGCGCTAAAGTTCGTACTCGCACGACGAAGTCACCGGCGCTCGCCGGATCGGTTTCGGAGGGCACGCGGATGTGGCGCAGTGGTAGCGCATCACCTTGCCAAGGTGAGGGTCGCGAGTTCGAATCTCGTCATCCGCTCAACGAAAAGCCCGGCCATCGTGCCGGGCTTTTCTCATTCCCGGTGCCGGTCGAGGCGTGGGTGACGCAGCGCAGGCAGGAACTCGCCGATCAGGGTTCGGCGCCACCAGATCCGTTCGCGGAACAGTTCGGCGGGCGTACTGAAGTGGTACTCGTACAGCCGGGCGCGCACGTAGTGCGGCGGTGCGTCGGGGAAGGGGCAGCGCCGCAGCAGGCGCAGGGTATCGGGGTCGTTGTCGAGCAGCCGGATCGCCAACGGCAGTGCCCACGATCGCGCGTAGGCCGGCGACAGCGCGGCGAACCACATCAACCAGTCCAGCCGCAGGTGATAGGGCGCCCACTGGCGCGGACGGTACCGGGGGTCGCCCGGTTTGCCCTTGAACTCGTATTCGCGCCACACCGTGTCCGGCGTGAGGTGGGTGGCGTCGGTGCCCTCGAGCACGATCTCCTGGCGGACCCGGGTGATGCTGCCGAACGCTCCATAGGTGTTGACCAGGTGCAACGGGTCGAACGAGGCGTTCATCGCCTGCTGTGCGGAGAGGAGGTTGCGCACCGGCCAGAAGCTCAGCACCACGACCATCGCGACGAAGGCGACGACGGCGCCGAGGAACCATCCGGGCGGGTCGGCCACCGGCGGCGCGTCCGGCAGTACCGGGTACGCGCTGACCGCGGTGGTTGCCAGCAGCAGAGTCACCCAGTTGAGCCAGGCGAAATTGCCGGAGAGCACCAGCCACGACTGCGTGACGATGATGATGCCCGCCGCGACGCTCGCCACCGGCTGCGGCGCGAACAGCCCGAACGGCACGATCAGCTGCGCGGCATGATTGGCGGCGACCTCCACCCGGTGCAGTGGCCGGGGCAGATGGTGGAAGAACCAGCTCAGCGGACCGGGCATCGGCTGGGTCTCGTGGTGGTAGTACAGGCAGGTCAGGTCCCGCCAGCACCGATCGCCGCGCATCTTGATCAGCCCGGCCCCGAACTCCACCCGGAACAGCAGCCAGCGCGCGGCGAACAACACCAGCAGCGGCGGCGCGACGGTGTCGTTGCCGAGGAAGATCGCCAGGAACCCCGCCTCGAGCAGCAGCGATTCCCAGCCGAACGAGTACCAGGTCTGCCCCACGTTGACGATCGACAGATACAGCGCCCACAGCAGCAACCACAACGCCATGGCCGCCCACAGCGGCACCAGATCGGCGACACCGAGCGCGACCGCCATCGCGAGCACCGCACCGAACCAGGCGATGCCGGCATAGAACCGATCGGAGTAGTGCAGCTGGAACAGGCTGGGTGACCGGCGGAACGGCGTCCGGGCCAGGTATCGCGGGATGGGCAGCATCCCGCGCTCACCGAGGAGCGCGCGGAACTGTAGTGCCGCCGTCAGGAAGGCGAGGGCGTAGATCACCGCCAGGCCACGCTGGAAGATCAGCCTGCCCTGCCAGTACTCCGGTGCCGTGAACCACTCCATGCGTGTGCTCCCGGTGGTCGACGCCCGCACCAGGGGAGTACCCGCGATCGGCGCGACGAAAATCTAGGGCCGCTCGAGTCCGGTGCCGCTGACTAGCGCGCCGCGCAGGTCGGGCTCGGTCCAGTGCCCGGCGATGCCGGGCCACACCCGCAGATAGTCGACGATGCGATCCAGATCCCAGCCGTGTGATTCGCGCAGCCCGGCGCCGATCATCGTCAGATATCGGGCCGAGGGCCGTCGCAGGGCCACGGTTTCCGGATCCCACGGTGAGGTGAAGGTGAGGACGGGAATCCCGTCGTGCGTCCCCGCGTGCACCACCGTCTCGTACCGACCCGGCCCGAGCCGCACCGCACCGTCGGCGAGGACCGGCGCCGGATCGAAGTCGATCGCCGGGCTTCGATACATCTCCTGCGCCAGCAGGTCACCGAACTGACCGACGGTCAGCAAGTATCCCCGTGCCGCCGCGCCGACCGGCCTGCCCGCCGCCGGGCGCGCGGCATAGAACCCGACCCCGCCGGTCCACACGGGGCTCTGCCAGGCGAAATACAGACTTCCCGGTAGGTCGAGCGGTGCGACGGCGGCCGGTGCGGACCGGTCACGGAACCCCGGATAGGTGTGGTCGGTTCCGGGCGGGGTGCCGCCTTCGCGGTAGTAGGCGAACCGCCGCGCGTGCATGTTGGAGCCGTACGCGGCGTACCAGACGTGCTGAGCTGTCGTCACGGGCTCACCTCGGGTGGGTCACGGTTCATGAGCGCAGGAAACGAATCCGCTTCTGCTGTCGATTCTTCCTTCGAATGGGGTCGGACATCGAGGGGAGAGATCATGAGATCAGTAATCACGGTGGCCGCGCTGGCGGTGCTCGCCGGTGGGCTCGCCGCGTGTGACGGTGCGTCCACGCCATCGCGCCTTCCGGTGACCACCCAGCCCGCGGATCAGGGCAACGCTTCGACTGTCGCGCCTGCCTCCAACGAGCCACCCACCGCGCCCGGCACCGGCCCGAGTCCGGCCGACCTGCCCACCCGCGACGACGCCACCGTCGACGCCCGCGACTACCAGCAGCGCAACAACTTCTACTTCCAGTCGCCCACCGGCAACATCCTGTGCGGCTTCGTCGAAGAGGGCACCCTCGGCGTCGGCTGCCAGCTGGCCGACACACACGTGATCCCGCCCGAACTCCCCACCTGCGACAACTCCCCGGCCCGCAAGGTCGCCGCCCACATCTACGGCGGCACAGCGGAATTCCTGTGCACCAACCAGGGCTTCTTCGTCGGCGAGCCGGTGGACGGCACCACCAAGGGCGGCGGAAAAACCCTGAACTACGGCGACACCATCATCGTCCGCGGCGCCGCCTGCACCTCCACCCAACAGGGCGTCCGCTGCGACGCCGGCGGTCACGGCTTCTTCATCTCGGCAGACCAGCAGTACCTGTTCTGACTCCGATCACCCGACAGAAACAGAGGCGAGGTCCGTAGATCTACGGACCTCGCCTCTTGCCGACGGCCTACTGCGCGGTCGACTTGAACCGGCGCAGGCGCAGGCTGTTGCTCACCACGAAGACCGAGCTGAACGCCATCGCGGCGCCGGCCAGCATCGGGTTGAGCAGGCCCGCCATGGCCAGGGGAATCGCGGCCACGTTGTAGGCGAAGGCCCAGAACAGGTTGCCCTTGATCGTGGCCAGGGTGCGCCGCGACAGGCGGATCGCGTCGGCTGCGGCGCGCAGATCGCCGCGGACGAGGGTGAGGTCGCTGGCCTCGATGGCCACGTCGGTGCCGGTGCCCATCGACAGGCCGAGGTCGGCCTGCGCCAGGGCGGCCGCGTCGTTGACGCCGTCACCGACCATGGCGACGACCTTGCCCTCGGCCTGCAGCCGCTTGACGGTGTCGACCTTGTCCTGCGGCAGCACCTCGGCGATGACCTCGGCGATGCCCACTTCGTCGCCGATGGTGCGGGCCGCGCGGGCGTTGTCACCGGTGAGCAGGATCGGCGTCAGCCCGAGCTCGCGGAACTGCGCGATGGCCTGCGCCGAGCTCGGCTTCACCGCGTCGGCGACAACCAGCACGCCACGCGCGCTGCCGTCCCAGCCGATCGCGACCGCGGTCTTGCCTGCCGATTCCGCTTCCGCCAGCGCGGTTTCCAGCGTCTCGGGCAGCGGTTGTGACCAGTCGGCCAGCAGTCGCGCCCGGCCGACGATCACCGCGTGACCGTCGATCACGCCCTGCACACCGAGGCCTTCGACATTGGCGAAACCCTCCACCGGCAGCAGGGTGCCGAACTCGTCGCGTGCGCCCTTGGCGATGGCCTGCGCGATCGGGTGTTCCGACGAATCCTCCAGCGCACCAGCGAGTTCCAGCACCTTGCTGCCGAGTTCGCCCTCGGCGGGGATCACGTCGAGCAGCGTCATCTTGCCGGTGGTGACGGTGCCGGTCTTGTCCAGCACGATGGTGTCGACCTTGCGGGTGGATTCGAGCACTTCGGGTCCCTTGATCAGGATGCCCAGCTGCGCGCCGCGGCCGGTGCCGACCATGAGCGCCGTCGGGGTGGCCAGGCCGAGGGCGCAGGGGCAGGCGATGATCAGTACCGCCACGCCCGCCGTGAAGGCGGCGGCGATGGCTCCGCCGGTGCCGAGCCAGAATCCGAGGGTGGCGACGGCGAGCGCGATGACGATCGGGACGAAGATGCCGGAGATCCGGTCGGCCAGCCGCTGTGCCTGTGCCTTGCCGGTCTGCGCGTCCTCGACGAGCTGTGCCATCTGGGCGAGCTGGGTGTCGGCGCCGATCCTGGTGGCGCGCACGACGAGTCGTCCACCGACGTTCACGGTGGCGCCGGTGACGCCATCGTCGACGCCGACCTCCACCGGCACCGACTCACCGGTGAGCATGGACGCGTCGACCGCCGACGTCCCCTCGGTGATCACACCGTCGGTGGCGATCTTCTCACCCGGCCGCACGACGAACTCGTCACCGACGGCCAGCTGTTCCACCGGAATTCGCGTCTCGACGCCGCCGCGAAGAACCGCGACATCCTTCGCGCCGAGCTCGAGCAGGGCCCTCAGCGCCGCGCCCGCCCGTCGCTTCGACCGTGCCTCGAAATACCGCCCGGCCAGGATGAACGTGGTCACGCCCGCCGCGGCTTCGAGGTAGATGCTGCCGGTGCCGTCCATCCGCGCGATGGTGAACTCGAACGGGTGTTTCATGCCCGGCGTGCCCGCCGTGCCCCAGAACAGCGCGTACAGCGACCAGCCGAAGGCCGCGAGCGTACCCATCGACACCAGGGTGTCCATGGTGGCGGTGCCGTGCTTCAGGTTGGTCCACGCGGCTTTGTGGAAGGGCAGCGCGCCCCAGATCACGACCGGTGCGGCCAGCGTGAGCGAGAGCCACTGCCAGTTGGTGAACTGCAGCGCCGGGATCATCGCCATCGCGATCACCGGCACGGTGAGCAGCGCCGACACGATCAGCCGAGTGCGCAGCGAAGCCGTCGGGTCGGCGTCGGCGACCGGCGTTTCGTCGGTCTCGGGCTTCTTCGGCGCGGGGAGTGCCGCGGTGTAGCCGGCCTGCTCGACGGTGGCGATCAGCGCCTCGGGGGAGACGTCACCGGTGAAGTCGACGCGTGCCTTCTCGGTCGCGTAGTTGACCGTGGCGGTGACCCCGTCGAGCTTGTTGAGCTTCTTCTCGATCCGGTTCGCGCAGGAAGCGCAGGTCATGCCACCGATCACCAGTTCTACCTGGCCGGTGCCCGGTGGGTGTGTCACGGCGGTCATGGGGTGCTCCTTCGTTCCTGATAGCAATTCTTGCTGAGCGATCACGGGTGAAACAGGTGGGGTCAGTGGCCGTGGCCGGGGGTGCCGTGGTCGGCGGGCGCGCTGGTCGGGGCGGGGTTGCTCGCACCGGTGGCGTTCGGCGTGGCGACCCGCACCGTGAACTCGGCGGTGCGCACCACGCCCTGGTGCTGGAAGTCGAGGAACAGGCGATAGTCGCCGGCGCTCGGTGCGTTCACGATGAAGTCGATGCCGGGTCCGGCGGGGGTGACTCCGTCGCCGGGCGCGCCCTCGGGATGAACGTGCAGGTAGGCGAGGTCGGCGGCGCGCAGGGCCACCAGGTGACCGTAGGCCCCGAGGTAGGGCTGCAGGTCGGTGACCGGGGTGCCGTTGCGGCTGACCGAGAGCGTCACCTTCGACGCGGTGCCGGGGGCGACCGTGCCGTTCAGCGCGACCGTGTACTCGCCGACCTGCGCGGTGGCGGCGGGGGCGGGCAGTGCCTGCACGTCGTAGGTGCCCGCGACCCGCAGATCGGCGCCGAGCGTCAGGTTCGACCCACCCTCGGGGGTGAAGTCGGCGTAGACGCGGTAGTCGCCGCCCCGGCTGAGGTTCAGCGGAACTGTCCAGGTTCCGGCCGGGTCGAGGACCGGGTGGACGTGCTGGAAGCCCGCCATGTCGCGTCGGACCACGATCAGGTGCAGGTCCTTGTCGTGGCTGTTCACGTACTTCGTCACCGGTGCGCCGTTCGCGTCGAGGATGCGAAAACTTGTCGGCGACTGCGGTGCGGTGGTGGTGTTCGGCTTGTCCAAGGCCAGCGTGTAGCCCTGGTCGGTGGCGAGCAGCCCGCCGGGGAGATCGGCGGACGGTGCCGCCGCGGTCGAGTGCTCGCCGTGCCCGGCCGGTTCGGAAGGTTGCGGACCGACCAGGGCGCCTGCGGCCAGAGCGATCCCGAAGACCGCCGCGAGGCCGAGGGCGAATCCGGCGAACTTGCCTGTTGCGTTCATCGGGATGCTCCGTATCCGTTCAGTCTGCGAGCTGGAAGCCGGCCGCGGCTACGGCGTCGGCGAGGGCGGTGCGTTCGGGCTCGGTGCCGTCGATGGTTACCGAGCCCGCGGCCAGGTCGACATCGACGCCGGTGACGCCGGGTAGGGCGCCGACCTTGTCGCGGACCTTGTTGACGCAGCAGCCGCAGGTCATACCGGTGACGGTGACGGTGGTGGTGCTCATGGAACTCTCCTCGTTTCGCTCTCGATCATTACCATACCCCCCTAGGGTACTTTGTCAAACGGTCGCGCCGGCCTTGTCGGCGGCCGGGGTCCGCATGGTCGCCGCGGTGATGCCCGCCCCTGCCAGGGCGAGCACGCCCGCCCCCAGGAAGGCCGCGGAATAGCCGTCGGTCAGTGCCGAGGTATCTCCCAGCTCGCTCGCGCCGAACGCGGCGGCCACCGCCGTCATCGCGGCCAGTCCGAGCGCCGAACCCACCTGGTAGCTGACGTTGACGATGCCCGAGGCCAGCCCACCTTCCTCGGGTCGTGCCGCCGAGATAGCGGTGCCGAGCGAGGGAATGAAGGCCAGCGACATACCCCCCGCCGCTATCAGCGAGGCGGGCAGCACGTCGATCCAGAAGTTTCCGGTCGGCCGCACCAGCGACATCACCCCGAGGCCGAGACCGAGCACGATCAGGCCGGTGACGATCATCGGCTTGGCGCCGAAACGCTGCATCGCCTTCGGGGCGAGCACCACCATGCCGAGCATGATCAGCGTGGTCATCGGCAGTAGTGCCGCACCCGACGGGAACGCGCTGTACCCGAGCACCTGCTGCAGGTACAGGTTGAGGAAGAACCACATCGGCACCCACGCGGCGGCCAGCGCGAACTGGGCGAAGTTGGCGGCGGCCAGGTTCGGTGCGCGGAAGATGCTCAGCCGCATGAGCGGCTCGCCGCGCCGGGACTGGATGGCGACGAAGCCGGCCAGCAGCGCGGCGGCCAGCGCCAGCACACCCGAGGTCTCGCCCGAAGCCCAACCGACCTCCGGTGCCTGCACGATCGCGTACACCGCGGCCGCCAAACCGGCTGTCACAGTGACGGATCCGGCGATATCGATGGACCCCTTGCGCGCCGGAGCGGCGGGCATCAGCAGCGGCACGGCGATCAGCGCCAGCACGGCGATCGGAATGTTGATGTAGAAAACCCAAGGCCAGCTGATGTATTCGGTGATCACACCGCCGAGGAACACGCCCGCGGTGCCACCGGCGGGCGCGGCCGCGCCGTACACGGCGAGCGCCTTGGTGAGCTCCTGGGGCGAGCCGCCGAACAGCATCATCAGCAGCGTGAGCGCGGAAGGCGCGATCAGCGCCGCACCACCACCTTGGATCGCCCGACCGGCCAGCTCGACGCCGACAGTGCCCGCGGCACCGGCGATGACGGAGCCGACGCCGAGCACCACCCAGCCCGCGGCGAATACCCGGCGAGCGCCGAGTAGGTCGGAGAGCCTGCCGCCGAGCAGCAGCAGACCGCCGAACGCCACCACGTAGGCGTTGAACACCCACGTCAGATTGCCCGGCGTGAATCCGAGTTCGGCCTGCATCTTGGGCAGCGCGATCCCGATGATCGAGGTGTCCATGATGACCATGAACTGCGCGGCGGCGATCACCGCCAGCGCCCACCACTTCCGGGTGGATTGCGATTGCGTAGTCACGACTTTCGTCCTTTCGAGCGGGGTGTGTCCCGTGCTCGGTACCATACCCCCCTAGGGTATTAATGTGTCAAGCAAAAACCCGGCTCGCGTGATGGTGCGAGCCGGGTCTGAGTGCTGCCCCGAGGTGTGCCCTGGGATTTAGCCGGCGTGGAGGTTGCGCGCCGTGGGGGAGGTCGGTGTCGTGGCCGGGTCGGGGGCGGTGCCGAGGAGGCGGTCGGCGGTGCCGGAGGTGGTCACGGTGAACCAGTAGTGCTCGTTCTTGTAGTGGTGGTGGCGGTGGTTACGCCAAATAGCCCGGTACAGGGCACGTTTCGGCTTGTAGTCGGTGTGGATCAGGTAGTGCGTCCACTCGTAGAGCAGGCCGAGTGTGGTGATGGTGAGCAGGAAGGTGAGGCCGAGGCCGGTGCGGGGGAAGGCCAGTAGGGCGATCGCGACCAGGGCGACGATCGTGAGCAGCAGCGACTTCGGCGGGATGAAGATCAGCGGGATGTCACGCGGGTCGACGTGGTGCTCGCGGTGTTTGCGGGCCAGCTCGCTGTCGAGAGTCAGCGGGCCGAGATGCCGTGGACGCCAGTGCAGCACGGTGACGTGGATGATCCACTCGATGAGCGGGAACGCGGCCAGAATCAGCACGGGGACAAGGGCATCGGTGAGCTGCCAGTCGCCGATGGCGATGCGGGTACCGGCTGCGACCACGAAGACCGCGGCGATCATCCAGGGTGACGGATGCCGGAGGAATTCGCGGGCCGCCTCGCTCAGGGGCATGCTGCGCCGGATCGACCGTGGCGAGCCTCGGTCAGGGGTTCGGCGGGTTTCGGTCGCACGGGATTCTTCGGAGTCGTGCGACGTCGTTGTCGGACGGTGATCGGTCATGTCATTCCTCGGGTGGATCATGCCCCGTCGAGGGCATGGATCAGGGCGGTGGTCGCCGGCCCGAGCAGTGCTCGAGCGGTGTCGGCGGCCCGTTCCGGCTCGCCCGCGGCGATCGCGGCGGCCAGGTCTCGATAGGCGACGCCATTGCCCACCTCGGCGGACATGATCGGCGCCAGCGCGGCCAAGGCGGGTTCGTAAGCGGCGCGCAGCATGGAATACATCAGCCGGAAGGCGATCGAATCGGCGAGGTCGAGGATGTGGTCCCAGAATTCGAGGGCGATCCGTTGCTGGGTGAGTGGATCCGATTCGGCGACAAGGGAATCGACGGATTCGCCCAACAGCGTGAGGTCGCTCGCGACGCGCGAATCGTCCGCACCGCGCGATCGAACCCGCGCGGCGGCCAGCTCGGCGATCTTCGGCCCGTTGTGCAGCCGCGCCTCGAGAATGCTGCGAGCGACCGCGGGATCGATCGAATCACCCCGAAGCAGCAGTCGCGGAAGCACTTCCAGTCCGGCGCTGCGCCGATAGTCGAGCACGGTCGTCGCCTCGCCTTGCCGAACGGCCACCAGCCCCGCCGCGGCCAACCGCTGCAACGCCTCCCGCACCGCGGGCCGCGACACCCCCAGCGCCTCGGCCAGCTGCCGCTCACTCGGCAGCGTGCTTCCCGCCGCCAATTCCCCGCCCAGCACTTCGGCGGCGATCTGTTCGAACACATCACCGGAAACCGAGCGCTTCACCACGGGAGTCCATGCCATACCTCGATGATGCGCCATCGGAGGTAAGAGGTCAAGTGGTCAGACCAGTTGGATCACGAAAGAAGGGTGGCAAAGCTACCTGGTGGTCTAGCTGGGGTCGGAGCCCCGGATGGCGGAAAGCCAGGTGAAGGTGGCGGCGGCGACCGTCGTGGTGGCGACGAACGCGCCGATTCCGCCGTTCATGACATAGACCCACAGCAGGCCGACGAGGGGAGCGCCGACCGCCTGCTGAATATCGAGGACCAGACGGCGGGCGATCCCGAACGTGGGCGGATCGATAGGGCGGGAGGGATTGTCCACGAGCTTGCCCGCCGGCTCGGTGGTGCGCACACGCCCCGAGGGGAAGAATCGCGTGTCCCCCGCGTGGATGGATCGGCCAGTCAGCTCCAGCTCGGCCGGAGTGAGCGTCGACAGCGCCGGCTCATAGAACACCGGCTGCCACACCATCCGATCACCACTGCTGATCTCCAGCCACGACCGGCTGACCAGCCGATACTGCTGCCGAACCCGCCTACCGCGCACAGCCCCTGTCGCAACAAGCCCGCTCGGGAAAACCCCGAAGGCAAGTCCGCCTTGATACGCGGTATAGGCGAGTACGGCGAGAGCGACCACGGCGAGCGCACTCAGCTGATCGACATCCGCGAACGGCACCCACACGGCGATCACCGCGAGGGTGCCGCTCGTGACGAGCAGCGGATAGGTGAGTGCGCGCGCCGGGCCGTCGCTCACTTCAGGAAGCCGACCTTGGTGTAGTCGGCGGTGGCGAGCCCGAACGCGCCGTAGTTCGCGAGATTCTCCCGCACCGCATACGTTCCCGAAGCCTGGTTCAGCGGAATCGAATAGCCTTCGGCGAAGATCATCTGATCGCACTGATTGGCGAGTTCGCGCGCCTTGTCGGGGTCGAGTTCGGCGATGGTCCGCTCGATCAGGGCATTGAGCTCCGGCGAACCGATCCGTGCCTTGTTGGACTGCAAGTTGTTCGGATCATAGGCGTAGATCTGCGGCAACGCGCCGAGCGGGAGATAGCTACCGCCCCAGCTGAATTGCGCCAGCTCGAAATTTCCCGGGTCGATCACGTCCTTGAAAAGTCCACTACCCGGCACAGTTTGGATGTTCAGCTTCACCCCGATCTGTGCCAGATTCTGCTGGACGATCTGTGCGGTCTGGACCCAACCGTCCTGCTGGTACATCACATCGCGGATCTCGAGGCGGCGGCCGTTCTTCTCACGCACGTCGCCGTTGAGCTTCCAGCCCAGGTCGTCGAGCATTTTCGCGGCCGCGGTCGGGTCGAAGGAGATGGGTGCCGAATTATCCTGGTACCCCTTCTGTCCGTTCATGAAGATGTGGTTGTTGAGCGGCTTCGGATCGTCGACTACGCCATTCTGGGACGCGTTGACGATGCCCTGACGGTCGATCGCTTTGGAGATAGCGATTCGCACCTGTGGATCTTCGAGCAGTGAACCCGGCGCGCCGTTGAACGTGATGTGCGACCAGCTGGGCTCCGGCGTGCGCCGCAGCACTACGCCGGCGGCCTGCTTCGCGCCGGTGACATTCTCGATGCCTGACATGTAGGCGATGTCGAGTTCGTTGTTCTGGATCGCGGGCAGCCACGCCGAACTGTCGAGCACGCTGAAGGTGATGGTGTCGAGCTTAGGGGTGGCGCCCCACCATGCCGGATTGCGGCTCAACGTGATTCGGTTCTGTCCACGATCGATCGCGCTGATCTGGAACGGACCCGCGCTCACCGCGAGCCCGTTGCGATCACGGTCGTTGAACGCGGCGGCGGACTCGGTGGTGGCCTTCGGATACAGCGGACTGAACTGACCCTGCCATTCGGCATAGGGCTGGGAGAAGGTGACGATCGCCTGCCGGTCGTCGACACCGCGCTCGACCTTCTCCACCCGCTCGAAGCCGCTGGTGGCTGTCATCAGATACGTCGTGTCACGTCCGCTCAGCGCCGCCGCCTGCGAACGCATGTCCTCCCAGGTGATCGGCGTCCCGTCGGTCCACACCGCCTTGGGATTGATCGTGTAGGTGACCTGCTGCGGGTTGTTGCCGGTGAGCTGGATATCGGTGAAGTAGTCGTGGTTGATCGCCAGTTCCCCGGCCGCATTGCTGGTGTATGCCACGGGCAACGTCGGTTCGATCACGTCACCGGTGCTCTCGGTGCCGCCGTCGACTTGCAGATAGTTGAACGACTCCGGGAACGAGCTCAACACCAACCGCAGATTGCCGCCATCACGCAGGTCCGCCACATCGTGGGGGTTGATGTCGTTGGTGCTGCCGATCGTGGCGGTGCCCGGTGTAACGGCGTTGTCGGAGGAACAGCCTGACAGGATCAGGCCGACCGCCACGCACGGAATGGCGAACTTGGTACCCAGCGAGCGAATTCGCATGGTGATCCTTCCTTTCCGCGCGTGGCGGAGAGTTACTTGACGAAGCCGACCTTGGTCGCATCTGTCGATGCGAGACCGAAGGCACCGTAGTTGGCTACCGTAGAACGCACCGCAATCGCGCCGGGTGACTGCACGATGGGGAGTGAGAACCCGATATCGAAGATCATCCGGTCGGCCTTGTTGGCGAGCTCGATGGCCTTTTCCGGGTCGAGCTCGGCGATGGTCTCTTCGACCAGCGCATTGAGTTCAGGGGTTCCGATTCGGCCCTTGTTGCTCAGCCGGTTGTTCGGATCGTAGGCGTAGATCTGCGGCAATACGCCGAGCGGCAGAATGCCACCGGACCAGCTGAACTGGACGATATCGAAGTTGCCCGGGTCGACGACATCTTTGAACAGACCGTTACCCGGCACGGTGCGGATATTCAGCTTCACACCCACTGCGGCCAGATTCTGCTGAGCGATCGTGGCGATCTGCACCCAGGCGTCCTGCTGGTACATGACGTCGGTCAGCTCGAGCTTTCGCCCGTTCTTCTCCCTGACCTCACCATTGAGCTTCCAGCCCAGGTCGTCCAGCATCTTGGCGGCTGCAGCAGGGTCGTAGGACAATGGGGCGGAGTTGTCCTGGTAGCCCTTCTGGCCCTTCATGAAGATGTGGTTGTTCAGCGGCTCCGGCTTCTCTACCAAGCCGTTCTGGCGTGCGTTCGCGATCGTCTGTCGGTCGATCGCCTTCGAGATCGCGACCCGCAATTGCGGATCCTCGAGAATCGCACCCGGGGCGCCATTGAAGGTGAAGTGCGAGTAGGTCGTCGATGGCGCGCGCCGCACAACCAGCCCCGGCGAACCGGCCGCAGTCTTCACTTCCTCGATGCCGGAAATGGAAGCCGCGTCGAGTTCGTTGTTCTGCAGGGCTGCCATGCGCGCGGAGTAGTCGAGCACGGCGAAGGTGATCGTATCGAGCTTGGGCGTATTGCCCCACCACTTGGGGTTGCGATTCAGCGTGATGCGCTGTTGGGCGCGGTCGATCGCGCCCACCATAAACGGACCTGCGGATACAGGCAGACTATTGCGTGCCCAGTTTTCGAACGTGGCAGGTGATTCGGTGGATGCCTTCGGATAGAGCGGGTTGAACATGCCTTTCCACTCGGCGTAATGCTTGGCGAAGGTGACCACGGCCTGGCGATCGTCGACGCCGCGCTCGACCTTCTCCACCCGGTCGAATCCGTCGGTGCCGCGGACCTGGAACGCGACGTCCTTGCCGCTCAGTGCCTGCGCCTGGGAGCGCATGTCCTCCCAGGTGATGGGAGTGCCGTCAGACCATACTGCCTTCGGATTGATGGTGTAGGTCACCTGTTGCGGCGCGGTGCCGGTGAGTTGGATATCGGTGAAGTAATCGTGGTCGACCGACAGCTCACCCGCCGCGTTCGACGTGACCGTGCCCGGCAGCGTCCATCCGATGACTGCCGAGACATCGGCACTCGCGTCCACATGGTCCGAATTGAAGGTTTCAGGGAAAGCAGTCAGCGCCAGGCGGAAGTTGCCACCGTCCTGGACTTCACTGACATCCTTGGGATTGATGTCGTTCACGGCACCGATGGAATCTGCGCCGATCTGCGAACTGTCATCGGACGCACAACCACCAATCGCCAACGTCATAGCGAAAACGGGCACCGCGATGCGGAAACCTGCCTGGCGGAGCCGCCTGGCGTACGTAGCTGTGGTCATTTCGTGAATCCGATCTTCGTGTAGTCGTACGTTGCCAACCCGGGGGAGCCGATGTTGGCGAGGGTGGTGCGGGCGCCGAAGCTGCCGTCGGACTGCATCAGGGGGAGGGAGTGGCCTTCTTCGAATACCTGGCGGTCGACCTGGTTCGCGAGGGCGATGGACTTTTGCGGATCCAGTTCGGTGAGTGTGCGTTCGATGAGCGCGTTGAGTTCAGGGGATCCGATGCGACCGAAGTTGCCTTGGAGGTCGTTCGGGTCGTAGTAGTAGATCTGGCGCAGGCTGGCGAGGGGGAAAGGGTCGCCCTGGAAGATGAACTGCGCGGCATCGAAATCGCCGGGCTGGATGACATCGGTGAAATAGCCTGTGGCGGGCTTGGTATCGATGGTGAGTTCGACGCCGATGGTGGCCAGGTTCTGCTGGATGATCTGCGCGATCTGGACCCAGGTCGGATCGTTGTACATGACGTCGCGGATAACGAGCTTGCGACCGTCCTTGGTGCGGCTGTCGCCGGTGCGGACCCAGCCGAGGGCATCGAGTTCGCGCGACGCTGCGTCCGGGTCGTAGCCGAGGCTGTTGTCCTGGTAGCCCTTTTGGCCCTGGAGAAAAACGTGGTTGTTCAGCGGCCGGGGGTTTTCGACGAGTCCGTTCTGGATGGCCGAAACGATGCCCTGCCGGTCGATCGCCTTCGAGATCGCCACGCGGACAGCCGGATCGGCGAGAATCGAACCGGGCGCGCCGTTGAAGGTGATGTGGCGCCAGCGATTACCGGGAGCCCGGCGGATGACCAGGTTCTCCGTGCCGCCGACTGTCTTCACGTCGTCGATGGTGGCGAGCTGGGCGAGGTCGAGTTCGTTGTTCTGCAAAGCCTGTACCCACGAGGTGCGGTCGAGCACGCTGTAGGTGATGGTGTCGAGGACCGGCTTGTCGCCCCACCATTTCGGGTTGTGGCCCAAGACGATTCGGCCTTGCGATCGGTCGGTGTTCGTGACGGCGAACGGACCAGCCGTGAGGCTGATCGCATCGACGAGGCTGGTGTTGAAGGCTTCCGGCGTGCTGGTCACCGACTTGGGGTACAGAGTGCTGTTACCCGCGAACTGGCCCCGCCAGTCGGCGAAGGGCGTGCTGAAGGTGAGGACCGCCTGGCGGTCATCGGTGCCACGCTCCACCTTCTCGACGAATTCGAAGCCGTTGGTGATCGCGATCAGGTAGCGCTTGTCCCGGCCGCTGAGCGCGTTCGCCTGGGCGGCGATATCTTCCCAGGTGATGGGCGAACCGTCCGACCACACCGCACTCGGGTTGATCGAGTACGTCACTTGCATCGGGTCGGTGCTGGTCAGCGCCACATCGGTGAAATAGTCGGTGTCGACACTGAGCTGGCCCGCCGCATCGATCTCGAAAGAGCGCGGCATCATCGGGCGCACGATCTCGGCGATCTCGGCTTCGTTTCCGTCGTTGGACAGCGTGTTCCAATTCGCCGGGTACGAGGTGGTCGCCAAGCGCAGGTTGCCGCCCTCGCGCAATTCATCGACACCCTTGGGGTTGATGTCGCTGGTGGACCCGATCGCATCGCTCAGCCCGGTCGCGGACTCGTTGCCACTCCCACAACCCGCCACGATCATCCCGGCCGCCACCACCACGGCAGCACATCGCAATCGGGCCCTGCGGCCTGCTTGCATTCGACGGGTTCTCATGGCGCCTCCTCTTTCGGCTGGACCGACGTTCTCAGCCGCTGACGACGGGTTCCGGTACGGCCGCGATGAGCGAGCGCGTGTATTCGTGCTGCGGATCGGCGAAGATCTGCTCGGCCGGACCGGATTCGACGATCTTGCCCTGCAGCATCACCGCGATGTCGTGGGCGAGGTTGCGCACCACCGACAGGTCGTGGGAGACGAACAGGTAGGACAGTCCGTGCTCGGCCTGGAGGTCGCGCAGCAGGTTGAGGACGCCGGCCTGGATCGACACGTCCAGCGACGAGACGGGCTCGTCGAGGACCAGCAGCTGGGTGTCGAGGGCCAGCGCGCGGGCGATGCTGATGCGCTGCTTCTGGCCGCCGGAGAAGTCCGAGGGGTAGCGATCGGCGTGCTCGGGACGCAACCCGACCTGCCGCAGCAACTCCGGCACCCGCCGGTTGACCTCGTCGCGCGACCGGCCGTCGATGCGCAGCGGCTCGGCCAGGACGTCGAAGATCGGCAGGCGCGGGTCCAGCGACGAGCTGGGGTCCTGGAAGACGATCTGCATCCTCCGGCGGATCTCGCGGGTGCGCGCCTTGGTGAGGGTGGCGACGTCGTTGCCGAGCACCTCGATGCTGCCCGACTGTGGGGGCGCCAGGTCCATGATCTGCGACAGGGTGGTCGACTTGCCCGAACCGGATTCGCCGACCAGCGCCAGGGTGCGGCCCGCGCGCACGGAGAAGCTGATGCCGTCGACCGCACGGACCTCGCCGGTGCGGCGGCGCAGCAGCACCCCGGAGGTGAGGGGGAAGGTTTTCACCAGGTCGGTGACGCGCAGGACCACGTCGTCGTCGGTGCGGTCGGGGTGCGCCGGGGCCGGGATCTCCTTGCGGTAGGCCTCGAAGAGCTGGTGCGTGCCGACCTCGGCGGTGCGGATGCAGGCGACCGAGTGACCGGGGCTCACCTTCTCCAGCGGAGGTTCGGCGGCGGTGCAGTCGCCGATCGAGACCGGGCACCGTGGCGCGAACGAGCAACCGGGCGGCAGGGCGTGCATGGCGGGCGGGGCGCCGAGGATCGGGATCAGCGGGGTGCGCGGCGGGCCGTCCATGCGCGGGATGGAGCCGAGCAGGCCGACGGTGTACGGCATGCGCGGCGCCGCGAAAAGTTCTGCGACCGGTGCGGTTTCGACGACCTTGCCCGCGTACATCACCGCGACCCGGTCGGCGACGGTGGCCGCGATGCCCATGTCGTGGGTGATCATGATGACGCCCGCGCCGGTGATATCGCGCGCCTTGCGCAGCAGCGCGAGGATCTGGGCCTGCACCGTCACGTCGAGCGCGGTGGTCGGTTCGTCGCAGATGATCAGCGCGGGATCGTTGGCGATGGCCATGGCGATCACCACGCGCTGTCGCATACCGCCGGAGAACTCGTGCGGGAACGCCCTGGAACGGGCCCTGGCATCGGTGATGCCGACGAGTTCGAGCAGCTCGATGGCCCGCTCGCCTGCCTCCTTGCGGCTCATCTCGCCGTGCGCGAGCAGGGCTTCCGCGATCTGATCACCGATCCGATACACCGGTGTCAGCGCGGAGAGCGGATCCTGGAACACCATGCTGATCGAGGAACCGCGCAGCTTCGACATCTGCTTGTCGCCAAGGCCCAGCAGTTCGCGGCCGCGCAGGCGCACCGATCCCTGCACCCGTGCCTGGTCGGGCAGCAGGCCGATCACCGCGAGCGAGGACACCGACTTGCCCGAACCGGACTCGCCGACGATGGCGAGCACCTCGCCGTCGGCGACGGTGTAGTTCACCCCACGCACCGCCTCGACGCGGCCTTCCTCGCCGGGGAACGAGACCCGCAGGTCGGTGACCTCGAGCAGGGGTGCGGTCGACGCGGTCATCGCTTCTCGGCTTTCTTCAACTCCACCTGCGCCTGGTCCTTGTGCTCGGCGACCTCCTTGCGCGACTTGCGCGCACCGCGGGCACCGGGGTCGAACGCGTCACGCAGGCCGTCGCCGACCAGGTTGGCGGACAACACGATCGTGATCAGCAGGCCACCGGCGAACAGGAACAGCCACGGATAGGTGAGCGCCGATTTGGTGCCCGCCGCGATGAGTGAACCCAGCGAGACGTCCGGCGGCTGCACACCGAAACCCAGGAAGCTCAAACCGGTTTCGGCGCCGATCGCCGCGCCGACGGCCAGTGTGGTGTCGATGATCAGGATCGAGGCGATGTTCGGGATGATGTGACTGAGGATCACCGTGCGAGTCGGTGCGCCCATATACCGCGCGGCGCGGACGAATTCGCGGTCACGCAGACTCAAGGTGAGGCCGCGGACGATGCGGGCGGCGATCATCCAGCCGAAGACGCTCAGCAGCACGATCAGGATCGCGATCGATCCGGATCCCTTGGTGCGCGGCGCGAACAGCGCGATGATGATGAAACTGGGGACCACCAGCAGCAGATCGACGAACCACATGATCGCGCGGTCGGTCCAACCGCCGAGCAGCCCGGCCACCGCACCCGCTGTCGCGGCGATGACGCTGGAACAGATCGCCACGCAGAAGCCGATGATCAGTGACTTCTGCAGGCCGCGCATGGTCTGGGCGAGCACGTCCTGACCGATCTGCGTGGTGCCGAACGGGTGCTCGAGGCTCGGCGGTTTCAGCAGCGCCTTGTAGTCCATCTGCTGGTAGTCCCACGGCAGCAGTGGCGGCAGCGCGAAACTGGCGACCAGCAGCACCACCAGGACCACCGCGCCGACCACAGCGGGCTTGTTGCGCAGGAAACGGCGCCACACCAGTTTGCGACGCCCGGCGGCGGCGACCTCGGGTGCGCCGACGGCGATGAGTTCGGTTTCGGTCATGAGACACGCACCCTCGGGTCGAGCAGGGCAAGGACGACATCGGAGAGCAAGCCCGACACCAGCACCACCAGGCCGGCGAACGCCGTCACCGTCACCACGACGTACAGGTCCTGGGCGTTGATCGAATCGACCAGCCATTCGCCGACACCGTGCCAGCCGAAGATCTTCTCGACGAAGGTGGCGCCGGTGATCAGGCCGCCGAGGCTGTAGGCGAACAGGGTGGCCATCGGAATCAGCGCGGTGCGCAGGCCGTGCTTGTACAGGGCGCGATTACGGCTGAGGCCTTTGGCTCTCGCTGTTCGGATGAAGTCGCTCTGCAGTACGTCGAGCATGGCGTTGCGCTGGTAACGGCTGTAGCCGGCCATGCCGTAGAGCGCCAGCGCCAGGGTCGGCAGCACCAGATGTTGTGCGCGGTCGACCATTTCGTTCCAGAAACCGTTGACCTGAGTGGCCGACGTCTCGCCGGTGTAGAGGAAGATCTGTGAACCGGTCATCGTATTGATCTGCAGCGCACCGTATTTCAGCAGTGTTGCCAGCAAGAAGATCGGTGTCGAGATGATCAGCAGCGACAGCACCGTCGAGAAATAGTCGCTGAACTTGTACTGCCGGATCGCCCCCGCCGCACCGATCAGCACGCCGAGCACGGTGCCGATGACGGAACCGAGAATCAGCAGCCGCAGACTCACCGCGACCCGCCTGCCCAGTTCCTCGCTCACCGGCTGCCCGGCCAGGGTGGTCCCGAAATCCCCTTGCACGACGCCGCCGAGCCAGGTGAGATAGCGCTGCGGGATCGGCTCGTCGAGATGCAGCTGGTCGGCCTTCGCGTCGATCACCGACTGCGGCGGGCGTGGGTTGCGCTGCTCGAGGCTCTCGAGCGGGTTGAACGTGAGTGATGCGAGGCTGAACGTCAGAAATGATGCCAGCAGAAGGAGCACAACGTAGTTGAGTGTGCGCCGCAACAAGAAGCCGGTCATCAGTCCCCTCTGGATCGGGTAATCAGGCCCTGATCATAGGGACAGTCCGGCGTCCCCGCGTGGCGACGTGCGGCAGGATAGATGGGATGACGCACCTGCACCCGAAACCGCTGCTGGTGGCCAGCGACGTCGACGGCACCCTGATCGACGATTCCGACAAGATCTCGGCGCGCACCAAGGCGGCCGTCGGGGCCCTCGTCGCCGACGGCGCCACCTTCGTGCTCGCCACCGGCCGCCCGCCGCGCTGGATCGACCCGGTCGTCAGTGAGCTCGAGTACGCACCGCTCGCCATCTGCGGAAACGGCGCGGTCATCTACGACAGCGCCACCGATCGGGTGCTGTCGAGCCACACCCTCGACGTCGAGACCCTGAGCTGGCTGGCCGACATCGCCGAGCACGCGCTGCCGGGTTGCGGCCTGGCCACCGAGCGGGTCGGGGCCAGCGCGCACGACGCCGTGACCCCGCAGTTCGTCAGCTCACCGACATACGAACACGCCTGGCTCAACCCCGACGACACCGTCGTCTCACACGCCGAGGTGATCGACTCACCCGCGATCAAAATGCTCATCCGGCTCAGTTCGGCCCGCAGCTCCGACATGCGCGCGGCGCTGGCCCCGCTGATCGGCGACCGCGCCGAGATCACCTACTCCACCGAGAGCGGGCTGATCGAGCTGGCGGTGCCCCAGGTGACGAAGGCGTCCGGGCTGGCCGAGGTCGCGCGCCGGATCGGCGCCGAACACTCGTCGATCGTCGCCTTCGGCGACATGCCCAACGATGTCCCGATGCTGGCGATGGCCGGGCACGGCGTCGCGATGGGCAACGCCCATCCCGAGGCCCGGGCCGCGGCCGACGAGGTGACCGGCAGCAATATCGACCACGGTGTGGCGATGGTCCTCGAACGCTGGTGGCGCTAGCCGAGCGGCGCACCCCGTATGTCTCTACCCGAAGGGGCCCGCCCTGATCTGGACTGACCGGAGGGTGCGACGAAGGAGTACCCGGAGGGAGGGAAGATCAGGGGCCCGAAGGGCCCCGCTCGAGCGCGCCAGCGCTCCAAATAAACGGCCGGTGCCCCTCGCTCGGAGGGTGCACCGGCCGTTCTTCGCCGTGACCGGGGGTTAGCCGATCGGGGCGGGTTCGGGAGCCGGCGGGTCTGCCGGAACCTGCTCGAGGGGGATCTGTTCAGCGGATGCAGGTGGGGCCTGTGGTTCGGCGGGGACTTGCGGGTCGGCCGGAGCCGGGGCAGGCACCGCCAGTCCGAGCGTCGGGGCGGTAGGCGCCTGACCCGGCTTCGGTGGACCGTTCATTTCCTGCTTGTAGGTCTCGTCGTAGGTCTTCCAGAACGTCGTGACGATGCCCGTGAGCTCGTTGAGCACCAGCGAACCGTGCTGGAAGTCGGTGCGTAGACCGTTCGGGACGAGGTAGGAACTCGCGGTCGGCAGGCCGAGGACGCCCGAATCGGCGCCCAGGCTCAGATACTTGTCGAGAATCGCGCCGACCACCTCGAATACCTGACCGCCCTCGCCCGAATAGACGAAACCGTGGGCGAACTTCGCGTACTGACGGCCCTGCGCGCCCGAGATCAGGTCCGATTGCGGTGCGCCGAGCGGACCGTCGACCCCGCCCTTGGCCACCCAGTGCTTGGCGATCGCGTTGTCGACGGACAGGCCGAGGAACTTGTCCACCATCGCGCCCAGTTCGGCCATATTGCCCTGCGGTGCACGGGCTTGCTGGCTCGGCGGGCGGTTCACCGTCGGGGGCGAGGTGTAGGTGCCGGAATTGCCCGCCGCGATTCCGCGGATGCGATCCATCAGCGCGTAGGCGGCGTCACCGGGGCAGTCGGTGTTGCCGACATCGCGGTGCGCGAACACCACCGGCAGATCGACCGCTTCGTCCTGGGCGTAGGGCGTGAACTCGGTGCCCTCGGAGTACATCGTGGTCGTGCCCTTGGGATCGATTCCGGCGAGCTTGGCCCGCCAGCCGATGAACTTGCCGATCGCGTTGATCGCCTCGTTGCTCGGCTCCTCGTTCTCGTAGTTGCCCATCAGCGCCACACCCGCGGTGTTCTCGTTGAAACCGCCCGCGTGCGCGCCCTGGACCGCGCGGTCGAGGCCGCCGTAGCGGCCCTCGAAGATCTGGCCGTACTGGTCGACCAAGGCGTTGTAGCCGACGTCGCACCAGCCGAGCGTCTCGGCGTGATAGGCGTAGATCGCGCGGACGATGCCCGCGGATTCGGAGCGGCTGTAGTCGTTGCGACCGGCCGTGTGGTGCACGGTGATGCCGCCGACGCCGTCGTCGTAGGTGGGTTCCTCGCAGCGGATCGACTCGTCGGCACCCCACTGCGCGCGGGTGATGACCTTCGGTCCGCCACCGGGCAGCGCCGCGGCGACGTCGTTGAGCGCGGCATCGATCGCGGCCCGCCCCGGATTGATCAGGACGGCCTTGAGCGCGGCCTCGGTGAGGTGGGCCGGGTCGTGGTCCGGGCCCGCGGTGGGCTTGCGGGTGACCAGCATCTGCACCGCGGTGGTCTCGCCGACGTAGATCGGTTCGGTGCCGGTCGGTGCGTCGGCCGGGGTCTGATCGGTGGCCCTGGTATCGACCGGATCGGCGTTGTACCAGGGGCCCCAGTTGCCGTCGAGCTGGCGAGCTCGCAGCTTGGTGGTGGTGTTCGCCATGTCGCGGGCGGTGACGGCGACCATGCTGAACGGGGTGTCCTGGGTGAGTTCCTTGACCTGCGCGCCCACCTGATCGATGACGTCCGCGCCGACCGCGCCCGGCGAGAGGGCGGGAGTGTCGGGGGTCGTGCCGGGTTCGAGATTTTCCGGGTCGGCGATGAATTTGGCTC
Source organism: Nocardia sp. NPDC058114 (assembly GCF_042884695.1). Classification (NCBI taxonomy): domain Bacteria; kingdom Bacillati; phylum Actinomycetota; class Actinomycetes; order Mycobacteriales; family Nocardiaceae; genus Nocardia; species Nocardia sp. NPDC058114. Next base: position 256,260 of record NZ_JBHVTK010000004.1, on the reverse strand, counting down.
CGCCGGAACGGCTTTGGGAGACCGGGGCACCGGTCGGAGGCTGGGCGGCGGGCGCCGGTGCGGCCGACGTCGGCGTGGCCCCAGCGGGAGCTTCGGGTGCGCCCGGAGCTGGTTGCGCTGGAACCGGCGCGGCCGGGGCAGCCTGAGCTTGGGCCGGGGCCGGCGCGGCAGGAGCCGCTGGGGCCTGGGTGGCCGCGCCCCCTGGTGCCGGAGCGGGCGCGCCCGGAGCGGGCGGTTGGGCTTGCGGTGTCGCGGCCGGTGGCGCCGGCGGCGCGGTCGGGACCGATGTACTCGGGACCGGTGGGCGCGCAGGCGTTGCGGCCCCGGGTGCCGCGGCGCCCGGGGCGGCCTGCTGCGTCGGGGTGGGCTGCGGCTTCGTCGGCAGCTGCGGCAGCTGGATCTCGGTGGGCAGCGCCACGCCCGGGGGCACCGGCAATCCCGGGGGGATCGGGATCGAGCTCGGCAGCTGCAACATGCGCAGGTCCGAGAGGTGCAGGTCGGGCAGATCGAGGCCGGTCAGGTCACGCAGCGGGACCGTGATGTCAGGAGCCGTGGTCAGCGCGACCTCGGCCAGCTGCGTCGGCACGGCCGCGACCTGGGAATCGTTCGCGCTGCGGTAGTCGGTCGAGTCGCTGAGGGCGAACGCGCCGATCGGTGCGGCGACAACAAGGGTCGTGACCACCGGGAGCACGTAGGAACGTTTCGGCTTTCGGTATCGCACGTGCGACTCCTATCGGGTCGAGCTCGTGTTTTTCCGCGCATGTGATGCTTGCTTCCTCTAACCTCACGCATCACACTAGTTAACATACGTCACACATCTCAACCTCAACTCGAGACTTATGTGATTGCTCGAATGTAGCCCTCGGAGCCCGCTAGGCGACGACGACATGCCGACGCGAGCTCCGCCGGTCGAACCGCGAAACCGTGGGAGCGCAGTATGAGAGCGGACACCAAGATCACCCGCAGTACCGGCCGTGGCACCCGTCGCAGGGCTGTGCCGATGATCCGGACCGTGCCGCTGCCGGTGCTGGTCAGCGGAACTGTGCTGGCGATGGCCGGGGCGATCGGGCTGTGGCAGATCGCCCCGGGACAGATCACGCCTACCGCCGGTGCCGGACACGGTCGCGGCATGAGTCAGGTCGGGGCTTTCGACAACGCGCGGGCGGGCTGGACGGCCGAGGAGATTCTCGGGCACTACTACCCCGGGGCTGATCTCGGGCAAATCGGCCCCACAACGATCGGTGTCCGGCTCCAGGCGCAGGACGACGCCACCCTCGACACCTTCGCCGCCGCCGGTGCGCAGGTCGCCGGTCGCACGATCGGACCCGGCGACGCCGCCCATCTCACCCCGCTGCCCGACGGCGGGGCGAGCGTGGTGGTGACCGCGGGCTGCGACGGCGAAGTTCTGTGGCAGGCCGCGACCGACGATCCGTTCGTCTACCCGGTCGGCGCCGGTGCGGGCAGACCCGCCGACGAACATCTGACCCTCTGCGGCGGCACCGCCTACCGTGGCGCACTCGGGGTGGCGCTCGAGGGCGAGTCCTTCCGCACCGTCAACCAGGTGGACCTCGACGACTATCTAGCCGGCGTACTACCCGCGGAAATGCAGGCCAACTGGGCAGACCAGGGTGCCTTCGAAGCCTTACGCGCACAGGCGATCGCGGCCCGCTCCTACGCGCTCGCCGAGAGTCGCTACGCCTACGCGCAGACCTGCGACACCACCGACTGCCAGGCGTATCCCGGTACGGTGAAGGAGGATTCGCGTAGTACCGAAGCCGTCGCCGCCACCACGGGCACGGTGTTGCTGCGTGACGGGCAGATCCTGCGCTCGGAATACTCGGCGGCGCCGGATGGCGGCAGGCCCGCCGACATCCAGACCTTCGAGGTCGGACCGGCACCCAGCGAACTCGTCGAATCCGCGCCCGCCCCCGCCCCCGTGGTTCCCGCGACACCCGCACAGCCGGATCTGACCATCGAGGCGCTGGCGGGTGAGTCGGTGATCGACACCGAGTACCGGCGGATCGGCGGTGCGGGCAGTTCGGTGGGCGAGCCGATCGGTCCGGAAATGCTGTTGCCGCAACGGGCGGGCACGTATCGGCTGTACACGAACGGTGTGATCGTCGCGACGAAGACGCTCGGCGCGCAGGTCGTCGACTTCTCCACGCTGCTCCAGCTCGTTCCGGACGCGGGTGACCAGTTGCCCGCGACGGCCTCGGGCCGGCCCACCCTGAAGATGCCGGAAGGCAATGTCCCCCAAGCTGTTGCACCGGGCAATCCCCAGGGAGTGCAGTTCCCTACGGATGCCGAGGTCAGGGGCGAGCCGGTACACGGTCCGGTGAATCCCGCTGCGCCCGGCGCACACGATGGGGCACTGAACGGCCCGGCCGCCGTACCCGGCGCGCACAATGGGGTTCCGCACGGCCCAGCCGCCGTTCCCGGCGTGAACGACGGGGAGTAGACGGACCGAACGTACGGGTCGGGTCAATCGAGCGTTGTGTCGTCCAGCGCGACGGCCAGGGTGCGCAACAGGTCGGCGAGCTGCTCGCGGTCCGTGGCGCCGAGGGCGGAGAGCAGGCGCTGCTCGTTGGCCACATGCAGCGGCAGCAGCCGGTCGACGAGCTCGCGGCCCTCTGCGGTGAGCTGCACGAAGACCGAGCGCCGATCGTCGGGGGAGGGGACGCGTCGGACCAGGTTCTTCGCGGCCAGGCGGTCGATGCGGTTGGTGATGGCCCCCGAGGTGACCATGGCGGCGCGGTTGAGCGCACCGGCGGTGAGGCCGGTCTCGCCGCCGGAGCGGCGCAGCGTGGCCAGCACGTCGAACTCCCAGAATTCCAGGCCATGACCTGCGAAGAAGCGTTTCAGATCCTGTTCGAGGACGCGCGAGAGCCGGGTGATCCGGCCGACGATCGCCATCGGTGACACGTCGACATCCGGGCGTTCGATGTTCCAGTGCTCGGTGATCAGGTCGACCGCGTCGCGCATCTGTTTTTCCTCTCGGTTGAAACTCTTAACGTTCATCTACTTGACGCAGAGATACCTAGGCGGGTAGATATTTCAACGTTGAGATTATCAATCAGGAGTGAACATGACGACCGCAACCCGCCCCACCGGCTACGTGGGCACCCTCGCGCTCACGGCTCTCACCCCGATCGTGTGGGGCTCCACCTACGCGGTGACCACGGAATTCCTGCCCCCGGACCGGCCGCTGTTCACGGCGCTCATGCGCGCGCTCCCCGCCGGATTGATCTTGCTCGCGCTCACCAGGGTGCTGCCGCACGGCAAGTGGCTGGGTCGGGCCGCGGTACTCGGCGTGCTCAATATCGGCGCGTTCTTCCCGCTGCTCTTCCTGGCCGCGTACCGGCTGCCCGGTGGTGTCGCCGGGGTGCTCGGCGCGGTGGCGCCGATGTTCGCGCTCGGATTCGCGGCGGTGCTGCTGGCCGAAGCGCCGACGCGGCGCAAGGTGATCGCGGGTGTCGTCGGGGTGTTCGGTGTCTCGCTGGTCGTGCTCCGCGGCAGCGCTGAGCTCGATCTCCTCGGTGTGGTCGCCGGTCTCGCCGGTGCGGCCTCGATGGGCGCGGGAACTGTGCTCACCAAGAAGTGGGGGCGTCCGGACGGTGTCGGCCCGCTGGCGATGACCGGGTGGCAGCTCACCGCGGGCGGGCTGTTCATCGTGCCGCTCGCCCTGCTGATCGAAGGCGCGCCGCCCGCGCTCGACGGAGAGGCCGTCGGCGGCTACCTGTACCTCGGCATCATCGGCACCGCGCTGGCCTACTGGCTGTGGGTCCGCGGAATCTCGCGGGTGCCTGCGACTTCGGTGTCCTTCCTCGGTCTGCTCAGTCCGGTGTCGGCCGCGGTGATCGGCTGGATCGCGCTGGGTCAGGCGCTGACCGCGCTGCAGATCGTCGGTCTCGGTGTCGCGCTCGCGGCTACCGTCTTCGGACAGATGCCGTCCAAGTCTGTCGGCGTCCCCGTTGGAGATGTTGCGGGAGAACAGGATTCGCCTGCGGATGCGGTGCCGGATCCGGCCGGGCGGCACGGTGATGCCGAGGCGGCCGTGAATTCGGTTGCACCGAAGCTGATTCCAGCGCCGGTTCGGGTCTGACCGCTGATCAGGTCAGCCGCGCATCGCCTGCATCAACTGGTCCTCGGTGAGGGCCGGAACCGGCAGGGGGTGCGCGGCTTTCGCGCGTAGGCCGTCGAAGATGAGGGCGAGATTGCGTCGCCAGAGGTCGGGGGCGACGGTGCTGGTGGCGGCGAGAACGCTGATGTGGGACCAGGTGATGAAGGCGATGTCCTCGAGGGTCCAGTCCGGGCGAAGGGCGCCGGCTTGCTGGGCGCGGACGATGATGCGGCGCATGAGGCTGTGGCCGTATTCGCGTGCGCGTTCGACGGCGGCGCTGGGGGGATTTCGCAGCGCGAGGTCGCCGAGAATGCGGTCGGACGCCTGGAGTTCGCAGATCTTCTCGACCAGGAAGACGAACGACTCCCACGGGTCGGTCATGTCGAGTGCCTGTTCGGCGACCCGGCCGCCCGCTTCCAGCCGGTCGGCCACGGCGGCGGCGATCAGTGCGTCGCGGGTGGGGAAGCGGTTGTAGAGGGTGCCGATCGCGACGCCCGCGTGGGCGGCGATGTCCTTGAGCGGAGCGTCGAGCCCGCGTTCTTCGAAGATCTCGCGGGCCGCCGTCACCAGCGCGACGCGGTTGCGCTCGGCGTCACTGCGCAACGGCTTGTCCTCGGGCATCCGCTGATCCTACAAATCCGGTGTCCGAAATATCTTGAGCATGGGTTCAACTTAGTGCTACGTTCGGCATAACTTGAACCAACACTCAACTTAGGGGTATCTGATGAGTACGCTCGCGATCTTCGGCTACGGACCAGGACTCGGCGCCGGGACAGCACGACACTTCGGCCGCAACGGTTTTCGGGTCGCGGTGATCGGACGCGACCCGGTAGAACGCGCCGCGGCGCTGCGGGCGGAGGGCATCGACGCCGAACCGTTCATCGCCGACGTCACCGATCCCGCGCAAGTGCTCGACGTGATCGGCCGGGTCGAGGAGAAGCTGGGGCCGATCGACGTCGCGCTGCATGCGGCGGCCGCCGATATGTCGGTGCGCAGCGCCACGACCATCGACGTCGACCTGCCGTCCCTCGCCCTGCCGATCGCGCTCAAGGTGCACTCGCCGATCCTGCTCACCCGCGCTCTGCTGCCCGCGATGCTCGCCCGCGGCAGTGGCACGCTGCTGTTCACCTCCGGCGCCTCCGAGGAGCATTTGCAGCCCTACCTGGCCAATGTCGGGGTCGCGTTGGGGGCCCAGCGCGCCTACGTGCGGCAGCTGGCACGCGAAGTGGACGGCACCGGCGTCTATGTCGGGCTGTTCGCCATCGGCTCGCTCATCGAGAACAGTGCGGTCCAGTCGGTCATCGATGCCAACCCCGACCTCGTGCCCGCCGGGCTGGTGCTGCCGCGGATCGGCAATGCCGAGCTCGGCGCGCGGTTGTGGCAGATGTACACCGAGCGCGACACGGTCGAAGTCGAGGTCGGTTTCGCCTCTTGACATTGACGTAGCGTCAACTTGCACAGTGGAGGTACCGACGAGAAAGGAGCAGGTCATGGTGGGTGAATGGGCCATTCAGGACCTCGCGAAGGCCGCGGGAACCACCAGTCGTACGTTGCGCCACTACGGGCAGCTCGGGCTGTTGGAGCCGAGCCGGATCGGGGCCAACGGCTATCGCTACTACGGCCAGACCTCTCTTGTTCGGCTGCAGCGAATTCTGCTGCTGCGCGAACTCGGCCTCGGCCTTCCCGTGATCGCCGAGGTCCTCGCCGGGGAACAGGACACCGCCGGTGCGCTGCGCACCCATCTGGCACTGCTTCGGCAGCAGCAGGATCGGGTGGCGCGACAGATCGAATCGGTGTCGACCACTCTGCACAAGACGGAAAGAGGTGAACCACTCATGGCCGCAGAGGTTTTCGATGGTTTCGACCACACGCAGTACAAGGACGAAGTCACCGAGCGCTGGGGTAAGGAGGCCTACGAGAGCGGCGATCGCTGGTGGCGTTCGCTGACCGAGGCCGAGAAGAAGGGCTTCCAGCAGACCCAGCTCGACATCGCCACCGACTTCGGAAAGGCCTTCACCGCAGGACTTCCCGTGGAAGGCGACGTCGTCCAGGCGATCGTCACCCGGCATCGCGCCTGGCTCGGCGTCGGCACACAGGGCAAGGCGGTATCGAACGAATACCTGCTCGGCCTCGGCGAAATGTACGTCGCCGACCCTCGCTTCCGGGGTAACTACGACGTGCACGGCCAGGGCGTGGCCGAGTACATCCTCGAAGCCTTCCGCGCTTACGTCGCAGCTCATCCCGCCTGAGCGGTTGACGGGCGCACGATCGGGTAGTGAGGTGACAATCGCCCACACCGTGCTCGATCGGGCGTCGCGCCGTATAACTGACGGCGACGTCGAGAAATAGCGGGGGCAGTGGTGGAACAGGTGCGGCCGGAGCGGCCTTCGCGTGCGGTGACCGCGCTGATCGCGGGCTGGCTCGGGGTGCTGGTCGGCGCGGCGGGAATCTTCGTCGGCACGGCGACCGCCGTACTCCGGGTGCTCGGGCGCGAGATCGACCTCGACTACGTGGGCGCGGGGATCGTCGGCGGGCTCGGGGTGGTGTATCTGCTCGGGGCGGTGCTGCTGTTGCGTCGGCGGATGCTCGGCAGGCGAATGCTGCTCACCATGGCCGCGGTGATGGCGGGGGCGACGTTGCTGGTCGTCGTGCTCAACGGGGCCGGTCACGGCTGGCGGTTCGGGCCGCTGGACGCGTGGCTGGCGCTCAACGTGGTGATCCTCGCGCTCAGCCTGAGTGAGCCGACGCGGCGCTGGACCATCACGCGATAGGGCGTAGCGGTGGCGGTCGGCTCGACGCGCGTGCTTCTCGAACTCGGTACGTCGCGGCTGATGGCGCTACGGTCGGGGGATGGTCGTGCTGGAGACGAAGTCGAAGAGCGGTGAGGTGGCGGCGATCGTCGCCGGGTGCCTCGCGGGGATCGCCGCCGCGGCGAATCTGGTGGGTGCGGTGGTTCTCGTGCGGTCGTTCCTGAGCGATCCGGGCGAACTCGACGACTCGCTCACGCTGTTCGCCACGCTCGGCGGGCTGGTGTCGATGTTCGCGTTCGCTTACGGCGGCCTGCTGCTGGCGCGCAGGGACGACACCGGGCGCTGGGTGATCGTGGTCGCAGCCGGCGCACAGCTCGCCCTCGGGGCGCTCGGCCTGCTCGCCGCGCTCGTGAACTACGACTCCGGGTACGGAATCCACTGGTTCGCCGACGAACCCGTCATCCGCTCGATTGCGACCGGCCTCGGCGGGGTACCCGGCGCGGTGACGGCGATCGTGAATCACAGTTGGGCGGCGGCACTTTCGGGCGCGCTGTTCGGTGGGCTCGTGCTGTTGTCCGCGGCACTGCCGTGGACCGCGGCCTACACACTCGCTCGCCCGGACGATGTTGCCGGACCGAACGTATAGTTTCAGCAGGTCAGCATTGCCGTGGAGGGTGCTGCGAGGCCGGGAAACGAGTTAGCGGCTTCAGGGACAGCTCGTCAGGAGGGGGAACACGATGGGGTATCCGTACGGTCCACAGCAGGGCCATGACCCGTACGCGGGGCAGGGGTATGCGCAACCCGGTTACGGACCCGACCCGTACGGCGGTCAGCCGGGCTATCCGCAACCCTACGGCGCACCCGTCCAAAACGGTTATGGCGCACCGGCTTACGGCGCCGCGCCCTATCCGTACGCTCCGGGCTACGGTGAGCCGCGAGCGGGCGGCGGCACGGCGATCACCGCCGCGGTCATCTCACTGCTGCTGTCACTGCTCGCACTGGCCGGCCTCGGTATCGCCGCGGCGATCCTGTTCGGCGAGAACACCGGAAGTGCCGCCGGGGACGAGGTTCGATCCGCGGCGACCGTCAGCCTGCTGATCGGTGCCGCGGTGGGCCTGCTGTGGTTGCTCGGCGCGATTCTGCTGTTCCGCCGCAAGACCGCGGGCCGGGTGATCCTCATCCTGCTGTCCACGCTTGCCCTGGTCTTCAGTGCGATTTCGATCGTAGCGGCGATCTCGACCGGGTCGGAAGAGCCGGCGGTCACCCTGGTCGTCGGGATAATCACCAGCATCATCCCCCTGCTGATCCTGGTTCTGGCGGCCGCTCCGTCCACGGGCCGCTGGATCCGGGCAGGGCGGCCGGGCGGTTATCAGCAATACCCGCAGTACTGACGGTCGGCGCCGGCGGCTCGGTGCCGGCCGCCGCGCTGTCCACCGGTCGCTGGGTACGGGCCGAGTGACCCGGCGGATACCCGTTTCAGGGGTACTGACCCGGTCTGCTGGGCCGGCGCCTTCCTGAAGGATGGATCGGCCCTGGTCAAGGCGTGGTCGGAGACTCCGCCGGGACAAACGGTGGTCTTCCGATACGCTGGGCACCCGTGACCGCCGCATCGTCCTCGGGTAACTCCGTCAACGCAGATTCCAATGCCCCGGCAAACCAGTACGACCTGATCGTGGTCGGCTCCGGTTTCTTCGGGCTGACCGTCGCCGAGCGTGCAGCGAACGTGCTGGGCAAGCGGGTATTGGTGATCGACCGCCGCTACCACCTGGGTGGCAACGCCTACTCCGAACCCGAACCGGAAACCGGTATCGAGATCCACAAGTACGGCGCCCACCTGTTCCACACGTCCAACAAGAAGGTCTGGGACTACGTCACCCAGTTCACCGAGTTCACCGGGTACCAGCACCGGGTGTTCGGGCTGCACAAGGGTCAGGCGTACCCGCTGCCGATGGGCCTCGGCATGATCTCGCAGTTCTTCGGCCGCTACTTCACCCCGGAAGAGGCTCGCAAGCTCATCGCCGAGCAGGCCGCCGAGGTCGAATCCGCCGACGCGCAGAACCTCGAGGAGAAGGCGATCTCGTTGATCGGCCGCCCGCTCTACGAGGCGTTCATCCGCGACTACACCGCCAAGCAGTGGCAGACCGACCCGAAGGAACTGCCCGCGGGCAACATCACCCGCCTGCCGGTGCGCTACACCTTCGACAACCGCTACTTCAACGACACCTACGAGGGTCTGCCCAAGAACGGCTACACGAAGTGGCTGGAGAACATGGCCGCCTCCGACCTCATCGAGGTCAGGGTGAACACCGACTGGTTCGACGTGCGTGACGAGATCGTCGCGGCCAACCCGGAAGCACCCGTCGTCTACACGGGCCCGCTGGACCACTACTTCGACTACGCCGAGGGCGAATTGGGCTGGCGCACCATCGACTTCGAGACCGAAGTCCTCGAGACCGGCGACTACCAGGGCACCAGCGTCATGAACTACAACGACGCCGACGTCCCGTTCACCCGCATCATCGAGCCGCGCCACTTCCACCCCGAGCGCGACTACCCGACCGACAAGACGGTCATCATGCGCGAGTTCTCCCGCTTCGCGCAGACCGGCGACGAGCCGTACTACCCGATCAACACCCCCGAGGACCGCGCCAAGCTGCTGGCCTACCGCGAGCGGGCCAAGCAGGAGACCGCCGAGAAGAAGGTGCTGTTCGGCGGCCGTCTGGGGACCTACCAGTACCTGGACATGCACATGGCGATCGGTTCGGCGCTGAGCATGTTCGAGAACGTGCTGCGTCCGCACCTGGAATCCGGCGCGGCATTGGTGGACGAGGCGTGACGAAAGCCATGCTCGAAGACGTGACCACCGAAACTCGCGCCATCTCGCTGCTGCAGCGGGTCATCCTGCCGCGGCCGGGTGAGCCCCTCGACGTGCGGACCCTCTACCTGGAGGAGTCCACCACCAACGCCCGTCGCGCGCACGCCACCAGCCGCACCGCGCTGTCGATCGGCGCGGAGTCGGAGGTGTCGTTCTGCACCTACTTCAACGCGCTGCCCGCCAGCTACTGGCGTCGCTGGAGCGTGCTGAAGTCGGTGGTCCTTCGTCTGGAACTGGCCGGGCACGGCCGCGCCGACGTCTACCGGTCCAAGGCCGACGGTTCGCGAATTCACGTGCAGGGCAAGGAGTTCGCCGTCGCGCAAGGCGCGGACTCGGTGGTCGTGGAATTCGAGACCGATCTGGGCCCGTTCGAAGACGGCGGCTGGATCTGGTTCGACATCACCACCGACACGGCCGTCACGCTGCTGTCCGGCGGTTGGTACGCACCGCAGGAAGCGGCGGGCACCGGCTCGATCGCGGTCGGCATGCCCACCTTCAACCGCCCCACTGACCTGGTCAAGACGCTCGGTGCGCTCGGCTCGGATCCGTTGGTGCTCGGCAACATCGCCGCGGTGATCGTCGCGGACCAGGGCAACCGCAAGGTGGTCGACGAGCCCGGCTTCACCGAAGCCGCCGCGACCCTCGGCGACCGGCTCTCGATCTGTGATCAGCCCAACCTCGGTGGTTCCGGCGGATACAGCCGGGTCATGTACGAGGCGCTCAAGACCGACGCCGAGTACATCGTCTACATGGACGACGACATCGAGATCGAGCCCGACTCCATCCTGCGTGCCCTCGCGTTCTCCCGGTTCGCGAAGTCGCCGCTGCTGGTCGGCGGGCAGATGCTGAACCTGCAGGAGCGTTCGCACCTGCACAGCATGGGCGAGGTCGTCGACCGCGGGATCTTCATGTGGTCCTCCGCGCCCAATGTCGAATACGACCACGACTTCTCGAAGTACCCGCTCAAGGACCGCGACAACTCCAAGCTGCTGCACCGGCGCATCGCCGTCGACTTCAACGGCTGGTGGACCTGCGTGATCCCGCGTCAGGTCGCCGAACAGATCGGTCAGCCGCTGCCGCTGTTCCTCAAGTGGGACGACGTCGAGTACGGCCTGCGCGCCCGCGAAGCCGGCTACCCGACCATCACCCTGCCGGGTGCGGCGGTGTGGCACATGGCCTGGTCCGACAAGGACGACGCCATCGACTGGCAGGCCTACTTCCACCTGCGCAACCGCCTCGTGGTCGCGTCCCTGCACCTGCCCGGCGATGGCAAGCCGATGATCGTGAACACGATCAAGGCCACCCTCAAGCACCTGCTGTGCCTGGAGTACTCCACGGTCGCCATCCAGAACGAGGCGATCCGCGACTTCCTGGCCGGTCCCGAGGGTCTGTTCGACCTGCTCCCCACCGCGCTGGGCAAGATCCACGGTATGCGCAAGGAGTTCCCGGACGCCGTGGTCGTGCCCTCGTCCACCGAACTGCCGCTGGCCAACCGCCACGGCGTCGGCGCGGTCGGCGAACCGGGCAACCCCATCGCCAAGGTCGCGCGCCTGGCCAAGGGCGTGGTGCACAACTTCCGCAAGGCCGATCCGGCCGCCTACGAGACGCCGCAGCTCAACGTGCCGACGCTGGACGCGCGCTGGTACCTGCTCTCGCAGGTCGACGGCGTCACCGTGACCACCGCTGACGGCCGCGGCGTCGTCTACCGCAAGCGCGACCCACGCCAGGCCCGCGACCTGCTCAAGGAAGCCATGCGCCTGCGCAAGGAACTCACCGCCCGCTTCCCGGAGATGCAGCAGCGCTACCGGGCCGCGCACGCCGAGCTCACCAGCACGGCGGCGTGGGAGAAGACCTTCGGCCTGAACGGAACCGCGAAGTGACCGACACCGAACTGCCCGAGCTCGAGCTGGCCGAGGAAGGCTGCTGCGGCGGCTGCGATTGCAGCGGCGACTACGTGGAGGTCCCGGTCGAGGTCGCGATCCTCAACGCCGTGCAGGGCACCATCGGCAGCAACCCGGCCGTCGTCTCCGCCGCGCGCGGCATGTCGCACTTCGGCGAGCACGCGCTCGGCTGGGTCGGCATCGCCGCCGCGGGCTGGCTGGTCGACAAGCCGCGCCGCCGCCAGTGGGCCGGTGTCGCGGTCGGCGCGGTCGGCGCGCACGCCGCGTCCATCGTGATCAAGCGGATCGTTCGCCGCCCGCGCCCCAACGATCCGTCGGTGCAGGTCAACGTGTCGACGCCGAGCAAGCTGAGCTTCCCGTCCTCGCACGCCACGTCCACCACGGCCGCGGCGGTGTTGCTCGGGCGGCTGACCGGGCTACCCTTGCCAGCGGTGATCGTCCCACCGATGCTGCTGTCCCGAGTTGTACTCGGGGTGCATTACCCTTCCGACGTGATCGCCGGTTCCGCTTTGGGGGCCGCGTCGGCTGCTGCCGTGCTAGCCGCCGAAAAGAGACTCCGACAGTGACCGCAACTGAAAGAACTTTGGCCCAGATGAGCGAAGAACCGTCCGCCGCCGTCCTTGACGAGGGTGCTGTGAAGGGCCCGCCGAAGACGCTGCTCGGTGGTGTCATCAAGGCCATGCGCCCACGTCAGTGGGTCAAGAACGTCCTGGTGCTCGCCGCACCGCTCGCCGTAGGGCCGGAAGCGGTGGGCGACGCGGGCGTGCTCGTGCATGTCGCGATCGCGTTCATCGTGTTCTGCATGGCGGCCTCGGGCATCTACCTGGTCAACGACTCGCTCGACGTCGACGCCGACCGGGCGCACCCGACCAAGCGGTTCCGGCCGATCGCGGCGGGCGTCGTTCCTGTCAACCTGGCTTACGCGCTGTCGGCGGTGCTGCTGATCGGTTCGATCGCCGGTTCGTTCCTGGCATCGTGGCACCTGGCCGTGGTGATGGCGATCTACATCGGCATCCAGCTGGCCTACTGCCTCGGGCTCAAGCACCAGGCCGTGCTCGATATCTGCATCGTGTCCTCGGGCTTCCTGCTGCGCGCCGTCGCCGGTGGCGCGGCGGCCGGAATCGCGCTGTCGCAGTGGTTCCTGCTGATCATGGCGTTCGGCTCGCTGTTCATGGCCGCGGGCAAGCGGTACGCCGAACTGGCGATCGCGCTCGACACCGGCGCCAAGATCCGCAAGTCGCTCGAGTACTACACCCCGACCTACCTGCGCTTCATCTGGACGCTCGCGGCCACCGCGGTCGTGGTCTTCTACGGCCTCTGGGCCTTCCAGCAGGACTCGGCTCGAGACACCCAGTGGTACTCGATCTCGATGATCCCGTTTACCATCGCAATCCTGCGTTACGCGGTCGACGTCGATGGTGGCGAGGCCGGTGAACCCGAAGAGATCGCGTTGGGGGACCGCATCCTGCAGTTCCTCGCTATTGCCTGGATCGGAGCGGTAGGTGTCGCTGTCTATCTCACCTGACGAGATGTTGGTAGCGGAGCAGGATTCAACCGAAGACGAGCAGCTACGCGACGACGAGTCGCCGCGTCCTGACGCGCGTTCCTCGGTTCTGTCCCGCGCCATCTTCGTCGGTGGGGTGGTCATCACCGCCGTGCTGTTCACGGTGGGTGCGTGGCAGCGGCGCTGGATCGCCGATGACGGCCTGATCGTGCTGCGCACGGTCCGCAACCTGCTCGCGGGCAACGGCCCGGTCTTCAATGCCGACGAGCGGGTCGAGGCGAACACCAGCACCGCGTGGACCTACCTGGTCTGGTTCTTCTCCTGGCTTACCCAGGCCCGCCTCGAGTACGTGGTGCTCGGGGTGGCGCTGGTGGTCTCGGTGCTCGCGGTGGTGTTCGCGATGCTCGGCACCGCGCGGCTGTGGGGCGGAACCAGCGGTCAGTTGCTGATCCCTGCCGGTGTGCTGGTCTACATCGCGCTGCCGCCCGCGCGTGACTACGCGACCTCCGGGCTGGAGAGCGGCCTGGTGATCTGCTGGGTCGGGCTGCTGTGGTGGTTGATGATCCGCTGGAGTCAGGCCGCCGTCGTCCGCGTGCCGAGCCTGTTGGGCCTGGTGTTCCTGGCCGGGCTCGCGCCGCTGGTTCGTCCCGAGGCCACGCTGATCGGCGTGCTCGCGCTCGGGATGATCTTCCTGGCGCCGATGCCCGCGTTCCGGTTCGGGCCGATCGCGCTGCGGGCGCTGATCGTGTTCGTCGCCGGGATCGTGCCGGTGGGGTACCAGATCTGGCGGATGGGCTACTACGGCCTGCCCTACCCGAACACCGCGGTCGCCAAGGACGCGGGCGGGGCCAAATGGGGGCAGGGCGCCATCTACCTGTGGGACCTCGTCGGTCCGTACTACCTGTGGATTCCGCTGCTCGTGCTGCTGATCGCCGGTGTGGTGGCCGGGGTCGCGCGCGGCTTCGCGCTGCCGCCGTTCTCGGTGGCTGGCCTGCGTGCGTGGCTGCGTTCGCCGAGCGCGGTCGTGGTGATGGTGCTCGGCAGCGGTCTGCTGCTCACCGTGTACGCGGTGCGCGTCGGCGGCGACTTCATGCACGGGCGGATGCTGCTCACCCAGCTGTTCCTGCTGCTGTTGCCGGTGGCCGTGGTCCCGATTCCGATGCGATCGCGGCGCAGCGACTGGTCTGTCGGACTGCTGTTGATCGCGCTGCTCGGCACCGCGGGCTGGTCGCTGTACGCGTCGAACACGACGGCGATCACGACCGGCACGAAGATCCGCTCGTCGGGCATCGTCGACGAGCGCATCTACTACGTCCTCAACACCGGCCGCGACCACCCGATCCTCGCCGAGGACTACCTCGACTACCCGCGTATGCGGGCCATGGTCAACGACATCGCCGCCAACCCCAAGGGCGGCCTGCTGCTGAACTCGCCCGCGTTCACGTTCTGGTACCTCGACCCGCCGCCGGAGCCGATCCCCGAGGAGGGTTCCGGGCACACGGTCTACTTCCTGAACCTGGGCATGACGAGCATGAACGTGCCGCTGGACGTCCGCGTGATCGACCCGATGGGCCTGGCCTACCCGCTGGCCGCGCACTCGGACCGGCTCGCCGACGGCCGCATCGGCCACGACAAGAGCCTGCTGCCGGACTGGGTCGTGGCGGACTCGGGCATGGTCGACATCCACCCGTGGATGCCCTGGTACATGGACGAGAAATGGGTCACCCAGGCGCGCACGGCGATGTCGTGCCCGCAGACCCAGGCGCTGATGATCTCTGTGCGCGAACCGCTCACCCTGGACCGGTTCAAGCACAACTTCCGCAATGCCCTCGCCTTCTCGAAATACCGGATCGACCGGGTGCCCAAGTACGAGATCCAGCGTTGTGGGCTGGTTGATCCTTTCCCCGAGCCCCCACGCTGAACAGGCCCGGCCGGTCGGTATCGATACCCGTCGACCTATGACACACACCGGCTGGCCAGGCCTTATTTAGTGGTGTTCGCCGCTAAATCACTTTTCGGTAACGCCAAGCTATGTATGTAGCGATATGGTCACTGGAGGAACGGCCCGTCGGCGCACTGGTGTGCCGGTAACTAGTCGGCGGTCATTGCAACCGCGGTTCCGCGCGAACCGCATGAGGAAAGGCCCATAACAGAATGCGTGGCGGACGTCTCAGAGCCCGGGGAGCCGGCTGGCTCAAACGATCGGTGCTTCTCTCCCTGGCTGTAGTGCTGCCGATCGGTGCGGCTGTGGCCGGTCCCACCGGCACCGCGACGGCGGCCTTCGATCCCACAGGTTTCGACTTCTGGGTCGACTCGGAGATGGGCCCGATCAAGTCGCGGATCTTCCGCGCGGCCGATGGCAACACCAATCGGGTCGTGTACGCGCTCGACGGTATGCGTGCGGGCGACGACCTCAGCGGCTGGGAGAAAGACACCAATGTCGCCCGCGCGCTGATGGACGCCAACATCAACGTCGTGATGCCGGTCGGTGGCCAGTCCAGCTTCTATGCCGACTGGAACGCGCCGAGCAGCTTCTTCGGCCTCGACGCCGGTTCGGGTGGTAGCTCCACCGGTTCGGCGGCGACCGGTTCGGCGATGACCGGTTCGTCGGTCGCGCCCACCCAGGTGGCGGGCAAGAAGAACACCTACAAGTGGGAAACCTTCCTCACGAGCCACCTGCGCAACGCGCTGTCGGCGCGCTTGGGCTTCAACCCCAACAACAACGGCGTGTTCGGTCTGTCGATGGGTGGCTCCGCCGCGCTGACGCTGGCCGCCTACCACCCCGACCAGTTCAGCTTCGCGGGCTCGTTCTCCGGGTACCTGAACATCTCGGCGCCCGGTATGCGTGAAGCCATGCGCGTGGCGATGGTCTCGGCGGGCGCGTTCAACATCGACGCGATGGCGCCGCCGTGGGGCCAGCAGTGGTTCCACATGGACCCGTTCGTCTTCGCCCCGCGCCTGGTCGGCAACGGCACCCGCATCTGGGTCTCCGCGGCCAGCGGTATCCCCGGCGCCGGTGACGTGTCCAACCCGATGGAGATCGTCCAGGGCGTCCCGCTGGAGCTGCTCGCGATGGTGAACAGCCGCGCGTTCCAGGTCCGGATGGCCACCCTCGGTGGCGGCAACGCCCACTTCGACTTCCCGATCACCGGCGTGCACAACTGGCGCAACTGGGAGACCGAAGTCAACCGCATGATCCCGGACCTGTCCGCGAACATCGGCTAGTCACTCCAGCTCGACCCGAAAACCGCCCGGTGCCTCGTCAGCGCCGGGCGGTTTTCTTCGTTTTCGTCACGATCCGAGCCACAGGCGGTGACGAATCATGTGCGACAGATCACCGGGAGTTGTGCTCTGGGTCACTTTCCAGCAACATGTAGACCATTCGTCACCGATTTATACACAGTGAGCATGCGTCGAGGTTGAATCGTCCGTTTTGCCCTGGATTGGTTTCTCTCGACGTCCGATGAGGGATCCGACTGCGTAGCTCGGGATTTGCGCGTTCGGTCTGCGAGAAAGGTCTAGTCGAATGCGAACACTGCGCCGCAAGCGTAGGCCCGTGAAGACCGCAGCCCCTGGTTCGTGGGCTCGGCGCTGGGCCGCGGGCGTATCCATGGCTCTGCTCGTTCCGATCGCGACGGCCGTCACCGGAGGAATCGCCCCCGCCTCGGCCGGCTTCAACGGCAACGCCTTCGATTTCTGGGTCGATTCCGGGATGGGTCCGATCAAGTCGCGCGTGCTGCGCGCCGCCGACGGCAATACCAACCGTGTCGTCTACGTCCTCGACGGCATGCGCGCACCGGAGACGCTCAACGGCTGGGAGATCGAAACCGATATCCCCAACGCGCTCGCCGCGGCGAATATCAATGTGGTGATGCCCGTAGGCGGCATGTCGAGCTTCTACGCCGACTGGAACGCGCCGAGCGATTTCTTCGGTATCGCGGGCAACGGTGCGCCGTCGTCGGGTTCCGGCGCGGGCAACGCGCTGGCCGGTGGACCGGGCAAGAGCTACCGCTATCAGTGGGAATCGTTCCTCACCGGCGATCTGCGCAACGCGCTCGCCGACCGCCTCGGCTTCAACCGCTTCCGCAACGGCGTGTTCGGCCTGTCGATGGGCGGCTCGGCCGCGCTGACGCTGGCCGCCTACCACCCGGACCAATTCTCCTTCGCCGGTGCGTATTCGGGGTACCTGAACATCTCGGCGCCCGGCATGCGCGAGGCCATCCGGCTCGCGATGCTCGACGCGGGCGGCTACAACGTGGACTCCATGGCACCGCCGTGGGGCCCACAGTGGCTGCGGATGGACCCGTTCGTGTTCGCCCCCAACCTGGTGGGCAACAACACCCGGCTGTGGATAGCGGCCGGCTCAGGCTTGCCGACGAGTACCGACGGCCCGAACATGGGCACCGTCAACGGGATGGCGCTGGAAGCCTTGGCGCTGGCCAACACCAAGGCTTTCGAAGTCAGGATGGCGACGCTGGGCGCCCGTAACGTCACCTACTCTTTCCCGGCCTTCGGCATCCACGCCTGGAACAACTGGAATGACGAAGCACTGCGGATGATCCCGGATTTGTCGAACAACATCGGCTAGCCGATCTCCGGAAACGCCCGGCGCATAACTGCGCCGGGCGTTTCTTTTCTCCCGCTGACCCCTCGCCACGTCCGTCTACCAGGGTTGATCAGGCCAGCCCGACACGCCGCTCATACGGGCATTTCACAGCCGACTTCTGTTGGCCTTGCAGTTAATTCGTGCGTGGAATATCCTCCAGCGAGCGTAAGTGTGACCAGATCGTTGTTTCATCCGTCTGATCGACCGGGCTGTCGGGGCCGCGTCGAGGACGGCAGACGAGGCTGGCATGCCATAACAGCAGAAAGAGAGCGGAATTCACATGCGTTTCGGCAAGGCCGTCGCGCCGGCATCTCGTGGTTGGCGTAATCGAATTCTAGCTGTCGGCGCTGCAGCCCTTGTGCTGCCGATCGCCGCGGGAGCGGCCCCGACCGCGCTTGCCGCACCATCGGTGTCGGCACCCGTGTTGCGCGCACCGGCCGGTGGCTACGAAGAACTCATGGTGCCCTCGAAGATGGGCCCGGTGAAGGTCCAGGTGCAGTGGGCGCGCAACGGCGGCAACGCCGCGCTCTACCTGCTCGACGGCCTTCGCGCCCGTGACGACCGCAACGCCTGGTCGTTCGAGACCAACGCGATGCAGCAGTTCAGCAACGACAACGTCACCCTGGTGATGCCGGTCGGTGGCCAGTCCAGCTGGTACGCCGACTGGACCGCCGCCAGCAACACCAACGGCCAGAAGACCACCTACAAGTGGGAGACCTTCCTGACCGAAGAGCTCCCGGCCTTCCTCGAGGGCTACGGCGTGTCCCGCTCGAACAACGCGGTGCTCGGCCTGTCGATGTCGGGTCCGGCCGCGCTGCGCCTCGCCGCGCTGAACCGCGATCAGTTCAAGCACGCGTCCTCGCTCTCGGGCCCGCTGAACTGGGGTGCCCCCGGCATGCGTGAGGCCATCCGCGTGATGATGCTCGACGCGGGCCGTTTCAACGTCGACGCCATGGCCGCGCCGTGGAGCTCGGCGTGGCTGCGGATGGACCCGATGGTGTTCGCCCCCGAGCTGCGCGGCCTGCCGCTGTTCATCTCCTCGGCCAACGGCCTGCCCGCCCAGCACGACAAGCCGGCCGGCCTCGGCGGTGCCTACAACACCGCCAACGCGATGGGCATCGAGGCCATCTCGTTCGTGAGCACGCTCGCGTTCCAGCGTCGCCTCAACACCCTCGGCATCAACGCCGTCTACGACGTCGGTGCCGCCGGTACCCACTCGTGGAAGTACTGGGAAGACGAGCTGTGGAAGGCGCGTCCGCACATCCTGAATGCACTGGGCGCCTAGTAGTTTCCGCTCAGCAACAACTCGAAGACCGGCTCACCCCCAGGGTGGGCCGGTCTTTTTGCTGCGCACACGGCTCGCGTGTCCTCCCCAGTTATCGCTCATTATTGCGGTACAACCGACGGTGATGCTGTGTCCCAATTCCGGGATGAGGAGGGTCGCGTGTGATGAAACATCGTGTCTCGGTTCATAGTGTTTCAGCGCCGATGCGGCGGATCCTCGGCATCGCGGCCATGGCGGCGGCGCTGCTCGCGCCGACGATCACCGTTCCGGCGCAGGCGCAACCCGCGGTGTCGGCGGTGCAGCGGGTGGACTGGCTCTCGGATCGGCGGGTGGCGCTGTGGGTGTACTCGGCCGCCATGAAGACCCCGATCCAGGTGCAGATGCTGTTGGCGCGGGACTGGAATGTGCGCCCCGACGCGAAGTTCCCGATGATGCTCATGCTCGACGGTCTGCGCGCGCAGGACGACGAGAACGGCTGGACCAAAGACGCCGACGCCGAGGGTTTCTACGCCGACAAGAACGTCAATGTGGTGCTGCCGGTGGGTGGTCAGTCGAGCTGGTACTCCGACTGGCTCGCGCCCGACAACGGCTTCACCTACAAGTGGGAGACCTTCCTGACCAAGGAACTCCCGCCGATCCTGGAACGGGACTGGCGAACCACGGATGTGCGTGGCGTACAAGGACTTTCGATGGGCGGCACGGCGGCGATGAACCTCGCGGGCCGCAATCCGGGGCTGATGAAATACGTGGCCTCGTACTCGGGCCTGCTCACCACGACGACACTCGGCATGCCGCAGGCGATCACCTTCGCCAACAAGGACGCGGGCGGTTTCGACGCGGGCGCGATGTGGGGCCCGCCCGGCAGCCCCGAATGGGAGGCGCACGACCCGTACCTGCTGGCCGACAAGCTCAAAGGCGTGAGCATGTACGTCTCCAGCGGCAGCGGCCTGGCCGGCTCGCACGATCAGCTCGGCGAAGTGCCGTTGATGAGCGAGAACTGGGCGGGTACCGGCCTGGAGATCCTCTCGCGCCTGTCGACCCAGAATTTCGTCGCCAAGCTGGAGAAGCTGGCGATCCCGGTGCAGGCGAACTATCGGCCCGCGGGCACCCATACCTGGCCGTACTGGGATTTCGAGATGCGTCAGTCGTGGTCGCAGGCCGCCGCGGCGCTCGGGACCGATCCCGGCGGCGCCACCTGCACGCTGGGCGGGGCCATCGCCGGGGTCGCCCAGGCGGCGAACTGGCTGGGTAACTGCCTCACCGCCGAATACCCGGCGGGCACCGGAATGGTGCAGGACTTCCCGAACGGCCGGGTGTTCCATTCCGCGGCGGCGGGCACGCACGCGGTGGGCGGGCGCATCGGCGGCACCTACGCCGGTATCGGCGGACCGGCCTCGCCGCTCGGCATGCCCACCGGCGACGAGCACGGCCTGCCCGACGGGCGTGGGCGCATGCAGACCTTCGAAGGCGGCTCGATCTACTGGACCCCGCAGACCGGCGCGCAGGTGATGCGCGGCGCGTTCCTCGAGGAGTGGGGCAAGCAGGGTTTCGAGGGCGGTCCCGCCGGTTACCCGGTGGCCGCCGAGGCGCGCACACCCAGCCGTGACGGCTCGGTACAGGCCTTCGAACACGGTCCGATGTTCTACAGCCCGGCCACCGGCGCACACCGGGTGCAGGGCTTCGTCCTGGACAAGTACAGCCAGCTCGGCTTCGAGAACAGCCCGCTCGGTTTCCCGGTCGCCGAGGAGGCGCCGCTGAAGGATCTCGGCCGATTCAGCCGGTTCGAGGGCGGCAACATCTATTGGAGCCCGCTCTCGGGCGCCTGGTCGGTGCGCAACGGCGCGCTCGCCGACGCCTGGGGCGCGCAGGGGTTCGAGAACGGCAGGCTCGGGTATCCGGTGAGCGACGAGTTCACCGTTCCCGGCGGAATCCAGCAGAACTTTCAGACCGGGTTCATCGTGGTGCGAGACGGCAAATCCGAAGTCCACGGGGTGTGATCTCGGGCTGAGAACTCTCTGAGCTTCGCCGCGCAGTGCCCGGCAGTGCCGATCCTCCGGCTAGCCTGGTCTGCGACCGCTTCCCTGACGAACGATCGAGGAAAGACATCTTCATGCATCGGATCCCTGGCACGGTAGCCGGATCGGTCGCGGCCCTGGCTGCCGTCGCCCTGTTGTCCGCCTGCGGCGGCAACGACTCGACCGCGTCGCAGACGCCCACCCTGTCCACCAGCGCGGCCGCGAAGTCGACGACGACGCCGCCCGTGGTCATCGAGCCGCCGGCCGAGGCCCCGTCGAGCACCGCGCCGGAGACCAGTGCGCCCGCCGAGGAGCCGACGCCCCTCCCGCAGACCAGCGCCGCCGCACCCGCGACCGGCAAGGACAAGGCGTTCCTGGACGAGCTGGCCAAGAACGGGATCACCCCGGGCGACCAGACGACCGCGATCACCACGGCGACCTACATCTGTTCCACCAAGGGCACCGGTGCCAGTGACGCCGACGTGGCCACCTTCGTCGCGGCGATGGCGGGCACCGACCCGTCCTTCGACGCCTCGAAGATGGACGTCAACAAGGCAGCACAGATCTACATCGCTGCCGCGAACTCCACCTACTGCTAGTGACGCCCCGACCGACGCGACGCACCCGCAGGTTCTGGCCTGCGGGGTGCTTGACCGTGCTGGCGCTGCTCGTGCTGGCGATCATCGTCATCGTGCTGCTCTGGTACCTGCTCGCGGGCCGGTTGAAGGAGCCGGGGCCGACGCCGCCCGGCCCGCCGCCGCCGACGTCGCAGTCGGCCGATTGCCCCGATGTGATGCTGCTCTCGATCCCGGGCACCTGGGAGTCGTCGAGCGCCGACGATCCGTACAACCCGCAGGCGAACCCGATCTCGTTGATGCTCAGCGTGTCCGGGCCACTGCGCGCGCAGTTCCCGGACAACCGGCTCGAGGTGTACACGGTTCCGTACGTGGCGCAGTTCTCGAACCCGATCGCGTTCCCGCCCGACGGTCAGGCTTCCTACAACAACAGCCGCACCGAAGGCACCGCGCGCGCTACCGACGTGCTGGCTCAGCGCCACAAGGAATGCCCGTTGACGAACTTCGTCATCGCGGGCTTCTCCCAGGGCGCGGTGATCGCCGGTGACGTGGCCGCCCAGATCGGCGCGGGCAACGGCCCGATCCCGGAGGCCAACGTGCTCGGCGTGACAGTGATCGCCGACGGCCGCCGCACCGCGACCGGCCCGGGGCAGCCCACCGAGATCGGTGATCCGCCGCCCGCCGGCGAGGGCGCCGAGGTGGCGCTCAAGGGCGTCAACGTGCCAGGCATCAGCATGACCGGGCCGCGGCCCGGCGGTTTCGGCACGCTGGCACCGAAGGTGAACTCCCTCTGCGCGCCCGGCGACATGATCTGCGACGCGCCGCGCCAGGCGCTCAATCCGGCCAACGCGCTGGGCAGTCTCGCGGCGCTG
The DNA here is from genome assembly GCF_042884695.1 of Nocardia sp. NPDC058114. Classification (NCBI taxonomy): domain Bacteria; kingdom Bacillati; phylum Actinomycetota; class Actinomycetes; order Mycobacteriales; family Nocardiaceae; genus Nocardia; species Nocardia sp. NPDC058114. Next base: position 233,757 of record NZ_JBHVTK010000004.1, on the reverse strand, counting down.
ATCCGCTCGGCGGGTAACCCGGTGCACGCGCTGTACGCCTCGAACACGGTGGACGGCAACGGCACAACGGCCACTCAATGGACGGTGAATTGGGCCGCGGGGCTCATCGAGAACGCGCCACATCCGCCCCATTCCTGACGGAGTTGTCACAGTCACAGTGGGGGCGTGATTGCCATGGATCATGCCTCGCTGTGACATCCGCACGCCGGATCGCTCACACGCTGTAAAGTGCGCTGGGAATTGCGCCCGAGTACACACCAGCCAGGAGCGAAGAGTTCATGACCGAAGCTGCCGCACCCGTCGGTGAGTTGACCGCGCTGGGTACGCCGCTGCGTCCGTTCCGCTTCGGAGCGGCCGGAGAGGGCAACAAGCAGGAAGGTGGCGCGCGCAAGTTCGTTCAGACGGCGCAGGAAGCCGAAGAGATGGGTTACGACACCTTCTTCGTTCCTGATCACCTGGGCGATCAGATCGGCCCGATCGCCGCGCTGGGCGCACTCACGCAGGCCACCTCCAAGATCCGCCTCGGCACCTCGGTGCTGGCCAATGGTTTACGTCATCCGGTCGTGGTCGCCAAGGAGCTGGCCACCCTCGACGTCCTGTCCAAGGGGCGCCTCGAGGTCGGCGTCGGCGCGGGCTGGATCAAGGAAGAGTTCGACAACGCGGGCATCGCGTTCGAGCGTCCCGGCATCCGGCTGGAGAAGCTCGACGAGTCGCTGACCATCCTGGACACGCTGCTGCGCGGCCAGGAGTGCAATTTCGAGGGCAAGCACTACCAGGTGCGCGGCATCAAGGGCACGCCGCGCCCTCGGCAGGGCCCGCGCCCGCCGCTGTGTACCGGTGGCGGCGGTCCGAAGATGCTGGCGCTGGCGGCCAAGCACGCCGATATCGTCTCGGTCGTCCCGCAGACCACCAAGAACGGCAAGGGCCTGCTCTCGGGCATTACCCTCGAGAAGACGATCGAGAAGGTCAACATCGTCAAGGCCGCTGCCGGTGACCGGTTCGCCGATATCGAACTGAACTGGGCCATCACCGCCATCGTCATCACCGACGACCGGGAGAAGACCGCCGAGATGGCGCTGCGCGCGATCGAACGCGGCCTGCATCCCGACCTCGAAGTCGACGTCGAACTGACCGTCGAGGAAATCCTGAGCTCGCCCTACATCGCGATCGGCACGTTCGAGGAAATCGCCGAACAGGTCAAGCGTGTGCGCCAACTCACTTCGATGTCGTATGTGGGCATCTTCCCCACCCAGATGGACGCATTCGCGCCTGTCATTCCGCTGCTGCGGGAGGACTGAGCGGGGGCTCTCTGTAACATGACTCTGGTTTGAGAACATCTAGCCGATAGCGGTCACCGCGCAGACCGCTCGAAAATCCGCAGGTTGTCGACGCACGTTCGTGTGAGTTCGACGGCCGGTGGCGATATAGCGAGTCGAGGCCGCAGAGCTTGTCATCGCGTCCTCGCAAGGAGAAGAAGGAATGGAAGAGACTTTCGACGACTACCTGGACGCAACCGGGAATATCAACATTCCCGAGGGTCGGACCCTGGTCGATCACGTCGAGAAGCACACCCGTAACGATGCGAATACGCTCGCGTACCGCTACATCGACTATTCGCGGGAACGCGACGGCGAGGTGCACGAGCTGACCTGGCAGGAGTTCGGAGTACGGCTGCGCGCGGTGGCCGCTCGCCTGCAACAGGTGACCAACCCGGGCGACCGGGTCGCGATCCTCGCGCCGCAAGGCCTGGATTACGTGATCTCCTTCTTCGCGGCGATCTACGCCGGCACCATCTCGGTGCCGCTGTTCGATCCCGACGAGCCGGGTCACACCGACCGCCTGCACGCCGTCCTCGGTGACTGTGAGCCCTCGGCGATCCTCACCGCGACCTCCTCGGCCGCCGGTGTGCGCCAGTTCTTCCGCTCGCTGCCCGCCGCGCAGCGCCCGCGCATCATCGCCGTCGACGCGATCCCGGACACCCTCGGTGACTCCTGGGTGCGCCCCGACACCGCGATCGACGACATCGCCTACCTGCAGTACACCTCGGGTTCCACCCGGGTGCCCGCCGGTGTGGAGATCACCCACCGCGCGGTCGGCACCAACCTGCTGCAGATGATCAACTCGCTGAACATGAACGAGAACTCGCGCGGCGTCACCTGGCTCCCGCTGTTCCACGACATGGGCCTGCTCACGGTGATCCTGCCCGCGGTCGGCGGCAAGTTCATCACCATCATGTCGCCGAGTGCTTTCGTGCGTCGCCCCTCGCGCTGGATCAACGAGCTGGCCGCCGTCTCCGACGGTGCGGGCACGTTCGCGGCCGCGCCGAACTTCGCGTTCGAGCACGCCGCCGCGCGTGGTGTGCCCAAGGCAGGAGAGTCGCTGGACCTGTCGAACGTGATCGGCCTGATCAACGGGTCCGAGCCGGTGACGGTCTCCTCGATGAAGAAGTTCAACGAGGCGTTCGCGCCGTACGGTCTGCCCAAGACCGCGATCAAGCCCTGCTACGGCATGGCGGAGGCCACGTTGTTCGTCTCGGCCACTCGCGCCGAGGACGAGGCCAAGTACGTCTACGTCGACCGCAACGAGCTCAACGCGGGCCGCATGGTGCGCGTCGACCAGTCCGACGAGACCGCCATCGCGCAGGTGTCGTGTGGTTACGTCGGGCTGTCGCAGTGGGCCGCGATCATCGATCCCGAATCGGCGGACACCGCGCAGGGTCGCGAGCTGCCCGACGGTCAGGTCGGCGAGATCTGGCTGCACGGCAACAACATGGGCATCGGTTACTGGGGTCGCCCCGCCGAGTCCACCAAGGCGTTCCGCAACAAGGTCACCGAGCCCATCGAAGGTGGGCACACCGACGGCACCGATCCCGATGCCGACTGGATGCGCACCGGCGACTTCGGCGTGTACTTCGAGGGTGAGCTCTACATCACCGGTCGCGTGAAGGACCTGGTGATCGTCGACGGTCGCAACCACTACCCGCAGGATCTGGAGTACTCCGCACAGGAGGCCTCCAAGGCGCTGCGTCCCGGTTTCGTCGCGGCCTTCGCGGTGCCTGCCAACCAGCTGCCCGCCGAGGTCTTCGCCGCCGACAGCCATTCCGGCCTGAAGTTCGACGTCGACGACGCGTCCGAGCAGCTGGTGGTCGTGGCCGAACGTGGCCCCGGCGCCGGTAAGGCCGATCCCGGCCCGATCGCCGACGCGGTGCGTGCCGCGGTCTCGATGCGTCATGGTGTGACCGCTCGTGACATCCTGCTGGTCCCCGCGGGTTCCATCCCGCGGACCTCCAGCGGCAAGATCGCCCGGCGCGCCTGCAAGGCCGCCTACCTCGAGGGAACGCTGCGCGGTGGTTACACCCAGCAGGCTTTCCCCGATGCACCGGAAGAGTAATTCGGCACGTCCGAAAAGGAGGTGACGTCCGGTGTGCGATGCAGGCCGGGCGTCATTCCACGGCGCGCCCTGTACGCAGACAGGTAGCTTGAGGAATTGATGGCTAACAACGAGGGCACGCCCACCCCGAACCCTGACGTCCCTGCCGAGACGAACGCTCTCTCGGTAGCCGAGCTGCGCGAATGGCTGCGCCGCTGGGTCGCCGACGCGACCGGGCAGTCTGTCGACGCGATCACCGTCGACCGGCCGATGGAGGAGTTCGGGCTCGCTTCGCGCGATGCTCTCGCCCTCGGTGGTGACATCGAGGACCACACCGGGGTCGCTCTCGCCCCGACGGTGATCTACCAGCATCCGACGATCGCGTCGCTGGCCGAGATCATCGTCAACGGTGAGCCGGAGCCTGAGCCCGAGGATTCCTCGGAGTACACGGCCGCGTTCGCGCCTTCCGAGGCGCACGACGTCGCCGTGGTCGGTCTGTCCACGCGTCTGCCGGGTGCGGGCACCACGCCCGAGTCGACCTGGGAGTTCATCATCGGTCGCGGTGACGCGATCCGTGAGCTGCCCGAGGGTCGCTGGTCGGAGTTCCTGACCGACCCGTCGGTGGCCAAGTCCATCGATCAGGCCAACACCCTCGGCGGCTACCTGGACCAGGACGTCATCAAGGGCTTCGACGCCGAGTTCTTCGCGATGTCGCCGATCGAGGTCGAGCAGGTCGACCCGCAGCAGCGGTTGATGATGGAGCTCACCTGGGAGGCGCTCGAGCACGCGCGCATCCCGGCCAGCGACCTCAAGGGCGGTCAGGTCGGCGTGTTCGTCGGCTCGTCCACCAACGATTTTCAGATGATCGCCTCGCTCGGTCTCGGCGACACCGATCCCGATGCGCCCGCCTCATCGCGCGGATACGCGTTGCTCGGCGGCTCGACCGGCATCATCGCCAACCGTGTCTCCTACTTCTACGACTTCCGTGGCCCTTCGGTCACCGTCGACACCGCCTGCTCGTCGACCATCGTGGCGGTGCACCAGGCCGTGCGCGCGTTGCGCAGCGGTGAGGCCGAGGTGGCGCTCGCCGGTGGCGTGAACATGATCCTGGCCCCGGTCATCACCCTCGGTTTCGACCAGAACGGCGCCGTCGCCAAGGACGGGCACATCAAGGCGTTCTCCTCCGACGCCGACGGCATGGTTCGCTCCGAGGGCGCGGGCATGGTCGTGCTCAAGCGCCTGGCCGACGCCGAGCGAGACGGCGACAACATCCTGGGCGTCATCAAGGGTTCGGCGGTGAATTCCGACGGCCGCTCCAACGGTCTGTTCGCGCCCAACCCCGACGCGCAGGCCGATGTTCTGCGCGCCGCCTACCGCGATGCGGGCATCGTCCCCAACACCGTCGACTACATCGAGGCGCACGGCACCGGCACGCCGATCGGCGACCCGATCGAAGCCGAGGCGCTGGCCCGGGTGATCGGTCGCGGCCGTGACGCGGACAAGCCCGCCCTGCTCGGTTCGGCCAAGACCAACTTCGGCCACCTCGAGTCCGGCGCGGGCGTGCCGGCTCTCGCGAAGGTGCTGATGTCGTTCCAGCACAACGTGATTCCGCCGAACATCAACTACGCGGGCCCGAGCCCCTACATCCCGTTCGAGCAGGCCAACCTCAAGGTCGTCGACGAGGCCACCGAGTACCCGCGCTACAGCGGCGTCGCGACTGTCGGCATCTCCGGTTTCGGTTTCGGTGGCACCAACGCGCACATGGTGCTCCAGGAGTACGTGCCCACGGCCGCGGTCGTCGAGGACGTCACCTCTGAGCAGGTCGCCGCCGAGGAGATCGAGGGCGAGGAGACCACCGATGTGGTCGCCGAGGCCGTCGCGATCACCGAGGCCGCGGTCGAGCCGGTGCCGCCGTTCGTCGAGTGGGACGGCGAGCGCGACGAGCCGCTGCCCGTGGTCCTTGCCGTTTCCGCCTACCTGCCGTCGCGTCGTAAGCGTGCCGCCGCCGAGCTGGCCGACTGGCTGGAAGGCGCGGGCGCCGATGTCGCGTTGACCGATGTCGCCCGCTCGCTGGCCAAGCGCAGCCACCAGCGTTCACGTGGCGTGGTGGTGGCCAAGACCCGCGAAGAGGCCGTCGCGGGCTTGCGCGCCATCGCCGAGGGTAAGCCGGGCGCCGGTGTGTTCACCGCCGATTCGCCCGCGTCCAACGGTCCGATCTGGGTGTTCTCCGGTTTCGGTTCCCAGCATCGCAAGATGGCCAAGCAGCTCTACGGCGAGAACGCGATCTTCCGCAAGACCGTCGACGAGGTCGACGAGCTCGTGCAGGACGAAGCGGGTTACTCGATCCGCGAAATGTTCCTCGACGACGAGCAGGACTACGACGTCGGCACCTGCCAGGTCGGCATCTTCACCATCCAGCTCGGCCTCGCCGCGTTGTTGCGCGCGCACGGCGCCGAACCGGCTGCGGTGGTCGGTCATTCGATGGGCGAGGTGGCCGGCTCCTACATCGCCGGTGGCCTGACGATCGAAGACGCGGTGCGCGTGATCTGCGCCCGCTCGCGCCTGATGGGCGAGGGCGAGCAGATGCTCACCGACGACGAAGTGCGCAATATGGCACTGGTCGAACTCAGCGCCCACGACGTGGCGCTGCTGCTGCCGAAGTACCCCGACGTGGAGTGCGCGGTGTACGCCGCGCCGACCAACACCGTCATCGGCGGTCCGCGTGAGCAGGTCGAGCAGATCGTCGCCGAGGTCGAGGCGATGGGCAAGTTCGCCCGCATCCTGCCGACCCGCGGCGCGGGCCACACCTCCCAGATGGACCCGCTGCTCGGCGAACTCGCCGCGGAACTGGCGGGCATCGAGCCGACCTCGCTGAAGACCGGTCTGTACTCCACCGTGCACGAGGGGCTGTACTTCAAGCCCGGTTCCGATCCGATCCACGACGAGCCCTACTGGGTGAAGAACCTGCGCCACAGCGTGTGGTTCACCAACGCGGTGAAGGCCGCCGTCGACTCCGGGCACACCACCTTCCTCGAACTGGCGCCCAATTCCGTTGCGCTGATGCAGGTTCTGGGCACCACGTTCGCGGCGGGCGTGCACGACGCGCAGCTCATTCCCACGCTCAAGCGCAAGGAAGACGAGTCCGCCGGTGTGATCGGCGCGCTCGCCCAGCTCTACGTACACGGCCACGCCGTGAACCTGAGTTCGCTGCTGCCCGAAGGTGATTACGCCGATGTGCCGCGAACGGCGTTCGTGCGCAAGGAGTACTGGCCCAAGGTCTCGATGACCTCGGGCGGCGGGAACACTCGCGTGCCCGGCGCGCACGTGGCCATGCCGGACGGCCGTCACGCCTGGGAGGTTCAGGCCACTTCGGTGAGCAACCTGGCCGCGCTGGTGAAAGCCGCTGCCGCCCAGGTTCTCTCCGATGTCGCGGTCTCGGTGTCCCATCCGCACGCTGCCCTGCCCACCGCGGGCACGCTCACCACCACGTTGACTCCGCACCTCGGTGGCGCGTCGGTCCAGGTGCACGCCAAGTCCGGCACCGGGTTCGTCCTGCTGTTCGACGCGGTCGTCACCTCCGGTGCGGCGCTGCCCGAACCGGTTGCCGCCGTCGCGATTCCGGCTGCCGTGCCAGAGCCCACCGCCGCCGAGATCGCCATCGCCACCGGCGACCGCTGGAGCGCCGACAGCGGCGAGACCATCGAGCAGCGGCTGTGCGTCATCGTCGCCGAATCCATGGGTTACGCCGTCGAGGACCTCCCGATGGAGATCCCGCTGATGGAGCTCGGCCTCGATTCGCTGATGGCCATGCGCATCAAGAACCGCGTCGAATACGAATTCGACATCCCGCAGCTGCAGATCTCCGCGGTGCGCGACGCCAGCCTCAACGAGGTGTCGAAGGTGCTGCGCTACGCGATCGAGCATCGCGACGAGGTCGCGGCGATGGCGGAGAAGCAGGCTGCCGCCAAGGCCGCCGGTGAAGATGTCGAGCTGGGTGTCGACGCCAACTTCGTCGAGGCGGCTCGGGCCGCGATCGCCGCGGGTGAGGATCCGCTGGCGGTGGCGAAGAAGGCCGAAGCCGAGCTGTCGTCGGAAGCTGCTGCTACCGAACCGGTTTCGGATGCCGCGCCGGCCGATGTCGCTGCTCCGGTCGCTGCCGCCGACGTAGCGACTGCGGGTGAATCGGCTTCGGAGCAGACTGCTGCCGAGCCGGTGGTTGCCGACATCGACTACTTCGCCGATGCCGCCGCCGGTGACGAGGACAACGTTCCGCCACGTGACGCGGCTGAGCGCCTGGCCTACGCCACCTGGGCGGTTGTCACCGGCACTTCGCCCGGTGGTGTCTACAACACCTTGCCGATCCTCGAGGAGGACGTCGCCGAGAAGATGGCGGCCCGTCTCACCGAGCGGGTCAAGGCCGAGGTCACCGTCGATGACGTGCTCGATTGCGAGTCGATCGAACAGCTCGCCGAAATCGTGCGCAATCTGCAGGACAGTGGCGCCGACGTCGACGGCTTCGTGCGTCCGCTGCGGGCGCGTGCCGAGGGCTCGGATGCCGTGCCGGTGTTCGTGTTCCATCCGTCGGGTGGCAACACCCTCGTGTACGAGCCGCTGCTGAAGCGACTCGCCGCGGACACCCCGATGTACGGATTCGAGCGGGTAGAAGGCGATATCGAAGCACGCGCTCGCCAGTACCTGCCCGAATTGCGCAAGCTGCAGGGCAACGGCCCGTACGTGCTGTACGGCTGGTCGCTCGGTGCGGTGCTGTCGCTGCAGGTCGCTCAGCTCCTTCGCGAAGAAGGCGCCGACGTGCGCGTTGTCGGTCTGATCGACCTGGCTCTTCCGGTCGAGGGCGAGGACAACAGCCCCGAAGAGCGGGTGCGCCGCATCCAGCGCTACCAGCAGTTCGCCAAGACCACCTATGGGGTCGAGGGCGAATTGCCCGACGAGCAACTCCAGGAACTTGCCCAGGCCAACGACGAAGAGCAATACGACATCGTCGCCAGCCTGGTGAAGCTGACCGGTGCGAAAATCCCCGGTGGTGTGCTCGAACACCAGCGCACCTCGTGGATCGAGAGCCGTCATCTCGCGAAGGCGAAGCCGACTCGGTACGACGGTGACGCCGTGCTCTACCTGGCTGACCGCTACCACGACGGCATGATCCAGCTCGAGCCGCGTTTCGCGGACCGCAAGCCCAACGGTGGTTGGGACGAGTACATTCCGAACCTCGAAGTGGTCCGCATCCCCGGCGACCACCTGCAGATTGTCGACGAACCGCGGATCGGCCAGATCGGTGCCGACCTCGCCGCCAAACTGGCCGCGATTTCCGCTAAGGGAGAATAAGTAAGTGAGCACGACCGCCGAAAAGCTTGCCGATCTACACGAGCGGCTCGAGCTCGCCAAAGAGCCCGCTGGTGAGAAGGGCATCGCGAAGCGGGCGCACAAGGGCATTCCCAGTGCCCGCGACCGGATCAACCAGCTGCTCGATCCCGGCACCTTCGTCGAGATCGGCGCGCTGGTGCGCAAGCCCGGCGACCCGACCGCCCTCTACGGCGACGGCGTCGTCGTGGGCCACGGCAAGGTCGAGGGTCGCCCGGTGGCGGTGTTCTCCCATGATCAGACCGTGTACGGCGGTTCGGTCGGTGAGGCGTTCGGTCGCAAACTGTGCGGTCTGATGCAGTACGCGTCGAAGGTCGGCATCCCGCTGGTCGGCATCAACGATTCCGGTGGCGCGCGCGTGCAGGAAGCGATCAGCTCGCTGGCCTGGTACGCCTGGATGGCGACCAATCTCGAGCCGCTGTCCGGCATGGTTCCGCTGGTGTCGGTGATCCTCGGTAACTGCGCCGGTGGCGCGGTGTACGAGCCGATCTGCACCGATGTGGTGGTTGCGACCGAGTCGGCGCACATGTTCGTCACCGGCCCGAAGATCATCAAAGAGGTCACCGGCGAGGACGTGAGCCTCGAGGAGCTCGGCGGTGCGCGCACGCAGGCCCAGTACGGCAACATCCACCACGTCGCCAAGGACGAGGAAGCGGCTTTCACCTGGGTGCGCGAGTACCTGGGTTACATGCCGAGCAGCTGCCAGGAACTGCCGCCGGTGGTGAACCCCGGTCTGGAGCCGGAGATCACCGATTCCGACCGCGAGCTGAACACGTTCATGCCGGATTCCGACAATGCCGGCTACGACATGTACGACATCCTGCTGCGCATCTTCGACGACGGTGAGTTCAAGGAGATCAGCGCCGACACCGGCCAGAACATCATCACCGGTTACGCCCGTATCGACGGCCGCACCGTCGGTGTCGTCGCCAACCAGCCGATGGCCGCGGCAGGCGCCCTCGACGCCCGCGCCTCCGACAAGGCCTCGCACTTCGTCCGCCTGTGCGACGCCTTCGAGATCCCGCTGATCTTCGTCGTCGACACCCCCGGCTTCCTGCCCGGCGTCGAACAGGAGAAGGTCGGCGTCATCAAGCGCGGCGGCCGCTTCCTGTTCTCCTATGTCGAGGCCTCGGTCCCCAAGATCACCCTGGTGGTCCGCAAGTCCTACGGCGGCGGCTACGCGGTGATGGGCTCCAAGCAGCTCGGCGCCGACATCAACCTCGCCTGGCCCACCGCCCGCATCGCCGTGATGGGCGCCGAGGGCGCCGTCAGCCTCCTGGGCGCCGCCCAGATCGCCGCCGCCCCCGAGGACCAGCGCGCCGCCATCCGCCAGAACCTGATCAACTTCTACAACGAAAACGTAGCCACCCCCTGGGTAGCCGCCGAACGAGGCTTCATCGACGCCATCATCGAACCGGCCACCACCCGCCTCGAACTCCGCCGAGCCCTGAAGCTGCTCCAGGACAAGAAGATCCAGCGCAACCCGCGCAAGCACCACGTCCTGCCGCTGTAACCAGAACCTCGAACGGGCCGCCCCGGAAGTTCTCCGAGGCGGCCCGTTCGCGCAGTCCGGATCACATTTTCCCGAGGTCGATATCCGCGGGAAAGGGAGCCGAGGCATCGACCGCTCCTGTGAACGTGTCGCCGGTCCGGTATGACCCGGTCGCCCGATCGAGAATGTAGCGGTCGGAGAACTCGCTGGACCAAGTCTGATCGCGTGCGACCCGTTACCGCCGGTAGTTCGGGTGCGGGTTGTACCCGGCGCCTGGTTGCGGTGCCTGCGATTGATTCTGAGGGTGCGGCGCGTAGGCGGGTGCGCCGTATCCGGGAGGTCCCTGCTGCCACTGGCCCTGGGCTTGCGGCGCGCCGTACGGAGCGGGTGCGCCCTGTGGCCAGTGGCCCTGCGCCTGTGGCAGCCCGTTGGGGGCGGGCGGCGGCCCGCCGACGGGCGGGTAGCCCTGGGGTGCGGTAGCGGCGCGGCGGGCCCGGCGCGACCGGAGATTGCTCCGCAGCCAGAACGCGGAGCCGATGCTCATCACGGCGCCGCCGCCGATCAGCATCCACCCGGTGCGTTTGTTCTGGGCTTCTTGCTCGCCGGCGTCACGCTCCACCGACGAGCCCTTACTGGTCGTCACGCAGGTCTGGCCCGCCGACATGGCCTTGCCGTCGCAGTCGGCACCACTGTTGAGTGTGACGATTCCGCCGAAAACGAGAAAGGCGCCGAACACTACGCCCAGCACCGAGTAGAGAAGGTCTTTCACGTATTCCCCCAAGAACTTTGATCAGTCGAGACACCGTACCCCGTGCCCCGCGACACCTTCACGAGCGCATCGGCGACGACTCGACGGCCGTAATCGCATTCTGGGAGCCGATCGAAAAACGGGCCGCCACCGATGAATTCGGTGGCGGCCCGGCACGCTGCGTCGAAGAACTAGGCGACAGAAGCGGATTCGATGATGACGTCGTCGACGGGGACGTCCTGGTGGGGGCCCGCGCTGCCGGTGGTGACGGCGGCGATCTTGTCGACTACCTCGGTGCCGTCGGTGACCTTGCCGAAGACGGCGTAGCCCCAGCCCTGGCCCTGGGGGGCGGTGTGGTTGAGGAAGGCGTTGTCGGAGATGTTGATGAAGAACTGGGCGGTGGCCGAGTGCGGGTCGTTGGTGCGGGCCATCGCCACGGTGTACTTGTCGTTCTTCAGGCCGTTGGTGGCCTCGTTCTGGATCGGCGCCTGCGTCGGCTTCTGCTTCAGGCCGGGTTCGAAGCCGCCGCCCTGCACCATGAAACCGGGGATGACGCGATGGAACACGGTGCCGGCGTAATGGCCCGAGTTCACGTAGTTCACGAAGTTGGCGACCGTGTTCGGCGCGGCCTGGTCGTCCAACTCGAGCACGATCGGTCCGTAATTGGTTTCGAGATTCACCTTGGTCATGGAGTCGAGTCTAGGGAAGTGCACTGCTGAGGCGTGCGACCCCTCACAAGTACCGAGGGACAGATAGCATGTCGAACCGTGCCAGACGCCGCAACAGCTGTTCTCTCCAAGCCTCCTGCCGAACCGGTGGCCTCCGCGAAGGACTTCCGGACCGCGCGATGGATCGCGATGGTCGCCGGGATTCTCGGCGCCCTGTTCGCGGTGGCGACGCCGTTTCTGCCGGTCACCCAGACGACCGCGCAATTGAACTGGCCGCAGAACGGTTCGCTCGGCAATGTGCAGGCGCCGCTGATGTCGCAGGTGCCGATCGATCTGACGGTGTCGATTCCGTGTAGTGCCGTGTCGACGCTGCCCGAGCAGGGCGGGATGCTGCTGGCGACCGCGCCCCCGCAGGGCGACCGGGCGGCCTTGGAGGCGCTGTTCGTGCGCGTCTCCGATACCGCGGTCGACGTGGTGGACCGCAATGCGGTGGTCGCGTCGGCGGACCGGTCGGCGATGGACGGGTGCTCGGCGATCCTGATCACGTCCGATCAGGACCGCACGACCGCGGAGTTCGTGGGACTGACCAAGCAGGTCGAGCGGCCGATCGCCGGTCAGCCCGGTGCGGTGGAAACCGTGCAGGTGCCCGTGCAGGGGCAACTCGCCGGTGACCTGCGGCCGCAGATCGTGGGCGTGTTCACCGATCTGAAGGGTGAGGTGCCGCAGGGTCTTTCGCTCACCTCGACGATCGACACCCGTTTCTCGTCGAGCCCGTCGCTGATCAAGCTGGTCGCGATCATCGCGGCCGTGCTGTGCACCCTGCTGGCGCTGGCCGCGCTGGGCCGCCTCGACGGCAGTGACGGGCGTGGGCACCGCCGCTTCCTGCCGCGCAACTGGCTGAAGCCGACCTGGGCCGATGGTGCGGTGATCGGCACGCTGCTGGTCTGGCATTTCGTCGGCGCCAACACCTCCGACGACGGCTACATCCTGTCGATGGTGCGCGTGGCCCCCGACGCGGGCTATACGGCCAACTACTTCCGCTGGTACGGCGTCCCCGAGGCCCCGTTCGGCTGGTACTACTACGTCATCCAGGTGTTCGCGGAGATCTCCACGGCCAGCCCGTGGGTGCGCGTGCCCGCGCTGATCTGCGCGATCCTGTGCTGGATGGTGATCAGCCGCGAGGTGGTGCCGCGCCTGGGCAATGCCGTGAAGCGCTCGCAGGTGGCGCTGTGGACCGGTGGACTGGTGTTCCTGGCGTTCTGGCTGCCGTTCGACAACGGCCTGCGCTCGGAGCCCATCGTCGCCCTCGGCGCACTGCTCACCTGGGTGTCCATCGAACGCGCCATCGCCACCGGCCGTCTGCTGCCCGCGGGCATCGCGGTGCTGATCGCGGCGTTCACCCTCGCCGCCGCGCCGACCGGTTTGATGTGTGTGGCCGCGCTGCTGGCCGGTATCCGGCCGCTGGTGCGGATCATCGTGCGCCGTCATCGCCAGTTCGGCACGCTGCCGCTGCTGGCTCCGATCGCCTCGGCGGGCGTGCTCGTGCTCACCGTGGTCTACGGCGACCAGACCTTCGCCGGCATCCAGGAAGCCAACCGGGTCCGTCAGGCCACCGGCCCGAACCTGGCCTGGTACGAGGACTACCTGCGCTACTACTACATGTTCGTCGAGACCGTCGACGGCTCGCTGGCCCGCCGGTTCGCCTTCCTGGTGATGCTGCTGTGCCTGTTCACGACGCTGCTGGTGCTGCTGCGCCGCCGTCAGGTGCCGGGGATCGCGTCGGGTCCGACGTGGCGGCTGATGGGGATCGTCTTCGGCACGATCTTCTTCATGATGTTCAACCCCACCAAGTGGACCCACCACTTCGGCGCCTACGCGGGCATCGCGGGTGGGCTCGCGGCGGTGACGGCGGTGGCGGTGTCGCAGAGCGCGCTGCGCTCCCGCAAGAACCGGGCGATCTTCCTGGCCGGTTTGCTGTTCGTGCTGGCGCTGTCGTTCTCGGGCATCAACGGCTACTGGTACGTGTCCAGCTACGGCGTGCCGTGGTTCGACAAGACCATCTCGCTGCGCGGCGTCCACTCGAACACGGTGATGCTCGTCCTGTTCGGCGTGGCCTTGGCCCTGGTCGGCTGGTACGCGCTGCGCGAGGACTATGTGAAGCCGGTGCCGTCGGTGAAAACCAAGCGCGGCAACAGGATCCGCAAGTTCGCGGCTATTCCGCTGACCGTCGTGGTCGGCCTGATGGTGCTGTTCGAAGTGCTCTCGCTGGTCAAGGGCGCGACGCAGCAGTACCCCGGCTACTCGCTCGGCCGCTCCAACATCGACGCGCTGAGCGACAACTCGTGTGGCCTGGCCAACGACGTGCTGGTCGAATCCGACCCGAACGGCGGCAGGCTCGACCCCATCGTCGACCCGGCCCGTCCGTTCACCGACCCCAACGATCCCCTCGCGGGCACCGGCTCGGTCGGGTTCACACCCAACGGCGTGCCGAGCGACCTGTCCGCCGACGCGGTCGAGGTGAAGCCGGGCACCGGCAACACCAGCAACCAGTCGGTCGGCGCGGCCTTCGCCGAAGGCGAGAGCGCGGGCACCGGCGGTGGTGAGGGCGCACTCGGCGTCAACGGTTCCACCGTGGCGCTGCCGTTCGGCCTCGACCCCGCGCAGACCCCGATTCTCGGCTCCTACCAGGAGGGCATGCAGCAGCCCGCCCACCTGGAATCGGCCTGGTACGGCCTGCCCGCCCGCTCGGACGACTCGCCGCTGGTCGTGATCAGCGCGGCCGGTCGCATCGCCTCCAAGGACGACTCCGGCTCCGACAAGTACGGTCAGGCGCTGTTCGTCGAATACGGCACCCGCAACCCCGACGGCAGCGTCACCACGCTCGGCGCCTACCAGCCGCGCGATATCGGTCCCGCCCCGTCGTGGCGCAACCTGCGCGTGCCGCTGGCCGACCTTCCGGCCGAGGTGAACGCGGTGCGCGTGATGGTGAACGACCCGATCCTGATCGGTGACCAGTGGCTGGCGTTCACCCCGCCGCGGGTGCCCGAGTTGCAGACTCTGGACACGTTCATCGGCCGTGACCAGCCGGTACTGCTGGACTGGGCCGTCGGCCTGCAGTTCCCGTGCCAGCGTCCGTTCGCGCACAAGAACGGCGTGGCCGAGGTGCCGAACTACCGGATCCTGCCGGACCGTCCGCTGGCGATCTCGTCGACCGACACCTGGCAGGCGCAGGAGTTCGGTGGTCCGCTCGGCATGACGCAGATGCTGGCGGCCCGGGTCACCATCCCGACCTACCTGAAGGACGACTGGGCCCGCGACTGGGGCTCGCTGGAACGCTACGACCAGTACGCGCAGGCCACGCCCGCGCAGCTCGAGACCGGCACGGCGGCGCGCAACGGGCTGTGGAGCCCGGGACCGCTGCGGGTGTTCTGACCTCGGACGAACAGTAAAAGGCGCGGATCACGTTATGTGGTCCGCGCCTTTTCGGTTGGATGGGGGACAGGAGTCAGACGTTGAGCATGCGACGGTTCAGGTCGCGGCGTAATACCTCTTGTGAAGGCAGTCTTTCCAGTACCCGCATTACGGCCGGTCGTAGTTCTTGCTTCTCGTCGTTGCTGAGCAACTCGACGAGATCTCGTAGATCCATGTCATCGAAGGCTCCTGTCATACCCACCAGGGTACGTGCTCAAACGTGCAGGCACAGGACCTTTACGCTGTCATTTACAGGTGTTTCATCAAACCGAAACCCTAACGGACACTGAGGGTTTCGTAAGTGACATGGGCAAGTGCCCGGTCACTGCCCTTGCGCTGCCATAGTCTCTACGCCGTTCTACTGCGCCCGAATTGCCGGTTCTTTCGCTCGTCCTGTCTGATCGATCACAGTCACCCCGATCTTCGCGGGCGGTGCCGGCTGATAGGGCGTGAACCGCTCGAGCGAGCCCCAGTCCCGGCCGAGATCGTGGTCGAGATAGGTGGGCACAGTCTCGGCCTTCAGGAGCAGATTTGTCCACCCGAGCGGGCCGCCGCCGATGTCGTCCTGCCAGGCGTTGGACGCGTCCGAGCCGACCCGGTCGGGCAGAATCCGCCACTGCGGAGCCTCCGCGACGCCGTCGTGATGCTCGAACGGGCGCTGACAGGGGAACGCGAGGCCGACGTGCCAGTCGAGCAGCACCGGCGCGGTCCGGCCGACCACCGAGTCCAGGGTGGCCAGTTTCGGCAGCCGCGGCGGCGTCACCGCGAGCCACTGCTTGCCGGTGATGTCGTTGTCGGCGGCGACCAGGCGCACCGCGTTCACGCCTGCGGGCAGCTGATCGATCGGCACACGCAGGTTGCGCCACGACGGGGCCGGGCCGATGTCCATCGGCGCGACCGAGCCCGTCACCTCGACGGAACCGTCGGCGGCGCGGGTGCCGTATTCCAGACGCAACTCCTGGCCGTAGTGCACGACGCCGTCGGTGTCGACGTAGCGGATCCGCCCGGCCGCGGTGACCACGAGGGCCTGATACGCGGGATCGTCGCGCACGCTGTCGCCGAGGTCGACGCGATACCACTGTGAGGTCAGCTTCGCCTGCTGCTGCACGCCGTCCTGGAAGGAGCCGAGGACCGGAGTGCGGGCGGGGTCGAGGCCGAACGGCAGGGCGACGGTGCTGCCGTTGATGCCGGGTTCGGCGCTGGTGCCGCCGCCGGTGCCCGCGCCGGTGGTCTTGGTGGTCTTGTTGGCGGAATCGGTGTCGACCGAGTTGGCGCCGCCGACCACGGTCTCGTCGGCATCGGCGGTGAGGTCGTCGGCCACGCCGTCCGGGGTGAAGCCGGTGGATTCGGCGTTCAGTCCGTCGGCGGGGGCGCCGGTATAGGGGGTGAGCAGGGAATCGGCCGTATTCGATTCCACCAGAACGTCATTGGCCAGGCCACACGTATTGCCTTGCAGCGAATTGAGATTCGACTTCGCGATGGAGTACGCGGGGTACTGGGTGATGGCGCCCTTGGCCATCGACGCCACCTCGAACAGCACCAGCAGGGCGGCCGCGATGGTGAGCGGCATGGTCGCGAAGCGGTCGAAACGCCCGGTGTCGCTCGGTGTCCGGTACGGGGCGCGCAGGTGGAAGTACAGGGCGACCAGCAGCGCGAGGATGCTGAGACCGAGGAACAGCGTCGAAACGCCCTTGCCCGCCACCATCGGCGCCTTGTCCCAGAACGGCACGCCGTAGCTGGAGACATACCACCAGCCGTTGGAGCCGGTGAAAGTCATCGCGAGCAGGAACAATACCGCCGCGGTGAACAGCGCTCGATTGCGTGGAGCCTTGATTCCGTTGGTGCCCACCGCAACCGCGGCCAGTGCCGCCAGCGAACCCGCCAGGCCCGCGTAGACGCCGAAGTGGTGGGTCCACTTGGTGGGCGTCCACATCATCAGCAGGAGCGCGGCGAAGACGATGCCGAGGATGCGCACCGACGGGCCGCGCGAGGTGCCGGGGATGCGGCCCTTGCGCAGCACCTGCAGGATGCAGACGAGCAGGCACAGCAGCAGCACCAGGACGCCGAACCGGCGGGCGAGCGAGCCGTCGGGCGACAGCATGAACAGCGAGTCCCAGCGGGTGCGTTCGTCGAACCAGGCGACGTTCGGTCCGACGAGGGTGCGGACTCGGGTGGCCTCCATGACGGTGGCCAGCGTCTGGTCGGCGAAAACGATGATGAGCACCAGCGTGCCCGCCGCGATGCCGGGGGCCAGCAGCGCGGCGTAGCGGAAGATCTTGGCGCCCAGCGAGAGCCGATCCGCCTCGTCCGGGCTTGCCGAGTTGTTCGTGCGAGCCGGGCTGGTGGCGTTGGTCTTCGCCGTACTGCGGGCGACGGGCGACGGTTGGTCGTCGGCGGCGTCGAACTCGCTGTCGGCGGCGATCCGACGCGGGCGCAGACCCTGCGCGCGTTTGATGATGACCTGCATGACCGGCCGGGTACCGGCGATCAGGGCGGCGATGCAGATCAGGCCGGTCGGGCCCGCCGCCAGCGAGAACGCGGCGACGAGGATCGCCAAGGCGGCAGGCAGCAGTCGCGCGGTGGCGATGGCGCGTTCGATGAGGCACCAGGTGAGCAGCGCGCCCGCCGCGATCAGCGGTTCGGGGCGAAGGCCGTTGTCGTACGGAAGCCAGAAGGCGAGGAACACCAGGCCCGCCGCCCACAGCGCCACCTTGTCGCGGCGCACACGAGCACCGAGACGGGGCAGCACTTCTCGGCTGATCACCGCCCAGCAGACCAATCCGGCGGCGAGCGCGGGCAGGCGCATCCAGGGACTGGCGTCGGAGATCTTCGTCATCCAGGCGAGCAGTTCGTAGGACCAGCCGAACGGCGCCTCCGGCACCCCGAACCAGCGGTAGTAGTTCGCCATGTAGCCCGACGGGCCCGACGCGCGCGCCATATTGAGGATGTAGCCGTCGTCGGAGGTGTTCGCGCCGATCACATGCCAGCTGAGCAGCGTCACGACCACCACCACGTCGGTCGGGGTGATCCGCCACCAGTGCCGGGGCAGGAAGCGGCGGGCGCGGCGGCCGTCGGTGGTGTCGAGCAGGTGCAACGCGATCAGCGCGAGCAGGGTGAACACACCGGCGCCGATCATCGTCGCCAGTTTCAGCGTCGTCGGCGTCGAGGTGAAGCGGGAGTCGATATCGGCGTGCAGCCGGGCGCCGGTGAGAGTGGCCGAGTCGAGGTCGGTGTAGACGCCGACGATCTGCGGGCGCTTGTCCACGGTGACGGTGTTGCGGAACGGCGTCCCGTCCTGACGTGCCGCACCGACGAACTCCACGGTCGTGGCCTCGACGGTCGAGACGATGCTGATCCGCTCACACCCGGCGATCTCGGCGATCGGCGCCGACAGCATCGGCACATCGCGCGCCTGCACCCCCAGCACGCCGTCACGCACGGTGACGCTCAGTCCGCGGTCGGCCTTGCCCGAGGCGACCGGAATCGTCGTGAGCAGGGTGGTCGCGGTGGGGTTCTCCGCCCCGGGACCCGGCAATCCGCTCAGCATCGTGCACGGCAGCTGGGCGTCGAGCCGCTGCGGCACATACGACACCAGGGGTGCCTCGACGCTGGTCGCGCCCGCTTGCGGCCAGTCCAGGCTCGCGCGGTCCTGGCGCACCGGTAACAGCGGTGTGAGCAGGGCAAGCACGAACCCGAGCAGCCCACAGACGAGGGCGATCAGGCGGTATCGGGTGAACGCTCGTTCAGATCGGTCCGGTCGCACGGGGTCTGATGCTAGCCATCGAACCTGTGCGCGGGTCGGCGCCGCTCCTAACGGGCCGCCGCAGCGACGGCGCAGGTACGTCTCAACCCGTGCGGCGGTCGGCCCAGTCGAGTTGGGATCGGGCCCAGTCGGGGATCTCGGTGTCGGGGCGCGGGAAGGCGGCGAATTCGGCGCGCAGGTCGTCGGCGGTGACCTCGGGCATCCAGTCGGCGACCGAGCCGGTGGAGTAGTTGGTCTTGTACCGGGTGGGACCGGCGATGAAGATCTCGGCGCTGAGCCAGGCCCCGATGTTCGGGTCGTAGGACATGCGCTTGTGATCGGTGAGGTATTCGAGCACCTCGGTGGGCGGCATCAGGTTGGTGACCGTTCCGTCGCGCTCTTTGATCTGCACGCCGGCGACGGTTTGCTCGCCGACCTGCAGTGACCACAGCAGGGCGAATTTCTGGCCGGGCGCGAGCATGGCGATGGTGGCGTCGATGACGACCCGCTCGATCGCGGCGAGCGAGTCGAGCTGCTCGCGCGGTTCCGGTTCACGGCCGATACGTTGCGGCCGTGACAACAAAAGATCGATCCGCTCCGGTCGGTTGAGCGTCATAGCTATACCTCTGCATCCGTACCGATCAGCGCTACCAAAACCTGATTTCGGTCGGCCGAACTTCCAACATTTCGCAGCGTACTCGCCCCGCGACACCGACCGCGCGGTTTGTTGACACTGACCGGACATATTGTGGTCTATCGAGCTTCCGCACACCAGTAGCTATCGGGTGTCGATAGACACAGGGTCGACGCCGTCACACCGCGGGGATCAGCTCACGCCGCCGATGCGCGCAGCGCGAACCAGCCTTCGCGCGGGTCGGCGAAGCCGTGATAGACCAGGGGAATGCGCTGGTCGATCGCGAAATACCGGTAGACGGCCTCCATCGCCTGGCGGACCGAATGCGCCTGGAAATCATCGATGCGGCGCACTCCGATGCGCCACTCGGGCAGCATCGCCAGCCGGGTCAGTTCCGCGGGATCGTCCACATCCAGCCCCCATGGGGCGGGTTCCTCGATGAGATGGTCGTGCAGCACCTCGCGCGCGACCGGCGGATCGTGGCGCGGACCGGAGAACGCGACTTGCTGCGCGCGTGCCAGCCCCCGGGTGTCCAGCGGCGTGCGCACGGCCTGGATCAAGTCGATCAGCTCGGCGTCCGGGGTGGGTTGCGGTATTCGCCCGGCGAGGGGCGCCTGTTCGAGCAGGTGCATCATCTGACCGCCGAGAACCAGCGGTTCCGGCACCAGGAAAACGCTGATGCTCGGGCAGGAACAGTTCAAGCCGGTGAGGCACACCCTCGTGTGCAACGGATCGGACATACGTCCTCCTCCGATAGCGGGTCGCCGGGACCCGTGACGTGCAGGATCTGGTTTCTACGCCAGCCGCCGGGAGAGTTCGAATCCGCCGGCGACGACCGTGCCGCACCAGTCAGTGTAGTGCCGTCGAGCGGGATGAACACCTGCTTCCGGCACGGAAGGGGCACGATCTGCGGCGGCTACCCGGCGACCGATTCGGTGTAGCGGCGGGCCAGGGTGCGCAGGTGCGCGACCAGCTCGGGCGGGCCGTCGACGCGGAAATCCATCATCAACATGCTGAGGTAGATCGCGATCGTCTCCATCGCGTCGGCGCCGGTGAGCAGCACGCAACTGTGCTCGTCGATCGGCTCGACCACGCCGACCGCCGGGTTGATCCTGGCGATCACGGTCTCCGCGGATTCGAGGACGGTGACGCGGGCGTGGACGCGCCAGCCGGTGGAGGCGATATGACGCATGACGAAGGCGACCAGGTCGTCGTGTGGGAGGGAGCGCGGGGCGAACACGCGGGTGCCCGCCTCGGCCCGGGTGATCCCGGCGGCGGGCAGTGCCGTCCAGTCGTGGGTGCGCATGCTGTAGGCGACCAGGTACCAGCGACGTTGCCAGTTGATCAGCCGGTAGGGCTCGAGTTCCGTTGCACCGTCGGAGGTTTCGACGGTGACAGCGGTCGTGCGGCGGACCGCGTCGGCGAGGGTGGTGAGGATCCCCGCGGCGACCGGTGCGTCCGGTTCGCGGGAACCGGTGGTGGCGGGGCCGATCTCGGTGGCGTCGCGCAACGCGGAGACCTTGCGCTGCAAGCGTTTCGGGAGGATCTGTTCGATCTTGCGCAGTGCTCTGGTGAGCTGGTCGCCGATGTCGGAGACGGCGAGCGAGCCGTCGTGGGCCACGGCGATGGACAGCGCGACCGCCACCGCTTCCTCGTCGTCGAGGAGCAGCGGCGGCATGGTCGCGCCGCGGCCGAGGCGGTAGCCGCCGATCGCGCCCCGTTCGGCGTGGACGGGATAGCCGAGTTCGCGCAGCCGTGAAATGTCGTTGCGCACGGTGCGTTCGGTGATCTCGAGGCGGTCGGCGAGCTCGCGCCCGGTGTAGGCGCGGTCCTGCAGCAGGGCGAGCAGACGCAGGACGCGCGGGGTTGTCGCAGCCATTTTCCACCTCGTCGAAAATTAGGAAAGAAACG
Organism: Nocardia sp. NPDC058114; assembly: GCF_042884695.1. NCBI lineage: Bacteria > Bacillati > Actinomycetota > Actinomycetes > Mycobacteriales > Nocardiaceae > Nocardia > Nocardia sp. NPDC058114. The sequence goes on along the minus strand of NZ_JBHVTK010000004.1, from coordinate 212,343 downwards.
AGCCTAATAGGTTTCTAGGCTGGAGTCATCACCGAAACGAAAGGCACCATCATGAACAGCACCGCAGCCCTCGAAACCGTCTGGCGCGACGTGGTCGCCACCTCCTACCGGGCCCTCGGCGACGTCGTGGCCGGGATCGCCGACGACCAGTGGAACCTGCCCACCCCCTGCTCGGACTGGACCGTCACCCAGGTCATCCAGCACGCCGCGGGCGACCAACTCGCCTACGCCGCTGCACTGGGAGTCGGCCCCGGCCCGTCCTACAACCCCTTCGACCCCTCCGGCGAGATCGACGGTTCCGCCGCCGCCCTGGTCCGCGAAGCCGTCGACCAGACCGCCGCGGCGTGGGCCACGGTCGCCGACGAAACCACCACTGTCCCCACGCCACTCCCGCACGGCGACCTCCCGACCCCCGTCGCGGCCACCCTCGCCGCTCTCGACGCCGCGGTCCACGCCTGGGACATCGCGATCGCCACCGGTCAGCCGTCGCCCCTCACCGACGACCTCTCCGCCCATCTTCTGACCGCCGCCCGCACCATTCACCCGGCCCCCGGTTCAGGCACCGACGCCGAAATCATCGAACCCCTGCGCCAGTGGGGCGCCTACGCCGCCGTTGTCGAAACAGCGGCCACCACGCCCACCGCCGAACTCCTGCACTACCTCGGCCGCGCCGCTGTGTGAGCCGGGGTTCGGCCACCGGTCGAGGACATGGCCTCGCCACAGTGGTCGTCGAGTATCAGCGGCGCACGGTGATCAGGGTGAAGGGGCCGATTTCGGTGGCGGTGAAGGCGGGGTCGGTGAAGAGAGACTTGGGGAAAGAGACTGTGTAGCGCTTGACGTTCGGGTCGTTGGGGTAGACGTCTTCGGCCAGGCGCAGGGTGTAGTTGTCGCCGTCGTTGCGGAAGAGGAAGGCGTCGGGGGCGCGCCACGGGGACTTCGCGAGGGCTTCGACGAGGGCAGGGGAGTCGGGGAGCTTGCTCCAGTCGGCGATGGTGGCGGCGCGAGCCTTGAAGTCCGACAGGGGGTTCGCGTAGTGGGAGGTGAGGGCCTGGAAGCCCCAGTAGGGGTAGAAGGCCAGGAAAGTGGTGTCCGCGGTGAGGACGACGGATTCGTCTCGGGGACGGCCGGTTTGCGCCAGGATGGCCGCATCGATCTCGCGGTAGTGCGAGACGGCGGAGGGTTTGCGCTGGTCGGCTCGTTCGCCGTTGCCGTCGGTGTCGGTGTAAGCGGTGTCGATCTCGTGGGTCAGCACGGTGGGGATCGTCTGGGCGAAGGCGATGGCGCCGAGGACGGCGATCGCGGCAGCCGCGGTGCGCATCGGGGCGGGCTCGTTCACCGCCTGGTAGAGGGCGGTCGCGCCTTCGACGAAGCCGAAAACGCCCGCGGCGGCGAGCAACGCGAGCAGGACCGGCTCCAGCCGGAAGGACAGCAGGGTCGTGCCTGCCGCGGTCGCCATCATCGAGAGCAGGGTCCACAGATAGATCGATACGACGCCGAGGCCCAGTGCCTGTGCGCGCCTAGATGATCCGGCGCGAACTACGAGCCACAGCACGCCGATCATGCACAGGGCTCCCCGCAGGGAGAACTCCAGCATCGGGAACGCCAGCTGTGCGCCGGACTCCGGCAGATAGTGGAAAGCGCTGCCGGAGGGAAGTTTCGCACCGGACGCCATCTTCAGCAGATACGGCGTCCACACGACCAGGGCGAGCACGATGGCGATGCCGCCGATTGCCGCCAGCCTGGTCAGCGGCGCGATCGCGGCGCGCCAGGCGGGCGGAGCGCTCAGCGGGACAGTTCCGCCCGTGGCCGGGGAAACGCCGGGGGTACCGGCGTCAGCAGCCGCGCCCGCTCGCGCGCCGCCCAGCCGGCTTGCCCGCCGCCCGGCTGCCCGCTGTGCGTAGACCGCGAACCCGGCCGCCACCACCGCCATGATCACCACGGTGAACGCCGCGATCGCCAGGTACAACGTGTAGAAACACGCCGCCACCCCGAGGAACAGTCCCGTACCGAGCACCGCGCCCCACCCACCGGACCGCCGATGCAGCGCACCCCACGCCAGCACCAGCACCGGCGGAACGAATACCACGAGCACCGCGCCATAAGCCTCGGGCGAGGCGTACGCCAACGTCATCGCCGTGACCGCGGCGGCCGCGCCCACCGCCATGTCGGCCCGCACCAACTGCATCCACAACACCAGCGCCACCGCGGCGGCGATGGCGAGCAGCCCGATCGCGTACGGCTTGAACACTTCCCAGCCGTCCATCCCGAGCACGTTGCCCACGCGCCCGCCGATCCAGAACCACCCGGCCGGATAGAACGGCGGCAGATCCACATACGTCATATCGCGCAGCGCGGCACTGTCGGTGAGCCGGGTCAGGTACTCGGTCCGGAATTCCTGATCCACCGAGACACCGAACAGGTACAGCTTCGTCGCGGCCAGCGGCATCCCCAGCGTGACCGTGACAAAGCTCGAGATGCCCACCCAGGACAGCAGTTTCGCCACCACCGGCCACTTGCGCAGCCGGATCAGCAGCACCGAGACCACCAGCAGCGCGACCGCGACGACCTGTCCCACCGTGGTCAGCGCACGAGTCACATTGGAGGAGTTGAACGCGGGCCACTGCACCGCCGAGAACGCGAACAGCCCCACCACGGCGACCACCAGCGCTACACCCGCGGCGGCAGCCCCCTCGCCGACCCCGCTCCAGATCTTGCGCCCCGCCCGCACCTCGTCATTGGTCGTCATCGGCGCGCAATCCTCCGGCTCCACTGTGCTCAACGGTCCGGGCCAGCCTAGTGGAGCCGAAAAGCAGAACTGCCGCACCATCCGGGGATGATGCGGCAGTCCTGAACGCAGTCGATCAGATCGGGAGCTTGCGGAAGATCGGGCGCGGCACGTGGCGCAGGGCCGACATCAGGAAGCGGGCCTCGCCCGGCGCCCAGACGATCTCGGTGCCCTTCTCCGACGCGGTGACGGCGAGCTTGGCGACGTCTTCCGGGTCGACGGTGAGCGGAGCTTCCTTGGCGCCGGTGGCTTCCCAGTGGGCCTTGGTCGCCGAGGTGCGCACCTGCATCGGCCGGATCACGGTGACGCGCGGCCCGAAGGGACGCAGCGCCTCGCCGAGGCCGAGGTAGAAACCGTCGAGGCCGGCCTTGGTGGAGCCGTAGACGAAGTTGGAGCGGCGAACGCGCTCACCGGCCACCGAGGACATCACGATGATCCGGCCGTGGCCCTGGGCCTTGAACTTGTCGCCCACCAGCACGCCCACCGACACACCGGCGGTGTAGTTGATGCCGACGGTCATGACCGCCTTGCGCTGGTTCTGCCACAGCTCCTCGGCATCGCCGAGCACACCGAACGCCACGATCGCGACATCGACGTCGCCCGCGGCGAACGCGGAGTCGACGACCTTGGGGTGCGACTCGGTGTCGAGCGCGTCGAAGTCGACGACGTCGACCTGGGTCGCGCCCGCGGCCTTCACCTGGGTGACGGCGTTCTCGAGCAGCGGGTCGCCGGGCAGGTTCGCCAGGATGACCCGGGCCGGGCTCTTGGCCAGGTACTCGGCCACGATCGCGAGACCGATCTCGGAGGTGCCGCCGAAGAGCAGGATGGTCTGCGGGTTGCCAACTGCGTTGATCACTGGAGCTCCAGCCTCCTGGCCATATCGGACATGAACACGCCATTCGGGTCGACGCTGCGGCGGACCTTGATCCACTCGTCGATCCGCGGGTACATCTTGTGGAAGGTCTCGGCCGAGGTGCGCGAATCCTTCGCGGTGTAGAGCCGCCCGCCGAACTCGAGCACGCGCCGGTCGAGCTCGGTGACGAACTCGTTGAGCCCGCGCGAGATCGGGAAGTCGACGCAGATGTTCCAGCCGGCCATCGGGAAGCTCAGCGGCGCCTGGTTGCCCTCGCCGAACAGCTTGAACACATTGAGGAACGAGTAGAAACCCGAGCTCTGGATGTCGATGATGATGCGCTTGAACTCTTCGACCGACTCCGGCGGAACCACGAACTGGTACTGCAGGAAGCCGTTGGAGCCGTAGCCGCGGTTCCATTCGCCCATCATGTCGAGCGGGTGATAGAAGGCGGTCAGGCTCTGCGCCTTGCCCCGGTAGGTGCCCGATTTGCGGTACCAGATCTCACCGATCGGCCCGAAGGTGTACTTGTTGGCCAGCCCGTTGGGGAACACATCGGGCAGCGTGAAGAAGGTCTTGCCGTTGAAGCGCAGCGGGTCTTTCTGCAGCTTCTTCGGCAGCTGGTCGACCTTGGCCAGGTTGCCGCGTGAGATGGCCGCGCGTCCCAGGTTGGGCAGCGGGCTGATGGCGTCGAACCAGGCCGAGCTGTATTCGTACTTGTCCTCGGAGCCGTCGCTGTGGAAGGCGATGGTCTCGTCGAGGGTACTGGTCACGTCGCCGTCGGCGATGAAGTACGCCGTCTCGGTGGGGGTCATCTCGACGGTGGCCCGCAGGATGATGCCGGTCAGGCCGCAGCCGCCGATGGTCGCCCAGAACAGCTCCGGATCGGACGCGGCGGTGATCGTGCGGACGACACCGTCGGCGGTGAGCAGATCCATCGAACGCACGTGGTTGCCGAAGCTACCGGCGCTGTGGTGGTTCTTGCCGTGGATATCGGAGCCGATGGCGCCGCCGACGGTGACCTGGCGGGTACCGGGTAGGACCGGAACCCATAGGCCGAACGGCAGCGCTGCCTTCATCAGCTGGTCGAGGTCGACGCCGCCGTCCACGTCGACGAGGCGGGTGGCCGCGTCGATGCTGTGGATCTTGTTCAGCGCGGGCATGTCGATCACGAGGCCGCCCGCGTTTTGCGAGTTGTCGCCGTAGGAGCGGCCGAGGCCACGCGCGATCACGCCGCGTCGCAGATGCGCCGGCTTCGAGTCGTTGTCCTGCGCCACCATGCTCACGGCCTTGGCGATCAGTTCCGGATCGCTGGTCGAGAGCACTTCGGCGGAGGTGGGTGCGGTGCGACCCCAACCGGTGAGCTTGCGGGTGCGCGTAGGGAGCGCGAACGCCTCATCGTTGGTGGTCGAAATGTTCTCAGACATCGGCTAAGAGGCTACATGCATGGCGCGAGGAGCGACCGGTCTCGTAGTCTTCCTCACGTGCAAGCCCAACCGCATCTGCCGCTGCCCGCCGAAATTCCCCTGGTCGACGAGCCCGGCGGGACCGAAGTCGACCTCAAGACGCAGATCGTGCGGTTCACGCTGACGGGTGGTTTGTCGGCGATCGTCGACTACGGCATCTACAGCCTGCTGCTGAATCTGCTCGGGTGGCCGGTGAGCCTGGCGAAGGCGATCAGTTTCGTCGCAGGCACCACCACGGCGTACCTGATCAACCGGCGCTGGACGTTCAAGGCAGAGCCGAGCAGGGCCAGGTTCTTCGCGGTGGTGGCGCTCTACGCGGTGACGTTCGCGGTGCAGGTGGGGATCAACGCGGCGCTGTACTTCGCGCTGCCCGACGAGTGGTGGCGCCAGCCCCTCGCGTTCGTGATCGCGCAGGGCACCGCAACCGTCATCAACTTCGTCGTGCAGCGTGTGGTGATCTTCAAGATCGAGTAGCTAGCTGGCCTCGGCGATGGCCGGTGCCTGCTTGCCCGCCTTGACGCCGAAGTAGTCGCCGCCTTTGGCGCGCACGTTGTCGGTGCCCCATTCGCGCTGGTCCCGCGAGACCGGCACCATCTGCGGGATGTGCTTGCGGCAGTGGATGTAGGCCTCTTCGACATCGACCACCACCCACACCTGCGAGGTCTTTCCTCGCTCGGCGGGCGGCAGATCGGTGACGTCCTCGCGCAGCTCGCTGTCGGCGACCATGCGGGCTTTTCCGTTGATGTGCAGGCCGATGAGGTCGCGAACGAAGTCGATCATCAGGATTCCCACGTGCGGGTTCTCGAGGATATTGCCCAGGCTGGCCATCACCCCGTTACCTCGATATTCGGGGTACGCAATCGTGCGATCGTCGATCACGTGCAGGAATCCGGGGGTCCCCGCCCGGAAGCTGGAGTCACATTCGCCGTGTGAATCGGAGGTGGCGATGAAGGCCATGTCCATGCGGGCGACGAAATCGACCATCGTGGGATTCAGATAGTCGATCACCTGGTCGTCGTAGAAGCGCTCGGCTCTGTCCGAGGTGCCCAACGTGTCCTGTAGCTCGTGTTCTCCGTCGCTACCGACGAATTTTTCGGGCATCGGGCCCCCTCTGCTAGCCGTACCGGTTGATGCGGGCTTCTAGACGAAACCCCCGCTGTGACCGCAATCTCACCCAGTCTAGGGGACTCTCACTGCCGGTGGGGCGTGTCCATTGTTGCGAAGGATATGAAAGCCGAGTTTGCGCAACGGTTTCCGGACCCAGACTGATCAGGCCGGACCTACCGTCACCGGTACCCCGTTGAACACGGCGGTTCCGGACACCACGTCGACCACCGAATCATCGGTCAGCACATTGGCGTTCACGCCCGCGTGCGCCAGCGCGACCGACTGGGTGCTGCTCGCGCCGTGGCCCCAGCCGTGCGGCAGGCTCACCACGCCGCGCATGATCGTCGGCGTGAGCTCGACCTGCACCGTCAACGAGCCCGCCGCCGAAGTGATCTCGGCCTGTTCGCCGAGGCCGAGGCGGGTCGCGTCGTCGGGGTGGACCTGGAGAGTGCAGCGGTTGGAGCCACCGACCAGACCCGCGATGTTGTGCATCCAGCTGTTGTTGGAGCGCAGCTGACGTCGTCCGATCAGCACCATCGCGGGCGCGGTGCTCGCCAGCCCGGCGCGCAGCCGCTCCACGTCCGCGAGCAGTTGCGGCGGTGCCAGCTCGACCAGCTTCGACGCGGTGCGCAGGACACCGGGCAGTCGTGGGCGCAGTGGGCCGAGGTCGATGCCGTGCGGGTTGTCCAGGAGGGTTTTCAGGCTCAGGTCGCCGCCGTTCCACGCGCCGTACGGGCCGAGCTTGAGCATCAGATCGAGGCGCTGTTCGGTGGTGTCCGTGCCGGTCAGCTCGTCGCGGCGTTCGCTCATGCCGGCCTTGTGCAGGGTGCCGGCGATCACGAGCTCGTCGACCATCGCGATCGGACTGGCCGCGCCCGTCCCGGCATGCGGCTGACCACTCACCGCGGCGGCGAGCCGGGCCACCACGGCCGATTCCGAGGGCCGCTCGCCCAGCGCGACCAACGGCGGCGAGTAGCGAGCGTAATTGCGCACCGCGAACTGCAGCAGCGCGAAATCGAAGTGCGGTGACTGCACCGAACGCGGTGGCGGCAGGATCACGTTCGCGTGTCTCGTCGTCTCGTTGACGTAGCGATCCACACTGACCATGAACTCGAGCCCGGCCAGGCCACGGTCGAGTCGCGCACCGCTCGGCGCGGACAGCACGGGGTTGCCCGCCACCGTCACCAGCGCCTTGATCTGCCCCTCACCCGGTGTTTCGATCTCGTCGGCGAGGGTGGCGACGGGCAGTTCGCCCATGGCCTCCGGCAGCTCGCGGACTCGGCTGGTCCAGCGGCCGAGGCGGAACGGCTTGCTGCGCTGCACCCCGCCCGCCGCGGCATCGGCGAACATGGCGCCGCCGGGGGAGTCCAGGTTGCCGGTGAGGGTGTTGACGGCGTCGACCAGCCACTGGGTGAGCGTGCCGAACTCGGCGGTGCACGTGCCGATCCGCGCGTAGACGGCCGACGAGGGCGCGGCCGCGAGTTCGCGGGCCAGCGCGCGGATGGTGCCGGCGGGGATGCCGGTGCGCTCGGCCACCGCTTCCGGTGGGAAATCGAGGGCGGCCGTGCGTAGTTCGTCGAGTCCGGCCACGTCGACGCGCACGTCGGTCAGGCCCTCGTCGAACAGCGTGTGCACGACCCCGAACAGCAGATACGCGTCCGAACCCGGCCGGATGAACAGGTGCTGGTCGGCGAGTGCCGCGGTTCTGGTCTCGCGCGGATCGACCACCACCAGCTTGCCCCCGCGCGCCCGCAACGCCTTCAGCCGCCCGGGGAAGTCGGGCGCGGTGCACAGCGACCCATTGGATTCGAGCGGATTGGCGCCCAGCATCAGCAGGAAGTCGGTGCGATCGAGGTCGGGGACCGGCACCGTCAGCGGGTCGCCGAACATGAGTCCGGCCGCGACCTGCTTGGGCATCTGATCGGCCGAGCTCGCGGTGTAGATGTGACGGGTGCTCAGCGCCCGGATCAGGACGGGCAGATAGAGCGCGCCCGCGACGGTGTGCGCGTTGGGGTTGCCCAGGTACACCGCGGACGCGCCACGGGGGATCTCGGCGAACGCGGCCGCGATGAGGTCGAACGCCTCGTCCCAGCTTGCCGCGCGGAACCCGTCACCGTCGCGGATCAGCGGGGTGGTGACGAGGTCGGGATCGCCGTCGAGCTTGCCGAAGCTGGCGCCTTTCGGGCACAGGAAGCCCTTGCTGAACGGGTCGTCGCGGTCGCCGCGTACCGACAGCACCTGGTCGGCGTCGTCGAGGGTGACCGTGAGACCGCAGACGGCCTCACACAGCGGACAGGTACGCAGGAGCGAACGTGGAGCCATACCCCATGCTTACGCCCACTGGGGCGGGCGATGGCCGGAAACGCCGAAAACCCGCGAGCTGCGACGTCGGGGAGGCGTCGCGGATCGCGGGTTCGGGCTGGTTCAGGTCAGCTGGCCAGGGTCAGCGCCGCGCGCTTGCCGACCTGCTTGCCGGTCTGCCTGCGGGCCATTGCCGAGCGAACGGCCGCACCGAGGGCGACGACCGGCGGGATCCAGCGAGCCTCGGTGGGGGCGACGCCCCAGGAGGCGCTGCCCGCGGCGAGCTGGGTGGGCGGCAGCGGGATGCTGGCGCCGTCGGTGTGCACGATGACGCCTGCCTCACGCATGGCCTCGATCGCCATGGCGGCCTTGCGGACACCGGTGACCAGGTGGATCTCGCGACGCTCCTGGCCCGGGATCTCGATCACGGGGCCGGACAGGTTGTTGGCGCGCAGGAAGCGGCGAACGTCGCCCGCGATCTCACCGGTGATCTCGATGGCCGAGACCTCGTCGTCGGTGATCAAGCACAGACCGTTGGTGGTTTCAGCGACCGTCCATCCACGCGCGGTGTACTCCTGCGCGGCGGCACCTTTGTCGGCGGCCGTAGTGGTGGTCGGAAACGTCGTGCGCACTGTGTTCTCCATTCCCCGAAGAGCTCTGTTCCTGCGTTCATGGGCGTATCGGCGGGAGGTGGCCGACTCGTTACGCCGTTACCGAAAAATATTCGAGAGTGTCTGCTTCGTCTCAGTCCGGTAACCTTCGCTATCGCAGGTAAGGCGCCGACAGGTTGGCGTCGGGGTTGAAAGCGGGCAGGATTCGAAGCATGACCGAAGCGCCTGGCACCCCCGAGTCGAACGACGAGGATGTCGAGGAATTCGACGCCGAATCCCGTTGGCTCTCTTGGAAAGAGGCCGGTGGCAAGCGGCCCGATCGTGCCGGTGAAGTCTCCTACGAAGCCGATCTGGCGCGCGACGCGGGGTTCGAAGAGCCGTTCCGCAGTACCGGTTCGGCCAAACAGTGGGCCGCCGAGGCTGCCCGTTCGCTGCTGGATGTGCAGTTCCGCAGGCCCGCGACCAGGACTTTGCTACCGCTGGCGTACGTGCTCGGTGTCGCGTCCTTCGGCATCGGCCTGCCGATCGCCTTCACCGTGCTGATGTGGAAAGCCTCCGCGGTGCTGGGGGTGCTCGCCGCGCTGGTGTCGATCCCGTTGGGGCTCACCATCGCGGCCTCGGTCCGCCTGATGCTCGAGTTCGCCGACAACGCCGCCCGGTTGGCCGGCCGCGTCGAACACATCAGTGATCTGGCCGACGGCCTGTTCCAGGCGCTGTCCGATGTCGCCGAGCCGGTGAGTCAGCTCTCCGAAGACGTTCGTGCGGTGCAGTTCTGGCGGTTCCGCAAGAAAAAATAGGTCTTGCGCGGTGTCCGATTCATTGTGAAACAATCCGTACGCAGATCCGGATATGTCGGCTGCGTAGGTCGGTCTCCGAAAGTTCTGTCCGGAGACCGGAGTTCGGATACAGGGGGGAAGTATGGCTTCACCACAGGGCGTCACCGGTTCCACGATGCCGCGCAGGCAGTTGGGCAGGCACTTACGTGACCTGCGCAATCGTGCGCGGATGACAACCAGAACCGCGGCGGCGCAACTGGAGTGGTCGGAAGCGAAGATCTGGCGGATCGAAACGGGGCAGACGTCGTTGCGCAGCCTCGACGTCGAGGCCATGTGCAAGGTGTACGGCGCGCCGGCCGATCTGGTCGAACCGCTGGCCGCGTTGGCTCGCGAAACCAAAGCACGGGGTTGGTGGACGAGCTACGGCGACGTGATCGCGGAGGGATTCGAGGTCTACATCGGCCTCGAGGAAGCCGCGTCGGGGCTCGCGCTCTACGAGGACGGCCTCGTCCCCGTCCTGTTGCAGACCGAGGACTACACGAAAGCGCTGCTGGAGCAGACGATCCCCGGGCTGACCGAGGCGGAGCTCGAGCGCAGGCTGCGGGTGTCGGCGGCCAGGCAAGCTCTGGTGACCAGGGCGGATGCTCCGTTGCGACTGGACGTGGTGCTGGCCGAGTCGGTGCTCACCCGTGTGATCGGTGACGACCGCGTCCGCGCGGGCCAGCTCGCGCGATTGCGGGAGCTGGCCGAGCGCGAAACGGTGCGGATCCAGGTGGTTCCCGGCGATTCCGGCTACCACGCGGGTCTCGAATCGGGCCGGTTCGTGATCCTGGATTTCGGGGTCGACGATTCAGTGGATCGACCGGAGCCGCCGGTGGTCTACGTGGAGACCTTCGCGGGCAGCACCTACCTGGACAAGCCTGCCGAATGTGATCGCTACCGGCGTGCTTTCACCGGTATCACCGCGGCGGCTACGGGCACGTTGTAGGGCTGTCCCAGGAACCGGCGAGCACCGAACGGTGGGTGGGCAGGGCTCGGTCGTAGACCGCCCTGCCCTTGTCGGTGAGCTGGACGAAGATGGCGCGACGGTCGAGATCGCACATGCTCCGTTCGACCAGGCCGTCGCGTTCCAGCCTGGCCACCGCGCGCGAGAGCGCACTCTGGCTCAGGTAGATGTCCTGGGCCAGTTCTGTCATGCGGTACTTCTGACACGCCGCGTCGACCAGTCGGTCCAGCGTTTCGAATTCGCTGAGGCCGATCTCGTGGTCCCTTTGGAGCGCCTTCTCCAGGGCGCAACTCACGGCGGCGTGCCTGCCGAGTAGTTCGCGCCACTGACCGACCAGCTCGGTGGGCGCTTCGGTGCGCCGAGCTGACGTTACGGCCGGGTTCATGGCCCCATCTTAGTGGTAGGCGCATGTTCATGCAACGGCATTTTATGTGTTGGCAATTAATGCACACGCATGTAATGTCCTCCGCATGACTTCGCCAGCAACGCTCTCGGCCGCAGATCAGGCGACCGATCCCACCAGGTGGCCCCTCCGCCTCTGGGGAATGCTGATCACTCTGTGCATCGTCCTTTTCCTCGACGGGCTCGACGTCTCGATGATCGGCGTCGCGCTGCCGTCCATCGGCGCCGAACTCGATCTGTCCACCTCCACCCTGCAGTGGCTCGTCAGCGGCTACATCCTCGGCTACGGCGGCCTGCTGCTGCTGGGCGGACGCACCGCCGACCTGCTCGGCCGCCGCAAGGTCTTCCTCATCGCCCTCGCGGTGTTCGCGGTCGCCTCGCTCGTCGGTGGCCTGGTGAGCGACCCCGCGCTGCTGATCGCCACCCGTTTCATCAAGGGCCTGGCCGCCGCGTTCACCGCGCCGACCGGTCTGTCGATCATCACCACCACGTTCGCCGAAGGAAAAGCGCGCAACAAGGCGCTGTCGATCTACACCGTCTTCGGCGCGGGCGGCTACTCCATGGGCCTGCTGTTCGGTGGCCTGATGACCGGCGTCGGCTGGCGCTGGACCTTCCTGCTGCCCGTCCCGATCGCGCTCGCCGCCCTGGCCGCCGCCTTCGTGCTGGTGCCCAAGGACGGTAAGGCCGAAGAAGGCGGACACGATCTACTCGGCGCGCTGCTGTCCACCGCGGGCATGTTGCTGCTGGTCTACACCGTGGTCACCGCGCCGGAAGTCGGTTGGGCCTCGGGTCGCACCATCGGTTCGTTCCTCGCCGTGATCGCCCTGTTCGCCGCGTTCGTCGTCACCGAACAGCGGGTGAAGCACCCGCTGGTCCGCCTCGGCATCCTGCGCAAGGCCTCGCTCGTGCGAGCCAGCCTGGCCATCATCGCGGTCGCCGGTTCCTACTTCTCCTGGCAGTTCATCGTGACCCTGTACATGCAGGACACCCTGGAGTGGTCGGCGCTGAAGCTGGCGATGGCCCTGCTGCCGGTCGGCATCCTGGTCGTCGGGTCGGCCTTCTTCTCCGAGAAGCTGATCGACCGTTTCGGCACCGGACCGGTCATCGCGGTCACCATGAGCGTCATGGCGATCGGCTACCTGCTGTTCCTGCGGATCGACACGGCACCCGGCTACTTCACCGTGCTGCTGCCCGCGATTCTGCTGATCGGCATCGGCTGGGTCGGTTTCCCCGCCATCAATGTGCAGGCCACCAGCGGTATCGACGACGACGAGCAGGGTCTCGCCGCAGGCGTACTGCAGACCTCGATGCAGGTCGGCGCGGCCGTCGTGCTCGCGGTGACCACCGCCATCGTCACCTCCGGCGGGCACGGTACGAGTGCCACTCCGCAGCAGATGCTCGACACCTACCGGCCGGGCCTGGAGTTCGCGGCGGGCGTCACCATCGTCGGCGCGCTGCTCGCGCTCACGGTCTTCCTGCCCCGGTTCCGCAAGCCGGCGGAGGTCGCACCGGTCGAGGCGAAGGTTCTCGAACCGGTGGCCTGATCGGAAAACGCTGAACGGCACCACCTCGCGCAGGTGGTGCCGTTCGACGTTTCACGTGAATCAGGCGGAAAACTTCTGCGCTGCTTCGTCTTTCGCCGAGCGAACATAGGTCAGCGGGCGGCCGTCGCGGCCCTCGGTCGGCCATTCGATGCCGAGGCGCGGATCGAAAGCGTCCAGGTCCCTGTCGAACTCGGGGGAGTACTCGAGCGAACAGAGGTAGGTCACCGTCGACCGGTTCTCCAGCGAGAGGATGGCGTGGCCGAGACCCTCGGACAGGAACACCGAGCGCCGCGAGACGTCATCGAGCAGCACGCTGTCCCAGCGGCCGTAGGTCGGTGAGCCCGGCCGCAGGTCGACCACCACATCCAGGAACGCACCGCGCACACAGGTCACATACTTGGCCTGACCGGGCGGATCGTCGGTGTAGTGGATGCCGCGCAGCACCCCGGCGGCCGAGACCGAGGTGTTCACCTGGTGCAGCTCGAACGGGCGCCCGGTGGCCTTCTCGAACTCCGAGGCCTTGAACGACTCGCAGAACATGCCGCGGTCGTCGCCGAGCAGACGCGGGGTCACCACCCAGGCGCCGGGGATCGCCAGTTCACGAAATTCCATGCGCTACCAGTCTTTTCCGCGGTCGATCAGATCCAGCAGGTAGCGGCCGTAGCCCGAGCGCACCATCGGTTCGGCGAGCTTGCACAGCTGCTCGTCGGAGATGAGGCCGCGGCGCCAGGCCACTTCCTCGGGCACGCCGATCTTGAGGCCCTGCCGCTCCTCGATCGTGCGCACGTAATTGGCCGCGTCGAGCAGGGAATCGAAGGTGCCGGTGTCGAGCCAGGCGGTGCCGCGGGCGAGCACGTCGACACTGAGCCGGTTCTGCTCGAGGTAGGCGCGGTTGATATCGGTGATCTCGTACTCGCCGCGCGCCGACGGCTTCAGCTCGCGGGCGATCTCGACCACGTCGTTGTCGTAGAAGTAGAGGCCGGGGATGGCGTAGTTCGAGCGCGGGACCTTCGGCTTCTCCTCGATGGAGACCGCGCGGCCCTGGTCGAACTCCACCACGCCGTAGGCGGTCGGGTCCTTCACCCAGTAGGCGAACACCGCGCCGCCGTCGATGTCGTGGAAGCGTTCCAGGCTGGCGCCGAGGCCGGGCCCGTGGAAGATGTTGTCGCCGAGGACCAGCGCCGCCGGTTCGTTGCCGATGTGATCGGCCCCGAGGACGAAGGCGCTCGCGAGACCGTCGGGTTCGGGCTGCACCACGTAGCTGATCGCGACGCCGAACTGGCTGCCGTCGCCCAGCAGCCGGGAAAACGCGTCGGCGTCCTCCGGCGTGGTGATCACCAGAATGTCGTCGATCCCTGCCAGCATGAGGGTGGACAACGGGTAGTAGACCATGGGTTTGTCGTAGACCGGGACAAGCTGCTTGCTCACCCCGCGCGTGATCGGGTGCAACCGTGAACCGGTGCCGCCCGCCAAGATGATTCCGCGCATAGGTGGCAAGTCTGCCAGTCCCGTCCGCCCCGGAGACGGGGAGGTTCCGACACGTCGACGAATTGGTCACGAACGTTTCGTGACCGGGTGTGTCGGGCGATAACTGAGACAGACAAGACGTTCATCTGATTATGTGAGCGTCGATGTGTGAAACATCACTGTGTTAGATGTCAGCGCCGACATCCGATCCGGGGGGTTTACGCCTGGTCAGGGGTCGACGCGCCAGCTGTAGAGGTAGGTGCGCGATGGTAGCCACAAAGATCACCGGCGTGATGGGTGGGCTCGCGCCCGTGGCCCCGATCAGCACCGCCGAGAGGCCGGAGTCGGGCATCATCGTCAACTCCGGCCGGACCAGTACCTCCTCGCGAGTCCTGATGGGCGCCTGCCTCGGCCTGATCGGACCGCTGCTGCGCACCGTGCCCATCAACCGGGCCACCATTCCGGTCGGCGCCGTCGCGGTCGACCTGCTGTCGCGGCTGCGGCCCGAACCGCACGGCATCGAGCGCGAGCAGATCCAGCTCCAGGGCTTCAAGATGGAAATGGTGCGGCCCGCGGGCGGATCTCGCGCGTTGCGCCACGGCGCGTTGCTGTACATGCACGGCGGCGGCTTCGCGGTCTGCGGATTGCAGACACACCGCGCGGTCGTGGCCGGACTGGCCCGGCGCACCGGACTGCCCGTCCTCAATGTCGAGTACCGGCAGCTGCCCGGTGATTCGATCGACACCTCGATCGACGACTGTGTGCTCGCGTACCGCTGGCTGCTGCGCCACGGGGCCGATCCGGCGCGCATCGTGTTCGCCGGCGACTCGGCGGGTGGGTTCCTGACCTTCGCGACCGCGATCCGCTCTCGCGAGATCGGCCTGCCGCTGCCCGCCGCCCTCGTGGGCCTCAGCCCGCTGCTCGATCTGGACTACCGGGCCAAAGAGGGCTACGTCAATGTCAACCGGGACGCCTACATTCCGCTGAAGGGCCTGGAGGCGGTCGTCCACCTGGGCGCCGAGCACGCCGGTCCGCTCGATCCCGCGCTGTCGCCGGTCAACGCCGAGCTGGCCGGGATGCCGCCGGTGCTGCTCATCGCCGCCGAGGACGAGCTCCTGCGCTACGACTGTGAACTGATGGCCCACCGGCTCACCGCCGCGGGCGTGCCCAACACCCTGGAGCTGTGGCGCGGGCAGGTGCACGCGTTCATGAGCATCCTGCCGAGCATGCCGGAGAGCCGTTCGGCGCTGGGCCGGGTGGCGAAGTTCGTCCGTACCGCGGTGGAACCGGCCCAGCGGGCACGTACGGCCTGAGAACGGCTCGGGCGGTCCTGACCACGGTCGGCCGACCGAGCCACCTCCGACACGAAGAAGCGGCCCCCGCCCGGATTTCTCCGGGCGGGGGCCGCTTTCCTTCTGTCCTGCGGCGAAATTACTTGGCCGGAGCGACGAAGGGCTGGTTGATCGTGGTGAAGTACTGGATCGCAGCACCGATCGCGACCGGAGCGGTCACGAAGATCTGGCCCAGGATGACGCCGAGGGCGCCGATGGTGGTGGCGCCGACGACGCAACCCGCGATCGGGCCCGCGCCGAACAGGGCGAGCAGCACACCGGTGGCGACCAGGCCGGCCGCGGCACCCGCGATGCAGCCGATGGTCGCGCCGCCGAGGCCGCCGGCCAGGGTGCCGATGGTGGCGCCCATGGAGATGGTGGAGGTCAGACGGCTCCAGGCGGCCTGCTCACGCTCGTACTCGGTCTTCCAGGGAGCCTTGTCCTCGTAAGGCAGGGCCACCGGCTTGTAGACGGCCTGGGCCGGGTCGAGCTGGGGGGTCAGGACGGCCTTGTTGCCCGAGATCTCGGCGGCGATCGGCAGCTCGAAGTCATCGAGGCGGAACGACAGCGGGGTGCCGGCGACGGTGGTGCCGTTGGCAGCCTTGATCTTGAAGGCGCCGTCTTCGACGACCAGCGAGCCGGCGTCGGTGGTGATGACGGACTTGGAACCGTCGACGACCTCGGCGGAGTAGTTGATCGGGGCGGCTTCTTCGGCCGGCGCGGCGTTCACGGTGCCGGCGGTGACGCCCATGGCGGCGATCAGCAGCGCCGACGTGGCGGCGAATTTCCTCATCAGCATTTTTGTTGAACCTCAAGTTTGGAGCGTGCGGAGGGGACTCGTAGATCAAAAGCTCCCGCAGCTAACCAGAGGTGAACCTGCTGTGACTGTTAGTTCAAGTTTTGTTCACCATTGATACTCCGATGCCTGTGCGCTGATAGAAACCTGAGCGTTGACCGGGCTTTTTCTCAGGAAAACCGACTTTGAGTCTTAACCTACCTACAGGTAATGTGACGGAGATCACTGTGTAAATATATGCCGGGTCACAGGTCAGAGACGTTCCAGCAACACATAACGGTGACACCTTTCGTCACGAGCGTCCACGGAATGCACGTATCGTTGACCGAGTGCGAGTGCTCGTAACCGGCGGGGCCGGGTTCATCGGTGCGAATTTCGTCCAGCAGACCGTGGCCACGCGCCCGGATGTCCAAGTGACCGTGCTCGACGCGCTCACTTACGCGGGCAACCGGGCATCGCTGGATCCGGTCGCGGATCGGATCGAATTCGTGCACGGCGATATCGCCGATCTCGATCTTGTCGACAATCTGGTCAGTGGGGTGGACGCGGTCGTGCATTTCGCGGCCGAATCCCACAACGACAACTCCCTGGCCGAGCCGTGGCCGTTCGTGCAGACCAATATCGTCGGCACCTACTCGCTGTTGCAGGCGGTACGCCGCCACGAGGTGCGCTACCACCACGTCTCCACCGACGAGGTGTACGGCGATCTCACCCCCGACGAGCCGGGCTTCACCGAATCCACCGCCTACAACCCGTCGAGCCCGTATTCGGCGACCAAAGCGGGCAGCGACATGCTGGTACGCGCCTGGACCAGGTCTTTCGGTGTCCGCGCGACCCTGTCGAACTGCTCCAACAATTACGGCCCGTACCAGCACGTGGAGAAATTCATCCCGCGCCAGATCACCAACCTGATCGACGGTGTGCGCCCACGGCTGTACGGCGCGGGTCATCAGGTGCGCGACTGGATCCACGTCGACGACCACAACCGCGCGGTCTGGGACATTCTCGAGCGTGGCCGGACCGGCAAGACCTATCTGATCGGCGCCCAGGGTGAACTCGACAACCTCACGGTCGTCCAGCTCATTCTGCAGGCGTTCGATCGAGAGCCCACCGACTTCGATCACGTGACGGACCGCCCCGGCCACGACCAGCGCTACGCCATCGACGCGAGTCTGCTGCGCGAGGAGCTGGGCTGGTCACCGCGCTACGCGGACTTCCGCGCCGGCCTGGCCGACACCGTCGCCTGGTACCGCGACAACGAGAACTGGTGGCGACCGAAAAAGGCCGATACCGAACGCGCCTACGCGGCAGCGGGCGAGAAAACTCTGTAATCCCCACCGTCGTCTGGGGAATTATCCCCAGACGACGGTGTAATACGTTGCGGCGGTAGCGACAAGCGCGAAAGTCGATGCGCAGGCGATGGTGATCGCGGTCCCGCGGGCCGGAATCACGCCATCGGAATTCGTGAGTCGCAGCCCCACCACGCGAGCCAGCACCGCCAGTCCCATGATTGCCAGCGGCACGAAATACCGGCCCTGCACACCGTCGATGATATAGAAATCGACCGGCGTGAACGACATGTACAGCGTCACGTAGATCATCGCCACACTCGCGAGCACCGTGAGCGCCACGATCAGCGTGCGACGGAAAGTGGCTGTGGTGGTACTCATCCGGTCGACGATGCCGAAACTCACCGCGAAGGCGAGCAGGCACGCCAGCATCGAAATCGCGGGCACGTCCACATACGCGAAACCGAGTTCGCCGAAGAACTGGTTGAACCAGCGATGGTCGCGCAGCGCGATGCTCTCGCCGAAGGTGTGCACGAATTGCACCGGGTCGCTGAGGATTCCCTTCAGCTGATCGCCCGGTCGCACCTGGCCCCACTGATGGGGCGGGCGCATCAGGCCCATGCCGTCGCCGGTGGGCGCCGCGATCTTCGTCCAGGCGAGGAAAAGCACCCCGCCCGTCACCGCGAATGCCCACGGGACGAATTTCAGTTTTCCGCTGAAACCGAGCCGGTCGGCGGGCACCACCACAACCAGCATCGCCAGCAGCACATAGGTCGGTTTGCTCAGCGGCAGCGCGATCGTCGCGGCGAGCAGCGCGGCGGTTTCCGCCCGGTGCAGTCGATCGCCGACGAACAGCGCTTTCAGCAACAGCGCCGACACCATGATGGCGAGCGCGTTGGTGAGCGTGTCCGCGGTGACGGTGCCCGCCTGGAAAAGCGCGATCGGCAGCACCGCCACGGTGAATACCAGCCACTGGCTACGCCGCTCGCGCAGCGCGTAGAGCCCGAATCCGACAACCGCGAGATAGGCGACCAGGCCGGCGAAACGGGTGAGCAAATACATGCCACCCACGTCGAGGCCGAGCGCCTCGCCCAGCCGAATGCCAACGGCGGCGGGCACATACGGCACCGGCGAGTAGGCGGCGGTGTTGGTGAACCACATCTGCCGGGTCGTCGAGGAGACCTCGGCCGCGGCGAGCCGGTCGTAGGCGCCGGGGTCGGCCACCATCGCGTCGGGCTCTTCGGGGTTGTCGTTGTAGTCGGTGAAGGCGTAGCCCATCAGCGCGTCGATGCTCACCGGGATCTGCCCGCCGTAGGCCACACCGCGATCGTCGACGATGCGCTGGGGGAACACGCCGCCGTGGGCGACCTGGTAGGCGCGGCCGAACTGGGTGATCTCGTCGTGGCCCCAGAACGCGGGCGTGAGCACGGCGAACACGGCGCCGAAGACGGTCGCGATCATCGCGAACGCGACGGTCGCGGCGCCGAACCGCTGGGTCACAGTCCGGATGGGCGCCAGCGCCCGATCCTTGCGTGCGGGGGTCTTGCTGGGTTCTACAGTCGTCTCGGGCTCGATGGACGTGGTCACCGACGGTCTCCGGCCGCGACGTCCTCGTTCACCCCGGCGGCCGAATAACGCAGGTAGACCAACCGCGCCGTCTCGTGGCGGGAGCGGCGGATGCCGTCCAGGATCAGGCCCGCGGTCCACGCGAGGCTGCCGAGCAGCAACAGCGTGAACGCGAGGAACAGCGTCGGGAACCGCGCCACCTGGTGAGTGTTGTAGAAGTCGATCACGATCGGCACGGTCAGAATCACCGAGACCAGCCAGGCGATGGTGCCGAACAGGCCGTAGAACGCGACGGGGCGTTCGTGGCGGGCCAGGCCCAGGATCAGCGCGAGGATCTTGGTGCCGTCGCGGTAGGTGCGCAGCTTGGATTCGCTGCCCGCGGGGCGGTCGCGGAAACCGACCGGCACCGAGGTCTGCGGCACGCGCAGGTGCAGCGAATGCACGGTCAGCTCGGTCTCGATCTCGAACTCGCGCGACACGGCCGGGAAACTCTTCACGAACCGGCGCGAGAACACCCGGAAACCGCTCAGCATGTCTTCGACGTTCTCGCCGAACACCTTGCCCACCACGCCGTTGAGCACCTTGTTGCCGGTCTCGTGACCGCTGCGGTAGGCGCTGGCGTCGGCGTCGTCCTGCTTGCGCACACCGAGGATGTGGTCGTAGGGGCCCTCCAGCAGCGTCTTGATCATCAGCGGAGCGGCCGACGCCTCGTAGGTGTCGTCGCCGTCGATCATCAGATAGACGTCGGCGTCGATATCGGCGAAGGCGCGGCGCACCACATTGCCCTTGCCCTTGGTGTTCTCGAAGCGCACGATCGCCCCGGCCTCACGGGCGCATTCGGCGGTGCGGTCGGTGCTCAGGTTGTCGTAGACGTAGACGACGATCCCCGGCACAGCGGCTTTGAGGTCGGTGACGACCTTGGCGACCGCGGCCTCTTCATTGTGGCAGGGGACCACGGCGGCAATGCGAAGCTCGGTGGAGTCCACCCGGGTCAATCCTCGGAGTTAGGCAGCAGTGGGACACCGGGAGGCTACAGGATTTCTGGCGGCGCGGGCGCCGCGTGTTCGCGGCCCCGAGGGGCCGCCGGTCAGGCACCGTTGCTTGCTCCTTCGTCGCCTACGCAACGGCGCCTGACCGGCGACCCGGCCGCGAACCGGCCACTGCGTGGCCGACCCTCCCTAGGGGTCGGGGTGTTGGTTGGCTACCGTCATGGCGTGTCGCAATCAGTTGAACCGCCTGCTGTTCCCCTCGTATCGAAGGTGATAGCGGGTTTGCGGCAGGGTGCGGCGTTTCTTGTTGTCGGGGCGATCGGGTTTCTGGTCGACGCGGGGACCTACAACCTTTTGGTGTTCTGGGGTGGGGGTTTCTCCTTCTCCGAAGGTGTGCTCTATCACTCGCCGCTGGTCGCCAAGATCATCGCGATCGTGGTGGCGACGGTGGTCACCTACTTCGGCAACAAGTGGTGGACCTACTCGCACCGCAAGTCCGGCAGCCCTGTTCGGGAATATGTTCTGTACGCGATCGTCAATGTCGTAGCGATCCTCCTGCAACTCGGCTGCCTCGGCTTTTCCCGATATGTGCTCGACCTGTCGTCACCGCTGGCGGACAACATTTCCGCCACTGTGGTCGGGCAGACGATGGCGGTCGTATTCCGCTATTGGGCCTACAGCAAATTCGTTTTCACCGGCTCATCGGCAAGCGATGAGCAACACGCGCGGAGTGCGGCAACTCCTCACTGACAACGCGCGGGTGGCGTGTGATTGATATCCTCGCCCCGCCCGCCGCGACGCCCTTCTTTACGTGACTGCCTGCGCCGGCGCAGTCGATACCGAGAATTTCGAGGACTTCATGGAGCAGTCGGCTACCAAAGCCGTGACCGAATCGAACGATCGGCGCGAGGCCGCGCCCGCATCGTTGCGCGGTGAACACTCAGCGCCCGAGCGGCTGGTGCTGGCCCGAGGCATCTTCACCGGGCCCTCGGCGCGGGTGAACGACGACCTCTACGCCGTCGTCAAGGGGGGTGCCGCCGTCCGCGAACGGCACTCGCTGCACCTGCCCAAGGGCGCGACCGCGCACACCAACACCTACTTCGGCCGATTCGCCGCCAGCTACTGGCAGCGCTGGACCACCGTCACCGAGGTATCGGTGGGTGCGCATCTGGTGGTCGGCAACAAAGCGAATGTGCGGCTGGTCGCCTCCGATATCGCCGGGCACCGCCGGATCATCGCCTCGCTGGTGGCAACGAGCAGCGGGGTCGTCTCGCTGACGGCACCGCTGGATCAGTACGTCGACGGCGGCGCGTTGTGGCTCGAGTTCGACGCCGTCGGGGGCGAACTCGACATCACCGAACTCGCCTGGACCGCGCAGGCGCCCGAGAAGGTGCGCCCGGTCGCCATCGCGATCTGCACCTTCAACCGGGCCGAGGACTGCGCGCACACCGTCGCCGCGCTGGCCTCGGACGCGACCGTGCTGGCCGCGATCGACGCGGTGTACGTCGTCGACCAGGGCACCGACCTGGTCGAGGACCGCCCGCTGTTCCAGCAGGTCCGTCCTGATTTCGGTGACAAACTGCGCTACATCCGCCAGCCCAACCTCGGCGGCGCGGGCGGCTTCACCCGTGGCCTCTACGAGGTGTCGGCGGCCAACGAGCACGCCGACGTCATCCTGATGGACGACGACATCCTCTGCGAGCCCGAGACCGTGCTGCGCCTGCAGGCGTTCGCCAACCTCACCGTCGAACCGACCCTGGTCGGCGCGCAGATGCTGTTCCTGCTCAACCCCGACTACCTCAATGTCGGCGCGGAGGAGGTGCACCTGCACGAGCTCAAGCACGGCCAGAAGGTGCCCAAGGCGCTGCGCAACACCTCCATGCTCAAGAAGAACCAGGAGCGCCGGGTCGACGCGGGCTACAACGCCTGGTGGACCTGTTTGATCCCGGCCGAGGTGGTGTCGAAGATCGGGCTGCCGGTGCCGATCTTCTTCCAGTGGGACGACGTCGAGTACGGCATCCGCGCGCGCGAGCACGGTTTCGTCACCGTCACGCTGCCCAACGCCGCCGTCTGGCACGCCGACTTCTACTGGAAGGACTACGACGACTGGGCGCGGTACTTCTCCACCCGTAACTCGCTCATCGTCGGCGCCCTGCACACCGATCTCGACGGCAAGTCGATCACGCGCGAGTTCTTCCGCTACATCGCCGAGCACCTGGTCGGCATGCAGTACGGGCTGGTGCACACCACGCTGCAGGGCATCGAGGACTTCATGAAGGGTCCGAAGGCGTTGCGCGACGGCGGTATCGACGCGCTGGCCGCCGCCCGCAGCACCCGCAACGACTACCCCGAGACGATCAAGCACCCCGCGGCCACCCCGCCGGTGAACTCCGCCGACATCTCGGTTCGCCGGGCCAGCGGCGAACCGAGCCGCGTCACCCTGGTGCTGATCAAGCGCGCCATCACCCAGTGGACCGGCCGCACGCAGCCCGGTCTGATCGGCGTCACCCGCGAGGACGCGCACTGGTGGCACATCGGCCTGTTCGAGCACGTGGTGGTCACCGACGCTTCCCAGTCCGGCGTGCGGGTACGTCGCCGGGACAAGGCTCGTGCTCGCGCACTGCTCATCCGCGCCTACCGCACCTTGCGCAAGCTCCGTAAGGAACTCCCGGCACTGCAGGCCGAATATCGCAGGGCCGTACCGGAACTCACGAGCCGGGAGAACTGGGCGCGGCTGTACGGCATCGACCCGAGCTGACCCGTGACGCGTTTCGTCCGGGCCGCCTCCGCCGCTGACGCGGAGGCGGCCGCCGGGCTGCAAGCCGAATTGCACGCGCATTTCGAGGTGCACCGTCCGGCCGACATCATGCGCCGCACACGGCGGCTAGCCAACAACGACTACTCCGCCTGGCGACCGGCGCCACTGCTGATCGTCGAAGACGAAACACCGATCGGTTTCGCGACTTACGACTTGTTCCAGCCGAGCAAGTGGTCGGCGGGTGAGCTACGGATCTCGGAATTCCTGATCACGGAGTCCTCGCGTGGCGCAGGTGCCGGCGCGGCCCTGCTCGCCGCCGTCCACGAGGTAGCGAGCGCCGCAGGAGTAGCGGTGAGCGAGCCGAACCAGGCCGACCCGGATGTGTTCACGACCGTGGAGTGCTACATCGGCTCCCACGTCATCGACTTCGCCTACGAGCGGGCTCGAGCCGGGCACTGGTCGTCGCTGCGTGCCGAGGCCGAGGAAAAAGGCTGGCCCGCACCACGACTCGACGACCTGTGGCACACCGAACTCCACGACGATCCCGAGCCCGGCCACCTGTACGCCGAGGGCGAGGTTCCGTTCATCCTGCTGCCCGACGGCCGGGTGATCACCGCGCGATTCCGGACGATCTATGTCAAGGAATATCTCGGTCACGGCCCGGAGAACCGCTGGACGCTGGCTCTGTCAGGGAGCGAGTTGCGCACGGTGGGCGGGCTGGAGATCGACCACAGCTGGTCACGAGCGGAGAACCGTCCCGCGCTCGCGGTGGCCACCGACGACGGCCGGCTCATGGTGAATTACTCCTACTACGCCGGCAATCATTTCGGCTCCGACTCGGGCACCATCGACTACATCATCGATCTGGCCGAGGCCACCGTGTCCCATCGCGCACACGTCACCTTCGAACAGGATTAGCGAGATCATCAGGCACTGACGCGGTTCGGCTCTCGGCCGGTGTTCGCGTGCGTGCCTGATGATCAACTACTCCGGCTCAGCGGCGGCCGCGTTCGCGGTAGTTCCTCCGCTGCTGTTTGCTGATGTCGCGCCAGACTCGTTCGCGTTCGGCGGCCAGGCGTTTGTCGGTGCGGGCCGCCATCCAGTCGTTCTCTCTCGCGAGTTTGCGATAGCTGGTCAGCCTGCGTTCGGTGATGGTGCCATCGGCCAGTCCGGCCTGCACCGCGCAGCCGGGTTCGGTCTCGTGGACGCAGTCGGCGAAACGGCAATCGGCAGCGAGGGATTCGATGTCGCTGAAGGTCTTGCCGATGCCTTCCGCGGCGTCGTAGAGCCCGATGCCGCGCAGGCCGGGGGTGTCGATGAGCGTGCCGCCGCCGGGCAGTGGCCGCAGCTCACGGTGCACCGTGGTGTGGCGGCCTTTGCCGTCCACCGCGCGAACCGCGTTGGTGGCGAACACGTCCGCGCCCAGCAGTGCGTTGGCGAGGGTGGATTTGCCCGCTCCGGACGGCCCGATCAGGGCGACGGTGCCGTTGAGCACCGCGGTGAGCACCTCGAGACCGACCGCGGCGGCGGCACTCACCGCCACCACGGTCGCGCCGGGCGCCACCGCACGCACCTCGTCGAGCGGAAGATATTCCGCCGCATCGGCTTTGGTGAGCACGACGACCGGCTGGGCATTGCTCTCCCACGCGAGGGCGAGCATTCGTTCGATCCGCCCCAGGTCGACGTCACCATCGGCGGCAGAGCAGATCAGCACGGTATCGACATTGGTGGCCAGCACCTGGGCCACCGAGCGCCCCGACACCGACGATCGCATGATCGCCGAGCGCCGGGGGAGCAGTTGCCGCACAGTGCCTTCGGCATCGAGTCCGACCCAGTCGCCGGTGCACAGTCCGGTGATGTCGCGCGGGCAGGCGGCTCGCGCCGGGCCGTGCGGTGTCACCACATCGCATTCGCTGCGGTCCATCCGCACGATGCGAGCGGGTGCGAGATCGCCGAGCAGCGGCAGATATTCAGAAGCTACGGTTTCGGTCCAGCCGTAAGGGACGAGCAGGTCGTAGTCGACCATCGTAAGGAATCCTTCGTCGGGTGCCGAACCCGAACGACGGGTTCAGCGAGTAGAGGTGATGTCCGGAGCAACCTGGGCAGGCGCACAATCGCGCCGCCCGGCCACGGCAATCCACACGTGTGTACTCACGGACATCCACCTCCTCTCCAACGTTCGAACACCACTGTGCCCGACCACGCCGACACCCGGCAACTCATTTTCCGTGCGCGGTCCTGCGCCGTCGTCACAGAGGCGAACTCGCGCTGTTGCGCGGCCCGATGACGGCACGCCTGCGGTCCCGCAGGTAGGCGTTCGGGGCTACGGCACGAAAACTTCGGTCGACTGGGGGATGTTGGGCTTGTCGGTGCGGACCGTGACCTGGACTCGACCGGGGCCGGTGTTCGCGATCACGTCCTGGACCGGGTAGGTGCTGGTGCTGGTGGCCGGGATGAAGCGGGTCACCGAGCCGGTGGCGCCGCTGTCCAGGTTCTTCCAGTCGACGACAACGTTCACATCGCATGCCAGCACGGTGGGCGCCCAGTTGCCGAGTGGGGAGAAGCCCTGCGAGACGCGCAGGGCGATGCTGTGGGTGGCGCCTGGCGCCACGCTCGGGGAATTGAGCGGTCCGTCGAACGCGGTGCCCGCCACGTTCAGGAGGCCGACGCAGACGCCGTTGCCCAGGGTAGCCACCGGCGCGGTCCTGACTTCGTTCATCACGCAGGAGCGCGGGCCGACATTGGACCAGCCGAGCTGGCACTGGTCGTCCGCCTGGGCGGTGCCGGGGGCGGCGAGACAGAGCGCGGCGCCGGCGAGCACGGTCGCCGCGGCGGATGCGAAACTCTTTGCGAAGGTCACGGTTCGCATCGTAAGACCGAACGGCAGATTGTTGCCAGAGGGAACTACCCCCTAGTTTCGGGGGCTAGTCGGGTTTACCGAAGTGCTCGTTGCGGCCCAGCGACCGCAGCCGGAACCATTCCTTGAGGCCGGCCGGGTCGCGGCGGGTCACCAGGAAGAACCAGGAGAATCGGATCCACTCCTGCGGCAACAGCTTCCGCATACCGGGCTGCGACATCAGGTAACCGCGATTGCGGTAGGTGAAGTAGCGCTTCACCGGATCGTCCGGGTACTGGGTGTGCATTCGCCCGCCCAGGATCGGCTTGAATTCCTCGGCGCCGTTGGGATGCAGGTAGGCGGTCTGCAAGCAGGTGCCGAACGGCAGCCCGGAGCGGACCAGGCGGCGATGCACCTCCACCTCGTCGCCGCGCACGAACAGCCGCAGGTCGGGCACGCCGATCAGGTCGACGGCCTTCGCCGAGATCAGCGCGCCGTTGAACAGCGACGCGATGCCGGGCAGGAAGTCCTCGTCGCCGAGCTCCGAACGCAGCCGCCGCCACACCACGCCGCGGCGCAGCGGGAACGCGAGCCGGTCCGGCTCATCGATATCGCAGACCACCGGCGACACCTCGACCAGGTTGTGCCTGCGCGCGCAATCGATCAGTGTCGCGAGTACTTCGGGCCCGTCGGGGCGGCCGTCGTCATCGGCCAGCCACACCCAATCCGCACCCTGGGTGAGCGCGTGCAGCATGCCGAGCGCGAAACCGCCCGCGCCGCCGAGGTTGTGGCGTGAACCCAGGTAGGTCGCCTCGATCGGCTGCTGCGCGACCAGCTCGGCCACCGCGTCCTCGTTGGCGTTGTCGACAACGATCAGATGGTCCACCGGACGCGTCTGCGAGGCGAGCACTTTCAACGACTCGGCGAGCAGTTCGCGACGCTTGTGCGTGACGACCACCGCGATGATCCGCGCGGTCGGGCCGGTCTCGGTCGTGATGTCGGCGGGTTCGGCACCGGGGGGCAGTTCCGCGTCGTCGGGCAGCACCACCGCGGGCAGCGCGTCGCCGGGCAGCACGGCGGCGGGCTCGACGGGTGCCGGCGTCGCCTCGAGACGGTCGGTCATGCTGAACCCACCCGGCACGGCAGCCGGGGCAGCCTCGTCACGTTGACCGCTCATACCTGATTCTGCTCCAGCTTCTTCTCGCCCGCCGCGCCGAGTGCGCCCTCGGTTTCCAGATCACGCAACACCTGTGCCACGTGATTACCCGCCTCGGGCCCTTCATACGCTCGCACAACGTCCTCGATCCCGCCCTGTTCGCGGATCTGACCGTGGTCGATCCACATCGCGGTATCGCAGAGCTGGGCGAGGAATTCGTTGGAGTGGCTGGCGAACACCAAAATGCCCGACCGCGCGACCAGCGACTGCAGCCGCGTGCGGGCCTTCTTCATGAACTCCGCGTCGACCGCGCCGATGCCCTCGTCGAGCAGCAGGATCTCGGGGTCGATCGAGGTGACCACACCCATCGCCAGCCGCACCCGCATGCCGGTGGAGTAGGTGCGCAGCGGCATCGACAGGTACTCACCGAGCTCGGTGAAGTCGGCGATCTCGTCGATCTTGGCCATCATCTGCTTGCGCGTCTGCCCGAGGAACAGGCCGCGGATGATGATGTTCTCGTAGCCGGAGATCTCCGGGTCCATGCCGACGCCGAGGTCGAACACCGGCGCCACCCGGCCGCGGATGCGCGCACTGCCGCGCGAGGGTTCGTAGATGCCCGAGAGCAAACGCAGCAGCGTCGACTTGCCCGCGCCGTTGTGGCCGACCAGGCCCACCCGGTCGCCTTCTTTGAGCGAGAGGTTGATGTCGCGCAGCGCCTCGACCACCACCACGTCGGAGCTGTTGCGCCCGATCGCGCCGCCCGCCTTGCCGAGGAACGCCTTCTTCAGCGACCGCGACTTGGCGTCGAAGATCGGGAACTCGACCCACGCCTCATGGGTTTCGATACTCACACGGCTCATCGAGAACTGCTCCTAAACCCAGTACGGGACGCGGGCACGGTACTGCTTGAGCGCCAGGATCGCGACAGCCCAGCCGACGACGGTGATCGCACCGACGATCGCCCAGTGATGCCACTGCGACGGCTCACCGAGCAGGGGAGCGCGCACGATCTCCAGGTAGTGATAGGTGGGGATGATCTCGAGGAGCTTGGCGCGGTCGCCCGCCCCGCCGACCGAGTTCTCCAGCGCCTTCGTCGACCACATCACCGGCGTCAGCACGAACAGCATCAGCGTCATCGAGCCCAGAATCGGGGCGATATCGCGGTAGCGGGTGGAGAAGATGCCGAAGACGATCGTCACCCACATCGCGTTGAGGAACAGCAGCAGGATCGCGGGGAACACCAGCAGGAACGACAGATCCAGGTCACGCCAGATCGAGAACGCCACCACCAGCAGCGCGTAGATCGCGGCGTTGTGGATGAAGAACAGGAACTGCCGCCACACCAGGCGATACACGTGCACACTCAGCGCCGAGGGCAACTGTTTGATCAGTCCCTCGTTGGCGATGAACACATCGGAGCCCTCGAGAATCGAGGCACTGATGACGTTCCACACGATCAGGCCGACGGTCACATACGGCAGGTACTCACTGATCGGCTGGTCCAGCAGCGTCGAATACAGCAGACCCATCGCCAGCGCCTGCAAACCGGTCGCGATGGTGATCCAGAACGGACCGAGCACCGACCGGCGGTAGCGCTGCTTGATGTCCTGCCAGCCCAGCGACAACCACAGCTCGCGCTGGTGTAGTCCGTCGCGCATGTCCTTGAAAGCACGCCCGAAGGTCTGCGAATCCGACACCATCGGCGTCTTCACCAGCAGCGGCGCATCGGTGGTGTGCTCGGCAGCGGCGACTTCGGCTAGCGCCGCGTCGGCGGGAATGTCGTCAGAATGCACGGGGCTCTCTTCGGTACGCACGTCACCCTCATCGGAGACCGATTCAGGACGGGCGGCAGCGGCGGGCACGGTCCCCGACCTTACAGTGTTGTTTTCCGGCTGGCGCCGGGTGTCGCGGCCCCGAGGGGCCTCGATCTCGCCTCCCTCCGGGTACTCCTTCGTCGCACCCTCCACTCAGTCCAGATCGAGGCGGGCCGCGAACAAGAGACTCGGGGGGTTCACAGGTACTGGCCGCCGCCCACATGGCCGCCTGGCTTGGCGTCCGCCGCGTGCATTCCGGGCGGAAGCGCACCCTGGCGCATCTGCTCCAGCTGAGCGCGGGCGGCCATCTGCTGGGCGAACAGCGCGGTCTGGATGCCGTGGAACAGGCCCTCCAGCCAGCCGACGAGCTGAGCCTGAGCGATGCGTAGTTCCGCGTCCGAGGGCACTGAGTCGTCGGTGAACGGGAGGGTGAGGCGTTCGAGTTCCTCGCGCAGTTCCGGGGCGAGGCCCTGTTCGAGCTCACGCACCGAGGACTTGTGGATCTCCTTGAGGCGCGAGCGGCTGGCGTCGTCCAGCGGTGCGGCGCGAACCTCCTCGAGGAGCTGCTTGATCATCGTGCCGATGCGCATCACCTTGGCGGGCTGCTCGACCATGTCCGTCAGCGACTCCGCCGACTCGCTCGCGGCCTTCTCGTCGTCCGGCACGACCTGAGCGGTGAACGCGGACGCGTTGTCGGCGTCGGCGGGCACGGTCAGTGGACGGCCGTCGGGACCGATCACGACGATGGATTCGGGGACATCCTCCGAGTGCGTCATATCCCCATCATTGCGTGTGCGCCGGGTTCGCGCTAAAACCCCCACGCGGTTACCCCGGGAGGCCCCCTGCCCTTAAAGTGGCCACCATGACTTATGACGTCGCGAGGGTTCGGGGCCTGATACCGTCCCTGGGCGACGGCTGGATCCATCTGGACCCGCAGGCGGGGATGCTGGTTCCCGATTCGGTATCTCGTGCCGTCTCAACGGGTTTCCGCACCTCTTCGTTTTCCCACATCGGCCGCCACGGTGCGGCATCGCGCAGCGGCGCGATCCTCGACGCCGCACGGGAAGCTGTCGCCGATCTGGTCGGTGGAGATCCGGCCGGCGTCGTCCTCGGTCCCGATCGCGCGGTTCTGCTGGCCTGGCTGGCCGAATCGCTGAGCTCACGCCTCGGTCTCGGTACCGGCATCGTGCTCTCCCGTTTGGACGACGAGGCCAACGTCGCCCCGTGGCTGCGCATCGCCAACCGCTACGGCGCGCACGTGCGCTGGGCCGAGGTGGAGATCGAGACCTGCGAGATGCCGTCGTGGCAGTTCGAGGAGCTGATCGGGCCGACCGCGCGCTTGGTGGCGCTCACTGCCGCGTCACCGATCGTCGGGTCGGCGCCCGGTGTCCGGGTGGCCGCCGATCGGGTCCACGACGTGGGCGGACTGCTGGTGGCCGACGCGTTCGGCGCGGCGCCGTACGCGCTGATCGACATCGACGAACTCAATGCCGACGTCGTCGCGCTGAGCGCGCCGTCGTGGGGCGGACCGCAGGTGGGCGCACTGGTTTTCCGCGACCCGGCGTTCCTCGATCGCATCCCCTCGATGTCGCTCAACCCCTATGCCAAGGGTGCTGAACGCCTCGAAGTGGGCGGGCATCAGTACGCGCTGCTGGCCGGGCTCACCGAGTCGATCGACTTCCTCGCCGGGCTCGACGAGCGCGCCACGGGCACCCGCCGCGAACGCCTCGAGATGTCGATCACCTCGCTGCAGGACTATCACGACCAGCTCTTCGATCACCTCATGCAGGTGCTGGAGAAGGTCGACAACCTCACCGTGATCGGCCGGGCCTCCACCCGCATCCCGACGGTCAGTTTCACGATGGCCGGAATGCAGGCGGAGAAGGTGGCGGCCAAGCTGGCCGATGCCAGGATCGGGACGGTCAGCGGTGTGCACGGCGGCAGCCGACTACTCGACGCGCTGGGTGTGAACGATGAGGGCGGTGCGGTGACGATCGGGCTCGCGCCCTATACGACCCGCTACGAGATCGACCAGCTCGGCCGTGCCCTCAGCGCCCTCGAATAGCGTGCGCTAGTCGCGAACCCGCAGGATCACCTTGCCGAAGGTCTGCGAGTCGTCGAGCAGTTCGTGCGCGCGGGCGGCTTCGGTGATCGGCAGCTCGGTGGAGATCACCGGCACGATCTCGCCTGCGGCCACCTGCGGCCACAGTTGTGCGCGGACCGCCGCGATGATCTCGGCCTTGCTCCCCGGCCCCGATCGTGGACGGCCGCGCACGTTGGTCGCCGCCACGGTGCCCCACTTACGCAGCAGTGCGGCGATATTCAGCGTTCCGCTGACGCCCCCTTGCATTCCGATCACCACCAGCTGCCCATAGGGTGCGAGCGCCTCCACGTTTCGTTCCAGGTACTTCGCACCCATGTTGTCGAGAATCACGTCGGCCCCGCCCTGATCCGCGACCGTTGCGACGAAGTCGCCGGTCCGGTAGTTGATCAAGATCTCCGCCCCCAGCTCGGCGCACTTGGTCAGCTTCGCGTCCGACCCGGCCGTCACCGCGACGCGCGCTCCGAGCCCGCGCGCCACCTGGATCGCGTGCGTCCCGATCCCGCCACCGCCGCCGTGGATCAACACCAGCTGCCCCGATCGCAGCCCCGCCGTCATCACCAGGTTCGACCACACGGTCGCCGCCACCTCCGGCAACCCCGCGGCCGCGACAGCGTCCATCCCCTCCGGAATCGGCAACAGCTGCGTCGCGGGCACCGCCACGAACTGGGCGTACCCACCCCCGGCGAGCAACGCGCACACCCGATCCCCGACCTGCCAGTCCGTCACCCCCGCTCCCAACCGCGCGATCGTCCCCGAACACTCCAACCCGAGGATCGAACTCGCATCCGCGGGCGGCGGATAGAACCCCTTCCGCTGCATCACATCGGCCCGATTGACCCCTGCCGCAACAACTTCCACCAACACTTCACCGGGCCCCGGCTCCGGATCGATCGTCACGGTCCACTCCATGACCTCCGGCCCACCGAACCCGTTCAGCTCAATCGCGTACATGACACCAATCCTCTCCCCACACCCCGCCGGTAGCCAGAACCCCGCGCCGATGTCGCCGACAGTTCTCGCCGGCGCGAGACAACCCGGCCCAGGTCCGCCCGGACTTGCGGAAGGCCGGATCAGGTCGGCTACCATCCTTCCCAGGGAGACGTGGCAGAGCGGCCGAATGCACTCGCCTTGAAAGCGAGCATGGGTAACACCATCGGGGGTTCAAATCCCTCCGTCTCCGCCAAAGGCCCGCAGGTCAGGATCGGTCGAGGAGCTTCGGTCCTGGCACGGGTCCACCCGTTCGGAAGGTTTCGATTTCCTCGGCTCGGGTGCTCACCCATTCCAGCAGGCCGTGGAGCTTTTCGGCTGCCTCGTGGCCGATCGGGGTCAGGGCGTAGGAAACCTGTGGGGGCACAGTGGGTTCGACGGTGCGCTCGACCAGGCCGTAGTCGGTGAAGGTGCGCAGGTTCTGCGACAGCATCTTCTCGCTGATGCTGCCGATTCGGTCACGCAGGACGTGGTAGCGCATCGAGCCGTCGAGTAGCGCGGCCAGGATCAGGACGCCCCAGCGACTGGTGACTTTGCCGAGGATGGCGTGGGCCGGACACTCTTTGTCGAATACGTCACGTTGACCGAGTGTGGGCCGGTCGCTGTCCGGGACTCCTACCGCCATGCCATGAGCTTACCTATCGGTATGCCCTTTCCAATGGAAAGTCCCCTTCCTACGGTTGGCCCATGGTGGATATCAGCAGGGTTCTGGTGATCGGGGCGACCGGTCATGTCGGCGGTCAGGTGGCGGCGCAGCTCGCCGCGGGCGGAACGTGGGTGCGGGCATCGGCGCGCGACCCGCGCGCGGCGTCGCTGCCTACGGGTATCGAGGTGGTGCAGGGCGACCTGACAGTCCCGGAGACCCTGGACAGTGCCCTCGACGGCATCGACGCGGTGTACCTGACCTGGCCGATGCTGTCGGCGGAGATCGCGGAGCGGGTCGTCGCCCGCGTCGCCGCACACGCGCGCCGCATCGTCCTGCTCTCCTCCGCCTCGGTCCGCGACGAACTGGATGAGCAGGACCACCCGATCGGCCGGGCACACGCCCTCATCGAGCAGCCGATCACCGAGTCGTCATTGGAATGGACCTTCCTGCGGCCCGGTGGTTTCGCTACCAACACGGTCGAATGGGCACCTCAGATTCGCGCGGGCGACGTCGTGCGCGGCGCGTACGGCGCCGCCACGATGCCCCTGCTGCACGAGGCGGATATCGCCGCGGTCGCCGTGCGCGCACTGACCACCGACGGCCACGCCGGGGCGAAGTACCACCTGACCGGCCCGGCCGCGCTGAGCCGAATCGACCAGGTCGAAGCGATCGGCGCCGCACTCGGCCGCACGTTGGTCTGGGAGGAGATCAGCCCCGAAGACGCAGTGGCGCACATGGGTTGGCTCCCGCCCGACATCGCGCGCGTGGTGCTGCACGGACTCGCCGGACTCGTCGGCACACCGGGCTCGGTGACCTCCACCGTGCACGACGTCACCGGGTCACCGGCCCGCGACTATCGCCGATGGGCAGCCGACCACGTCGCCGATTTCCGCTGACTACTCCTCGTCCCACGCCTGGATCGACGTCTGGTCGACTATGCGACCGTCGCGCAGGTTCGCCATCGAGTGGGCGAGGACGCGCGTGCCGTCCGGATATCGGCACGATTCCACGAAGGCGATGTGGTCGCCGTCGATCAAGACGCTGTCGAGGGAGTGGGTCATCTCCCTGGAACACACGTCGTCGAACATCGCGCTGATCGCCGAGCGACCGTGCATCACCCGGGGGTGACTCGGTTGGTCGCGGTGGTCGACCATGCGGATCTCGGCATCGTCGCTGTAGAGCGTCAGCAGTGTTGCGGCATCACGGCTTTCGATTCCGCGGCGCAGTGCGTCGGCATCGAATCCCGAACTGGATGCGGTGCTCATCGGGGGCTCCCTCGCTCGTCGAAACGAGCCGGACCAGGGCGATTCGGCCCGTATCGAGAACCCTACGCTCGCCGCCGACCGCGCGTAACCCGTCGAGAACCGGCCACCCACCGGGTGGGTGGCCGGTTCGGCCGAGCGGGATGTCGACGCGCGGAGTCAGGGTTCCTGACGGCGGCGGTCGTCGATCCCTTCGGCTTCCACGCGTTCCTTGCGGACCGTTTCGGAGACCGTCTTCTCGTCGTCGATCTCGTCGACCGCCAGCCGTACACGCTCCACCGGGACGGCTTCCTTCTCGACGTGCACCTGGTCGGCGTGCAGGGTGACCTCGCGGTCCTCCTCGCCGATGGTCGTGCGCCCCGTGCGGTCGGTGATCGGCTCGCGTTCGACGTGCACTTCCTCGTGCGTCACGGGCACCTTGAACGTCTGCTCCTCGGTGACCACCGACTTGTGCAACCGTGCGGTGCCGACCTCTTCGCTCTCGGTGTCGATGCGCAACTGCTCTTCGGAGCGCACCATCGAGTCGTCACCGTAGCGAGCGGTGTCGGACTGGCCGGTCACGGTCCGCGGCGGGTTGCCATGGGTCATCGGCAGGTCGTCTTCGGGTCGAATCCGCGGGCGCCCTTCGGCATTCCAGCCCGAAGCCCGTGGATCGACGTGGTAGTGCTCGAACAGTTCCTGTTCCGATTGTGCGCTGATCCGGGACCCGTCGTGGTAAGGCGCCGATTTCACCAGCTCCTTGTTCACATGCAGTCGGAGCGAGTCGTCGTCGGGCAGATGTTCGGCGCCGGCCAGCGGAACCAGCGAGTCGTGGCTGAAGAAGCCGGTCGAGACGGCAACCCAGGTGGGCGCTCCGGACTGGTTGTCGAGGTAGATCTGCTTGACCTTGCCGATCTTGTCGCCGCGTTCGTCGTAGGCGGTGGTGCCGATCAGCGATTCCAGGGTCGATTTGCTCATGATGATCCCTCCTACCTGGTACGGAGGCCGGTCGCGGGCATGTTGGGCTCGTTCGCCGGCTCCGCTGGGGGTTGTTGGATGATCAATCGGGCGTAGCGTCCGGCACGACCGGATTCGGCTACGTCACAGCAAATACCCGGTCGGTCGCGAGTCAAACAGCCCGCCGTAGCTCAGTCTCGGCGGACGAAATTCGGTCGAACGTCCAGGTCGGGCGCGTCGTAGTAGCGGTGGAAGGTGGGCGTCAGCCCGGACGAGATGGGCGGATTGACCCAACTCCAGTCGGTCGGGCACGCGCGCCCGGCGGCTTCCTCGCGCTGGACGTGATCGCAGAACTGCTTGGCCACGGTGTGGTGGTCGACCATGTGCACGCCGGATGTGCGAAAGCTGTGCAGCACAGCATGATTGAGCTCGATCAGCGCCTTGTCCCGCCACAGCGTCCGCACCGACGAGGTGTCGAGACCCATCATGTCGGCGATCAGCGGCAGCATGTTGTAGCGATCGGTGTCGCTGAGGTTGCGCGCGCCGATCTCGGTGCCGACGTACCAGCCGTTGAAGGGAGCGAAGGGGTAGCAAACACCGCCCACCTCCAGGTCCATGTTCGAAACGGCGGGCAGCGCGTGCCATTTCAGGCCGAGTGCGGCGAACCACGGGTAGTCGGGGTGGATCAGGTCGACCTCGCGGACCAATTCGCGCGGAACGTCGAAATACTGCACGTCCTCGGTGGGTGTGGTGATCAGCACCGGCAGCACGTCGAACGGCGTACGCGCCCCGCGCCAGCCCAGCTCCAGCGCCTGTTCGGTGGCCGCGATATTGGCCGGATCACCGGTGACGGTGCCGTCGCCGTTGCGGTAGCCGGCATAGCGGATCAGCTGCGAGCTCTCGATCCGGTACTCGCCGCCGCCGGGTTCGGCCGCCGGGCCGACCGTGATCATCGACTGAATCGCGCCGCCGTTGGTGGCCAGGCGCAGATGTTGCCAGCACACCTCGGAAAGTTCCCGCGCGGAAGTAACTCGGCGGGCGTCGAGTAGTTTCAGTGATCGCCAATGTTTGCGGCCGACACAGCGAGCGTGGTTGCGCCACGCCAGTTTCGCGCCGATCAAGATCTCCTCGGCGGTCTGGGTATACGTCCCGGTATCGCGCAATTCGGCGAGCGCGCCGAGGCGACGCTGGGTGGGCAGGTGCCCGAGTTCGGGGTAGCGGAAGAACTCGTCGCAGTCGCGCAGGCGACGATCCAGCTCGATCGGCGGCGGCACGGCGACATCGACATCGGGCGCCAAAGTCACTGTGGGGGTTGATTTTTCGCAGACGGCAGGGCGAGAGCCTTGATTCACGGTATATCTCCGGTCGGGCAGCAGGGTGCGGGGCCGTGCGGGTGCACCCTCCGACGCGGGAAGATTGCCCGCCGAGAACACATTCACTCGACCGGTGGCGCGCCGACCGGGTGATCGGTCGACCCGAAATCAGCTTCGGCAAGCCTACGACCGGTGTGCTGGCGGTGTGCTCGAATTCGGGGTAATCCCACGGCAACCCGCGTCAAGGGTTGCTGACCGTGCGCCGGACTAACGGAATCGGGCCGCCGTTTCGGGTGCGGTGGCGAAGCTGAGGAACTGCTCGTTCTCGTGCGGATCGCCGACCGTCACCCGCACACCGTCACCGGCGAACGGCCGAACCAGCACGCCCGCAAGGGCACTCGCCTCGGCGAACTCGATACTGCGCTCGCGCAACGGCAACCAGACGAAATTGGCCTCGCTCGGCGGCACCTCGTAGCCCGCGGCCAGTAGCGCCTCGCGCAGCTGATGCCGTTGCGCCACCAGCACATCGGTGCGATCGAGCAGTTCGCCACGCGCCTGCAACGAGGCGATCGCGGCCGCCTGCGCGATCCGGTTCACGCTGAACGGAATGTGGACCTTCAGCAGCGCTGCGATCACCTCGGGATCGCCCACCGCGTAGCCGACGCGCAGCCCGGCCAGCCCGTAGGCCTTCGAGAATGTGCGCAGCACAACCAC
Source organism: Nocardia sp. NPDC058114 (assembly GCF_042884695.1). Lineage (NCBI taxonomy): Bacteria > Bacillati > Actinomycetota > Actinomycetes > Mycobacteriales > Nocardiaceae > Nocardia > Nocardia sp. NPDC058114. Next base: position 175,528 of record NZ_JBHVTK010000004.1, on the reverse strand, counting down.
ATTCGGCCGGGTGCGGCCGATCTCGACGCCGTCGGGGCGGGTCTCGGGCGTCAGCCGCAGGTACTCGTAGTAGGCCTCGTCGAGCACGACGAGAACGTGCGCGGGCACCCGGTCGAGGAACCGCTCCAGCTCGGCGCGCCCGTGCGCGGTGCCGCTGGGGTTGTTCGGGTTGCACACGAAGATCAGCTTGGTGCGCTCGGTGACCGCGTCGGCCATCGCGTCCAGATCGTGCAGGTGATCCTCGGTCAGCGGTACCCGCACCGCGGTCGCGTTGCCCACCTGCGTGACGATCGGGTAGGCCTCGAACGAACGCCACGCGAACACCACCTCGTCGGCGGGGGCGTCGCAGGTGATCTGCACGAGTTCCTGGCACAGCGCCACGCTGCCACAGCCGACCGCGACATTCGCCACGGTGACCTCGAGGAACTCGGCGAGCGCCGCCCGCAGCTCGCTGACCTGATTGTCCGGATAGCGGTTGGCCAGCTCGGCGGACTCCGCGATCGCCTTGGCCGCGCTCGGCAACGGACCGAAGGTCGTCTCGTTGGACGCGAGCTTCACCGCATCCGGGTGGTTACGGCCGGGAACGTAGGCCGGGATGGTGGCGAGGTCGGGGCGGATGTGCGCGGTCACGCCTCCACCCTACGATGATCGGCCGCCGCGACATGCGGCACGGCCGTCCAGACCTACCCAAGTGCAGTTCTGCCGCCTACGCTGGGTTTATGCCGGGCACTTACGACGACGTCGCCCCCCTGCGGCCGGTGGATGCCGACACGGCCGCCGTCGCGCGGCGCACTGCCGTGCCGATCACCGTGGTGGAGCCCGAACGGGTGGCCCGCGGTGGCATCGTTGTCCTGCACGAATCCCGAGAATTCTCCCCCCAGCTACTCGATCTGATGCGGGCGCTGTCGTTCGAGGGCTGGATCGTCGTCGCGCCGCATCTGTTCGACCGCATCGCCGACGCGCAGCGACACGAGGTGTTCGGTGACGAACTCTTCGACGACTTCGACGCCGGTTTCGACTGGCTCACCGGCCGCGGCGTCTTCCCTGACACGATCGGCGTTCTGGGCTTCGACAGCGCGGGCACCGCGGCCTTCCTCGTCGCCGCCACCCGCCCGATCGGCGCCGCGGTGAGTGTGGCCGCCCCCGGCATCTCCGAACCGCTTCCCGACCAGAACGCGGCCCTGATCGACATCGCCGCCGACCTCCAGGCCCCTTGGCTCGGGATCTTCGGCGCGGACGACCCGGCCACCCCACCCGAGGCGGTCGACCGCCTCCGCGAGGCCACCGCGAAGGCGGATGTGGCCAGTCTCACAATCACTTATCCGGGCCTGAGTCGCCGTGTCGACCGATCCGATCCCGAAGACGAGGCGGCCACCGCCATTCGCATCGACTCCCAGACTCGTATCTACGACTGGTTCGACAGCAACTTACGCTGATTGACCAGGCGTTTTGGACTACTACCACTGCTCGTGTAATCTTCATTCCCGGCGGTTCGACAAGGACCGGTGCCCTCGAAAGAGAAGGCTCCAGGAGGCGTGCCAGAGCGGCCGAATGGGACTCACTGCTAATGAGTTGTCCCTTCACGGGGACCGGAGGTTCAAATCCTCTCGCCTCCGCCACACCCAGCTTGCTGGGTAACAACTGAAGATGCACCACCATGCGCCCGTAGCTCAACGGATAGAGCACTTGACTACGGATCAAGAGGTTAGGGGTTCGAATCCCTTCGGGCGCACCGAAATCGACCCCGTATCTGTAGATACGGGGTCGATTTTTTCGTGGGAGGTGTGGTCAATCCGGGCTGGTCGCTGCCAGGACTCTGGCGGTTTCGCGGGCGGTCGGGGCGGGGGTGGCTATTCCTTTGAGGCCGGCGACTTTCGCGTTGATGTTGTCGGCGACGGTGATCGGGGGGTAGCCCTGTTCGCCGGGGGCGAGGGTGCCGGGGAGGGCTTGGATCACCGCGTCGTGGTTGCCGTCGAAGAAGAAGGCGGCGGAGCGGCGGCGGCGGATGTGGCCGTCGATGATCGGCGGATCGACACGGTGGAGGGTGGACATCCAGCGGTCGTTGGTCCAGCGGGCCATCGCGTCGCCGAGGTTGATCAGTAGAGCGCCTTGCGCGGGCTGCACGTTGTGCCAGTGGCCGTGTTTGTCGAGCACCTGCAGACCCGGGACGCGGTCGGCCCACAGGATGGTGAGGATGCCGAAGTCGGTGTGTGCGCCCATGCCGGTCATGTCGCCGTCGAGACGCAGTTCGCCCTCTGGCAGGGCGTAGTTGTTCATCTTCAGCGCGTCGATGGAATGGTCGGTGAGGGTGTCGAAGTAGTCGGCGGGTAGCCGCAGGGCTGCGGTGAAGGCGCGCAACAGGATTCGCGACAGTCGCTGTGCGTGGGCGAAGTAGGTGTCGATCGCGGGACGGAAGCCCGGCGCGGCCTCGGGCCAGTTATTGGCGGCATACGACGACGCGGGTAGGTCGAGGCCGGGGAAGTCGGTGGACTGGGTGCCGACGATGAAAGCCTCGTAGAAGTCGTTCATCTGATTCGCCGTGGGCAGTCCCAGACTCAGGCTCAGCGATTCCGACCTCGGCGGCGAGTAGCCACGGTTCTCCGAGGTCGAGCGCCGGTAGCGCTTCTTGATGTCGAGTGGCAGTGCGAAGAACTCGTCGAGCGCGTCGGTGAGTCCGGCCAGTACCTCGTCGGGGATGGCATGGCCGACGATCTGCATGAAGCCGACCTCGCGGCAAGCGGTGTCGATTGCGGCGGCGACCGCCGCGCGACCGGCATCGTCGGTGCCGGTCAGAAAGGGAGTGATGTCGATGGTGGGGACGGTGAACGGGGACGTCATCTCTTCAGGGTCTATTGCATGTATTGCCTCCGCATTACAGAACTGATGGAAGAGCAGACATGTAGTGAGTACGTAACGGTCCGGAAATCGACCACAAGTTGCATGTAGTCATCGCGCAGAGGGGCGCGACGACCAGGAGGACGACATGCAGAACCACCGACACCGCAGGCGCGCCGCGACCTCGGGAGCAGTGCTGTTGGCGGCGCTGCTCGCCGTCGCCGGTTGCGGCACCGATTCCCCGGATCAGGGTGGCGCCGCTGTCGCGCTCGAACCCGCGGCGCCCGCGCAGACACTGCGCGGGGTGTGCCCGGACACGGTCACCATCCAGCTGCAGTGGCAGCCGCAATCCGATCAGGGCGGGTTGTTCCAGCTGCTCGGGCCCGGGTACCGCGTGGACGAGGAGACCAAGTCGGTCGAAGGGCCGCTGGTGGCAGGCGGTAAGGACACCGGTGTGCGGTTGCAGCTGCGCGCGGGTGGGCCCGCGATCGGTTTCCAGTCCGTCCCCTCGCGCATGTACGTCGACGACACCGTCACGCTCGGGGTGGTGCACGGCGAGCAGGTGATCGCGGCGAGTGCCGCCAAGTCTGTCGTCGCTGTCACGCCGCTGCTGAAGTACAGCCCGTCCATTCTGATGTGGGATCCGGCGAGTCACCCGGACTGGCGTTCGATCGCCGACATCGGCCGCTCGAACGCGCCCGTTGTGGTGTCGAAGGAGCAGATCTTTCCGCAGTGGCTGGTGGCCAAGGGCCTGCTGAAACAGTCGCAGATCGATACCGGATACGACGGCGCCCCGGCCCGCTTCGTCGCCGACCCGACGATCGCCCAGCAGGGTTTCGCCAGCGCGGAACCGTACGTCTACGAGCACGAGGCCCGTGCCTGGAACAAGCCGGTGGCCTACGACCTGATCAAGAACTCCGGCTTCGACACCTATGCCTCGAATCTCACCGTGCGCGCCGACACAGTCGACGGACTGGCACCGTGTCTGGCCAAGTTGGTACCGATCGTGCAGCAGGCCGGCGCCGACTTCGGCTCCGCACCAGCCGACGCCAATGCCAAGGTCGTCGATATCGTGTCCCGCACACCGGCATTCACTCCCTATCCGGCAGGTGAGGCGGAGTTCGCCGCGAAGCAGCTCGTCGAGCTCGGCCTGTTGGCCAACGAGGCCGACGGCTCCTTCGGCACCTACGAGCAGGCTCGAACCCAGCGCAACCTCGAGGACCTGCGGCCGATCCTGGTGGCAGGCGGTGCGGCGATCCCACCGGCGCTGACAGCGGGCGAGATCTTCACCAACCGCTTCACCGACCCGAAAATCGGCATTCGCTGACCACGTGGAACCTCCGAACTGTGCTGGAGCGAAGGTTCTTTCGTAGGTCGCGAGGTTTCCCTGTCGGGACTACTTCCAAGCCGGGAGCGGCGGTAAGGGGCCGGTCAGGTCGCTACCTGAGGTACGGCCGACGAGCCAGCCGAGGAGGGCGGTGGCGGGGCCGAGGACGGTGTGGTGGGGACGGCCAGGGCCGACGGTGGCGATGAAATCTGTGTCGGTGGACTGGATGTCGAAGGTGGGGGTGGCTTCGGGCTGGAGTTTGGCGGAGAGGTCCGCGATGGTCTCGGGGAGAAGCCGCGCGACGAAGGGGGCAGGCCAATCGGCGGCGGTGTAGCCGACGTCGAGGTCCACGTGGTGGATCTCGGTCTCGCGCAGGCGCATCCAGGGGATCTGGTCGGCGGTGAGGGTGCCGCCCTGGCGGTTGCGGACCTCGACCTGCCAGTCGGCGGCGGGCATGGTGGTGGCGACGGCCTGCCAGCGGTGCGCGGTGGCGGTGAAGTCCGCGTGCTGCACGGTCAGCGGTCGGGGTGCGCCTGCCTCGATATCGGCATCACGAATGGCGACGCTCGGGTACTGCGGCATCTCGATGCCGGTGCGGGCCCACAGCAGCAGGTTCAGCAGGCTGTCGGCATTGCGTGCCATGTGCGCCAGCACGTGACCGCGCGTCCACCCCGGTAACAGGGACGGTTCGGCCAACGCCGGATCGGTGAGGGTGCCGATGGCGGCGTCGAAGCGCGCGGTGGAGGCGGCGACCTGATCGAGCAGGTCGGTGGGAGTAGCCGTTTCGCTGGTCACGGATTCGAGGGTAGTGCGCCGCCGTCGCCACGGACGCGAGAACGACGGCGTCGAACCTGCTCTGTGGGCAACTCCGAACCTGTGGACAACTGGGGATTATCGGCCGTCGACGCCGGATCGCCGGAGCGGCTCCGTGTGACGATTCAGCTAGCGATGATCGCGTCGGCCTCGATCTCCACCAGCAGGTCAGGGGCGATCAGCGCGGTGACCTCATACATGGAGGCCGCGGGGCGGATCGTGCCGAACACTTCGGCATGGGCGGCCGCGACCTCGGGCCAGCGGGCGATATCGGTGACGAACATGCGCGTGCGCACCACGTCGCGCACGCTTGCCCCGGCCTGCTCCAGCGCCGCGGCGATGCGAGCCAGGACCTCACGGGTCTGGGCCCCGATATCGTCGCCGCCGACAGCGCCACCACCGGCGACAGCGGCGGTGGTACCGCTGACGATTACCTGGTCGCCGACCCGTACCGCTCGCGAATACCCGACGACATCTTCGAAATCGGAGGCTGAGGAAATGTTCACCCGAGTTGTGGTCATGGTTGCCAGAATGGTCCACCGCGTGGTGGAGGACAATTCATTTCCCGGTCGTCTCGTGGTCGGATCGCGACGGTATGCATGGCAAATGAACGTGCGTCCAGGTCTTCGTCTTTTCCCTCTCACCGCAGCTTTGTGCGCCGCCGCCGTGGTGGCGGGCTGCTCGTCGCCGGACTCCGCGGCCGGCTTCACCGCCGGCAAGGACCAGCCGCTGGTGATCTCGCTCGACGACCTGGTCGCCAAGGCGGGTACCAGCGCGGTGCTCGGGGTCAGCCTCGAGCCCGAGCACGGCAATGTCACCCGCCGGGCCGACGGCGCCTACGTCTACACCCCGAGCGCCGGCTACACCGGTCTCGACCAGTTCACCGTCACCACCACCGACGCGGTTCGCCTCTACACGACCGATATTCCGGTGCTCGGCGAGTTCGGTGGCACCACGGTGCAGGGCAGTGGGTTCGGCTCGGCCTGGACCGCGGTGCCCGGTAGCACCGACGAGTTCTACGGGCTCACCGACCGCGGCCCGAACGTCGACGGTCCGGCGAAGAACGAGAAGCTCTCGCCCACACCGGGTTTCGTGCCCAAGATCGGCCGGTTCAAGCTGGTCGACACCAAGGCCGTGCTGCAGTCGAGCATCGAACTGCGGAGCAAGTCGGGCGTGCCGTTCAACGGGCAGGTCGACACCTCGGCGAGCACCGGCGAGACCATCAAGGACCTCCAGGGCAATGTCCTGCCGCCCACCGATCACGGCATCGATCCCGAAGGCCTCGTTGCACTGGCCGACGGCACCTTCTGGATCTCCGACGAATACGGTCCGTTCCTGGTGCATTTCGATGCCACGGGCACCGAGATCGAGCGGCTCGCGCCCGGCAGCGGCCTGCCGAAGGAGATCGCGCTGCGCACACCCAACCAGGGCATGGAGGGGCTGACCATCACTCCCGACGGCAGCACCCTGGTCGGCATGGTGCAGAGCGCGCTCAACACCCCCGGACTGAGCGGCTCGGCCAAGGAGGTGCCGTTCGCGCGGATTGTGACCGTCGATCTGAAGACCAAGGCGCAGAAGGAATTCCTGTACCCGCTGGAAAACCCGAAGCAGTCGAAGGTCGCGGTCTCGGAGATCACCGCGCTGAGCGCCACCACGTTCCTGGTCGACGAGCGTGACGGCAACCTCGCGCCCAAGTCGGACAAGAAGATCTGGACCATCGACATCGCGGGCGCGACCGATGTCGGCCCGCAGTCCGCCGTGCCGGGCGCGACTTACGACGCCGAGAAGGGCGGCCTGCTGATCGACGGCAAGCCCCTGGAGACGCTGATCGGGGTCACCCCGACCACCGAAGCCGTCGCCGCGCTGACCAAGGCGGGCGTCACCCCGGTCGCGAAGAAGAGCAACCTCGACCTCTCCGCGCTGGTCGCCGCACTCGACGAGAAGGGCGGGTTCTTCGGTCACGACAAGATCGAGGGCATCGCCACCCTCGACGGCGGCAAGACCATCTACATCGCCAACGACAGCGACTTCGGCCTGGCCGCCAGCCAGGGTGAACAGCCCCCGTTCGGGCTGAAGCCCAAGACGCTGCCCAACGGTGCACAGGACACCGGCGAGGTGCTCGCGGTGGACACGACCAAGCTGCCGGCGAAGATCGACGGCTACACGGTGAAGATCACCGTCAAGTAGTCCACTCGCGGGCTTCGACGAGTACCGCGGTGGCCAGGGCGAGCAACCACAGCGACATGGTTCCGACCTGGATTCGCTGGGCTATGCCGAGCGCGTAGGAGCCGGACAGGTTGTCGGCGACCATCATCCAGATGGTCGCCGCCGACCCGAGAACCAGTACGGCGACACCGAATTCCCGCAGGATCCGCCAGCGGTGGTAGCGGTAGGCGGCGGCGCTGAAGGCGAACGCCGCCACCGCGATCGAGGTGACGGCCAGTGTGCTCGTGAGCGCGTGCGGTTGATGCAGTTGCGGAAACAGTCCGCTGTCGCCGCCGCACGCGCTGTCTCCCGGGGCGCAGTCGTGGAGCGGGAGCAGGGCGTCGGCGATGGTGGACGCGCCGAAACACAACAGCGCTGTCCAGCCGATCGTGGTCAGCCGGCGGCGCCGGAAAACGAGCAGTCCGCCCAGCGCCGCGGGGATCAGCAACAGGCCGACCACGGTGTCGGCGGTGCCGAACACCTCACGGTAGGGCTTGCCCTCGGCATCGAGTTCGCTGAGGAAGTCGTTGACCGGGTCGGTGTCGATCGGCAGCGCGAATTCCAGCAGCCAGGACGAGTAGCACAGGCCCGCGATCGCGATCGCGATCGCGATCAGCAACGAGTAGCCACGGGTGTGCCGTGCGAATTCGGTCACACCGACCATTGTGCGTGTCCGGCCGCCACCGCCCGGATCAGGCGCGTCGAAAGCGGGGACGTGGTTTCATCGTGGCAGCACAGGCACGCACAGGTTGCTGTCAGGTTCGCCGTGCAGGGTGTTTGGTAACCAACGGAGAGGTCCTCGATGAGCTACATGATCGCGCTGGCAGGTTTTGCCACGATCCTCGCGCTGGCCGTGTCCGGATTCGTCGCGGCGGAGTCGTCGCGCGCACGGGTGCGGGTTCGCGCCGAACGCAGTCCGCGTCGTCGCTGAAGAACTCGATATTCACCGGTCAGGATTGGAGCGTTTCACCAGTGCGGTGATCCGCTTGGCCGCCGCCTGCGGATCTTCGTGCTCCCACACCCGGATGACCGCCCAGCCCGCCGCTGTCAACGCGATGTCGGTGGCGCGATCGCGGGCGACATTGCCTGCCAGCTTGTCGGCCCACCACTGCGCGTTGTTCTTCGGATCGGTCGCGTGGTCAGGGCAGCGATGCCAGAAACAGCCGTCGACGTAGACGGCGATGCGCAGTCGTGGAAACACCACATCCGCGCGACGGCGCTGACCTTTGATGGGCGGACGGTCGACGAAATAGCGCAGTCCCGCCCGGTGCAATTCGCGGCGTAGTGCCAGCTCGGGAGCGGTATCAGCGCGTCGCTGCTTGGACATGCGCGCGCTTGTGGCGGCGTCGGTGACGAGCTTGCGCGCAGCGGATGACCTCGACGAGGCGGCGGACTCGTCGGGCGATTCCCGGTTGTCTGCCCGCCGCGCGCTCATGCCGCCCAGCCGCCCATGCGGTCGAGGTGATCCCGGACGTCGTCGAGGAATCCGGGCGGGAAGCGCAGGCTTCCCATCTCGGTGCGGCGCAGGAATCCCGCCGTCGCGCGGGGAGAGAGCAGGCGGGGCTCGGTGAGGAAGTTCTTCAGGTCCTCGTAGGGCTCGTGGACCGGCCAGGTCGAGAGGGGGACGCGGTGCACGACGCCCGCGTGTCCCCAGGCGGCGCTCGGCCACGGCTGGCCCGCGGCTATCGGCTCTCCCACGGTGAGCGGGTCCGACGGCGCGGCCAGGCGTTCGCCGACCCAGTTCGCCATCCGCACGCTTACCGCGTTGCCCACCAGTTTCCAGCGATGACCGTGGCGCACGCCGGGAACATCGAGGGCGGGGGCGGTCCAGTCGGCGTCGAACCCCTGTAATCGTTCGCCGTCGACGATCCCCGGCGTCACGATCTCGCCCGCGGGCAACCGGACCGCGGGCGGACTGGCGATGCCGAGACCGGAACCGCCCTTGAGGGTGGGCACCGCGTTCACCGCCCAGCCGAGGCCGCGCACACCCTCGGTCCAGTAGAAGCCGCACGGATCGCAGTCCGGATCGCCGTAGTCGCGGGGACCGGCGTCGTCGCCGAACAGCACCTGGCGGGGGTCCTCGGTGCGCGAAGCCAGCATCAGCACGCGCTGACGTCGTTGCGGCAAGCCGAACGCGCGACCGTCGACGACCCGATAGGCCCAGGCGTACCCGAGCTCCTCCAGCGCGGCGGTGATGTGGCGCATGGCCGCGCCGCGACCCAGCTGCAGCATGAACGGGACATTCTCGATCAACAGCCACCGCGGTCCGCGCTGCCTGCGGACCAGCCGGAAAACCTCGTCGACCAGGCCGGATCGACGACCGGTGATGCCCGCGGTGCGCCCGGCTTGTGAGAGGTCCTGGCACGGGAAACCCGCCGCGACCAGCTCGGTGCCCGCGGGGAGCGACCGCAGGCGGGTGATGTCGCCGTGCAGGTCGGTGTCGGGGAACCGCGCCGCGAGGACACCCTGGGCACCGGGATCGATCTCACACAGCAGCTCCGACGCCCAACCATGCCTGCTCAGACCGAGTTCGAGCCCGCCGATCCCGGCGAACAACCCGACCATCCGCGACAACGAGACTCCTGTGTTTTCGGAGCGCCGGCGCGCTCGGGTTAGCGGCCACCGGGTGGTCCGCTCTTCAGCGACCCGTTCCCTCGCGCCTGGGGCGAATTGTATCGGTCCCCTGAACAGGTGCGGGCCGCGAACGAATCCTTCCCGACGACGGGTGCCGCGTGGCTCGGCAGGGGGTAGACGGGTGGGCTCGGGCCGAGGAAAATCGGTGGCCGGGGGTGGGGGTGCTCTGGGACTCTTGATGGGCCGAACTTGTCGGACCCAAGTGCGAACATCACCTGGCGTCCGTACCGGAAAACCAACCAGCCGACCGGACATCAAGGGGGAGTTTTGTCTGTCACATCAGAGCTGGCGGCCGCCGAATCGGAGGCCGACAGATCGGAGCGGCCGTCGCCGCAGTCGAGTGGGGGAATGCGGTCGCTGCGGCGATTTCTGCCCTTTCTCCGGCCCTACCGGGTGCCGCTGCTGCTGGCCAACGCGCTGGCGATCGTCACCGCGAGCACCGCGATCGCGATTCCGCTCGTCATCGCACGGGTGGTCGACGGGCCGATCGCGCGGCGCGATTTCGTCGGTCTGCTGGCGCCGGTCGCGCTGATCTTCCTGCTCGGATCACTCGAATCGTTCGGTATGTGGGGCAGGCGATGGCTGGTGTCCAAGCCCTCGACGATGTTCGAAATCACCATGCGCGCCAAGCTTTTCACGCAACTGCAGGCCCTCTCGATCGGCCGTCACGACGGCTGGCAGTCGGGTCAGCTGCTCTCGCGCGCCATCGACGATCTGTCGGTGCTGCGGCGGTTCGTCGCGTTCGCCGGTCCGTTCCTCATCGTCAACGGGGTGATCATGCCCACCGGGCTGATCGTGTTGTTCGCGATGAACTGGCAAGTGGGACTGATCTTCACGGTGACCTCCCTGCCGCTGACGCTGTTCTGCGCGCGCTTCGTCCGCCGCTTCGAGGTGGCCTCGCGGCGTTCGCAGGACCAGTCCGGCGACCTGGCCACCATCGCTCAGGAATCGGCGCAGGGCGTGCGGGTGCTCAAGGCGCTGGGGCGCGGCCGCTTCTTCGGGACGCGTTTCACCGCGCTCTCGCGCGAGCTGCAGCGCACGGAAATGGAGAAGGTGCGCCTGGACGCCACGCTGTGGGCGGCGTTGGTGACCTTGCCGACCGTGTCGATCGCGGTGTCGCTCGGGGTGGGTGGCTACTCGGTGGTGCACGGCTCGATGACGATCGGCACGCTGGTCGCGAGCATCACGCTGGCCACGTTCCTGCAGTGGCCGATCATCTGGCTCGGCTTCCTGCTGTCGGAGCTGTTCGAGGCGCGCACCGCGGCCGATCGATTCTGGGAGATCATCGACACCCCGCTCGACATCACCGACCCGCCGCACCCGGCGGAACTACCTGACCCGCTGCGCGGGGAACTGGTCATCGACCGGGTCCGCTTCGCCTACCCGCGATCCGGGGGCGGTCCGGACCACACCGTGCTGGAAGAGATCTCGCTGCGGATCCGGCCGGGGGAGACGGTCGCGCTCGTCGGCGCGACGGGTAGCGGCAAGACCGCGCTGCTCGAGCTGATTCCCCGGCTCTACGACGTCAGCGGCGGCCGGATCACCATCGACGGTGTCGACATCGCCACGCTGCGCCTGGCGGAGCTGCGCCGGGTGGTGACGGTGGCTTTCGAGGAACCGGTGCTGTTCTCGGCCAGCGTGCGCGAGAACGTGGCACTGGGCGACGCGCGTGCCACCGATGTCGACGTGCGGCAGGCGCTCGATATCGCGCAGGCGAGCGAATTCGTCGACGCGTTGCCGTGGGGGCTCGACACCCGCATCGGTGAGCAGGGCCTGAGTCTGTCGGGCGGCCAGCGTCAGCGTCTGGCCCTGGCCAGAGCTGTGCTCACCGGCGACACCGCCGCCCATGGCCGGATCATGGTCCTCGACGACCCGCTGTCGGCGCTGGACGTGGAAACCGAAGAGCGCGTGCAGGATCAGCTGCGGGCGGTGCTCTCCGGCGCGACCACTCTGCTCGTCGCGCACCGGCCGTCCACCGCCGCGCTGGCCGACCGCGTCGCGCTGCTCGCCGACGGACGCATCGTCGCCGAGGGCAGCCACGAGAAACTGCTGCGCACGAGCAGCCACTACCGCGAACTGATGGGAGGTGAAGCATGAGCACCGAGACGGTGACGACGGAAAAGGAAGTGCCGGAGGAGAAGTCCGATCTGGCGGCCGACTGGCGCGGTATCGCCAAGGAGGACGACGCCGTCACCGGGACCGGAAACCTGGTGCTGGCCGGGCGATCCCGGCGATTGCTCCTCGATCTGGTGCGGCCCTACCGCAAGCAGGCGATTCTCACCTTCGTCCTGATCCTGCTCGACAACGCGGCCAAGGTGTCGCTGCCACTGTTCATCGCCTACGGGCTCGACCACGGCATCAGCCAAGGCCGCCAGGGCAATTGGACGCCGATGATCGCGACCGTCGCCGGATTCGTCGCGGTGACGTTGCTGTCGGGACTCACCACGTTCGCCTTCCTGCGGGCCTCCGGGTCGCTGAGTCAGCGGGTGCTGTTCGACCTGCGGGTGCGCGCGTTCCGGCACACGCAGCGATTGAGCGTGTCGTTCCACGAGAAGTACACCTCGGGCAAGGTCGTCACCCGGCTCACCAGCGATATCGAAGCACTCCAGGAACTGCTCGAAGGCGCGCTGAATCAGGCGCTGAGCGCGGTGATCTCGGTGGTGACCATCGCTGCCCTGCTGATCTGGCTCGACCCGCTGCTCGCCTCGATCGTGCTGATCGGGTTCGTGCCGCTGGTGCTGGTCACCCGGTGGGCGCAGCGGCGTCAGCGCGCGGGCTACCGGCGCACGCGCGGGGCGATCTCGCGCGTTGTCGTGCAGTTCGTCGAGTCGATGAGCGGCATGCGGGCGGTGCAGGCGTTCCGGCGCGAACATCGCAACGAGGAGGTCCTCGGCGTCGAGGATTCGGCGTACCAGAAGGCGACGACCACCGCGGTCCGCGGGATGGGCGACTACGTCGGGCTCTCCAACTTCATCGGCAAGCTGACCACGGTGATCGTGCTGCTGGTCGGCGCCTGGCAGGTGATGGAGGGCAACCTCGCGATCGGTGTGCTCGCCGCGTACCTGCTCTACCTCGACCAGTTCTACGGTCCCCTCGACGAACTCGCGCAGGTGTTCAACTCCTACCAGTCCGCCGCCGCGGCGCTGGAGAAGATCTCCGGCGTGCTCGAGGAGGAACCGGCGGTCGCCGAACCCGAACGCCCGGTGACACTCGAGCGGGCGACCGGTGCGGTGCGGATGGACCAGGTCTGGTTCGGCTACAACACCACGTCGGTGCTGCCGGAATTCGACCTGGAGATCCCGGCCGGACAGGTGGTGGCGCTGGTCGGTGCCACCGGTGCGGGCAAGTCGACGCTGGCGAAACTGCTCACCCGGTTCTACGACCCGAGCGGTGGCGTCATCACGCTCGACGACGTGGATCTGCGCCACCTGGCCGATGTCGAGCTGCGCAGGCACGTCGTGATGATCACGCAGGAGGCCTACCTGTTCTCCGGCACCATCGCCGACAACATCCGGCTCGGCAGGCCCGAGGCGACCGACGCCGAGGTCACCGCAGCCGCGCGCGCGGTGGGGCTGGATGCCTTCGTCGGCGGGCTTCCCGACGGCTACGCCACCGACGTGCGCACGCGTGGCGGCAGGCTCTCGGCGGGCCAGCGTCAGCTGGTGGCGTTCGCACGGGTGTTCCTGGCCGATCCGGCGGTGATCGTCCTCGACGAGGCCACCTCCAGCCTGGATATCCCCGGTGAGCGGCTGGTGCAGCACGCGCTGGAGACCCTGCTGCGCGACCGCACTGCCGTGATCATCGCCCACCGGCTGTCCACCGTGGCCATTGCCGACCGGGTGCTGGTGCTCGACGGCGGCCGGATCGTGGAGGACGGCGCACCGGCCGAGCTGATCGCGGGCCAGGGCCGCTTCGCAGGATTGCACGCCGCATGGCGGGATTCGCTGGTGTGATGCGCCCGTGTTGTGCAGCGCCGGGGCTGGTGTCGCTTACCGTAGAGAGGTGACGACCCCAGCCCCGGGCCCGGCCGACGGCCCCACCGAGATCAGACCTGCCTCCCGGTGGCCTGCGGTGCTCACCTGGCGTGCCCACGACAACACCCGCATGGAATCGGTGCGGGTGACGGTGAACGGCAATCGGATCAGGGCGGCGGGCCGGATGATCGGCTGCGCCGGCGATGAGCACCCGGCATTCAGCGCGTCGTACGACCTGGTCACCGACGAAGCGGGCGCGACGCGACGGTTGTCGCTGCGCACCACCACGGCGGCCGGTGAACGCCATGCCTCGATCTCGCGCGACGAGGAGAACTACTGGCTCGTCGACGCCGGCGGCACGCACGTGCGCTCCACCTTCGGCGGCGCCCTCGACGTCGACGTGGTGCTGAGCCCGTTCTTCAACACCCTGCCGATCCGCCGGTTCGGCCTGCAGAACGCCGTCGGCGACGTCCAGGTCCCCGTCGTCTACGTGCGACTACCCGACCTGCTGGTGCAGGAGGCCGAGCTCATCTACTCGAGCGCGTCCGACGGGATCAACGTCCTCTCGCCGGTCTCGAGCGCCACCCTGACGGTCGATCCGGAGGGTTTCGTCCTCGACTACCCGGGGCTGGCCGAACGCGCCTGATCTCGCGAGAGGTACTCAGAGCGCGCGGAGCACCCCACCGTCACGACCGGCGCGGTGAAGTTCACCGAGCCAGTCGCCGGCGCCGGGCGTGATGCCGGTGATGTTCCAGGTCGTGCGGTCGTCGTAGGCGGTGCGGCCGCGGAAACCCGTCTCGACGAGTTCGCCGAGACGGCTGTCCGCGCGCAGGGATTCGCGGGCAGTGACGAGTGTCTCGATGGCCTCGTCGAGCACCCGTTCCAGCGCGGTCGCGTTCGGCTCGCAAATGGCACGCACGAGGTCGGGCGCGGTACCCGCGACGCGGGTACCGTCTCGGAACGAGCCCGCCGCCAGGCCGAGCGCCAGCTTCCCGCCCGCGGCCCCCGCCGCGGCCAGCGCTTCGGCCAGCACATGCGGCAGGTGCGAGATCCGCGCGACAGCTCGATCGTGTTCCTCGGCGAGCACCGGAACCACCACCGAACCACAGTCCAACGCGAGCCGCACCACTCGCGACCACGGTTGCACCCGCGTTCCCTCGTCCACTCCCACCGCCCAGACCGCACCCTGGAAAAGATCGGAATCAGTGGCAGCCCAACCGGATTGGGACGTTCCCGTCATCGGATGCCCGCCAACGTACAAAGCCTCGAGTCCGTGCTTTCGCACCGCGTCCAGCACCGGCCCCTTCACGCTCACCACATCGGTCAGCGGGCACCCGGGCGCGAGCACGGCGATGTCGGCCAGCAGGTGTTCGACCGCGGGCATCGGCACCGCGATCACCAGCAGCGCGTCCAGCTCGGCAGCCCGGACCAGCACCGCGGACAGGTCGCCGGACACCTCGAAACCGTCCTGACACGCCGCGGAGACGCCGGATTCGGAGCGGTTGTAGCCGAACGCCCGGTACCCCGCCGCGACGGCGGCGCGCAGCAGCGAACCGCCGATCAGGCCGGTCCCGAGGACGCACACAGCCCCACGCTCGTCGATGCTCATCCGAACAGATTGGCACACGAGTTCATCATTAGGGGTGGGACAGACTACCGTTTGGTCCATGGCAGCACAGCGCTCGGGCACGAACAGGGCGACGTCGGATGACGACTTCGACGTCGAAGGGTTCGCAGTGGCCGTGGTCCGCGAAGAAGGCACATGGCGGGTCAGCCCGCTCAGCTCCGATGCCCTGCACGATCTGTCGGCCGCCGAGACCGAATTGAAGGCTTTGCGCAGCTCAGGTGCGGTGTTCGGCCTGATCGACGTCGACGATGAATTCTTCATCGTGTTGCGTCCCGCGCCGAGCGGCACCCGTCTGCTCGTCTCCGACGCCACCGCGGCGATCGACTACGACATCGCCGCCGACGTCCTCGACGCGCTCAATGTCGAGATTCCCGACATCGACCCCGACGATCTCGACGACGTCGAACCGTGGGAGGAGGGCGACCTGGGCGTCCTGGCCGACCTGGGCCTGCCCGAACCGGTTCTCAGCGTGATCATCGCCGACACCGACCTCTACCCCGACGAGCAGCTCGGCATGATCGCCCAGCGTCTCGGTTTCGCCGACGAATTCGCCGCGGTCCTGGACAAAATGCCGAGGTGACCGACGAGGAGATGATGCGCGCCGCCCTGGCGGCCGCAGCCGACGCCGACCCGCGCGATGTGCCGGTCGGCGCCGTCGTCTTCGACGCGCAAGGTCGTGAACTGGCCCGCGCCACCAACGCGCGCGAAGCCCTCGGCGACCCCACCGCGCATGCCGAAGTCCTGGCCTTGCGCGCGGCCGCGGCAGTCCACGGCGACGGCTGGCGACTCGAAGGCGCGACCCTCGCTGTCACCCTCGAACCGTGCACGATGTGCGCGGGCGCCCTGGTGCTGGCGCGAATCGGCAAGGTCGTGTTCGGCGCCTGGGAACCCAAAACCGGTGCCGTCGGCTCGCTCTGGGACGTCGTCCGCGATCGCCGCCTCAACCACCGCCCCGAAGTCCGCGGCGGCATCCTCGAACCGGACTGTGTCGCCCTCCTCGACACCTTCTTCAAAAACCAGCGCTGACCAGCCGATTTAACAATCTCGCACCCACTCCGGTACCGTAGTCGGCGGTGGCGTGTCCGAGCGGCCTAAGGAGCACGCCTCGAAAGCGTGTGAGGGGTAACCCCCCTCCGAGGGTTCAAATCCCTCCGCCACCGCCATGAGCCCCTCACTTGTTCACGCAGGTGGGGGGCTTTTTCTTGCCCGAAAGGTGCGCCGGTACGACGACGGCGAGGTCCGCACGGCTCGCGTGAAATGGTGCCGGAAGGTGACCGGGGTGGCGAAACCGGCTGCGGTCGCGATTTCCTCGATGGGCGCGTCGCCGGTCTCGAGCATGGCCAGTGCCGCCTGAATCCGCTGGGCGATCAGCCATTTGCTCGGCGTCGCCCCGGTTTCCCGGACGAAATGGCGCAGGTAGGTGCGCGGTGAGAGTCCTGCGACCCGGGCCAGATCGGGTACGCCGATCGGGTCGGCGAGGTGTTCGAGCGCCCAGGAGAGGCTGCGGGCGATGGGGGCGTCGAGGGGTTCGGGGGGCATGGGCGATTCGATGTATTGAGCTTGGCCGCCCGCGCGGTGGGGCTGGATGACGAGGCGGCGGGCGACGGCGTTGGCGACGGACGCGCCCAGGTCGTTGCGAACCAGATGGAGCGCCAGGTCCAGCCCGGCGGCGCAGCCCGCGCTGGTCAGGATGTCGCCTTCGTCGGTGTAGAGGGGCTCGGGGTCGACCTCGACCAGGGGGTAGCGCTCGCGCAGCAGGTCGGCGTATCGCCAGTGCGTGGTGGCCCGGCGGCCGTCGAGCAGGCCGGCGGCGGCCAGGGCGAACGCGCCGGAGCAGATCGACACGATCCGGGAGCCGTTGCGGTGCGCCCGGCGCAGCGCGTCGATCAATTCCGGCGAGGTCCGCGCGCGCGGGTTGGCGACGCTCGGGACCACGACCGTGTCGGCGGCGGCGAATTCCGCGAGACCGTACGGGCTGGTCATGGTCGCGCCGCCGATCACGCGGACGGGTTCGGGGGTTTCGGTGCAGATTTTCAGCTCGTACCAGGGCTGCTCGATATCGGGCCAGGTCAGGCCGAAGACCTCGATGACGATGCCGGTTTCGAACGCCGTCATCCCGTCGTACGCCAGCACGGAGACAGACTTCATGTCTAAATCTTAGCGATAGTCGTCATCTATGCCACTTCTCCCGATGACACGGAAGTCCGACCATGGAGATATGTTGAAGCAACTCAAGGACTTCGCCATCGGAATCCACACCGCGAACGCGATCCGGCACGGCATCCGCCCACCTGTCGCGGCTCGGCCGGAAAGCCGGAAGTCGCGGTGCGGGGGAGCGCGGACCACCCGGTAGCGGCAAGATCTGTCGTCGGGTATTCACCTCGTCCGACCTGCGGTGTATTCCTCGCGTAATAGACTGGGTTACACCGAATCCGGGAAGGAACGATGATTATGCGCGGGCGACAGCCGCCACCCGCGAAGTCCGGAATCGGGCTCGGGGGAAAACTTCTGGTTCTCATCGTGCTCGGCTGGGTCGCTGTCGGGCTGCTCGCGGCCGGCCAGCGGCACCACTTCGCCCACCTGCCCAAGCAGTGTTCGGACTGGGCGACCATCGCGGTCACCGCCGCGGCGGGGCCCGCGAACTACATCGGGCTCAATCCGCGCGTCACCGAATGTCAAGTGCCGCAGCCGAGTCAGTAGCGAAACGGCCGGGGAACACGAGTTCCCCGGCCGTCGACGCTCAGCCTTGCGGTAGCGGCGCGACCTGCCGCTGTTCGGCCTGGACCTCGCGCAGCCGCGAGCCCTCGATGTCGATATCGGGCACGATCCGGTCCAGCCACTTCGGCATCCACCACGCCCACTTGCCCAGCAGCACAAGCAGAGCGGGAATGAGCACCATCCGGACGACGAACGCGTCCAAGGCCACGCCCGCGGCCAGCGCGAAGCCCATCGACTTGGCGGTGACATCGGATTCCAGCAGGAACGAACCGAACACCGAGATCATGATGATCGCCGCGGAGGTCACCACGCGCGCTCCGTGGTGATAACCCTTGATCACGGCCTCGGTGGGGTCGGCGCCGTGCACGTATTCCTCGCGCATGCGGGTCACCAGGAACACCTGGTAGTCCATGGCCAAGCCGAAGACCAAGCCGATCAACATGATCGGCAGGAAGCTCACCAGTGGATGTGGATCCTTGATCAGCCCGAGCTCGCCCTCCTGGAAGATCAGCACGGTCGCGCCGAAGGTGGCGCCCATCGACAGCAGGAAGCCGAGCGCGGCGGTGAGCGGGACCAGGATGGACCGGAACACCAGGATCAGCAGGATGAACGCCGCGCCCGCCACGATCGCCATGTACGGCACGATCTTGCTCAGCAGGACATGGTCGATGTCGGCGTAGATGGCGGTGGTTCCGGTGATGCCGTACGACATCTTGTACTGCTCGTTCAGATCGGATTCCGCAGCGCGCGCCGACTGCACCAGATCCTTCGTCGACTGCGCGTTGGGCCCGGTCTTGGGTATGCCGTTGATCAGGGCGCCCGCGCCGTCCTTGCTCATCTGCGGCTCGGTGACCAGATCCATGTCGGGGTAGGACTGTAGCTTGTCGCGCAAGGCATTCAGCGCCGCCTGCCGCTGGTCAGCGGGGGTTTCGCTGAGGTCGACGGCCACCTGCAAAACACCGTTGCTGCCCTCGCCGAAGCCTTCGGTGCGCAGATCGTAGGCCTTACGGACGGTGGTCGACTTGGGCAGGCTGTCCTCGCCCGGCAGGCCGAGATTCAGGTTCAGCGCCGGTGCGGCGAGCAGGCCGAGCACCACGATGGCCAGGATCATCGTGACCGCGGGGAACTTGGCGATCCCCCTGGCCACCCGGGTGCCGTTGGTGACGACGCTGTCGTCCTCGGGATCGTGCTGGGCGATCAGCGGCAGTTTCGGCTTGAACAGCGCCTTGCCGAAGGCGCCGAGCAGCGCGGGCATCAGGGTGATGGCGGTGAGCACGGCGAACGCCGCCGCGATGGCGCCACCCAGACCCATGAACGTCAGGAACCTGACCCCGACGATGCTCAGCCCGACCAGCGCGATGATCACGGTGAGCCCGGCGAACACCACCGCCGAGCCCGCGGTACCCAACGCGGTACCGGCCGCTTCCTCGGCGGAATCCTGCACCGCCAGTTCGTGTTTGTAGCGCGAGACGATGAACAGCGCGTAGTCGATGGAGAGGGCGATGCCGATCATCGAGGCCAGGAACGTGGTGAAGCTCGGCACCGACAGCACCGAGGTCGACAGGAAGATCAGCGAGGTCGCCGCGCCCAGCCCGACGATCGCGGTGATGATCGGCACGAACGCGGCGACGATGGCGCCGAACGCCACGATCATCACCACCAATGCCACGGCCATACCGATCATCTCGGACTTGCCGCTCGGCATCTCCTGTTCCATCGCGATGGTGCCGCTGATCTCGACCGTCAGCCCGGCCGCGCGGGCGGAGTCGCCGGCGTTGTAGGCGGCCTCGCGTTCGTCGGCGGTGATGTCGGCGAAGTCCTTGATCGCGAACGGGACACTGAAGTACGCGACGGTCTCGGGTGCGGTCTCGTTCAGCACATTCAGGGGCGCGCCACTGCAGGTCGACGGATCGGGTTGCCCGGTGAGACAGCCCATTTCCTCGGTCGCGGTGATCGGATTCACGATCGGTTCGGCATGGTCGACGATGTCGAGCTGCTCGAGGTCGGCGATCAGGTCATCGATCGCGGCGCGGTTGGCCGGGTCGGTGAGCTTCTGGCCCGCGGGCGCTCCCACAACATAGGTACCGGTCACCGCGTCGAACGCGAACGCCTCCGACATACCGGGGAAGTGCTTGTCGAGGATTTCGGTGGCCCGTTCCGAGGGCAGGTTCGGCATGCTGAAGTCATCGGTCATCGGCTTCTGCAACGAGGATCCCAGCCCCGCGAGCACCATGAAGAGCAGCAACCAGACGGGCAGCACAATCCATTTGCGGCGAAAGGCCAGCTTGCCCCACCGGTAGAGATAGATGGACACGGTTCTTCTCCTCGTGGATCGGTGCGGAGCGCGGATCGGAGGTGTAGCCGGGTCGAACTAGCCCTGAGTCTGGTGCCCAGCAACGGTGATATCAAGCACCGGTGCAGCGCGGATGCCGAAAACGAACGGCCCCGCAATCCGGTAGCGGATTGCGGGGCCGTGCTCGAGGTCTCGGGTCAGCCGACCGAAACCGGGTGCTTCACCGTTTCGACGTTCTCGGTACGCAGCTGCTCGAGCTTCGCACCCTCGACGTCGATATCGGGCACGACGCGGTCGAGCCACTTCGGCATCCACCACGCCCACTTGCCCATGATCACCAGCAGCGCGGGCACCACGACCATGCGAACGATGAACGCGTCGATCGCCACACCGGCGGCCAGCGCGAAACCGAACGAC
This sequence comes from Nocardia sp. NPDC058114, assembly GCF_042884695.1. Classification (NCBI taxonomy): domain Bacteria; kingdom Bacillati; phylum Actinomycetota; class Actinomycetes; order Mycobacteriales; family Nocardiaceae; genus Nocardia; species Nocardia sp. NPDC058114. Next base: position 154,685 of record NZ_JBHVTK010000004.1, on the reverse strand, counting down.
TTGGCGGTGACGTCGGTCTCCAGGATGAAGGAGCCGAACACCGAGATCATGATGATCGCGGCCGAGGTCACCACGCGCGCACCGTGGTGGTAACCGGCGACCATCGCGTCCTTGGCCGACTTGCCGTGCACGAATTCCTCGCGCATGCGGGTCACCAGGAACACCTGGTAGTCCATGGCCAAGCCGAAGACCAAGCCGATCAACATGATCGGCAGGAAGCTGACCAGTGGCTGCGGATCTTCGATCAGGCCGAACTTGCCCTGCTGGAAGATCAGCACCGTCGCACCGAAGGTGGCGCCCATCGACAAAAGGAAGCCGAGCGCGGCGGTGAGCGGGACCAGGATCGAGCGGAACACCAGGATCAGCAGGATGAACGCGGCACCGGCCACGATCGCCAGGTACGGCAGGATCTTGCTGAGCAGTACATGGTCGACATCGGCGTAGATGGCGGTGGTGCCGGTGATGCCGTACTCCATGCCGTACTGCGCGTTCAGATCCGCTTCCGCGCCACGCGCTTCGGCGACCAGATCCTTGGTGTCCTGGTTGTTCGGACCGGACTTCGGGACACCGTTGAGCATGGCGCCCTGGTTGTCCTTGCTCCACATCGGCTCGGTGACGTAATCCATGCCCTCGTAGGACTCGAGCTTGGCGCGCAGCGCGCCGACGGCGGCCTCGCGCTCACCCTCGGGCGTCGCACTCAGGTCAGCGGCCACCATGAGCACACCGTTGCTGCCCTCGCCGAAGCCTTCGGTCCGCAGGTCGTAGGCCTTACGGATGGTGGAGGTCTTCGGCATGCTGTCGTCACCGGGCAGGCCGAGGTTCAGGCCGGCGGCGGGCGCGGCGAGCGCGCCGAGCACGATCACCGACAGGATCAGCGCGACCCACGGCGCCTTGGCGATCAGCTTGGCGAAACGCTGGCCGTTGGTGACCGAGGTGTCGTCGTCGGGATCGTGCTGCGCCACGATCGGCAGCTTCGGCTTGAACAGCGACTTGCCGAAGGCGCCCATCAGCGCCGGCATCAAGGTGACGGCGGTGAGCACGGCGAACGCGGCGGCGATGGCGCCACCCAGACCCATGAAGGTCAGGAATTCCACGCCGACGATGCCGAGCGCGCCGAGCGCGATGATGACGGTGAGACCGGCGAACACCACGGCCGAACCGGCGGTACCGAGCGCGGTACCCGCGGCTTCTTCGGCCGAATCACGCACGGCCAGTTCGTGTTTGTACCGGGAGACGATGAACAGCGCGTAGTCGATCGACAGCGCGATACCGATCATCGAGGCCAGGAAGGTGGTGAAGCCGGGCACCTCCATCACCGAGGTGCCGAGCATGATCAGCGAGGTCGCCGCGCCGAGGCCGACGATGGCGGTGATGATGGGCACGACCGCGGCGACGATGGCGCCGAAGGCCACCACCATCACGATCAGCGCGACACCCATGCCGATCAGTTCGGACTTGCCGCTCGGCTGTTCCTGCTTCATCGCGATCGAGCCGCTGAGTTCGACGGTCAGCCCGGCGTTGCGGGCTTCGGCGCCGACCTCGAAGGCGGCGTCGCGCTCGGCGTCGGTCACGTCGGTGACGGCCTTGATGGTGAACGGGACGCTGAGCACGCCGACGGTGCCGGGTGCGGTCTCGCTCAGCACGTTGAGCGGGGCCGACGAACACTTCGACGGGTCAGGGGCGGCGAGGCAGCCCATCTCCTCGGTGGCCGCGATGGGGCTGGCCAGCTTCTTCTCGTGATCGACGATCGACAGGTCGTTGAGCTTGGCGATGAACGCGTCGATCGCGGCCCGGTTGGCCGGGTCGGTGAGCTTCTGCCCCTCCGGCGCGCCGATCACGTAGGTGCCGGTCACGGCATCCATCGAGAACTGCTCCGACATGCCTTCGAAGTGCTTGTCGAGGATCTCGTTGGCGCGGGCCGACGGGAGCTCGGGCATGCTGAAGTCGTTGGACATCGGCTTGCTCAGGGTGGCGCCGAGGCCGCCGAGCAGCACGAACAGCAGTAGCCAGACCGGCAGGACAATCCATTTACGGCGGAAAGCGAACTTTCCCCATCTGTACAGGTATACGGACACGCGTGTGCTCCTAGCGCGAAGAACGGGTGGGTGGCATGGCTCGTAGACAGCACTCGCGGGCCACCCCTGCGGGACCCGCCTCCACAACATCGTTTTCTGCCTACCGTGCGGTAGGTAGACTACCTAGTGGATAAGTGGAGGAGCAACCTCAATATTGGGGGCGCCGGATCCGTCACATCGAATCATGGGAGGATTGCCGCCATGCCCGCCCGAGACATCGCCGACACCGTCACCGCAGGTGGGGGTACTAAACAGGCGATCCGCGACGCCGCAGTGCAGCTGTTCGCCGCCAAGGGTTTCGAACAGACGAGCCTGCGCGAAGTAGCGGATGTGGTGGGAATCACGAAGGCTTCGCTCTATTACCACTACGCGTCGAAGCTCGATCTGCTTCTGGCGATCATCGATCCGATCATCGATCACATGCGCGACATCGTCGAGGACATCGAGGCCGTTCCCTACAACGACGAAGGCATTCGCGCGGTCCTGCGCACCTACCTGCGCGGCATGATCCGCCATCGCGACGCGGGGGCGCTCTGCGTGCGCGACACCGCGGCCATCGTCAACGCCATCGCCGATCGCTATCCCGACCTGATGGAACCCACCCGTGAGCTGCGGCTGTGGCTGGCCGGGCCCGATCCGACCCAGAACTCGATGCTGCGTGCCGCCGCCGCCATCGAGGTGCTCGGAGTGGCGCTGCTGTCCTCGGAGCTGGCACCGGGCGCCACCGACGAGCTGGTCGAGAAGACTCTCCTCGACGCGGCAACCTGCGTACTGACCGGCTGTATCAATTCGGCGTGAGCGGGCGGCCCGCGTGGTGACGCTTCGCTACCGCCTCCGGCCGCTGACCGCTCGATCCAGGAGCACCGCGTAAGTTCGACACCGTGCATATCACCGCCAGGGTCGATTACGCGGTGCGAACGCTGCTCGAGCTCGCCGCGGCCGACGGAGTCGTCAAGTCCGAGGCCATCGCCGCCGCCGCACAGATCCCACCGAAGGTGCTGGAGACGGTGCTGGCCGAACTGCGTCGCGCCGAGCTAGTGCTGAGCAGGCGCGGGCCCGACGGCGGGTATCGCCTCGGCAGGCCCGCGACCGAGATCTCGGTGGCCGATGTGATCCGCGCCGTGGAGTCGCCGCTGGCGTCGGTGCGCGGGCAGCGGCCCGAAGATGTGCGGTATCCGGGCGCGGCGGAACCGCTGCAGCAGGTATGGATCGCGCTGCGGGTCAATATTCGGGCCGTGCTGGAGAACGTCTCCATCGCCGACGTCGCCACCGACCGGCTGCCCGGTTTCATCGGTGAACTGGTCGCCGACCCCGGCGCCTGGGTGCGTCGCGAGCCGCGTACACCCGCAGGCACATGAAGTTGTCCACAGGCTGAGAGTTGTCCACAGGGCAGGTAAAAGTGCTCGGCGCTGCTCACCCGCGCGCTGTAGCCTTCGACCATCATGTTGATCACCCTGCTGCGGACCTACCTGGCCCCGTACCGCGCCCAGCTGGCGGGTGTCCTCGTACTCCAGCTGATCTCGGTTATCGCGATGCTCTACCTGCCCAGCCTCAATGCCGATCTGATCGACGACGGTGTCACCAAGGGCGACATCGGTTTCATCTGGACCACCGGGCTGTGGATGCTCGCGGTGAGCTGCGTGCAGATCGTGGCCTCGGCCGCGTCGGTGTACTTCGGCGCGCAGGCGGCGATGGGCGCCGGTCGCGACATGCGCGGTGGCGTGCTGCACCGGGTGGAGACGTTCTCGGCCAGAGAGGTGGGGATGTTCGGCGCGCCGTCGCTGATCACCCGCTCGACCAACGACATCCAGCAGGTCCAGCTGCTCATCGTGATGTCGGTGACGATCCTGGTGATGGCGCCGATCATGTGCGTCGGTGGCGTCATCATGGCGCTGCGCGAGGATCTCGGGCTCTCGTGGTTGCTGCTGATCGCGGTGCCCGCCCTCGCCCTCTCCATGGGCACGATCGTGGCCAGGATGGTGCCGGGGTTCCGGCAGATGCAGGAACGCATCGACGGAGTCAACCGCGTGCTGCGCGAGCAGATCACCGGTATCAGGGTGGTCCGCGCGTTCGTGCGCGAGCGGCAGGAGATCTGGCGCTTCGGGATGGCCAACACCGCGCTCACCGACGCGTCGCTGCGCGTCGGCAAGCTGATGGCGCTGATGTTCCCGACCGTGATGTTGATCAGTAATCTCACCGCTGTCGGCGTGATCTGGTTCGGCGGTCACCATGTGGACAACGGCACGATGCAGATCGGCTCGCTCACCGCGATGCTGTCCTATGTCATGCAGATCCTGATGGCCGTCATGATGGCCTCGTTCCTGGCGATGATGGCCCCGCGCGCGGCCGTCTCCGCCGATCGGATCGGCGCGGTGCTCGAGACCGAGTCCTCGGTGCGCCCGCCGCGGTTGCCGCAGTCGTTCAAGGGCGACCAGGCCACGGTCGACCTGCAGTTCGCGGAATTCGCCTACCCCGGCGCGGAGAAGCCGGTGTTGCGCGGTATCCGATTCCAGGTGTCGCCCGGCACCACCACTGCCGTCGTCGGTTCCACCGGCGCGGGCAAGACCACGCTGATCAACCTGATCCCGCGCCTGATCGACGTCACCGACGGCGCGGTCTACGTCGGCGGCACCGATGTACGCCACCTCGACCTCGAACTTCTGCGTAGTGGGATCGGATTGGTGCCGCAGAAGGCCTATCTGTTCTCCGGCACCATCGCGACCAACCTGCGCTACGGCAACCCCGACGCCACCGACGACGAACTCTGGCACGCGCTCGAGGTCGCCCAGGCGGCCGACTTCGTGCGGGAGATGCCGCAGGGTCTCGACACTCCGGTGGCCCAGGGCGGCACCACGGTGTCGGGCGGTCAGCGTCAGCGGCTGTGTATCGCCCGCGCGCTGGTGCGCAGGCCGCGGATCTTCCTGTTCGACGATTCGTTCTCCGCGCTCGATGTCGCCACCGACGCCCGGCTGCGCGCCGCGCTCAAGCCCGAGACCGCCGACGCGTCGGTGATCATCGTGGCCCAGCGGATTCAGACGATTCGCGACGCCGACCAGATCGTCGTCCTCGAAGACGGTGCGATGGCCGGCATCGGAACCCATGACCAATTGATGCAGCGCTGCTCGGAGTACCGCGAGATCGTCGAGTCCCAGCTGAGCGTGGAGGAAGCCCGATGAGGCCAGGTGGACCCGTTCCCGGAGCGCCGGGAACGAAGGCCAAGTCGTTCCGTCCATCGCTGAAGCGACTGGTGAGCAGGCTGGCCCCCGAGAAGTTCACGGTCGGTGTGATCGTCGCGCTGGTGATCACTTCCGTGGTGCTCAATACGCTCGGCCCGTATCTGCTCGGCAGGGCGACGAACCTGGTGTTCGACGGCTTCGTCGGTAAGCAGCTCGAGCCCGGCCTCACCAAGGACCAGACCGTCGAGCTGCTACGCAGCCAGGGCGAGACCACCCGCGCCGACATGCTCTCGGCGATGAACGTGATCCCCGGTACCGGCATCGACTTCGACGCCGTCGGCCGCGTGCTGATGCTCGTGCTCGCGCTGTACGTGGCCGCCGCGATCTTCGGCTGGCTGCAGGGTTATCTGCTCAATATCGCCATCAACCGCACCGTGAAGCGGCTGCGCGACGAGGTGGAGCAGAAGCTGCACCGGCTGCCGCTGCGCTACTTCGACACCGCGCCGCGTGGTGACGTGCTCAGCCGCGTCACCAACGACGTCGACAATGTCTCGCAGAGCCTGCAGCAGACGATGAGCCAGCTGCTGGTCTCGCTGTTCACCGTGGTCGGCATCCTGATCATGATGTTCTGGATCTCGCCGCTGCTGGCACTGATCGCGCTGCTCACGGTGCCCGCCGCGATCGTGGTCACCGCGCAGATCGCCAAGCGGTCCAAGCCGCACTTCGTCAACCAGTGGAAATTCACCGGCGAGGTGAACTCCTCGGTGGAAGAGGCCTACACCGGCCACGAGATCATCACCGCGTTCGGCCGCGGCCGCGAGGTCGGCGAGGAGTTCGACAAGCGCAACGACAAGCTCTACGACGCGAGCTTCAAGGCGCAGTTCATCTCCGGCCTGATCATGCCCGCCATCATGTTCCTCGGGAACGTGAACTTCGTGTTCATCGCACTGGTCGGCGGGCTGCGGGTGGCCACCGGCAATCTGTCGCTCGGCGACGTGCAGGCGTTCATCCAGTACTCGCGCCAGTTCAGCCAGCCGCTCACCCAGATCGGTGCGATGGCGAACCTGCTGCAGTCCGGCGTCGCCTCGGCGGAACGGATCTTCGAGATCCTCGACGCCGAGGAGCAGTCCCCCGATCCGGTGGTGGAGATCGCGCGCCCGGTGGATCGCGGGCGGGTGGAGTTCGAGGCGGTGTCCTTCGGTTACGACCCGGAAACCCCTGTCATCGAACGGCTTTCGCTGGTGGCCGATCCCGGCCACGTGGTCGCCATCGTCGGCCCGACCGGCGCGGGCAAAACCACGCTGGTGAACCTGCTGATGCGCTTCTACGAACTCGACGCGGGCACCATCGCCATCGACGACGTCGACATCACCACCATCACCCGCGACCACCTGCGCTCGCGCATCGGCATGGTGCTGCAGGACACCTGGCTGTTCAAGGGCACCATCCGCGAGAACATCGCCTACGGCAATCCGACGGCGCCGGAAGCCGACATCCAGGCCGCGGCCAGGGCGGCCTACGTCGACCGGTTCGTGCACTCGCTCCCCAACGGCTACGACACGGTCATCGACGAAGAGGGCGGCGGGGTGAGCGCGGGCGAGAAGCAGCTCATCACGATCGCCCGCGCGTTCCTGGCCAAGCCGTCGATCCTGATCCTGGACGAGGCGACCAGCTCGGTCGACACCCGTACCGAGTCGCTGGTCCAGCACGCCACCGCGGCCCTGCGCCGCGATCGCACCAGTTTCGTGATCGCGCATCGGCTTTCGACGATCCGGGACGCGGATCTGATCGTCGTGATGGACAAGGGGCGCATCGTCGAACACGGCACCCATGAGCGGCTGCTGGCCGAACGCGGGCCCTACTACAACCTGTACAACGCCCAGTTCGCGGCCGCTCAGTAAGGCCCTGGCACGATGGGTCGGTGGCCGACAGCAGCGAGTTCTCCTTCGAAGTAGGCACCCGTCTGGACGGGGGCAGGCACGGCCGGACCGGCGTGATCTCCACCCCGCACGGCGAGATCGCCACGCCCGCTTTCATTCCGGTGGGAACGAAGGCTTCGGTGAAGGCCGTGCTGCCGGAGACGATGCGCGAGATCGGGGCGCAGGCGCTGCTGGCCAACGCCTACCACCTGTACCTGCAGCCCGGCGCCGACGTGGTCGACGAGGCGGGTGGGCTCGGGAAGTTCATGAACTGGCCGGGGCCCACCTTCACCGACAGCGGCGGATTCCAGGTGATGTCGCTGGGGGTCGGTTTCAAGAAGGTCCTCGCCATGGAGGCTGTGGACATCCGGTCCGATCAGGTGATCGCGGCGGGCAAGGAGCGCCTGGCCACCGTCGATGACGACGGGGTCACCTTCCGTTCGCACCTGGACGGTTCGAAGCATCGCTTCACACCCGAGGTGTCGATGGGCATCCAGCACGAACTCGGGGCCGACATCATGTTCGCCTTCGACGAGCTGACCACCTTGATGAATACCCGCGGCTATCAGGAGAAGTCGTTGCAGCGCACGCACGAGTGGGCGCAGCGGTGCATCGACGAGCACGAACGGCTCACCGCGGTGCGCGGTCATCGTCCGTATCAGGCGCTGTTCGCGGTGATCCAGGGTGCGCAGTACGAAGACCTGCGGCGCAAGGCGTGTCGTGAGCTGGAGTCGATCCGGGGCAGTGGTGGAACGGAATTCGACGGTTACGGCATCGGCGGAGCGCTGGAGAAACACAATCTCGGCACGATCGTCGGGTGGTGCTGTGATGAGCTGCCCGAGGCCAAACCGCGCCACATGCTGGGAATCAGCGAGCCGGAGGACATGTTCACCGCGATCGAGAACGGGGCGGACACGTTCGACTGCGTCAATCCCTCGCGGGTGGCGCGCAATGCCGCGATCTATGTCGACGAGGGGCGGTTCAACATCAACACCGCCCGGTTCCGTCGCGACTTCACCCCGATCGACGAGAACTGTGACTGCTACACCTGCGCCCACTACACCCGCGCCTACCTGCATCACCTGTTCAAGGCCAAGGAAATGCTCTCGGCGACGCTGTGCACAATTCACAACGAGCGCTTCACGATTCGCCTCGTCGACCGGATCAGGGCCAGCATCGAGGGCGGCTACTTCGACGAGTTCAAGAAGGAGTTCCTGGGCCAGTGGCGGGGCCGGATCAAGGTGCCGGGGGAGTAGGCGGCGGACCTTCCGATCCGCCGCCCACCCTGCGGGCTAGTCGTGCAGCGCGTCGACCTTCGCCGGAGCGTAGGTCGGTTCGGTCTTCTTGAGGACGGCGATGACGCGGTAGGTGATCGGCATGACGAGCACCTCGCACAGGGTCTTCCACAGGAAGCCGACGATGACGTAGTTGATGAACGACTGCCAGGTGTTGATGCCGATGGCGGTAGCGGCGATCGAGCAGAAGATCAGGGTGTCGGCGAACTCGCCGACAACGGTGGAGCCGATCAGGCGAGCCCACAGGTGCTTTTCCTTGGTGCGCTCTTTGATCAGTACCAGGGTGGCCGAGTTCAGCAGCTGACCGACGAAGTAGCCGGCGAGGCCGGCGAGCACCAGCTGAGGGGTGGTGCCGAGGACCGTGCGGAAGGCTTCCTGGTTCTCGTAGAAGCCCGCGGGGGGCAGCTGGATGGCGATGTAGAAGCAGGCGACGGTCAGCAGCAGCGCGGCGAAACCGGTGTAGATGGCGTGGCGGGTGGCGCGGAAGCCGTAGACCTCGCTGAGCACGTCGCCGAGGATGTAGGCCAGCGGGAACAGGAAGAAGGCGCCGTCGGTCGCGATCGGCAGGATCTGGATCGGGCCCAGCATCACCGAACTGTCGGTGAAGAACTCCACACCTTTGGTGGCGCAGATATTGGAGATGATCAGCGTCGCGGTGAACAGGGCGACGATTACCGGATAGAACCCCCGCGCAACCTGGGCGAATGCCGCATGTTCCGGCGCGGGGTGCCCAGATTCAGCTGGTTTGTCGAGCGAGTTTGTATCAGTCACGAGCCCCATTCTCCCAAGAAACACCCCGTCCACTACCCGGGCCCGCTAAACCCGATACGTCTCTACCCAAAGGGGCCCGCCCCGATCTGGACTGACCGGAGGGTGCGACGAAGGAGTACCCGGAGGGAGGGAAGATCGGGGCCTCCAGGGCCCCGCTCGAGCGCGCCAGCGCTCCAAAAACACAGCCCGTACACTACCCGGGGCCGGTGCGCCCGATATGTCCTCTTCCCGCCTCGAAACGCCCAGCGTTCCACGGAACACCGTTGTGGAATACCCTGTAGCAATGACGAATCCCGGCGATTCCGACGAGTGGTGGAAGCAGTACGGCGGCTCCGGCGTGTCCCCGGAGTCCGGCGCGCCGGGTTCGGTGCCGCAGCATCCGACCGCCCAGCCGTCGCAGCCTTCCCAATATCCGTCGTCGCCGCAGTATCCCCAGCAGCCGGCGCCGCCCCCCTCGCAGCCGCAGTACCCGCAGCAGCCGTCGCAGCCGCAGTACCAGCAGCCCAATCAGCCGCAGTACCCGCAGCAGCCGCCCGCTTACGGGCAGCAGCCCGGCTACGGCGGCTATCCGGCGGCGGGCGCGTACCAGCCCTACGGGCAGTACCCGCAGCCGCAGGGCACCAACGGTCTGGCGATCGGCGCGCTGGTCTCCTCGCTGATCGGGCTGTGCAGCTGCGGTGTCGGCGCGATCGTCGGCATCATCCTCGGCGTGATGGCGCTCAACCAGATCAAGGAGCGCGGCGGCGAAGGTAAGGGCATGGCGCAGGCAGGCATCTGGATCGGTGTCGCCGCGATCGTGGGCTGGATCCTCTACATTCTCTTCTTCGTGGTGCTCGGCATCGCCGGTGGACTCGACTCGTCCACGACCTACTGATCTCACAACGAAACAGGGGCGCTTCCGGATTCCGGAAGCGCCCCTGTTGTTTTCGTCAGGTGTGAAGAATCAGCCCTTGACGACCTGCGTGCCGCCGGCGAACTTGTCGTGCCAGCCCTGCTTGTTCGGGTCGTTGCTGATCGTGACCATGATGTAGATCGCCAGGCCGAGGCTGACGAGCCCACCGACGCAGGGAATCAGGCCGACAATCGTGAACAGGTTGCGCTTGAGGGACTGCTCGGGCGTCAGGCTCGGCGCGCCACCGGGGGCGAGTACGCGCAGGCCGAGGATCTTCTTGCCCAGGCTCTGGCCCTGCTGGGTGACCTCCATGGCGACGAAGTAGCCGTAGATGGCCAGCGACAAGATCAAACTGGTGGCGATCTGGCCACCGGTGCCGCTACCGACGATGAGCCCGAGCACGATCGCGACGGGGATACCGACGATCAGGTAGTCGATCAGACGCGCACCGATCCGGATTCCCAGGTCGGCGGCCTGTACCCCGCCGAAGCCCTGCTGCTGACCGTACTGGCCCTGCTGCGGGTAGGGCTGCTGCTGACCGTACGGGTCCTGCCCGTAGGCCGGCTGCTGCTGGCCGTAGGGGTCCGGCTGGCCGTAACCGGGCTGGGGTGCGCCGCCGTGTCCGGGCTGGCCGTACGGCTGCTGCTGGCCGTAGCCGGGCTGCGGCTGCTGCTGGCCGTAGGGGTCCTGGCCGTAGCCGCCGGGCTGACCGCCCTGCGGGTACTGGTTGGGGTCGTAACCACCGCTGGTCATAATCTCAGTCCTCGTTTTGATCTTCTAGATCGGTCTATGCGTACGTTACGGACATCCCTCTGGTCGGAACAACCCGATAGGCTCGAGTATCCATGGTTTCTCGGGGATACGCGCTGGGTCGAAAACATCGCGCAGCTCGCCGGTCGTCCGCGCGGAATACCCGAGTGACTCCGCGATCGCCGCCACCACGTCTCCGGGCGTGTGGCCCAGGGCACGTTGGTCCGAAAGGCTCACGGCGCCATCGCGTTTCGCCAGCCGCTTGCCTTCCCCGTTGAGCACGAGCGGCACGTGGGCGTAAGTCGGGGCGGTGAGTCCGAGCAGTTCCGCGAGATATGCCTGGCGCGGGGTGGACGGCAGCAGATCGTCGCCGCGAACCACCTGGTCGACGCCCTGGGCGGCATCGTCGACGACGACGGTGAGGTTGTAGGCGGGGACACCGTCGCCGCGGCGCAACACCAAATCGTCGACAGCACCCCGATATCGGCCGTGCAATAGGTCGGTGATCTCGTACTCGGTGACGTCGGCGCGCAATCGCACTGCGCCGACGCGTCCTTCGGCCCGCTTGGCCGCGCGCTGGGCGTCGCTGAGCTCACGGCAGGTGCCGGGGTAGGCGCCCATCGGCCCGTGCGGCGCGGTGGCGGCCTGCTGGATTTCGCGTCTGGTGCAGAAACATTCATAGGTGCGCCCGGCTGCGCTCAGTTCGGCCACAGCGGCCGCGTAGCTCGGCAGCCGTTCGGATTGGTAGACCACGGGGCCGTCCCAGTCGATGCCGATCGCGGCGAGGTCGTCGAGCTGACCCGCGGCGGCGCCGGGCCGGACCCGGTCCAGATCGTCGACGCGGATCAGGAACTCGCGCGCGGAAGTTCGCGCGAAAAGCCAGGCGAGTACCGCGGTACGCAGGTTTCCCACGTGCAGCTCGCCCGAAGGGCTCGGCGCGTAGCGGCCCGCGCCTCGACTCGTTGGCACTCCACGATCCTAGGTGGGCTCGCGGCACAGCCGCGTGCGTAGCCGCTCCTCGGCGATGCCGTCGCCGGCATCGAGCGCGTCGAGCAGCTCCCGCGCGTGCGCGATCAGTCCGGCGCGGTCGACATCGTGCTGCTGGGCATTCGCCGGGTAGGACCCGAGTCGCTCGCTCGCCCGGCGCAGTAGAGTACCCGCGCCTTTGGCGTTGCCGCGCTGGATGTGGGTGAGGCCGACGGCGTATTGGGCCAGCCCTTGCCAGAGCATCCGTTCGGCAACCGGCCCGTTCTTCCATGCCGCCTCCAATACCTCGTGGGCATTGAATGCCAATCCGTCGTCCAGCAGTTGCTGAGCGAAGGTGAGAGTTTGCTGGGGTCCGAGGTCGAGGTCGTCGGGAATTCGGGCGACTCCGGCACTGCCGGGGGGCAGCGGTCGGCCGAGTCGATCGCGGGGACGGTCGTTACGGGCACGACCTGCGGTGTCGCGGTCACGGGAGATCATTCCCCCATGATCCACGCCTGCCCTCGATGGTGCTCATGTGACTGCTGAGGTACTCGAGAAATTGACGTATCACGGACTAATCACACGGAAGTAAATGGGGATGTGTCAACCAGATCGGGAATGGGTAAGAGGCCTGGCAATGCCTCCGCAAACGTGAAGCTTCGCAAGGTTGGCAAAACGATATGGGAAAGCAAATTCTCTTCCGCAACATTGCGGAAGACCTGCTAGTGTTTCTTCCGCGGGGGCAGCCCCCGGAGGCGGAAACGCCTCGATGCGCTGGTTCGTGCCGGTCGGTTGCGCGCGCCGTGTGGCAGTGCCTTGTGTGCCACGAAGTAACTCATCGGTCGCGCCGGATTTCGGAATGTTGCAACGATTCCAGGAGTTATCCCCTCTTCTCGATGAACCAAAGGAGCAAGTGCCGTGGAAGTTGATGTAACCGACGCTGTGTGGCGGAAGAGCACCTACAGCGGACCCGATGGGAACTGCGTCGAAGTAGCCTTTCTCGCCGGCGGCGACATCGCCGTTCGTGACACCAAGGATCGTGGTCGCGGACCCGTACTGGCCTTCGGTCCAGGGCAGTGGCGAGCCTTCCTCGCCGATGTCACCGCGGGAGAGTTCGCGCGGGGCTGAACCGCGAGATGCATCTCGAATGGGCAATACCGGCCCCGAGTCGAGCGGACTCGGGGCCTTCTCAGTGATCTCGGCGGGGTGGCCTATCGTGGCCGGATGACCACGATGGCCGCGCGTGACGCGACGATGTACTGGCTGTCGCGGCGCACCGCCAACGACGTGTTCCTGCTCTACTCTTTCGCCGAAACCGATTCCGCCACCGACGAACTCCGCGCTTTCATCGCCGCGCGCGCCGCGCGCATTCCGGATCTGCGGATCCGGTTGCAGGAGATTCCGGGCGATCTCGACTACCCGCGCTGGGTTCCGGCCGAATTCACCTCCCAGCAATTCGTGCACCACAGGCCGGACGGTCTGTCGTGGCAGGCGTTGCTCGCGGATCTGGGCGAACTCCTGGGAACCGGTGTCGTCGCGACCGAATTTCCGTGGCGTGTCCATGTTTTCCGGTCGGTTCACTCCGCACCACGGTCGGCCGCGCCCGTTGTGGTGGTGGTGCTGCAACTTTCGCACGCACTGGCCGACGGCACCCGTGCCGCCGCCATCGCGCGAGCGCTCTTCGGGATGGCTGTGGATGAAGCTGTTGTCCACAGCACACCCGATGCGCCTGTGGACAACTCGGCAGATCACCCGGTCGGACCTGGTAAAACTTCTGCACAGCCTGGGGATTCCTGTGGACAACCCTGTGGATGGATCGCTCGGCGAGTCGATCCGAGAGTGCTTGGGGTGCTGCGTCTTCCCGCACAGCTCGCGGCGACGGTGTGGCGCGGGCGGGCCGCGTACCTCGCGCAGCGGGAATTGGCGGACCGGACGGCCGCCGGTGAGGTACCCGCGGCCACAACCGGGTTCGTGCCCTGTGCGCTGAATCCGGCAACCGCGGTCGACGGTCACACCGTGAGAATGCTCGTCGTCGATGCGGACGACCTCCGCATTCCGGGCAAAACCGTCACTGTTGTTGCGCTGACGGCGATTTCGCGGGCACTGGTCGACTATCTCTCGCAGCGAGGCGAGCAACCGGAACGGCTGGGTACCGCACTACCGATGGCACTTCCGGGGCCGAGTGCGGCCCGCAACAACTACCGCGGACTGTCCATCGACCTGCACATCGACGAACCCGACCTGCGTACGCGCGCGAACCTCATCGCCGATGAACTCGCTGCCCGCCGCGAACGAGCGCTGAATCCGCTGCTCTCCGCACAGGATCGAGTCGGCGATGTCGTCCCCGCGGTGCTGGCGGTACGTGATGTCGAACGGGCCGAACTGGACAATGTCCCCGCGGCGCTCGATGGCAATACCGTCGTGTCCAGTGTGTATCGCGGGCCGGCCGATCTCGCCTTCGCGGGTGCCCCGGTCCTGTTCACAGGGGGTTTCCCGGCCCTCGGTACCGTCATGCACCTGACTCACGGTGTCCACGGGATCGGCGAAACGATCACGCTGTCCGTGCATTCCGATCCGCGGGTGCTGTCCGATCCGGACCGCTACCTGGACTTGCTCGCCGTCGCGCTCGATGCGGTCGTCGCCGCGCACCGCTGATCCGCGGGGCAGGACCAGTTTTCACCGACGTCGACCGTGGCCGACGCTGTTTCCCGCGCGATCGAGCTCCGCGCCCACCGCGAGCAGCGCCGAGTGCAAGGCCGTCGCCGGGTCGGTTCCCGCGGCTTCACCCTCGATCACGCCGTCGATCCGGAACGGGCAGAAGTATCCGGTTCCGCTGTCTCCCCGGTGTGGTCGCCCGATCTCGATCAGCGGGCCGGTTCGATGCGCCGCGGCGATCGCCGTCGCGAGGGCCGCATCGGCAGCTCGCGGATCACGTCGACGAGTGCCTGGCAGCGCGGGCGTCGATTGCGCGTGTACCCGCTCGTACCACGCGATCACCTCGAAAGACGCGGCTCGCGTGCCGGTTTCGTAGTGTCCCAGCGCCGCCCTGCTGTACGGAACGCGCGCGGCCAACGCCGCCAGCGACAACCCCGACTCTTCCCGCAATCGCCGCAACCGAGCTCCGACGACGCCGTTCCCCTGCTCGCCCCGACTGGACATGGGCTCATCGTAGAGAACTGTAGACGTTTGTAGACGCTTTTTGCTGTCCAAAAGGTCTTGGCGGCGACCATACTTTCTCGTGGCGGCTCGGCGACCACCATACCGCGCCACTCGTGCAAGCACTGACTCGTTCGGAGGGGAACCGATGGAGATCTATCTGTGGATTGCCGTGGGGCTGTTCGTGTTCGGGGCGCTGAGCCGCTACCTACTACTCACACCGCCCGCCGAACGCGGGCGCCCGAGCGTCGCCGAGATCAGGCGGCGGCTTCAGGCCGAGCGCGAGGGACCCGGCCACGACTCGACATTGCCGTCGGTGCGCAGCATTTCCGCCAGCAGCTTCTCGGCGTCGGATTTCTCCCGCGCCAGCACGCTCCAGCCGCGTACCAGGCCGTCGGGGCCCGATTTCGTCGTCCACGAGCCGACGGCATGAGCACCCTGGGGATGCAGCGAGTAGTAGATGGTGCCGACCGGGAACGCGATGTCCATGCCGCGCATCCAGCCGGTGAGCGCCTCGCCCTCCCAGACCCGCATCTCGCCACGTACCTGGGCGACCGGATCGGCTTCGGGCGCAGGCGGTTCAGCGGCCGAGTCGAGCATCAGATGGTCACCCTCGTGCCGGATGGTCACCGCCGCTACCTCGACCTCGTCCGCGTGGTTCGCCGGTTTCTGCCAGGCTGCCCACCAGTCACCCGCCAGGTCGACGCGGTTGTCGACGATGCCCGCCAGCTCCGCCAGCGAGACCTGCAACGCGTCGGCCAATCGGACAGCGACCGGCAGTGTCGGCGATTGCTCCTCGGACTCGTACCTGGTGATCTGGCGCGAGCTCACCCCGATCGCGGTGGCCAGCGCGGGCTGCGAGAGCCCGAGCAGCCTGCGCCGCTCCTGGATCACCTTCCCCGTCCCGGTGTTCATACAGTCATCGCCTCCATTGCCTGCCCCTCCCGTCACACCCTGCTGGACACTTCCGCACCAGACCCGCCGACATCGCGGGCCGCCGCCCTCCGCTACGAAGACCACTGGCGCGCCGCACATGCCGACTGTCTGGCCGATTCTTCCATTTCTTCGCTCCAGCAGGCCCGTTTCGTGCTGACTCAGCACAACGGATGCGGCCCGCGCTGCCTACAGCACCTGGCGGCGACGGCCTACAGCACCGGATTGATCGACGACATCTGACCCTACGGCGCGACCTCGGACGTCGTCACCGTTCGGCTACCAGCGAATCCGGACCCGACACGTTGACGAACTGATTGCGAGACGGCGAAGGTGCTGCGATCGCTATTACCGTCGAGGTATGAGTGTGGACCCCTTGGCGGAAGGCGACGGCGCCACCATCCTCGAACGCCCAGGTCTGCGCCAGCGATGGTGGCGTTTGCGCAGGCCGTTCGTCCTGCCGTCACAACGGGCCACCGCCGACAACATCGTCGCCGCACCCACCCCGCTGCAACCGATCGACCTCGCCGACGACGCCGAGGTGTCGCAGGTACTCGACCTGGCCGTGCGCGTGGGTGAGGTCGTCCTCTCCGCGGGTACCGGTGTCGGTGACACGTCAGCGCAGGTCCGCTTCATCGCCTCGACCTACGGTCTGAACAGCTGCGATATCGACGTCACCTTCGACGCGATCCGTATCTGGGCCGACCGTGGACCCAGCCTGCCGCCGGCCAGCGATATGCGCGTCGTGAAGTACCGCTCGCTCGACTTCACGCGGTTGGCCGCGGTCGACCGGCTGACGCGCCGCATTCGCAGCCAGATCGTCCCCGTCGACCAAGCGCACGCCGCCCTCGACGAACTGATCTCGTCGCGCCACCCCTACCCGCGCTGGGTGTCGACGGCGGGTTGGTCGCTGCTGGCGGCGGCGATCGCGGTGCTGCTCGGCGGTGGGTTCGTTCTCGCCGCGATCAGTTTCGTGAGCACCGCGGCGATCGACGTGGTGAACCGGTACCTGCATCAGCTCGGTCTGCCGATGTTCTTCCAGCACATGGTCGGTGGTGTCATCGCCACGATCCCGGCCATCGCGCTCGCCTCGATCAGCGACCACTGGCGTTCCGACGCGGCGCTGATCGTCGCGGCGGGCATCACCGTGCTGCTGTCCGGTCAGCAGTTGGTGGGTTCGGTGCAGGATGCCATCACCGGCGCGCCGATCACCGCGGCCGCCCGCATGCTCGAGGTGGTGATGATGACCGGCGGCATCGTCGCGGGCATCGGTCTGGCCCTGCGGATCTCGACGATGATGGGGATCGCGGTGCCCGAGATCGCGGCCAGCGCGGGCCGCGACACCGATGATCTGGCGATCAAGCTGGTGGCCGGTGCGGTCGCGGCGATCGCGTTCGCGATGGCCTGTTACGCGGAGCGGCGCGCGCTGTTCGCGGCCGGGCTCAGCGGTGCGGGCGGCACCATGGCCTTCCTCGGCGCGCAGGACATCGGGTTCGGGCCGGTGGTGTCCGCCGGCCTGGCGGCCACGGTGATCGGCCTCGCCGGTGGTCTGATGGCGCGTCGCGCGCTCACCCCGCCCCTGGTCGTCGCGGCGGCGGGCATCACGCCGCTGCTGCCGGGTCTGAAGGTATATCGCGGGCTGTATGCCCTGCTCGAGGACGAAACGCTGCTCGGTTTCGGGCAGATCCTCGGGGCGTTCGGTGTCGGCTGCGCGCTGGCCGCGGGCGTCATCCTGGGTGAATGGTTCGACCGGTTGCTGAGTCGTCGTGGTGCGCCGCGCGACTTCGATCCGTCGTTCACCAGCGACCGATGAGGTAGATCGGCGAAGTTCAGATCTGCACGAGGGTGCTGGTCAGATCTGCACGAGGGTGCGTGGCCCGTCGGCGGCCGTGTCGGCGGGCGCCGGGTCCTGGATGCGTGGTTTTCCTGCCGCCCAGCGCATCTGGCTGCGCGCCGCGGGTGCCTCGGTGGCCGCGGGGATGACCAGCAGCGCTAGGGCGGCGCCGTTGCTGCCGACCACGTGCATGATGCGCGCGGCCTGGTCGTTGCGGGCTGTGCTGTCGCCGGATTCGCTGGTGGTCCAGTCGAATCCGAGCCGGGCCAGCTTGCCGATCCGCGGTCCGACCGCGGTCACCAACTGGTGCAACTCGGTCATCGGCTGGTCGGTTCGCGGCCACCAGGCGCCGTCGATCGGCCCGGTGGTGGCTGTGCGGTCACGCAGCATCAGCCGGATCGGCCCGGACGCGTCGCGCCCGATGCTCGTTTCAGGTGATGTGTTCACTTCGTTCTGTACTTTCTGATTTCTGTGCGATCGACGCGCTCGTGGCATCGACCGGCGCGATCCGAACTCCGGATCGGCGCGAAGGCTGGGTACCCACTGGACTGCGTCGGCACGCACATCTGTGTTGGGGCGGCGACGACGGTATGTGGGTGTGGTGGGGGTCTCCCGCACCATCGGGGCTCACTCTACGGAAGCCCACTGACAGATCCACCGATTAAACGAACAGGGCCCCGACCGGCGAACCGATCAGGGCCCTGCTGTTGCGGAGGATAGGGGATTTGAACCCCTGAGGGCGTTAACCCAACCCGCGTTCCAGGCGAGCGCCATAGGCCACTAGGCGAATCCTCCGTGGAGCAGCATAGCGGGTCGCAGGGGGTCGATGCCAAACCGGGCCCCCGCGACCGCTTCTGACCTGCTACTTCTTCAGAGCGGCCAGTACCTTGCGGACCTGGGTCTCGGCGGCGGTGCGCATGGCCGCCTTGTCGACGGTGCGCATCGTCGACACCTCGATCTCCACCTTCACCGAGATGTTGCTGTCGTGCGCGGCCACCACGACGGAGTAGTCGCTCGGGATGGAGCCGTAGGTGTGCTGCTCGCTGGCGTAGTACGCCTCCGTGCCGAGGCCGCTCACCGGGCCGTGGTCGTAGTCCTTGCCGGTGGTCTTGGTGTCGTAGCCCTTCCAGCGCGCGTAGTCGGACTCGGTCTCGCTCTCGGTCTTGAACTCGACCTCGAGACCCAAGGCCGCGTCGTTGGCGTTGCGGCCCGACTCCTGGTTCTTGGCGTCGCAGTCGTAGGAGCCGCCGCCGATGTACTCCGACGGGCCACGCTCGGTGTGGGTGGTCGTCTCGCGCGTGGACGACCACTGGTTCAGCACGGTGAGATCGACCAGGTCGCAGGCGTTCTTGCCGTCTTTGTAGACGTAGCTACCCGCCCACTTGTCCGGATCGGGTCCGAAGGGGTTGTCGTCGTCGACCTTGTTGGCCGTGAACGCGATCAGCCCGATCACGAGCGCGCCCACCGCCACGATGGCGCCACCGACGATCCACCAGACCGCCTTGTTGCCCGACGAGGGCGGCCGCGGCGGTGCGCCCCATTGCGGCTGCGGCGCTTGATAGGCGCCCGCTTGCGGATGCGCGTACTGCTGCGGCTGTGGGAACGGTTGTGGATTCGCTCCGCTCTGATAAGGCCCGGGCGGCGCGGTGTAGGGCTGGGGGTTCGCGCCGCTCTGATAGGGCCCGGGCGGTGCGGTGTACGGGCCGGGCGCGCCGATATTGCCGCGCAGCACTGTCGGGTCGGCTTGGGCGGGGTTCTGACCTGCGCCTTCGCCTGGTCGTTCCCACCATGCGACGGTGGGGTCGGACGGCGGCACACCGTCGCCGGGTGGTCGCTGATTCGGGCCGGTCACGATCGGGCCCCCTCTCCAGTCATGGGGAACACCGAACCCCCGCTGCCGATATCGGATAGATCGTAGCCAGCGTCACCGTCGGCGCGGCGGTTATACGGTTGCGTACACTCGAGTATCGACTGGTCGGATGCGGTCGTCGTCGAGGGATATGAGGTGGAACACGTCGTGGGTACCGCGCGAACGCCCCGGGCCAGATGGGTCGAGGAGGGCCTGGCCGTACTGGCGTCCTCCGGCGTCGACGCCGTGCGGGTCGAGGCGCTGGCCAAGCGCATCGGCGTGACCAAAGGCGGGTTCTACGGTTACTTCGCCGACCGTGACGCACTGCTCACCGCGATGCTCGACGTGTGGGAGAGCGAAGCGACAGACCAGGTGCTCGAACGCGTCGAAACCCTCGACCCGAAGACCAAGGCGCGCGTGGCGGGCCTGCTCACCTTCTCCAGCAATCGACTGCTCCCGATCGACCTCGCGATCCGTGACTGGGCCCGCCGCGACGACGACGTCGCCGCACGCCTTCGCCGCGTCGACAACACGCGAATGGCGTTGCTGCGCGAGACAATCGGCGTGTTCTGCGAAGATCCCGACGAGGTCGAAGCCAGGAGTCTGCTCGCCTTCTGCGCCACCATCGGCAGCCACTTCCTGGCCGCCGATCACGCGGGCCGCACCCGCGTCGAGGTCCTCACGCGCGCCGCCGACCTGCTGTTCGAAGACCGGAATCGCTAGTACCGCGAACAACCGCTACACTGGCCGACGGATCCCGCGCGGCGAGCATCCTGTGAACTCCCCCAGGGCCGGAAGGCAGCAAGGGTCAACGGGCTCTGCCGGGTGCGCGGGGTCCCCTTTAATTTCAGGGGTCCCCACTCCGACCGATCGGCCTACGCACCTTCGCAGCGTGCGAGCCTGATCCCGGCCCCGATACCCCGCCGATTGCGGGCAATCGCCGGGTAACGTTGCGCCTGTCAGCACGCATAGCGTGCACCCCCTTGCTGCTTCGAAAGGCTGCCCAGGATGCCCCGGCAAACGCAGATCGGTTTGATGAGCCACGAGGAACTCGTGTCCGAGCACGAGTCCCAGACCGCGAAATACGCGACGCTCAAAACTGAGAAGCTCACGCTGGATCTCACCCGAGGTAAGCCCTCGCCGGAGCAACTCGACCTGTCCTCGTCGCTGCTGTCCCTGCCGGGCGAGGGCGACTTCCGCGACGGCTCGGGCACCGACTGCCGCAACTACGGCGGCCTCACCGGTCTGCCGGAACTGCGCGCGATCTTCGGCGAACTGCTCGGTATCCCCGTCGAGCGACTGCTGGCGGGCAACAATGCCAGCCTCGAGATCATGCACGACATCATCGTGTTCTCGATGCTCTACGGCACCCCCGACTCCCCGCGCCGCTGGGTCGGCGACGAGCCGATCAAGTGGCTGTGTCCGGCCCCCGGCTACGACCGTCACTTCGCCATCACCGAGGCGCTCGGCATCGAGATGATCACCATCCCGATGCGCCACGACGGCCCCGATGTCCACGCCATCGCGACGCTGCTGGCGAACGATCCGCAGATCAAGGGCCTGTGGGCGGTGCCGAACTACTCCAACCCCACCGGTGTCGTCTACTCGGAAGAGATTGTCCGCGAACTGGTTTCGCTGCCCGCCGCGGCACCGGACTTCCGGCTGTTCTGGGACAACGCCTACGCGGTGCACCCGCTCACCGATATCGCGGCGCCGGTCGTCGACGTACTCGGCCTGGCCGCGGCGGCGGGCAACCCGAACCGTCCACTGGTGTTCGCGTCGACCTCCAAGATCACCTTCGCCGGTGCGGGCGTGAGCTTCTTCGGAGCGTCGCAGGCCAACATCGACTGGTATCTGTCGCACGCCGCGAAGAAGAGCATCGGCCCCGACAAGCTCAACCAGCTGCGGCACCTGCGCTTCTTCACCGATGCCGAGGGTGTGCGCGACCACATGCAGAAGCACCGTGCGCTGCTCGAACCCAAGTTCGCGCTCGTGCGCCGCATCCTGGAAGACCGCCTCGGCGCGTCGAAGGTCGCGTCGTGGACCGAGCCCAAGGGCGGCTACTTCATCAGTCTCGACGTGCTCGAGGGCACCGCGGCCCGGGTGATCGCGCTGGCCAAGGAGGCGGGCATCGCGCTCACCGCCGCGGGCTCGGCGTTCCCGTACAGCAAGGATCCCGAGGACAAGAACATCCGCATCGCCCCCAGCTTCCCGCAGCTGCCGGAACTGGAGAAGGCGATGGACGGACTCGCGACCTGCGTGCTGCTCGCGGCCACGGAGAAGCTGCTCTGAGATCGCCTGCGTTGGCGGGGCCTCGAGGCCCCGCCAACGCTCAGTGCGGTTTGGTCACCAGCGTGCCGAACAGGGTGACCGAGATATGGATGTCGCCGCGGTCCGCGCCTGCCTGCAGGTCGGCGAGGAGTTGATCGCGATCGCTCGCGGTGATCGCCCCGCGCAGGGCGGCCAGGTCCGCGATGCGGCGCACCAGCGCTCCCGCGCCGACCGTTCGGTCCTGCACCAGTGCGTGTGAGCCGATCTCCTCGACCACCAGGCCGGTGCCGCTGAGCAGCCCGGGGAGGCGTCGGCCCGAGAGCGGATTGGTGGTCGAGGAGATCAGGGTGTCGATCACCGCGCTCACCACCCGGGGGCTGCCAGGATGCACGATCGCGGTCGCCCAGTCGCAGTCCACCACCACCGCGCGCCCACCGGGCCGCAGCACCCTGGCGATCTCGGCCGCCGCCCGCGCGGGTGCGGTGAGGTGCTGGAACACCCGTTCGCACAGCACCGCGTCGAAGGTATCGGTGCCGAACGGTAAGCCGTAGGCATCGCCGGAGACGAAGCTCGCGCTCGACCCGGACTCGATCGCGCGGCGCTGCGCCGAGGCGAGCAGATGCGGATCCGGCTCGACGCCGATCGCGGTGCCGTGGGGCCCGACTTCCTCGGCGAAGGTGAACACCTCCGATCCGGTGCCCGACCCGATGTCGAGCGCGCTCTCGCCGGGCCGCAGCGCCAGCGCGGTGTGACTCCAGGCGCCGAGCGCGCGCATACCGGGTCGGGTGACTTCCAGATCATGGGCGTCGATCAGCTGATCCCGGGCCGCTCGGTCGAAGCGGGCCGGGCGTGGGGTGTAGTCGGTCATTCGCACCGCCAGAGTGGGAGCAGTCCTCGTGAGCATGGACTCAGAGGCTACTGGTGAAATGTGTCACGATGAATGTATGACTCGCACGCTGTGCCTCGCGCAGGAATCCGAGGCCGACGAACTGCTCAGCACCGACGATTTCGCGCTGCTGCTGGGAATGCTGCTCGACCAGCAGTACCCGATGGAGCACGCGTTTCGTGGGCCGCGCAAACTCGCCGAGCGCATGGGCGGATTCGATCTGCGCCGCATCGCCGAAGCGGATCCGGCCGAATTCGAGGAACTCGCGGCCACCCCGCCGGCGATTCACCGTTATGGGCGGTCGATGGCGCGGCGGGCCCAAGCGCTCGCCCAGTATGTGATCGAGCACTATGACGGCCTACCTGCGCAGATCTGGACCGCGGGCGATCCCGACGGCGCGGAGGTGCTGCGCCGGTTGCAGGACCTGCCGGGGTTCGGGGCGCAGAAGGCGAAGATCTTCCTCGCATTGCTCGGAAAACAGCGGGGCGTGCAGCCCGACGGCTGGCGAAAAGCGGCCGGATCCTATGGCGACGACGGGTCGCGACGCTCGGTCGCCGACGTCGTCGATGCCGAAACATTGTCGGAAGTACGAGAATTCAAGAAGCAGGCCAAGGCGGCGGCCAAAGCCTCGAAATGAATTCCTAGTTAAGATCTAGCTGCTTTTTTCCCTCGTCACGAGGGTGGATCTGCTCGAAGCTTGCATCTCGAACAGCTCCACAACAGATGAGGGATTGGCAGTTTTATGAAGATGAGGAAGTTCGCCGTTGTCGCGGCGCTCCTGACCGTGGCTACGGGCATCACGGCAGGCACCGTGAACGCCGCGCCGGCCGAGGAAGCCGCCCCGATCAACTACACCGCCGAGGTCGTCGACGATTCGAAGGCCGTCATCACCACCGATGCCGGCTCGCTGGTCGAAGAGGACGGTGTCTTCAAGATCAAGGCCCCCAACGGCGCCACCCTCGCGGGCACCCCCCTGAGTTTCCGCCTCGACGAGTTCGAGCTGCCGATCGCGGCCGAGATCTCGGGCAACACCGCGACCCTGACCCCGCAGCTGGATCCGGCCAAGGCTGTCTACAAGCCGGTCGCGCTGCCCTACGAGGACAAGGCGCCGTGGAAGACCGAGTACGAGCGTGAGCAGGCCGCCTGGAGCCGTCTGACCTCCACCATCTCGCTGGGTGCCGCGATCGGCACCCTGGTCGGTGGCCTCGGCGGCGCCGCGCTCGGTTGCGTCGCGGGTGCGGCGGGCGGCCTGGTCGCCGGTGGCGTGCTCGGCGCGATCTTCGGCGCCCTCCCCGGCGGCATCGGCGGCTGCGTCGTCGGCGCCACCACGATCGGCGCCCTCGGCGTCATCCTGGGTCAGATCTTCATCACCGCCCCGGTGGCGATCGGTGCTGCGATCCAGTACTTCTCCACGATCTCCGCGCCCTTCAACGCGCCGGCCAAGTAAGTCCGACCGGATCGTCGAAACCCTCTGCGGGAACTCGGTTCCCGCAGAGGGTTTCCCCCGTTTGTACCCATTGCGCCTGTCGTGTGCCCCCGCTGACCTGCGGCGATGATGTGCCTCAGCGCACAATTCGCCGGTTTGGCTTGGATGGGTCGGGATTAGGTGTTAACTTGATTGTTATGTCCAGCAACCATCTCCCCGCCCAGCGGGTCACGTACGTGACCGCCGCTCTGGGCTTGCGGTTGCCGTTGACGCGCGAACTGTGTCGTTCCTGCTTCTGCAGCTGAGCCCTTCAGGTTCGCGAGCTGCCACGCCCCACGTGTAGGCAATCCCGTTGGGATAACGGGATTTTTGGCAAGGAACTTCATATGTCTGCTCCCATCATCGATCGCCCCGTCTCCCGGACGGGCGCCGGTCGCCCTCGTGTTTCCCGCCCCGTTGTGCCGCCGGAGCTGCGGCGTAGTGACAACCCCGCCGCAGCGGTGCTGCGTACCGCGGCCTCCGGTCCGGTCTCGCGCGACAACGCCGCGCGAGCAACGGGTTTGAGTATCGCCACCGTCAATCGGCAAGTGGCGTCGCTGCTTTCGGCCGGACTGCTGCGTGAGCGGCCCGATCTGACCGCCGCGGGCGCGGTCGGCAGGCCGCGGGTGCCCTTCGAGATCGATCACGACGCCTACCTGACGCTGGGCATTCATATCGGCGCCGAGGCGACGAAGATCGTCGCCGCTGATCTGCGTGGCCGCATTCTCGGCGGGCTCGCCATCGCCACACCGCAGACCGGGCAGGAATTCGCGGTCACCACCGTCGCGCGCAGCGCCAAGGCGTTCCTGCAGCGGTGGCATCGGCGGACGCCGCTGTGGGCGGGTGTGGCCATCGGTGGGCGGGTGGATCCGCAGAGCGGTGTGGTCGACCATCCGAAGCTGGAATGGAAGGGTGCGCCGATCGGGCAGGTGCTCGGCGATGTGCTCGAGCTGCCGGTTTCCGTCGCGCCGCACGTCGAGGCGATGGCTGCCTCGGAGCTGCTGCTGCCCACCTTCGACGCGCGCAGGCCCGAGCCCGATACCGAACTTCCCGCTGCTCAGCACGGCAGCAGCCTCTACTTCTACGTCCGTGAGACCGCGGGCATCGCCGTCACCCTCGACGGCCGGGTACACACCCCGAGCAACGGGCCTGGGTCGATCGCGCATCTGCCGACGGGCTCCGATGTGCAGTGCACGTGCGGCCGGCGTGGATGCTTGGAAGTGACCGTCGGTGATCGGGCCCTGCAGGCGCGGGCTGTCGGCCGTGGAATCATCCCGGCGCACAACGGGACTGCCGGGACCACGATCAATGATCTGTATCGGGCGGCCGAGTCCGGGTCCGAATCGGCGCGGGAACTGCTCGCCGAGCGGGCGACGATGCTCGGACAGACTGTCGCGCTGGTTCGCGACATGCTCAACCCGGATCGAGTTGTGCTGGGCGGTCAGGCGTTCACGGGGTACCGGCCCGCGCTGGGGCATGTGGCTCGCTCGTTTTCGCAGAGCACGCAGTTGGCGGCCACCGATATCCGGATCAGTGGATTCGGGGGGAAGGTCCAGGAGTTCGCGGCGGTGGTTACTTCGCTGAGCGCGCTGTACGCGGACCCGTTGGCGGCCATCCGCCGGGTGTGAGAGCCGAGAAAGGCCCTGCGACTCTTCATGAGTGGCAGGGCCTTTTCGTATGCCGGGTCGCTCAGCGCGGGTTGAAGGCGCCTTCCAGTGCGGTGATGAAGAACGGGAACTGGGCGGCGAAGCGGTGGAGGTTGGGGTCTCGGTCGTAGCCGGCGAACCAGTAGAGGCCGGGTTGGGAGTCGGCTGCGGGGTTCATGTCGCGGAAGGTGCGGATCCAGTTGTCCGCTCGGCCGCTGATCACCGTGTAGGGGAGGGCGCGGGAGAAGATCGTCTCCTGGTCGATGGGCGGGATCCGGTCGCGTACGACGGTGTCGAGACCACGGTGCATCGCGCGGATTCGGCCTGCGACGGTGTCGCCGAGTGGGGTTCGGGTGGGGAGGTAGTTGGGGAGCAGCATCGCCGCTCCGCCTGCCAGGGCGATGGCGACGCCGACCAGGGCGTGTCCCGCGGTCAGGGCGAGGGTGACCGTGATGATCAGGCCGAGGGCGATCAGGGCGGCGCCGATCCAGCGGGGGAGCGCGCGCTGTTTCGGGTCGGCGAAGGCGCCGGTGGCGACGGCGTCGTTGCGCATGGCGGCGCGGATCGGGTCCAGTTGCAGGCGGCCGGGGGCGCGCAGTTCGCGGACGGCGACGGTGTCGGTGCCTTCGGGCAGCAGCATGTCGTAGACGGTGCGCTCGTATTCGCGCAGCTGGTCGTCGGGGGCGTTGACGCGGCTGATGCGCCAATCGTCTTCGCCCCGCGCGTTCACGGGGGTGATCCACAGGTAGCGCCGGACGGCGAGATCGACGACGGTGGCGGCGATGTCGACCGGATCGGCGTGTTCGTCGATGATCAGGCCGGCCTCGCCGGGGAGCACGCCGTCGGGGGAGGTGAACTCGACGCGGCCTGCCTGCTGGATCAGCGGATCGAAGGTATCGCTACCCGCCACCGCGGCGGCAGCCCGCTTCCGCGCCAGCAGTACGTAGGCGATCATGCCCGCCAGCGCGAGCAGGAAGGCGCCGAAGGCCGCGAGCACGGGGGTGGTGAAGGCGAACGGGCCCGTACCGCCGCCGCGCACATCGGCATTCGCGGGCACGGTGCCGGGCGGCATCTGCAAGGTGAGGTCGATGGCATCGCCCTTGCGCAGGTCGGTCTGGTGCAGATACAGCACGCCGTCGGGTTCGGTGTGGACATCGGCGCACGGCTTGGCATTGCCCGCGGAGCCGAGTTTGCAGTCGACGATGCCCATTTGGAAGCTCGGGCTGATCACCGAGACGTCGAGCACGGCGATATCGGCGTTGAGCACGCCCAGCCAGTGGAACACCTGCGTGCCCGGCATGTCGGAGACGGTGTTGTGCACCGTATACGTGAACTTCGATTCGCCCGGCTTCGCCTCGACGACGAACTGGTCGTTGACAGTGGTGGCGGTGCCCGTACCGCTCGCGGTCACATCGGTGACCTTGAAGACCCGTTCCACGTCGTCACCGACCTTGAGGCGCAACGGCAGCGACATCGTGAAATTTCCGTCGGCGGGTACCGCGACAGTTTCGATGACTTCGAGCACACCGGTTTCGGTGAGCGTGAGGTCGGCGGTGATCGAAACACCGGAGGTGGAGGGCTCCGTATGGGCTACCGGCGCGGCCACGAGCAAACCCGCCGCAGCGAGCAGCAGCGCGCCAGCGGCGCCCCCCCGAAAAGTCAGCATGGGTGCTTACTCTAGACAGCTTGCTATTCTGCGTCAGCGGCTGTCGACGACTCATGAGACGAGGGGGGTACGGGGGAGTGACTCAACCACCGTACGGTTATGGGCCGAACGGCCCAGGTGGACGACCGGTTCCACCACCCCCCGGCTATGGTCCGCCCCCGGGATACCGGCCACAACCGGGATATGGGCAGCCGGGTTATCCACAGCCGCAGGGCTATCCACAGGGTTATGGGCAGCGTCCGGCGTATGGTCCGCCGCCGGGTTACCGCCCGCCGCCGATGCCCTACGGGCCGCCGGGCAGGCCGACTCCGCCGCCGCGTAAGCGGGGCGGTGGCTTCACCTCGGCAATCCTGGTCGTCATCTTCCTGCTGGTCGGCGGGCTGGTGAAGTACGCCGTCAATACCGGCGTCGACCTCGGGATCGGCGCGATCGGTCCGAAACCGACCACTACCTATACCCCGCAGCCGGGGACCGCGCCCGCCGCGACCGGCGACAACCCGCTGCTCACCGACTCCGACGGCACCCTGGTCCCGGCATCGTGCAATTACGCGCCGTGGGGCACGCAGGTGGACAAGGCGCGCGCCTTCTTCGAGTCGGCCGCCAAGTGCCTCGAGTCGGCATGGAAACCGCTGCTGGCGGAGAACAATCTGCCCTTCGAGTCGCCGACGCTCAGCGTCACCGCGACCACCGACGGCATCACCACCCCGTGCACCGGGTCGACGAGCAACTTCGCCGCCTTCTACTGCCCGGCGAACAAGACCATCTACATGCCGATCAGCCAGCTGCAGACCGAGCAGTTCCGCGACAACTGGGTGGTGTACCTCTCGGTGTTCGCGCACGAGTACGGCCACCACGTGCAGGCCCAGTCGGGCATCCTGCGCAAGGCCAACAGCGAGCGCGTCGACGCGGGCGCCCGCTCGGCCAAGGGTCTGGAGCTCTCGCGCCGAGTCGAGTTGCAGGCCAACTGCTTCGACGGCATGTTCATCGCCTCCTCGAAGGGCGGTGGTTCGCTGACCTCCTCGCAGGTCACGGTCGCCACCAAGGATTCCTACGGCCGCGGTGACGGCCCCGGCGACATGCGCGACCACGGCACCGCCGAGCACGGTGGCCAGTGGTTCGAAACCGGCCTGGACCGCAACCTCACGGCCCAGTGCAACACCTTCACCGTCGCTGCGAGCGAAGTGAACTGAGGCACCCCGCCTCTCCGCGCCTGCCGGGCTCGGGCGCCACACCGGTAGCGTGAGCGGCCGACGGCGGGGCGCGGGGTGAGTCAGCCCGTTCCCGGTGAGTTACCCATATCCGCGCGTGACCAGTTGTCAGGTGATTTCATGTATCCCCCGCCTCCTCCGCAGCCGCCGTACGGTAGGCCCCTGCCGCCACCGTATGGCGGGCAGATGCCGCCGTATGGGGGACAGATGCCGCCTTACGGCAGACCGTTGCCGCCGCCTTACGGCTATGCGCCGCAGGGGTATCCGCCGCCGCGTCGGGGTGGTTCGGGTGCGGTCGGTGCGGTGTTGACGGTGTTGACCGTGTTCGGGGTCATCGGGTTGCTGGTCGCCGCGGTGGCCCTGTCCGATCAGAGCTCGCCGGGCTCGGTCGCCAAGACGACGCCGCCGAGTTTCACCTACAGCTCGAATTCGCCGGTGCCGACCACGAATCCGACGACAGCGCGCGCTACGACCACCGCGCGCACCACGGCGCCGACAACGACCAAACCGGCGGGGCCGCAACCTGTTATCGCCCTCGGTCAGCATCCGCTGTTCAGCAACGACGACGCGGGCCTGACGAACATGGACTGCGATCTGCCGCGCTGGTCGACCGCCGCGGCGGTGGCCAAGGCGTTCTTCGCGGCGGCTCAGGTGTGCCTCGATCAGATGTGGCGATCGAATCTGACCGCCGCGAATCTGCCGTTCCAGAGCCCGGGTCTGGTTGTCGCGGAACAGCCGTCGCAGCTGTCGTCGCCGTGTGGTGGTTCAACCAGCGACGCGTTCTACTGCAGTGCCTCGAGCACCATCTACATGTCGACGGAGGGGTTGGTGCTGCACAACACCCCGTATCCGCCGATGGAGGCGCTGTCGGTCTACGCCCACGAATACGGTCACCACATCCAGGGGCTCACCGGCCTGATGCAGGCCTCGTCGAACCAGCGTCGCGAGCAGGGCACGATGTCGGCGGGCGGGCTGGAGACCTCGCGTCGAATGGAGCTGCAGGCCAGCTGTTTCGGCGGCATGTACATCGGTTCGTCGGAAGCAGGCGGTTCGTGGACCTCGCAGGAGGGCTACGCCGCGGTGAAGCACAACTACAACCGCGGTGACGGCGACGGCCGCCACCGCGATCACGGCACCCCGGACCACAACGGCAACTGGTACAACCAGGGCTACTCGAAGAACCGCAATTTCGAATGCAACACCTGGTTGGCACCAGCCGACGAGGTCAGTTAGTTGCCGTAGTGGCCCTCGCCGAAGCGGCGGGGCGAGGAGCCGTGCACCCCTTCGGCGTAGGCGGTTTCGGCGTGGAGGGCGAAGTCGATGCCCGCTGTTTCGTCTTCCTTGCTCACCCGGAAGCCGATGATCTTGTCGATGCCCTTGCCGAGCACCCACGAGACCGCGAAGGCGTAGGCCGCGACCACCAGGACCGCGACGAGCTGCTTGCCGAGCTGGGCGAGGCCGCCGCCGTAGAGCAGCCCGTTCACGCCGCCGGTCATCACCTGGGTGGCCAGCAGGCCGATCAGGACCGTGCCCACGATGCCGCCTACGAAGTGCACGCCGACCACGTCGAGCGAATCGTCATAGCCCGCTTTGTGTTTCCAGCCGACCGCGAACGAACACACCACGCCGGCGGCCAAGCCGACCAGCACCGCGCCGAGGGTGTTCACCACGCCGCAGGACGGGGTGATCGCGACCAGACCGGCCACCGCGCCCGAAGCCGCACCGAACGTGGTGGGCCTGCCGTCGCGGATCTGTTCGACGATGAGCCAGCCGAGCATGCCGAGACTGCCCGCGACCAGGGTGTTCAGGAAGACAGCCGCCGCGGTGCCGGTGGCGCCCAGCGCGGAGCCCGCGTTGAAACCGAACCAGCCGAACCACAGCAGACCGGCGCCGAGCAGCACGAACGGCAGGTTGTGCGGACGCATCGCATCGATGTTGAAACCGATGCGCGGTCCGAGGACCAGCGCCAAGGCGAGGGCGGAAGCGCCGGAGGCGATCTCGACCACCAGCCCGCCCGCGTAGTCGAGCGCGCCGAAGTTCAGCAGCCAGCCGTCCGGCCCCCACACCCAGTGCGCGATCGGCGCGTACACCGCCAGCGTCCACAGCGGAACGAACACCATCCAGCCCGCGAACTTGGCACGGTCGGCGATGGCGCCGGAGACCAGGGCGGCGGTCAGGATCGCGAACGTCAGCTGGAAGGTGACGAACAGCAGCTCCGGAATGGTGCCGCGGACGGAGTCGGGATTGATCCCGGCCAGCCCGAGATGCTCGAGATCGCCGATCAGACCACCACCCGCGTCGTCGCCGAACGCGAGGCTGTAGCCGGCGACCAGCCAGACCACGGTGACCAGCGGGATCGCGATGAAGCTCATCATCAGCATGTTCAGCACGCCGGTCGAGCGCACCATCCCGCCGTAGAACACGGCCAGTGCGGGCGTCATCAACAGCACCATGGCGGTGGCCGCGAGTAGCCAAGCAGTGGCCGCCGGGTCGATCGTTGCGGGCACGGTAACTCCTTTCACGCGTGGATGCGTTGCGAGAAAGTTACCGAACACTCACCACGGATGGCGGCGCTAGCCCCGGTTTTCCTTGGCCAGCGCCCGCACGCCGCGCTTGCCGGGAACGGGCAGGTCATCGCCGTCGGCGAGCCACTCGGCAGTGGTGAGCCAGCGGCGCTGGGCATGCGCGTCGGCCACGTCGAAGAACAGGCGGCGGCCGCGATCGTCGCGCGCGTCGCGGGCGAGCACCGCCCAGCTCGGCGGCTTGCCCCGGTCGGCGGTGTGTTCCACGACGAAGCCCGCGACCAGCTTGCCGATCATGTTGACCGGCTTCTGCGAGACCCGGTTGCCGTATTTGGTGGTGTGCCAGCGCCGCGCCGGGCACAGCGAACCGGGGCTCGCGTTCGAGGCGATCCAGCCCGCGCGCTGTGCCCGTTCGATCAGCCACAGATGCTTGACCGCCGACGGCGCGATCTCACCCACCCGTTCGGCGATGAGCGTGCAGACCTCGGCATCGGCGAGGATATCGCGCCTGGTGGGGCCGATATCGTGGTCGGTCCAGTGCGCCGCGGCGAGGCGGGCCAGCACGCGCCCGAACTCGTCGATGCTGCGCTGGGCGCGACGGCCGAGCCGCTCGATCCGCTCGGCCTCGCGGCGCATCTCGTTCTGCGCGGTGAGCGTGCGAATGGCCGCCATCGTCGGCACCTGCCCGCGTTCGAGCAGTTGCAGGATGGCGTCGGCGGTCGCCGGGTCGGCTGCGGCAGCGACGGGTAACGAGTCGCGTTTGATGTCGAAGTCTTGTGGGCTGATTGCCCGGCTCAGTAGCCCGACTGCGGCGTTGTCGCCGGCGAAGTCGGTGTGGGCGAGCCAGGCGGTTGCGATGTCATCACACGACAGCACGGTGAAACGTTCCTCCGGTCGGTGCGGTGGGGGAGCGATCGGTGCGCGAAGGTTGTGCCCCGGTCGGGATGAGGGACCGGCCGGGGTCACCAACCTGATGAAGGTTTGGCCACCGAAGTTGCCGAGATCCACGGTAGCCAGGCACTTGCGCCGCTGTCACGACCGTTCATTGTTTCGTTACATCCGGTAAGGGGCCGTCAATCGGGGAATTGGTTTGGATTGCCGTGGCAACCAGTATCAACAGACTGTTCGATGGCGGATTCGCCACGTGTGTGGCAGTCGATAGCTCAGCCGTTGCGCCTAGCGGCACGCTTTGCACCTACGCTCCATACCGCGAAATTCAATGTGATTTAGATCACATCATTATCAAGGCTTCGTTACCGCGCGCGGGTACAGTGCCAGCCGCCGATAAACCCTGTCGGACACTCTCGGTAGCCTGTGGGTCGTGGCTCTGTACCGGAAGTATCGACCGGCGACATTCGCAGAAGTAGTGGGTCAGGAGCACGTCACCGACCCGCTGAGTACAGCGCTGGATACCGGACGGATCAGTCACGCGTATCTGTTCTCCGGGCCGCGTGGTTGCGGTAAGACGTCGTCCGCGCGCATCCTCGCGCGGTCGCTGAACTGCGTGGACGGGCCGACGTCGACCCCGTGCGGCACGTGCTCGTCGTGTGTGGCGCTCGGGCCGGGCGGCTCGGGCAACCTCGACGTGATCGAACTCGACGCGGCCAGTCACGGTGGTGTCGACGACACCCGCGAGCTGCGCGATCGCGCCTTCTACGCGCCCGCCGAGTCGCGCTACCGCGTGTTCATCGTCGACGAGGCGCACATGGTCACCACGGCCGGTTTCAACGCGCTGCTCAAGATCGTCGAGGAACCGCCCGCTCACCTGATCTTCATCTTCGCCACCACCGAGCCGGACAAGGTGCTGCCGACGATTCGCTCACGCACGCACCACTATCCGTTCCGGCTCCTGCCGCCCGCCACCATGCGCGGACTGCTCGGCAAGATCTGCGAGCAGGAGCACGTACCGGTGGAGGAGGCGGTGTACCCGCTGGTCATCCGGGCCGGTGGTGGTTCGCCGCGCGACAGCCTGAGCGTGCTCGACCAGCTGCTGGCCGGCGCCGGGCCCGACGGTGTCACCTACCCGCGCGCGGTCTCGCTGCTCGGCGTCACCGATGTGGCGCTGATCGACGACGCCATCGACGCGCTGGCCGCCGATGATGGTGCGGCTTTGTTCAACACGGTCGATTCGGTGATGGAAGCGGGCCACGACCCGCGCCGGTTCGCCGTCGACCTGCTCGAACGGCTGCGCGACCTGATCCTGCTGCGCGCGGTCCCCGATGCCGCCGACCGCGGCCTGGTCTCCGGTCCAGGCGACGTCCTGGAAAGAATGCGTGACCAGGCCGAACGCCTGGGCCCCGCCACCCTCACCCGCTACGCCGAACTCCTGCACGAGGGCCTCGGTGAAATGCGCGGCGCCACCGCCCCGCGCCTGCTCCTCGAAGTGATCTGCGCCCGCATGCTCCTGCCGTCGGTGTCCGACGCCGAGTCGGCCACCCTGCAACGGCTGGAACGGCTGGAACGCGGATTCGCGAGCGGATCGGCCCCCGCGCCCGCCCGCCCGGGGCCTGCGGCGGGTGAGTCACCCGCCGAACGCCCGGCCGTCCCGGCCTCCCGTGGCCGCCGAGGTGCGGAACTCCTCGCCGCCGCGCGCGCCGAGAAGGAAGCGGCGACCGGCGGATCGTCGGCATCCGGCGCCGCGAGCCCTGTTGTCGCGGAACAGAAGACCGCAGCCCCGGCCACACCGCCGCCACCCGTGACGTCCGCACCGAGTGTGTCCCCGACAGTGTCTGCACCCGGTTCGCCGACCGCACCGCAAGCATCGGCCACACCCGCTGCACCGCAAGCGCCGACCGCATCACCCGAGCAGGCAGCGCCGACGGCGCAGTCCGCGCCGACGGCACCGCCTGCGCAGCTCGAGCCCTCCGCGCCGCCCATCGATTCCGGGCACAGTGCCGTTGACATCTCGTCGGAAGGACTCGCTTCCCAGCGGCTCGCGGCAGATTCTCCCGAGGTCGAGGCGGCCCGTCTGACCGGCAGCGGCTCGCCTGCCGCCGACATCGACTCGATTCCGGAAGCGGTAGCACCGCAGGTGGATTCGCCGGTTCAGCCGGAACCCGAACTGGGTGAAGCCGAAGCGCAGTCGCGGGTCGAGACTGCTTCTGCGCAGGTGGAGCCGCAGGTCGGCGCGGCACCCACCGAGGATCTGGTCGGGATCGTCGATGCCGCGTGGCCGGAGATCAAGGGCAGGGTGCGGGAGTTCGGGGCTACCTTGCAGGCGCTGTTGTCGGGGGCGGCGGTGTCGCGGGTCGAGGGCGAGGTGATCGTTTTCGCGCATCCGGCCGCGCCGTTGGCGCAGCGGTTGTCCGATCCGCGCAATATCGAGGCAGTGCGTTCGGCGGTGCGGGCCGTGCTCGGGCGTGAACTGGATGTGCGCTGGGAGACCGGTGCGCCCGCGCCGCGACCCGCGCCCGCCGCCAAGGCCGGGCCCGCGCGGGGGCCGGGAAATCCGGAGGGTAAGCCCGCGGGACGCCCCAAGTTCTCGCGGCCGAGCCAGGCGGCGGGCAACCAGTCGCCGAACCGGGCGAACCGGCCGTCCGACGACGACATTCCGCCGCCGGATTTCCCTGACCTCCCCGACGACCCCGGCCCGGACGAGGGGTCCGAGTCCCGGTCCGGTGGCGATTCCGCGCGCAGCGCCGCCGTTCTCGCCCCGCCGACCCCGGAGGAAGAACGGGAGATGCTGGCCGCCGCCGCGGTGCCGGTGGCTCCCGGTGACCGTCAAGACCCGGACGAGGTCGCGCTGGCGTTGCTACGTGAACAGTTCGGAGCAAAGAGTCTGGATGGTTGACAGCCACCGTCCGTACCGCGTTAAGTTAACCGGAGTTCGCACACCACGGTAGTATGAACGGGTGGCCGGTTTCACCGGATGAGCATGGTTCTATGCTCCGCTGGTGTTTGCCGGGATTTGTACGGCGTCGAGACAATTGGTCGTGGCGTTCGTGCGGCCACCGCACCCCAAGGAAGGAAACACTCCGATATGACCACAGAGGCCTACATCTACGAGGCCATCCGCACTCCGCGCGGCCGCGGCAAGAAGAACGGCTCGCTGCACTCGGTCAAGCCGATCGATCTGACTGTTGGTCTGATCCAGGAGCTGCG
Source organism: Nocardia sp. NPDC058114 (assembly GCF_042884695.1). NCBI lineage: Bacteria > Bacillati > Actinomycetota > Actinomycetes > Mycobacteriales > Nocardiaceae > Nocardia > Nocardia sp. NPDC058114. The sequence continues at coordinate 119,304 of NZ_JBHVTK010000004.1, read as the reverse complement.
TGGCCGCTTCCCGAACCTCGACGAGGACCAGATCTCGGACCTCATCCTCGGCGTGGTCACCCCCGTCGGTGACCAGGGCATGGACATCGCCCGCACCGCGGTCACCATCGCCGGCCTGCCCGACACCGTCGGTGGCTTCCAGCTCAACCGCTTCTGTGCTTCCGGCCTCGAGGCCGTGAACCTGGCTGCGCAGAAGGTTCGCTCCGGCTTCGACGACCTCGTCATCGCCGGTGGCGTCGAGTCGATGTCGCGCGTACCGATGGGCTCCGACGGCGGCTCCTGGGCGCTCGACCCGGCCACCAACTACGACGGCTACTTCGTGCCCCAGGGCATCTCGGCCGACCTGATCGCCACCATCGAGGGTTTCACCCGCGATGACGTCGACGCCTACGCGGTGCGCTCGCAGGACCTGGCCGCCGCGGCGACCACCGGCGGCTACTTCGCCAAGTCGATCGTCCCGGTCAAGGACATCAACGGCCTGGTCGTGCTCGACAACGACGAGCACATGCGTCCCGGCACCACCGCCGCCGACCTCGGCAAGCTGAACCCGGCCTTCGCCGGCATCGGTGAGATGGGCGGCTTCGACGCCGTCGCGCTGCAGAAGTTCACCTACATCGAGAAGATCAACCACGTCCACCACGGTGGCAACAGCTCGGGCATCGTCGACGGCGCCGCCCTGCTGCTGATCGGTTCCGAAGAGGCGGGCAAGAACTCGGGTCTGACCCCGCGTGCCCGCGTCGTCGCGACCGCCACCTCCGGTGCGGACTCCACCATCATGCTCACCGGTCCCACCCCGGCCGCCAAGAAGGCGCTGGCCAAGGCCGGTCTGACGATCGAGGACATGGACCTCGTCGAGATCAACGAGGCCTTCGCCTCCGTGGTGCTGAAGTTCCAGAAGGACCTGAACGTCCCGGACGAGAAGCTGAACGTCAACGGTGGCGCGATCGCGATGGGCCACCCGCTGGGTGCCACCGGCGCGATGATCACCGGCACGGTGCTCGACGAGCTGGAGCGTCGCAACGCGCGCTACGGCCTGATCACCCTGTGCATCGGCGGCGGCATGGGCGTCGCCACCATCATCGAGCGCGTCTGAGCTCCGGCCGACTTTCACTTCTCATAGGAGAGAACGAAAAACTATGACTGACAACATCATCGGCTGGGAGAAGGACGCCGACGGCGTGGTCGTCCTCACTATCGACGACCCCAGCCAGGGCGCCAACACCATGAACGACGCGTACCTCGCGTCGATGAACGCCACCGTCGACCGCCTCGAGGCGGAGAAGGACGACATCACCGGTGTCGTCATCACCTCCGGCAAGAAGACCTTCTTCGCCGGCGGCGACCTGAAGAACATGATGAAGGTCGGCCCGGACAACGCGGCCGAGGTCGTCAAGATGGTCACCGACGTCAAGGCCCCGCTGCGTCGCCTCGAGCAGCTCGGCAAGCCGGTCGTCGCCGCCATCAACGGCGCTGCCCTCGGTGGCGGCCTGGAGATTGCGCTGGCCACCCACTACCGCATCGCGGCCGACGTCAAGGGTTCGGCCATCGGCCTGCCCGAGGTCTCCCTGGGCCTGCTGCCCGGTGGCGGCGGCGTGACCCGCACCGTGCGCATGCTCGGTCTGCAGAACGCGCTGATGCAGGTGCTGCTGCAGGGCCAGCGTCACCGCGTGACCAAGGCCAAGGAAATCGGCCTGATCGACGAGGTCGTCGCCACGGTCGAGGAACTGATCCCCGCCGCCAAGGTGTGGATCGCGGCCAACCCCGAAGCGGCGCAGCCGTGGGACAAGAAGGGCTACCGGATCCCCGGCGGCACCCCGTCCACCCCGGCCTTCGCGGCGAACCTGCCCGCGTTCCCGGCCAACCTGCGCAAGCAGATCAAGGGCACCAACATGCCCGCCCCGCGCGCCATCATGGCCGCGGCGGTCGAGGGTGCGCAGGTCGACATCGACAACGCGCTGACCATCGAGGGCCGTTACTTCACGAGCCTGCTGACCGGTCCGGTCGCGAAGAACATGATCCAGGCGTTCTTCTTCGACCTCAACCACATCAACGGTGGCGGCTCGCGTCCGTCCGTCGAGGATGTGCCCAAGCGTGAGATCAAGAAGATCGGTGTCGTCGGCGCCGGCATGATGGGCGCGGGCATCGCCTACGTCTCCGCCAAGGCCGGCTACGACGTCGTCCTCAAGGACGTCGAGCTCGCCAACGCCGTCAAGGGCAAGGGCTACGCCGAGGCCATCGAGGCCAAGGCTCTCTCGCGTGGCAAGACCACCCAGGAGAAGTCCGACGCGCTGCTGGCTCGCATCACCCCGACCGCGGACGCCGCCGACTTCAAGGGCGTCGACTTCGTGATCGAGGCCGTGTTCGAGAACCCGGACCTCAAGAACAAGGTCTTCCAGGAGATCGAGGACATCGTCGACGCCGATGCCCTGCTCGGCTCGAACACCTCGACCCTGCCGATCACCCTGCTCGCCAACGGTGTGAAGCGCTCCGAGGACTTCATCGGTATCCACTTCTTCTCCCCCGTGGACAAGATGCCGCTGGTGGAGATCATCAAGGGCGAGAAGACCTCCGACGAGGCGCTGGCCCGGGTGTACGACTACACCCTCGCCATCAAGAAGACCCCGATCGTCGTCAACGACAGCCGTGGCTTCTTCACCTCGCGCGTGATCGGTACCTTCATCAACGAGGCCATCTCCATGGTCGCCGAGGGTGTCGACCCGGCCACTGTCGAGCAGGCCGGTCTGCAGGCGGGCTACCCGGCCGCGCCGCTGAAGCTCAGCGACGAGCTGAACTTCACCACCATGCAGAAGATCTACAAGGAGACCTCCGAGGCCATCCTTGCTGCCGGTGGTGAGCTCAACGCCGCGTCCGCGAAGACCGCCGAGGTCCTCAACACCCTGATCGACAAGTACGACCGCAAGGGCAAGCTGGGCGGCGCGGGCTTCTACGAGTACGTCGACGGCAAGGCCACCGGCCTGTGGGACGAGCTGCGCGAGATCTTCAGCTCGAGCCGTGAGCTCCCGGAGGGTGTCACCTTCCAGGACCTCAAGGACCGGATGATGTTCGCCGAGTCCATCGAGACCCAGAAGTGCTTCGACGAAGGCGTGCTCACCAGCACCGCCGACGCGAACATCGGCTCGATCTTCGGCATCGGCTTCCCGGCCTGGTCGGGTGGCTCGCACCAGTTCATCGTCGGCTACCCCGGTGGCCAGGAGGCCTTCGTGGCCCGCGCCGACGAGCTGGCCGCGAAGTTCGGCCCGCGTTTCGAGGTCCCGGCCTCGCTGCGCAAGTAAGTCGGTAGTTCCCGGTTTCGCACCGGGTCGGCGCCCGTCACCTCAACGAGGTGGCGGGCGTTCGCCGTTGTCGGGGCCAACCAAGAGTCCAGCTCGGACTTCGGAGGTGGTGGGGCGGCGACCGACAGTTCGGGTGGTGTTCACCTGGGGGTGTGGTGCGGTGGATAGCTTGTCGGTCATGGGACGTCGGGTGGCTGCAGCGGTTCTGGGAATTGTCGTCGCGGGGGGCGCGGTGCCGGATGCGGGGGCCGCGGTCGATGGCGTGCGGGTGCTGGGGGAACAGGTCGTGGGGCACGACGTCGAATTCGGGGAGACGGTGGTCGGCGGGCTGTCGGGCATCGACTATCGCGCCGACGCCGGTGAATTCGTCTTGATCAGCGATGACCGGTCGGAAAAGGGGCCCGCCAGGGTGTACACGGCTCGGATTCCAGTGGGGGAGACGGGTATCGGGCCCGTGAGCTTCACCGGCACGAAGCCGCTGCTGCGGGCGGACGGCGGCGTGTATCCGCCGAAATCGGTGGATCCCGAGGATATTCGGGTTGATCCGTGGACGGGGGACTACTTCTGGACACAGGAGGGCGAGCGGGCCGGTGAGGTGCTTGCCGATCCTTCGGTACGGGTGGCTCGCGCGGACGGCGGGTTCGTCGCGGAGCTGCCGATTCCGGAAAACGAACGGATGCGCGCTGATTCGGGGCCACGGCAGAATCAGGCGCTCGAGGGGGCGACGTTCGCGGCCGGTGGGGCGTTGTTCGTGACCGCGATGGAGGGGCCGCTGCTCCAAGACGGTCCGGGCGCGACCACGACGGCGGGGGCCACGACGCGGATCACCGTCCAGGCCAGGTTCGGGCCGGTGCTCGCGCAGTACGCGTACCCGCTGGAGCCGGTGTTCGCCGAGTCGCGCCCGGAGGCCGGGCAGGCGAGCAACGGCGTGACTGCGATCCTCGCCGACGACAGCTTCGATCCGACCCGATTCCTGGTGGTCGAACGGGCTTTCGCCAAGGGGGTGGGGAATCGGGTGCGGATCTTCGAGATCGACACCACGGCCGCGAGTACTGTGCTCGACGCGCCGATCGCGGGTGCTCGCCCGGTGGCCAAGCGGCTCGTCGCCGACCTCGCCGATCTGGGGATCGAGGCCGTCGACAACATCGAGGGAATGACCTGGGGCCCGCGCCTGCCCTCGGGTGAGCGCACGTTGGTGCTGGTCGCGGACAACAACTTCGCGTCCGAACAGCGCACTCAGCTGATCGCGCTCGCGGTGCGCTGAACCGCGGGTTTCGGACAACCGTTGCCGCCACAGCGTCGAATCTCCACCCGATAGACGCCGGATCGCGCTAGCTTGGATATGTGCGGTGATGTCGGTGACCTCCCCGCATGCCGACCGAAACGCCGGTGACGCCGATGGTGAGAGGTGGTCACATGGATCCGGAGCAGACGCGTATGCGGCGCGGCCTGGCCGAGGCGGCGCCGGTGGGGCTCAATACGCAGCGGACGGTGGCGCCGGGAGTGCCCGACGAGGCCGTGATCGCGGAACTCGATGCCATGGGCCTCACGGGGGCCAAGGAGATCGGACGCGGCGGATTCGGCGTGGTGTACCGCGCATTGCAGCCGGCGCTGGATCGCGTGGTCGCGGTGAAGGTGCTGTCCTCGGAGATCGATGTGGAGAGCCGGGAACGGTTCCTGCGCGAGGAACAGGCGATGGGCAGGCTGTCCGGACATCCGAATATCGTCGACATCCTGCAGGTCGACGTGACCGCGACCGGGCTGCCGCTGATCGTGATGCCCTACGCCTCGCGCGGCTCACTCGAACGCCTCATCCACGATCGTGGCCCGCTGACCTGGTCGGATACGCTGCGCGCCGGGGTGAAGCTGGCCGCGGCGATCGAATCGGCGCATCGGGCGGGCATCCTGCACCGGGATGTGAAACCGGCGAACGTGCTGATCAGCGGGTACGGCGAACCGCAACTCACCGATTTCGGCATCGCCCGCATCCCCGGCGGATTCCAGACGTCGAGCAGCTTGATCACCGGATCGCCCGCGTTCACCGCGCCGGAATTGCTCAAGGGCAGTGAACCGACCGTGCGGTCTGATGTCTACGGTCTCGGCGCGACCCTGTTCGCCCTGCTGACCGGCCATGCCGCGTTCGAACGCCAGGCGGGGGAGAAGGTGGTCGCGCAATTCCTGCGCATCACCACCCAGCATGTTCCCGACCTGCGCGCCCAGGACATCCCCGGCGACGTGGCGGAAGTGATCGAACGGGCCATGTCCCCCGAGCCCGCCGACCGCCCGGCCTCGGCCTACGAGTTCGGCGAACTGCTCCGCGAAGTGCAGCGCGCGCACGGCCAGATGCCAGACGAAATGGCATTGCTCGACTCCGAGGAGACCACCGACGACGCCCCGGAGGTCCTGAAGTCGGTCACCGGCCGCCGCAGCTGGCCGCTGACCCTGCAGGCCGCAGGCGCCTCGGTGCCCATGCCGGGTTCGACGACCGGCACGTTTCCGCCGACCGCCGCCACCAAATTCCGCCCACCCACGCCCGCGCGCGAACCCTTCCCGCGCCAGCGCCTGCTCGACGTGCTGCGTGCGGGCGGCGAGCGCCGACTCGCCCTGATCCACGCGCCCGCCGGTTTCGGCAAGAGCACCATCGCCACGCAGTGGCGCGCCGACCTGGCCACCCGCGACATTCCGGTGGCGTGGCTGGGCGTCGACCAGGACGACGACAGCGAGATCTGGTTCCTCGCCCACCTCATCGAGGCCATCCGCCGGGTGCGCCCCGATGTCGGCGCGGGTCTCGAGCAGGTGCTGGAGGAGCGGCCCGCCGACGCGGTCGCCTATGTGATCGCCACCCTGATCGACGAGATCCACGCGAGCGGGCGCCCGGTGGTCGTCGTGGTGGACGACTGGCACCGGGTGCGCGATCCCGGCGTGCAACGCGCGATGGCGACCCTGCTCGACAACGGCTGCCACCACGTGCGGTTCGTCATCACCAGCCGCGATCAGTCCGGCCTGCCGATCAGCAGGTTGCGGGTGCGCGACGAACTGGTGGAGCTGGACGCGGCCACGCTGCGGCTCACCGAATCGGAGACCCGGCAGATCCTGGTGGAGCGCAACGGTTTCGCGCTCACCGACGAGCAGGTCGAACAGATCCACCTCGCGACCGACGGCTGGCCCGCCGCGATCCAGCTGGTGAGCCTCACATTGCGCGACAAGGCCGATCCGGCCCAGTTGCTCGCCTCGCTCGCCGAGGGCGGGCACGGGATGCGCGAGTATCTGGCCGAGAACGTGCTCGACGCGCTGGCGCCCGAGCAGCTGGAGTTCCTGATGGCGATCTCGGTGGTCGAGCGGGTGAACGGGTCGCTGGCCGGGGTGCTCGCCGATGTCTCCGATGGTGCGGCGATGCTGGAGCAGGCCGAGCAGCGTGAGCTCTTCCTGCATCGGATCCAGCACGATCCGGAGTGGTACCGCATGCAACCGCTGTTCGCCGAGCATCTGCGCGCCCGCCTCGACCGTGAACATCCAGGACGTTCGAAAGCGCTGCACCGCAAGGCCGCTCGCTGGTACGCCGAGCATCAACTGCTGCGCAAGTCGGTGGATCACGCGCTGGCCGCGACCGATCTCAAACTCGCCGCCGACCTGCTCGAGAGCGGGGGCATGGACCTGATCGACGGATCCCGGCTCGCCACCCTGCTCGGCACCGTCTCGAAACTACCTGTGCAGCAGGTGACCTCACGGTCGAAGCTCTTGATGGCGGTGGCCAGGGCGAATATGAACATGCAGCAGACGGGGACCGCCCGCAACGCGCTCGGCCGGCTCTCGAATCTGCTGGCCCGCAGCTCACCCGGCGAACCGGAACTGACCGAACAGCGATGTGTGGCAACGGTGCTGGACGCTGCCGACCGGGTAGCCCACGATGACATCGCCGAGGTAGCCGACAGTCTGGTACCCATTCTGGACGAACCCGGCGACCTGCCCGCCTGGACGGTGTCGACCGCCGCGAATCTGATGTCGTTCGTTCGGCTGTGCGAGTTCGACTTCAGCGCGGTGACCGAGCTCCAGGATTGGGCCGCCGACTATCACACCCAGTCGAAGGACCCACTCGGTCCGGTATTCGGGCTGTGCGCGCTGGGCGACGCCGCCTACGAGCAACTCGACATCGCCTCTGCTACCACCTCTTTCGAGCAGGCATACGAAGCCGCGCGCACCAAGTCGGGGCCGCGCTCGGACGCCGCACGGATCGCGGCCGCCCTGCTCGGCGAAGTGGCCTATCGCCGTGGCGATCTGGCGCTGGCCGATCGGCTCCTCGACGAGAGCCACGAGCTGGTCACCCGGGTCGGTCCCGTCGACTTCCTGATCGCGACCTTCGTGGTCGGTGCCAGGGTGAAGGCGGCTCTCGGCGATCAGTACACCGCCTCGGCCCGCCTCGACGAAGGCGCGCGAGTGGCCGCGGAGAACGGCTTGGCTCGCCTGGACGCGCATGTGCGGGCCGAGCGGGCCAGGCTCGGATTCCCCACCGGCGAAGACACCTTCGTCCCCGACAGCTCCGGTAACGGCGCACGGCGCAAGAAGGGCGCCGCCGCGCTGATCACCGAGGCGCGGGCCATCGCCGACATTCGGCGGCTACTGGCCGAACAGCGCCTGCGTGCCGATGATCGCGCGGCCCGCCATGCGCGGGTGATCTACGCGAAAACACTCGAACAGGGCCGTCCCCGGGCGGAATTGGACGCGACCCTGCTGCTCGCGGAGTGTCTCGCGTCGGCGGGATGGGTCGGGGAGGCGACCGGGCTGGTGCTTCCGGTCCTGCGCACCTGCGCCGAACTGGGCTGGACCAGACCGCTGCTGGACGCGGGGCCGGGGGTCGTCGGCCTGCTCCACGTACTGCGCACGCAATCCCATGACGGGCAGGATCATCCGATCCTGCGCGCCCTGCCCGGTCACTTCCTCGACGAATTACTGGTCTGATCGCGGCCCGGTGGCCCGGGCCGCGATCAGCGACCTACGGCTGCCACCACGGGCGCAACGGGACGTCCCAGGCGCCGTTCGCGTCGAGCTTCACGCCGAGCACATGGTGCAGCTGGATCACGTTGCGCTGGAAGCCGAGTCGGCATCCCGCCATGTACAGGCCCCACACCTTCGCGGTGCCCTCGCCGACCTCGGCGACGGCCGCGTCCCAATTGGCGACCAGGTTCTTGCACCACTCGTGCAGCGTCAGCGCGTAGTGCTCGCGCAGATTCTCCTCGTGCAGCACCTCGAGGCCGACGTTCTGGATATCGGAGATGATGCGTCCGGAGCCGATCAGCTCCCCGTCGGGGAACACGTAGCGGTCGATGAAATCGCCCGCCTTGGTGGTGCGGGTGTTGTCGTGGCGGGTGATGCAGTGATTGAGGAACAGGCCGCCCACCCGCAGCTTGTCCTTGATGTAGCCGAAGTAGAACGGGTAGTTGTGCACACCGATGTGCTCGGTGAGGCCGATCGAGGAGACCGCGTCGAATTCGCCCTCGGGGATGTCGCGGTAGTCGCTGTGCCGGACCTCGGCGAGCTCGCTGAGACCTTCCTCGGCGATCTTCTGCTGTGCCCAGGCGGCCTGTTCGGCCGACAGCGTCGCCCCGATCACCTTCACGCCACGGCGCGCCGCATAGCGGACCATGCCGCCCCAGCCACAGCCGATGTCGAGCAGCCGGTCGCCTTCCTTCAGGCGCAGCTTGTCGAAGATCAGCCGGTACTTGTTCTCCTGTGCCTGCTCGAGCGTCCAGTCCTCGTCGCCGTACACCGCACAGGTGTAGGTCATCGACGGGCCGAGGACGTACTCGTAGAACTTGTTGGAGACGTCGTAGTGGTGGTGGATCGCCTCGGCATCGCGAGTCTTGGAGTGGCGTAAGCCTTCCAGCGCGATCCGGCGCCAGCGCGGCAGCGTTTCCTGCGGCGGGGGCGCGATCGGCTTGAGCCGCTCCCAGCCCAGCGAGCGCGCGATGGTGACCAGCGACAATGCCGAAGGACGATGGAACTTCATGTCCTGCATGGCCTTCAAGATGTCGTACGGGTCGCCGGGATGCACTCCCTCGGCGATCATGTCGCCGGCGATATAGGCCCGCGCCATGCCGAGGTCGCCGGGGGCGCCTGCCAGGTAGTTGATGCCGCGTGGGGTCTTGATCTCGAGCGCGTAGGGCGCGTCCTCCGGGCCGGTCGCGCTGCCGTCGTAGGCGGTCAGGCGGACGGGGATTTCGCCGTCTACGAGGCTCTCGACGACCTCGGCGATGTTGAGCCGGGTGCCCAGCTCGGCCAATACCTCGGATCGGTCCTTGAATGTCGTCACTTGCGTTGCACCGCCTTCGAATACAGATTCAGCAGTCGTTGGTCCGGGTCGTAACGGGTCTTCAGTTCGGTGTAGGTGTCGCCGCCGTAGAGCTCGGCGAACTCGGCCTCGTCGTAGTAGGAGTCCGAGTAGAGCGACTTGTGTCCGTCGAACGCGGACACGATCTTCTCGATGGCGCGGTTGGCCGCCCCTTCCGGTTGACCTCGCTCTGTCGGCACCGCCGACCAGAATCCGACATTGACGTAGGTGCGCTGTGGCTCGAGCGGATACAGCGGCCACGGACGCGCACCGTCCGTCGCCGGCGCGTCGTCGAGCGCACGCAAGCGCAATGGGCACAACCAGATCGGCTCGATGGGTATTTCCCGCAGGAACCATTCGACGAAGTCGGCGGTGTGCTGGACCGGCACCTCGATGTCCTGTACGACGCGTTCCTGCGGCGGGTTGCCCTTGCGGGCCTGCCTGCGGTCGTCGATGTGGTACTTGCGATCGAGCGCGACCAGTTTCCAGTAGAAACTGCTGCGGCGGCGCGACTTCGGCCAGAGCCTGCGGATCTTCGGGTTCTGCGCGCCGAACGCGCGCGAGCACCAGAACCAGTCGGTGTCCCAGCGCCACAGGTAATCGTGGATGGTCAGCCGGTCCCGGATCACGCCGTCGGGGTGCTGCAGGGAGCGGTAGAAGATGTCCATTCCGGTGTAGTCGCTGACCGGGCCGGGCTCGTCGGTCTGGCGACCCAGGGTCAGGTAGCTCTCGTTCGCGCTGAACACCACGCCGTCGATGTAGTCGACAGCTTCGTCCTGGAAGCGGCGTTCGACCACGATCCGATCGAGTTCGGCTTCCAGTTCGCGCAGGTCGTGGAATCGCACGTGGCGTAATTCCACGAACGGCAGGACGGGTTCGAGTTCGATCTTCAGCCGGACGGAGTATCCGAGAGTGCCGTAGGAGTTGGGGAAGCCGTGGAACAGGTCGGCGTGCTCGCCGGTCGGCGTCGCGGTGACGATCTCCCCGGCCCCGGTCAAAATGTCCATTTCCAGCACGGATTCGTGGGGTAGCCCGTTGCGGAACGAGGTGGATTCGATGCCGAGACCGGTCACCGCTCCGCCCAGGGTGATGGTCTTGAGCTGGGGCACCACCAGCGGCGCCAGCCCGTAGGGGAGGGTGGCCGCCACCAGGTCCTCATAGGTGGTCATGCCCGCGACGTCGGCCGTGCGGGCCTGCGGATCTACCGCGATCACCTGCCCGAGGCCGGACACGTCGAGACCGGGCGCGGTGGGTGCCGCCCTGGCCCGGAACAAGTTCGATGTCTTCTTCGCCAGCCGGACGACGGCGCCGGGGGGGATGGCGCGATAGCTTGCCAGCAGTCGCTCCACTCCCGCTCGATGCGCGGCATATCCGGACTCGCGTGTGGCCGGTTCGTGACCAGCCCTACCCAAAAGACTCACTGCCACCCTTTGACGCTAGTACGACCGTGTCCGCCGGGCCACCGGATACTTGCGCGCCGCGACAAAATGTCACGCACATGTTCCCGCAGCGCCCGAACCTGGTCGGGTGAAGCGGTCGGGGACAGGGCAGGATGTAACCCGGTCGAGATATCGCCACACCCCAGCAAGGAGTCAACAGTGGGACAGGTCAGCGCCAGCAGTTCGATCGTCGTCGCCGCGGATCCGCAGCGCACGCTCGCCGCGATCGGCGACTACGAGACGATCCGGCCGCGCATTCTTTCCTCGCACTACCGCGACTACAAGGTTGTCGAGGGCGGCAACGGCGCGGGCACCGTGGTGGAGTGGACGCTGCAGGCCACCGAGAAGCGCTCACGCAACGTGCGCGCGACCGTGACGGTGGCCGATTCGGTTCTCACCGAGCGCGACGCCAACTCCACCATGGTCAACACCTGGACCGTCACCCCCGACGGCACCGGCTCGAAGGTCACCGTCGAGACCACCTGGAAGGGTGCGGGCGGCATCTCGGGCATCTTCGAGGGCATCTTCGCCCCGCTCGGCCTGAAGAAGATCCAGGCCGAGGTGCTGGGCAACCTCTCGCGCGAACTGGCCTGAGCTCAGTTCACGGGTCAGTCCTTGCCGATGTCGAAGAGGTTTCCTTCGGGGTCGGCGAGGGTGGTCCACTGGAGGCCGTACTCGTCGAAGTCGCCGATGTGCTTGCCGCCCAGGCTGACTGCGCGTTCGATGTAGTCGGCCCACTCGGCTGTGTGGAAATCCAGATGGACCACGTTCTTGCCAGGTGTCTTGTCGGGAACCTGGATGAACATCAGGATCGGGGCGAGACCGGCGGATCTGCCGACGGTGGCGAAGAACTGCGAGGCCTCCGGGTCGACGGGTACGTCGAGCAGTTGCGCGTAGAACTCGGCCTGGGCCGTGGCGTTGTGGCAGTCCATGGTGATGTTCGCCAGGGCGATGGTCATCAGATTTCTCCTTCGGTGATCGGCCAGCACACTTCGGTGCGGTAGTCGGCCGGGTTATCGGTGATGTCCGGTCCCACGAGGTAGCGCTCGCGGACCGGCTCGTCGGGCAGTGCGGCGCCGTGCTCGGCGACGTGGCTGCCGAGGGCGCCATAGGTGCGGTCGAAGTCTTCGAACGGGCCGTCGTGCACCGCCACGGCGAAGTGGCGGGCGGGAAAGTCGACGATGGCGAGGCCGCGGGTGGGGATGAACTCGGCCCCGGGCGGCAGCGGCACGTACGCGGTGACCTCGCCGTTGGCCTCGGTGAAGAACTCGGTCGAATACGTCGCGCCCGCAACGCCTCCCGGATCGACACCGGACTCCAGCAGGATCATGTACAGCTGCTCGAACGCCGTGCCGCACCAGTCGGCGATGTCGGTGCGCTCGACCTGTTCGGTGACCGTGAGCGCCGTGAACGCGGGCTCGATCCGGTAGTCGACCTCGATCGGCAGCGGGGGCGTGGTGAGCAGGGCGCGCAGCGAGACCACCACCTCACGGGTGCGTTGCAGCGCCGCCTCCATCCTGGTGAGGTGCGCCCGCAGGGTGGTGTCACGCTCGGCGGGATCCGCGGTGGCGAGCACGGTGCGGATCTCCGGGAGCGGCATGTCCAGGTCGCGCAGGCGGCGGATCAGATGCGCCCGCTCCACCTGGTCGGTGGAATAGCGGCGGTAGCCGGTGCCCGCGTCCACCGCGGCGGGCTCGAGTAGCTCGATCTCGTGGTAGTACCGCAGCGTCTTGACGCTCAGATGGGTGAGGCGGGCGAACTCGCCGATCGCCACGGTTGCTGTCATGAAGTCCAGGGAACACCCTCCAGCGGGTGGAGGGTCAAGAACCGATCAGGCGGGCGTCAGCACGAAGGCGGCGAGCAGCGGCCACGAGCCCTCGCGCCACCACGAATAGCCGAACCAGACGCCGGGGGTGACCTCGCGGATCTCGTCGTAGACCTGCGGGGTGGGTGACGGCGCGTAGTTCAGCGCCCAGGTGGGGGCGCCGTCGAGGATCGACGGTGCGCGATAGACATCGGCGGGAAATGCCTCGATCCCGGCCCCGGTGACCCGGTTGGTCAGTGTGCCGCCGTCGGGCCCGGTGCGGAACACCTTGCCGATCCACAGCGACTCGGCGGCCCCCCTGAACTGCTGCGGGCGTGTCACCCACCCGTTGGTGAGGCCCACCGGCACCGCGCCCGCCTGCGAGTCCCGGTAGATCTGGTCCTGCTGGGTGACACTGCACCGGAAACGCAACGAATCAACGGTCGCCGCCCGATTGCCGGAATCAAGAACGCAGCCGTTGCCGTAGTCGTTGATCCCGGTCCCGGAATCGGCCGATACGGCGGCGGGTGCGAGAAGAAGCAGGCTGGAGAACGATACGCCCAAGGCCATCATCGAAGCCAGGCGCGCACGGGACACATTCATCGGATCTCCTAGAGATTGCTGAATCATTGCCCTACCTAGGCTGATCGTATGCGCGAATCGTCTGCGGAACCATCGTTTCAGTGACCGTTTCCCACGACTAAACTGGCAACCGCACGCGGCCATGCCCCGCACCCGACGTATCCCACGGTTTTCGGCCGCCTCGCACCCGAGGGGCGAGACGGAAACGCCGAAGGCGCAGTATCGTCCCTCGGGTGCGAGGCCCCCAGGGCCGAAAACCCCGCGGCGCCAGCCGCCAAAAAACACAGGAGTGTTGTGCAACCCGGTGATGGTCAGTTCGATATGCAGGCACTGCTCGCCCAGGCTCAGCAGATGCAGCAGGCAGTGATGCAGGCGCAGGCCGAGCTCGCCGAGACCGAGGTGGCGGGTCAGGCCGGCGGCGGTCTGGTGCAGGCCAAAATCAAGGTCAGCGGCGAGGTGATCGCGCTGACGATCGACCCGAAGGTGGTCGATCCGGAGGATGTCGACGGACTGCAGGACCTGGTGATCGGTGCGATCAACGACGCGATGGCCAATGCGCAGCAGCTCGCGGCCGAGCGCCTCGGCCCGCTGTCGCAGGGTCTCGGCGGCGGCTCGATGCCCGGTCTGCCCGACTTCTGATGTATGAGGGGCCGGTTCAGGATCTGATCGACGAGCTGGGCAAACTGCCCGGCGTGGGTCCGAAGAGCGCACAGCGCATCGCTTTTCATCTGCTGCAGGTGGAGCCGCCGGATATCGACCGGCTGCAAGCCGCTCTCCAGAAGGTGCGCGACGGCGTCCAGTTCTGTGTGTCGTGCGGCACCGTCGCCGATGGCGAGCTGTGCCGGATCTGTGCCGACCCACGCCGCGACCGCACGATGATCTGTGTGGTCGAGGAACCCAAGGATGTGCAGGCGATCGAGCGCACCCGCGAGTTCCGTGGTCGCTACCACGTGCTCGGTGGTGCGCTCGATCCGCTCAGCGGCGTCGGGCCGGATCAGCTGCGGATCAGGGAACTGCTCACCCGCATCGGCAATCAGGAGGACGGCATCGATGTGAGCGAGGTGATCATCGCGACCGACCCGAATACCGAGGGCGAGGCGACGGCCACCTATCTCGTGCGGATGCTGCGCGATTTCCCCGGGCTCACCGTCACCCGGTTGGCCTCCGGGCTGCCGATGGGCGGCGACCTGGAATTCGCCGACGAATTGACCCTCGGACGGGCACTGTCCGGCAGGCGGACGCTGTAGGACGGATGGCGGCGCGGTGGTCGCCGCCGGTCACGTCCGTACCGGGATCAGAGCTCGACGCGGGTCCAGGCGACGCCGTCGGTGGTGGCGGGCTTGCCGTTGGCCCACTCCCAGATGATGCGGGCGACCTGCGCCGGGTCGTCGAGGGTCGTGCCGAAATGCCGGTCGGGGCCGCCGTCGCGATATTCGAGGGTGTAGGGCCCGTTCGGGTCGCGATAGGTCTGGATGTAGCGCTGTTCGCCCTGCTCGACGATGAGATACGGGTTGGGCGCGGCGAGCCCGGCCACCCAGTGGTGGGCCAATTCCTCGGTGAGATAGGGGAATTCGCCCGCGCCACCGTGCGTGACGTTGATCGGAATGTGGCCCGCCGGGTCGATGAGCCAGGTCAGCTGCGGATCGTAGACGGCGTAGCCGCGCGGGGTGGCGAGGTCGAAGAGCAGATTGCGGACGAAGCCGATGGCGTCGTACGGCGAGGGGATGTAGAGCGTGTCGCCGCTGGGACCGCCGACGGATTCGACGCTGAGGAACGAGTCGTCCACCGGCAGTTCGGCGTTGCGCGCGTTCAGTTCGGCCGCGATCTCGGCGATCGATGCGGACTCGGTCACGCCTTCCTGGGCGGCCAGGTACGCGTCGATCTCGTCGACAGAGCTGGCGACGCCGGACGGCAGGAGGATGTGGTCGTAGCTCACCCGGCCAGCCTACGGGGAGCGGAGTCGGCGGTAATCGATGTGGTCCCTGCCCCGCGCTATTACCAGCGTGTTTCGAAAGGGGGGCCGGTCGGGAAACTCAGGTTTCGTCGACCCGCGCGGTGTCGGGGGTGTGTGGTCCACTTGTTGGATGGGCATCAAGGTGTCACTCGAGCACCGCACGGCATACTCCTTCGATCGTCTCGTCGAGGTGCATCCGCATGAAGTGCGGTTGCGCCCCGCGCCGCACTCGCGGACGCCGATCGAGGCGTATTCGCTCGAGGTGTCGCCGGCCGAGCACTTCGTCAACTGGCAGCAGGACGCGTTCGGCAATTTCGTTGCGCGCCTGGTGTTTCCGAATCCGACCAAGGAGTTGTCGATCACCGTGGGGTTGATCGCCGACCTCGAGGTGGTCAACCCGTTCGACTTCTTCATCGAGGATTACGCGGAGTTCTTCCCGTTCGAGTACGACACCGCACTCGCCGAGGATCTCGCGCCCTATCTGCGGCGCGTCGACGAGGCGGAGCCGGGCAGCGGCCCCGGCGAGTTGTTGCGGGAGTGGGCGCGGGTACACCGGCCGCAGGGCCGGACCCGTGCCATCGACTACCTCGTGGAACTCAACTACGCGCTGCGCAATTCGGTCGACTACACCGTGCGCATGGAGGCGGGTGTGCAGACACCCGATCACACCTTGCGCACCGCGCTCGGGTCCTGCCGCGACTCGGCCTGGCTGCTGGTCGGCGTGCTGCGTGAGCTGGGGCTGGCCGCCCGCTTCGTCTCCGGCTACCTGGTCCAGCTCACCTCCGACGTGCCCTCGCTGGACGGCCCGTCGGGCCCGACCGCCGACTTCACCGACCTGCACGCCTGGACCGAGGTGTATCTGCCCGGCGCGGGCTGGGTCGGCATGGATCCCACCTCCGGACTGTTCGCGGGCGAGGGCCACATCCCACTCGCGGCCACCCC
Organism: Nocardia sp. NPDC058114; assembly: GCF_042884695.1. Lineage (NCBI taxonomy): Bacteria > Bacillati > Actinomycetota > Actinomycetes > Mycobacteriales > Nocardiaceae > Nocardia > Nocardia sp. NPDC058114. Next base: position 102,965 of record NZ_JBHVTK010000004.1, on the reverse strand, counting down.
GCATCCCGGCGCCGCCGCCCCGATCACCGGGGCGACCGGGATCACCGAGGCCACCCTCGACTTCAGCAATGTGGTTCGGCGTATCCACGAGGATCCGCGAGTCACGCTGCCCTATACCGATTCCCAGTGGGACCGCATCGTCGCCTCCGGCGCCGCGATCGACGCGCGGATGGCCGCGGCCGATGTGGGCCTCACCATGGGCGGCGAGCCCACCTTCGTCTCCATCGACGACCAGATGAGCGCCCAGTGGACCACCGACGCAGACGGCAGACACAAACGTGAGCGCGCCGTCGACCTGGCCGACAGGCTCCGCGCGATCTACGCGCCGACCGGCATCGTGCAGTATCGCCAGGGCAAGTGGTATCCCGGAGAACCGTTGCCCCGCTGGGAGATTGCGATCGCGTGGCGGCCCGATGGCGAGCCGGTCTGGCAGCGCCAGGACCTGCTCACCGACCCGTGGACACCGATTTCGCAGCACACGCCGGTGAAGCCGGTCGCCGAGACCGGCGGGCACTCGAACGGCTACGCCTCGGCCGGTGCCGAGGTCGCGACCGCTGTTGTCGCGCTGGGCCTGGCGGACGAGTCCGGCGTGAACGCGGCCGATGACGTGCCGGGGCCGGTCGACGCGGTGTCGGTGCTCGATGCGCAGCTACCCCCCGTTGGCCCGGTCGACATGGTCGCGGTCTTCGACGCGCGCCGTCGGGTCGGCGGTGACGAACTCGCTGCCGCCGTCGTCGCGCTGGGGCTCGCCGACGATGACGATGTCCGGCGCGACAGCGAGCCGGTCGGTATCGACGTGGTCGACGAGGCCGATCTCGCGGAAGCCGCGGAACCTGCTCTCGAGGCCGTGGACCTGGAGGTGGTGGAGTTCGACGACGGACCGGCGCTGATCGACGAGCCTGTCGAGTTCGTCGCCGCCGAGCACCGCCGGGCCGCGGAGAGTCAGCAGGCCAGCGCTGAAGCCGGCGGTTCCGTTCGCCCCGCGAAGAGGGCCGAGGAGCCGAAGAGGGCCGAGGAGTCGACGAAGGTCGAGGAGCCGACGAAGGAAGCCGCGGAGTCGGTCAAGGCTGCCGAGAAGGCCGAGGACCCACTGCGAAAAGTGCTGCGGAAGAGCAAACTTCGCGGGAAGAAGGGCAAGGCGAGTGCGCCGCAGTCGGCCTACCCACCCATCCAGCTCGCCCGTTCGCAGCCGATCAACTCGGCCGCCGGAGTGATCCCCGACCGGGCGCCCGCTGCCGATATCGGCGCGGCCAAGGCGCTGATCGCTGAGATCGCGGGCACCCTGGGGTTGCCCGATGGACAGGTGCGGCCCGCGTTCGAGGATCCGCTGGCGCGGTTGGCGGCGACCGTGAGTGCGCCGTACGGCGATCCGCCGCCCGCCGACATCGACCCGGCCGAGGACTCGCCCGAGGTGCGGCGGGTACTGCTCGAGAGCCTGGAGGAGTCGGTCGATCAGCCGTCGGCGTATGTGCTGCCGATTCATCGACGGGCCGACGGCGCGGGCTGGGCCAGTGCCGACTGGCAGCTGCGTCGCGGGCGTGCCGAGGGCGGCCGGGGCCGGATCGTGTTGGCCGATGGTGATTCGCCTGCCGGACTTCGCCTTCCGATCGGGTCGGTGTCCTGGCACGCGCCGCCGATCCTGCCCGACAGCGACCCGCTCTATCAGAAACCGCTGCGCGCGGAACGGGCCGAGCCGCCCGCCGCGGTGGAGCCCGCCGATTTCACCCCGACGACCGCGCTGGTCGCCGAGGTCAGACAGGGGCGGCTGCACGTGTTCCTGCCGCCGGTCGCCGAGCTCGACGACTTCCTCGATCTGATCGCCAAGGTCGAGGCGGCCGCGGTGGCGATCGGCCAGCCCGTGGTGCTGGAGGGCTACGCCCCGCCGAGTGATGCACGGCTACAGACGTTTTCGGTGACGCCCGACCCGGGCGTGATCGAGGTGAACATCATGCCCACCAGCTCGTTCGCCGAGCAGGCCGAGGTGCTGAACACCCTCTACGAGCAGGCCAGGTTCGCCCGGCTGAGCACCGAGTCGTTCGACGTGGACGGCACGCACGGCGGCACCGGCGGCGGCAACCACATCACCCTCGGCGGGGTCACCCCGGCGCGTTCGCCGATGCTGCGCCGCCCCGACCTGCTGGTCTCCATGCTCACCTACTGGCAGCGTCATCCCGCGCTGTCGTACCTGTTCGCGGGTCGTTTCGTCGGCCCGACCTCGCAGGCGCCCCGCGCGGACGAGGGTCGCGAAGGCGCGCTCTACGAACTCGAGATCGCCTTCGCCGAGGTCGCCAGGCTCACCGCCGAGCAAGCCCACGGGCCGACGCCGTCCGAGATCCAGTCGGCCCCTTGGCATATCGATCGCGCACTGCGCCATCTGCTCACCGATCTCACCGGCAACACCCACCGTGCCGAGTTCTGCATCGACAAGCTGTACAGCCCCGACTCCGCGCGCGGCCGTCTCGGGTTGCTCGAACTGCGCGGCTTCGAGATGCCGCCGCATTTCCAGATGGCGATGGTGCAATCGCTGCTGGTGCGTGGCCTGGTCGCGATGTTCTGGGACAAGCCGCTGCGCGCACCGCTGATCCGGCACGGGTCCAACCTGCACGGCCGCTATCTGCTGCCGCACTTCCTGATGAACGACATCGCCGAAGTGGCCGCCGACCTGCGCGCGGCGGGCGTCGACTTCGACACGGCCTGGCTCGACCCCTTCACCGAATTCCGCTTCCCCCGTATCGGCACCGCCATGATCGGTGAGGCGGAGCTGGAACTGCGCGGGGCGATCGAACCCTGGCTCACCCTCGGTGAACAGACCACCGGCCAGGGCACCGCTCGCTACGTGGACTCCTCGGTGGAACGGTTGCAGGTGCGACTGGTCGGCGCCGACCGCGGCCGCTACGTCCTCACCTGCAACGGCATGCCGGTTCCGCTGCTGGCCACCGACAAATCCGATGTGCAGGTGGCGGGCGTGCGCTACCGCGCCTGGCAGCCGCCGAACTCCCTGCACCCCTCGATCACCGTCGACGCCCCCCTGGTGTTCGACCTGATAGACGTCGCGACGGGCATCTCCCGTGGCGGCTGCACCTACCACGTCGTGCACCCCGGCGGCCGCGCCTACGACGACGCCCCTGTCAACGCCGTCGCCGCCCAATCGCGCCGTAACCGCCGTTTCGAGGCCGCCGGTCATACGGTGAACCCGATCGATCCCGCCGAACTCCGTGCGAAGATCGCGGCACAGTCGACCGATGTGGGAGCACCAGGCATCCTGGACCTACGCCGCGCGCGAACAGTGTGGGGCCAGTAGGAAAGGGGAGGCCCGGCGCGCCACAGAACGCCGGGGCGACCAGCACACCGATCTGGTCACCAGTCGATGGAAGTCACCGGCTTTGGGTTTTGCGGCCGTCCCGATTCTGGACTGACGGAGGGAGGGAGCGCAGCGACTGACCGGAGGAGGGAAGAATCGGGACAATCGGGGCCGCAAAACCCCGCGGCGCCAGCCGCAAATAGACACAGGAGGCTCGGTGGCTCAGCGCGATGAAGCGCAACGGGGCGGGAATCGGCCGGGATCGGGCGTTCGCGCTCAGGTTGCCGAGCAGTTCGCGCGGTATCGGGCTGACAGTTCGGCGGGGGCGCGCTTCGACGAGTGCGGCAGGCCGACCAGGGGCTATTACGACGAGTTGGTCGACGGTCGTGGGCGGGTGCGGTCGATGTGGTCGGAGCTGTCGGCCGACTTCATCGACCAGGGGATCGGCGGGATCGACCGGATCGATCACCGGGTGCGCAGGCAGATCGAGGACGACGGTGTCACCTACACCGAGGTCGGCCTGGGCGGCGACGACGACACCGCGATACCGCAACCGTGGCGGCTGGACCCGATTCCGCTGCTGGTGTCCGCCGAGGACTGGACCCGCCTCGAAACCGGTCTCGTGCAGCGCTCGCTGGTACTCGATGAGGTGCTCACCGACGTCTACGGCCCGCGCAGGCTGCTGAGTTCGGGCCTGTTGCCGCCGGAGGTGGTGTTCGGCAATACCGGGTATGTGCGGGCCGCGCACGGCATCACGATCCCCGGCACCCACCAGCTCTTTCTGCACGCCTGCGACATCAGCCGGTGGAGTGACGGGCAGTTCCGGGTTCTCGCCGACTGGGCGCAGGCACCTTCGGGCGCCGGGTACGCGCTGGCCGACCGTCGTGTGGTGGCTTCGGCCATTCCCGAGGCTTTCGAGCACGCGGGACCGCGTCCACTCAGCCCGTTCGCGCGGGCCATGCGGTTGATGCTCGAGGAGGCGGCGCCCGAACTGGCCGATGGGGAAGAGCCGGTCGTCGTCGTACTCAGCCCGGGTTCGCATTCCGAAACCGCCTTCGACCAGGCTTATCTCGCGCAGATGCTCGGGTTCCCGCTGGTGGAGAGTTCCGATCTGGTGGTGCGCGACGGTGCGCTGTGGATGCGCTCGCTCGGCAGCTTGGAACGGGTCGACGTGGTGTTGCGGCGGGTGGACGCCGAGTTCTCCGACCCGCTGGATCTGCGCCCCGATTCGCGGCTCGGCGTGGTCGGGTTGGTCGAGGTGCTGCGTCGCGGTGCGGTGACGGTGGTGAACACCCTCGGTAGCGGGTTGCTGGAATCGCCCGCGCTGAGCCCGTTCCTGCCGCGCATCGCCCGCTCGGTGCTCGGCGAGGATCTGCTGCTCGATGCGACCCCCACCTACTGGGGTGGCGACGACACCGAGCGCGCGCACTTGGTGTCGCACGTCGGTGACCTGGTGATCCGCTCCGCTGTCGACGGCTCGACGATCTTCGGACCGAGCCTGTCGGCGGCCGAGCGCGCCGATCTCGCCGCCCGGATCGAGGTCGAGCGATGGAAGTGGGTGGGGCAGGAGCCCGCCGAGTTCTCGGTCGCGCCCGCGGTCGACGGCCCGGCGGGGCTGGCGCCGGCACCGGTGGGCATGCGATTGTTCTCGCTGGCCAGGCGGGGCAGCTATACGGCGATGTCGGGAGGCCTGGGTCAGCAGCGCATGCGGCTCGAACCGACCCGCAGCGTGATCAAAGTGGCCGCGAAGGACGTGTGGGTCCGCGCGGCTCCGGCCGCCGTGCCCGCGGCGAGTTCCGAAGCGCCGCACGAGGAGCGGTTGCGCAGGGCGGTGCCGGTCGTCGAGGCGATCAGCTCGCCGCGCGTGCTCAACGACCTGTTCTGGATGGGCCGCTACAGCGAACGCGCCGAGTCGGTGGTCCGCCTGCTCGCCGCCACCCATGACGTCTATCAGGACTATCGCTACCGACCATGGCTCGATGGCGCCGAAGCCTTGCCGATCCTCATGCGTGCCCTGTCGATCACCACGGGCACCGTCGCTCCACAGTCGGTGCTGCCCAACGGAATCGGTCAGCTGGTGGCCGTGCGATCCGGCGATGTCGCAACCGAAGATCCGAACCCCGATGCTGGGCACCGTGATTCGGTAGGCGCCGAAGCGCCTGACCCGTTGGCGACGCGGTCATCGCGGTCCTCGGTCAGCGAAGATGCAGGAACGGAGGCGGTGGAGCACGACGCGCCCGCTGAACCGAAGGCATCACAGTCGGCGGGGCAGAGCCGGTCCGCTGGTCGGGATCAGCCCACAGCGGACGAGCCCGAACCCGATTCCGAGGCAGAGGCGCCGTGGGAGCGGGCGGGCACCAGTGCGCTGGCCCGCGCGCTGCGCACCACCGGTGTCACGCCCGAACGTGGTTCGGAGCCGGTGCCGGCCCCCGAGCCCGAGCCGGTGCTCGCTCGGTCGCGACAGGCGCAGGGCCAGTTCACCCACCGAGCCATGGATTCCAGTGGTCAGGACGGTGTGGCCGCGCGCCGTGCGGTGGCCGGAGCTTCGGCTGAGGGATTCGGGTACCTGGCCTCGTTGACCGGTGATCGTGAGCTGGCCGGGTCGCTGTCGTACGCGGTGGATCACTACGGATCCGCCGCGCGAGCGGTGCGCGATCAATTGTCCGGTGACACCTGGATGATCATCGGCGCCGTCGACCGCGCACTGGCCGAATTCCGCAGCGCCAGTACCGAACAGGAGACGGCGTTGTCGTCGGTGCATTCGCTGGCGCTGGCAGCGTTGCTATCGCTGTCGGGGATCGGCGCGGAGTCGCTGGTGCGCGACACCGGCTGGTACGTCATGGATATCGGTAAACGGATCGAGCGCGGGCTGGCGGTGACGTCGCTGATCAATGCCGCACTGGGGCGACGGAGTTCGGCCGAAGTGCAAGGGGTGGTCGCGGAGGCGGTGCTCACCGCCACCGAGTCGGCGGTGAGTTACCGTCGCCGCCATCGTGGTTCGGCGCACGTGGCCGCGCTCGCGGGACTGCTGCTGTTCGACCCGGGCAACCCGCGGTCGCTGATCTATCAGCTCGACCGTCTCGAGGCCGACTTCCAGGCGCTGCCCGGTGGTTCCGGCGCCTCGCGTTCGCAGCGCCTGCTCGCCGACGCCCAGCGCATGCTGCGCCGCGTCGACCCGGCCGACCTGGAACACACCGACGACGACGGCGTGCGCACCGAACTGGTGGAACTGCTGGAGGGGGTGCACTTGCGACTGCGCAAGCTGGCCGAATCGTTCGAGGCCACCAAACTCACCGTCCCGCTGGGTATTCAGCCGCTCTGGGGCAATACCAGGATGGTCGGATGACCCGGCGATACATGGTGGTGCACCGCACCACCTACAGCTACTCCGACGAGGTGACCAGCTCCTACGGTCGCGCGTATCTCACCCCGCGCGAATATCCGGGTCAGCGCCTGCTCGAGCACGAGATCTACATCGACCCGGTGCCCTCGGACCGCTCGGTGGGCACCGACGTCTACGGCAACACCACGACGTATTTCCACGTGACCTCCGAGCATCGCAACCTCGAGGTCACCGGCGAGTCCCTCATCGATGTCGACGGCGAAGACCCGGCGGCGCTGCCGGGTGCCGACATGCCTTGGGAGTCGGCGCGTCCTACGTCTGCCACCGGCCCGCTGGCCGTCGAGTTCACCCTCGATCTGCTCCCGCCCGAGATCACCCCCGACGTCGTCGCGTACGCCGTGGAGAGTTTTCCGCCGGGCAGGCCGCTGCTCGAAGCCGTGACCGAGCTGAACACGCGCATCCACCACGACTTCCAGTACCGTTCCGGGTCCACGACGGTGAGCACCAGCGTGGCCGACGTGTTCGCCGCCCGCGAAGGCGTATGCCAGGACTTCGCCCGAATCGGCGCGGCGTGCCTGCGCGCGCAGGGCCTGGCCGCACGCTACGTCTCCGGCTATCTCGCCACCGACCCGCCGCCGGGCAAGGAACGCATGGTCGGCGTCGACGCCACGCACGCGTGGGCCGCGGTCTGGCTGCCCGGCGCCGACGACACCGATCGCACCGGCCGCTGGATCGCCTTCGACCCCACCAACGACCAGTTCGCCGACGAGCGGTACGTGACCGTGGCGTGGGGTCGCGATTACCAGGACGTTCCGCCGCTGCGTGGCATCATCTACACCGACGCGAAGCAGTCCACAATCAAGGTATCGGTCGATGTGGCCCCGGTGGAGGTGTAGTCCGTGCGTGATTTCGTCTGTCCGAACTGTGGCCAGCAGCTGGCTTTCGAGAACTCTGTCTGCCTGTCGTGCCGCAGCGCACTGGGTTTCAGCCTGGGGGAACGGGCGCTGGTGGTGATCGGTGACCCGCCGAGCGACGAGGCGATCGACCACGTGGCCGGCGTCGTCGACAGCGATCGCTTCCGCCTGTGCGACAACCTGCATGTGGCGCAGTGCAATTGGCTGGTCGACGGTGACGCGTCCGGTCCCGGCCTGTGCGTGTCGTGCAAGCTCACCAGGACCAGGCCCAACGACACCGACACCGACGGCCTCGCCGCGTTCGCCGAGGCCGAGACGGCCAAACGGCGACTGATCTTCGAGCTGGTCGAGCTCGGGCTGCCGATCGTCGGCCGCGACGAGGATCCCGAACACGGGCTGGCCTTCGATCTGCTGTCCAGCCGGACCGACGGCGTGCTCACCGGCCATATGGACGGCGTGGTCACCCTCGACCTGGCCGAGGCCGACGACCCGCACCGCGAGCAGTTGCGCATCGAGATGGCCGAGCCGTACCGCACGTTGCTCGGCCACTTCCGGCACGAGACCGGGCACTACTACTTCTCCGTGCTCGTCGCCGACGACGCTGCCCTGCAACGCTTTCGCGACCTGTTCGGCGATCCCTTCGCCGACTACCAGGCGGCGCTGGACCGCCACTATTCCCAGGGTGCGCCCAGCGGCTGGAAACGCGACCACGTCTCCTCCTACGCCACGATGCACGCCGCCGAGGACTGGGCCGAGACCTTCGCCCACTACCTGCACATCCGCGACACCCTCGACACGGCGGCCGCTTTCGGACTCGCCCCGGCGGGCGCGACGCTGGACCGCCCACAGATCGGCCGCGCCGGGTTCGACAAGATCATCGAGCTCTGGCTGCCGCTGACCTGGTCGCTGAACATGGTCAACCGCTCGATGGGCCGCGACGACCTGTACCCCTTCGTGTTGCCGGAGCGGGTGCTGGAGAAGATGCGCTTCGTCCACGATCTGTGCACCGGCAGTCATGCCGCCGCTCCGGAGGCTGTCGTCTCGACGGGGTAATACCTTGTCGATTTCGCTGCGACGAACGTCACAGCTGGCTACGCTGCGAGATTGAGACCGGAGCGTCTCAATCCGGTCGGTACCTCGACCCGGACTGCTCGACGAGAAGTGTGTGGCTATGAACTCTCCACTGGTATCAGTCGGTCTGCCGTTGGCGCTGGCGGTGATCATGTTCGGCCTCGGGCTCTCGCTCACCGGCGCCGACTTCGCCCGCATCGCGAAGACGCCGCGCATCGTCGCCATCGCGCTGGTCTGCCAATTGCTGGTGCTACCGGTGGTCGCGTTCGGCCTGGTGCTGCTGTTCGACCTGACGCCGATTCTGGCGGTCGGCATGATGCTGCTCGCCGCCTCGCCCGGCGGGACGACAGCGAACCTGTTCAGCCACCTCTTCCGTGGTGACGTGGCGCTGAATGTGTCGCTGACCGCGGTCAATTCGATCATCGCGGTCGTCACCGTGCCGCTGGTGACCAACTTCGCCATCGGTTACTTCGAGCCGAGCGGCGAGGACGGTTCCGTCGGTTTGCAGCTGAGCAAGGTGATCCAGGTGTTCGCCATCGTGCTGGTTCCGGTCGGCCTCGGCATGCTGGTGCGCCGTTGGTCGGCGGAGTTCGCGGACCGGATGGACAAGCCGGTCCGCATCGGGTCGGCGATCACCTTGCTGCTGGTGATCGTCGGCACCATCGTCAGCGAGCGGGAGACCCTGACCGACTCGCTCGCCGACGTCGGCGCCATCACCGTCGTGTTCTGCCTGATCAGCCTGTCGGTCGGCTACTACCTGCCGCGCCTGCTCGGCGTCGCCGACCGCCAGGCCATCGCCTGCTCGTTCGAGGTCGGTATCCACAACAGCACCATCGCCATCACCATCGCGATCAGCGTGCTCGACAGCACCGAGCTGGCCGTTCCCGCCGCGGTCTACGGCGTGCTGATGTTCCCGCTCGCCGCGCTCGTCGGCTGGCTCATCACCCGTCGGCAGGTGAGCGTCGCCGTCTAGATCAGGCGTGCGCCGCGTAGATGTGGCGAGCCAATTCGTCTCGGACGGCGCTGAACTCGGGGTCGGCACGGATCGTGGCGAAGTCGGCGCCCGCCTCGAAGGTGGGCGTGACGTCGTGCACGATCCGGCCGGGCTCGGTGCCCATCACCAGGATTCGGGTGCCGAGGAGGATGGCTTCCTCGATGCCGTGGGTGACGAACAGCACCGTCTTGCGGCGATCGCGCCACAGGGTGAGCAGTTCGCGCTGGAGTCGTTCCCTGGTCAACGCGTCGAGGGCGCCGAATGGCTCGTCCATGAGCACGATGCCGGGATCGTTGATCAGCACGCGGGCGATCTGCGCGCGCTGCTGCTGGCCGCCGGAGAGCTCGTAGGGCTTGCGGTCGCCGAGCTGGTCGAGTCCGACCAGCTCCAGCAGCCGCTGCGCGTCGGCCCGCCGCGTCTGCTTCGACACCCCACGGACTTTCGGACCGAACTCGACATTGCCGCGGACCGAGAGCCAGGGGTAGAGGTTGGCCTGCTGGAAGACCACGCCGCGGTCGGGATCGGGTCCATCGACCACTCGATCGCCGACCCGCACCGCACCCGAGGTCGGTGGGAGGAATCCGGCGAGGATGTTGAGCAGGGTGGACTTGCCGCAGCCGGAAGGGCCGATGACGCAGACGAATTCGCCGGGTTCGATGGTGAGGTCGGTCGGCGCGAGCACCACGACGTCGCCGTCGGGACCGGGGTAGCTCTTGCTCACCCCGGTCAACGTCACCCGCTCGGCATCGGCGGCCACCGGCCCCGTGGTCACGAGCCCGCGCCCGCCGCGGCAGTGGCGGAGATGCCGTCGCGGTACTGCTGATCGGTGCCGACCGCGGCGATGCCGCCCTGGCTCAACAGGAATCGCGCGGTACCGGCGAGGTCCGCGCCGAAGCCGCCACCCAGGTACTTCGCGCCTGCCTGCTCGGCGGCGGGCAGGTACTGGTAGCCCGCCAGCTGCGGAACGACCTTGTCGGGGGCGATACCGAGCTGCGCGCCGATCGACACCGCGGCCTCGGCCTGCTGGTTCTTCAGCTGACCGACGGCGTAGTCCTGCACCTTGGCCCAGGTCTTCGCGAACGCGGCGTTGTCGGCGAGGAATTTCTTGTCGGCGATCGCGACGTCGAAGGTCGGCGCACCGCCCGCCGCGGTCTCGGCACTACTGGTGAGCACCGTACCGCCCGCCGCGGTGAGCTTGGACAGCGTCGGGTCCCAGACCCAGGCGGCATCGATCTGATTGCCTTGCCACGCACCGGGAATCGCGTCGGGAGCGAGGTTGATCAGCTCCACCTTGCCGGTGAGACCGGCCTTGTCCAGCGCGGCGAGCAAGCTGTAGTGGGAGGTGGAGCCGAAGGGCGTGGCGACCTTCCTGCCCGCCAGCCCGGCCAAGCTGGTGATCGACTTGTCCCGCACGACAAGCGATTCCGAGGTGCCGATCACGTCGTGGATCCACACCACCTGCACGGGCAGGTTCAGCGGTGCGGACAGCGCCTTGGTCGCCGGGCTCGAACCGAGCGTGCCGATATCGAGTCCGCCCGCGCCGAAGGCCTGCACCACATCGGCGCCGGAGGAGAACTGGCTCCAGGTGATCTTCGCGTTCGGCAGGCACGCCTGCAGCAGGTTGCGGTCCTTCACCACCAGATCGCCGTTGGGGATGGCTTGGAAGCCGAGGCGAACGGTGCTGGTAACGCTCGGATCGGCGGCGAACGGGCAGCTCGCGGCCGCGCCGGTGTCCTCCCGCCCCGATTCCACGCAGCCCGCGGTGACAGCGACAACGGCGGAGAGTGCGGCCGAGGTCGCGACGACCCTGCGCAGTGCGGTTTTCATACTTTGCCTTTCCAGGGAACAGCTCGGGCGCCGATGAACACGATCACCGCGTCCAGCAGCATCGCCGCCACGCCGATCACGATGATGCAGGCGATGGTGAGCGGCGTATTCAGTTGCGTGCCCGCGATATACGCGAGTCCGCCGATGCCGGGGATGCCGTTGTTGAGTTCGGCGGCCACGACCGTGGTCCAGGCGAAAGCCGTCGCGATGCGGATACCGCTGATCACGTTGGGCAGGGTCGCGGGGAGTACGACGAGGGAAATGACCTGTGCGCGACCGGCGCCCAGTGAGCGCGCCGCGTTGAGGTAGTCCTGTTTCACGCCCAGTACGCCGTCGAGCGTCGCGATGACGATCGGCGGGAACGCGGCGAGGAACAGCAGCCAGATCTTGGCGGTGTCGCCGATGCCGAACCACACGATGAGCAGACCGATGTAACCCAGCGGCGGCAGGGCGCGCAGAAAGTTCAGGATCGGCTCGGTGACCCACCGCACCGGCGCGACCATCCCCATCACGAACCCGACCAGCGGCCCGACCACGATCGCCGCACCCACCCCGATCGCGATCCGCTGGAGGCTGGCCAGCAGGTGTTCCCACAGGTAGTAGTTCTGCTCGCCGACCACGAACCGATCCACGCCGTCGGCGATCCGATGCGTGGAATTGGCGCGCACGAAGGCATCCCACACCGCCTTCGGCGACGGCAGATACAGCGGGTCGACCAATCCGGCCGCCGTCACCACCGTCCAGCCGGCCAGCACGACGCCGAGCGCCACCACCGCGGCCAGCACCGAACCACCCCGCCGAGGTGCCTTCGCAGTGCTCGGTTTCGCACCGGCCGCTTCGTCGGCGTCCACGGTCGACACCACTGCGGTCACCTCGGCACTCCTCACCTCCGGTGCCGGGCGGATTCGTCCAGCACTGCGAAGGGAGACGCTATCGGCGCAGGTAGCGATTACGGGAGGTTAAAAGTCGCGATGAGCGGAAGTCCGCGTGGCGGCGTCGATCCGCTGTCGGGTCAGGCGCGCAGGCGTTCCTTGCGGAGGCGATCGACCTCGGGAAGGTCGAGGGGAGCCAGGTCGGTGGCGGGGATACCGAGGGCCTTGGCGATGAGGAGGTCGGCCAGCTCGGGGTTGCGGGCGAGCGCGGGGCCGTGCAGGTAGGTGCCGAAGACCGAGCCCTGGACCACGCCCTCGGTGCCGTCGCCGACGCCGTTGCCGACACCTCGGGTCACGCGGGCCAGCGGGGTGGCATCGGAGCCGAGAGTCGTGCCGCCCCGGTGGTTCTCGAAGCCGGTGAGGGGCGCTTTCAGGCCGGGAACCAGCGGCGTGGTGGTGACCTCACCGATGGCGCGCACCTTCTGCGGCGAGGTGGTGACGTCGAAAAGGCTGACGCCGTCGACCTTTTCGCCCGCCGAGGTCTCGTACCAGTTGCCGAGCACCTGGATGGCGGCGCAGATGGCGAGCACCGGTGCGCCCTTGGCGGCGGCCTGCTGGAGGCCGGGGTACTTCTGCAGGTGGCGGGTGGCCAGGCGCTGCGCGGAGTCCTCGGCGCCGCCGAGGGTGTAGATGTCGAAGGAATCCGGGACGGGATCGGCGAGGGTGATGTCGATGATCTCGGCGTCGTAGCCCCGCATCCGCAGGCGCTGGCGCAGGACCAGGGCATTGCCGCCGTCGCCGTAGGTGCCCATCACGTCGGGCAGCACGAGGCCGATACGAAGGGTTGACTCGCTCACTTGCGGGCCTCCAGGTCACGGTTGAGATCGCGGAACGCGGTGTAGTTGGCCAGCACCTCGACATGTCCGGGGGGACAGGAGGCGATGGCGCGCACGGGATCCGGGACGAGCGTGTGCTCGACACCCGCGTAGGTGAGGCGCACGGCGAGATCGGTGGCGCGCTCGCCCGAGGCGACCACCTGCACGCCCTCGAAGTGCTCGAACCGCACGTCCCACAGCCACGACAGGTCCTCGCCGTCGGGCACCTGACCGTTCACCGCGATCACCAGACCGGCCGAGGCCGGGTCGATCATCGACAGCGCTTCCTGCCAGCCCGCGGGGTTCTTGGCCAGCAGCAACCGCGCGTCGTGGTCGCCGACGGTGACGGTGCGGTAGCGGCCCGCGATCTCGCGCACAGTGCCGGTGGCATCGGTGGCCTTCGCGGGCTCGGCGCCCATCGCGACCGCCGCGGCCACCGCCTGCGCGGCATTGCCGCGATTCGCGCGACCCGGCAGCGCCAGATGCAGTGGAGCGCGGAAACCGTCAGGGCCGCACAGGTCTTCGCCCTCGAGCCACCACACCGGCTGCGGGCGATGGAAATCGGCACCGGTCGAGCGCCAGTTCTCGCCCTCCCAGACGATCGGCTCGCCGCTGCGCGGACAACTCGTCGCGTCGACGGCCCAGCCGCTGCCCGCCGACACCCACACCACATTCGGGTGGTCGTAGGCGATGGAGGCCACCAGCACGTCGTCACAGTTGGCGATGACGACCGTGTCGGGATGACGCAGGAGCCCGGCACGCAGCTTGCGTTCGATCATGTTGATCTCGCCGACCCGGTCGAGCTGGTCGCGGCTGAGGTTGAGCAGTACCACGGCGGCCGGATCCAGCGCGTCGCTCACGTGCGGCAGGTGCAGCTCGTCGACCTCGATCGCGGCCAGCGCCACACCCGGGTGCAGGCTGAGCGCGGCCACGATGCCCGCGTCCATATTGGCGCCGTCGGCCTGGGTGGCGACGTCGCCGAGCGTGCCGAGCGCGGCGGTCGTCATCCGGGTGGTGGTCGACTTACCGTTCGTGCCGGTGATCAGCACCGTTCGCCGACCGCGCCCGAGCTGCGTCATGATCGACGGATCGATCTTCAACGCGATCAGGCCGCCGATCATCGAACCCTTGCCGCGACCCGCCTTCTGCGAAGCCCACGACGCTGCTGCCGCTGCTCGCAAGGCCAAGCGCCCACGCACCGAGATGTCTGCCACGCCGCGAGTCTATGTGCGCGCCGTCCGGGCGCGCGTGCGGGAGCGGTGTGAGCTTGTCCGGGTCAGGTCGGTTCGTCGAAAAGGTTGGGCATGCCCTTGGCGTAGCGGTCGGCGTCGATGATGCGCAGCGGCTCCAGTTCGGGGGTGCGGCGCAGCCGGAAACCACGGCAGCGCGGTGCCGGCGAGCCCGCCACGTCGAGCAGCGCGTTCACCGCCGCACGGGCCGACTCGTTGGCGCCCTCCATGGTCGCCAGGTCCACATCGGTGCGCACGTAGTCACCGGCGAGGAAGAGATTCTCGATCGACCCGTGCGCCTCGGGGCGGGCATCCCACGAGCCGGCGGTATTGATGAGCAACGGGTCGGCATTCGCGTTGTGACTGCCCTGCCAGGTGATTCCCGGATCGAGAAACCAGGAATGCACATCGGCGGGCCGGAGCAATTGTTCACGATCGTTGAGATGGCTGCTCAACTGTGCCCAGACTTCGCGGAAGATCTCCTCGTGGGTGCACGCGGTGGCGGGTTTGCCGTACAGCATTCCCGGCGAATTCCAGTCGGAGATATCGATCGAAAGGCAATCGGCCACCGTGCCGTCGCCGAAGGACGGCAGTTTGTCGGTCCACAACTGATTCTGGCTGATCGAGGTGAGTGACCACGGTGAATCGACATAGGCCGTGTGTCCGCGCGAAATATGCAGGGGCGCACGGAAATAGATCTGTATTCCGTTCATCCAGTCGACGAAGAGCCGCTCCGTCGCGGCGAGTTCGGGCGCCACGGCGAGTACCTGCGACGACCACAGTTTTCTCGCGTGTTCCACCGGCAGCGCCACCACGAAATAGTCGGCGTCGACGGTGCGCGCGCCCGTGGCGTCGGTGATCCGGGCCGCCCGGATCCGCCGGTCGCGCACCTCGAGTTCGCTGACCCGCGCGCCGAGTTCGAAACGCACGCCCAGCTCACGCAGGTGCCGCACCCACGGATCGATCCAGGCGGCGTTGGTCGTGTTGTTGAGCACGCGGTCGAGGCCGCCGTCGTTGCCGAGGCCGAGCGGGTTGCCGAGGAACTGTTCGCCCATGCTGCCGATGGTGCGAGTGCTGGCCAGGTTCTCCTTGGCGGCGACCATGATCGATGTCAGCGACCGGGACACGACCGCGCGGAACTCGTGCGACCGTTCGTGCCCGTGCACGAAGTCGTACCAGGAGGTGTGCTCCCACTGGCCGAAACGGCGGGCATCGCAGCTGGTGTTGAACACCATCAGCCGATTGGCGAAGAACAGGCCTTCCGCCGCCGACATCTTGGCGGTCGTGGCGATGGTGCCGGCCAGGGTTTCGCGGATCGAGTCCGGCGTCGCCTGCGCGGCGGTGAAGCTGTCGGGCAGGGCAAGGGTGATGTCGTCGCTGTCACGGCGGGAGAACCGGGCCTCCGGCACGGCGATGAGGTTGTTCCACACGCCGTCGGGATTGCCCGGATGCGGAATGCGGCGCATCGTGTCGGGCAGGTTCTGATAGAAGCCGGGGAAGAAACGGAACCCGTGCTCGCCGGGCAGATCGGGTCTGCCGTCGCGGCCGGTACCCGGCACCCCCACGCTGCGGGCCTTGCCACCCAGCGCGCGTGCCTCGTACACGGTGACCTCGAACCCGCGCTCGGCCAGTTCGTGCGCGGCCGTGAGCCCGGCGACACCGCCGCCCAGAACCGCTACCCGGCGCCCCGGCGGCGCGGCGAATCCCGGCGCTCCCGCCACGGCCCCCGCCGCTATCACCCCCGCTGCGACCGTGCCACGAAGAAGGTTCCTTCGCGAAACGGGCCACCGCTGTTCCGCCATACGCTGTTCAGCTGCCTTGCTCGAGTATTGCCTGGGATTTGCTACCACTCTAGAGCGCGGCGAAGACCTGGCTGTATCGACCTGTGCGTCGTTCGCGAGCTCAAAACCGACCGGTCGCACGGAAACACATCGGGCGACCGGTCACATGCTAGCCAGAGCTCGAGCGGTCGTGGGCTGAATTCGGGTTCAGGCTCGGGCCAATTCCGGGGTGGGGGCGGGCGATGGCGCCTTCGGAAGGCCCAGGCCGGTGGTTGCCGCGAAGGCGCCCGCGATCACGATCGCCCCGCCGATCAGCGCGGCCACCGACGGCTGTTCGTCGAGGACCACCCACGCCGCCGCGATGCCGACGACCGGCACGAGCAGCGACAACGGCGCCACGGTGCCCGCCGGATAGCGGCTCATCAGATAGGTCCACAGGCCCGAACCGCACACGGTCGCGAGGACGGCGATGTAGGCGACGGCGCCGAGTGCGGGCAGGCCGTCGGCGGAGAACGCGGCGCCGACCGCGCGGAAACCGGTGCCAGGCCCCTCGACAGCCATCGACAGCGCCAGCATCGGCACGACGGGAACCACCGACATCCACAGCGTCAGGTGCAGGGGGTTGTAGCCGGGGGAGTCGGCACCGGCCTGACGGGCGCCGATATTGCCGAACGCCCAGCCCAGGCCGCCCGCCAACGTCAGCAGGACCGGCAGCAGGGTGGCGTTGGCCAAGCGGTCGGCGCCGATGATGACCATGCCGAACACGGCCACCGCGAGTCCGGCGACCTGCACCGGCCGCAAGCGCTCGCGCAACAGCACCGCGCCCAGCATCACCGTGAACGGCGCCGAGGACTGCAGTACCAGTGAGGCGAGGCCGGTCGGCATGCCGGTGCGCATCGCCGTGAACAGGAACGCGAACTGCAGAATGCCGAAGCCGGTGCCGTAGAGCAGCAGCCAGCGGGTGCGCACGGCCGGACGTGGAATGAAGATCAGCACGGGGATCGCGATGACGGCGAAGCGCAGCGCGACGAAGAAAAAGGGCGGGAAGTGGTCGAGGCCGATGCGGATGGCCAGGAAGTTCAGGCCCCAGAGCACAACGACGGTCAGTCCGAGCAGGCGATCACGGGAGGTCACGCCCTTATCGTGCGGGCCGCTAAAGATCAGCACAATCGAATAAATGTGGATAGATAACGTAGTTTTACTTCATGTTCTCGATCGAGCGACTGCGCATTCTGCGCGAGCTGGCCGACCGCGGCACGGTCGCCGCCGTCGCCGAGGTGCTGTCGATGACCCCGTCGGCGGTCTCGCAGCAGTTGAAGGTGCTGGCCAGAGAGGCCGGGGTCGCGCTGCTCGAACCGGACGGACGCCGGGTGCGGCTCACCGACGCGGGGCAGGCGCTGGTGCTCCGGGCCGACGACGTGCTCGCCGCGATGGACCGGGCCACCGCCGAGATGGCCCACTACCGGGGCTCACCGCGGGGTCAGGTGCGGGTGGCGTTGTTCCCGTCCGGTGCGGCACTGCTGTTGCCGCTCGTGCTCGCCACGCTGGCCACCAGCGGGGTCGAACTGGTCGCGGGCGACGAGGACCTCCCGCCGAGTGAGGCGTCGAAACTGCTGGCCGACTACGACATCGTGCTCACCCATCGCGACGAACGCGCGCCGTCGCTGGCCGGGCCCAGATTGTCGGCGCGGGTGCTGATGCGTGAGCCCATCGATGTCGTTGTCGCACCGGATCATCCGCTGGCCGGGCGTTCGTCGGTGCGCCCGGAAGAACTCGCCGAGGAGACCTGGGTGAGCGTGCGCGGCGGGTTCCCGGTCGACGACGTGCTCGAGTCCATCGCCACCGTCACCGGGGTACGGCCACGGATCGCGCAGCGGCTCAACGAGTTCCGGGTGATCGAAACGCTCGTGGTCTCCGGCTACGGCGTCGCGCTGATGCCGCGCTACGCCGTAGCCCACCCCGACTTGTCGGTGCTACCGCTGGCCGGAGTCCGCGCGGCTAGGGTCTACGAGATCATCACCCGCCCGCAGGCGCACCGCAGCCCCGCCATCGCGACGGTGCTCGACGCGTTCGAGGCCGCGGCGCGCGAGGTGATCGCGCGCTGACGGTGCTACCTCAGAACTGACCCGGCTGGTACTGCTGACCCGGGTAGGGCTGGCCCGGCTGATACGGCTGCTGCTGCTGCTGACCGTGGTAGCTGAAGTCGTCGGCGACCATCGCGGCCAGTTCGAGCAGGGCCCGCCTGGTCGGCTTGCTGACCAGTTCGAGGTCGATCTCGGCGCCCTCGGCCAGGTGATCGTCGAACGGGACGATCTGCACGGCGCGGGTGCGGTCGAGGAACAGCTTGCGCAGCTGATCCAGGTCGACCGTGGAAGCGCCACGGCGAGAAGCGTTCACGACGACGACGGTGCGTTCGACCAGCTTGGAGTAGCCGTGGTGATCGAGCCAGTCCAGCGTCGCCGACGCGCTGCGCGCACCGTCGATCGCGGGGGAGGTGACCAGCACCAGCGAGCTCGCCATGTCCAGCACGCCCGACATCGCCGAGTGCATCAGGCCGGTGCCGCAGTCGGTGAGGATGATGTTGTAGAACGACTGCAGGATGCCGATGGCCTTGCGGTAGTCGGCCTCGCTGAAGGCCTCCGACACGGCCGGATCCTGTTCGGAGGCAAGCACTTCCAGTCGGCTCGGGGCCTGCGAGGTGTGTGCGCGGACATCCGAGTAGCGGGTGATCTGCTGGTCTTCGAGCAGATTGCGCACCGTCGAACGGGTCTGGCGCGGTACCCGGTGGGCGAGCGTGCCCAGGTCGGGGTTGGCATCGATGGCGATGACGCGGTCACCACGCTGGGACGCGAAGGTGGAGCCGAGACCGACCGTGGTGGTGGTCTTGCCGACACCGCCCTTGAGCGAGAGGATCGCGATCCGGTAGTCGCCGCGCACGGGCTGGTTGACCCGTTCGCCGAGATCGCGGTAGACGACATCCGCCGCCGACTCACCCGGATTGATCACACCGCCGGACACCTTGTGCACAGCCTTGCGCCACCCGCTGCGCGGCGACTTCCGCGCGCGCTTGAGCAGGTTCAGGTCGTTGACCGAATGGCCGGGCTGGCCCGGTGCCTGCATGTGCTGCGGCTGGAACGGCTGCTGCTGCTGGGGAGCCGGGCCGCCGCCCCACTGCTGACCCGGCGGGGGACCAGGCTGGCCGAGCTGGCCGGGGAACTGCCCGTGCTGACCGGGGAACTGTCCCTGATCGGGATGCTGGCCGGGAAACTGCCCCGGCTGTTCCGGCTGCTGACCGGGCGGCATCCCACCCTGCATCGGCTGCTGGTACATCGGCGGCGGCGGAGGCGCCCAGCTGTAGATGGGCTCGGACTGCGGGCCCTGCTCCTGGGCGGGGAACTGCTGCTGCTGTTCGGGACTGGGGTACGGCTGACCCTCCGCGCCGGGGTACTGCGGCGGCACGCCGGGCTGCGGCTGCTCGCCCGTCGCGTGCGGACCGGGGTAAGGCTGTTCGGCGCTCGGCTGACCAGGAAGCCACGGCTGCTCGCCCGGCTGACCCGGCCACGGCTGCTGCTCGGGGCCGTTCACCGGCGGCTGCCCGCCGTTGTTCTGGTACGGATCCGGCACCGAGTACGGCGCGCCCTGCGCGAACTGGCCCGGCGGCGCGAAACCGGCGGGCTGGTACACGGTCTGGTCGGCGAGGCCGGCCGCGCCGGGCTCGGCGACGGGCTGGTCACCGGTCGACGGCTCGACGGCGTCACCGGTCGGCTCGGCAGCGGTGTCGGCGGGCTCGATGTCGTCCTCGGTCGCAATCTGCACACCGGAGGGACCGGACGCAGCTTCGGACACGTCAGCCGACGGACTCTGCAGCCACGGCGGCGAGGTCGGATTATGGTCGTTGTTGGTCACAGTTCCCCCACTTGCTCGCTGAACGAGCAGGAAAGCTCGGCGCTGAATATGCCCTAAAACGCTAACACGGAGGCAATTTTCGCGCGTCGGGGGCAGTAACTCCCATGCCCCAGAGCGAATTCGAATGCTCCCAGCTCAACCGGTATATCCGGAACGAGGCCGACCGGGCGAACCGAAGTTGTCCACAGGCCCGAGAATCTATCCACAGGCGCAAAAGCGGCCGGGACCTCAGGTCCCGGCCGCCATAGAGCGAGCTACTGCGCCGCGCGGTTCACGGCCGAGACGACGGCTCGCAGCGAGGCGGTGGTGATCGAGGTGGCGATGCCGACGCCCCAGACGACCTTGTCGCCGATGGCTACCTCGACGTAAGCCGCGGCCTGGGCGTCGTCGCCCGCGGACATGGCGTGCTCGCTGTAGTCCAGGACGCGGACCTCGAAGCCCACGGTCGCGATCGCGTCGACGAACGCCGCCAGCGGGCCGTTGCCGGAACCGCTGATCTCCTGCTCGACGCCGTCGACCTTCACGGTGGCCACGATCGAGTCGACGCCGCCGTCGGTCTCGGCCGCGGTGACCTTCTGCTTGATCCGCTCGAGCGGCAGGATCGGGTTCAGGTACTCGGTGGCGAAGACGTCCCACATCTCCTTGGGCGTCACCTCGCCGCCCTCACCGTCGGTGATCGCCTGGATCGCCTGCGAGAACTCGATCTGCAGGCGACGCGGCAGCACCAGACCGTGATCGGTCTTCATGATGTAGGCCACGCCGCCCTTGCCCGACTGCGAGTTCACCCGGATGACGGCCTCGTAGGTGCGGCCGACATCCTTCGGGTCGATCGGCAGGTACGGGACCTCCCAGACGATGTCGGCCACATCGGCGCCCTGGGCGTCGGCGGCGGCCTTCATCGCGTCCAGGCCCTTGTTGATCGCGTCCTGGTGGCTGCCGGAGAAGGCGGTGTAGACCAGATCGCCGCCGTAGGGGTGACGCTCGGCGACGGCCAGCTGGTTGCAGTACTCCACCGTGCGACGGACCTCGTCGATATCGGAGAAGTTGATCTGCGGGTCGATGCCGCGCGAGAACATGTTCATGCCCAGGGTGACCAGGCAGACGTTGCCGGTGCGCTCACCGTTGCCGAACAGGCAGCCCTCGATGCGGTCGGCGCCGGCCTGGTAACCCAGCTCGGCGGCCGCGACGGCGGTGCCACGGTCGTTGTGCGGGTGCAGCGACAGCACGATCGAGTCGCGGCGGGCCAGGTTGCGGTGCATCCACTCGATCGAGTCGGCGTACACGTTCGGCGTGGCCATCTCGACGGTCGCGGGCAGGTTGATGATCAGCGGCTTGGCCGGGGTCGGCGCGATGATCTCGGAGACCGCGTCGCAGACCTCGCGGGCGTAGTCGAGCTCGGTGCCGGTGTAGGACTCCGGGCTGTACTCGTAGCGCCACTCGGTGTCGGGGTAGCGCTTCTCGATCTCCAGGCACAGCGACGCCGCGTCGGTGGCGATCTTCTTCACCGCGTCGCGCTCGGCGCGGAAGACCACGCGACGCTGCAGGATCGAGGTGGAGTTGTAGAAGTGCACGATCACGTTCGGTGCGCCCGCGCAGGCCTGGAAGGTGCGCTCGATCAGCTCGGGGCGGCACTGGGTGAGGACCTGGATGGTGACGTCGGCGGGGACCGCGCCGTCTTCGATGATCTCGCGGACGAAATCGAAGTCGGTCTGGCTCGCGGCCGGGAAACCGACCTCGATCTCCTTGTAGCCCATCCGCACCAGCAGGTCGAACATGCGGCGCTTGCGGGCCGGGCTCATCGGGTCGATCAGGGCCTGGTTGCCGTCGCGCAGGTCGACGGCGCACCACGCGGGGGCGCGATCGATGATCTTGTCCGGCCAGGTGCGGTCGGGCACCGTGATCGGCTCGACCTCTTCGGCGAAGGGGCGATACCGGAACGACGGCATCGAGGAGTTCTTCTGGGTGTTCCAGGCGGGCTGGTCGGCCGGTGCGGGTTTGCCGGGGGCCGAAATGGTGCGCGAAGCGGATACGAATGCGTCAGCCGAGGACATGCAAGTTTCTCCGTGGGTGTGATGGATTCCCGTGAATGGGAGCGGGTCGACCGGCGCGTTGGAACCCCGCGACGGGAGCCGGTCCGTATCAGGACCCGTCGCGGCGGCCGAGAAGAAGAGCCCGCTGCAGCATGATCCTCCGAGCTTACCGCGTGCCCACCCTTGCTCGTAAGCGACCCGGGCCAATTAGGTGAACCGAGTCCGCTGGCTTTCGCTCACCGGTTGACCAGTACGGTTTCCCCCATAACGCACGCTTGTACGGACCTTCGCGTCCGACGAGACGTACCAAAGGAATTCGCATGACTTGGTTACAACAGGTGGCCATCTTCGCCGCGGGCATCGCGGCGGGTGGCATCAATACGATCGTCGGATCGGGCACGCTGATCACCTTTCCCACGCTGCTCGCGTTCGGGTTGCCGCCGGTGACAGCGAATGTGTCGAACACGATCGGTCTCGTCCCCGGCTCGGTGAGCGGGGTGATCGGCTATCGGCGGGAACTGGAGGGACAGCGGTCCCGACTGCTGCAGCTGGGCACCGCGTCGCTGCTGGGCGGCATCACCGGCGCGATCCTGCTGCTGACGATGCCCGCGGAGGCGTTCAAGGCGATCGTCCCCGTCCTCATCATCGTGGCGCTGATCCTGGTCGTCGTGCAGCCGCGACTGGCCGCGTGGGTGAAGCAGCGCAGGGCGAACGGTGCGTCGGCGGCGCCGGAACACGGCGGCCCGATTCTGCTGGTCGCGGTCTTCGCCACCGGCATCTACGGCGGCTACTTCGGGGCCGCCCAGGGTGTGCTGCTGATCGGTCTGCTCGGGGTGTTCGTGCACGAGGACATCCAGCGGCTCAACGGCGTGAAGAACGTGCTCGCGCTGATCGTCAACGGGGTGTCGGCGGTGATCTTCATCGCGATCGCGGAGGTGGACTGGCAGGTGGTCGCGTTGATCGCGGTCGGCTCGATCATCGGCGGGCAGCTCGGCGCGAAGGTCGGGCGGAAGTTACCGCCGAATGCGCTCAGAGGGGTGATCGTGGTTGTCGGCACGATCGCGGTGATCCGCCTGCTCACCAGCTGAGGTCCCACCCCGCACCACGCGTCGCCATGACATGTGACAAATACCCGTACGACCGGGCGATTGTCCGGTTTGCAAGGTATTCTTCGCGTCGGCCATGCGTGATGAGGGAGGTGGCCTGGTGCACAGACGTGCCTTTTTCAAGGCGGCGGGACTGGCGGCTGTTGCCGGTGCTGTGGGAACGACGCTGGCGAGCGTGCCCGCTTCGGCGGATCCGCGCGAGGCGATGTTCCAGTCCTGGGTGCCGGAGATCTTCGCGCCGATTCCGGACGCACCCGCCCACACGCAGGCCATCGTCATCGGATCCGGCTTCGGCGCCGCCGTGACGGCGCTGCGCCTGGCCGAGGCCGGGATCGCCAACACCGTGCTCGAGCGCGGTTCACACTGGCCCAACGACCCGTGGCGTGAGATCTTCACCGGCGACGATCTGCCCGACGGCCGCGGGTTCTGGCATCGCACCAGCTTCACCGGCGTCACCAAGGTGCCGATGAGTTTCAGCGCGTTCGGCGGGGTGCTGGATGTGACCGAATATTCCGGGCTCGACGTGTGGCGCGCCGCCGCGGTCGGTGGCGGTTCGGTGATCTTCAGCGGAGCGATGGTGGCTCCGCAACGCACACTGTTCGACCAGGTCTTCGGTGGCGTCGTCGATTACGGCGAGCTGGAAAGCGTCTACTACCCGCGGGTGCGCCAGATGCTGCGGCTCGACACGATGCCGGCCGACATCTACAACTCCTCGCCGTTCGCGCACTCGCGCGCCTGGGACGACCAGGTGCGCGCGGCCGGATACCAGCCGCTGCCCAACGACTCGATCTTCACCTGGGACGTGCTGCGCAGCGAGCTCGCGGGCACCTCCCGTGCCTCCGCCACCACGGCCCGCTCGAACCTCGGCAACTCCAACGGCGCCAAGTTCGACCTCAACCAGAACTACCTGCGCTACGCCCGCGAGACCGGCAAGTCCCAGGTGTTCCCCGGCCACCGCGTCGACGCCATCGCCCAGGAGGCGAGCGGCCGGTTCGTGGTGGCCGTATCGAAACTGGCTCCGACCGGTCAGGTGCTGAGCACCCGCAACCTGACGTGCGACAAGCTGTTCCTCGGCGCGGGCTCCATCGGTACTTCGGAGCTGCTGGTCCGCGCCCAGGCCACCGGCACGCTGCCCAACCTGAACGAGCACATCGGCGACGGCTTCGGCACCAACGGTGACGTGGTGCTGGCCCGCGGCGCGAGCGCTATCGCGGGCCAGGGCCAAGGTGTGCCGAGCGCCAGCCGGATCCACGACGAATCCAACGTGCCCCTCACCCTGGAGAACTGGTACATCCCCGGTATCCCGTTCGAGACCGGCGCGCTGGCCTCGCTCGGCATGGTCCTCGACCCGACCCGTGCCCGTTTCGGCTATCACACGGCGTCTGGCGGCGTCGGCCTGAACTGGTCGGCGGCCACGCAGCACGCGGTCGCCGCGGCGGCTCGCGTGGTCGACCACCGGATCGCCGAGCGCGCGGGCGCGGTCGCCGAGTACGGCGCGCTCGGCTACGACGCCAACGCCCAGTTCACCGCGCACCCGCTCGGCGGCGCGGTCCTCGGCAAAGCCACCGACGCCTTCGGCCGCGTCCACGGACACTCCGGCCTCTATGTGATGGACGGTGCCGCGATTCCCGGCAGCACCGCGACGGTCAACCCGTCCCTGACCATCACCGCACTGGCGGAACGCAACATCGAGGCCGTCCTGCGCGGCTGAACACGCCACCGACCGGCGTCGGCAACTCCCCTCGCGGCGTCGGTCGACCAATTAGCGTGGGCAGCGATGTCAAGGCCGACCTACGCGGCGCCGACCGCCAGATATTCAGGAGCAACAGTGGCTTCACCGGGGATCGAACGGGTCGAGGCCCTGCCGGACGTGCGCTCGAAAACGCCGACCTTGCGTACCGACATCCTCATGCTGATCCTCGCGATCATCTCGGTGGTGCTGGTCGTGTGGATCACCTTCTTCGAGGTCAGCGGCCCGACGTACCACGCGATCGTCATCGTCGACACGTCGATCTGCGCGATCTTCCTCGTCGAGTTCATCTGGCGCTGGCGGCGGGCGGGGTGGCCGTGGTCGTTCCCGTTCATCTACTGGTACGAAGTGCTCGGCATGATCCCGGTGACCAGCCCGCTGTTCCGCAGTTTCCGGCTGCTGCGCATCGTGGTGATCTTGATCCGGCTGGGCCGGGTAGCCGACCGGGCGCTGGGGGAGCGGGTCACCGCGACGATCGTCAACCGGTTCGTCGGCACGATCGTCGACGTGATCAAGCGTCCGATGACGATCGCGATCCTCGACGAGGTCTCCAAGGTCCTGCGCGCGGGCCACTACACCCAGAACATCGCCGCCGCGCTGGAGGAGAACCACGCCGAGGTCGACCAGCTGATCATGGACCTGATCAAGAACGATCCGCAGACCGGCAAACTGCGCTACGTCCCGTTCCACGACGACATCATCCGGCTCGTCGCCGACACGGTCTACCGGATGCTGCGCCAGCTGCTCGACGACCCGCGCACCGACGAACTGGTCGCGGACATGCTGCGGGAGAACCTCGACCAGATCAACGACGCGGTGCGTGCCGGGGTGCGGGTCCCGCCCTCACACCGAGGGGCGACGCCCGCCGAGCACGGCGTGCGCCACCACCTCGGTCAGGTCAAGCGTGCCTGATCTGGTCGCGCGGCTGGGCGAAGCGCAGGGTCTCGAAGATCACCAGCACGGACAGCAGCGCGCACAGCAGGGTGAGCGAGGCGAGCGCGGGCAGGTGCGCGGCGAACGGGATGAGCGCGAACAGCAACGCGGCTACCACCAGGCGTTCGGTCGACAATGACTTGGTCGCATAGTATTTCGCGAACGTGATGCCGAGCAGGAACAGCGCGGGGCCACCGTAGAGCGCACCGAGCGGGATGCCGTACAGCGGATCGGTGAGCGTGTGATGCGAGGAATCGCCGACGTAGTACAGCACCTTCTTCAAGCCGAGCGAGAGCCCGATGATGCCGACGATCATCGGGAAATGCCCGTACATGTAGGTGTTCTGGGCGATCTTGATCTGTCGCGCGTCCTTGGCATGGGCGAACGCGTGCTCGATCGAGATCGCGGCGACATCGAAGTACAGCCACCACAGCAGGCCGGATATGGCCAAGCCGAGCATCGAACCGAGCGTGATCGGCCACGAAATGGGCAGTCCGGCCACTCCGATGCCGATCGAGACGATGGATTCGCCCAGCGCCACGATGATGATGAGCCCGTAGCGTTCGGAGTAGTGCTTGGCCGAGTTGAGGCGCCAGTCGGTGCCCGCCGCCCAGGTCCAGACCATGTCCCCGACGATCGCGGCGAGCCACAGCAGGATCTGGGTGAGACCTGTCCTCATCGCGGCGACGACCAGCAGTGTCGTTCCGACGGTGACCGAGCCGACCGCCCAGCGCAGCAACTGCCTGCGCAGCTGGGCATCCCCGGCGCTGATCGTCCAGAACACCACCACGTGCACCAGTCGCACGACCAGATAGGCCACCGCGAACACCAGCGGACCGAACCAGCCACCGGCCAGATCGCTGAAGGCCTCGGGAATGGTGAGCGCGGCCAGGAACGCACCGCCCATCGCGACGAACATCGCGACCCGCGTGATGCCCTCGTCGGCACGCACCACATTGCCCAGCCACGAATACGCGATCCACAGCCACCACATCAGGGCCAGTACCAGCGTCGCACGCAGCATGTTCGCCGCGGTGGTGTCGTCGGCGGCCAGTGCGGTGACCATGGTGAACGCGAAGACGATCACCAGGTCGAAGAACAGCTCGAGCTGGGTCACCGAGTTCTCTTCGGTGACGGGCTGGAACCGGACCCGTCGATTTCCGATCATGGGGTCAATATTCGCACCCCGGGTCGCGATTCGCGGACTGAAGATCGACGACGCGGGGGTTCGGCGACGGCGCGAACTAGCCGGCCGCGAAGCCACCGACCTCTGGGTACCGCTCGGCGAAGTCGATGAAGTTCGCGACCGTCTCGTCGTGCAGTTTGCGCAGGCTTCGGTTGAACAGGATGCCCGGAATGGGCAGCGGAAGGGAGAGTTCTACGTGGTAGTCGACCTCGGTGCCCTCCGGGGTGTCGACCAGTTCGATCCAGCCGCCGCCCTTGGAACCGCGGCTGCTGTCGACCACCCGCCACTCGGACCGGTACTGCTCCCAGGAGTATTCGAGCACCTGGGCGTCGGAGTTACCCATGAAGTGGGCGGTGGCGAAAACTCGGCGCGGCCTGCCGTCGGCATCGCGCGGCCCGACCCGGACATCACTGAGCGAGGTCGACCACTCCGACATCAGGTCAACGGCCAGTAGTGCGTCCATCACTTGGTCGATCTCGGCGTCAACGGTGAATCGGATGTCGATCTTCGAGCGCATCTGTGTCTATCCTCCGAACCCCCGCAGCTTTCGCGCCCGATTGTGCACAGTGGTACCAGTGATCGTCAACACGTCTATGGTCTGGACAAATGACCGGGTCAGCTGCTTATCACACGCTCGACGGCCGTTTCGATCAGTGCCATGCTCTGCTCCTCGGTGAAGATTCCGGGCAGTGTGAGGTGTTCGACGATGAGCCAATTGAGCGCCAGATAGAGCAGTAGTACCGACTCCGCGTCACCGGGTAGACCGGACGCCAGATGGTTGCGGACGTTGAAATCGATGTCGGCCCGGACGCGTTCGGTGAGCACCGTGCGCAGTTCGGGCCGCCGGGTTGCCTCGAGTCGTAGTTCGAGCAGCGCGAGATAGGCCTTGCGATGCGATTCGATGCGCCCGACCACCTCTTTCATCAGCGTGGTGATGTTGTCGATGTCCTTCGGGCCATCGCTGACCAGGGCCATCGTCTCCTCGCTCGGCTGCACCACCTCGTAGAAGCGGACACCGGCCTGGGTGAGCAGTTCGTCGCGATTGGCGAAGTAGTTCGACGCGGTGCCCGCGGGGACGGCCGCCTGTTTGTCCACCGCGCGGAAGGTGAGGCCGCGGGCGCCCTCGTCGGCGAGGACCTCGATGGCCGCGTCGAGCAGGGCTTGCCGACGTTCGGGATTAGTTCGCACTTGACACCACTCCATCCGTAGTACTACGTTGAAACCACTTCAAACAGAGTACTACATCTGAGGCGGTAACCATGCGAAAGCTTGTCTACTACATCGGCGTCTCCCTGGACGGCTACATCGCGGGCTCCGGCGGCGAGGTCGACTTCTATCCGACACCGCAGAACTATGTGGAGTGGATGATGACGGAGTTTCCCGACGCCATCCCGACCCACCTGCGCGCGCACTTCGGCATGGACCCCGACCTGCCTGCCAAGAACTGGGACACCGTGCTGATGGGGCGCGGCACCTACGTGCTGCCGGATGAGCACGTCGAGAGCCCGTTCTCGCACCTGAAGCAGTACGTCATCTCGTCCACACTCGACCAGGCCGACCATCCCGGAGTCGAGATCGTCTCCGGTGATCCCCTCGAGCTGGTGCGCGAGCTCAAGCAGCGCGAGGGCGGCGACATCTGGCTGTGTGGCGGCGGGAAGCTGGCCGGGCAGCTGCTCGACGAGATCGACGCGATGATCATCAAGAGCTATCCGATCGTCGCGGGCGAGGGTGTCCCGGTCTTCACCGGCGTCTTCAAACCGACACAGTTCGTTCCGGTACAGCGCAAGGAATTCGACAACGGCACGCAGGTCACCTGGTTCGATCGCGCGTGAATTCCGTGGTTATCCACAGGTGACAAGCCTGTGTCGTTTTCCACAGGCAGGGCAGGTAGCAGCAAAACCGGTGGCCCGCGCCCGGTACTCTTGGTCGCTGATACCAACCTGACACTCGATCGTGAAGGACCTGCTGTGGCTCTCGTAGTTCAGAAGTACGGAGGATCCTCGGTGGCTACCGCCGAGCGGATCCGGCGCGTCGCTGAACGGATCGTGGAGACCAAGAAGCAGGGGCACGATGTAGTTGTCGTGTGCTCGGCGATGGGCGACACGACCGATGAGTTGCTCGATCTCGCGGAGCAGGTGGCCCCGGCGCCGCCTGCTCGCGAGATGGATATGCTGCTCACCTCGGGCGAGCGCATCTCGAATGCCTTGGTGGCCATGGCTATTCACACGCTCGGCGCCGAAGCTCGCTCGTTCACCGGCTCGCAGGCCGGCGTGATCACCACCGGCGCGCACGGCAACGCCAAGATCATCGACGTGACCCCGGGCCGCCTGCAAGAGGCGCTGGCCGAGGGGCAGATCGTGCTGGTGGCCGGCTTCCAGGGCGTGAGCCAGGACAGCAAGGACGTCACCACGCTGGGCCGCGGCGGCTCCGACACCACCGCCGTCGCGCTGGCCGCGGCGCTGAAAGCCGATGTCTGCGAGATCTACACCGACGTCGACGGCATCTTCTCCGCCGACCCGCGCATCGTCCCCGACGCCCAGAAGCTCGACAAGATCTCCTACGAGGAGATGCTCGAGATGGCGGCCTGCGGGTCGAAGGTGCTCATGCTGCGCTGCGTGGAGTACGCGCGCCGCTACAACGTTCCCGTTCATGTTCGGTCGTCCTACACCGACAAGATCGGCACCACTGTTTTCGGATCGATGGAGGACATTCCCGTGGAGCAGGCAATCCTGACCGGCGTCGCACACGACCGCAGCGAGGCCAAGGTGACCGTCGTCGCCCTGCCCGACGAGCCGGGCTACGCGGCCAAGGTGTTCCGCGCGGTGGCCGACGCCGAGATCAACATCGACATGGTGCTGCAGAACATCTCCAAGGTCGACACGGGCAAGACCGACATCACCTTCACCTGCCCCAAGACCGACCTGGTCCGCGCGGTGCAGAAGCTCACCGAGCGTCAGGACGAGATCGGCTTCGCCGAGATCCTCTCCGACGATCACATCGGCAAGGTCTCCCTGGTCGGCGCGGGGATGAAGTCGCACCCGGGCGTCACCGCCACCTTCTGTGAGGCGCTGGCCAACGCGGGCGTCAACATCGACCTGATCTCCACCTCGGAGATCCGGATCTCGGTGCTCGTGCGTGATACGGAACTGGATGAAGCGGTGCAGGTGTTGCACAAGGCATTCGATCTCGGCGGCGACGAAGCCGCTGTCGTCCACGGCGGAACGGGGCGTTAAGCAATGGGTGTACGTGTAGGTGTTGTCGGTGCGACCGGTCAGGTCGGCGCCGTCATGCGCAAGCTGCTCGAAGAGCGCAACTTCCCGGCCGACGAGGTGCGGTTCTTCGCCTCCTCGCGTTCGGCGGGCAAGACGCTGCCCTGGCGCGGTGGCGAGATCGTCGTCGAGGACACCGAGACGGCCGATCCGTCGGGCCTCGACATCGCGCTGTTCTCGGCCGGTGCCACCATGTCGCGTGTGCAGGCCCCGCGCTTCGCCGCGGCGGGCGTCACCGTGATCGATAATTCCTCGGCATGGCGCAAGGACCCCGATGTGCCGCTGGTGGTGTCGGAGGTCAACCCCGAGGCCACCCGCAACCTGCCCAAGGGCATCATCGCGAACCCGAACTGCACCACCATGGCTGCGATGCCGGTGCTCAAGCCGCTGCACGATGTGGCCGGTTTGCAGCGCCTGATCGTGTCCAGCTACCAGGCTGTATCCGGCTCCGGTCTGTCCGGTGTCGAGGAACTCGCCTCGCAGATCCGCGCGGTGTCCGCCGACGCGGAGAAGCTGGTGCACGACGGTTCGGACGCCGAGTTCCCCGCGCCGAACAACTACGTCGCGCCGATCGCCTTCAACGTGATCCCGCTGGCCGGCGCGCTGGTCGACGACGGTTCCTTCGAGACCGACGAAGACCAGAAGCTGCGCAACGAGAGCCGCAAGATCCTGGGCCTGCCCGATCTGCTGGTGAGCGGCACCTGCGTGCGGGTCCCGGTCTTCACCGGGCACTCGTTGTCGATCAATGCCGAATTCGCCGAACCGATTTCGGTGCAGCAGGCCAAGGACCTGCTGGCCAAGGCATCGGGCGTACGTCTGGTCGACGTGCCGACCCCGCTGGCCGCCGCAGGCCAGGACGACTCCCTCGTCGGCCGCATCCGCCAGGATCCGGGCGTGCCGAGCGGTCGCGGTCTCGCGCTCTTCATCTCGGGCGACAACCTCCGAAAGGGCGCCGCGCTGAACACGATTCAAATCGCGGAAGTTCTGCTCGAGAACCGCTGATCACCCGTCGACGGCCGGGCCACCTTCGGGTGTGCCCGGCCTTTGTCGTTGTCAGGGCTCGACCCGGCGCAACCCGTCGAGAATGACCGAGAAGGTGAGACGGCGCCGGCGATCGTCGGCGTCGCGGGTGGCGGCGAACCCCGCTTTCAGGATGAGCATCAGGTCGTCGACCTCCAGGTCCGGTCGGATCGCGCCCGCCTTTTGCGCCCGCACCAGCAGGATGCCGATCGCCGTACTCAGGTCGGCGGTAGGCCCTAGCGCGGCCAGCCGCTCCGAGCCGACCGCGTCGGCCAGCTCGCGTTTCACGCCGTTCTCGCTTCCGAGGAAGGCCAGGAATTCGAAGAAGGCGCTGCCCGCGTCGTCGGCGGTACCGAGTGCGCGCGCGTAGGCGGCGGCACGTTCGACTCGGTCGATGATCGCGGCGGTGAACAGCGCTTCCTTGGTCGGAAAATGCCGGTAGACGGTGCCCGCGCCGACGCCGGCGCGCCGGGCGATGTCGTCGAGGGGAACCGAAATCCCTTCGGCGGCAAAGGCTTCCTGGGCCGCGGCCAGCACCCGTTCGCGGTTGCGGCGGGCATCGGCGCGCAGCGGGCGTGGTTCGTCGGTCACGGCTGTGATTGTATCGGCGGCCGTTGACAAGCGGGGCGAGCGTTCCGGATGATAAGCGGGTCCATCGTTCCGTTTCATCGAAAGGCCGCCGATGATCCCCACTCCGGTCCAGGTCGCCGAACGGCTCATGGCCGTTCTCCCCGCCCGCGACGCGGCCGCGTTCACCGAGTCGTTCGCCGCCGACGGCGTTTTCGAGCTGCCGTTCACGCCGCCGGGCGCACCAGCTCGGATCGAGGGCAGGGCGGCGATCCGCGCCGCCCTGGACGAGGCTTGGGCCGCCACGTCATCGGTCCGGATCCACGCGGTTCATCCTCGTATCTACGCCACCGACGATCCGGAGACCGTGGTGGTCGAGACCGAGGTCGAGGTGACCAAGCCCGGGGCGCAGCGGATCCGAGTGCGCTCCGCCATCACGGTGATCCGGGTTCGGGAGGGGGAAGTGGTGCTGTTTCGCGACTACCTGGACTCGGGCCGACTCGCCGCGGCTGTGAACGGCTAGCGGATTCCCGGGGTGCGTGGGTCGTGGCCTACGCAGGCCAGGATGGCGCAGCCCGGTGGGATGCTGGCGAAGGGTGCGGCCAGGGGCTGGTTGAGGCAATCGAAGACGGTGCAGCCGGGGTAGGCGCCGGGGCCGATGCCGAATACGGCCAGCAGGATGTTGGCGTCGATGAGTTTGCCCGCGTCGAATTCCAGCGGGGGCTCCACGTACGGTTCGGCGATCGGCACCGCGGCGTCGGTGACGGCGGCGAACAGACGGCGGAAGAACTCGTGGGGCAGTTCTTCGGCGTGGGCGAGGATGCCGCTCGGGCCGTAGGCGGTCTGGTTGCCGAACGGGCCTGTCCACATCACCGTCATGTCCAGGCTCGGCAGGAAGAAGACGTTCTGCAGGCCGAGTCCGGACATGAAAAACGTGTCGGGGGGCAGGAAGTCGGGGGATTCGCTGCAATCGGCGCCCAGCCAGAACAGGTAGCCGTAGCAGCTGTTCGCCGCCGACGGTGTGCGGGCTTTGCGCAGATAGTCCGAGGAGATCACCCGGTCGGCGCCCCAGCGGCCGTCGTTCGAGACGAGCAGGCCGATCTTGGCCAGGTCGTTGGGCGGCAGCAGGAGATGGGCGTAGCCGTAGGTATGGCCGGATCGGTCACTTGCCCAGTAATAGTCGCTGCGCGGGATGCCGAGCGGGTCGAACAATTCCCGCTGCGCGAACTGCTGTAGCGGTTCGCCGACGGCCAGCTCGATCACGTAGGACAGCAGATCGACATTGCGCTGGCTATAGCTGAACGTGGTGCCGGGCGGATTGGTCAGCTGCACCGACAGCGCCTGCACCGCCGAGTGCGGGTCGATGGGGATCACCGCGGTGATGCCCTCGGACAGCACTCCCACCTGCATGCCGGAGGTCTCGGTGAGCAGGTTCTCGACGGTGATCGACCGGTGCGCCGCGTCGCCGAGTCCGGGCGGCAGGTAGCGGTCGATGGGGGCGGCGATATCGATTCTGCCTTCGTCGGAAGCGATTCCGGCCAGCATCGACACCACCGACTTGGTGACGCTCCAGACGTTCCACGGCGTATTGCCGGTCTCGTCGTTGCGCAGGCCCTCACCGACGAGGCAGTTGTGCCGGAAGATCTGGACATTGAGCCGGTTGCGGGTGGCCGCGAACTGCAGTGCCGCTTCGATTTTCGCCGAATCCAGCCCCACCTGTTCGGGCTCGGCGCGCTCCAGGTCGCGACCCGAGGTCACCTCGCAGGTCGTACTCGGCGCGGCGTGCGCCGGAACGGCGAATAGGCACGCCGAGGCCAGCACCGCAGC
This sequence comes from Nocardia sp. NPDC058114, assembly GCF_042884695.1. Taxonomy (NCBI): domain Bacteria; kingdom Bacillati; phylum Actinomycetota; class Actinomycetes; order Mycobacteriales; family Nocardiaceae; genus Nocardia; species Nocardia sp. NPDC058114. The sequence continues at coordinate 69,164 of NZ_JBHVTK010000004.1, read as the reverse complement.
GATCGTTCCCGCGAAAACGCCCGTGATGTGCCGCATGCGGGCGAGAGTAGCCCGTGCCGCGCACCGTAACCCGTATAGCGTGGCCGCTGAATCCCCTAATCACAGGCATGTTCACTTCCCCGCAACACTGCGAATCCCGTAGACCCCCGCGCCGGCCGCGAGGACCGTGAGCCCGGCCAGCACCGACTCGATCGGCAACGCGAACCCGACCACCACGCAACCCGCCGCTCCGAGCACCGGAACCCAGCGCTGCGGCCTGCCCTCGGCGGCGGTCAGTGTGGCCGCGGACAGGTTGGCGACAAGGTAATAGGCGAGCACGGCGAACGAGGAGAACCCGATCGCCGCGCGCAGATCCACCGTCGCCGCGAGCACCGCGACCACCACACCCACCGCGAGCTCGGCCCGATGCGGCACCGCGTATTTCGGATGGATCATCGCCAGCGCCCGCGGCAGATGCCCGTCGCGCGCCATCGCCAGTGCGGTCCGCGAGACCCCCAGGACCAACGCCATCAGCGAACCCGCCGCCGCCAGCACCGCACCCACCCGAACCACCGGCGCCAGCCATCCCGCCCCCGCCGCCTCGACCACCTGCGCGAGCGGATCACGCGCGGCCGCCAGCCCACCCGACCCCAACGTCAGCAACGCGGCCACCGCCACCAGCGCGTACACCGCCAATGCCACTGCCAGCGCCAGCATGATCGCCCGCGGAATGGTCCGCTCCGGCGCACGCACCTCCTCGCCGAGCGTGGCGATCCGCGCGTACCCGGCGAACGCGAAGAACAACAACCCCGCCGCCTGCAACACCCCGTACGGCCCGATCTCCTGGTCGAGAACCGATGCCCCCGAATGACTCCCACCGACTCCCACCACGACAACCGCCGCCAGCACCGCCAGCACCACGCCCACGATCACCCGCGAAGCCAGCGCGGACTTCTGCACCCCCACATAGTTGATCCCCGTCACCACCACCACGGCCCCCACCGCCACCGCGTGCGCCTGCTCAGGCCACGCGTAACTCCCCACCGTCAACGCCATCGCCGCGCACGACGCCGTCTTGCCGACCACGAACCCCCACCCCGCCAGATACCCCCAGAACGCCCCCAGCCGTTCCCGCCCGTACACATACGTCCCCCCGGACACCGGATACAACGCAGCCAACCGCGCCGACGACATCGCATTGCAATAGGCGATAACCGCGGCCACCCCCAAGGCCACCAGCAACCAGGACCCACTCACCCCCGCCGCAGGGCCCAACGCCGCGAACACCCCGGCCCCCACCATCGCCCCCAACCCCACCACTACTGAATCACCCAGCCCCAGCCCCCGCCGCAACTGCCCATCCGAAGTCATGCACCCATCCTCGAGCACACGCGCGTGGCCCGCGACCCGGATACGGCAAACGCCGCCAGGTCGATGAGGGTGACCTGGCGGCGTTCGAGTCGATGGGCCGCCTCGAGGACGGCCCGTCAGGGTGCCGACGCCCCACAAGCGCCTCTCGGCGGGTGGTCGCTCGTAGCGACAAATGGGGTGAGGCCCGGGGCTGTTCGGACGTCGACAGTGAGTCCAACCGCTGCTGCCGGTGAACTATTCCGGCGGCTCGATGTGATCCGCACAACGGCACGAGGCAGGTACGGCGATACGCGTACCTGCCTCGTCTCATGGGTGGGCGAAGGGCCTGATTCCGGGCTCTCTCGTGGACGGTGTCAGGGGATCAGAAGTTGCTGAACCAGTACAGAAGGCTTGCCAGCAACCAGACGATCGCGGTTTCCATGGTCGATCTCCTTGCGTCGGTACTTCTATCATCGCCGAAAACCCGACTTCGCCGACAAGTTGTTCTTAAGAAGCTCTAGAGACCGACACCGCATTGTTGCTTCAGACACCGGAACAACCGGGTCCGATCGGTCTCGAGGGGTGATCGGTCGGACCCGGCGGTGCAGACCAGAAGGTGGCTCTTCCAGACGCTGAAGACGCACTGCCGACGGTAACCACACCGACGGGCTGGGCCGAAGATGTTCCACGTTGTGTCGGTGAGTACGCGTGCCGGGCCGGTCGATCGAGGGGTGATCGGCCCGGGCGTTTGCGTATGGCCCGGATTCGGGTAAGTGTTGGGGGGTGGTCGAAATTGCGGAGCACTCCGACGCGCTCGACCGTGCCGAGGCGCGGCTGCGCGAAGAATTCGCGACGATGTTCGAGCTGGAGACGATCCATCGTTTCCTGCATTCCTCCTACGAGAATTTCGCTGCTCGGGCGACGGTGACCCTGTACTTACCGCTGCTGGCCGAGCGGTTCGGGCGCCAACGGTTGCAGGCGCTGGCCAAGATCGAGGGCAAGGTGGCCCGGCCGCGTCCGACGGTGCTGTTCCTGTGTACCCACAACGCGGGCCGGTCGCAGATGGCGCTCGGATTCTTCGAAGAGCTGGCGCTGGGCCGAGCGGTGGCCTGGTCGGGCGGGTCGGTGCCCAGTGGGCAGCTCAATCCGGCCGCGGTGGCGGTGATGGCGGAGGTCGACATCGACATCTCACGCGAGTACCCGAAACCGTGGACCGATGAGATCATCCGTGCCGCCGATGTGATCGTCACGATGGGCTGCGGTGATACCTGTCCGCTGGTACCCGGGGTGCGCTACGTGGAGTGGATCATCGATGATCCGGCCGGCCTCGAGACCGAGCAGGTGCGGCCCATCCGCGACGACATCGGCCATCGCGTGACGGGCCTGCTCGCCGAGCTCGGCATCGACGTCACCGATCCCGTAGATACGCCACCCAGCTCCCGTACCGCGTGATGTCGGTGGCGGCGACGGCGGCGTCGTAGCTGCACGCGAAGCCGACCACCGCGCGCCCGTCGGAGAGATCGATACTGGTCAGGGCCATCGGCGGCGGTAGTTCGGCGAGGAATCGGCCGAGGCCCGCGGGGGAGACGAGGAACAGTTCGCCGAGGATCGGTGCGCCGTGTCCCTCACCGTGGCGGACCAGTCCGGGTTTGGCCGGGGTGGTGTCGAGGGCGGTCAGGCGATAGGCGTCGGAGGTGGCGATCTCGCCGGCGAAGCGGGCGCCGAGTTGTTCGAGTTGCCAGTGCAGCGGTTGGCCGCGCAGGTGGGCGCCGAACACGGCAAGGGGCACACCGGATTCCACGAGCAGCGGCGCCGGGGTGCCGAGGATGCGCGCGGCGAGGTCGACCGCAGATTGGTCGGCGAACGCGGGGACTGCGATCGTGACGCCGAACGGCAGGTTATCGGTGGTGGGCTTGCCGGGGATCGCGATAGCGGCGAGGTCGAGGAGGTTGCAGAAGTTCGTGTAGGTGCCCAGACGGCGGTTGATCGCGAGCGGGTCGGCTTTCACTTCGGCGATCGACGGGTGTTCGGTGGTGGTGGGGAGTAGGAGGCCGTCGAAGCCGGTGAGCAGCGTTGTCGCGGTGGTGCGGGCTCGGGCCAGGGCGTCCAGGTCCTGCGCGAACGCGTGCGCGTCGAGTGCTCTTGCGGCACTGATTATTCCGGCGACAGTGCGGTCGAGACCCGGTGCGCCCTTGTCGACGAACTCGCCGACCGCCGCGTACCGCTCGGCGACTATCGCGCCGTCGTAGAGCAGTCGGGCCGCGTCGAGAAGTGGCGAGATATCGATTTCGGTGAGGCGCAGGCCGTGATCACGCAGGGCCGCGACAGTTTCCGTGAACGCCGTTCGGTAGGCCGGGCTCAGCGGTTCGAGGTCTTCGGGCCGGGGGATGGCGATCTCGGGCTCGGCGGATGCCGCGAGGCGGACGTCGGCGGGCCATTCGCGGCTGCGTGGGTCGCGAGAGTCCTTGCCCGCCATCGTCTTCACGGCGGTGACCGCCAGGTCCAGGTCGGCGGCGAAAATGGTGACCGCGTCATAGTCGGCGCAGGCGGGGACGACGCCGTGGGTGGGGATCACGCCGAGCGTGGCCTTGATGCCGACGATACCGTGCAGTGCGGCGGGTACGCGTCCCGAACCCGCCGTGTCGGTGCCGATGGCGAGGTCGGCGATGCCGAGCGCGACCGCCGCCGCGGAACCGGAACTCGAACCGCCGGAGATCAATTCGGGATGAAGAGCGTTGCGGACGGCGCCGTAGGGGCTGCGCGTGCCGACGAGCCCGGTGGCGAACTGGTCGAGGTTGGTCTTGCCGAGCACCAGTGCGCCCGCCGCGACCAGCCGCTGCACCGACGACGCGCTTTCCGTTGCCTCATACGCGAATTCAGGACAGGCGGCGGTGGTGGGCAAGCCGGCCACGTCGACGTTGTCTTTCACCGCGAGGAGCAGGCCCGCCAGCGGCAGCTGCTCGCCCGCGGCGACACGGCGTTCCAGGTCGACGGCTTCGGTCGTCAGCACCTCCTGGGAGCGCAGCGTGATCCAGACCTCGGGCCGATCCACCTCGGCGATTCGTGCGTAGGCGGCGGCGACCCGTGCGGTCGGGGTGGCAGACATAAACGCTCCTCTATTCACTCAGCGACATGGCGGCGACAGCACGCGAGATCCGCTCGAGCACCACATCCAGCGAATCGCCGATGTGGGTGTGCAAGAGCTGCTGGGCCAGTGTGAGATCACCGGCGAGGACGGCGTCGAGAATGCCGAGGTGCTCGCTGATCGTGGTCTCGATGCGGTTGTTGATCATGAAGTCGTACATGCGGACATGCCGGATCCGGGAGTTCACCGCCACCAGGGCGCGCACCATCTCGGCATTGCCCGCCGCGGTCAGCAGGGCGACGTGGAATTCCTCGTCGACGACGACGAAACCCGGCTCCTGGGCGGGCGGGTCGGCCTGTAGCGCCAGCCACTTCTGCCGCTCGGCGTGGAGCAGCGCGGTGTCGTGGGTGATCCGCGGATCCGCTCGTACCCGCGTCATGCCACCCAGTTCCAGGGTCAGCCGCAGCTCGTAGAGATCGCGAATCCGCGCCACACTCGGCTGCACCGGACTGAACCCGAACTCCTCGCGCTGCAACAGCCCGTCCGAGCAGAGCATGGTGAGCGCTTCCCGAACCGGCGTGCGGGAGATTCCGAACCTGGTCGACAGTTTGGGTTCGGTGAGCCGCTCCCCGAACCGGATGTCCCCGTTCATCAACTCCCCCCGCAACGTCGAGTACACGACGTCGCGCAACGGCCTTCCCGAGCCCTCGGCCGGTGCATCCACCCTTGTCGACATGGGTGTATACGCTATCGACCGCGAATTTCTATCAAGTGACAGAAAGTAAGCGGCAGGTTATCCCTTGCTCACACCGACACCCTCACCACGGGCAACCTCGCGTGGGGAGAACTTCTCAACCAACCCCGAACACGCAGGCAACCCCGTTCGCCATGGAGGCGCCCACACTCGACACGAGCCCACCGCCGCGCTCCCACTCCGCTCACCCCGGAAGGGCGACCCCCATGTGCCCCACCATCCTGGCCCTCATCCTCAGCCTGATCTCCCTCACGGCCCTCACCATCTGCTGGCCGAACCCCCTCGACCGCAAACCCCCACAGACAAGCGAAGAGCCCCTGACCAGTGAACTGGTCAGGGGCTCTTCTGTGTCTCAACCAACACGTCGGGGTGACAGGATTTGAACCTGCGACCTCTTCGTCCCGAACGAAGCGCGCTACCAAGCTGCGCCACACCCCGTGAGGCGAACCTGAAGTAGCTTACAACGTGGGGTCGTGAAACGTTAAATTGGCTGGTCAGATGGGGGTTAGTCGAGGGATCTGATGGAGCTGAAGATGCGCTTGGCCTCGGCGGCGTCGATGGCGCCGGGAACGCCGGTGTCGGCGATCATGACCATGACGAAGCTGCCGTCCTTGGCGCCCTTGAAGGCGTAGGTGTAGACGGAGTAGGTGCCGGCGCAGCCGGGTTTGGGGGCGGGGACGGTGCCGGTGGTCTCGGTGAACATGCCCTCGGTTTTGCCGTCGATCGACTTCAGTGGCTGGGCGGGGCCGGGGGTGCCTTTCGAGCCCTGGTAGGCGAGGGGTGCGGCTTTGGTGCCGAGTTCGGCGCCCGCCGCCGCGTTGTCGGCGTTCTTGGAGCCGGTGAGCAGCGACATGGTGCGGGTGGAGTTCGGGCAGTAGTCGCGGCCGTCGGAGGCGTAGCCCTTGCCGATCACCGAGTCGCCCGGGGGTTCGCCGACGCCGCCGATGGTGGTTTCGGTGGCGACCTTCCAGCCTGCCGGGACGTCGTAGGCGGCGCCACGGTCCGGGGAGGCGACTACCTGGTAGCCCTCGATCAGGGGTTTGCGATTCGATGCGGCGCCCGAGGGGGAGGGGGTGGTGGTGCTGGGTTTGGGCTTGCTCGACGAGGCCGGTGCCGGGGTGGTGGACAGGGCGCTGACCATCGAAGGAGCGCCGCCCGCGGTGGTCGTCGGTGCGTCGTCGCCGCGGGTGAGCGCGACCGCGGTGATCGTGCCGCCGACCAGAAGTAGCGCCGCCACACCTGCCGCGGCCCAGATCGCGGCCTTGTTCCCGGATTTCTGGTTGGGCGGGAGCGGCTGGCCGTACGGCTGGATGCCCTGGTGATCCAGCGGGGGGATTTCGCCGTATTGCTGCGGTGCCTGCTGCCAGCCCGGTGCGCCGACTCTGGTCGGGTCTGCCTGCCCGGCCGGCGTGCCCCACTGCTGCTGACCGGGCGGATTCGCCGGGGCGCCCCACTGGTGCTGCGCACCGGCCGAGGGACCGCCCCACTGCTGACCGGGAGGCACCGGCGCGCCCCACTGGCCCGGAGGCTGTTGTCCGGCAGGCGGATTCATGCCCGGTTGCCACTGCTGATTCGAACCAGGGTGTCCGCCAGGAAAATTGGCGCCGGGAGCTACCGGTCCGCCCGGCTGCGGGGCCTCGGGGTGCCACGGCTGGCCAGGTTGTCCGGCAGGAGCGTTCACGCCGGGCTGCCAAGGCTGGTTCGAACCCGGCTGGCCCACAGGCGGATTCGCCCCGGGCCAGGGTGCCGGCTGACGCAGCTGGGTGGGGTCAGCCTGTCCTGGCTGCGGAACCTGCTGTCCCGCAGCGGGATTACCGGAATCCTGCCAATCCTGCGGACCCGCCGGCGCCCACTGCGTGGGTTCGGGAAGCCCGGGTGGTGGCCCGGAGCCGTCCCAGCGCAGGGTCGGAGGGAGACCGGTGCTGCCCGGCGTCCACACCGCGGTGGGATCTGGTGCGCCCGGATTCGGCTGTTCCGCAGCCGGATCCGGCGAACCGGGCCGCTGCCACTGCTGGTCGGGCTGGTTCGGTGCGCCGGGCCCGCCGAATACGGTCGGGTCGTCGCGCCTGTCGTCGGATCCACTGCTCACGGTCGTCTCCTGATGACACCTCAATGACAATGTCGTTCGGAGCCAGACCCTAGCGGGCGACGGCCTCCGAGGTCGAAATGCCGAAGCCGGTGTCGGCGGACGGCCGCTTGGGCTGGGCGCCGACCAAGGTGAGCAGCGTGGCCTCGGGACGGCAGCAGAAGCGGTAGGGCGCCCACGGTGAGGTGCCGATGCCGGCCGAGACGTGCAGCTGGGTGTGCTCGCCCCACTGCGAGGCACCCTTCACCCGGGACTTGTCGATACCGCAGTTGGTGACCAGTGCGCCGTAACCGGGGACGACCAGCTGCCCACCGTGGGTGTGACCGGCCAGCACCAGGTCGTAGCCGTCTTCGGCGAAGCGGTCGAGCACGCGCGGCTCGGGCGAATGCGTGACACCGATGCTGAGCTGGGCCAGCTGGTTCGGTGCGCCCGCGACGGTGTCGTAGCGGTCGCGCTGCAGGTGCGGGTCGTCGACGCCGGCACTGGCGATGCGGATGCCCGCCACCTCGAGGTCGCGCCGGGTGTGGGTCAGGTCGAGCCAGCCGCGCTCGGTGAATGCCGCGCGCAGGTCCTTCCACGGCAGCGGATCGCCGTAGACGCGACGGTGATCTTTCTTGAAATACTTCAGCGGATTCTTCGGCACCGGCGCGAAATAGTCATTCGAACCGAACACGAACAAGCCGGGTCGGGCCAGTAGCGCACCGAGGGATTGCACCACCGCGGGCACGGCCTTGGGATGGGAAAGATTGTCGCCGGTATTCACGACCAGGTCGGGTTCGAGGCGGTCGAGTTCGCGCAGCCACTGCTGTTTGAGCTGCTGGCCCGGCATCATGTGCAGGTCACTGACGTGCAGAATGCGCAACGTCGGCGAACCGGGCGCGAGCACCGGCATCGTGGCTTCGCGCAGGACGAACGCGTTCCGTTCGATCAGCGTGGCGTAGCCGATGCCTGCGACGGCGGCCCCGGCGGCTCCCAACGCGGTTCGGCGGACAGCGGACGTCGAGATAACGGGCATTTGCCCAGCATAGGCGACCCCCTCCCGGATCGGCGCGTGTGTTTCCGCACAAACGGTCTGGAATTTTCGCTGCGACGAAAATGTGATGGGACTCCACTGAGCGAACGACTACGGTAAACCGCATGTCGGAACTGAAAGCCAAGCTGCGCGCGGATATGACCACCGCGATGAAAGCCAAGGACAAACTGCGTCTCGCGACCCTGCGGATGCTGCTCGCCGCTATCCAGACTTCCGAGGTCTCCGGTACGGAGGCGCACGAACTCTCCGATGCCGATGTCGTGTCGCTCTTGCAGAAGGAAGCGAAGAAGCGCAACGAGGCGGCCGTGATCTACGAGCAGAACGGTCGCGGTGAACTGGCCGCGAACGAGCGGGCCGAAGAAGAGATCATCGAGGAGTACCTGCCGACTCAGCTCAACGACGCCGAGGTCGCGCAGGTCGCCGACACCGCGATCGCGGAGGTGGCCGAGCAGCTCGGTGAGCGTCCGGGAATGAAGCAGATGGGTCAGGTCATGAAGGCGGCCACCGCGCTGGCCGATGGCAAGGCCGACGGTTCGCGGCTCTCCGCCGCGGTCAAGGCCCGGCTGTAGAAACGAGCAAAGGCCGCCGTCCGAATCGGACGGCGGCCTTTGTCGTCTGACTAGCGCGGCACCGGGATGGGGATCGGTGGCAGGCGCGGAATCTGCGGCAGCCCCGGAATCACCGGTGCCGGCGCGGCGGGCGGGGGAGTCGTCGGCGCGGGCACCCGGACGGTGCCGTCACTGATGTAGATCGTGACCACCGAGCCCGGAATGGCCGAGCCGTTCGGCGAACTGCCCATCACCGTGCCCTTGGCCTGCGAACCGGCGCCCGTCACCGCGGAGACCTGGAAGCCTGCACCGGACAGGATCGAGGTGGCCTCGCCCTGCGACTTGCCCGCCACATCGGGGACCTGGGAGTTGTTCGCGCCGCGGACGTACTTGTCGTCCACCGGCGGCAGGCCCGGCGGCGGGAACCGGTCCATCAACGGCTTGATGGCGTTGAACCAGGTGCGGGCCGGTTCGTTACCACCGAACAGGCCGGACGCATCGCTGGCGCCGCAGTTGCGCAGCGGGAACGAGCAGATCTCGCCGGGGGTCGGGCTGTCGCCGTAGACGTAGACCGACGAAGCCAGCGCGTTGGTGAAGCCGAGGAACGCCGAGGAGCGGTGGCTCTCGGTGGTGCCCGTCTTACCCGACATCGGTGCCGACCACCCGGCCGCGCGCGCGGCGCCCGCGGCGGTACCGCTGACGTCGTCCTTGCTCATCGCGTTGGCGAGGGTGTTGGCCAGACCCGGGTCGACCACCTGCTCACAGGCCTGCTGGGTGAGCGGAACGGTCTTGCCGCTGCGGTCGACGACCTCCTTGATCGGCGAGGGCGGGCACCACTTGCCGCCCGAGCCGAGCGTGGCGGCCACGTTCGTCAGTTCGAGCGGGTTGATCGCGAACGGGCCGAGGGTGAACGAGCCCATGTTGTTGTTCTTGATGTGGTCGGCCAGGCTCGAGTTGCCGTGCCCGGAGGTGCCGGGGTTGGTGTAGGACCGCATGCCCAGGCGCACGGCCATGTCCACCGCGGACGAGACGCCCACGTCCTGGATCATCTTCACGAAGGTGGTGTTGGGCGAGGTCGCCAGCGCGTCGGTCACCGACATCGACCCCGGGTAGTTGCCCGCGTTCTTGACACACCACGAGTCGGCAGGGCAGCCCGGCGAGTTCGAGTAGCCCATGCCCCTGGCGGCGTAGGTGCCGGGGACGTCCACCTGGGCGGCGATGCCGAGGCCCTTCTCCATCGCGGCGGCGGTGGTGAAGAGCTTGAAGATCGAGCCCGCGCCGTCACCGGCCATCGAGTACGGCTGGCCCAGCAGCGTCTCGTTGGCGTCGCGGTTGAGGCCGTACGTGCGGCTCGACGCCATCGCGAGGACGGGGTGCGAATCCTGACCGGGCGCGACCACCGACATCACCTCGGCGATGTTGTCGAGGTCGGGGTTGGCCTGCTCGTTCACCGAACGCTTCACCGATTCCTGCAGCACCGGATCGAGTGTGGTCTTGATCAGGTAGCCGCCCTTGTCGATCTGCTCGCGACTGATCCCGGCCTCGGCCAGGTACTGCAGCGCGTAGTCGCAGAAGAAGCCCTTGTCGTTGGCGGAGATGCACCCGCGCGGCAGGCCCTTGGGTTCGGGCAGCACGCCGAGCGGTTCGGCCTTGGCCTTGCGGAACTCCTCGGCGCGGTGCGGGATGTTCTGGATCAGCGTGTCGAGCACGGTGTTGCGGCGGTCGGTGACGCCGGCCACGTTGGTGTAGGGGTTCAGCTTGGAGCTGGACTGCACCATGCCCGCCAGCATCGCTGACTGGGTGATGCTGAGCTGGGACGCGTCGATACCGAAGTAGGTCTGCGCGGCGTCCTGGATGCCGTAGGAACCGTTACCGAAGGGCACCAGGTTCAGGTAGCGGGTGAGGATCTCGTCCTTGGACAGTTCGCGGTCCAGCGTGAGCGCCATCCGGATCTCGCGCAGCTTGCGCGCCGGTGTCGTCTCGATCGCGGCGCGGCGTTCGGCGTCGGTCTTGGCGACCACGAGCAGGTTGAAGTTCTTCACGTACTGCTGGTCCAGGGTCGACGCGCCCTGCTGCACGGCACCGGAGGAGGTGTTGGTGAGGAACGCGCGCAGCGTGCCCTGCCAGTCCACGCCCTTGTGGTCGGAGAAGCGCTTGTCCTCGATGGACACGATCGCCAGCTTCATGTTGTTGGAGATCTTGTCGCTCGGCACTTCGAAGCGGCGTTGCTCGTAGAGCCACGCCAGCGGCGACCCGTTCGCGTCGACCATCGTCGACACGGCGGGGACCGTGCCCTCCACCAGTTCGGCGGAGACATTGTCGACGGCGTCGGCGGCGCGGTTGGAGATGAATCCGAATCCACCGGCCAAGGGGAACAACAGCCCAGCGACAAGCACGGCGGCCAGCGCGCAGCTGCCGGCCAGCCTCGCGAGCGTTTGAGTGATCGGCACGATCCCAGACTAGAGGGTGGGGTGGTGAGGTTCACGGCTGTGCTGCTCGACGGGGAATGTCCGGGCGGTGCCAGGGGGGTTGCTCGGGCGTGTCAACAAAATGATCACATCGGCGTGTCGCGACCGGCCACGCCGGTGATCAGCACTACTGCGCGGTTCTGGCCCGATTTGAATGGACGCCCGTACCAAAAAATCGGGGGGCGGTCTTGCGTAACCGCCATACCTTTACCTAGATTGAGAACCCAGTGTGATAGAGCTAACACTCAAAGTGGAATGTGGTGCGGGACGCAGCGGTAGTTGGGTTGCTGTGATCCGCGCTCGCGATTCTGGAGCGCCGCACAACGGTGTTCGGACTGCAAAGGGGCACATCAAATGCACATCACAACCCCCATCGCTCGACTGGATGTAGAGCAGGCCGAGGCAAGGATCGCTTGGGTTGCCCAGGCGCGATGCAAGGAAGTGGACCCTGATCAGCTGTTCGTTCGCGGTGCGGCGCAGCGCAAGGCGGCAACGATCTGCCGTCACTGCCCAGTGCTGATGCAGTGTGGTGCCGACGCCCTCGACAATCGCGTCGAGTTCGGTGTGTGGGGCGGGATGACCGAGCGGCAGCGGCGTGCGCTGCTCAAACAGCATCCCGACGTGACGTCGTGGGCTGAATTCTTCAACGCCCAGCGCCAGCACCAGGTAGCTATCTAGCAGACGAGACCGGACCGTTATCACAAACGGCGCCGAGACCGCGTGGTTTGCGGAATCGGCGCCGTTGGTGAGTGTTACCGGATTGTGAGCTATAGCGGATTTGTCTGAATCGATCAGGCCGAAGCCGGGGTACCGGTCAGCTGATCGCCGACGGCGCGCAGTGCTTCGAGATCCGAGACCTCGAAGGGCAGCGCGGTCACCGAGACGATCTTCACCCGCGGGTGCGCACCGGTGAAGCGGTGCAGCAGCCGCCGCTCCCGCGCCGCCGTCGACACCCGATCGGCGTGGATGCGCAGCACCGATGCGGTCAGCGGGTTCGAATCAGCCAGCTGGTCGGCGGCAGTCAGCGCGTGGTCGCCCGACAGCTCCGACAACGCGGGATGGGTCCGGTTCAGCACCAGACCGGCCAGCGGCATCTTCTCGGTCGACAGCCGGTCGACGAAGAACGACGCCTCGCGCAACGCGTCCGGCTCGGGTGCGGCGACCACCAGGAAGTGGGTACCGGGCTTGGACAGCATCGCGAAGGTGCGCTCGGCCCGGTCCTGGAACCCACCGAACAGCGATTCCAGCGATTGCAGGAACGTCGAGGCGTCCTTGAGCATCTGCCCGCCGACAATCGTCGACACCCCGCGCATCGCCAGGCTCATCGCCCCCGTGACGATCCGGCCGACACCGCGTCCCGGCGCCATGATCAACCGGATCATCTTGCCGTTGAGGAAGGTGCCGAGCCGCTTGGGCGCGTCGAGGAAATCGAGCGCGTTGCGAGACGGGGGAGTGTCGACCACGATCAGGTCCCACTCCTTGCGCGCGGCCAACTGGCCGAGCTTCTCCATCGCCATGTACTCCTGCGTGCCGCCGAACGACGACGCCACCGTCTGATAGATCGGGTTGGCGAAGATCTGCTCGGCCTTGTCCGCGCTGGTGTGCTCGAGCACCATGTCGTCGAAGGTGCGGCGCATGTTCAGCATCATCGCGTGCAGTTCACCGGGCACCTCGGGACCCAGCTCCACGCGCTGCGGGGTGTTGTCCAGTTCGGCCACGCCCAGCGACTGCGCCAGCCTGCGCGCCGGGTCGATGGTCAGCACCACCACCTTGCGACCCGATTCGGCCGCTCGCAGCGCGATCGAGGCCGCGGTGGTGGTCTTACCGACGCCGCCGGACCCGCAGCACACGATCACGCGGGCACTCGGGTCGGCGATGATCTGCGAGACATCCAGCGCGGGCGGGGTGGAAACGTGCTCGCTCATCGGACTCCCTGCGCGGATAGCTGTTCGGCCAGTTCGTAGAGGCCACCCAGGTCGATGCCGTCGCCGAGGGCGGGCAGGGACAGCTGGGGGACGTCGATCTGCGCCAGTTCGGCGGCACTCGCGTTCTGCGCGGTCAGCACGATCGCATGGTCGACCGTTTCGGCGATCAGGCCGTCGAAGTCCGATTCGGACAGGGTGATGCCGGCCTTCGCCAGGTCGGCGGCGACCGCGGCGGTGTCGAGTTCGCCCGCCACGGCCGTGTCGCGCTGAGCCGGGGTGAGTTCGGCGGTGGCGGCCCGGTTGACGATCACCGTGCCGATCCGCAGATCGTCGGCGGTGAGCTCGGCGATCGCGTCGGCGGTCTCCTGCACCGGCAGCGCCTCGAGCAGCGTCACCAGGTGGATCATCGTCTGATCGGAATGCAGCAGGTTGGACACGCCCTCGGCCTGCGAGGCGATCGGGCCGCCCTTGGCGATCTCGGCCATGGCCGTGGTGACGTCGAGGAAGCCGGCGATCCGGCCGGTCGGCGGCGCGTCGACGACGATGTCGTCATAGGCGGGCCTGCCGTCCTTGCCGACCCTGACCACACACTCTTTGATCTTGCCGGTGAGGATCACGTCGCGCAGACCGGGCGCGATCGTGGTGACGAACTCGATGGCGCCCATCCGGCGCATCGCCCGCCCCGCGAAGCCGAGGTTGTAGAACATGTCGAGGTACTCGAGGAACGCGTACTCGATGTCCAGAGCCAGTGCCGTCACCTCGCCACCGCCGTCGGCGCTGGCGATATGGGTCTCGGTGGGCGGCAACGGTGGCCGATCGAACAACTGCGCGATGGACTGGCGACTCTCGACCTCGACCAGCAGCACTTTGCGTCCCCCTGCGGCGAGCGCGAGTGCGAGTGCGGCCGAAACGGTCGACTTGCCAGTGCCTCCCTTGCCGGTCACGTAGTGCAAGCGGGCCTTGGCCGCGCGCTGTGGCCATCCGGTCGACGGTTCGGGAACCGACGAAACCGGCTCTGCTGTTGGTGCTCCCACGCCGCCGAGCCTATAACCCGTTTCGCCCAGGCGTTCGGGGTGAGCCCTAAACTCACACCATGAGTGAAGTCACCCTGTGGGAGTACGCGACCGTGCCGCTGTTGACGCACGCGACCAAGCAGATCCTCGACCAGTGGGGGTCCGACGGCTGGGAGCTGGTCTCGGTGCTGCCCGGACCGACCGGCGAACAGCACGTCGCCTACCTGAAGCGGCAGAAGTAGCCGTGGCCACCGCGTGGAAGGACGCGCTCGACCGGCTCGGTGTCACGCTGCCGCCGGTCGCCGCTCCTGTCGCGGCCTACATTCCCGCCGTGCGCACCGGTTCGCTGGTGTACACCTCCGGCCAGCTGCCCTTCGTCGACGGTGAATTGTCGGCGGTCGGCAAGGTCGGGGCGGAGGTGGATGTGGAGCAGGCCAAGGAGGCCGCCCGGCTGTGCGCGTTGAACGCGCTCGCGGCCGTGCACGACCTGGTCGGGCTCGACCAGGTGGTGCGGATCGTGAAGGTCGTCGGATTCGTCGCCTCGGCGCCCGGATTCAGCGATCAGCCGATCGTGATCAACGGTGCGTCGGAGTTCCTCGGTGAGGTGTTCGGCGAGGCGGGCGTGCACGCGCGCTCGGCCGTCGGCGTCTCGGAACTGCCCAAGAACACGCCCGTCGAGGTGGAATTGATCGTCGAGGTCGGATAGGCAGCCGTCATGGCACTGGAACATCCCGCGTACAGCCAGGTCAGGCCGGTCACTGCGACGGCATCGGTACTACTGGCCGACAACCCCAATCAAATGACGCTCGACGGCACCAACACCTGGCTGCTGCGTGGCCTGGACAGCGATTCCTACGTGGTCGTCGATCCGGGACCGAAGGACAAGAAACACACCGCCGACATCGTCGAGGCCACCGGCGGCCGGATCGCGTTGACGCTGATCACCCATCACCACCACGATCACACCGGCGGCATCGATCACCTGGTGAAAGCCACCGGGACGCCGGTGCGATCGGTGGACCCGGCGTATCTGCGTGGCGCGGTCGTGCCGCTGGTGGACGGCGAGGTGATCGAGGCCGCCGGCCTGCGGATCACGGTGCTCGGTACGCCGGGACACACCACCGATTCGGTGAGCCTGCTGCTCGACGACGCGGTGCTCACCGGTGACACGGTCCTCGGCCGCGGCACCACGGTGCTCGAATCCGCGCCGGGCGCGCTGGCGAACTTCCTCGCGTCGCTGGAAAAGCTGCGTGAGCTGGGCGCGGGTAAGGCATTGCTGCCCGCGCACGGGCCCGACCACCCCGATGCTGCGCCGGTGGCGCAGTACTACCTCGACCACCGGCGTGAGCGGCTCGACCAGGTGCGGGCCGCGCTGGTCGAACTGGGTCCCGGCGCGGGCGCTCTCGCGGTGGTCCGCAAGGTGTACGCCGACGTGGACAAACGGCTGTGGCCCGCCGCGCGCAGTTCCGTGCAGGCACAGCTGGAATACCTGCGGGCCGAACAGAACTGAACACCGGTCGATCGCCGACGCGCTTGCCGTGTCGGCGATCGACCGGTGTCAGGCAGACAACGGCCGATGTCCCGGCACAACGAAACCGCGGTGGTGTGGACGAGGCCCTCTCCTCGTGAGCCCACACGCATCAACGGTCCCGTCATACCGGGACGGCAGGTGTTCGAACGTCAGCGAGCGCGACGTGCCAGACGCTCGGAATCCGAGATCAGCACGCTCTTGCCCTCGAGGCGCAGCCATCCGCGATGAGCGAAGTCGGCGAGCGCCTTGTTGACGGTTTCCCGGGAAGCACCGACCAGCTGGGCGATCTCTTCCTGGGTCAGGTCGTGGGTCACGCGCAGCGCGCCCGCTTCCTGGGTGCCGAAGCGCTGTGCGAGCTGCAGCAGCGCTTTGGCGACGCGACCTGGCACGTCGGTGAAGATCAGGTCGGCGAGGTTGTTGTTGGTGCGGCGAAGGCGTCGTGCCAGCACGCGCAGCAGCTGCTCAGCGATCTCAGGGCGCTGATCGATCCACGACTTGAGTGCGTCGCGGTCCATCGTCACGGCGCGGACCTCGGTGACCGTGGTTGCGGTCGAGGTACGTGGGCCCGGGTCGAAGATCGACAGTTCACCGAACATGTCGGACGGACCCATGATGGTCAGCAGGTTTTCCCTGCCGTCCGGGGACCGCCGGCCGATCTTCACCTTGCCCGTCGTGATGATGTACAGCCGATCGCCGGGTTCGCCCTCGTTGAAGATGACGTGGCCGCGCGGAAAATCTACGGGCTGCAGCTGCTTGGCGAGCGCGGCCACCGCGGTGGGCTCGACGCCTTGGAAGATGCCTGCTCTGGCGAGGGCCTCGTCCACGAATGTGCTCCTTATGGGATATGGCTTGCGAACCTGGTCGAGCGAATCGACCAACCGCGCAGTCTACGCGGCATTCCGGCACCGCAGTGACAGACACCACGTAAAGAGTGGATTGCGCGTTGAGAATCGATCGTTTAGCTCGCCCGTGCGACATCCAATTCGGAGGTACGGGAACGGCGCTTGCGCACGCGCGCCACGGCGGCGGGCAGGCCGAGCTTCGTCAGCTCTTTCACTTCGGCGTTGCTGGCGTTGTCCAGGTACTGCTGAACCTCTTCGTCGGGTTCGAGAAGCTTTCGGAGCCGATTCTCGACCCGCTCCATCCCCAGCGCGAACAGCATCAACAGCACTGGGAAGAGCACCACAGCGAGTCCTTGCATGACTGGCAGTAAACACGGTCCAGGTCTCAGATGGAACACAGCGGGCAAACTGGCCGGGCAATGTTGTCGTAGTGGTTCCGTATGGTGAAGCGGTGCCCGTTTCCCCTGCCCCCGCCGCCGCCGGCGATGCCGATCCGGCAGCGGATTCGGCCGCCGTACCCACCGGCATCTCGGCCGCTCGCAAACGCAAGAACCGTGCGATAGCTGCGGAAACGCGGATCGGACTGGTCCGGCGCGCCCGCCGGATGAACCGCACGCTCGCCGCGGCGTTCCCCGACGCGCACTGCGAGCTCGACTTCACCACTCCGCTGGAACTGGCTGTCGCGACGATCCTGTCCGCCCAGTGCACCGACGTCCGGGTGAACCTCACCACTCCCGCCCTGTTCGCGAAGTACCGCAGTGCCTACGACTACGCGCAGGCCAACCGGGTGGAGCTGGAGGAATACATCAGGCCCACCGGCTTCTACCGGAACAAGACCAGTTCGCTGATCGGCCTCGGCCAGGCGCTGGTCGAAAAATACGACGGTGAATTGCCTCACACTCTGGACGAATTGGTGAAATTGCCCGGGATCGGGCGCAAGACGGCCAACGTCATCCTCGGCAACGCGTTCGATGTGCCCGGTATCACCGTCGACACCCATTTCGGCCGGTTGGTGCGTCGCTGGAAGTGGACCGACGAGGAGGATCCGGTCAAGGTCGAGCACGCGGTCGGCGCGCTGTTCGAGCGCAAGGACTGGACGATGCTCTCGCACCGGGTGATCTTCGAGGGGCGTCGGGTGTGCCATGCGCGCAAGCCGGCCTGCGGCGCGTGCATGCTCGCCGGCGACTGCCCGTCGTTCGGGCTCGGCCCCACCGACCCGGCGGTGGCCGCGGAGTTGGTGAAGGGCCCGGAGCGCGATCACCTGCTGAACATGGTCGGCCTGTGAGCGAAGCCTCGCTGCTACGGCGGCCCGCTGTGCGCTGGGTGCTCGCCGCGGTGATCCTGGTGGTCGCCGCCACGGTGGCGCTGTGGCCGCGTGAGGGTTCGCAGACCACCGGCGTCGTTGCGCAGACATCGCAACAGACATCGGGCGTGTCGGCCGAGGAACGAGCGGCGGCGGGGTCCCAACCCTGCCCGTCGCCCGCGTCCGCGTCCGCGTCGGGGCCGCTGGCCGGTCTCCAGGTGAGCTGTCTGGCGGACGGCACGCCCGTCGATCTCGCCGCGGCGCTCGCCGGAAAGCCCGCGCTGCTCAACCTGTGGGCCTACTGGTGTGGACCCTGCGCCACCGAGTTGCCGCATCTACAGGAGTTCGCGCAGCGGGCGGGCTCGGCACTCACGGTCATGACCGTGCACAGCGATCCCGACGAGGCGAAGGCACTGTCTCGGCTGACCGGGCTCGGCATCACCCTGCCCGGCGTCGAGGATCCGCAGGCCGCCGTGCGCAGTGCGGTCGGTGCGCCCGCGGTGCTGCCCGTCTCGGTGCTCGTGCGGGCCGACGGCACCATCGCGAGCGTGGAGGTGCGTACGTTTGCCGACGTGGCCGACATCGCGGATACGGTATCCGCGAAGCTCGGGGTCACGGTATGACAGAGGACGTAACAGTGGCGTGTGGATCGAAGGCGATGGCGTGAACGATGTAGCGAGGCTCGACGATTCCGGCGTTCCCTCGTGGTTGCGCACCGCGATCAGATCCGGCGGCCCCGACGCCGACGACACGCTCGCTACTTCCCGCGCCCTGCGCCGGGCCATGTCGATCACCGGCAGGCCACGCCAGGCCGCTGTCCTCGTGCTGTTCGGCGGCTCGCCCGACGCCGATGAGTCGGTGCCAGGGGGCCTGCCCGCCGACGCCGACGTCCTGCTCACTCAGCGTGCCTCGACCATGCGCCAGCACCGCGGCCAGATCGCGTTCCCCGGCGGCGCCGAGGATCCCGGCGACGACGGCCCGGTCGGCACCGCCCTGCGCGAAGCCGCGGAGGAGACCGGACTCGACCCGGCCGGTGTCCAGCCGTTCGCGCTGCTGCCGAAACTGTTCGTTCCGCCGTCGAAATTCGACGTGACCCCGGTGCTCGGCTACTGGCGAGCACCCAGCGCGGTCCGCGTCGTCGATCAGGGCGAAACCGAGCGTGTCGTGCGTGTGCCGCTCACCGAATTGCTCGATCCGGCACACAGATTCATGGTGCGTGGCAGTCTCGGCTACCAGAGCCCCGCGTTCCAGGTCGACGGCATGCTGGTGTGGGGACTCACCGGCGGTATTCTCGCCGGCATCATCAAATCCGCTGGCTGGGAACGAAACTGGGATCGGGGCGACGTGCGTGACCTGGAGAGCTCGCTGGCTGCGGTCGGAATGACCCTGTGACCGCCTCGGTATGGCTCGACATCGCGGTGGTACTGATCGCGCTGGTCGCGGCGTCCACCGGCTGGCGGCAGGGCGCGGTGGCGTCGGCGCTGGCGTTCTTCGGCGTCGCGCTGGGCGCGGTCGCGGGCATTCTGATCGCACCGCACATCCTCAAGCACCTCAGTGAGGGTCGCAGCCGGGTACTCGGCGGCATCCTGCTGATCGTGCTGCTGGTGATCGTCGGTGAGGTGGCGGGCATGGTGCTCGGCCGGGCCGCGCGCACCAGCATCCGCCAACCGGTCGCCCGCAGCGTGGACAGTGTTGTCGGTGCGGTGTTGCAGGCGGTGACCGTGCTGGTCGCGGCCTGGCTGCTCGCGTTGCCGCTGGCCACCGCGTCCCAGCCCGCTGTCGCCGCCGCGATCAACGGGTCGAAGGTGCTCGCCGACGTCAATTCGGTCGCGCCGGACTGGTTGCGCAAGGTTCCCAACGAATTCTCCAAGCTGCTCGACACGTCGGGCTTGCCCGATGTGATCGGCCCGTTCGGCCGAGCGCCGATCGCCGCCGTCGAACCGCCGGATCCCTCGGTGCTGGCCAGCCCGGTTGCGGCGTCGCTGCAGCAGAGCGTGCTGCGCATCCGCGGCACCGCACCCAGTTGCCAGCGGGCGCTCGAAGGTTCCGGCTTCATCGTCGCGCCGGAACGCGTGATGACCAACGCGCACGTCGTCGCGGGCACCAACACGGTGTCGGTCGACACGGCCCGTGGTGCGCTAGACGCCACCGTGGTCCTGTTCGACCCGTCCAAGGACATCGCGGTCCTCGCCGTCCCCGGTCTGACCGCCCCCGTGCTGCCCCAGGCCCCTGAGCCCGCGAGTTCGGGCGAGAGCGCGATCGTGCTCGGTTACCCCGGTGGCGGCCCGTACACCGCCAGCGCGGCCCGTGTCCGCGAGACCCTCGACCTCACCGGCCCGACCATCCACCGCGACGGCACCGTCGAGCGTGAGGTCTACACGGTGCGCGGTCAGGTCCGCGCGGGTAACTCCGGCGGCCCGCTGGTCGACGCCGAGGGCCAGCTCCTCGGCGTGGTCTTCGGCGCGGCGGTCACCGACGACGACACCGGCTACGTCCTCACCTTGCACGAGGTCGCGTCCGAACTGGCCGCAGCCGCCCCGAGCAGCACCCCCGTCAACACGGGCGCCTGCGTACTGAGCTGATCACAGACCCATCTCGAGCGCGCCGGCGCTCCGAAACTACGGCGAAACCAAGTCGTCGTGCGGCGGCGACCCGTTCACACCGTTCTGCTCGCGCCAGTGCGCGGTCAGCGCCTCGTTGACCCGGCTGGGGTTCTCCTGATGGGCGTAGTGCCCCGCACGCGGAATCGAGACCAGCGTCCGATGGGGTGATAACGACTCCCCGCGCCGGAACGTGGCGTCGAGCAGATACGAGTCGTGCTCGCCGCGCAGCATCAGCACCGGGATGTCGATCGGGGTGCGCATCGTGGCCATGAACCGCTTACCGTCCGGTCGCCACTGACTGCGAAACGCCCAGCGCTGATACTCCAGCGCACTGTGCGCGGCCCCCGGTATCCGGATGGCATGCCGCATCCGCGACGCGGTCTCGACGAATTCCGCACTGCGCGACCAGGATTCACCGACCCGATCGTGCAGCAGGCGCTCCACCTCGGCGCCACCACGTCGGGTGAGCAGGTTTTCGGGATAGCGCGGCAGCTGATACCGCAGGAAATCGGGCAGCCAGGTCGCCCGTTGGGCCGGATCGCGCAGCACGGCGCTCTTGAGCGCGGCGGGATGCGGCGAGCTGACCAGCGCGATCGAGCGGACCAGTCGCGGATGCAGCACCGCGGTGGCCCAGCAGACCAGTCCGCCTTCGGCGTGGCCGACGAGCGTGGCCTCGGTGTGCCCGAGCGCCCGGACCAGGCCGGCGATGTCGCCTGCGAGGGTCCAGCCGTCGTAGCCACGCGGTGGTTTGTCGGTATCGCCGTAGCCGCGCAGGTCGACGGCGACGGTGCGATACCCGTGGCCGGCCAGCGCGGTCAGCTGATGCCGCCACGACCACCAGAAATCGGCGAAACCGTGCAGCAGCAGCACCAGGGGCGCCTCGGGGCGGTCCGCACCGTCGGTTTCGGCGACGTCTGCTTCGACGACGTGGAAGCGGATTCCGTTGGCGTGCACGTCCCGGTGGGTCCACGGTCCGTCGAAACGGACGCTGGAGGGATCCGGGAATGAATTGGACGACACGCCGATCGAGCCTAGTGGGCGGGTCCGGCTGTTGCGACCGGGCCCGCCCGGCGCGTCATCGGTTGCTCGACTTCTCCAGCGACGTGGCGCCCGCACCACTGGATCCGATGGCCGCGTGCGCGTCGGCCGCGTCGCGGTGGGTGAACGCGGCGGGCAGCACCTCGGCGGCCTGCTTGAGCGAACCGATCGTCTTCTCCGGCGCGCGCACCTTCCGTACCTTGAGCCAGCCGAGCAAGGCCAGCAGGACAGTGGTGAGCACCATCAGCAGGAACACGATCAGGAACGCGGCCCAGCGCCACAGCCACATGTCGAGCAGCTCGGCGAGGAAGAAGAAGAAAAAGAACGAGCTGAACAGCAGCACTGTCAGCGCGAGGATGAAGAAGACGCTGCCGGTGAGGCCCTTCTTGATCTCACCGGTGACCTCGGCCTTGGCCAGCGCCACCTCGGCGCGCACCAGTGTCGACATCTGCTCGGTGGCATCGCGCACGAGGCTGCCGATGCTCGCCGATCCGGGCGGATTGGCGTCGGTCAACGGGATCGAAGTGACCGTCCGACCGTCATTTCCGCCTTGGGTGTAACTCACTTCGTCGACCCTTCTCCCTGTGGTAACTGGTCTGCATCGCGGCGCGCCTGGTGCACACGTCCTCGGCGCAACAGTAGCGCCGATCCGATCAGCGATGCTGCCATCGAGGTCACCAGAACGGCGGCCTTGGCAAGATCGATGGCATCGTCGCCGACGTCGGCGAGCGCGAGTTCCGCCACGAGAAGGCTAACGGTGAACCCGATCGCGCCGAGTACCGACAGGGCGAACATGTCGCGATACTCCAGTCCGGCTGGGCGTTTCGCCCAGCCGAGTTTGATAACGACCCAGCTCACACCGAAGATTCCGATGGTTTTGCCGAGCAAGAGCCCGAGGATGATCGCCAGCGCGAGCCGGTCGGTGAACAGTGATCCGAACACTGCGCCGTCGAGCGGCACACCGGAGGCGAACAGCGCGAACACCGGTACGCAGAAGCCGGCCGAGATCGGTTGCACCACATGCTCGAGGTGCGTCGCGGGCGCGATCTTCTCGCCGGGATCCTTGCGGACCCTGGTGAGCAACCCGAGTGCGACGCCGGCCAGCGTCGGATGGATGCCCGCCTCGTGCAGCGCGTACCAGCACACGAGCGCGACCGGAATATAGAACAGCGGCGTGTGCAGGCGCAGCTTCTGGGCCAGTGCCCACACCCCGCAGCAGGCGAAGGCGGCGGCCAGCCACAGCAACGACAGCGAGGCGGTGAACAGCACCGCGATGAGAACGATGGCGAGCAGATCGTCGACCACGGCCAGGCTCAGCAGGAACACCCGCGCACTGGTGGGGATCCGCGAACCGGTCATCGCCAGGATCGCGAGCGCGAAGGCGATATCGGTGGCGACGGGAATGGCCCAGCCCTTGTCCATGCCGGGTACGCCGTGGCCCACCACCAGCGCGATCACGGCCGGGGTGATCACACCGCCCACCGCGGCGACGACCGGCAGCGCGGCCCGCTTCGGGTCGCGTAGCTCGCCGACGGCGAACTCGCGTTTGAGCTCGAGCCCGGCCACGAAGAAGAAGATCGCGAGCAGACCGTCTTTGGACCAGTCGGCCAGGGTGAGGTCGAGGTGCAGTGCGGGAATGTCGAGGTGGGTGTCGATCATCGTCTGGTAGCTCGCGCCCCACGGCGAGTTCACCCAGATCAGGGCCACCGCGGCGGCCACGAGCAGCAGCGCACCGCCGACGGTTTCGGTGCGGAGATAGCGGGTGAGCTCGGAGCGGACGCGCGTGATCAAGGGCAAGCCTTCCGGCAGAGGTCGACGGAACTGCGGGCGCTCATCGACTCGGATTCACGACCGCATGCCGACCAGACTTCCCGGCACACCTTTACTCGATCCTAACGGACCCGGCCGGTGACATCTGAGGTCACCGGCCGGTGCGCGTCAGTTGCTCCCGGTGCGAATGGCCTCGAAAACGCCCGGATCGACCAGCGTGGAGGTGTCGCCGAGCTCGCGCCCTTCGGCGACATCGCGCAGCAGCCTGCGCATGATCTTGCCGCTGCGGGTCTTGGGCAGTTCCGGCACGATATGGATTTCGCGTGGCCGCGCGATCGGGCTGATCTCCTTGGACACCTGCGCCTTCAGCTCGGCGACCAGTTCGGGCCCCGCCGACGCCGCGGCCTCGCCGGTGAGGATCGTGAACGCGACGATCCCCTGCCCGGTGGTCGCGTCGGTGGCGCCGACCACCGCCGCCTCGGCGACGGCTGGATGCCCCACCAGCGCGGACTCGACCTCGGCGGTGGAGATGCGGTGTCCGGAGACGTTCATGACGTCGTCGACCCGGCCGAGCACCCACAGGTCGCCGTCGGCGTCGAGCTTGGCGCCGTCGCCCGCGAAGTACCATCCCTGCTCGGCGTAGCGCTCCCAGTAGGTGGCGCGGTAGCGATCCATATCGCCCCAGATGCCGCGCAGCATCGACGGCCACGGCTTGTCCAGCACGAGGTACCCGTTGGCCTCGGTTTCGCCGAGCTGCACCGGTTTGCCCTCTTCGTCGACGACCGTCGCGGAGATGCCGGGCAGCGGGCCCATCGCGGCGCCCGGTTTGGCCGCGGTGACGCCGGGCAGTGGCGCGATCATGATGGCGCCGGTCTCGGTCTGCCACCAGGTGTCGACGATGGGAGTCTTGTTCGCGCCGAAGACTTCCCGGTACCAGCGCCAGGCTTCGGGGTTGATGGGTTCGCCGACGGAGCCGAGCAGTCGCAGGGTGCTCAGGTCGTGGGCGTCGGGGATCTCCCGACCCCATTTCATGAAGGTGCGGATCAGGGTGGGTGCGGTGTAGTAGGTGGTGACGCCGTACTTCTCGATGATCTGGAAGTGGCGGTGTTCGTCGGGGGAGTTGGGGGTGCCTTCGTAGACGACCTGGGTGGCGCGGTTGGCGAGGGGGCCGTAGACGATGTAGCTGTGTCCGGTGACCCAGCCGATGTCGGCGGTGCACCAGTAGACGTCGTCTCCGGCTTTGTGGTCGAAGACGTTGTGGTGGGTGTAGGCGGTTTGGGTGAGGTATCCGCCGGTGGTGTGCAGGATGCCCTTGGGTTTTCCGGTGGTGCCGGAGGTGTAGAGGATGAACAGCGGGTGCTCGGCGGGGAAGGGCTGCGCATCGTGGGAAGGTGAAGCGACGGCGACGGTTTCGTGCCACCACAGATCGCGACCGTCGGTCCACGGCACCTCCGTGCCGACCCGGCGCACCACGAGCACGTGCTCCACCGACGACGGCACGTCGCCCTTGGCGGCCAGCGCCTCGTCGACGGCCTCCTTGAGCGGTGCGGGCTTGCCGCGCCGCCACTGTCCGTCGGTGGTGATGATCAGTCGGGCCTCGGCGTCGTCGACCCGCTGGCGCAGCGCGCTCGGCGAGAAGCCCGCGAACACCACCGAGTGCGTGAGTCCCAGCCGCGCGCACGCCAGCATCGACACGATCGCCTCGGGCACCATCGGCATGTAGATCGCGACGCGATCGCCTGCCTCCAGTCCGAGCTCGGTCAGATAGTTCGCCGCTCGCGAGACCTCCTCCAGCAGTTCGCGGTAGGTGATGTCGCGCGAGTCGCCGGGTTCGCCTTCCCAGTGGATAGCGACCTGGTCGCCGTGTCCGTCGATGACGTGGCGGTCGACGCAGTTGTAGGCGACGTTGAGCTCGCCGTCGCCGAACCAGCGCGCGACCGGCGCGTCGGTCCAGTCGAGTACTTCGGTGAAAGGTTTGTGCCAGTGCAGCCGGTTGGCCTGTTCGGCCCAGAAGCCGTCGCGGTCGGTCTCGCCACGGTCGTAGAGCGTGGCGTCCGCGTTGGCGGCGGCGGCGAATTCCGCACTGGGCGGAAACGAGTCCTGGTGTCCTGCAGCAGTTTCGGTCACGTCGATTCAGCCTCACATGCCTGGTGCGGTCGGGTCGGTCGCCGGGGTGCGGCCCAGCTGTCTAGACAGTAGCCAACTGACCCGCGACGGCGTGTCCCGTTGTCGTGACGATGTTTCGCGGCGGTCAATAGGGCTAGTTCATCCGATGACTTCGCCGGACAGACCGGACGGTCGCGAGCTATCGTTTTTACTCAACGGTTCAGCTGAGCGTTCCCGATATTTGTTCATATTTTTCTGCCGAGAGCGAGGGGCTCGGCAATTTTTCCTGCGTTTCCAGCGAGTAACCGTACTGATACATGTGAACTGAAAATGGCTCGGATCGCTGAAAAATCCAGCCGGAGCCGCTAACCTCCGACCGTTAGCCACGGAATTGAACCGGGAGAGAGCGTTGAGATTCATCAGAGCGACCGCGCTGGTCGCGGCGGGACTGGCGGCCACAAGCCTCGGTCTCACCGCGTGCTCGTCCGACGACAGTGCTGATTCGAGCATCGTCACCACCAATGCGGGCGAGCCGCAGAATCCGTTGGTGCCCAGCAATACCAACGAGAACATGGGCGGCCGCGTCGTCGACCGTTTGTTCGCCGGGCTGAAGTACTACGACGCCAGCGGTGAGGCCCACGACGAGGTGGCCGAGAAGATCGAGACGGCTGATCGGAAGTCGTACAAGATCACTATCAAGCCGAATTGGAAGTTCACCGACGGCACCACGGTCACCGCGAAATCGTTCGTCGACGCGTGGAACTACGGCGCACTCGCCGACAACGCGCAGCTGCAGAGCTACGTGTACAGCCCGATTGCCGGGTTCGACGAGGTGAGTGCCGAGAATCCCACCGTCAAGACGATGTCGGGCTTGAAGGTTGTCGACGACCGCACCTTCACCGTCGAGTTGAAGTCGCCCTCGATCGACTTCGAGAGCGCGCTCGGCTACGCGCCGTTCTATCCGCTGCCCGATGCCGCTTTCAAGGATATGAAGGCGTTCGGTGAGAAGCCGATCGGCAACGGTCCCTACGCGTTCGGTTCGTGGGAACACAACGTGAAGATCGATCTCACGCCCAACCCGGACTATCCCGGTGGCCGCCCGGCCAAGAACAAGGGCCTGCGATTCGTGATGTACCAGTCCTACGACACCGCGTACGCGGATCTGCAGGCCGGAAATCTCGACACACTCGACACCATTCCCGACAGCGCGATCACCACGTACGAGAGCGATCTCGGCGACCGTGCCATCACCAAGCCGACCGCGCAGAACCAGCACATCGGCATCCAGACCACCGTGCCGCATTTCGGTGGCGAGGAAGGCATTCTGCGCCGCAAGGCCATCTCGATGGCGATCAACCGCCCGCAGATCATCGACAAGATCTTCAACGGCACGCGCACGCCGTCGCGCGACTTCACCGCCGCGACCCTGCCCGGCTACGACGCGAACCTGCCGGGTGCGGAAGTGTTCGATTACAACCCCGACCAGGCCAAGAAACTGTGGGCGCAGGCCGACGCGATGTCGCCGTGGTCGGGTCAGTACCAGATCACCTACAACAGCGACGGCGGCCACCAGGCCTGGATCGAAGCTGTCGCCAACAGCGTGAAGAACACCCTCGGCATCGACGCGGTCGCCAACCCGATGCCGACGTTCAAGAACATTCGCGACGCGGTGAACGCCAAGACGATCGGTACCGCGTTCCGCTATGGGTGGCAGGGCGACTACCCCACGATGATGCAGTTCCTCAGTTCGCAGTACTACAGCTTCTCCGAGACCAACAACGTCAACTACAACAATCCCGAGGTGGACCGGCTGTTCAACGCCGCCCTCGCCGCCCCCACACAGGCGGATTCCTACAAGCTGATCGCGCAAGCGCAGGCGATCATGATCAAGGAGATGGCGGACATCCCAGTGTTCGACTACGTCGCCAACGCGGGTCGCTCGGACAAGGTCACCAAGGCCGAGCTCACCTGGAACGGCCTGTTCGACTTCGAGAACATCGAGAAATAGAACTCGACAGCTGGGCCGGGCCACTGCGAAGTGGCTCGGCCCCGGTCGTTTTCGGAGGAAACGATGGCTTGGTACGTAGTTCGGCGTCTGCTCCAGATGATCCCGGTATTCCTGGGCGCGACGCTGCTCATCTATGCAATGGTCTTTCTGATTCCGGGTGACCCGATCAAGGCGCTGGCCGGCGAGAAACAGTTGACGCCGGCCGCCGAGGCGGTACTGCGCGCCCGGTATCACCTCGATCAGCCTTTCATCGTGCAGTACCTGCATTATTTGAAGGGAATTCTGACTTTAGATTTCGGCACCTCGTTCTCGGGTAGACCGGTCCGCGAAGAACTCGAACGCGCCTTCCCGATCACCATCAGGCTGGCGTTTCTCGCCGTGTTCATCGAAGGCCTGTTCGGCATTTTGTTCGGCATGATCGCCGGGTTGCGAAAGGGCAAGCTCTTCGATTCGACCATGCTCATCGCGAGCCTGGTGATCATCGCGCTGCCGGTGTTTGTCGTCGGTTATCTCGCGCAATTCTTTCTGGGTGTGAAATGGGGGATCGCCCCGGTTACTGTCACGGGTAAAGCGAGCCTGAGCGAGTTGATCGTTCCCGCGTTCGTGCTCGGCTCGCTGTCGTTCGCCTATGTGCTGCGGCTGACCCGAAACTCGGTGGCGGAGAACAAATCCGCCGACTTCGTTCGCACGGCGACGGCCAAAGGGCTCGGGCGCCGACGCGTGGTGAGCGTGCACATTCTGCGGAATTCGATGATCCCGGTCGTCACCTTTCTCGGTGCCGATTTCGGCGCGTTGATGGCGGGTGCGATCGTCACCGAGGGCATCTTCAACATTCCCGGCGTCGGCGGCACCATGTACCAGGCGATCATCCGCGGCGAGCCACCTACGGTGGTGTCGTTCGTGACGGTGCTGGTGGTGGTGTTCCTGATCGTCAACCTCGTGATCGACCTGCTCTACGCCGCACTGGACCCGAGGATCCGCTATGCATGACAAGCAACAGCATTTCGTGGCCCCCGCCGACGAGGTGGAGGTGCTCGCCACCGACCGTGTCCTGGACCAGGGCACCCCGACCAGCATCTGGGGCGACGCGTGGCGGCGACTGCGCCGAAACCCCGTGTTCCTGGTCTCGGTGGTGTTGATCGTGTTCGTCATGCTCGTGGTGGTGTGGCCGTCGCTGTTCACCAGCCAGGACCCGCGGTTGTGCCTGGGGGAGTTCGGCATGGACGGCCCGCGCGAGGGTCATCCGTTCGGCTTCGACAAGCAGGGTTGTGATGTCTACGCCCGCACCGTATACGGCGCGCGTGCGTCGGTGAGCGTCGGCATCGCATCGGCGATGCTGTTCCTGCTGGTAGGTGGCATCCTCGGCGCGATTTCCGGTTTCTACGGTGGGCTGCTCGACACGATCGTCTCGCGCATCGCCGAGATCTTCTACGCCATTCCGATGGTGCTGGCCGCGATCGTGCTGCTGCAGCTGCTGCGGCCCGCGGGGATCATGACGGTCGTCGCGATCCTGGTGGCCTTCACTTGGCCGCAGGCCGCGCGCATCACGCGTGGCGCGGTGATCGAGGCCAAGAACAGCGAATATGTCACCGCCGCGAAGGCGCTGGGCGTGTCGCGTCTCGGCACGCTGATGAAACACGTGCTGCCCAACTCGGCGAGTCCGCTGATCGTGGTCGCCACCATCTGGCTCGGCGTCTTCATCGTCACCGAGGCGACGCTGTCCTATCTCGGCGTCGGTCTGCCTCCGAGCATCGTGTCCTGGGGCGCCGATATCGACCGCGCCAAGACCGAGATCCGTACCTCGCCGATCCTGTTCTATCCGGCGACCGCGCTGGCCATCACCGTGCTGAGCTTCATCATGCTCGGCGACGC
Source organism: Nocardia sp. NPDC058114 (assembly GCF_042884695.1). Lineage (NCBI taxonomy): Bacteria > Bacillati > Actinomycetota > Actinomycetes > Mycobacteriales > Nocardiaceae > Nocardia > Nocardia sp. NPDC058114. Next base: position 39,850 of record NZ_JBHVTK010000004.1, on the reverse strand, counting down.
GGTGCGCGACGCGCTCGATCCGAAGGAGCGCACCCGATGAGCCTCGACAAATCCGCGCCCGAGCCCCTGCTCGAAATCCGGGACCTGGATGTCGGTTTCACCTCCGACGGCAAGGAGATCCCCGCCGTCCGCGGCGTGAGCCTCACCGTCTACCCCGGGCAAACCGTCGCCATCGTCGGCGAATCCGGCTCGGGCAAGTCCACGACCGCGCACGCCATCATCAACCTGCTGCCCGGCACCGGCAGGGTCACCGGCGGTTCGATCCTGTTCGACGGCAAGGACCTGACGAAAGCGTTGGAGAAGGAGATCGTCGCCATCCGCGGCAACGGCATCGGCCTGGTTCCACAGGACCCGATGTCGAACCTGAACCCGGTGTGGAAGATCGGCTTCCAGATTCGGGAAACCCTGGTGGCCAACGGTATCGCCACCGGCGCCGCGGCCCGCGAACGCGCGGTGGAACTGCTGGCCGAGGCGGGTATGTCCGATGCCGAACGCCGCGTGAACCAGTACCCGCACGAGTTCTCCGGTGGTATGCGCCAGCGCGCGCTCATCGCGATCGGCCTGTCGTGCAGGCCGAAACTGCTGATCGCCGACGAGCCGACCTCGGCGCTCGACGTCACGGTGCAACGCCAGATCCTCGGCCATCTCGAACAGCTCACCACCGAGCTGGGGACCGCGGTGCTGCTGATCACCCACGACCTCGGCCTCGCCGCGGAACGGGCCGAGCACCTGGTGGTGATGTATCGCGGCAAGGTGGTGGAATCCGGTCCCGCACTGCAGATTCTGCGCGATCCGCAGCATGCGTACACCAAGAAGCTGGTGAACTCGGCGCCGTCGCTGGCGGCATCGCGGATGTCGTCGTCGCGGCAGCGGGCCGAAGTGCGCGCGCAGGCTGTCGAAGTGGCTGTCGCCGAGAAAGCATCCGACGCAGTGCCCGACACCGTGCTCGATGTGCGAAACCTGTCCAAGGCGTTCAAGATTCGCGGCAAGCGGCCGTGGCTGTCCACGGACTTGGTGGCCGTCGACGAGGTGAGTTTCACGGTCTGTCGCGGCACCACCACCGCGATCGTCGGTGAGTCGGGATCCGGCAAGTCGACCATCGCGCAGATGGTGCTCGGCCTGCTCGAACCGACGTCGGGCACCGTGGAGTTCGACGGCAAGGACGTCGCGAAGCTCGACAGCAAGGGCGCGTTCGCCTTCCGGCGGCGGGTGCAGCCGATCTTCCAGAATCCCTACGGCTCGCTCGATCCGATGTACTCGATCTTCCGCACGATCGAGGAACCGCTGCGGGTGCACAAGATCGGTACTCCCGCCGAGCGCGAAGCGGTGGTGCGTGACCTGCTCGACAAGGTGTCGCTGCCTGCGTCGGTGCTGCGGCGCTATCCCAACGAGTTGTCGGGCGGGCAACGTCAGCGGGTGGCGATCGCCCGCGCGCTGGCCCTCTCGCCCGAGATGGTGGTCTGCGACGAGGCGGTCTCGGCGCTGGACGTCCTGGTCCAGGCTCAGATCCTCACCTTGCTCAACGACCTCCAGGCCGAACTGGGGCTGACGTATTTGTTCATCACTCACGACCTGGCGGTTGTTCGGCAGATCGCGGACAACGTGTTGGTCATGCGCGAGGGGAAGGTGGTGGAGGCGGCCACAACGGACGAGGTGTTCGCATCTGCGCGCGAGGAGTACACACGGGCATTGCTCGAGGCGATTCCTGGTCGCGAGCTGCTCACGGGGTAAGGGTGCCGGCCGGGCTCTCGAAACTCTTCGAGAGCCCGGCTCATCGGCGTAGCGTGGATTCGTCCGAGGTGGTGCGGGTTGGATCGCGGGGTTGGAGACGCCGGTGGATCGAATCGATGCTGAACGGCTGGCCGAGCGGGAAGCGCGGCGGCGCAGGGCAGTGACCCCGGCAGCCAAGCGGCTCGCCGAGGTGCCGTGGCCGGATCGCAGCTGGCCGACGGTGCGCGGGTTGTATGTGACCGTGGGGGCCGCACTGTACGAGCGGTAACCTCCATGCCGTGACTGATCCGCTCCAGCCCCTGGTCGACCTGCCCGGCGTGCGCGAGGCCGCCGACAAGGCGCGCGACGCGCTCGCGGCCGTGCATCGGCACAAGTCGAACCGGCGTGGCTGGGCGACCACCGCCGCCGAAGCCGCCGTGCGGGCCGCCCGCTCCTCGGCGGCCATCGAAGGCGCGAGCACCGACTTGCCCGCCGACGGCCAGGTCAGTGACCCGGTGCTGGCCGGCGCGTTGCGGGTGGGTCAGGCGCTCGACGGCGACGCGCTCACCAATCTCGTCGGCACCTGGCGGCGCGCGCCTCTGCAGGCGCTGGCCCGGTTGCACCTGCTCGCCGCCGCCGACCTGGTGACCGACGGGCAGGAACTCGGTCGCCCGCGCTCGACTCCCGGCGTCGCCGAGCGGCTCGACATGCTCACGCAAACCGTCCAGTCGAGCAAGGCGCCCGCCCCGGTGATCGCGGCGATCGTGCACGGCGAGCTGCTGTCGTTGCGCCCGTTCGGCACCGGTGACGGTGTCGTCGCGCGCGCTGCCTCGCGACTGGTCGCGGTATCCAGCGGACTCGACCCGCACAGCCTCGGCGTGCCCGAAGTGTTCTGGCTGCGCCGCCGACAGGCCTACCTCGACGCGGCCGCCGGATTCGGCATGGGCACCGCGGAGGGCGTGGGTGGCTGGGTGCTGTTCTGCGCGGGCGCGTTGGAAGACGGGGCCCGCGAGGCGAACTCGATCGCCGACGCGGCGGCCGGCTGAACCGGCCGTACACATCGAAACGGGCGGCGTTGTCGATTGCTCGACCTCACCGCCCGCTAGCACGGAACACCCGGTTACCAAGCGTGCAGGGTGGGTTGTGTTCGGTGGCCTCGGCGATCATCCCAGCCCCGCCGGTTCATCCCCGCAACCTGTGCGAGGCGTTCGCCGACGTTGGCTCGAATTTCGCAGGCCCACAACTCTTTCGGCCTTGTCGCGGCGCGCTCCGCGTGGGTGCCTGGTGTCCGTGCTGGGAAGGGTGGGATGGGAGGCGAAACCTTCTCTTCCGGCTCCGTCTTGGCCTTCCGTCCTTCCGTGACTCCATTCTTACACTGTGATGGCACTCACATCAAGGGTTTCGCGGGCATAACCGAATCCCGATGAATTCGGCGTGTCACTCGGAGATTCGTGCTGCAAGCGGCCGGTCAGCGTCGTTTGCGGAGCAGTCGGTAGCTGATCGCGCCGGCGATGATCGCGCTCAGTCCGACGGCCGCCGTCGCGGCGACAGTGGTGGTCGACGGCGCCTGGAATCGTGACCACAGCGACACCGGGTTGGAGAACGTGAGCACCGGCCAGCCGCGGCTGGCCGCCTCCTTGCGCAGCGCGCGGTCGGGGTTCACCGCGGTCGGGTGGCCTACGGTGCTCAGCATCGGCACGTCGGTCACCGAGTCGGAGTAGGCGTAGCACCGCGACAGGTCGTAGCCCTGCTCGGCGGCGAGCTTCTCGATGGCGGCGACCTTGCCCTCGCCGTAGCAGTAGAACTCGATATCGCCGGTGTACTTGCCGTCCTCGACGACCATCCGGGTCGCCTCGGTGTGCGAGGCGCCGAGCACCTCAGCTATCGGTCCGACGATCTCCTCGCCGGAGGCCGAGACGATCACCACATCGTGGCCGCGGATCTTGTGATCGGCGATCAGATCGGCGGCCTCGGCGTAGATCAGCGGGTCGACCAGATCGTGAAGAGTCTCGGCCACAATGGTTTTCACCTGCTCCACATCCCAGCCCGCGCACATGTTGGCGAGGTTTGCCCGCATCCGTTCCATCTGGTCGTGATCTGCACCGGAAAGCAGGAACAAAAAGTGTGCGTAGCTGCTCTCCAACACGGCTCTGCGGTTGAGCAGACCCTGCGCGTAGAACGGTTTGCTGAAGACGAAAGCGCTCGACTTCGCGATCACCGTTTTGTCGAGGTCGAAGAACGCGGCGACGCGCCCGCCCGGCACCGGGGCTCGGCCCGTTTTGCCGAGACTTGTGTCCGTAGGCGAGGTCTGGTCGCGTTCTGGCGTCACGTCAACAGGATAGGCACGACCTGCGCGCACCGCAGGATCGACTGCCCGCACCGTGGAAAAGGGTTTGCCCCGGGGACGCCGGGCGGCGCGAATCGCCGAAGAATGTCGGCGAATGCTACTTGCGCCCGCGGCAGGGGGTGGGTGTAGTATTGCTGGCACCTGGACTTAGTCCAGGCGCGTTCAGCCCGACCCCCCGGGGCTGAACCCGACGGCCCCAGCCTCCTCCCCCCCGGCTGGGGCCGTCCTCTATTTTCAGGACGATCGTCAAAGTTCTCCACACCCCCGAGTTATCCACAATCGGTGTTTTCGGGGTGTTGATGAACTCCTCGCTCGGCAACGCTGAGTCGCATGAACCCAGTCCCGATGCGCGGTGGCCCGCCACAGATCGCGCCCGCTCTCGTGCTCGTGCGTGATGAACGGCTACGCGCGGAGGTGCGTCGAGTCGCGGCGGCCGCCGAGCGCGTCACCGAGGAACGGGTGATGCCGGTCGGCAGGCATGCGTGGGCCGGGGCAGGCATGGTCATCCTCGATACCGCCGCCGCTGTTGCCGCCGCCGTCGGCGGATTCCCGCGGCGGGCGGGCGTCGTCCTGGTCACCGAGGGGGAACCTGCCGTGCCCGACTGGCAAGCGGCGACGGCGGTGGGTGCCGAACGTGTTGTCGCATTGCCCACGGCGGCTGTCGCACTGGTCGAACAGTTCGCCGAACACGCCGAATCCCGCACGGGTGAAGGGATAGTCGTCGCGGTGGTCGGCGCGGGAGGAGGTGCCGGCGCATCCACGCTAGCCGCGGCGACCGCGCTGCGCGGGGCCGCGCGGCGGGTGCGTCACGACACGGTGCTGATCGACGGTGCCCCGCTCGACGGTGGGATAGATCTGGTCTTGGGCATGGAGAACGTGCCGGGCCTGCGCTGGCCGGACCTGATCATCGAGGACGGACGGGTGTCGGCTGCGGCGCTGCACAACGCGTTGCCCGTCGGGGCTCCCGGCTTGGCGGTGTTGTCCTGCGGCCGAGCGCGACCCGCCACCGGGGTGGGTCCGGGGCGATCACGGCCCGACTCGGCTTCCGTGGGGCACGCGTTCGTCGGGCTGGCGCCGGCGGCGGTCCGTGCGGTCATCGAATCAGGCAGGGACGCAGGAGATCTCGTGGTCTGTGATGTGTCGTGCGAGCGTGGCCCGGCGGCCGACGCGATGCTCGACGCCGCCGATCTGGTCGTCCTCGTAGTACCGGCCCGACTGCGCTCCATCGCCGCGGCCGAAGTCGTCTCGGCCTATCTCGGAGAACGAAACCCCAACCGCGGCTTGGTCGTCCGTGGTCCCGCGCCCGGCGGACTGCGCGGCGCGGAAGTCGCCGAACTTCTCGGATTGCCCCTTCTCGCCGCGGTCCGCGGGCAGGCCGGCCTCGCCTCCCGTCTCGAACGCGGTGGCCTGAGCGTCCGCCGGCGCGGCCCCCTGCGCGACGCCGCTGACGCCGTCCTCGCCATGGTCGGAGCCGAGGGATGACTACCCCCGTCAGCGCCCGGCGCTCCATCCGTCGTGCGGCCCTTCGGATGGACGGAGCCGGCGCGACATGACCTCCTTTGTGACCGTCGACCTCCTCGAACGCGTCCGTGAGCGCCTCGCCGAGCATCCGGGCGTGCCAGATGCCGCGCAGCTGGCGGCCGCGATCCGTACGGAAGCGGGCGGGGTGCTTGCCGACACCGATCTGCTCCGGGCCCTGCGCCTGTTGCAGACCGAGATGACCGGTGCGGGGCTGCTGGAGCCGTTGCTGCACGATCCTCGGGTCGCCGATGTACTCGTCACCGGGCCGGATGCGGTATGGGTGGACCGTGGCCGCGGCCTGGAGTTGACCGATGTCCGCTTCGCCGACGAAGCCGCGGTTCGCCGCCTCGCCCAGCGCTTGGCCTCGGCCGCGGGCCGCCGCCTCGACGACGCTCAACCCTGGGTCGACGGCAAACTCGCCGGAACCGAAGCCACGCTGGGCGACGCGTTCGGCGTTCGACTCCACGCGGTACTGGCCCCCGTCGCCCACGACGGCACATGCCTGTCCCTTCGCATCCTCCGCCCCGCGACCCAGGGCCTCGACGCGCTGGCGGCCGCCGGTTCGATTCCTCCGGACGCCCGTCGTCTGCTCGGCGACATCGTCCGCGCCCGCCTCGCGTTCCTGGTCGTGGGAGGTACCGGAGCGGGAAAGACTACTTTGCTCTCGGCCCTGCTCGCCGCCGTCGACCCGGCCGAACGAATCGTCTGCGTGGAGGACGCCGCCGAGCTCGCTCCGGTCCATCCACATGTTGTTCGGCTGGTTGCCAGGACGGCCAATGTCGAGGGGGTAGGCGCTGTTACGGTGCGCGACTTGGTCCGTCAGGCCCTGCGGATGCGCCCGGATCGCATCGTCGTCGGAGAGGTCCGTGGTGCCGAAGTCGTCGATCTCTTGACGGCCCTCAACACCGGCCACGACGGCGGTGCGGGGACCGTCCACGCCAACTCGCCCCAGGAAGTTCCGGCGCGCCTGGAGGCACTGGCGGCGCTCGGCGGGATGGACAGGGCGGCCCTGCACAGCCAGCTGGCTGCCGCCGTCCAGGTAGTCCTGCACGTTCGGCGCCGCTCCGACGGAACCCGTGCTCTCCACGAAATCGGGGTCCTGCACCGTGATTTCGAGGGAGTCCACATCACCCCCGCCTGGCGGGCGGACGACCACCCGACTCCCGCGACCGGCGAACTCCACCGGCTGCTCGAGGTGCGTCTCGGATGAGTAACTCGGTTGCGTATGCGGTGGTGGCTCCGGGGGATTCGTGTCGCCATGAGCGAATTACAGGGGCGGGGAACTGGCTTCACAGGTCTACGCGCTATTCCGGGCGGTGGTCGGTGGTCGGCGAGGCGGAGCGGCGATCGCCGCGGGTAGAGCTCGGAGCCGCCGCCGACGAGTGTGGCGAACGAGATGCGGGTTTCGGTGTGGAGGAGGCGGCCTCATGGGTAGTGCGTTGCTCTGTTGCGCGATCGCGGTGCTGGTGCTGCCTGTGGCAGGCGGTCAACGACGGTTCACCCGGCTGTTCGCGCCGAGCGGGAGCACTGCGCGACAACGCGTGCCTGTGGAGTGGTGTGCAGGAATCTCGCTGGGGTGCACGGCGTTCATGTTCGGACCCGGCGTCGGGTCGGCCGCACTGATGCTGGGAACCACTGTGGCGGTCCGTCAACGGCGTGGTCGAGGTGACCGCGAACGGCGGCGCGAATGCGGCTACCTCCTGGCCGGCCTCGAAGCTGTGGTCGGGGAGCTCCGCGTGGGCGCCCACCCGAGCGCGGCGGCCGAATCCGCCGCAGCCGAGTCGCGCGGCGAAGCGGCGCGCGTACTGGCGATCAGTGCCGGCCGCAGCCGCCTCGGTGGTTCCGGAGCCGACGGTTGGGTCCAGCCGGATTCGATTGTCGCCGAGGAACTGTCGCGAGTCGCCGCGGCCTGGCGGGTGGCCGAAGAGCACGGCTTGGCGCTGGCGGAACTACTCGCCGCCGCCAGGTCCGACCTACTCGGACGCATCCGCTTTCGCGACCGCACCGAAGCCGCACTGGCCGGCGCCCGAGCATCGGCCACCGTCCTGGCCGGCCTTCCCCTGGTAGGCATCGGCCTGGGACAACTGATGGGAGCTGCCCCGCTCACCATCCTGTTCGCTGCTCCGGCTGGGGAACTACTTCTCCCGCTGGGCGCCGCCCTCGCCTGCTGTGGACTGCTGTGGACAGATGTCATCACCCGTAAGAGCACCGCCTGATCCGCACCGGACGGTGTCGAACGGACGGCGGTAGTGGACAACTCGTGTGGATGCCCTGTGGACAAATGTGCGCCGCCGCAAGAGCGCAGCCGCACTCGGCGTGCGTCACGGCCCGGCGGCAGGGCGGGAGTAGTCGCCGAATGCCTGTGGACAGATGTGATCACCGACCATGACCACGCGCTGATCGCGGTGCCCCGCGTGGGACAGTTCGGATCGGGGTGTGGATGGGTGTGGACCGAACTTCGAGGAAGGGATTTGCTGTGCAGGGGATGGATGGTGCTGCTGCGCCGGGGGCGTTGCTGATCGCGGCCGTGGCGATTGTGTTGCTACCAGGGCGAGTGGCCGTCAGTCGACGGGTGCGTGCGCTCGGTCCGACGACGGCCGGCGTCTCCGGGACGGCAGGTGACACCGCGAAGGTCGACCCGCTCGGGTCGGCGTCCGCGTTCGATCTACTGGCCGCGTGTCTCCGAGCGGGACTGCCGATGGCCGCGGCCGCGCGAGCCAGCGCGACGACAGCGCCGCCGGTTCTTCGGGCGGCATTGCTCAGGGCCGCAGACCTTCTCGCGCTGGGCGCCGACGCGGCGACGGCATGGGAACGGGCGGCCGCCGATGCGGTGGGGTCGGCGGGCGCCGATGACGTGGAGTCGCTGGCCAGGATGGCTCGTCGTTCGGCGCGCTCCGGCGCCTCGCTGGCCGCGGCAGTCGGCGAACTCGCCACGCAACGCCGCGAAGCCGTGGAGGACGCTGCCGTCGCGCGCGCCGAACGTGCCGGCGTGCTGATCGGTGGCCCGCTCGGCCTGTGCTTCCTGCCCGCTTTCGTCTGCCTCGGCATCGTGCCGGTCGTTATCGGCCTCGCCGATCGCGTGCTCGGCGGCGGTGGGCTGCTGTGACCGGTTGCGACGGGGCCACCGAAACTTCACCGCGCGGATCAGCCGCGCGGTGCAACCAGAGAGGGGATCACGATGACGTTCGCGCACGCGGTATACCTGGGGGCCCGCACTCGCATCACGCGTCTGCTGCTCGAGGACGACGGCATGTCCACGGCGGAGTACGCGATCGGCACTATCGCCGCGGCGGCCTTCGGAGCCGTGCTCTACGGGGTCGTCACCGGGGACAGCATTGTCAACGCGCTGACCGGCATCATCGACAAGGCACTCAACACGAGCGTGTAAACCGCTGCGACACCGGCACTCTCGGGGCCGACGCGGGTGCGGTGACGGTCGAGGCCGCCATCGCACTCGCGGCCCTGGTATGCGCCGTAGCCCTGTGCGTCGGCGCACTGCTCGCAGGATCCACCCAGGTCCGCTGCACCGATGCTGCCCGCGAGACCGCCCGCCTCGCTGCCCGGGGTGACACCTCGCGCGCGATCACCGCGGGACGATCTGTCGCCCCATCGGGCGCGACCGTCGAACTCCGCACCGAAGGCGATCGGGTGGTCGCCACCGTCGCCGCGAACACTCCACTCCTGCCCGGCCTGCGCCTTCGCGCCGAAGCGGTAGCCGTCACCGAGCCGGGAGTGGATCCGTGACAGCGATGCGCAGGTGCCGGCGGAGGGAACGGCTCGAGAAGTGAAACCGTGCGGGTCGAAGGATCGTAGGTCGTCGTGGTTCACGGCGGATGGAGGCGGGGCAACGGCGTTCGTGTGTGTGGCGTTGGCGGGGTTGATCTGCCTGACGTTGCTGGTGGGCCAGGTGGGTGTAGCGGTGGTGGCTCGGCATCGGGCGCAGGGGGCCGCGGATCTGGGCGCGCTGGCCGCGGCGGGTCTCTTGGCGGAGAGCGCGGAGACGGCATGTGGGGAGGCCGGGGAGATCGCCCGGCGGATGGGGGTTCGAGTACGGCGGTGCTCGGTCGCGCAGTGGGATGTTGTTGTAGATGTCGAGGCGAATGTGTCAGCGGGAGTGTTCGGTATGCGCACTGTGCAGGCTTCGGCACGGGCGGGTCCGGTGGAAGAGAATGAGTGACGCGCAAGTGTTATCACTGGCCGGTGGTTGTTCCGCGCCGAACCAATTCGAATTAACCGGAAGTGCTTATGCGCTATTTCATGCGCATTCTTTGATCTGGGCGAGAAAAAAATGAAAAAAACGATGTAATCGCGCCCGTGGCTCCAGTTGGCTATGTGCCAGTTAATAGAAGAGTGGTCCTTTTTATTCGGACACGGGGCGTCGGCTGACATATCGCTGCTGGTCAGCAGTAATTCGGACGAGTGACCAACATTCTTCGAGTGCGGTGTCTCGCCGGTCACGCCGCGAGCGTGCGGACATCATGAATCCGCAGGTAGCTCCCGATGAGCCCGCAGCTCGCCGAGAACGGCGGCCAGCAAGCGCGCGGCGGCGTCCTTGTCCAGGGGGTTGTTGCCGTTTCCGCACTTGGGCGATTGCACGCACGAGGGGCAGCCGTCCTGGCACGCGCAGCTGTGGATCACGCTCAGCGTGGCGGACAACCAGTCCGTGAGCTGGGCGAATCCGCGCTCGGCGAACCCGGCGCCACCGGGCTGGCCGTCGTAGACGAACACCGTCGGCGCGCCGGTATCGGGATGTTCGGCGATGGAGACACCGCCGATGTCCCACCGGTCGCAGCCCGCGACCAGCGGCAACATGCCGATGGCGGCGTGCTCGGCGGCGTGCAACGCGCCGGGAAGCTGTTCGTCGGAGATGTCCGCGGCGGCGAGCAGCGGGGGCGTGACGGTATACAGGACGGCCTTGGTGTGCAGGGTGTGCGCGGGCAGATCGAGCTCCACCTGGTCGAGCACCTCGCCGGTCACCAGGGTCCGCAGGTAGCCGACGACCTGGTTTGTCACCGCCACCTGCGCGGATGCAGCCGTGACCGCGCCGAACACGCGCTCCTCGATCACCCCCTGAACGGTGATCGAGGTGATCTGCCGGGAACTGGTGGTGAAGCCGGGATCCACCTCGTTGACGAACGCGACACCACCCTCGAGGTCCAGTTCGTCGACCAGATAGGTCTCGCCCTGATGTAGATGGACAGCCCCCGTGTGCAGCGTGGCGGGTGCCCGGCCTGCGTCGGCGGTGCCGAGCAGGCGTCCGGTCTCGGCGTCGACGATCGCGACCGGCGAGCCGAGTCCACCGCGCACATCCACGTCGTCGTGCGGATGGGTGTGCGCGGTGATGTGCCAGCGCGCACCCGCGCCGCGGGTGCCCGGCCTGCGCCGGATCAGGCCCTGATCGGCGAGGTCGGCGAGTACTTCGTCGGCTCTGAACTCGCTCGCCTCTTCGTCGGTGAGCGGCAGCTCCATCGCGGCGCACAGCAGTTGGGGGCCGAGGATGTAAGGGTTGTACGGGTCGGTGATGGTGGCCTCGATCGGCCGGTCGAGCAGCGCTTGCGGGTGGTGCACCAGGTAGGTGTCGAGCGGGTCGTCGGTAGCCACGAGCACCACCAGCGAACCCTGCGTCCGTCTGCCCGCCCGCCCGGCCTGCTGCCAGAACGAGGCGACCGTTCCGGGAAAACCGGCGATGACCACGGCGTCGAGGCCCGCGATGTCGACGCCTAGTTCGAGTGCGTTGGTACTCGCCGCGCCGAGCAATGTCCCCTGCGACAGCGACTGCTCGAGCTCCCGCCGGTCCTCGGCCAGATAGCCCGCCCGGTAGGCGGCAACCCGTTCCTGCAGCTCGGGGGCGGTTTCCGCGAGGACGCGACGGGCATCGAGCGCGATCAGTTCGGCACCGCGCCGCGAGCGAACGAAGGCCAGTGTCCTGGCGCCCTCGGCCACCAGCGCCGCCATGATCTTGGCCGCCTCGCTGGTCGCGGTGCGCCGCACCGGTGCTCCGTTCTCACCGGCGCGCATCGCGCTCAGCGGCGGTTCCCACAGGGCGACGGTCCGGGCGCCGCGCGGCGACCCGTCCTGGGTGACAGCGGCCACCGGCGCCCCGATCAGCCTGCTCGCCGACGCGGCCGGATCGGCACTGGTCGCCGAGCACAGGATGAACACCGGGTCGGCGCCGTAGAACCGGGCGAGCCGACGCAGCCTTCGCAACACCAGCGCGACGTGCGAACCGAACACTCCTCTATATGCGTGGCATTCGTCGACCACCACATACCGCAGGTTGCGCAGCACCCGTGCCCAGCGCTGATGCGAACGGAGAATCCCGACGTGCAGCATGTCGGGATTGGTGAAGATCCAGCGGGCGTTGGCCCGCACCCACTGTCTGACCTCGGCGGGAGTGTCGCCGTCATAGCTCGCCGGATGCGCCTCTCGCAGCGGATTGTCGTGGATCAGGCTGCCGACGGCGCGGAGTTGATCGGCGCCGAGTGCCTTGGTGGGGGAGAGATACAGCGCGGTGGCGCGGGGGTCGTCGTGCAGCGCGGTGAGCACCGGTAACTGGTAACCGAGCGATTTCCCGGACGCGGTTCCCGTGCTCACCACGACGTGGTTTCCGGTCGCCGCGAGATCGGCCGTGCGGGTCTGGTGTTCCCACGGCAGCGTGATCTCCTGCGCGTCCAGGGCTGTGACCAGCTCCGATGGCACCCATTCCGGCCACGCGGTGGTGTGTGCGCGCCGTGCGGGCAGCTCGGCGATGTGGGTCAACGGGTTGCCGCCGGCAGCCGCCTCGGTCAGGACACGATTGAGCAACGATCGCCCATAGCTCTCGCCCGTATCGTGCTCTCGGACCTCGGTCCGGTCTGTCGGATTCATCCAGTCCTTCTCTCACGCGACACGCGAAGTGTGAAACGTGTGTGTGCGACAACCACTACCTGGGATTTCGTAACCCAGTAGCGATCTGGGTCACAGCATGTTTGCTGGAAGCTCACTCGGTTATCAAGAAGCAAACAGACCGAAAGTACGGATACACCCAATCTGTCCCTTACCTGCACATTCGCAAGATCATGAATTTTGCAAATAGTCGGTAACTCGACTGTCGAATTGCGCAGAGACATGGTTCACTGGGTCTCGGTCGCAAGCTTCTGTGTTCGAGGGACGGATCCAAGGTCCAAACCATCAGCAGGATCGTTGTTGCGAACGCCGTGCTCAGGATTTCCTTGCAGGGGGACCAACAGTACAGCGGTCGGAACGGGCCCGGTGGACGAACCCAGTTGTCCGCCGTTTCCGGTAGAAAGAGAAGGAAACAGAATGGCACAGGGAACTGTGAAGTGGTTCAACGCGGAGAAGGGGTTCGGCTTCATCGCGCCCGAGGACGGCTCCGCTGACGTCTTCGTCCACTACTCGGAGATCCAGGGCACGGGCTTCCGTACCCTCGAGGAAAACCAGAAGGTCGAGTTCGAGGTAGGCCAGGGCACCAAGGGCCCGCAGGCCACCGGCGTTCGCGCGCTCTCCTGAGCTGCGGAACACAACAACGCCTCGTCCCCCTCCTCCGCATGCGGAGGAGGGGGACGAGTCATTTCCGGGTACCATCGCCCAGGACAGCGCCCGCGTCGTGAAACGCCGCAAATGCCTCTACCCCAAGTGCGCAGGGTATAAACGTCACTGGTGGTGATGTCCGAACGTCGCCGTCTGCCCCAGCCGCGCACCGAGCGGACCTCCCGACGCGCGGATCTAGAAGGAAGGTGTTCGCCGGTGGCAACACGAGACCGCAGTTCAGCCGACCAGGGCCGACCCCTGCGTCGTCTCGTGATCGTCGAGTCGCCGACCAAGGCCCGCAAGATCGCGCCCTACCTGGGTCGCAACTACACGGTCGAGGCCTCGGTGGGCCATATCCGCGACTTGCCGCGCGGTGCCGCCGACGTGCCCGCCAAATACAAGGGGCAAGCGTGGGCCCGCCTCGGTGTCGACGTCGATCACGACTTCGAGCCGATCTATGTGGTGAACCCGGATAAGAAGGCCAAGGTCGCCGAGCTCAAGAGCTTGCTGGCCGACGCCGACGAGCTCTACCTCGCCACCGACCCCGACCGTGAGGGCGAGGCCATCGCCTGGCACCTGCTCGAAACGCTCAAGCCGAAGGTCCCGGTTCGCCGGATGGTCTTCCACGAGATCACCGAGCCCGCCATCCTCGCGGCCGCCGCCGACACGCGCGAGCTCGACAACGATTTGGTCGACGCCCAGGAAACCCGTCGCATTCTGGACCGCCTCTACGGCTACGAGGTCTCCCCGGTGCTGTGGAAGAAGGTCATGCCGCGGCTGTCCGCCGGTCGCGTGCAGTCCGTCGCCACCCGGGTGATCGTGCAGCGTGAGCGCGAGCGCATCGCGTTCCGCTCCGCCGGGTACTGGGACATCGCCGCCAAGCTCGACGCGGGTCCCGACGAGAAGTCTGATTCGACCAACCCGCGCACGTTCGGCGCGCGCCTGGTGCAGGTCTCCGGCGACCGTGTCGCCTCCGGTCGTGACTTCGGTTCCGACGGTCAGCTCAAGTCGGCCACCGGTGTCGTCGTGCTCGACGAGGCCTATGCCCGCAGGCTGGCCGAGGCGCTCGACGGCGCCGCGCTCGAGGTCAGCTCGGCCGAGGCCAAGCCGTACACGCGCAAGCCGTACCCGCCGTTCATGACTTCCACGTTGCAGCAGGAAGCGGGCCGCAAGCTGCGGTTCACCTCCGAGCGCACGATGCGGGTCGCGCAGCGGTTGTACGAAAACGGCTACATCACCTACATGCGTACCGACTCCACGACGCTGTCGGAGTCGGCGATCGCGGCGGCTCGCTCGCAGGCGACCCAGCTCTACGGCGCGGAGTACGTCTCGCCGTCGCCACGCCAGTACACCCGCAAGGTCAAGAACGCGCAGGAGGCACACGAGGCGATCCGTCCCTCGGGTGACACCTTCATGACGCCCGGTCAGCTGGCCTCGAAGGTCGACAACGACGAGTTCAAGCTCTACGAGATGATCTGGCAGCGCACGGTCGCCTCGCAGATGGTCGACGCGCGCGGCACCACGCTGACCCTGCGCATCACCGGCACCGCGCGGACCGGCGAGGAGTGTGTGTTCTCGTCCTCGGGTCGCACCATCACCTTCGCCGGGTTCCTCAAGGCCTACGTCGAGAGCGTGGACGAGGAGGCGGGCGGCCAGTCCGACGACGCCGAATCCCGTTTGCCCGCACTGGAAGAGGGCCAGAGCGTCACGGCCGTCGAGCTCACTCCCGACGGCCACAGCACCAACCCGCCCGCCCGCTACACCGAAGCCTCGCTGATCAAGACGCTGGAAGACCTCGGCATCGGCCGCCCGTCGACCTACTCCTCGATCATCAAGACGATCCTCGATCGCGGGTACGTCTACAAGCGCGGCAGCGCGTTGGCCCCGGCGTGGGTGGCGTTCGCGGTGGTCGGCCTGCTCGAGGCCTACTTCGGTCGACTCGTCGACTTCGACTTCACCGCCGCGATGGAGGACGACCTCGACGCCATCGCCGGTGGACGCGAGCAACGCGGAAACTGGTTGTCCAGCTTCTACTTCGGTGGCGAATCCGGCGCCGAGGGTTCGGTCGCGCGGTCCGGTGGCCTCAAGAAGATGGTCTCCGTGCAGCTCGACGACATCGACGCGCGCGAAGTGAACTCGATCAAGATGTTCGTCGACGAAGAGGGCCGCGATGTCGTGGTCCGCGTCGGCCGCTTCGGTCCGTACCTGGAGCGGATGATCATCAATCCCGATGACCCCGAGGGGGATCGGATCTCGCAGCGGGCGAACCTGCCCGACGATCTGCCGCCCGACGAGCTGACGCCCGAGGTCGCCGAGAAGCTGTTCTCGACGCCGCAGGAGGGGCGCTCGCTCGGCGTCGACCCGGTGTCGGGGAACGAAATCGTCGCCAAGGAAGGACGTTTCGGCCCGTACGTCACCGAGGTGCTGCCGGAACCGCCCGCACCCGAACCGGACGCGGCGCCCGCGAAGAAGACCAAGAAGGCCGCGGAGGTCAAGCCGCGCACCGGTTCGCTGTTCAAGTCGATGGACCTGGCCGAGATCACCCTCGACGACGCGCTGATGTTGCTCTCGCTGCCCCGCGTGGTCGGCAACGATCCCACCTCGGGCGAGGAGATCACCGCGCAGAACGGCCGCTACGGCCCGTACCTGAAGAAGGGTACGGATTCCCGTTCGCTGGCGACCGAGGATCAGTTGTTCTCGGTCACCCTCGAGGAGGCGCTGAAGCTCTACGCCGAGCCCAAGCGTCGCGGGCGTCAGGCCGCGGCCGCGGCACCGCTGCGTGAGCTGGGCAAGGACTCGGCGACCGACAAGCCGATGGTGATCAAGGACGGTCGTTTCGGCCCGTACGTCACCGACGGCGAGACCAACGCGAGCCTGCGCAAGGGCGACGAGGTCGAGTCGATCACCGACGAACGCGCGTCCGAACTGCTGGCCGATCGCCGGGCGCGTGGGCCGGTGAAGAAGGCGGCGAAGAAGACGACCGCGAAGAAGGCGGCCAAGAAGGCGCCCGCGAAGAAGGCGGCGGTGAAGTCGACGGCGACGAAGACGGCGACCAAGACCGCGGCGAAGAAGTCCACCGCGAAGAAGACGGCAGCGAAGAAGGCTCCGGCCAAGAAGGCCGCCGCGAAATCCGCTGGGGCAGAAGAGGCTTGATCGCTCGCCCGTGCGCCCGCCCGGCCTCGGTGAATCCTGTCGGACCCCGCGGCTAGGGTGTAGCGCGTGGCAGGTGTCTTCGATCGACTGGTCGGCCAGGACGTGGTCGAGACCGAGCTGGCCGCTGCCGCGAAGGCGGCGCGGGCCGGTGTGGTCACCGGGGCGATGACGCATTCGTGGTTGTTCACCGGGCCTCCCGGTTCGGGGAGGTCTGTCGCGGCGCTGTGTTTCGCGGCGGCGCTGCAATGCACCGATCCCGAGACCGTCGGGTGCGGGCAGTGCCATGCCTGCACCACCACGATGGCCGGTACCCACGGTGACGTGCGGCGCATCATCCCCGAGGGGCTGAGCATCAGCACCAAGGAGATGCGGGCCATAGTGCAGATCGCGGCACGTCGCCCGAGCACCGGTCGCTGGCAGGTCGTGGTTGTCGAAGATGCCGACCGCCTCACCGAGGGGGCCGCCAACGCGCTGCTCAAGGTGGTCGAGGAACCGCCGGACCGCACTGTCTTCCTGCTGTGTGCTCCCACCGTCGACCCCGAGGACATCTCCGTCACCCTGCGCTCGCGGTGCAGGCACGTTCACCTCGTGACACCGACCGTTCCCGCGATCGCCCAGGTCCTGCGCGAGCGCGACCGACTCGACGCGAAGACCGCCGACTGGGCTGCTTCGATCAGCGGCGGCCATGTCGGTCGAGCCCGCCGCCTCGCCACCGACGAGGACTCTCGCCAGCGACGCAAGCGCGCCCTCGCTCTGGTCACCGCGACCGAGCGCCCCGGCGCCGCCTACGCCGCCGCCGACGAACTGGTGAAGTCAGCCGACGACGAAGCCAAACTGATGAGCGCCGATCGCGACGACCGCGAACGCGACGAACTCGCCACCGCTCTCGGCGCGGGTGGCACCGGCAAGGGCTCGGCGTCCGCCACCCGCGGTTCGGCGGGCGTTCTCAAAGACCTCGAACGCCGCCAGAAGTCCCGCGCCACCCGCACCGGCCGCGACGCACTCGATCGCGCCCTCATCGACATCGCCGGCATGTACCGCGACGCCCTGGCCATGCGATTCGCCGGCCGCGGCACCCCCATCACCCTCACCCACCCCGACATGGCCGACGAGATCACCGACCTCGCCACCAACGTCCGCCCCGAAGGCCTGCTCCGCAGCATCGACGCCGTCCTGGCCTGCCGCGAAGCCCTCGACCTCAACGTGAAACCTCGCTTCGCCATCGCCGCCATGACCGCCACCCTCATCACCGCCCGCACCACCTGACCACCCGTTTTCGCGTTCTACCCCTTCCCGCGATAGACTCGCGTCGCCGAAATGGCACGCCGCCTTAGCTCAGTCGGTAGAGCGCTTCACTCGTAATGAAAAGGTCGGGGGTTCGATTCCCCCAGGCGGCTCCAGTTCAGAGGCCCTTTCCGGTTCGCCGGGGAGGGCCTCTCTCGTTTCAGTGTGCCAACCGGCGGGAAATCCGTCCTGCGGCTCACCGGTTCAGAGCGGCCCCCGCCGCCTTCGATTCGTCCGCATGCGTGGCAATCGGGCGGTCGTCCGACACGCGACACCCAGCGCCAGGAACTCGGCGCGCTGCGCGTTCTCGAGCGCCGCGAGATGCGAGCCGACCCAACCGGTCCCGGGTCGTGGACGGAACAGACGCCTGGTATCTCGCGCAGCCTGCGCATCGACTGGTCAGTGTCCGTTCGGTCGAGATCGGGCACGTTGTGCGCCGTTGAAGCCGATCTCGCACGCGCATCTCGACGTCACCATTGCTGCTGTGCTCCGTTGTTGCAGGACCACACCTGGACCCGCCCGGTGAGCGTATGGCCGTTGGTGGTCAGCGCGTCCAGGCACAGGCGATCATTCAGGCCGTTGCGCAGGCTGTGGCTGGGCCCGGCGATCCACCGCTGCTGCGCGCCGCCGTTGCAGGCCCATACCTGGACGACTCCGGTGAGCGTGCGCCCGTCGCGGGTCAGCGCGTCCAGGCACAGGCGTTCATCGAGAGCGTTGCGCAGACTGCCGTTGGGGCCGGGGATCCACCGCTGCTGCGCGCCGTTGTTGCAGGCCCATACCTGGACGACTCCGGTGAGCGTGCGCCCGTCGCGGGTCAGCGCATCCAGACACACGCGTTCATTCAGGCCGTTGGGCATTGTGATGCCGGCCCCGGCCGAGCTGGCAGGCGCGAACACCATCATCGCCGCGGCAGCTACGACGGCCCCCCGGCCGAGCAGGCCGACGAGTCGTCGAGCCGAGCGCTCGGGCCGATTACGTCCCGCACGTACTACCCCGGCAGAAAGTGGATTCTTCACTGGTATTCCCTTCATGGCGCATTCGCCTATCGGTGCGAATTGCCTTGCTGCAGCGGATTTTTCCGACTTCGATGAGAGAAACGTAGCCAGCGCGGAATGTCGGATTCTTAATGAACGCTTTCGTACGAGGGTGCCTGGGCACGAGATGTCCCCGAGGTGCGAACATCCTCGGGGACGGTGAGTTACCCGCGGCACTGGTGCGGGCTGCGCCGCACAAGGGTGAGCAGACTCCGTCAGTTGAACTGGGACCGGCGGGCAAGGAACCGCATACCGTGGTGCACGGCGTGGGCCAAGCGGCCGACGACGCGTGCGACACCGCGCACCACGCGACCTCGAATTCGACCTATCGGGTCGTGGCTGAAACCAGCTCTGACCTGCTCTGCCTCGGTGGCCTTCGTCGCGCTGATCGTGTTCCGGATAGTGCACGGCGATGACCAGGAAGTCGGTCACGTCAGCTGCAGATCGTTGATCGACCCCTCGGCTGAAATGGACTCCCTACATCGCAGAAGAGGACTTCGAATATCGACAGCGGTGGTCGGCCCGGGCGACAACATGCCGAGGTTCCCGGCGCGGAACGGGTTGCGAAGGGGGTGTGGCGGCGGAGTTTGTGACCGGGCCGAGGGCTGCGGTAAAACATGTGCGACCGCACAGACGCGGTCGTCCGATCTTCACATCCGTTGTATGAGAGGACTTTTCAGCACATGGATCCAATTCTCGGTCAGATCTCGATCTTCACTTACGGCTGGACACCGCAGGGCTGGTACCCGTGCAATGGGGACATCCTGAAGGTCTCCGACCACCAGGCGCTGTTCAGCTTGATCGGCAACAAGTTCGGTGGCGACGGCAGGACGACCTTCGCCCTGCCGAACCTCAAGGCTGCCGGTGAGACGCTCGGCGACAATCTCCTCTACGCCATCGCCACCGAGGGCATCTACCCTCAGCGCCCGTAGACGCGAAGGTTTCAGCGGCGCGGGTACTGGCCGGCGACCGTTCTCTACATACCCACTGAATAGTGCAGGGCGGGTATCGGAAAGTTCCGGTGCCCGCCCTTGCTGTAGGTGAACCAGTCCTTGTACGCCGTGGGCTGGACGCGATAGCGGCATGGCCGGATGTGTGCCGATCGGGTGGTCTCTTCGGTCTACGCTGTGCTGCAGCAGTTCAGTGTTGTGAACGGTAAGGATCGAAGCGTGCCCCCGCCCCCTCGTAGTCGCCGCCAGCCCACGCAGGATCGAGCCAAGGCGACGCGGAACCAGATCCTCGACGCCGCCGCGAAGTTGTTCGGGGAGCGCGGGATCACCGAGACCTCGACCAATCGGATCGCGGTGGCGGCCGGAGTCAGTATCGGTACGGTGTACCGCTATTTCAACGACCGCTCGCGAATGGTCGACGAGCTGCTGGACCGGCTGCTCACCGACATCGAAACGGCGTTCACCACCTCGATGTTCAGTCTCAGGGGCTTGTCCACCCAGGAGATTTTCACCGCGATCTTCGGTGTCATCACCGACGTATTGGTCGCCAATGCCGGGCTGCTGCGGGCCCTGATCGCGGGCGTGCAGTTCTACAGCAGCGGCCTTCCCGAGTTCGAGCCGCGGTTGCGGCTGATGATCAAGATGCTGGTGATCCAGATCCTGGGTCCAGGCGATGACCACAAATACGACGTGATGGCCTCGGTCGTGGTCAACACTGGATTCGCGGCGGTGCTGCGCGCCTCGGCCCTCGATGTCGATGGCAGCGAGCGCCGTGAACTCATCGCAGCCACCGCTGAGATGGTCGTGACGTGGTTCGACGAGCATCAGCTCCCGAACCGTGATCTCACCTGGTAGTCCGCTGGCAGGAACCTGACCTCGAAGTAGAACCCTCCGTCTCCGGAGCCACGGCCTCGATTCCATGTTGCATAAATTTCTTTGCACAGATATTTGTGCAAAGAGTACGTTGTAACTATGGCCGACGAGGTACCGCCCCGAGAGATCACCGATCCCGCAGCGCTGCGCGCGCTCGCGCATCCCCTGCGTCAGCGCATCCTGCGCGCGCTCGCCGAGAACGGACCGGCCACCGCGACAGCATTGGGCGCTCGGCTGGGCGAGAACACCGGCGCGACCAGTTACCACCTGCGCCAACTCGCCGAACACGGCTTCATCGAAGAGGCGCCCGAACTGGCCAAGGGCAAGGAACGGTGGTGGCGTTCGCCGCCGAAGGACCTGCGCTACCGGATGGATCGCGAGCAGTCACCGGAGCTCCGCGAGTTGATGGAAGGTCTTGTCGCGCAGCACATCGCCGAAGACATCGAGATGTTCCAGCGCTTCCAGGCCGAGCGTGCCGAGCTGGGCGAGTGGGCCGACATGATGCCCTTCTCGCGTGGCGCGATCTACGCGACGCCGGCCGAACTCGAGGAATTCTTCGAGGACTACATGACGCTGCTCAAGCGTTTTCAGCAGTCGCACTCGCAGGATCGCCCGGGCGCCCGCCGTGTGCTGACGCGCTTCCTCGCCTTCCCCGCACCTCGCACGAACACCGCAAACTAGGACTTGGCGTGCTCTCTTTCTTCCGGCGAATCATCCTGCTCACCTTCATGATCACCGTCGTCACCGGATTTCCGGCGGCGCACGCGCAGAACACCACCACCGTCGACATCACCGTCACCCGCTCGGACGGCACGACCACCGGGGGCACCGTGCATGCTCCGGCGGGCGCGTCCGGCAGGCCGGGCGTCGTGCTCGTCCACGGATCGGGCGACGGCAGCGGCGAGCACTACGACCATGTCGCCGAGGCGTTCGCCCGCGCGGGCATCGTCGCGTTGCGCTACGACAAGCGCACCGAGGATTACACGCCGTCGCACCGTGACTACTCCCTCCTGGCCGACGACGCGCTGGCAGGCGTTGCCGTACTGCGGAATCGGCCCGAGGTGGACCCGGCGCGAGTGGGTCTGTGGGGCCTGTCGGAGGGCGGATGGGTCGCGCCCCTCGCCGCGTCGCGATCCGCCGACGCGGCGTTCTTGATCACGATCGGCGCGAATTCGGCCGCACCCGCCGCGCAACAGAACTGGGCGAACGAGACGCGGTTCGGTGCGGCGGGCGTGCGCGGTTCGATGGTCGATGTGCTGGCCCGCAACGGTATTCGTCAGTTGGTCGCGGCCGGTCAGTTCGCCCAGGCCGACTACGACCCGATCCCGGTGCTGGAGCGGATCACCCAGCCGGTCCTGGCGATCTGGGGTGATCTCGACCGTCTGACCCCACCCGGTGACAGTCTGCGCGGCTTCCAGACCGCCTTCGAGCATGCCGGAAAGAGGAACTACACGCTGCGCACCCTCCCGAACGCCCAGCACGCCGGACAACCGACCACCGATGGCTTCGACAAACATCCCGGTTTGGCGCCGGGATATGGCGAGCTCATGGGTGATTGGGTCAACGGGCTTCCCGGCGCCGCGACACCGCCGACAACGGATCAACCTGCGGCACAGGGGCATTCGGTGCGGGCGCTGACTCCCACCGCATGGTGGGAATCGACCGCGGTGCAGCTGACCTTGCTGTTCGGCATGATCCTGGCGCTGGGCGGCTACGCGTGCACCGGAACGGTCCGCTCCTGGCGACTGCCCGATCGGCTGCCGGCGCGAGTGCTGTTGTGTACGACGGTGATCGGCATCCTCGGCACGATCGTCCAGCTCGGCTACATCCTCACCACCCGCGCAACCTCGTTCGGCCCCTTGCTGTTCGGCCGAACCCTGCCCTGGCTGGCATTGCAGCTGATCGCCTTCGGCGCGGTGGTCGCGCTCGGTTTCGTGCTCGCCCGCGTCCGTCACACCCTCGCCGGTGCGAGCGCCGGAGCACGGACCCGATGGGTCCTCTTGATCTGCGGTGGAACAGGTTTCGTGCTCTGGGCACTGTACTGGGGTCTGCTGCTCCCTTGAACCTACGAGAAAGGCCCCCGACGAGGTCGGGGGCCTTCTTCGCGGTTACTCCTGAGCCGATCGCCGTTGATCGGTCTCAGGAGAACTGGCTCGGGTCAGCGGGCAGCGACGTTGCGGCGGGTGGCCCGAGAGTTCATGGAACTGCGCAGGATCTGGTGCAGAACGGCGTCGAAGGCGTCGGTGTCTTCGACATTGCTGAGGTGGCCGTGCGGCAGCACGTGGAAATCGGCCAGGTGGCCGGTGCGGCGCAGGGTGTCGACGATCGGGCGTGACAGGCGCTGCGGCAGCAGCCGGTCCCTGGCGCCGGCGATCACCGTGGTCGGGACGGTGAGGTTGGCGGTGCCCGCCGACAGATCCATGTCGGCCATCGCGGCAGCGTGGCGCCCGCGCGCGATCGGACGACAGGAGCGGATGATGCCCATCGCGAAGTCGACCTCGTCGGCAGTGGCCTCGGGGGTGAGAATGCGACTGCGCAGAACCTGCTGGGTGAGCCAGCCGCCGGGGATCGGCAGCGGCGCGAACAGCAGCGACTCGCTGACCGGCTGCGGCATCCGTACCGGTGCGCCGAGCAGCGTGACCGGGTATTGCGCGACGGTGAGCTGCTTGTTCAGCAGCGGCAGCATGTCGGTTTCCCAGCGGATCGCGGCATTGGCGGTGTTGGCGAGCAGCACGGCGGACGCGCGTCGGGAGACCTGTTCGGGGTGATGCTTGGCCCAGGCCTGAATGGTGAGCCCGCCCATGCTGTGCCCGGCCAGGACCGCTTTCTCGTCTTCGCGCAGCGTCGCGTCGAGGACGGCGGACAGGTCGTCGGCCAGGGTGTGTTCGCTGGGGGCGGCGGTGCCGAGGGTGGAGGCGCCGTGGCCGCGCTGGTCGTAGCTGACCACGCGGTACTCGCCGGCGAAGGCGGTGATCTGCGGGTTCCAGTATTCGATACTGCAGGCCCAGCCATGGATGAGGACCAGGGTGGGGGCGGTATCGGGACCGTAGACGTGGACCCGGAGCTGCGCGCCGTCCGCGGTGGTCACCGGGACGACCCGGTGCTCGACGGTGGGGGCGTTGAATTTCGCGGTGGCGAAACTGCGGGTACGCAGCCCGGCACGGAACTGTGCGGTCAGTGCGCCGGTCTCGAGGTGAGAGACCATGGATCGCGCTGCCGCGAGCGTCATCATCGACTTCGCAAGCATTGTCGGCACTCCTTTGTGTCGTAGGCCACCGTACAGTGCAAGCCAGGGTGCTAGCTAGTGTTAGCGGGTCACAGTGTCCCACTTGTTGTGAACTGGGTCACCGAGCGTGCTGACATTGTGAAATCGCCTGAAATCAGCGAAAAATTACACCGGATGGGCACGATCGGGCATCGGTCGCGCTGGCGGCGGCGGACGGCCGCCGCTACCGTATTGGAGTGGACAAAACGCACGTCACGGCCGAGTTTTCCGGCGCGGACCCGAACCGGGGTACCGCGCGCTCGACCTGGCAGCGGATGACGCCACCGCTGCTCGCCGCCGGTCTCGGCGTCGGCACGCTGGCCCTGCTGCATTTCCGTGACCCCCACATCGAGGGTTCCTACGGGCTGTGCCCGGTGTACGCGCTGTTCGGGGTGTACTGCCCCGGGTGCGGCGGCATGCGCGCGATGCACAACCTCACCGACGGCAACATCGTCGACTCGCTGCACAGCAATCTGCTGGCCCTGCCGCTGACCGTGGCCTTCGCGGTCTTCGTCATCGACTGGATCCTGCGTGCTCGTCGCGGACAGCGGTGGCGCGTGCCCGGGCTCAGCGCGGTGACCGTGTGGTCTTTCTTCGGCCTGCTCGCCCTCTATACCGTGCTCCGCAACACGCCATGGGGAACGTGGCTCACCCCCGTCTGACGCTGATTCGCGAGCTGATTACCGGGCACCCTGGAGATATGGGCGATTCACTGAAAGACAGAGTCCGGCGGAAGTTGCAGCGTCAGCTCGCCCAGGACGGACCCGACCCCGAGCAGGACGACGCCAGGACCATCTCGGTCGCCGACGATCTCGAGGCGCTGGAGATGGTGCAGGCCGACGATCCGCTCATCGAGGAATTGGCCCAGCGCTATCTGGTGTTCTGATGCGCCTGCCCGCCCAGCGGCGGTAGTTGCGGCAGCGGCTTGGTCCCGAGCCAGATCGCGAACAACCCACGCAACGGCGCCACGCTGTAATGACCGGCCAGGTCGACGAACTCCTCCGTAGTAATAGAGGAATGCAAGAAGCGCGCGGTCCATTCGCGAATCAGCTCGAAGAACAGATGGTCGCGTAGTTCCAGCCGCAGCGCGTGCAGGGTGAGCGCCCCGCGCTTGTAGACCCGGTCGTCGAACATGTCCTTGGGTCCGGGATCGCCGACGATGATGTCCTGCGGCTGACGCGCCAGGTTCGCGCGCGCCGCCCGCGCCAGCTGATCGGCGGTCGGTCCACCGGACGCTTCGGACCAGATCCATTCCGCGTAACAGGCGAAACCTTCGTGCAGCCAGATGTCCTGCCACCGCTTCAGCGTGAGGCTGTTACCGAACCATTGATGCGCGAGTTCGTGTGCGACAAGACGTTCCGCGCCGCGCTTGCCATCGCAATGGTTGGCACCGAAGATCGAAATGCCCTGCGCCTCGATCGGGATGTCGAGCTCATCGTCGGTGACGACCACGGAGTAGTCGTCGAACGGGTACGGCCCGAACCGCTCGGTGAACAAGGCCATCATCTCGGGCTGACGCGCGAAGTCGTGTTCGAAGCTCGCCCGCAACCGCGGCGGGATGACCGCGTGCATCGGTACCGGTTCACCCACGGCGCCGACCCGGTACTTGCGGTAGTTGCCGATCTGGATCGTCGCCAGATAGCTCGCCATCGGCTCGGCCATCTCGTACACCCAGGTGGTCTGGCTGGCCTTGGCCTGCTTACCGACCAGGGTGCCGTTGGCCAGCGCGTAGAACGGGCTGTCGGTGGTGATCGAAATCCGGTAGGAGGCTTTGGAACTCGGGTGGTCGTCACACGGGAACCAGGACGCGGCGCCGTTGGGCTGGCTCGCCACCAGCGCGCCCTCGGTTAGCTCTTCCCAGCCGACCTCGCCCCACGGGCCGCGCACCGGCTTGGGGGTGCCCGAGTAGTGGACGGTGATCTCGAGAACGCCACCGGCGGGGATCTTCTGCTGCGGCGTGAGCGCGAGCTTGCCCTGCTGATGGACGAATTTCACCGCCTTCGATCCGTTGACGAGAACCTTCGACACCATCAATGCCTGCGACATGTCGAGGGTGAACCACGGCCGCACCGCAGTGGTGACCGCGATGATCACCGCACGCCCGGCGAGCCGGTTGCTGGCGGGTCGGTAGCTCAGTTCCAGCTCGTAGCGGGACACGCGGTAGCCGCGATTGCCGTTCTGCGGCAGGTACGCGTCGATGGGGTCCTCGTAGAACTTGCTCCGCATCAGGCGGCTCCGCGCTGCCTCGACTCCCGCGTCGAGGCGGGATCGGTCCAGTGCGCGATGGGATTGCCCCACCAGCGAGTCGACGGCGGAACCACGTCGCCGCGCATGACGAGCGACGCCGGGCCGATGGTGGCGCCCGCCCCGATGTGGGCGGCGGGCAGGGCGACGCAGTGCGGGCCGAGGGTGGCGCCCGCATCGAGTGTCACGGTGTCCATGGACATGATGCGGTCGTGGAACAGGTGTGTTTGCACCACGCAGCCGCGCTCCACGGTCGCGCCGTCACCGAGTGTCACCAGGTCCGCCTCCGGTAGCCAGTAGGACTCGCACCATACCCCGCGGCCGATCTTGGCACCGAGTCCGCGAAGCCACAGATTCATGACGGGAGTACCCGTGGCGGCCCGCGCGAACCACGGCGCCGCGACGGTCTCGACGAAGGCGTCGGAGACCTCGTTGCGCCACACGAACGAGCTCCACAACGGGTACTCCACCGCGCGAATCCGCCCGACGATCAACCACTTGGCGGCCACCGCGATGGCACCGGCGACAGCGCCCGCGGCCATCAGTACCAGACCTGAGACAAGAGCCGCGACAAGGTAATCGGTGTGCTGAGCGATCAACGCGAGCACGAGCAGCACGCTGAGACCGATGGCGAAGGTCACCATCACCGGGATCAACCGGCAGGTCTCCACGAAGGCACGGGCCAGCTTGAGCCGCAGTGGCGGATCGAACGTGCGCGAGGTGTCGCTGGATTCGGTCGCGCGACGAAGCCGCACCGGCGGACTGCCCAGCCAGGACGAGCCTGCCTTGGCCTTGTTCGGCGCGGCCGAGAGCACCGCGACCAGACCGTTCTTGGGCACGCGCCGACCGGGCGCGGTCATCCCCGAATTGCCGAGGAAGGCGCGCTTGCCGACCTTGGATTCGCCGATGCGCAGCCAGCCGCCACCGAGTTCGTAGCTACCGATCATGGTGTCGTCGGCCAGGAACGCGCCGTCGGAGATCACGGTGAACTTGGGCAGCATCAGCACGGTCGACGCCTCGACGTTCTTGCCGATCTTCGCGCCGAGCAGGCGCAGCCAGATGGGGGTGAGCAGGCTGGCGTACAGCGGGAACAGGAACGTGCGGGCGGAATCGAGCAGGCGTTCGGTGGCCCACACCTGCCAGCCGGTCCGGCTGCGCACGGGGTGGTAGCCCTCGCGCAGACCGATGCTGAGCAGCCGCACCGCGAGCACGGTCGCCACGGCGTACACGCCGAGACTGAGCAGCGTGGCGAGCGGCAGGATGGCGAAGCCGTGCAGGGCGGCGGCGCTGATCGTGGTCTCCTCGCGGACCCACCAGGCGATGAAGGTGCCGCCGACGGCGAGGCCGAACACGGGCATCGCGGCCAGCACCATCGACGACAGGCCGAACACGACCAGCCAGTGCCTGGCGCGTTCCGGGGAGTGGTCGGGCCAGCGGCGCGGTGCCTTCCCGGTCTTGGTGGCGGGCGAACCCGCCCATTCCTGTTCGCCCTTGACCTTGCCCGAGACGGCGGAGCCCGGGGCGATCTCGGCCTTCTTGCCGATCTTGGTGCCGGGCAGCAGGATCGAGCGGGCGCCGATCACCGCGCCGTCACCGATGGTGATACCGCCGATGTGCACGATGTCGCCGTCGACCCAGTAGCCGGACAGGTCGACCTCGGGTTCGACGCTGGCGCCGTCGCCGAGTTCGAGCATGCCGGTGACCGGCGGCAGGCTGTGCAGGTCGACGCCCTTGCCGATCTTGGCGCCGAGCGCGCGAGCGAACGGAACCATCAGCGGTGCACCGGACAGGCTTTCGGCGCCACTGGCCTCGGACAGGCGTACGGCGGCCCATAAACGGAGGTGCACGGCCGAGCCGCGGGGGTAGGACCCGGGCCGAAGTCCGGCGAGCAGAATTCGGGCGCCCGCCACGCAGATCGTCATGCGGCCGATCGGCGAGATGAACAGCACGAACGCCAGCAGAATCCACCACCAGGACAGGCGTGGCAGCCACGGCAGCGAACCCGACCAGCCCGCGATGCCCGAGACCACGGTCAGCCACGTGACCCACTGCAACCCGGTGAGGGTGGTCAGCGGGATCGTGGCCAGCACCTGGGCGATCTGGGCGCGCAGCGGCGTCGGCTGCACGACGCGCACGTCGACGGCCGCGACCGGTGCGCTGCCGTCGAGCAGTTCGACCAGCGAACCGAGCCGCGGGTGGTCGTAGAGATCGGCGACGGTGACGTGCGGGTACCGCTCACGCAACGCGCCGACGAGCTGCGCCGCCGACAGTGAGCCGCCGCCGAGATCGAAGAATTCCGCGTCGAGATCGGTGGGCTGGGTGCCGAGGATCGCGTCCCACAGGTTCGCCACCCACGCCGCAGTGCCGGACAGTCCCGTTTCGGGTTCGTCGGTCGACGGCAGCGGCCATGGCAGTGCGTCGCGGTCGACCTTGCCGGAGGTGCGGGTCGGCAGGTCGGCGACGACAGCCAGTCGCGGCACCAGTGGAGCCGGAAGTTGTTCGGCCAGAATCTCTCTGGCCTTCTTCACATCGAAATCAGGACCGGCGCCGGTGAGGTAGCCGACGAGAATCTTGTTGCCGGCCTTGGTGGTTCGGATCGCGGCAGCCGCGCCGCTGACACCCGGCAGATGCTGGAGCGCGTTGTCGAGCTCGCCGAGTTCGATGCGGCGGCCACCGATCTTGATCTGGTCGTCGGCGCGGCCGAGGAAGATCAGGCCCTCGCGGTCGTTGCGGACCAGATCCCCACTGCGATAGGCGCGTTCCCACCCGAGGGAGGGCAGCGGCGCGTACTTCTCGGCGTCCTTGGCCGGATCGAGGTAGCGGGCCAGTCCGACGCCACCGATCACGAGTTCGCCGGTTTCGCCTTCGCCCACCGGGTTGCCTTGCGGGTCGACGACGGTGAGGTCCCAGCCGTCGAGCGGCAGGCCGATCCGGACGGGCATCTCGCCGGTGAGCAGCGCGGCACAGGCGACCACGGTCGCCTCGGTGGGCCCGTAGGTGTTCCACACTTCGCGGTCGGCGCCGGTCAGCCGTTCGGCCAGCTCCGGCGGTACCGCTTCGCCGCCGAAGATCAGCAGTCGCACCGATTCCAGCGCCTGGGCAGGCCAGGTCGCGGCCAGCGTCGGCACCGTGGAGACGATGCTGATCTCGCGGCGCATCAGCCATGGGCCGAGGTCGGCGCCGGTGCGCACCAGATCGCGCGGCGCCGGAACCAGGCAGGCGCCGTTGCGCCAGGCCAACCACATTTCCTCGCAGGAGGCGTCGAAGGCCACCGACAGGCCGGCCAGGACCCGGTCGCCGGGGCCGATCGGGGCCTTTCGCAGGAAGAGCCGGGCCTCGGCGTCGACGAAGGCGGCGGCATTGCGATGGGTTACCGCAACCCCTTTCGGGGTGCCGGTGGAGCCGGAGGTGAAAATGATCCACGCGTCGTCGGCGGGGGTGGGCAGGGTGTTCCAGTCGTGGTCGCCGGTGGCCGTGGTGGCCGACTCGATGCCGTCGCCGGTGGCGATCGCGCTCACCCTCGCCTCGCCGAAGACGAGCCTGGCTCGCTCCTGCGGGTCGTCGGCGTCGACGGGCACGTAGGCGGCGCCGCAGTAGAGCACGGCCAGAATCGTCACGTACAGCGCGGCGGAGCCCGAGGGCATCCGCACGCCGACCCGGTCGCCCGGTCGCACGCCCGCCTCGGTGAGCTCGGCCATCCTGGCCTCGATCGTGGCGATCAGTTCCATGTAGCTGAGCACAACGGTGCCGTCGTCGATGGCCGGTGCGTCCGGGTGTGCGAGGGCGGTGCTGGTCAGGATGTCGACCAGGGTGCGCGGCGGCGCGGCGAGATCCGCGCGCAACAGCGGGTCGCGCAGGACCGCCGGTACCTCAGTGTGTGGCTCGAGCATCGTGCTCAGTCCACCTCTCATCGGTTGACCCCCATCGGTGGTGTCTGTTGTTTCATGAGCGGGTTACCGGAGGGCAAACAGGATGGTCACCAGATGCCAACGGTACTCGGTGCGGGTGTTGCCGGACGGCAGCGAAAGGCGTGCCGTCGGCGCTGTTCACGACGGTGATTCCGGCAATTCGCCGAGGGCGGTGACCGCCAGCCGGTGCAGCGTCCGCTGTTCGTCTTCATCCAGGCCGCTCAGCACGCGGGCGGTGGCCTCGGCGATCAGCTTGTCGGTGCGTTTGCACTGCTTGCGCCCGGCCTCGGTGATCCGCAGCCGGTATTTGCGGCGATCCTTGCCGTCGCGGGTGCGCTCTACCAGGTCGGCGCGTTCCAGCGCGTCGATCAGACGGACGACTTCACTGCGGTCGATACCGAGCGCGTCGCCCACCTTCTTCTGCGTCAGGTCGGCGTTTTCCTCGATGAAGGTGAGCACCCAGTGATCGCGCAACGGGACGCCGATCTCGGCGTGCAGCGCCTTGGTGAGCCGTCCGAGCGCGTACACCGGGTAGCGCGGAAGGCCGCGGACGGAGTTCGTGTTCGTGGACATGAGAGGGAACTCTAGCAAATAGTGGAGGTTCCCAATCATCGTGGGTGTCCATCATGGGGTGCGTAGATGGTTGGAAACTGGGTGTGATCAGGCAACTCGGGGGCAATCGGTCAGGGGTAACCGACCACGTTGCGTGCGCGTGGCGAGCGCCCGGACTGATAGGTCTCGGCGCGGCGCCGGACCTGAGCGTGGATGCTCGATGCGGGATCGAGATCGGCGAGGTCGAACGAGATCTTGCCGCCGTGGTCGTGGTGGATGACCAGGGAATCGTCGAGGACGCGGTAGACCGCGCGAACCTCACCGTCGGCCCAGGCTGCGACGTACCGCACCGCGACAGCCCGGTGCAGCGCGAGTCGCCAGTACTTACTGGTTCGCTCGCGCAATCGGTCGGCGTCGACGCCGTCGTACCAGCTGGGCTCCGTGATGTGCGAGGAGCTGCCCGCCTGTGCCCAACGGTCGGCGGCGCTCAGGTCGACCCACAGGATCTCGCCGTCGCCGACCTGGTGGCCCGCGCGGGTCACGCGGCGTGACGGCGGCCGCCGGGGCGGTTTGGCGCGGGTGCCGACGACGGTGACGGCGGGCGTGCCGGGCAGTCGCGTTGCCGGGTCCACGGGCTCGTAGCCGGGATTGTCCTCGCGGACGAAGCCGAGGACGCGGTCGAAGGCCGACAGGCCCGGTGCGGGGGCGCAACCGTCCAGGCACAGCAGAGTGCGGCCGAGCGCGAAGACGAGGTCCGCCGCGATCGAACCCCGCTTGTCCTCGTCGAACGCGCGGGTGAGGACCTGTGCGGGGACGATCACGATCGAGGTATCCGAGGGGCTGGTGTGCTCGGCGCAGCGGGTGAGGTGGCCGACGTGCGCCGACTCGGACTCGGCGTAGAACAGGTAGTACGCGGTGGCGCCGAAATGCGCTGCGGCGTCCTGTAGGTCGGCTCGCTGCGCGGAAGGCAGAGCAGCCGATTTGATCGGTTCACCCTGTCTGGCCCGCTTGGCCTGGATGAGTAACCGCACTTCGCTGGCACCTGAAGGGTCCTGCACGCTGTAGATGAAATCCGCACCGACTCCGCGCCTGCCACGGGCCCGGTTGCCGCCCTCCTCCGGTCGGGTCAGCAGCCGGAGGCCACCCGATCCCGTCGCCTGCGTCGCCGACCCCCACGACGTACACCGCCGCGGCGGCACACAATCGGGGCACGGCGCGTCGATGCGGTAGTCGACCCCGGTGAGATGGCCGAGCAGGATCTCGGTGAACGTCTCCTCCTGCCACGGAAACAGCCGCGCGCCCAGGTGCTGCAGCCGGTATACGCTCTGACAACTCAGCCGCCGCGCCGCGATCGGGTCGACGAAGATCTCCGCCGGGAACTCAGACATCGAGTGGGATCTCGATCGCCGGGCGGAGCGCTTCGAGCTGGGTGACATAGGTGCTGAGCACCCGCTCGTACAGGTCGTCGACCTTGGCGTGGCGCACGGTGATCACCATCGAGTAGCGGATCGGCTGTGCGTTGACGGTGGGATGGCCGGATTCCCTGGCGGTGTGGTGGATGTCGAAGACCGGGTTGCGCAGGCTGTTGACGCGCTTGCTCCGCTCGGCGTGCAAGACGGTGTCCCACTTGTGGGAGTCACGGCGCAGCACGGCCTCGGGGTCGAGTTCGGTCGCGCGGAAGAACGGGGCCGAATCCGGGTGGATTCTGGTCGGTTCGGCGAACCGCTCGTCATGTGGACGGAATGTGACATCGAGGCCGCTGCGGGTGTAGCTGCCCGGGTCGGCGGGGTCGACCGGGGTAGCGAAGACCAGGGTCGCCCGAATGCGGACCATCCCGGCGGGAAGCGCTGCGGGGAGCGGAATCCGGGCGCGCAGATATTTCGCGGGGGTGAGCTCACCCTGGTAGAGAACCCTGGCTTCGCCGTCGCCGCACAGAACCATGTCGGCCAGGGTGGCGGCGATACGGCCGTGTCCTGAGTCGGAATCCGGTGAACTGGTGCGTCTTTCGGCAGTGTGCACGAGCAGGGCCTTCAGGTCGAGCGCACCGAGTTTCGGGCCGAACAGGGTGCGGGCGCCCAGTGCGGCGCGCAGGGCCATCGGGGCGGCGAAGCTGGTGCCGGAGTCGGGAACAGCGGTGCCGTCCGGTTCGACGACGTGGAACGGTTCGTGATCGCTGCCGCCGAAGGCGAGCAGGTCGGGCTTCACGGTGCCGGGGGAGCGGCCCGGCCCGATCGCGGAGTACGGCGCGCGATTCCATTGCGCTCCCACCCGATCCGACGAACCGACCGCGAGCGCGTTGACGCTGTCGGCCGGAACCTGCACGCGCGCATTGCCACTCGGCTTGTCGGCCTCGCCGTTGTTGCCGACCGCGATGGTGGCCAGCGTGGTGCCGTCGCTGAGGTAGTCGTCCCAGAACGCGGTCCAGGCGTGCACTTCGTCGTCCTCGATGGGGAGTTCGGGGCCGATGCTGACATTGACGAACTCGTATTTGCGTTGGCGCAGCACGGTATCGATGCGCTCGATGGCCGAGTACAGCTCGCACTGGTCGTCGTCGGTGTCCTCGTCGAGCACCTGATAGTGGTCGATGTAGCCGTAGGGGACCGGGACCGGCTGGACGGGGTCCACGCTGCCGAACAGCAGCGCCGAGGTGACGCGGTGGCCGTGGTCGAGATAGGTGCGCTGTGGCGCGGCGCTGTCGGCGAAGGTGTGGGCGTCGACCCAGCGGGTCAGCGGGGTGCGTGCGGGGATGCCACCGTCGAAGACCGCGATGGTGAGTTCCCGGTCGGTCGGCTCGGCCGTCGGCAAGGCCGGGCGGAACGTCGACAGCGCTGTCCTGGTGGTGGTGTCGCGCCCGAGCTGGGTGCGCATGCGCGGCATGCGGCGGATCACCCTGGTGAAGGAGTAGCCGGCGAGCGCGGCGATGGCGGCGTGGGTTCCGGTGACGGGGACGAAGGCCAGACCACCGTTGTCGAGTCGGCGGTCGATGGCCACGTCGAGATCGAGATCGCGGGAGAAGTCGAGCAGACCCTGCAGGGCGATATCGCGATCGGAGTGCAGCACCAATTCGGCGACGGTCTCCGAATTACGCGGTCGCGCTGCGAGTCTGAGCCTGTCGGCGGCATTGTTGAGCCGGAATTCCGCCAGGCTGACGATTCCGATCTCGGCGCCGCCCAGCGGTGTGTCGGCATTGATCCGCGCGGTGAGCAACTGCAGATTGACGCGGGTCGTCGCCAGGAACAGCAGGGTGCTCGCCCGTGGTCGGCCGTGCTCCGGCGCGATCGCCACCGGCCTGCTGCCCAGTGGATCCAACTGCATCGATGTGAGAAGTCGTGTGGGATAACCACTTTTGGACAGGTACTGCGGATGCAGAGTGACCGCCGTGACCGTCTCGTCCTCCGGGCAGGCCGTCTTCGGCAACGCGTCCGCACTCGAGGTGGCCGCGCTGAGCATCGGCGCGAGTCGGGCTCGCGCCTGCGCCACCGTGTACGGGGACTGCGGCGAGCCGCCCGATCTGCTGGGAGAGATGGGCGCGGTGAGTCGCTCACCGAAGCCGATCAGAAATCGCGGTCCCGCCACCGGTGAATCCCCCCAGCTGCCACGTTATTCCCGTCGATGCGTGAAACCACGAATGGTGTCGCGCGACACCCCCGTCAGCGCGCTGATCTGGCGCTGAGACAAGCCTGACACGCCCGTCAGCGTCTGTGCCAGCCGTAACCGATCCGTTTTGGGAAGTTCAGCTGCCAGTCGCGCGGAATGCTCGGCCATCAGCCCGGGCAGTAGCTGGTCCTCGAGCACGCAACGCCTGCGCAATCGCAACATCGCGCGCTCGATATCGTTGAACGACAAGCCCTTCGACGCCAGCGCGACCGCGTCCACCGCGCCGTCGGGCAGTGGCTGCCCGGCGAATCGGCGAATCGCCTCGCAGCGTTGCTCGGCCTCGGGCAGCGCGAACTCCACGCTCACATCGAAGCGCCGCCACACGGCCGGATCCAGCAGATCGGCGTGGTTGGTCGCGCCGATGACCAGGCCCCCGCCGGTCGGCCAGTCGTCGATCTGCTGGAGCAGCACCGTCACCAGTCGCTTCAACTCGCCCACATCGCGATCGTCGTCGCGACGCTTGGCGATGGCGTCGAGCTCGTCGAGCAGCAGAACGCACGGCCGCTGCTTGGCGTAGTCGATGGCATGGCGCAGGTTGGTGCCGGTCTTGCCGAGCAGGCTGCTCATGATGGTCGCCAAGTCCAGGACCACCAGCGGCAGCGACAGTTGGTGGGCCAGCCAGGCCGCGGCCATCGTCTTGCCGACACCGGGCGGACCGACGAACAGCAAGCTGCCGGCCGGAGTCAGATCGGCGGCGGCCAGCCGGTCGGCCTGCCTGCGTTCGTCGACGATCTGGGTGAGCACGTCATAGGTTTCGGCGGCCAGGATCGGCACTTCGGCGGTGGAGCCGGGCGGGATCACCCGCAGCAGCGGCAGTCGGCTGTCGCCGTCGACCGGAATCGGCGCATCCACTTCCGCGCGTAGGGGATTGGCGCGCGTGGGATTCTGACGCAGCAGCGCGATCAGCGCATCGGCCAGTTCGGGACTGGCATGCCGGTGGCGGCGCGCGGCGCGGCGCACGAACATTGCGACGTCCTGCTCGCGCCCGGCGAGCGCCAACCTGGCCAGGTGGACGAATTCGTCGGGTAGATCGGCGCTCACGTCCGCCGAAGTGGAGCTCAAGGCGTGTGACATGGTCTTCTTCCGATCAAATACGTGGACTATTTTCGCTTCACTCGATCGTACGGCGTCCATCACGGGCAAAGTTCACCCCTTGTGTACCGGTTTGACATCGGACCCCACCCGCAGCGCCACATTGATCTGCCGAGCCCTCAGCGCAGCGATTCCCTTCGTCGGATGCTAGTTCCGCCACGCCCCCTCATGGGCGATTCCCTTCGCGTCGGGCGTGCCTCGAAGCGTGCGGCTCGGTGCCTATGCGATGCCGAGCGTCCAGACCAGCGCCATGGTGAACGGGTGGCCGCGCAGGCCGGCCCACTTGGGTTTCGCCGCGAGCCAGGCGTCGTCCACCAGGGCCTCGGCCGCTTCGGTGAGGACCCAGCCCGCGTCGGTGCCCGCGGTGATGTGCTCGCTCAGCAGGTGCAGGTGGGTGCTGATCGCGATCGGATCGCTCCCTGCCGGGGTGTAGTGCGTCGGCATTCCGGTGACCATCATGAACTGTGGGTGGTAGCTGACGTGGGCGAACGTGGCTCCTGGGACAGCCAGCCGCGCGGCCTCGGCGTAGAACGGGCGCAGGTCCGGCAGATGTTCGTCGATCAGTGAGGAGATCACGAGATCGTAAGTGCTGCTGGGCAATTCGGTGGCACACACGTCGGCCTTGGTGAGTGTGCGATGTACACCGCGTACGCGGGCACGGGCCAGCATGCCCGCGCTCAGATCGACGCCGTCGATCTCGGCGCTACTGCGGCTGCGCAACCACGCGCCGGTTCGCCCCGTCCCGCAACCCAGGTCGACCGCCTGGCGCACTCCCGCCCAATCCGGGCGGCGAAGCCGATCCAGCAGCGCCGCGTCCATCTCGTCCATCACGGTGCGCTCGTAGGTGTCGGCCCAGCCGTCGTAGCCGGTGGCGACATCGACGGTGGGGTAGTGGCGTCGGTCGAAATCGGCGAAGGCAGGCATCACCGGAGTGTCGCAAAGGAAAGCGCACGTGGACAACCGATTTCCCGCTGCGGGTCGCGACGGTCCGACCGCCGCGCCGAACCGGGAGATCTCGTGCGTGGCCGGGGTCGGCTCCGAGCGCGCCGGCGATCGGTGGTTGACAGGTCCGGTGGTCGTCTGTCACTCTCGTTGCAGGTCACGAGTACCAGCGTTCAGCCCCGGCTTGCTGGTCGGCAACCCTCCTCCGCGGTGGGGTGCTCCGGGTGACGACCAGGCTGACGTCCGAATTGGGCGCGGCAAGCGCGGGCCACCTCTTCAGGAGCGGGTCCCTGAGCCGACGGGATTTCGTCATGACTGCTGTAATCGACCCCACCTGTGCCATCGCCGCCGTTTCCGGTGCCGACCTGCAGGTTCCGCTCGTTCAGGGCGGTACCAGCTCCTACGCCAACTTCGACTACGCGGCGAGTGCGCCGGCGTTGAAGCAGGTCACCGACCGGATTTCGCAGTTGCTGCCGTTCTACGCCAGCGTGCACCGGGGCGCGGGATACGCCTCGCGGATCTCCACCGAGTGCTACGAGGCCTCGCGTGGGTCCGTTGCCCGGTTCCTCGACGCCGACGACGACCAGGTCGTGGTGTTCACGCGCAACACCACCGATTCGCTGAACCTGCTGGCCGGGTGCGTGCCGGGGGAGACCGTGGTACTCGATATCGAGCACCACGCCAACTTCCTGCCGTGGGCGAAGCACGGTCGTCGCGTCGTGCGGGCCGCCGCCACAGTCGAGGAGACGATTCAGCGTGTCGTCGCCGAGCTGTGCAGCAAGCCTGCCGCGCTGCTCGCGGTGACCGGCGCGTCCAACGTCACCGGTGAGGTGCTGCCGCTGGAACGGCTCGCGACCATCGCCCACCTGTGTGGTGCGCGCATCCTCGTCGACGCCGCGCAGCTGGCTCCGCATC
Organism: Nocardia sp. NPDC058114; assembly: GCF_042884695.1. Taxonomy (NCBI): domain Bacteria; kingdom Bacillati; phylum Actinomycetota; class Actinomycetes; order Mycobacteriales; family Nocardiaceae; genus Nocardia; species Nocardia sp. NPDC058114. Next base: position 2,873 of record NZ_JBHVTK010000004.1, on the reverse strand, counting down.
GCCGGATCTCCCTGCGCGAGACCGGGATCGACTACCTCGCCTTCTCCGGGCACAAGCTGTACGCGCCGTTCGGTTCGGGTGTGCTCGTCGGTCGGCGCGACTGGCTGGACGAGGGCGAGCCCTACCTGGCCGGTGGTGGTGCGGTGCGCAATGTCGGTGTGACAGAGGTCGAATGGGCGTGCGCGCCGCAGCGGCACGAAGCCGGTTCGCCGAACGTCCTCGGCGCGGCCGCTATTGCCGCTGCCTGCGATGCGCTGGCCGCCATCGATCCCACCGAACTCGTCGCGCACGAGCGCTTTCTGGCCGACCGGCTGCGTGACGGCCTGTCCGCGATCCCCGGCGTCGACCTGGTCAGTATCTGGTCCGACAGTCCCGACTGTGTGGGCATCGTCGCCTTCACGATCGCCGATGTCGCCCCTGGCAAAGTCGCCGCGTACCTCTCCGCCGAACACGCCATCGGCGTGCGCGACGGCCGCTTCTGCGCGCACCCCCTCCTCGCGAGCCTCGGCCTCGACGCCGCCCTCCGAGCCAGCATCGGCCTCGGCACCACCGCCGCCGATGTAGACCGCTTGATCAGTGCGGTAGCCACCCTGGTCAGCCAAGGCCCCGCCTGGAATTACGCCGCCACCGACGGGCACTGGAACCCGACCCCCGAAACCCGTCCCCTCAGCGCCTCTTCCCCCGAAGGCGCCGCCCCCTGCCTGATCGGCTGAACTCGTCACAGGCGAGATTCGCCGAACGTCGGCCGTCGAGACCTGCTCTCGGCGGCCGATATTCGTTTTCCGTCGAATGGTATCCGTCCGAGAACCCGACGGACCGCTTCTCGGAAATTCCAGGTTTGGACTGCCTCCCAGCTGGGTAACGCCTGTCGAACCCGTCGCGATGAAGCCCCCGAGATTGCCCGACAATCAAAGGGGACACCGTGACTCGACCGATTCAGCCGCCCGATCCGTGGGCTCGTCCGCCCCGCCGACCCGAAAAGAAGCGGCGTTGGCCGTTGCTGGCCGGGATCGGAGTCGCCGGCGTGCTCGGTCTCTCGGTCGTCGCCGGTCTCAGTGACGACAACCCCTCACCGGCCGCGCGGACATCACCCACCTCGACCACCCGCGTCGTCGCATCATCGACCACGGCCAAGCCGTCGACGACCACCGCCGCCCCGACCACCACGACGTCCGCCGCCCCGACCACCACGATCGATCTCCCGCCGGCACCCATCGCACCCACCACCACGATCGCGGCGCCCGCTCCACCGCCGGTCATCGTCCCCGTGCCGACCACCACCGTCGACCTCCCCGCCCCACGGGTGGCAGCCGTCCCGGAGCCCGAAACGCCCGCGCCCGCCAGCGCCTACTACAAGAACTGCGCCGCTGCCAGAGCCGCCGGTGCAGCCCCGCTGCGCACGGGCGATCCCGGCTACCGCTCCGGCCTGGACCGAGACGGCGACGGCGTGGCCTGCGAATAGCGCCGATCAGATGCCGAGGCTGCCAGGCATCAGTCGAGGTCCGCGTCGAGGGCGTCCCAGGTGATGGTGACGTCGAGCGGATCAGTGATGGCGATCGCGAGGGGATTGTGCGCCTGATCAGGTGTCGAGGGCGGTGGGGCGGTGGTATTTGCCGTTGTAGTAGAGCAACGGGGCTGCGGAGGGGGACTCTTCGGTTTGGTCGTGGACTCGGGTGACCAGGCCTACGGCGAGGGTGTGGTCACCGAGGTCGATGAGTTTGTGGAGGGTGGTGCGCAGCCAGATGGGGGTGCCGTGCAGGACCGGTTCGCCGGTGTCGAGGGTGGTCCAGAGGGCGCGGTCGGTGAAGCGGTCGGCGGCTGTCCGAGAGAAGCGGTGGGCCAGGTGTTGTTGGTGTTCGCCCAGGAAATGGATCACCACCGAGTCCGCGGCTCGCAACGCGTCGATGCTCGATGAGGTGTGCGCGATGTTGAACGACACCAGCGGCGGTTCCAGCGACAGGGAGGCGAACGAGGTGGCCGTGAACCCCACCGGTCCGCTCTCGGCTCCGAGCGTCACCACCGTGACGCCGGCCGGATAGTGCCGCATAGAGGCCCGATACTGCTCAGCCGTTATCCCGCTCAGATCATCGGGAACGACCAGTCCGGTCTCAGAAGGTTGCACATCGCCCACCGCCCCCAACTTACGCCCGTCCGGCGCGCGTCCTCACGGTCGCTGTGTCCGTTTGATCCAACTCACACGGTCGGGATGGGAAGCCGAATTCAGTCGATATCAATCGGCAGACCCGCGGTGATACGGATGATTTCGCGGAAGTTGGTGCGGAACACGGTGTTCGGGTGGCCGCCCGCTGCCCAGACTTCGGGGTGGGCGGCGAGGGCGGTGTCCACCCAGGTGGGGAGGTTGGTGGGGTGGCCGAGGGGGGCCGTGCCGTCGACGGGCTGGCCGGTGATGCGTTCGGCCAGGGCGGTGGGGGCGGGGGTGAGGGTGCCCTCGAGGCGTTTGCCGGTGCGGGCGAGGTCCACGTGGTGATGGTCGGCCACCAGGAGCAGGACGGGGTCGTCGTCGAGGAGGAAGACCTGGGCGGTGAGGATCGCGGTGGGCTGGGCGCCCATGGCGCGGGCGGCGTCGGCCGCGGTGGGAGCCGGCGTCTCGGGGCAGACGATGACGCCGTGGTGCCCGCGGGCGATGAGAGTTTCCGCGACCCGGCATGCGACCGGCGGCAATGACGACCTGCGCATGTCATCCAGAGTAGGTCGATTGCGGGAAATATGCTGTGTAACTTGGAGTTCTGGCGAACTCGAGTTCGCGGCTGTGTTTGTTGGAGCGCTGGCGCGCTCGAGTTCGCGGCCCCGCCGGTCCCGTCGATCAGGTGCCGTTGCTTGCTCCTTCGTCGCGTACGCAACGGCACCTGATC
>NZ_JBHVTK010000003.1:0-806545 GCF_042884695.1 Nocardia sp. NPDC058114 | reverse complement strand
CACCGACGACCCCGGCGCACGCACCCCATTGCTGGCCCGCCACGCCAAACACCTGCGCGCCCACGTCGACCAATTGGCTGACAAGGCGTACTGGGCTGCCTTCGATCCGGCACCGGAGTTCGTCGTACTGTTCGTGCCCGGCGACCCGTTCCTCGACGCCGCGCTCACCACCGATGCCGACCTCTTGGAGTACGCGTTCGGCCGGAACGTGATCCTGGCAACCCCCACTACATTGATCGCGCTGCTGCGGACGGTGGCGTTCAGCTGGCGGCAGGAAGCGCTCTCGCGCGATATGGCAACGGTGCAGCAACTGGGCAAGGAGCTCTACACCCGGTTGGGCAAGGTCGCCGAGCATCTGGACAATCTGGGCGTGAATCTCGGTAAGGCCGTAGCGGCTTTCAACGCGACCGTGGGTTCGGTGGAGTCGCGGGTCATGGTCACCGCGCGCCGGATGCACGATCTCGGCATCGCCGATCAGGAGCTCCCGGCAATCCGGCTCACCGAGACCCGACCACGCGTCGTCGCGTTCGCCGACGTCGAGGATCGCGTCTGAGATCCCCGTGCCGTGGCGCCCACAGGGCCGATGTGCAGTTAGTGTCATAGTGTGGCTGCTTCCCAACGTGCGCGACCCCGGGTGCCCGCGCCGCAACGTTCGATCGTGCCCTCGGTACCCGGCATCCCCGCCTGGGCCGCGATTCTGCTCGCCGCGGGTGCGACAGGTCTCGGGTTCCTGATCGACGGATTCGGCGGCGAGACCTATCCGACCGGCACGTTCTCGGCGCTGTATGTGCTCGGCTGTGTGCTCGCTGTCTGCGCGGTGCGCTTCCGTGGCCTGTTCTCCACCATGGTGATGCCGCCGCTGCTGCTGTTCGTCGCGGTGCCCCTGGCCTGCCAGATGCTGGGTGGCCGCGCCACCACGTCGATCAAAGACGTGTTGATGAACCTGATCATCCCGCTGGTGGAGCGCTTCCCGACGATGGCGCTGGCCACCGTGCTGGTGCTGGCGATCGGCGGAGCCAGGATCGCGATCGCCAAGCGCGCACCCCAGACCGCTCGCCCCGCCCCGGAGCGCCGGACCGAACGCAAGCCGGTCAAGCGCCGTCGCCCCGAGCCGGCCCCCGACCTCGCCACCGCCGCCCGCAAGCGGCCGCGCCGCGGCACCGCGGTACTGGACGAAGCCGATACCGAGGTCGACATGGCGAGCCCGGCTCGCCGACCCGCCCGGCCCACCGAACCGAAACGGGCGCCCGCCGCGGCCCGGCCCCGCGAGCCTCGCGCCGCCCGCGGTGAACCCCGCGCCGCCCGCGCGGCCGCCGCACCGCGCGAACCCGAACCGGCCAGGGTCCCCCGCCGCCGTGGCGACGCACCCCCGCATCCGCAGCCGAACGTGCGCTATCGAGACCGCGCCGACTCCGCCCGCACGGAACGACGTCGCCCCGACAACGTCTGAGAACGAAGAATCCCCGCCGAGATCGATCGGCGGGGATTTTCTGTGTTCAGCCCAGGCGGGTCAGCTCTGCGAAGGCGCGTCCCGGCGGGTGGGGCGGAGCTCACGAGGCAGGGAGAACACCAGTGTCTCGTTGGCCGTGGTCACCGGCTGGACCTCACCGAAACCGTGTTCGGCCAGCAGGTCGAGGACCCCGGTCACCAGGATCTCCGGCACCGACGCGCCGGAGGTGATGCCGATGGTCCGCACCCCGTCGAGCCAGGCCAGGTCGACCTCGCGCGCGTAGTCGACCAGATACGCCGCCTTCGCGCCCGCGCCGAGCGCCACCTCGACCAGTCGCACCGAGTTCGACGAGTTGCGCGAACCGACCACGATCACCAGATCGCATTCGGGCGCCATCGCCTTGACCGCGGTCTGCCGGTTGGACGTGGCGTAGCAGATGTCGTCGCTGGGCGGGTCCTGCAGCGTCGGGAAACGTTCGCGCAGCCGCTCGACGGTCTCCATGGTCTCGTCGACCGAGAGCGTGGTCTGCGACAGCCAGATCACCTTCGACGGGTCGCGCACGGTCACCTTGTCCACCGAGTCGGGCCCGTCGACCAGCTGCACGTGCTCGGGCGCCTCACCGGCGGTGCCCTCGACTTCCTCGTGGCCTTCGTGGCCGATCAGCAGGATGTCGAAGTCGTCGCGGGCGAACCGCTTGGCTTCCTGGTGCACCTTGGTGACCAGCGGACAGGTGGCGTCGATGGTGCGCAGGTTCCGTTCGGCGGCGGTCTCGTGCACGATCGGCGCGACACCGTGCGCGGAGAACACGACCAGCGCGCCCTCGGGCACCTCGTCTGTCTCGTCGACGAAGATCACGCCCTGCTCACGTAGTGTTTCCACGACGTGGCGGTTGTGCACGATCTCCTTGCGCACATAGATCGGGGCGCCGTGTTTCTCGAGAGCCTTCTCCACGGTCTCGACGGCGCGGTCGACGCCTGCGCAGTAGCCGCGCGGCTCGGCCAGCAGCACGCGCTTGCCACCGGCAGCATTCGCGCCCGCGGAGCGCGTGATACCGACGTTCAAGGGGATTGCCGAGGTCATATCCCACAGCTTACGTGCGCGCGAGAGGCCCGATCAGGTCGGATCAAGGGGCGAAAGTCACACAACAGGGGTGTGGACCTTTGCATCACACCCGGTTTGCGGCAGGCTGGAGTCATGTTTCGACCTCCGTTCCTGGCCAGGGTGGCCGCCGGCGCCGCCGTATACGCCTTAGAAGAGACCCGGCGACTGCCCGTCGCCGCGGTCAATTTCCCGATCACCGCGCTCAGTCGCGTGCTGCAGACCACGATGCATCTGCAGCAGTTCGTCACCAGCCTCGCGCTCAAGGGTGACGGTGTGTTCGAGCGGCTGGGTTCGGCTCCGGCCGAGCAGCCCGCCTGGGCCACCTTCGACGAGGACCTGGAGCCCGCGCCCGCCACCAACGGCCACACCAGCCGCTTCGACCTGTTCGAAGCGCCGGAGGCCCCGCAGACCAACGGCAAGGCCGTGCCCGCGTCGCTGCTGCTGCTCGAAACCGAGGAAGAGGTCATCGAGCCCGCCGACGAGCCCACCGAGGAGGAGGTCGTAGCCCCCGAGGTCGCTATCCGCTACGACTACCCCGCGATGACGCTGGCCCAGCTGCGCGCCCGGCTGCGGATGCTGACCGTCGAGGAGCTGGCCCAGCTGCTGGCCTTCGAACAGCAGACCCGCGCCCGCGCCCCCTTCGTCACGATGCTCACCAACCGCATCGCCACCGTCCAGGCGCAGTGACAGACTGTCCGTCGAAGCGGCCGCCATCCGACACCTCGGATGGCGGCCGCTTTTTGGTTGTGTCGGTGGCCGCGCGTAGAACTGACCTATGACTCAGGACGGCGTCGCGCAGGCCGGCGCTCCGGCGAATTCGGCGGAGCAGCCGTATCCGGTGCGCTCGGTCGCGGTGAAGGTCGCCCAGTGGATCGAACGGCTCGGCAGCATCTGGGTGGAGGGGCAGGTCACCCAGATCAATCTGCGCCCCGGCACCCGCACCGCGTTCCTGGTGCTGCGCGATGCCTCGGTGGACATGTCGCTGTCGCTGACCTGCGACCCCGACCTGTTGCGCAGGCTGCCGGTGCCGCTCACCGAGGGCAGCCGCGTGGTCGTCTACGGCAAGCTGCACTTCTTCACCGGCCGGGGCACGGTGTCGTTGCGGGTCACCGAGATTCGCGCGGTCGGCATCGGTGAGCTACTGGCGCGGATCGAGCGGTTGAAAGCCCTCTTGACGGCCGAAGGCCTGTTCGATGCCAGGCTCAAGCGGCCGCTACCGTTCCTGCCCGCGACGATCGGGCTGATCACCGGACGGGCGAGCGCGGCCGAACGCGATGTCCTGTCCGTGGCCCAGAACCGTTGGCCCGCAGTCCGATTCGTCATCCGCAATACCGCGGTGCAGGGTCCGGCCGCGGTACCGCAGATGCTCGAAGCGCTGACCGAACTCGATCGCGACCCCGAGGTCGAGGTGATCGTGCTGGCGCGCGGCGGTGGCAGCGTCGAAGATCTGCTGGCCTTCTCCGACGAAGCACTGTGCCGGGCGGTCGCCGCCGCGCGCACCCCGATCGTCAGCGCCATCGGCCACGAACCCGATAATCCCCTGCTCGACCTGGTCGCCGACCTGCGCGCGGCCACCCCCACCGACGCCGCCAAACGCATCGTCCCCGATGCCGCCGCCGAACTGGCCGGGGTGCGTGAGATGCGGGCACGCTCGGCGGCCGCGTTGCGCGGCTGGGTCCAGCGCGAGGAACACACCATCACGCAGTTGCGATCGCGCCCGGTCCTCGCCGATCCCCTGCGCGAGCTGAACCACCGTCACGACGAGCTGGAACGCTTGCGCACCGCCGCGAGACGCACTGTCGACCAGCTGCTGCGCAGCGAGTCGACGACCACCCTGCACCTGCGCGAGAAGCTGACCGCGGTGGGTCCGGCCGCCACCCTGGCCCGTGGTTACGCTGTCGTGCAGCGCGTCGCCGGTCCCGAACGGCATGTCGTGCGTTCGATCGATGACTCCCCCGCGGGCAGCCAGCTCCGCATCAGGGTCGCCGACGGAGCCGTCACCGCCGCGGCACTGGGCACCCAGCGACTGACGCCAGAGACCACCGACGAGAAGAGGACGTGACCGTGGCCGACGCCGGTTCCGAGAACACCGCTGCCGACACCCTGGCCGAGATCGCGGCCTTCGGCTACGAACGCGCCCGCGACGAGCTCATCAACGTGGTGAAGATGCTCGAACAGGGCGGCCTCGACCTGGACGACTCGCTGGTGCTGTGGGAGCGCGGCGAAGCCCTGGCCACCCGCTGCGAACAGCATCTCGCCGGTGCGCGCCGCCGCGTGGAAGACGCCCTGTCCCGCGCCGACCTCGACACCGCCGACTGAGCACGCGCACCGACATCGCACCTTTACCGCCGCGAAACACCGGCCGGGCACGCTGATGCCGGGTCGGTTCGCCGAGGGATCGCCCTCCGGGCGACGCGCGGAGAGTTCGAACGACGGAGTACGGCCGATGTCACCCACCGATTCGCTGACGAGCCTGCGCGCCGACCTGGGTCCCATCACCTTCTCCACCGACACACGCAAGCTGCGCACCAAGAGCCGCGACCGGTTCGCGCAGAGTCCGGTCCTGCGAGACCTGTTGCGCGGGCGCAATGCCGAGATCTTCATCGCGCCGCGCGGCAAGGACGAGTTGCGCACCGCGGTGGCCGCCTGCGCGCGTCATCGCATCCCGATCACCGTGCGCGGGGCCGGTTCCGGCCAGTTCGGTCAGGGTGTGCCGCTGCGCGGTGGCGCGGTGATCGATGTCACCGCGCTCGTCGGCGTCATCGGCTGGCACGGCGAACCCGGCAGACGCCCGCCGACCACGGTGCGCGCGCTCGCGGGCACTGTCGTGGCCGATATCGACGCCGCGATCCGCCCGTCCGGTTGGGAGCTGCGGATGCATCCGTCGACGGCGCACCAGGCCACCATCGGCGGCTACATCGCGGGCGGACACGCGGGAATCGGCAGCTGTCGCTGGGGCATCCTGCGCGACACCGGCAACATCACCGCGCTGGAAGTGATGACGGTGGAGGAACACCCCCGGCTGATCGAGTTGCGCGGGCGCGATGTGAACACCGTGCACCACGCGTACGGCGCCAACGGCATCATCACCGAGGTCGAACTGCCGCTCGCCCCGGCTTGGGAGTGGCACGAACTGGTCGTCTCGTTCCCTGATTTCGCGCAGGCGGCCCGCTTCTCGGTCGACATCTGCCGCAGCGACGGTGTGCTCACGAAAGTGGTTTCGCCCCATGCGCATCCGCTCCCGCAGTTCTTTCCCGAACTCGCCGGATTGATTCCCGACGGCGAGTCGATGGTGCTGCTGATGGCCGCCGTTCAGTCGGTGCCGAATGTGGAGGATCTGGTGCAGGACAACGGCGGCCGGATCCGGTACCGGTGCCTCGAGGGCAAGGGCAGCTACGGTTCGCCCCTCTACGAGTTCACCTGGGGCCATTCGATGTTGCGCTACCAGCGGCACAACGACGAACTCACCGGGCTGATGGCCCTGTTCCCGCAGCGGGATCTGTACGAGTCGATCGTCGGCATCCACCGTGAATTCGCGGAGTTGGGGCCGCTGCACGTGGAGATGAAGCGAATCGACGGCGGTCTGTCGTGTCAGGGCTCACCGGTCTTCGCCTTCGAGAGCCAGCAGCACTTGGCGGCGACCACCGAGCGGTTGCAGCGGGCGGGGTTGTTCATCGCGAACTCGCACACGCCCGTCCTCGGCGCGGGCGGCATGAAGCCGTGGGGCCCGAAAGAGGATGCCGCCAAACGCGAATTCGATCCCTACGGCCTCCTGGCCCAGGGCAAGTCCGACGACGCAGAAGACACCATCGCCACCTCGACCGCGCTACCCAACAGCGGGTGGTCCTACCGGCTCAGCTGAGGCTACTTCTTCGCCAGCGGTTGAGCTGTCGTGATCGCCGTCGCGAGGGTGGTGAAGGCGGCCTCGTTGCCCGCGCCGGTGATCAGGATCCGTACGCCGCCGAGGTCGGCGATCCAGCCGGTTTCCTCGGTCGGTTCGGTGTAGACGACCCATTTCTGCCCGGCCACGTCCTGCGTCCCGGTGGGATAGCGAGAGCCGAGTTGCTGCCGCGACAGCGCCTCCTCGGAGGCATCGGTCTGCGAATACCGCATGTAGGTGCCCTGCGGGGTGATGTAGCCGACCGTGCTCACGGCACCGCCATCCGCGGTGGCGATGGTGTCGCGGCTGCCCGAGTTCGACACCCAGCCCTGCGGCAACACCGGCTTGCGGATCGGGAACGACAGGGTCTTCGCGTCGGAGGTCAGCGCGGCATCGGCATCGAAATGCGGGATCTGACCCTGTGTCGGGCCGTTCGTCGCCACCGTGCACTGGCTCGCGACCCCGGCCAATACCACCGCGGCCAGCACCAACGGGATCAACGACCAGAACAGATCGCGGTAGTCGTTGAAGATGCGGTGCTTGGTCTGTGCCACGGCTACCAGTATCCACTCGAGTCCTGACCAGGCCGCCAAGGGGTCATCGCAGGAGGTCGTGCACGAGCGTGCCGTTTCGAAATGCGACAATGCCCCCGTAACACCAACGCCAAGGAGGCACTCCGCAATGACGGCATCATCGCCCGCCCCCAGCCGCCGCGAGGCACCCGATCGCAACCTCGCGCTGGAGCTGGTCCGCGTCACCGAGGCAGGCGCGATGGCGAGTGGCCGTTGGGTCGGCCGTGGCGACAAGGAAGGTGGCGACGGCGCGGCCGTCGACGCCATGCGTCAGCTCGTCAGCTCGGTGTCCATGAAGGGCATCGTCGTCATCGGCGAGGGCGAGAAGGACGAAGCGCCGATGCTCTACAACGGTGAGCTCGTCGGCGACGGCACCGGCCCCGAGGTCGACTTCGCCGTCGACCCGGTCGACGGCACCACCCTGATGTCGAAGGGTTCCCCCGGCGCCATCTCGGTGCTCGCGGTCGCCGAGCGCGGCGCCATGTTCGACCCGTCCGCGGTGTTCTACATGCACAAGATCGCCGTCGGCCCCGATGCCGCAGGCTCGATCGACATCACCGCCCCGATCGGCGAGAACATCCGCCGCGTGGCCAAGGCCAAGCGGCTGTCGGTGTCCGATCTGACCGTCTGCATCCTGGACCGTCCCCGCCACGAGGACACCATCCAGCAGGCACGCGACGCGGGCGCCCGCATCCGCCTCATCTCCGACGGTGACGTCGCCGGCGCCATCGCCGCCGCGCGTCCCGAGTCCGGCGTCGACATCCTGGTCGGTATCGGTGGCACCCCCGAGGGCATCATCGCCGCCGCCGCGCTGCGCTGTCTGGGCGGCGAGCTGCAGGGCATGCTCGCGCCGAAGGACGACGAAGAGCGGCAGAAGGCGATCGACGCGGGCCACGATCTGGATCGGGTGCTCTCGACCACCGACCTGGTCTCCGGCGACAACGTGTTCTTCTGCGCCACCGGCGTCACCGACGGCGACCTGCTGCGCGGCGTGCGCTACTACGGCGGCGGCGCGTCGACCCAGTCGATCGTGATGCGGTCCAAGTCGGGCACCGTCCGCATGATCGACGCCTACCACCGCCTGACGAAGCTGCGCGAGTACTCCTCGGTCGACTTCGACGGCGACGACAGCGCGAACCCGCCGCTACCGTGATCCGGGGCCGGGCGTCCCTATAGTCGAACTATGGCAGCGCCCAGCACCGCCCTGGTCCTCGGCAACGGCGGAATCGCCGGTATCGGCTGGCAGATCGGCATGATCGCCGGACTGGCAGAGGCCGGGGTGGACCTGCGGTCGGCCGATCTGGTGATCGGCACGTCCGCGGGCGCGGTCGTCGGGGCGCAAATTCGCAGCACGCTGTCGACCGACGAGCTCTACAAGCGGCAGCTGGGGCGGCTCAACGCCGAGATCCCGAACCGGCTCTCGGTCAAGCAGCTGGCCACGTGGGCGTTCATCGCGGGCACCGCGCCCAGCGAGACCAGCGCGGCACGCCGGGTCGCGAACGCTTCGCGCGGCAGGTCGACGATCGACCCCGTGTTGCGGCTGGCGGCGGTGTCCTCACGCCTGCCCGAGAAGTCGTGGCCGGCACAGCCGTTGTGGATCACCGCGGTCGACGCCGACACCGGCGTGTTGAAGGTCTTCGACCGCGACAGCGACGTCTCGCTCGCCGAGGCGGTCAACGCCAGTTGCGCGATCCCGTTCGCCTGGCCGGAGGCGTCGTGTCACGGGCACCACTACCTCGACGGCGGGGTCCGCTCCCCGCTGAATCTGGATCTGGCGAAGGGCTACGACCGGATCGTCGGCCTCGCGTCCAACATTCTCACCCCGCGCCGCAGCGGGAAGATCTCCGCCCAGCTCGCCCACCTCGGCTCGGCCAGGGTCACGGTGATCCATCCGGACCAAGCCGCGCGCAAGGCCATCGGCCCCAACGAGCTCGACCCGCAGCGCGTACACGGCGCCGCGCTGGCCGGCCACACCCAAGCCAGGGACTTCGCCGACGAGGTGTGCGCGGTCTGGCCCACCGACTGAGTCCGGCGAGTATTCCTGCCGCGGATGTGGGATTTCGCGCTGGTGTGTGGCCACCATTCGCGGTGTTCTCGTCCTAGGGTCGAACTATGGCTGACGACGACGCGCAGTACCGGATCGAGCACGACACCATGGGAGAGGTTCGCGTCCCTGTCGACGCCCTGTGGCGGGCGCAGACGCAGCGGGCCGTCGAGAACTTCCCGATCAGCGGGCGGGGACTCGAGCGCGCCCAGATCCGGGCGCTGGGCCTGCTGAAAGCCGCGTGCGCTCAGGTCAACAAGGATCTGGGCCTGCTCGATCCGGTGAAGGCCGATGCGATCATCGCCGCGGCGGGCGAGATCGCGAACGGGGAGCACGACGACCAGTTCCCGATCGACGTGTTCCAGACCGGTTCGGGCACCAGCTCGAACATGAACGCCAACGAGGTGATCGCCTCGATCGCCGCCCGTAACGGTGTGAGCGTGCACCCCAACGACGACGTGAACATGTCGCAGTCCTCCAACGACACCTTCCCCACCGCGACACACCTGGCCGCCACCGAGGCCGTGATCACCGAACTCGTTCCCGCGCTGGACCATCTGCGCCTGGCGCTGCTCGACAAGTCGCAGCAGTGGCGCACCGTGGTGAAGTCGGGCCGCACCCACCTGATGGACGCGGTGCCGGTGACGCTCGGCCAGGAATTCGGCGGCTACACCCGCCAGATCGCCGCGGGTATCGAACGCGCGATGTCCGTGCTTCCCCGCCTCGGCGAGTTGCCGATCGGCGGCACCGCGGTGGGCACCGGTCTCAACGCGCCCGCCGGATTCGGTGCGAAGGTCGTCGCGCAACTGGTACGTACCACGGGAATCGACGCGCTGCGCGAAGCGCAGGATCATTTCGAGGCCCAGGCCGCGCGTGACGGACTCGTCGAGGCCTCCGGCGCGCTGCGCACCATCGCGGTCAGCCTGACCAAGATCGCCAACGACATCCGCTGGATGGGTTCGGGCCCGCTGACCGGGCTCGGCGAATTGCAGCTGCCGGACCTGCAGCCGGGTAGCTCGATCATGCCCGGCAAGGTGAATCCCGTACTGCCCGAGGCGGTGACGCAGGTGGCGGTGCAGGTGGTCGGCAACGACGCGGCGATCGCATTCGGCGGGGCGAGCGGGGCGTTCGAGCTCAATGTCTACATTCCCGTGATGGCGCGCAACCTGCTCGAGTCGATTCGCCTGCTGGCCAACGTTTCTCGCTTGTTCGCCGACAAGTGTGTGAGCGGGCTCGTCGCCGACGAGGAGCACCTGCGGACCCTGGCCGAATCGTCACCGTCGATCGTCACCCCGCTCAACTCGGCCATCGGCTACGAGGAAGCGGCCGCGGTCGCCAAACAGGCGCTGCGCGAGAAGAAGACGATCCGGCAGACCGTCATCGACCGCGGGCTCGTCCCGGACAAGCTCTCGCTCGAAGAGCTCGATCGCAAACTCGACGTGCTGGCGATGGCCGACGTCGACCGCTGAAACGCCGAACGGCCGTCACCTCGCAGGAGGTGACGGCCGTTCGCTGTGCAAGGTCAGGCCAGGTGCGCGAGTTCGGCGCGAGTCTTTTCGCCCTCTTCGCTGAAGTCGGTGCGGGAGAAGATGTTCCAGCGCTGCAGCAGCGGCTTGAACACCAGCTCACCCTCCTTCGCGGGGTCGTAGATGCCCGCCTCGGCCAGCGCCTCGTCGCTGGATCCGCCACCGGGCAGATCCACGTGCGGTACCCGGAAGTCGGCGACCCGATCGGCGATCGCGCGCACTGCCTGATCGGGAACCAGGTCGAGGGCGGCGGCGACGAGCACGGCGAAGAACTCGGCCTGCAGTTCGTCGTCGGCGGCCAGCTTCTCGGCCATCGCGGTGACGATCGGGTTCTCGCCGATCGCGGCGGTGTTGCGATGACGGATCGCGGCAGCGGCCTCTTCGAACGCGCAGGTGGCCAGCACGTCGATCAGGTGCATCGGGGGGCGGTTGAAACCGTCGGTCATGTGCTGCATGCGAGCCCGCTCGAGCGCGACCGGGTCCACCGCACGCGTGAGCATGAGGTAGTTGCGGATCATGATCTCGTGGCGGTTCTCCTCCGCCGTCCACCGGCCGACCCAGCGCCACCAGGGGCCGGTGCGCAGGTGCTTGCCGAGCTCACGGTGGTAGGAGGGCAGATTGTCGGCGACCAGGACACTCACGGTCAGCGCGAGCCGGGCGGTATCACTGAGCTCGGACTGTTCCGGGGTCCAGTCCTCGCCGCCGAGGAAGGCGAAGTTGCGCCCGTCCGACCACGGCACCTGCTCGTGCGGCTGCCAGCCGTCGGCCACCTCGATATGGCGACGCAGGTTGATTTCCACCTCGTCCGCGAGCGAATCCAGCAGCTCGCGGTCGGTCAAAGTTTTCTGCACCCCGACAACTTAGTACCTCGTGCGCAAGCGCGGGGACCTACGGGGTGAACCGGGTCCCCGCGCTGGGCGGAGCGCGACGCTGACGTAAGGCCCGACTACTTCGGGGTCACCGTGGTCTCGCCGTTGACCCAGGTGATGGTGCCACCGGTGAAGTCGCTCTGCTTGCCTCCGGCGATGGTCTTCTCGTCGCTCGTCGGGTAGCCCAGCGTGCCGTTGGCGCCGCCGTTCTCCTCCCATGCCTCGCGGATGTCACCCCACACGATGTGGGCGCCGGTATCCTTGCTCCAGTAGATGGTGCCGCCGGTGAAGTCCTGGTACTCGCCGCCGTCGGGGCCGGATTCCTGGGCTTCCTCCGGTGCGCCGAGCGGGCTGCTGGCGCCGCCGGCCGCCACGTACTTCTTGTACACCTCGCCGGCGATCACGATGTCACCGTTCGGGGTGGAGACGGTGGTCGATTCGCCCGCCGCCCCACTGGTGGTGGCCGCGCCTGACGTTGTCTCGGAACCGGAGGTGGTTTCCGAACCGGGGGTGGTGGTCATCCCGCCCATCCCGGGCTCGGTGGTGGCGCTGCCACCCGGGGCGCCGATCGCGGAGGTCACCGAGGCGACGGCGTCGTTTGCCTTGTCCTTGTCGTCATCGCTGCAGCCGGCAGCGAGCAGCAGACCCGCCGCGGCTAGGACCGCGGCGCTCCCGGCAGCAGTACGTCGAGCGAAGTGGTTCATATCCATCCTCTCGCGAGTGGCCCCCGGGGGTGCCCCCGGAATGGAGCCTGGCCGACATCCGCAACGGCCCGGCGGAACAGTGTTCGCCGAGCCGTTGCTGGATTGGTGTCGGAGCGGATATTACCCACTGTTTGCAGTAATCAAACGGATTCCGGCCGCGACGCGGCCCGATTGCCGACGATTACGCGTTCGGTCCGTACTCCTCGAGCATCTCGGTGACCAGCGCCGCGATCGGCGAGCGCTCACTGCGGGTGAGGGTGATGTGCGCGAAAAGCGGGTGCCCCTTGAGCTTTTCGATCACCGCGGCCACACCGTCGTGCCTGCCGACCCGCAGATTGTCGCGCTGGGCGACATCGTGGGTGAGCACCACCCGAGAACCCGTGCCGAGGCGGCTCAGCACCGTCAGCAGCACATTGCGCTCGAGCGACTGCGCCTCGTCGACGATCACGAACGAATCGTGCAGCGACCGCCCTCGAATGTGGGTCAGCGGCAGCACTTCGAGCATGTCGCGACTGAGCACCTCCTCGAGCACCTCGCGGCTGGCCAGCCCGTCGAGCGTGTCGAAGACAGCCTGCGCCCACGGGCCCATCTTCTCGCTCTCCGAACCCGGCAGATAGCCCAGTTCCTGCCCGCCCACCGCATACAGCGGCCGGAACACGACCACCTTGCGCTGGGTGCGCCGCTCGAGCACCGCCTCGAGTCCGGCGGTCAACGCCAAGGCAGACTTGCCGGTACCGGCGCGCCCACCCATCGACACGATCCCGATGCTCTCGTCGAGCAGCAGATCGAGGGCGATGCGCTGTTCGGCCGAACGCCCGTGCAGCCCGAAGGCCTCCCGCTCCCTGACCAGCTGGATCCGCTTGTCCGCGGTAACCCGGCCCAGCGCGCTCGAGCTGCTGCCCAGCAACCGAACACCGGTGTGGCACGGCAACTCTCGCGCATCGTCGAGGTCGATCACCGAATCGGTGTAGAGCTGGTCGATCTGCGCGCCCGCGACGTCGAGTTCCACCATCCCGCTCCAGCCGGAGGTCACCACGTCCTGCGCGTGGTACTCGTCGGCGGACAAGCCGACCGCGCTCGCCTTGACGCGCAGCGGGATGTCCTTCGACACCAGCACCACGTCCTCGCCCTCGGCCGAGAAGTTCAGCGCGCAGGCCAGGATGCGGGAATCGTTGGTGTCGGAACGGAATCCGGCGGGTAGCACCGACGAATCGGTGTGGTTGAGCTCTACCTGCAGGGTGCCGCCGTCGGTGCCGATGGGCAGCGCCTGGTCGAGCCTGCCGTGCTGCACACGCAGGTCGTCGAGCATGCGCAGAGCTTCGCGGGCGAACCAGCCGAGCTCGTGGTGGTGCCGTTTCGCCTCCAACTCACTGATCACGACCAGGGGCAGGACCACACTGTGTTCCCCGAACCGGGTGACGGCCCAGGGATCCGACAGGAGTACAGAGGTGTCTACGACGAAAGTCTTGCGACCGGAACGTGAGGGGCGAGCCCCTTTCTTCGAGGCCGAATTGCTCGAGGCCGAGGCCGAGGCCGTGTGCTTCGCGGAAGCGGAAACGGAGCGTGCAGCAGTCACGGTGGGCTCCTTATGTGTTCGCACGGCACCCGTGCGAACGATCTCGCTGGACCGGTCCGTCCTTGTGGGCGTTTGACGCTGAGTCAACCGCCACGAGGGCCAGGTGCCGGCCCTCTCGCACTGAATAGCTCAGTCACGGTCAGGACCTCCCGTACGAATCACACCGACGCGACTCGCATCACCGACGCTACCGCCGAATTCGTAGCCGCGCTGCTGGACCGGCACACGTGTCCGTGAATTTGTCGTTAACCGGCACTGTCGCGACGGATCCGGCACGTGTGCGCCACCGAGGGCTAGAGTCGATGACATGGCCGAAGACCAGGATCTGGAGAAGCTGTCGTCGAAGGAACTGCACGATCGCGCGGTGAAGACGGCCGTGCGCCACGGCGACGTGAAGTTCCTGTGGGAACTGCTGAAGTCGATTCCGGCGGCCCAGGCCGAGGCGGGCGACCTCGGCGAGAGCTCGGCCGACATCAAGTACGTGCTGCCGATGCTCGACGACTACTTCCACGCGGGCGACGGCAAACTAGCCGATGTGCTGCGCCCGACCTACCTGGAGTATCTGCGCAAGCACGGATAGTTCAGCGGCCGGTGATCGCCTTCACCACGCCGACAACGGCGCCGCGCAGGACGTTGCCCTTACTGAAGTGGTCGTCCCACAGCACGATTCGGCCGTCGCGCAGTTCGAAGGTGCCGCTCACCCAGAAGCCGATGCGCACCGGGCCCACGTGCAGGTAGTCGGTGCGGTCGGTGAGCACGATGTCGCCGTCGGCGGCGATGTGGTGGATCTCCGCGGAGAACCCGAGCTTCGGTCGATCCAGGCCGCGCAACAACGCCGCGACCCGATTCTTGCCGCGCACGGTCGGCAGCGAGGCGTTCTTCCAGACGATCGCGGGATCGAGCAGATCCAGCGCCTCGTCGACCGCGCTGAGTTCGAGTGCGTTGAAGAACTCGCGAACGATGGTGACAGCGGGCTCCGGCAGTTCCGGCTGATCGGTCATGAGATGAGCCTAGGGTGCCGATCGCGGCCGGGCCAGGGGTCAGCTCAGTTTCGCTGATCGATCAGGACGGCGAGACCGTCGAGGATGCGTTCGACACCGAAACGCAGGGCGTCGTTGGGTCCGCCCTTGCCCGCCGGCGCGGCGGCTTCCTCGGCGAAGGCTGCCTGCACCTCGGGGTAGCGGCCTGCGGCCGCGGTCATCATCGCGGCGAACTGCTCGGTGAACTGCACTTCCCCGTCCCCGCTCATCGACGCGACCTGCTGAGCCAGGCTGCGGGCGTGACCGTTGAGCAGGACGATCGTGTCCAGCCTCTCCGAGCCGGAGAGCCCGGTGCCTGCCAGTGCGGTGAGGGCGGCCTCGGTCCAGCCCATCTCGTTCGGGCCGAGCGGCCGCATGCCGACGGTGAGCTCGATCGACCACGGGTGCGCACGGTAGCGAGCGAAGAGCGCTTCGACCCAGGTGCGCAGGCCGGTTCGCCAGTTCTGCTGCGCGCCCGCGGCCTTCGGCGGTTCGCCCATCGCCGCGTCGAGCATCAGCGCGGTCAACTGCTCCTTGCCCGGCACATATCGGTACAGCGACATCTTGGTGAAGCCGAGGCGTTCGGCCAGCCGCTGCATCGACAGCGCGGACAGCCCTTCGGCGTCGACGAGCGCGATGGCCTCGGCGACGATCCCGTCGAGAGTGAGCGCGGGTTTGGGCCCGCGCTTGGGGCGCTGCGTGGTCCCCCACAACAGCTCGACCGTGGTCGGCGGCGGCATCTGCCCATCCTCTCGAAAATCGTCTTGACGTGAAACTGTGTCTACCATACTCTTATCTGCATCCACCGGATACAGATTCCATCGGACACAGATCTTCGGGAGTTGCATCATGCGTACTGTTCTCATCTCCGGCGCCAGCGTCGCCGGCCCCGCCCTCGCCTACTGGCTGCACCGCTACGGCTTCTCCGTCACCGTCGTCGAACGTGCCCCCGCGCTGCGGGCAGGCGGCCAGGCGGTGGACTTCAAGGGCAAGACCCACCTGACCGTGCTCGAGCGGATGGGCATCCTCGACGAGGTCCGGGCCCGGCGTACCGGCACCACCGACCTGGTCTTCGTCGACGACAACGGGCGTGAGCTCGGCGTGATGTCGGGCGAGTTCACCGGCGGCGACCTGGAGATCCTGCGCGGCGACCTGGCCGAGGTCATGTACGACAAGACCGCCGACACCGTCGAGTACCTCTTCGGCGACACCATCACCGACCTGCGAGACACCGGCGACGGCGTGGCGGTGCGGTTCGAACACAACCCGCCCCGCACCTTCGACCTCGTCCTGGGCGCCGACGGCATCCATTCGCGAGTCCGGAAGTTGGCGTTCGGCCCCGAGGCCGACTATGTGGCGCACCTCGGCTACTACTACTGCGTCGCCGGCGCGAGCCGCTGGAGCGACGCGGCCACGCCCCGCGACAAAGCGGCAGGTGCCGCCCACAACACCCCGGGCAAACTCGCCATCGACGGCGGCCCGAAGGCCCAGCAGATGTACATGTTCGCCGCCCCCGAACTCGACTACCCCCGCAACGACGTCGACGCCCAGCGCCGCATCATCACCGAAACCTTCGCCGACATGGCATGGCATGCCCCCCGCATGCTCACCGACCTGGCCGAATTCGACGACATCTACCTCGACTCGATCAGCCAGGTCCGGATGAACGGCACCTACACCCGCGGGCGCGTCGCCCTCATCGGCGACGCCGCGTACGGAAACACCCTGGCGGGCTTCGGCACCGGCCTCGCCGTTGTCGGCGCCTACGTCCTCGCGGGCGAACTGGCCGCCGCCGCGGGTGATCACATCACCGCCTTCGCCAACTACGACCGGATCATGAAGCGCTACGCCAAAATCGCGGGCAACAGCAACGCGGGCCCCTTCCTCGCGCCCAAGACCTTCCTGGGCATCAAGGCGCGCAACTGGTTCCTCGGCTCCCGCTTCTTCACCCTCATGCTGAAATACGGCGACAAGGCCGCCAACGACATCGACCTGATCGACTATCCGCAGCTGGTCGGGTGTAGCGCTTGACTTGGAGTGCACTCCAAGTCATAAAGTCGGCGACATGAGCATTCGACTCGGCTATCAGATGCCCAACTTCAGCAACACGTCCTCGGTGCGTGAGCTGTTTCCCGCGGTGATCGCGCAGGCGAGGGAGGCGGAGGGGGCGGGGTTCGACGCCGCCTTCGTGATGGATCACTTCTATCAGCTGCCGTTGATCGGCGAGCCCGAGGAGCCGATGCTGGAGGCCTACTCGGCGCTGTCGGGTCTGGCTACCGCGACCGAGCGAATCCAGTTGTCGGCCTTGGTCACCGGCAATACCTATCGCAATCCTGCCCTGCTGGCCAAGACCGTCACCACGCTCGACGTGGTGAGCGGTGGCCGGGCGGTGCTCGGCATCGGGGCGGGGTGGTTCGAGCTGGAGCATCAGCAGTACGGGTTCGAATTCGGCACCTTCACCGAGCGGTTCGAGCGGCTCGACGAGGCATTGCGGATCATCACGCCGATGCTGCGCGGGCAGCGATCCACCTTCGACGGAAAGTGGTACCACACCGAGAACGCGATGAACGAGCCACGCATCCGCGACGACCTGCCGATTCTGCTCGGCGGTGGCGGCGAGAAGAAGACCTTCGGCATGGCCGCCCGCTTCGCCGATCACCTCAACATCATCTGCAACGCCTCCGAACTGCCCCGCAAACTCGACGCTCTGCACCAGCGGTGCGAGGAGGCGGGCCGCGACCCCGCCACCCTGGAGACCAGCTTCCTCGCGCTGACCATCGTCGACGAAGACGGTGACCGCGCCCGAAAGACCCAGGCCGACATGCTGTCGCGACTCGGCGTCGACCTGTCCACCCTGACCGAAGCCGAACGCCGGGCCACCGTCGCCGACCGCCAATTCGCCGGCACCCCGGACGAAGTCGCCGAACAGATCCAGGCCCGCGTCCTCGACCACGGCATCGACGGCGTCATCATCAACCTGATCGCCAACGGCCACGAGCCCGGTGTCATCGACCGGGTCGGCCGCACCCTGAGCCCGCTGGTGCACTGAGCGAGCTCACCACGACGCGAAGTGGTCTTCTCCTCGCTGGCGGTTCTGCTGGCGGCGACGGAAGAAGACCTCTTCCGGGGTGACGGTGGTGAGGGCGTTGGTGATGCGGCTCAGGCGGGTGTCGTAACGGTTTTCGTGGATGTGGCGTTCGATGCCCGCTTGCCATTCGGGGGAAAGGCGCGACCAGATCGCGGCGACTCGGGACTGGGCGGCGGGTTCGGATTCGGCGAGTAGTTGCAGGAGAGCGGGCCAGTAGGTGGCGTCGGTGGCGTGCGCGGGCAGGGCGGCTACCGAGGTTTCGTCGAGTTCGGCGAGGGTGGCGGCGATGTGGCGGCGGGCCGGTTCGCTCAGGCGGGCGGACAGGGCGAACAGCCCGCGCCACGGGTCGGCTTCGTCCTTGCCGTCCAGCGAGCGGACCAGCGCGCCGAGCACGTCGGTGTTCGCGAATTGCGGGTTCGTAGACAAGGCCCACAGGGCAACGGGTTCGAGTCTGCCGATCACGGTGAGCAGCGCGGGCGAAGCGTTCCGGTTGACCGCGGTGAGCAGAAATCGGCCGACCTCGTGTGTGGTGCCGCGGCCGAAGAAGATGTCGCCGAGAATGCCGGTGATTTCGGGGTCGACCTTGCAGAACAGGGCGAGCATCGCGTGATGCAGGGTGGGTGGGCCCGCCAGGACGGTGTGGAGCATGGCCGGCACCCGCTGGCGTGGGCCCGCCAGCAACTGCCGCACGATCCGGCTCAACGTGTGCGCCGGGTACGCGTAGGCGGCGGTGAAGATCAAGCCCGCGTCATCGAGGACGGTCTGCTCCAATGCCGCGATCAGCGGCTCGTTCACCACCGAGAGGAACCGCGCGGCCGTCACGTAGTCGCGACGCCGCAACAGCTCGTTGATGATGAGGGTGATCGGCTCCGGCCTGCCGTATCGCATCAGCTGTTCGAAGACATTCGGGTCCAGGTACGGCGCTCCGTCGGCCGCGTAGACGGCATCGACCGCGCACAGCGCCTGCGCGCACTTGCGCGGATGTTTGACGCCGACCGCGCCGAGGAATCGGGCGGCGAGCACCGGCGGCACCACCCGCTCGAAGAGCGCGACGCCCACACCCACCGGAAAGATCGGCACGAGCGGGCTGACCCGGCGGAAGGTGTCCGCGTGCTCGGCATGCAGTGCGCGCAGGATCTGCTGCTGTATCGCCGACAGATGCACCGCGCCCAGACGGGCCAGCGGTGCGAGGCGCTGCGGCGGCACTTTCAGCGTGCGCGCGAGCACAACGAGCTGTGTCTGAGCTTCGAGTTCGGTTTCGATCATCAGCTGCCGAAGAGGATCTTGCGCGAGACCTTACGCAGCGGAGCGGGCATCGCGGTGAGCGCGGCATCGATGGCCCGGCGCAGCGCCCGCACCTCGTTGGCCCGCGCGGCGCGGAACAGTTCGATCAGCTCCCTGGCCTCGGCCTCGGAGAGCAACTCGAACGCGTGCACCTCCCCGCCGACCTCACGCGCCAACGCGCGTCGATATTCCATACGGACTGACCATGCCCTATTCCATTAGGCCCGTACGCGATTCACCGGAACTTTGTGTGTTCCGACAACACGATGGCCCCTGTCTGCATGGAGCTGACAGGGGCCATCGGGCAGAAGTTCTCCGGCTCAGCCGAGCAGGCGCCAGTCCTCGAGACCCTGGTAGAGCGGAACGCTCTGGGCCAGGCGCGACACCCGGCCGCGCAGGGTGTCGACGTCGGAGGTGCCCGCCAGGGCGGCGGCGATGATGTCGGCTACCTCGGTGAACTCGGTGTCGCCGAAACCACGGGTGGCCAGGGCCGCCGTGCCGATGCGCAGGCCCGAGGTGACCATCGGGGGGCGAGGGTCGAACGGGACGGCGTTGCGGTTGACGGTGATGCCGACCTCGTGGAGGACATCCTCGGCCTGCTGGCCGTCGAGTTCGGAGTTACGCAGATCGACCAGGACCAGGTGCACGTCGGTGCCGCCGGTCAGGACCGAAACACCCTTGTCCTTCACGTCGGCGCCGGTCAGACGCTCGGCGAGGATACGCGCGCCGGACAGGGTGCGGACCTGACGGTCGGCGAACTCCTCGGTGGCGGCGATCTTGAACGCGGCGGCCTTGGCGGCGATCACGTGCATGAGCGGGCCGCCCTGCTGACCGGGGAACACCGCGGAGTTGAGCTTCTTGGCGAATTCCTGCTTGGCCAGGATCAGACCGGAGCGGGGACCGCCGAGGGTCTTGTGCACGGTGGAGGACACCACGTCGGCGTACGGCACGGGCGAGGGGTGCAGACCGGCGGCGACCAGGCCGGCGAAGTGCGCCATGTCGACCCACAGGTAGGCGCCGACCTCGTCGGCGATCTCACGGAAGCGGGCGAAGTCCTGGTGGCGCGGGTAAGCCGACCAGCCGGCGACGATCACCTTCGGCTTGGCCTTGCGCGCGATGTCACGCACCTCGTCCATGTCGATCCGGTGGTCTTCCTTCGACACACCGTAGGAGTGGACGTCGTAGAGCTTGCCCGAGAAGTTCAGGCGCATGCCGTGGGTGAGGTGACCGCCGTGCGCGAGGTCCAGACCCAGCAGGGTCTCGCCCGGGTTCATCAGCGCCATCAGCACCGCGGCGTTGGCCTGCGCGCCCGAGTGGGGCTGCACGTTGGCGAATTCGGCGCCGAAGAGCTCCTTGGCACGGTCGCGAGCCAGGGTTTCCACCACGTCGACGGCCTCGCAGCCGCCGTAGTAGCGGCGGCCCGGGTACCCCTCGGCGTACTTGTTCGTGAGGACGGAGCCCTGCGCCTGCAGGACCGCGCGCGGCACGAAGTTCTCCGAAGCGATCATCTCGAGGGTGTCGCGTTCGCGGGCGAGCTCGCCCGCCATCGCGGCGGCCAACTCGGGATCGAGCTCACCGAGAGACTGGGTATTCACCGAAGCGGTCGTCTGCGTCACGCCGTCGAGTCTATTGCCGACCGTGTGCGAGCCGAGCACGGGGATACCGCAACACCGTCCGAGCCGCCACCGGAGAGACCAGGGTCACAGCCCGGCTGACCAGGTTCGATAGCCGTCGAACACAACAGACTCGGCGTAACGACCCGTCCGACGGTGACCGATGACACAGATATGACCGCACTGCCCGTGACCCCGGCCATCGCACCGTCCGACCCGATCGAGGCACTCCTGCTGCAGATCAGCTACCTGGTCTGCTCGCTGTTGAACCCCGGCGGCTGCGCCGTCATCCAGTAGCGACACTCATCCGCCGGATCGCCCCCGGCGTCAGCGGCTCGTCGAGCAGACGCCCGAACCGCTCGACCCGATCCTGGGCGCCGACCGCACCGTCGAGCCACCCACCGAGCAGGCGGTAACCCTCGACATAGGTGCTGATGTAGGCCCGCCACAGCGGCGAGGACAGGAACCGCAACGACTGCCGCGCCCGTTCCGGCGTCGCCAGAATCCACCGCTGCAGGAACAGCGCCACCTCGTCCTCGCTGCGATGCTGATCGTGCAGCAGCAGCGCGGCGTCCTGACGCACGTTCAGCAGTTTCGCCGACGCGGTCGAGAAGCGTTCGGCCCGTTCACCGTCGAAACGAAGGCCGAGGTCGGCGTAGATCTCCTGCGCCCAGACTCCCCAGCCGGGCCCGACAATCGACCGAAGGGCCAGGTCGGCGAGGCCCTCGGCCATCAGGCACTGCGGGGTGTTGACCAGGAACAACGTCTGCTCGTCCTCGCCCGCCGCGACCAGTCCGGCCTCCTTGCGGCAGTGCTCGGTGTGATGACCGGGGTAGGCCTCGTGCGCGATGAGCGCGGGGAGGTTGCCCATGTGCTGTTTGAGGTCGGAGTTGATCGCGACCGTCGAGGCGAAATTGCCCAGGTAGTAGTTGAAGCCGGACCACGGCTTGTCGCCGACCACCTCGTAGGTGACGTGCTCGTTGTCGGGCAGCGGGTAGCGCTCGCGTACCCGCTCCCGCAGCGCACTCGAGAACGCTTCGACACAGGTAGCGAGCTTTTCCGGGGGGATCTCGTCACCGCGGCGGTAGGCAGCGGCGCGTTCGGCCAGCGGTCCGTCGCCGCCGAGCACCTCGTCCATCTGCCGGTGCGCTTCGCGATAGTCGTCGGGGTCGCCCGGTGCGATGTCGACGTCGAAGTAGGCGCGGACCTCGTCGACGAAGCCGATCTGCTCACCGGCGAACTTGCGCGCCGAGCATTCCATCGCCACCAGGTGGGCATCGAGGAATTCGGTGCGCTGCGCCGAGAGCCCGGCATCGGGCAGGGCGGCGCGCAGATCGACGGCGCGCCGGGCCAGCTCCGAGGGCACCGGGACGGCCGCGTTCTCGATATCGCGGCGCAATTGCGGATCGCCGGTGTAGGCGTCGACGAACCCCTCTTCGAGGCGATCGAAAGCCAAACCCAGGCGCAGGTATTCGGTGACAAGTGGATGTGACCCCATCCGCCCGACATTACGTGGTCGATCGGAAAATGGCGTCTTACCTCGGCGTTGTCGCTGGTTACCGACCGGTAGCCAAACCCCCTGTTGCGCGCGGGCAGCGAGCACGGAGCACAATCTCGCTATGCGGTCAGAGTTATCCCGGATCTCACCAGACGGGCAGCCAAGCTGTGCGGATGCGCCCGGACGGAGGGTCGGGTAGGTGGCACGGATGAGCGAACCGAGCCCCTATGTGGAGTTCGATCGAAGCCAGTGGCGCACACTGCGCAAGTCGACTCCCCTGGTACTGACCGAGGACGAGCTGACCGGCCTGCGCGGTCTCGGCGAGCAGATCGACCTCGACGAAGTCGCCGAGGTGTACCTGCCGCTGGCGCGGTTGATCCATCTCCAGGTCGCGGCCCGGCAGCGGCTGTTCGCCGCCACCGCCACCTTCCTCGGCGAGAAACATCCCGACAAGCAGGTGCCGTTCGTGATCGGGGTCGCGGGCAGTGTCGCGGTCGGTAAGTCGACCACCGCGCGCGTGCTGCAGGCGCTGCTGGCGCGCTGGGATCACCACCCCCGGGTCGACCTGGTGACCACCGATGGATTCCTTTATCCCACAGCCGAACTCATTCGTCGCGGCATCATGCACCGCAAGGGTTTCCCGGAAAGTTACGACCGGCGCAAGCTGCTGCGATTCGTCACCGAGGTGAAGTCGGGCGCCGAAGAGGTGTGCGCGCCGGTGTATTCGCACAAGTCCTACGACATCGTGCCCGACGAGAAGCACTGTGTCCGCCAGCCCGACATTCTCATCGTCGAGGGCCTGAACGTGCTGCAGACCGGTCCGCGACTGATGGTGTCGGACCTGTTCGACTTCTCCATCTACGTCGACGCCCGCATCGAGGACATCGAGAACTGGTATGTGCAGCGCTTTCTCGCGTTGCGCAAGACCGGCTTCGCCGACCCCGACGCGCACTTCCACCACTACGCGGCCTTCGACGACGAACAGGCCACCGCGGCCGCGCGCGATATCTGGCACTCGACCAACCGGCCCAACCTGGTGGAGAACATCCTGCCGACGCGCCCCCGCGCAACCCTGGTGTTGCGCAAGGACTCCGACCACACGATCAACAGGCTGCGGCTGCGCAAGCTCTGATCGGCTCGCGCGCCGACACCGCTCAGCCGGTGGCTGTCGGCGAGCCCAACGAGACGACCTGCGTCGCCACTTCCGCGCTGTCCTCGCCCTGGTGGACGACCAGGACTCCATGCGGCGTGCCGCGCGCGTCGGTGGGCTCACCGGCGACCACCTCGAGCATCGGCTCCTGCGCCTGTTTCCGCGGGAGCATGTCGACCACCGGGTACTCCCCGACCGGCGCCCACCCCTGCGCCGCCAACTGCATCCGGTCGACCGTGCTCGGCGCGCCCGCGAGGTCGGACCACTTGCGGGTGGCGATCGTGATCGAACCATCGGCGCTCCAGCGCGGGTTGTAGGCCGCCGAGCACTCACCCGGCAGGGTGGGCATCGCCAGGACACCGTTGTTGGCGGCGTCGATGGTCGCCACGTTGCCGCTGCCGCAGGTCGCGCTGCGCGCGGTGGCCCCGGCCAGCACGAAGGTGTGCCCATCGGGACCGGCGGCGGCCGACAGTCCGGCGTCGATGCCGGGCACACGACCCAGCGGCAGGATGACATCGGAGCCGATGGCGTAGAGGTGACTCTTCTCCCACCACAGGCCGCGCGATTCCACCCGGGCCAGCAGCACGAACTCGTCGGTGGCCGCCACAAGCTCGGCCCCGCCCCACCCACCACCGGTGAGCGGACTCGGCGAATCCGGCAGGACGATCTCGCGTTCGGGCGCGGCGGGCTCGGAACCGGCCAGGTCCATGCTCATGATCTCGCCCGGCTCCCGCCACCAGCCGACCACCGAACCGCGCAACGCCACGGCGTTGGCGCAGTCACACGGTATGCGGGTCACCGACCGGTCGCGCACACCCACCGCGACCAGCGTCTTGCTACCGCTCTCCACCGCGAAGGCGTAGTGCCCGTCCCTGGTGAACGCCACCGCGGCCGACGAATAGCCGAAACTGCCCGGCGCCCGCACGGTTTCGCCGCCGCGCACCACCGCCAGCTCGGCATCGGTGCGATAGGCGAACACCGCGCCCTTCGCGGCCTGCTCCTCGGCGGGCGTCAGTCGTGGCGGCGCGGGCTGGTCGACCCCACCGCAGCCCGCGACGACCGCCACGGCACCGCACACGACGCCGAGCACCGCGATCCGCGCCCGCCATCCGCTCGCCTTCGTCGCAATTCCCACAGCTCACACCCCTGCAATGTGTCGTCGGGCCCGGTCTCGCGCAGCAGCCTAGCGGGGGGTGGCGCCGGATCGGGCCTACTCCGCTACAACTTCCAGGCCGCGTCGAGCCTGGTCGCCACGTCGATATTGCGGACCGCCGCGATCTCGGGTTTGCGGATCTCCTGTGCGACGTACCGGGCGACGAACCGGCGGATCTCGTGGTCGACGCTGGCCAGCACCCGCAGCAACTCGCCGCGCTTGGAGCTGCTGGCGACATTGACCCGCACATCGCCGGGACGCGGCTCGGCGATGTCGATGACCACCCGCAGTGGGTCGGCGGTGCGCGCGGTGAGATGCAGATGCACGGTGCCGTCGACCCGGAAACGCGACCTGTCGACCGCCAGATCGAGAACCAGATCCACGCGCAAGGGAATGGTCAGTTCGAAGGAGATGAACGCGTCGACGAAACGCAGGATTCGTGGCTGCCCGAGCTCCACCTGCGCGGTGACCTTCGCCAAGCGGCCCGGCCCCACCCCGATCGGCCCGAAATCGAAAGCGGCACCGGTGAGTTGGCCGAACGCGTCGGCGATGCGCTGCTCGGAGACGGCGTATTCCAGGAAACGCCTGCCGAATTCCTCATAGCTGATGTAAGAAGGCTGTCCGGGTTCCACTGACCGCAGAGTACGCGACGGCTACGGCCTCACACGCCGAAACGGCGGTGGCGCGCGGCGTAATCCCTTAGTGCGCGCAGGAAGTCGACACGCCGGAATTCCGGCCAATACGCCTCGGTGAACCAGATCTCCGAATAGGCGCTCTGCCACAACAGGAACCCCGAAAGCCGCTGCTCACCAGAGGTTCTGATCACCAGGTCCGGGTCGGGCTGACCGGAGGTGTAGAGATGCTGGCCGATCGCGTCGACCGTAATCGACTGCACCAGATCCTCGCCCGACTCGCCCGAGGCGATCTCCTGGCGCACCAGCGAGCGCACCGCGTCGGTGATCTCCTGGCGGCCGCCGTAACCCACCGCGACATTCACGTGCACGCCGTCGCGCCCGCTCGTTCGCTCGGCGGCCACCCGCAGCCGCTTGGCGATCAACTCGGGGAAACCCTCGAGCGACCCGACGATCCGCACGCTCCAGTTCTGCTCCGGGGCGGACAGTTCCTCGACGACATCGGTGATGACCTCGAACAGGGTCTCGAGCTCTTCGGGGTCGCGGCGCAGATTCTCGGTGGAGAGCAGGTAGACGGTGACCATCTCGATGCCCTGGTCGGAACACCAGCCGACGAGCTCGGCGATCTTCAGCGCGCCGACGCGATGGCCGTGGCTCACATCGGTGAACCCGTTCTCACGCGCCCAGCGTCGATTGCCGTCGCACATGACGGCGACGTGGCGAGGGTGCTGCTTGTCTGCCAGCTGCTGCGACAGCCTGGCTTCGTAGATGCGGTACGGCAATCCACGCACCCGACCAAGAAACTCCACGCCCGCACCCTACGCTTGCCCGCCTCCCCGAGTATTTTGCCGGTCGCGAGTAGGGGGTGAGATTCGTGCCCGGCCGGCGGCACGGGCAAGGCCGGGGTTCGGGGTGGTCGGGAAGTTACCCATGTCCTCCCGAGATCAGCCGGTCGGGTTTTGTGTGGCCAGGGGCACGTTTGTGGTGTCGAGATGGGCGGTTGACGTACGGTTGGGGCACAACCTACGGTACCGTAGGTTCCGGCTCGGGAGGTTACGTGGACGATGTCCTGACTGAGATCGCCACGGTGATCAAGCCCCGTTTTCGTGGCTGGATCCATACGTGGGCGGTCGGCGTCGCCGCTGTCGCGGTGACGGTGCTCGTGGTGTTCGGGTTCCTCACGTCGTTGACCGCGGGTTGGTCGACGCTGCTCTACGGGATCTCGGTGTGCGCGCTGTTCGGGGTGAGCGCGGTGTATCACCGGGTCACCTGGGCGAGCGTGCGGACACGGGTGCGGATGAAGCGGGCCGACCATTCGATGATCTTCCTGTTCATCGCGGGCAGTTACACGCCGTTCGCGCTGCTCGGATTGCCCGGGCGGACCGGGCAGATCCTGCTGGCCGTGGTGTGGGCGGGGGCCGTCGCCGGGATCGCGTTGAAGTTGCTGTGGCCTACCGCGCCCGCGTGGGTGGGGGTGCCGCTGTACCTATTGCTCGGGTGGGCGATCGTGCCGGTGGCCCCCGAGCTGCTGCACAACGTCGGAATAGCGCCGCTGGTGCTGCTCGCGGTCGGTGGCGTGATCTACAGCGTGGGCGCTGTTCTCTACGCGACCAAATGGCCCAACCCCTGGCCCGACTTCGGGCACCACGAGTTCTTCCACGCCGCGACGGTGGTCGCGGCGCTGTGTCACTACATCGCGATCTGGCTGGTCGTGCTCGGCTGAACGGCGCGTGCGCGCGGCCGCGGCCTGCGCGCCTTCTATGCTCGGTAGTTGTGTCACCCGTCAGCGCAGCTCGTGATGCCCGGGCGTCCTCGGGCGCCGGGCTCGGGCGTGCGCGGTGAACCGGCTGGTCCGGTGGGCGCTGCGGTCCTACTGGGGACTCGCGCTGGTGGTCATCACCGCCAATATGGTCGGGGTGGCGGCCATCTTCCTGGTCAGCTGGGCGGGTGGCGTGTTCACCCGGATCGGCGACGACTGGAGTGACGCGGCCGTCCTGATCCTGATCTACCCGGTGCTCGCCTTCACCCTCGGGATCGGCATCGCGCTCTACGACCGGCGCCGATATATGCGCTGGCTCGACGACAACCGCAAACCGACGCCGGAGGAAGCGCGGGTCCTGATCCGGCTGCCCGCCGCGATCACCCTGCGCGCGATCATCCTGTGGACACCGGGCGTCGCGTTGACCGTGTGGCTCGTCGACCGGTACACCGACTATCACAACATCACCGTGCTGCTGGCCGGATTCGCCCTCGGCGGGCTGGAGGCCGCGGGCGCGATCTACCTGATCCTCGACCGCCTGATCCGCCCGGCCGTGCCGATCATCGCCGCGGTGCTCGGGCCGACCGTCCATCCCAGCTCGACCGTACTGGTGCGGGTGCTCGTCACCTGGGCGGTGTCCAGCGCGCTGCCGGCGCTGATCATCATCGTCGTCCTCAGCGACACGACCACCCCGGCATCGGACCGGGTGCGCGCGGCGTGGCTGTTCTCGATCGTCGCGCTCGGCGTGGGCGCCCTCGCCACCGCGCTGCTCGCGCGCTCGGTGGCCACGCCGATGCGCACGATGTACCGGGCGCTGGACCGGATCACCCGCGGCGAACTCGATGTGCGGGTGCCCGTCGGCAGCGCGAGCGAGATCGGCCGCCTCGAACACTCCGTCAACGAACTCGCCGCCACCCTGCGCGACCAGATGCACACCGAGGACGTCTTCGGTAGGCACGTCGGCTCCACGGTGGCCGAACGCGCCCTGTCGGGCAGCTCCGACCTCACCGGCGATGTGCGCATCGTCTCGGCGTTGTTCGTCGACGTCACCGGCTCGGTGCAGCTCTCCGCCGAAATGGCCCCCGAGGATTTCGTCCACAAACTCAACCGGCTGCTCGCCACCGTCGTAGCGGCCACCGAGGACAACGGCGGCTTGGTGAACAAGTTCGCCGGCGACGCCGCGCTGTGCATCTTCGGCGCGCCTTCCGCACTCCAGGACAACGCCACCCCCGCCCTGCGCGCCGCCCGCCGCATCCGCGACGAAGTAGTCGACACCGGCGAGCTCGACGTCGGCATCGGCGTCGCCCGCGGCCAGGTCTTCGCCGGCGACGTCGGCGCCGACACCCGCCTCGAATTCACCGTCATCGGCGACGCGGTCAACGAAGCGGCCCGCCTCACGACGGTGGCGAAGGAAGCACCGCGGCGGGTGTTGGTCAGCGATGCGATCTGGCAGGCCGCGACCCCGGCCGAACGAGCCAAATGGAAGCGCTACAAGGACTTACGGCTGCGCGGAATCCCCGGCCGAACCCGGACCTGGACGGACATCTCACCGAGAAAGTGAGAACCAGGTCCGTTACCGCCGTAGCGAAGCCGTCAGGGCGGCGGGATCGGTGACCGGGAGGTCACAGACCGAGCCACGGCAGACATAGGCGGCGGGGGCGCCGTTGACGAGGGGGCGGTCGGTGAGGAGCGGGGCGGTGTTCGGCGGGGCCGCGAGGATGATCGAGCCGCCAGGGGCGCTGGCACGGGCGGCGGCCAGGAGTTCCATTGCCGTGGCGGACTTCTCGGTGGCCGCGATGGCTACCTGGTACGGGCCTCGGACCGCCGCTTCGGCGACGGAGAGCCAGTTGCCCGCGGTGCGGGGTGCGCGAGCCAGCAGGATCGCGCCGAGGGCGAGGGTCTGGTCGGCGAGTTCGCGATAGCGGATGGCTCGGTCGGTATCGGCGACCGCCGAGGCGGTGAGGAGGGCCTCGGCCAACGCGGAGGCGCCGGACGGGGTGGCGCCGTCGACGGGGTCGCGAGGACGGGCGACCAGGGTTTCGGCGTCGTCGGCGGTGTCGAACCAGCTGCCGGGGCGTTCGGGGTCGGCGAAGTGGTCGATCGTGTTGTCCAGCAACAGCTGTGCGGCGGCGAGCCAGTCGGATTCGCCGGTGGCCTGGTAGAGGGCGAGCAGGCCGGTGACGAACCAGGCGTAGTCCTCGAGGACGCCGGGCGGGGTGCCCGCGACGCCGTCGAGGGAGGCGCGGCGCAGTCGGCCGTCGACGAGGTGGACGTCGAGCAGGTAGCGGGCGCAGCGCACGGCGGCGGCGATCCACGACGGTTCTTCCAGTGCCGCACCGGCTTCCGCGAGCGCGGTGATGGTCATGCCGTTCCAGGCGGTGACCACTTTGTCGTCGCGGGCGGGCTGGGGGCGCCGGGTGCGGGCCTCGAACAACTGAGCGCGCAGTCGGTCGAAACGGGACGACTGCTCGGCGTCGACGGGATCGCTGTGGCGGGTGAGCACCGAGGTGCCCTGTTCGAAATTACCGGCGGTGCCGACGCCGAAAGCGTCGGCGGCCCACATCCCGTCGAGCGGGCCGAGTTCGCCGATCAGCTCGGCCGGCGTCCACACATAGGTCGCGCCTTCGACGCCGGGCCCCTCCGGTTCGAGGTGGGTATCGGCGTCGAGAGCGGAGGCGAAACCGCCCTGCGCCGTCCCGAGATCACCGAGCAGGAATTCGACCGTCTCCCGGGTCACCCTGTGCGGCAACGATTCCAGCGGGGTCACGGGCGCGCGACGCGCGAGATGGGCGTAGGCGCGCAGCAAGAGGGCGTTGTCGTAGAGCATCTTCTCGAAGTGCGGCACGAGCCACCCGGCGTCGACGGAGTAGCGCGCGAACCCGCCGCGCAACTGGTCGTAGATTCCGCCCCGCGCCATCGCCTCGGCCGTGCGCTCGACCACGTCGAACACCGACTGGTCGCCGGTCCGCTCCCAGTGCCGCAGCAGCCCTTCCAGCAACGCCGACGGTGGAAACTTCGGCGCCCCACCGAATCCGCCGTGCGTCGAGTCCTCGTCGGCGACGATCGCGGGCACGGCCTTGTCGAGAAGATCAGGGGCAATCGCGAATTCGGCGTCGGGCAGACCCGATGCCTGCGCCTGGAGCGCATCGGTCACCTGCCGCGCGGCCTTGTCCACATCGTCGCGCCGGTTGCGCCAGGTCTCGGTCACCGCGCTGAGCAACTGTGTGAACGACGGCATGCCGCCGCGCGGCTGCTTCGGGTAGTAGGTACCGCAGTAGAACGGCGCGCCGTCGGGCGTGAGGAAGCACGTCATGGGCCAGCCGCCCTGCCCGGTCATGGCCACGGTGGCGTTCATGTACACCGCGTCCAGATCGGGACGCTCCTCCCGATCCACCTTCACGCAGACGAAGTCGGCGTTCATCTGCTCGGCCGTGGCGAGGTCGGCGAAGGACTCGTGGGCCATCACATGGCACCAGTGGCAGCTCGCGTATCCGATCGACAGCAGGATCGGCACATTGCGCACGGCGGCCTCGGCTAGCGCGTCGGCATCCCACTCCCGCCAGTGGACGGGGTTGTCGGCGTGTTGACGCAGATAGGGCGAGGTCGCACCGGCCAATCGGTTCACGAGTTCCACCCTGCCATACGCGACGAACGCCGGCTGCGCCCCATGTGGTGGACACCGACTTCGCCCGGCCGGCGGTGCTCAGGCAATTTCTTCGCATCCCCCGTACGGCCCACCGCGCGGTCACCAATCCGCCATCGATTATTTACCTTTCCTACTGAAATCAACGCGATCGCAACGGTGTTCGACCGCTTCGCCTGGCCGTATACCTATAACTCGGATCCAGCATCCTGCGTGATTCGCTCGGCCATAGGGGAGTGCATTGTCTGTGCAAGCGGAAACCGGCGAAATTCCGGCTTCCGCGGCAACACGCCGAGCAGTTGTCACAACGGCATGTGTCGCGGTCGCGGTCGCCCAAATGGCGACCACCATCTACCTGCCGAGCATGCCTGCGCTGGGCGCCGACATCGGCGCCGGCGACAGCGTCCTGCAGCTGTCGGTGGCCGTGTTCGTGGTGTTCGCCGCGCTCCCGGTCGTCGCGTGGGGAAGGGCGGCGGAACGGTTCGGCCGGGTTCCCGCCTTCGTCGCGGCCGGGCTGTGCTTCGTCCTCGCCAGCGCGGGCCTCGCGCTGATCACCAACGCCCCGGAGTTGCTCGGGCTGCGCGTGGTCCAGGCGATCGGGGCGGGCGGGATCGCGGTCGTCGGCCGGATGATGATCAAGGATCTGTTCACCGGCGCGGAGCTCGCGCGCCAACTCGCGCTGCTGTCGATGGCGTTCGTCGTGGCGCTCGGCGGCGGACAGGTGATCGGCGGCATCGTCACCTCGACGGTCGGGTGGCGGTACGGATTCGTCGTGCTGGCCGTGCTCGCCGCGGTGCCGGTCGCCTTCGCCCTGCGCATCTCACTGCCCCGACGCGAAACCGGGCCGAAAGACAAAGGCACAGCCAGACGCCTTTTCACCGACCGGATCTTCGTCGTCAGCGCGGTGGCGGGCGGCATCGGATTCGCCGTCATCGTGATGATCCAGCAGAAGTCCGCGTTCATCTTCACCGACCGTTTCGCGCTCGCACCGTGGGCGTTCGGCCTGTTCGGCGTTTTCTACGGTGCCGCCTACCTCGGCGGCGCGACCTACGTCCGCCGGCGTGTGCGACAGGTGGGAGCGCACGCCATGATGCGCCAGGGCGCGGCGATCATGCTCGCGGGCTGCGTGCTCGTCACCGTCGTGTGGGCCGCCGATCTGCCCCGGGCGATCGCGCTGCCGGTCTTCCTCGCCGGGTACGTCACCACGACCTTCGGCCAGGCGACGCTGTTCCCCAACAGCGCCGCGCACGCTGTCAGCCACCTCGCCACCGGAGCCGCCATCGCCGTCTCGTGGTGCGCGCTGGTGCAGCAGGGCCTCGCGGGCATCGCCTCGCTGGCAGGCCCCACCCTGTCCGGGCTCCTCGCCTGGTCCATCGCCATCACCCTGCTCGCCGCGGTGAACGTACTCGTCGTCGCGGCGCCCGAGAAAACTGACGCACCCTCGCCAACAAAGGAATGAACGGAATGGCCAGAAACCAATTCGCAAATATCCGCAGGCAGTTGCAACTGAGCAACACATTCTGGGACGACAGCACCACGCACGGACTGGTCGACATCATCGCCGATGATATGCGGGAGGGAATTGTCCATTCCCGCGACGGTCGAACGATCGTCAACTTCTCGTCCTATTCCTATCTCGGTTTGGACAGCGATCCACGAATCATCGAGGGCGCCCATCGCGGGCTCGACGAAACCGCGACGATCAATTCTTCTATTTCCCGGATGCGCATCCGGCTCGGTCTGCTGGAGGAGGCCGAACAGCGGCTCTCCCGGACCTTCGGCGCGCAGGCGGTCACCGTGTCGTCGTGTGCGGCCGCCGCGTGGGCGACCTTGCCGCTGCTCGCCTCCGGTGAGCTCACCGACGGGCACCCGCCGCTGGTGGTCTTCGACAAGAACGCGCACTTCTGCTTGAACGCGATGAAGCCGCTGGTCGCGGACGAGACCGAGTTGGTCACGATCGAGCACAACGACATCGCCGCCCTGGAAGAGTTGTGCCGCACGCATTCGCACGTGGCCTATGTCGCCGACGGGGTCTACAGCACCGGCGGCGGCGCACCGCTCGCCGAGTTGCACCGGCTCCAGGATCGATACGGCTTGTTCCTGTATTTCGATGAGGCGCACGGCATTTCGACGTTGGGTAGCCACGGCCGCGGATACGTTCTCGGAGCCTACGAGGGCTGGCGGGAACGAACCCTCGTGATCGCCTCGCTCAACAAAGGCTTCGGCGCCAGCGGCGGCGTGATCTTCTTCGGCGCGGCGGGCGACGCGTCCCGCACGCCCACCCTGTTGCGCACGAGCGGCCCGCTGATGTGGTCGCAGCGCGTCAACACCGCCGGACTCGGCGCGATCATCGCCGCCTGCGACCTCCACGACGACGGCACCGTCGACCGGCTCCAGGTCGCGCTCCAGGAACGGGTCCGCCTGTTCGACTCGCTGGTCGACACCGACCTCGCCGGTGACGGCCTGCCGATCCGGTTCGTGAGCATCGGGCAGGAGGACGTCACCGTCGCCGTGGCCCGGGACATGCTCGACGCCGGTTTCTACACCTCGCCGGTGTTCTTCCCGATCATCCGCCGCGGCAGCGCGGGCCTGCGCTTGATGCTGCGGGCCGACCTCGACCCCGACACGATCCGCCGCTTCGCCGACACCCTGAGCTCGAGTCTCGCCGCGCATCAGGACCGGGAGGAACTACCAGCATGACCGCCGTCATCGAGAACACCCTCGGATTCGAAGCCCAACGCGCCCTGCTGCGTGACCACACCGCCGAGATCGTGGCGCCGCGCCGGCGCCACGGTGACGCGAAACTGCCGGTGCGCGAACGGGTCAACCGCATCCTGGACCCGGGGACACCGTTCCTGGAGATCGGTCGCCTCGCCGCGCACGAGGTCTACGACACCGATCTGCCCGCCGCCGCGCTGATCGTCGGCATCGGCACCATCCACGGCAGACCGTGCATGGTGTTCGCCAACGACCCGCACGTGAAGGGCGGAACCTTCTATCCGCTCACGATCAAGAAGCACCTGCGCGGGCAGAAGCTGGCCAGGGAGTACCGCCTGCCGTGTGTGTATCTGGCCGACTCGGGCGGGATCTACCTGCCGTTGCAGGAGGAGATCTTCCCCGACGAGGAGCACCTCGGAAAGATGTTCCGCAATATCGCGGAGATGTCGGCCCTCGGCTTGCCGCAGATCTCGGCCGTGCTCGGCATCTGCACGGCGGGTGGCGCCTACATCCCGGCGATGAGCGATGAGACCGTGATGGTCAAGGATCTGAGCACCGTCTTCCTCGGCGGGCCGCAGCTGGTGGAGGCCGCCACGGGCGTGGTGGTCGACGCGCAGACTCTCGGCGGCGCCGATCTGCACGTCCGCGACACCGCGGTGGCCGATCATCTCGCGGCGAACGAACTGGAAGCGCTGGCCATGGTGCGCGACATCGTGTCCCGTACCCCCGGTGACCGTGTGCATCCGCCGGCCTTCGAGGCGCTCGAGCCCGCCGACGATCCGGCGCGGCTGCCGGATCTGATTCCGGCGACCACCAAGAAGGAGATGGACGTCCGCGCGATTCTGCGCTGCGTGGTCGATGCCACCTCGTGGGTCGAGTACCGCAAGGACTACGGCATCACGATCGTGTGCGCGACCGCCCGGATCGCGGGTTACGAGGTCGGGATCATCGCCAATCAGGGCGTGATCTTCCCCGACAGCGCGCTCAAGGCCACCAACTTCATCCAGATCTGCGAACAGCGCCGCATCCCACTGTTGTTCGTGCACAACGTGAGTGGGTTCATGGTCGGCGAGGAGTACGAGCGGGCCGGAATCGCCAAACACGGCGCGAAGATGGTGAACGCGGTCTCGTGCGCCACGGTGCCGAAGATCTCGCTGGTGATCGGCGGCAGTTTCGGCGCCGCCAATTTCGCGATGTCGGGGCGGTCGATGGGCGGCCAGTTCATGGCGATGTGGCCCAATGCCCGCTCCACCGGGGTCGGTGGCGAACAGGCAGCGGCGGTGATGGCGATCCTCAAGCGTGACCGGCTGCGCCGCGAGGGCAAGGAGCTCGGCGCCGCCGAGGAAGCCGCCATCAAGCAGCCGATCATCGACAGCTTCGAGCGCCAATCGCTGCCGACCTACATCGCGGCCCGCATGTGGATCGACGCCGTGGTCGAACCGGAGGACACCCGCTCGTGGTTGGCACGGTGCCTGTCGCTGGCGCACGAGCGCTGGGATCGGCCGCAGCCCGCGGGTTCGAACTTCGGGGTGTTCCGGCTGTGATCTCCCGACTACTCATCGCGAACCGGGGCGAGATCGCCGCCCGGATCGCCCGCACCTGCGATCGCCTCGGCATCGAGTACGTGACCGTGAGCGTGGCGGCGGACCGGTCGCTCACCTATCACGCGGCGGCGGTGTCGACCGTCGCGCTGCCCGAGGGGTATCTCGATATCGAGGCGCTGGTGCACGCCGCGACCGAAACCGGTTGTGACGCGGTACATCCGGGATACGGGTTCCTGTCCGAGAACGCCGATTTCGCGCGCGCGGTCCGGGCTGCCGGATTGGTGTTCGCCGGCCCGAGTTCCCGGGTGATCGAGACGATGGCCGACAAGTCCTCCGCGCGCCAGGTCATGGCCGAGGCGGGTGTGCCGGTACTGCCGGGCACCGTGCGGGCGAGCGAAGACCTCGACGCCCTGGTGGGCGGGGCAGCCGACATCGGGTACCCGCTGATCGTCAAGCCCGCGGGCGGCGGTGGCGGCAAGGGCATGTCGGTGGTGCGCTCGGCTGCCGGACTGCGCGAGGCACTGGCGTCTGCTTCCCGCACCGCGACAGCGGCTTTCGCCGACGGCCGCCTGCATCTGGAGCGGTACGTCGAGCGCGCACGTCACATCGAGGTGCAGGTCTTCGGCGACGAATTCGGCCACGCTGTCCACCTTTTCGATCGCGACTGCTCGCTGCAACGGCGGCATCAGAAGGTGATCGAGGAGGCCCCGGCCCCACGGATTCCCGATGCGGTGCGCACGGCGATGTTCGCCGCCGCGGTGCAGGGAACGAAGGCTCTGCAGTACGTGGGCGCGGGGACTTTCGAGTTCCTGCTGGTCGGTGACGAGTTCTTCTTCATCGAGATGAACACGCGCTTGCAGGTGGAGCACACCGTCACCGAGGAGATCACCGGCCTCGATCTGGTGGAGTGGCAATTGCGGGTCGCCGCGGGCGAACCGCTGCCCGCCGAGCAGGCGGACATCGCGTACTCGGGCGCTTCGGTGCAGGTGCGGATGTACGCCGAGGACCCGTTCCGGTCGTTCCTGCCGTGCCCTGGCGGGCTGGAGGTCACCCACTGGCCGGATGTTCGCGTCGAACGCGCCTTCACCCGCCGGCTCGATGTCAGCGGCGGGTTCGATCCGATGATCGCCAAACTCGTCGCCACCGGCACCACCCGCGACGACGCGCTCGCCGCCGCACGGCGAGCATGCGAAGACATTCGCTGGCAGGGTATTTCGACCAACCTCGGTTTCGTCGCACGTGTGCTCGCCGCACCGATCGTCGCGGCCGCCGAGCACGACACCGCCTATCTGGACCGGATCGATCCGGTCGCCGAGTTCGCCGATCCCGACGAACTGAGCGCCCTCGCGGTGGCCGCCGCGCTGACCGCGCCCGACCGTGCGACACCATGGTCGACCGGGGCGCCTGGAGGTGATCGGGCCTGGCTCGATCCCGCCGATCGCGACCTCGGCAGCCTCGATCTGTCGGTCGACGGGCGCGCCTTCACGGTGCGAGTCGGCGGCTACGAGGGCGACGCGGTGCTCGTGCGCGAGGGAACCGTCGACTCGAGCGGCACCGCCGCGCAAGCCACCACCGGCCCTGATGCCACCACCCGGCCGACGACCGATGTGGGCATCACCGCTCGGCGAACCGACGGCGACACGATCACGGTCGGCTCCACCCCCTGCGTCGTTCGACGCGACGGCGAGGGCTGGAGCTGCCAGGTAGCCGGGGTTTCCCGGCAGGTGCGCTACGCCGAATACCGCTCGCTCGGCACAACGGCGACGGATCCCGAGATCCGCTCGCCCATGCCGGGCACCCTCGTGCAGCTCCACGTCGAATCGGGCAACCCGGTCGAGAAGGGACAACTGCTCGGCGTGGTCGAGGCCATGAAGCTCGAACACGAACTGACCGCCACCCATGCGGGGATCGTCACCGTGACCGCGGCCGAAGGCGCCGTGGTCACCACAGCTCAATCACTGTTTCTCATCGAAGAGAGGGGCGCCGCGCTGTGATGCGACATCGGCGACTACTTGCCACAGCTCTGGTATCGGCGGTGGCCGTGCTGGCGACCGCGTGTGGTGGAACGGACACCGCGGCACGCGAATCGGCGCAACCGGTCAGCGGCGGCTCGTTGACGTGGGGGGTGGAGACCGAGCCGACCACGTTGAACCCGCACCTCAACGGGCAGAGCAATACGCACCTGATGTTGCGCAACGTCTTCGAGTCGCTCCTCGCGCGCACCACCGAGGGCGGTTTCGTCTCGTGGCTGGCCACCGGCCACGAGATCTCGCCCGACGGGCTCACCTACACCTTCCCCCTGCGGGAGGGCGTGAAGTTCACCGACGGCAATCCGCTCACCGCGACCGCCGTGGCGCGCAACTTCACCACGATGCAGGACGTGTCCTATTCCGGCGGCTGGTCCGCCGGGCCGCTGTCACATCTGGCCGCGGTCACCGCCCGCGACGAACGCACCGTGGTGTTCACCCTGAAGGACCCGTACGCGCCGTTCCTCGACTTCGCCGCCGGTTTCCCCATCATCTCCTCGGCCGCGTGGGACAAGCCGCAGCTCAAGGCCGGTGGGCCGGAGATCGCGGGGACCGGTCCGTTCATCCTCGACCGCTACGTGAAGGGTCAGGAACTGCACTTCCGCAAGAACCCCGACTACAACTGGGCGCCGCAGAGCGCCAAGCATCAGGGTCCGGCCTACCTCGACGAGGTGACCTACCGTTTCCTGCCCGAGTCGTCGGTGCGCACCGGCGCGCTCACCTCCGGTCAGGTCGACCTGATCGAAGGCGTCTCCGGCAACGACGCCGCACTGTTCCGGGACAATCCCGACTTCACCTATTCGACCGGGCTGAACAACGGCAGCCCGTACACGCTGTACTGGAACGCGACCTCCGGCCCGGCCACCGATCAACGAGTCCGCAAGGCGCTCAACAACTCTGTCGACGTGAACGCGGTGCTGCAGTCGATCTATCGCGGCGAGCGCACCCGCGGCTGGGGCATCGCCTCCAGCGTCGACACCCTGTTCTACGACAAGAGCATCGAGGGCACCTACGGCGCCGACAAGACCGCCTCGAACCGGCTGCTCGACGAAGCAGGCTGGACGGCAAAGGATTCCGACGGCTTCCGGACCAAGGACGGCCAGCGGCTGACCGTCGAACTGGTGCAGGCCCAGTCGACGGTGCGCGATCAGCGTGAGGTGCTGTTGCAGGCGGTGCAGGCGCAGGCCAAGCAGAACGCGGGCATCGATCTGAAGCTGTCCTACGTCGACCTCGGCACCTACAGCGAGCTCCGCAAGAAGAACGCCTTCGGGTCGATCGCCAACTCCGACACCATCACCGGCGGCATCGACATCGAGAACCACTGGTACCCGCCGACGCCGCTGGGCACGCTGAACTACAGCCGCGCCACCGATCCCGAACTGTCCACCTGGCTGCGGGCCGCCGCCTCGACCACCGACTCCGCCGAGCGGGCCAAGCAGTACGCGGCGTTGCAGCGCTTCGCGATCGTCGACAAGGCCTACGGGCTGCCGCTCTACATTCCCGAGAACCAGATCGCGACGGCGGCCCACGTGTACGGCGCGGGATACCGTCCGTACAAGCAGCTCGCGGAGAACGCGTACGACATCTGGGTCG
The DNA here is from genome assembly GCF_042884695.1 of Nocardia sp. NPDC058114. NCBI lineage: Bacteria > Bacillati > Actinomycetota > Actinomycetes > Mycobacteriales > Nocardiaceae > Nocardia > Nocardia sp. NPDC058114. The sequence goes on along the minus strand of NZ_JBHVTK010000003.1, from coordinate 768,102 downwards.
ATCGTGGATAGCCACCGATGACGACGGAAGCGATCGCACCGGAGGTCGTGACCACCACCGTGGACAGCGATGCTCGCGTCGGCACAGCCAAACGGATCACGCTGCGGGTGATCACGGGTCTCGGCGTGCTGTGGGGCGCGACCACGCTGTCGTTCCTCGGGGTGCGGCTGGCGCCGGGCGACACGGTCGACGTGTTGCTCGGCGAACAGCAGCGCACCCCGGAGGTCGAGGCCGCCATCCGTGCCGAATGGGGACTCGACAGCCCGGCCGTTGTCCAGTACGCCCGCTACCTGTGGAATGTGGCGCACGGGGATTTCGGGCGTTCCTACGTGTTGCAGCGGCCGGTGTCGGAAGTCATCGGCTCGCAGGCGGGCCCCACCTTGGCGCTGACCGGTGCCGCGTTGCTGGTGGCGCTGGTGTTCGCGGTCGTCGTCGCGACGAGCACGGCGCAGCGGCGGCGATCGCGCGCCATCGCGAACGCGGTGGAACTGGCGCTTGTTTCGACGCCCTCCTTCTGGCTCGGCATCGTGTTGCTGTCGGTGTTCAGCTTCCAGCTGAAGATCTTTCCGGTGGCGGCGAACAAGGGGCTGTCGGCCTTGGTTCTGCCCGCACTCGCACTCGGTCTGTCACTGGGCGCGGTGATCTCCCAGGTGCTGCGTGACGGGCTGGAGCGAGCGCTCGACGAACCGTTCGCGGTGACGGTGCGGTCGTGGTCGGTGAGCGAGAGCGCGCTGCGGCTGCGGCACGGGTTGCGCCACGCGGCCCTGCCCGCGGTGACCCTGACCGGCTGGTTGGTCGGCGGATTGCTGGGCGGTGCGGTGATCATCGAAGAAGTCTTCGGTCGACCCGGCCTGGGGCGGGTGACCGTCGAAGCCGTTCTCGCACAGGATCTTCCAGTGGTGCTCGCGGTGGCGATCCTCTCGGCGTTCGTCTACGTCGTGATCAGCACGCTGGTCGACCTGCTCTACCTGTGGCTCGACCCACGCCTGCGCCGTGACTCACGCGATGGAGGGAATCGATGACGGCCACCCGAGTACCGCACGCACAGGGCTTCGCCGCCGCGCCGGGCGTCGCGGTCGCCGCGCTGACCGTGGGACTGGTCGTGATCGCGGTGGTCGCACCTTCCCTGCTGACCGGTGCCGATCCGCTCGCCGCCGATCCCCTTGCCGCCCAACTGCCGCCGAGTGCGCAGCATTGGTTCGGCACCGATCACCTGGGCCGCGACGTTCTCACCCGGGTCATCCACGGTGCGCGCTACTCGCTGCTGATCGGCGTCACCGCCGTCGCGATCGCGGTGGTGGCGGGCACGGCGCTCGGCCTGCTGTCCGGGCTGGCGCGCGGGCCGCTCGACGAGCTGATCACCCGGTTCCTCGACGTGGTCTCGGCCTTCCCCGATCTCCTGCTCGCACTGGTCCTGATCTCGTTCACCGGTCCCGGCACCACGAACCTGATCTTCGCGCTCGGCATCGCCTCGATCCCCCGGTTCGCCAGGGTGGTGCGCGCGCAGACCCTCGTCGTGCAGGAGTCCGGGTATGTCGAACAGGCACGGACTTTCGGGCTCACCAGAGCAACGCTGGTGCGGCGGCACGTCCTGCCGCACGCGGTCGCGCAGGTCCCGATCCTGGCCACCATCGGCCTCGGCACCGCGATCCTCGGCGCGGCCGGTCTGAGCTTCCTGGGGATGGGCCCGCAGCCGCCGGAACCGGAATGGGGCGCGATGCTCGCCGAGGGACGTAACTATCTGCGCAATGCCTGGTGGATCGCCGTGCTGCCCGGCGTGGCGGTGACCGCCACGGTGATCGCGGTGAGCTCGCTCGGCCGGCACTGGCAGCGGCACTACGACGGAAGGCCATCGGTATGAGTCTGATCGCGGTCGAGAATCTGCGGGTCGGGTTCGCAGGCAAGGAAGTGGTGCACGGCATCGATCTGCGGATCGAGCCGGGCGAGGCCGTCGCCCTCGTCGGTGAGTCCGGGTCGGGCAAGTCGGTGACGGCGCGCGCGCTGGTCGGCCTGGCCGGTCCGGGCGCAGGCGTGCGGGCCGACCGTCTCGAACTCTTCGGGCAGGACGCGCGCAATCATCGCGATCGGCAGTGGCGGCGAATCCGCGGCAGCAGCATCGGATTCGTACTCCAGGATGCGTTGGTCTCCCTCGATCCGCTGTACTCGATCGGTAGCCAACTCGCCGAAGCGCAACGCGCGCTGACCGATCTGCGCGGGCAGGCACTCACCGCCCGCACCGTGCGACTGCTCACCGACGTCGGTGTCCCCGAACCCGAACTGCGGCTGCGCCAATATCCCCACGAGCTGTCCGGCGGACTTCGCCAGCGCGTGCTGATCGCGACAGCGCTCGCAGGCGATCCACGACTCATCATCGCCGACGAGCCGACCACAGCGCTCGATGTGACTGTCCAGCAACAGATCCTCGAGCTGCTCCGTGCGCGCAAAGCCGAAGGCACGGCACTGCTCCTGATCAGCCACGATTTGGCAGTGGTTGCCGAGGTGGCCGACCGGGTGCTGGTCATGCGGGAGGGGGAGGTCGTCGAGGAAGGCAGCACACACGACGTGCTGACCCGTCCGGAGCATCCGTACACGAAGAAGCTGCTGGCGGCCGTACCCTCCGCCGCCTCGCGCGGTTCGAAGCTGGCGGTTTCCGGCCAGCCCGCCGAGCTACCGCTGCCCCACCCCACCTCGCCACCGCCGAAGGTCGCGGCCGCCACCGAATCGCCACGGCCGAACAACCCGACTGCCACCGCAACGCCGGAATCGGAGCCGGTTCGCGCCACATCGACGGCAAGCCGAACCAGCGGGCACACAGAGGAACCCGGGTTGCGCGAGCCATTGCCGCCGCGCTCGGTCGACGACACCCGGGTCGTGCTCTCGGTCCGCAACCTGCGCAAGACCTACGGCTCCGGATCGGCCGCCCGCACCGTGGTCGACAATGTCGACTTCGACCTGTTCGGCGGCGAAACCCTGGGCATCGTCGGCGAATCGGGTTCGGGCAAGACCACCACGGCCCGCCTCGCGCTGCGGCTCATCACACCGTCGTCCGGACGGGTGGTCGTCGACGGCGAACCGTGGAGTGAGCTCTCCGACAAGGCATTACGGCCGCTGCGTGGCGCGGCGCAACTGATCGCCCAGGACCCACTGAGCTCGTTCGACCCCCGCTACACCGTGGAGCGCGTCATCGGCGAAAGCCTCGACACCGTCGATCTGCGTGGCAAAGCCCGCACCCGGCGCGTCCGCGAGATTCTCGACGCGGTCGGTCTCGCCCGCGACCTGCTCCCCCGCCACCCCCGTACCCTCTCCGGCGGCCAACGCCAACGCGTAGCCATCGCCCGCGCCCTCGCCCCCAACCCCGCCCTCCTGGTCGCCGACGAGCCGCTGTCCGCCCTCGACGTCTCCGTCCAAGCCCAGATCCTCGACCTACTCGCCGAACTCCAATCCGAGTTCGGCACCGCCCTGCTGCTCATCTCCCACGACCTCGGCGTCGTGCACCACCTCGCCGACCGCGTCCTCGTCATGAAAGACGGCAGGGTCGTCGAATCCGGCGAAGCGGATTCCGTCCTGCGCGCACCCCAGCACGAATACACCCGCCAACTCGTCGCCTCGGTCCCCCGCCTCCCCGAGGCCGCCGATCGCCGATGACCACCACAGCGACGCCGACCCGAATCCCCGGGTCGCGGCGTCCCCGGCGACACGTCGATACCCTGGTACGGGTGAGCGTCGATACCCGTTCGAAGATCCGCGGTTCCGCGCGGATACCGACCGCGTGGGCACGGCCGGGCCACATCGGGTACATCGGGCCGGATCTGCGGCCCGATACGCACTCGCCGCCGGTCGCGATGCTCACGGTGGGCCTGGACGGGCCGCTGATCGTGCACACCACCCGCGGTCTGATTCGCACGGGCAGTTCCTTCGCGCCTGCCCGCACCGCCCACCGCGTCGTTGCCACGCAGGGGTGGATCCTGGTGTTGTTCATCGACCCGTCGAGTGCGCCCGCGACCATGATCGCCGACGAGATGACTTCCGCGGCAGGTACTTTCGGTCTCAGTCACCGCCGCGAGCGCGAACTCGTCGAGCTGTGTGGCCAACCCGGCGTCGACCCGGATCTGCTCTACAACCGCGCCGTCGCGGGCCCGACCCTCGACACGGACGCACGCATCGCCAGGCTCGCCGCCGCGATCCGCGACCAGCCCGCCAACGCGCTGCGCGCCGACCAGATCGCCGCGAACCTCGGCCTGTCCACCGGCCATTTCTTGCACCTGTTCACCCAGCACTGCGGCACCACGTTCCGCGGCTATCAACGCTGGAACCGCATGGTCACCGCGATCACCAACGCCGTCAACGGCCACGACCTCACCCGCTCCGCCATCGACGCCGGCTTCGCCACCCCCTCCCACTTCAGCGAATCCTTCCGCGCCATGATCGGCCTGCCCGCCACCACGATGCTGCAGGCCGGCATCCACTTCGACCTGGGTGCCGGGGCCGTCCGGCCCGGATGAGCAGCTCGGCTGCGCTATCAGAGCAGCAGACGCGCCAGTTCCGCGGGACTGGACACCATGACCATGTGCCCGCCGTCCATTTCGACCGGCTCGATCCCCAGCCGGGAGGCTACGAGTTCGCGCATGAAATCGGCTGGGAGGAATCGGTCGTCGCGCAGCAAGATGAACCGGGTCGGCACCTCGGGCCAAAACGCCAGCGGCCAAGGGGACGTCATCGGCGTATCGGACTGGCCGCGCTCGTATTTCTCCGCCTCGGCCCGCTGCTCGGGGGTGAGCTGGTTGTAGAACACATCGTCATCACCGGAGGTCGCGTGTCCGGTGTTGGCCCACCAATCGCCTGGCGCCTCGCCAGGCGCCGGAATCATCGCCGATACCAACACCATTCGCTCCACAGGCACTCGATCGCACACCAGCGGTGCGGTGAACCCGCCGAACGAGTGCGCCACCACGACAACATCCCGGCGCGCGCCGATCGCCTCGACCACCGCGTCGGCGTATTCCGCCAACCCGGCGCTGTCGTCCTCGCTCGGCAACGACACGGGCACCGCGTCATGGCCGAGCCCGCGCAACTCGTCGGCCACCGGCCCCCAGTAACCCGCCGCGCACCCCGCTCCGGGGATCAGTATGAATGTGCTCACCTGGTCACCGCTCGACCGGTGAGTCTTCGCTGATCCGATCCTCCGAACCGAAGAACTCATCCGCGTCCCGGCACATCGTCGCGCCGTCCACCCGCGGCAACGTTCGATGGCGGGCGACCAGTTCGGCGGCACTTCGCCCGAGGCGACCTGGTGGCTCCACGGAGACAGGGTACGTCGCCGTCTCGCCGAGTCGGGCGTCTCCAGGTTTATCGGGTAGTTCGGCCTGACGAAACCGCTGCTCAGCGGGTGGCGCTGGGGCATGATGAAATGTGGAATCCTCGCCCAGTTCGTCTAGTAGGAAGAACCGAGATGGTGCAGCTCACGCTTTCCGCGCAGCGGGCTGCGCTGGAGCGGGAGTGGGCGATGTGGGTGCCGGGCGGGGTGGGGGTTTCGGGGGCAGGGGTGCGGTCCGAGGTGGCGCAGTCCTGGTCGCGGTCGTTGCGGACCGTGGATCCTGGGCGGGATCACGCGCCGGTCAGTGAGACCGATATCGGGCCACGGTGGGCGGAGTCGCCGTTGCGAGGGCCGGTGACCGAGCTGAAAGAGCAGTTGCACAGCGTCGCCGACGACGCGGGCTACGTCGCGGCGGTCACCGATGCTTCGGGGACGATTCTGTGGACATATGGCGGGCCCGTGATGCGCAGGCGCGCCGAGCAGGTGAACTTCGCGCCGGGTGGCCGATGGGACGAGGCGCACATGGGGACCAACGCCCTGTCGTTGGCGTTGCGCACCGACCAGCCGCACACGGTGTTCTCGGCCGAGCATCTTGTCGCGGCCCTGCACGGCTGGGTCTGTTATTGCGCGCCGATCCGCGCCGCCGACGGGACCCTGCTCGGCGTGCTCGACCTGTCGACGACCTGGAAACGCTCACATCCGCTGGCGATGGCCACCGTGCGCACCATGACCAGCGCCATCGAATCGAAGTTGCACGCCGCCGTGCCCGCGCCCGCCGGAATGCGGCTGACCTGCCTCGGCACCGGCCGGTTGATGCGTGACGGTCAGCAGATCCGGTTGCGGCCACGCCATCTCGAGATCCTGACCCTGCTCGCCCTCGACGACGACGGCTACAGCCACGAACGCCTGCACTACGCCGTCTACGGTGATCGCGCGGTCGGCGCGAGCACTCTCAAATCGGAGATGTCGTACCTGCGCCGCGCCACCGGCGGCGACATCACCAGTCGCGTCTACCGCTTCACCACTCCCCTGTCCTGCGACGCCGTCGACGTGCTGCGCGCCATCGAGCGAGGCGACCTGGACACGGCCGTTCGCCTGTATCACGGCCCGCTGCTTCCCGATTCGGAGACACCGGGCATCAGCGAATGGCGCGACTACCTCGAAGTCGCCATGCGTAACGCGGTTCTCAACAGCCCGGAGGCGAATCACGCACTGACATACGGCGATTCCGCCCCCGACGACATCGCCGTCCACGAACACGCCCTCGCGCTGCTCCCCACCCGCGACGCACGCCGCGCCGTCGCCGCCGCGCGCTTGCACAGCGCCCTTCGCGCCTGATCGGTCCGGCTTCAACGTTTCATCAACCCTGAGCGGGGATAGTGATGGGCGTCACGATTCACCGGAATCAGCGAGGAGCCACCGCACATGATCTACGCCAAGCCGGGCACCGAGGGCAGCGTCGTCAGCTACGCGCCGCGATACGACAATTTCATCGACGGCAAGTGGATTCCGCCGGTCGAAGGCCGCTATTTCGAGAACACCTCGCCGGTGGACGGGCAGCCGTTCTGCGAGATCGCCCGCTCGAGCGCCGCCGATGTGGAATTGGCGCTCGACGCCGCCCACCGTGCGGCCCCGGCCTGGGGTGAGACCTCGGCCGCCGAGCGAGCCAACATCCTCAACAAGATCGCCGACCGGATCGAGGCCAACCTCGAGGCCCTCGCCGTCGCCGAAACCTGGGACAACGGCAAGCCGGTCCGCGAAACCCTGGCCGCCGACCTTCCCCTGGCGGTCGACCATTTCCGCTACTTCGCCGGAGTGCTGCGCGCGCAGGAAGGCGGCATCAGCGAGGTCGACAAGGACACCATCGCCTATCACTTCCACGAGCCGCTCGGCGTTGTCGCGCAGATCATTCCGTGGAACTTCCCGATCCTGATGGCCACCTGGAAGCTGGCGCCCGCACTGGCCGCCGGAAACGCGGTGGTGCTCAAGCCCGCCGAGCAGACCCCGGCCTCGATCATGAAGGTCGTCGAACTCGTCGCGGATCTGCTGCCGCCAGGAGTTCTCAACGTGGTCAACGGTTTCGGCGTCGAAGCGGGTAAGCCGCTGGCCTCGAGCCCGCGCGTGGCGAAGGTCGCGTTCACCGGCGAGACCACCACCGGCCGGCTGATCATGCAGTACGCCAGCGAGAACATCATTCCGGTCACCCTCGAGCTGGGCGGCAAGAGCCCCAACATCTTCCTGCCCGATGTGATGGCCGCCGACGACGACTACCTGGACAAGGCGATCGAAGGATTCGTCATGTTCGCCCTCAACCAGGGCGAGGTGTGCACCTGTCCGTCGCGCGCGCTGATCGCCTCGTCGATCTACGACGAGTTCATGGCCCGCTGCGTCGAACGCACCAAGGCGATCATCAGCGGCAACCCGCTCGACGAGGCGACCATGATCGGCGCCCAGGCCAGCAACGATCAGTTCGAGAAGATCCTGTCCTACATCGACATCGGCAAGAAGGAAGGCGCCGAGGTGCTCACCGGCGGCGCGGTCCGCAGCGTCGACGGGCTGTCCGAGGGCTTCTACATCGAGCCGACGATCTTCAAGGGCAGCAACGACATGCGCGTGTTCCAGGAGGAGATCTTCGGCCCCGTCGTCGCGGTCACCACCTTCGACTCCACCGAGGAAGCGCTCTCGATCGCCAACGACACCCTCTACGGTCTCGGCGCCGGCGTGTGGACGCGCGATATGAACACCGCCTACCGCCTCGGCCGCGGCATCAAGGCAGGCCGGGTCTGGACCAACTGCTACCACGCCTACCCCGCGCACGCGGCGTTCGGCGGCTACAAGAAGTCCGGCATCGGGCGCGAGAACCACAAGATGATGCTCGATCACTACCAGCAGACCAAGAACATCCTGGTCAGCTACTCGGCGACGAAGCTCGGCTTCTTCTGATGGTGCAGCGCGTCGACCTCACCGAGAAGGCGGCGGCGCTGCTGCGGGACCTGACCGGGCAACACGGCCCGGTCATGTTCCACCAGTCCGGTGGGTGCTGCGATGGCAGCTCGCCGATGTGTTACCCGCGTGGCGAGTTCCGGGTGGGCGGTTCGGACGTGCTGCTCGGGTACCTGCCGGGCGACACCCCGTTCTGGATGAGCGCCGACCAGTTCGAGTACTGGAAACACACCCACCTCACCGTCGACGTGGTGCCGGGCCGCGGCGGCGGATTCTCGCTCGAGGCTCCAGAGGGCGTGCGGTTCCTGATCCGCTCACGCCTGTTCACCGACGAGGAAGCGGCCGCGCTCGAATCGGCGCCGCCGCGAACCGGGTGATCTGAAATACCCGTAATCAGTTCGTTTCCGCAGGTCAGCGGTGCTCGATACGCACCGCTGACCTGACGGATCCACGGCCGTAACAGTCGTCAACCATTCTTCAACCCTCGACGATCACCGTTGCCGCCGAACGCGCTTTGCTTGTTGATGAGGAGCTCCACGTGAGTACAGAAATCAGCCCCGCCACCGGCGAGGGCGCACCGGTCGACGACTATCTCGCCAAACGCACCCTGCGCAAGGGCTCGGCGGGCTGGGTACTGCTCGCGGGCCTCGGCGTGAGCTACGTGATCTCCGGCGACTTCTCCGGCTGGAACTTCGGTCTCGCCGAGGGCGGATTCGGTGGCCTGTTGATCGCCACCGTCGTCATCGCCGCGATGTATCTGGCGATGGTGCTCGGCATGGCCGAGATGTCCTCGGCACTGCCCGCGGCGGGCGGCGGCTACACCTTCGCCCGGCGCGCGCTCGGCCCGTGGGGCGGATTCGCCACCGGCACAGCCGTTCTCATCGAATACGCGATCGCGCCCGCCGCGATCGCCACCTTCATCGGCGCCTACGTGGAGTCGCTGAACCTGTTCGGGATCACCGACGGCTGGTGGGTGTATCTGGCGGTGTACGCGCTGTTCATCGGCATCCACCTGACCGGTGCGGGTGAGGCGCTCAAGGCGATGTTCGTGATCACCGGGATCGCGCTCGTCGGCCTGGTGATCTTCGCGTTCGCGGCCGTCGGCAAGTTCGACGCGGCCAACCTGACCGATATCGCGGCCGATCCCGCGGCGACCGGGTCGTCGTCGTTCCTGCCGTTCGGCTACCTGGGCATCTGGGCCGCCATCCCGTTCGCGATCTGGTTCTTCCTCGCCGTCGAAGGCGTGCCGCTGGCCGCCGAGGAAGCCAGCGAGCCGGAGAAGAACGTGCCCAAGGGCATCATCGTCGCGATGCTGCTGCTGTGCGTCACCGGCGCGGTGGTGCTGTTCCTGGTCACCGGCGCGCTCGGCGCCCAGAGCGCCTCCGCCTCGGGCAACCCGCTCGTCGAGGCGCTGGGCGACAGCTCGATGGCCAAGGTGGTCAACTACATCGGCCTGGCCGGTCTGGTCGCCAGCTTCTTCTCCATCATCTACGCGTACTCCCGCCAGACCTTCGCCCTCTCGCGCGCCGGCTACCTGCCGACCGTCCTGTCGATCACCAACTCCCGCAAGGCGCCGGTGCTGGCGCTGATCGTGCCCGGCATCATCGGCTTCGCCCTCTCGCTCACCGGCAAGGGCGCGATGCTGCTGAACATGGCCGTCTTCGGCGCGGCGCTGAGCTACGTCCTGATGATGGTGTCCCACATCGTGCTCCGCGTGCGTGAACCCAACATGCCGCGCCCGTACCGCACGCCGGGCGGCATCGTCACCACGGCGTTCGCGCTGGTCATCGCGGCCGCATCGGTGGCGGCCACGTTCCTGGTCGACCAGCAGGCCGCGCTGTGGACGCTCGGTGTGTTCGTCGCCTTCATGGCCTACTTCGGGCTCTACAGTCGCAAACACCTGGTCGCCAAATCCCCGGACGAGGAGTTCGCGGCCATCGCCAAGGCGGAATCCGAGCTCGAGTAGACCGTCGGGCACCCGGCAGCGTCGCACGCTGCCGGGCTCCGGCGGCCGAGTACATCTCTCGAAAGGGACCCGATGACCGTGTACCGCAGCACAATCGGCGTCACGACCTACACCTTCGACGGTTTGATCGACCTGATGGCGAAAGCCACTCCCCTGCGCAGCGGCGACGAGCTCGCCGGTTGCGCGGCGGCCACCGATGCCGAACGTGCCGCGGCGCAGTGGGCGCTGGCCGAAGTTCCACTCACCACGTTCCTGAGCGACGTGCTGGTGCCGTACGAGACCGACGAGGTCACCCGGCTGATCATCGACAGTCACGACCGATCGGCGTTCGCGCCGATCTCACATCTGACAGTCGGCGGATTGCGCGACTGGCTGCTCGCCGTCGCCGCCGCCGCCGATTCCGCGGCCACCCTGGCCGCGGTATCGCCCGGGCTGACGCCGGAGATGGTGGCCGCGGTCAGCAAGATCATGCGCAATCAGGATCTGATCGCGGTGGCCAAGGCGGCCGAGGTGACCGCGGGATTCCGCACCACCATCGGCCTGCCCGGCCGGTTGAGCACGCGGTTGCAGCCCAATCATCCGACCGACGATCCGCGCGGGATCGCCGCCGCCACCTTGGACGGGCTGCTGCTGGGCTGTGGCGACGCGGTGATCGGCATCAACCCCGCCACGGATTCACCGCAGGCCACCTCGGATCTCCTGCATCTGCTCGACGACGTGCGACTGCGCTTCGACATCCCGACCCAGTCGTGCGTGCTCTCCCACGTCACCACGACCATCGGTTTGATCGAGGCGGGCGCGCCGGTGGATCTGGTGTTCCAGTCCGTCGCGGGCACCGAGGGCGCGAATACCGGCTTCGGCGTGAATATTTCGCTGTTGCGGGAGGGGAACGAAGCGGGACGATCCCTGCGGCGCGGCACCGTGGGCGACAACGTGATGTACCTCGAGACCGGGCAGGGATCGGCACTGAGCGCGAATGCCCATCTGGGCGTGGGTGATCGGCCGGTGGACCAGCAGACCCTCGAAGCGCGCGCCTACGCCGTAGCCCGGGATCTGCGACCGCTGCTGGTGAATACGGTCGTCGGCTTCATCGGACCCGAATACCTCTACGACGGCAAGCAGATCATCCGGGCCGGACTCGAAGACCACTTCTGCGGCAAGCTGCTCGGCCTGCCGATGGGCGTGGATGTCTGCTACACCAACCACGCCGAGGCCGACCAGGACGACATGGACACCCTGCTCACCCTGTTGGGTGCGGCGGGTTGCGCCTTCGTCATCGCGGTGCCCGGCGCCGACGACGTGATGCTCGGCTACCAGAGCCTGTCGTTCCACGATGCCCTGTATGCCCGCCAGGTCCTGAACCTGCGGCCCGCACCGGAATTCGAGGCCTGGCTGTCGGGGCTCGGCATGCTCGACGCGAACGGCCGTGTGCGACAGGTGGAACCGCTGTCCTCACCCCTGCGAGCCCTGACCGCCACTCGATGAGCGCACCGCGTCAGCCGGACGAGCCGCTCACGACCATCGACGCAGAAACGGAACCGCCTGTGACCCCACCTGTTCCGGCCCCACCGATCGCCGCTGCGCACCAGACGCAATCGCCTGTCGCCGAAGACTTCTGGCGAGATCTTCGGGGCAGTACGCAAGCCAGAATCGGGCTCGGCCGCACGGGCGACGCGTTGCCGACGACCGATGTCCTCACCTTGCGCGCCGCACACGCCGCGGCCCGTGACGCCGTGCACCTTCCTCTCGATGTCGCGACGTTCACCGAACACATCGCCGCACTCGGCCTCGGCACCCCGGTCACCGTAGCCAGCAGGGCGGCCGATCGCGCCGAGTACCTGCGCCGCCCCGATCTCGGTCGAGTGCCCGACGATCTCACCCCCGTCACCGCCAGCGGCGCGGACATCGGCGTCGTTCTCGCCGACGGGCTGTCCCCCTTGGCACTGTCCGAGCACGCCCCCGAACTCCTCGCCGCCCTGGCAACCGAACTCGGCGATCGCTACACCATGGCCCCACCGGTGATCGCCACCCAGGCCAGAGTGGCGCTGGGTGACCACATCGCCGAAGCCATGGGCGTGCGCACCGTTCTGGTGCTGATCGGCGAGCGCCCGGGCCTCTCGGTCGCCGACAGCCTCGGCATCTACCTGACCCACCTACCACGCCCCGGCCGCGCGGACGCCGAACGCAACTGCGTCTCCAACATCCACCCACCCGACGGCCTCACCTACGCCGACGCCGCCCGCGTGGTGGCGGGTCTGGTCGCGGGAGCCCGCGCACTGGGTCGCTCGGGAGTCGACCTCAAAGACACCTCGCGTACCGACTCGCTGGCCGCAGCCGAAACGCTGACCGTCGACGCGCCGCCGCAGGCACCGTCTCGGTGAGCTGACCCAGACACCAGCGTGACGCGGAGCACGTTCGGCATGGAACGGGGCCGATCGCTCCTTAGAGTGATCCCCATGATCCGCACCGCCGCCCTCGCCCATGTCCGCGACCGCAGGCTGATTCAGACGCGCCCCGAAGGCAAAGATGTCTTCTACATGGCGGGCGGCAAGATCGACCCCGGCGAGACCCCTTTACAGGCGCTACATCGCGAGATCGAGGAAGAACTGGGCGTCGGGCTGGCCGGGGTCGCCGAGTTCGGCGTCTTCGAGGCCGAGGCTTTCGGGCACCGCCGCAACACCGGCCTGCACATGACCTGTTTCCGTGCCGAGCTCACCGGAGAACCCCACGCCACCGGCGAAATCGCCGAATTCCGCTACTTCACCGTGAGTGAATACGCCGCGATGGAGCACGTCGCACCCGGTTCGATGATGGTGTTCCGGCGCCTGCACGAACTCGACCTGATCGACTGGTAGGTCGCGCACGGCGTCGATTGGATATCGGCAGAAACGAACCCGTCAACAGTGACGATCCCATAGTCGTGAACCTGCCGATAACCACCGCGCCGATGACAGTGTCCGAACGTCGCGCCGCCCTACGTCAACTCGTCGCACTGTTCGGCCTGATGAACACGATGATCGAGTTGAGTGCGGGCGGCGCGTCGCGGTCGGTGGCCGAACACGCCGCCACCGCGCGCGACCTGGTCGGCGAACTCGTCGCCGACCTCGCCGCGGCGCGCTAGGAGTTCTGTTTCGGTTCGGATTCCTCGACGGCGATCACACCGGGCTCGGTGCCGTCGTCGGCCTTCTGATCCGGTTCCGGGTGCTCGGGTTCGAACGTTTCCGGCAGGCCCTTGAGGTGCTTGTTCATCGAGCGGACCAGCAGCACCGTGCCTGCCAGCAGGATCAGGATGACCAGCAGCCCGAGCGGGGAAGCCTTGCCGAACTCGGGGCCCGTCGGTTGCTGTGCGAGGTAGACCAACATCACCGGTCGTTGTCCTCGATGCCGGCGAACAGGTCGGTCTCCGGGATGGCGGTGGACACGCGCGTCTTGGCCAATTCGAACTCCTCGGTCGGCCAGAGCCGCTGCTGCATCTCCAACGGGATCGCGAAGAACGCGCCGTTGGGATCGATCTGGGTCGCGTGGGCGCGCAGGGCGTCGTCACGCTGGGGGAAGTACTTCGAGCATTCGATCTGGGTGGTGACCCGGCCCATGATGTCGCCGCGGGCCGCCTGGTACTGCTTCATCCGGTCCAGCCACTCCTGCAGCGGGAACGGTTCACCGATGCGCTCGTACTCCTCGGCGAAGGCTTCCAGTCGCTTCATGCTGAAGCCGTGGTCGTAGTAGAGCTTGAGCGGTGTCCACGGCTCGCCCGCCCCGGGGAACTTCGTGGGATCGCCCGCCGCCTCGTACGCGGCCATCGAGACCTCGTGGCAGCGGATGTGGTCCGGGTGCGGGTAGCCACCGTTCTCGTCGTAGGTGGTGATCACTTGCGGCTTGAACTCGCGGATCACGCGCACCAGCGCCTCGGTGGATTCCTCCAGCGGCACCAGCGCGAAGCAGCCCTCCGGCAGCGGCGGCAGCGGGTCGCCCTCGGGCAGGCCCGAGTCGACGAATCCCAGCCAGTGCTGGCGCACGCCGAGCGCGTGCGCGGCCGCGGCCATCTCCTCGCGCCGGACCTCGTTGATCCGGTCCAACACACCGGGGGTGTCCATGGCCGGGTTCAGGATGCTGCCGCGCTCGCCGCCGGTCAACGTCACGACGAGCACCTCGACGCCCTCCGCGGCGTACCTGGCGGTCGTCGCGGCGCCCTTGCTCGATTCGTCGTCGGGGTGGGCGTGCACTGCCATGAGGCGAAGGCCACTCACTTCTCGTTCACCGTCGCTCTCGCTCGCGGGTGTCAGATGTCGTTACCTATAGTTCCATCCGACCCCCTGTTTGTTCCGACCACCCCCGGGAGCGCGAAAACGATGACCGAGCCCGCACCGGACTCCGCCGCGACCTCGGCCGCCGCAGCAGCGCGACACGCCGATCGATATGGCACGAAACCACCTGCGCGTCGCCTGTGGCTGATGGTTTTGCTCGGTGTCGGCGTGGTGGCGGCCGGCTTCGCGGTGGCCTATCTCGGCTTCCAGAAATATGGCCCCAAGGCGATCGAGACCGAGCAGCTGGGTTACGTGGTCGTCGACGACGCCACCCTGGACATGCGGATCAAGGTCACCCGCGACGACCCGCAGCAGGCCGTGGTCTGCTTCGTACGGGCGATGGACCGTGACGGTGCCGAGGTGGGCAGGCGCGAAATACTCGTGCCGGGCTCGGACTCGACCAGCGTGCAGGTGAGCACTACGGTGAAGTCGTCGGCACGCGCTTCGGCGGGCGATATTTATGGTTGCAGCGACCAGATTCCCGGGTATCTGCGCACCAGCGATCAGTGAGCCCGCACCAGCGATCAGTGACACTGCACGGCGAATAGCCCGCCTGACTAGGCTGACCTGCATTTTTGTGAGACATGCTAAAATGGGCTGATACACGGTTCCGGGGTTCGGAGCCGTGTTTGCTGCATTGGCGGCCAGCGGTGCTGTTTGCGGGTATCGGGTTCACCCCCAGGATCGCTCCAGCCGTCGGGCTGGTGCATGCCCTCCTTCGGGAGGTTTCGCGCTGGTTTCAGGGAATCCCGGTGCGCCGGGAACAACTACTAGGGAGTGATCGAGATGACCGAGAATGTGACCTGGCTTACCCAGGAGTCGCACGACAGGCTCAAGGGCGAGTTGGACTCGCTCATTGCCAATCGTCCGGTCATTGCCGCCGAGATCAACGAGCGCCGCGAAGAGGGCGACCTCAAGGAGAACGGTGGCTACCACGCCGCGCGTGAAGAGCAGGGTCAGCAGGAGGCGCGTATCCGCCAGCTGCAGGAACTGCTGAACAACGCCAAGGTCGGCGTCGCCCCCACCAAATCCGGTGTGGCACTGCCGGGCTCGGTCGTCACGGTCTACTACGACGGCGACGAGGGCGATACCGAGACCTTCCTGATCGCGACCCGCGAAGAGGGACTCGGCGCCACCGGCCTGGAGGCCTACTCGCCGAACTCGCCGCTGGGCGGGGCGCTGATCGACGCCAAGGTGGGCGAGACCCGCGAGTACACACTCCCCAACGGCAACACCATGAAGGTGACGCTGGTCAGCGCGGAGCCGTACCACAGCTGAGCTCGCTGAACCCGTACGTCGAGAACCCGAACGCAAGCGGCCGCATCCGGATACCGGATGCGGCCGCTTCGTCATGTGTGCCGGGTCCCGCTCAGCTCAGCGCCTGTTCGACATCGGCGAGGAGATCGCTGATGTCTTCGATGCCGACCGAGAGCCGGACCAGGTCGGCGGGGACTTCCAGCGCCGACCCCTCGGTGCTGGCGTGGGTCATGGCACCGGGGTGTTCGATGAGCGATTCGACACCGCCCAGCGATTCGGCCAGCGTGAAGATCTCGGTCCGCGAGCAGAACTTCAGCGCCGCTTCCCGGCCACCGGCCAGGCGCACCGAGATCATGCCGCCGCTGCGACGCATCTGCTTCTGCGCGATCTCGTAGCCGGGGTGCGTGGGCAGACCGGGGTAGATGACCTGCGAGATGGCCGGATGGTTGGTCAGGAACTCCGCGATCACCTCGGCGTTGTCGCAGTGCTTCTCCATGCGCACGGCCAGGGTCTTGATGCCGCGCATCGTGAGGAAGGCGTCGAACGGACCGGGGACCGCGCCCGCGCCGTTCTGCAGGAACGCGAAGTCCTTGTCGAGGTCGGCGCTGTTGGTGATCAGCGCGCCGCCGACGACATCGGAGTGACCGCCGAGGTACTTGGTGGTCGAGTGCAACACCACGTCGGCGCCGAGCAGCAGCGGCTGCTGCAGGTACGGGGTGGCGAACGTGTTGTCCACCACCAGCTTCGCGTCGGCCTCGTGGGCGATATCGGCCAGCGCGGGGATGTCACCGATGCTCAGCAGCGGGTTGGTCGGCGTCTCGATCCACACCAGCTTGGTGTTGGGGCGGACGGCCGCGCGCACCGCGTCGAGGTCGGCGATGTGGGCGGGCGAGTGCTCGATGCCCCACTGGCTGAAGACCTTGTCGATGAGCCGGAAGGTGCCGCCGTAGGCGTCGTCGGGAATCACGATGTGATCGCCGGGGCGCAGCATCGCGCGCAGCGCACAGTCGGTGGCCGCCATGCCCGAGGCGAAGGCACGCCCGTAGCTGCCCGATTCGAGGGCCGCGAGGTTGGCTTCCAGTGCCGTGCGGGTGGGGTTGCCGGTGCGCGCGTACTCGTAACCACCGCGCATGCCGCCGACGCCGTCCTGGGCGAAGGTGGAGCTCGCGTAGATGGGCACGTTGACCGCACCGGTCTGAGGATCGGGTTCGTATCCGGCGTGCACGGCCCTGGTGGAGAATCCCAGCTCACTCATCACCTCAGACTAGTTGGCCTGCTCCGGGTGCGATCGCTGGGGTGGCGGCCTGGTCGAAGTGTCGGTTTCGGGGCTGGTACTGCGGTTAAGCTCACGCCATGGTCACTGTCGAAGAGTTGTTCGCCATCGATCCGTTGCTGTCGTCGGAGGAGCGCGAAATCCGCGACACGGTGGCGCGATTCGGGGAACGCAGGCTGCGACCGCACCTCGCCGACTGGTTCGAGCAGGGCACATTCCCGGTCCGCGAGATCGCACCGGAACTGGGCAAGCTCGGGCTGCTCGGCATGCACCTCGACGGCTACGGCTGCGCGGGCGCGTCGGCCACCGCGTACGGCCTCGCCTGCCTGGAACTCGAAGCCGTCGACTCCGGCGTGCGCAGCATGGTGTCGGTACAGGGCTCGCTGGCGATGGCGGCCATTCATTTCTTCGGTTCCGAGGAGCAGAAGCAGCAGTACCTGCCTGCGATGGCGGCCGGTGAGGTGATCGGGTGCTTCGGGCTCACCGAGCCCGATTTCGGGTCCAACCCCGGCGGCATGCGCACGCGGGCACGCCGCGACGGTGACGACTGGATCCTGAACGGGTCGAAGATGTGGATCACCAATGGGTCGGTGGCCGATGTCGCCGTCGTCTGGGCGTATGCGGAGGAGCCCGGCGCGGACAAGGCGCGGGTGCGCGGCTTCCTGGTACCCGCGGGCACACCGGGTTTCACCACTCGCGAGATCCATCGCAAGCTGTCGCTGCGCGCATCGCTCACCGCCGCACTGGATTTCGACGATGTGCGCCTGCCCGCCGATGCCGTGCTGCCCGAATCACGGGGGCTCAGTTCGCCGCTGGCGTGCTTGAGCGAGGCGCGATTCGGCATCGTCTTCGGCGCGCTCGGCGCCGCGCGCGACTGCCTGAGCGCCGCGATCGACTACGCCCGCACCCGCGAGGTGTTCGACAAGCCGCTCGCGGGCTATCAGCTCACCCAGGCCAAACTGGCCGATATGGCGCTCGAACTCGGCAAGGGGCAGTTGCTCGCGCTGCACCTGGGCCGGTTGAAGGATCGACACGAGATCACCGGCGAGCAGATCAGCGCGGGCAAGCTGAACAGCACACGCGAGGCCATCAAGATTGCTCGCGAATGCCGGACCATCCTGGGCGCCAACGGTATCACCCTCGACTACCCGGTGCTGCGGCACGCCAACAACCTGGAATCCGTGCTGACCTACGAGGGCACCGCCGAGGTGCACCAGCTGGTCATCGGCAAGGCGCTCACCGACGCCAACGCGTTCCGGTAGGTCAGGTTCGGGCCGACAGGCTCGGCCTCGGCGCGGGCCTGATCATGCCGCCGGCGAAGGCCGCGGCGAGCATCACGATCACCACGGTGAGCACGGTCAGCGCGATCGGCACGGTGATCGCTGCGGGAATGCCGAGCAGGGTCAGCCCGGCCACACTGCCGCAACCCCAGAAGATCGCGGCGGCGAGACGACCGAGCAGGGGTGCGTAGGGCGAGCGACGCCAGGCGCGGGAGACCCTCGTCTGCGCCGAATACCCTGCGCTAGCAGCGATTACCGTGCTCATGCCGAACAGGTGAACGGCCGGGTCGGTGACCTGCACTGCGGGATCCCTTCGCTCGCCGGGCTGGTTTGCCGAAAGTTGTCTCCGAACGGTTATACCCATTCAGAGTCCATCGGGCGCCCGGTTCACGCAAGTCCGCGATCTCGATCACATCTCGTCGGCTACGCCCTCGTCGTCGAGGTCGGCGCGGGCAGTTCCAGATTCTCGCGGTAGGTCGCGCCCAGATAGTCGGTGTCGAGCAGCTTCCGGCGACGCAGCTCGGGCAGCAGTCCGTTGACGACGAAATCGTGGGTGCGCTCGTCGGTGAACCCGCCGAGGGAGATCACGTCGAGCACATTCGCCCGATAGCGCTCCTCGATCGCGTCGGCCAGCTGTTCGGGGGTGCCCGCCGCTGCCCAGTGGCCGGTGTCCTTGGCGGCGATGACGAGTTCGCGCAGCGTCGCGCCGGAGGCGGCGAGCTTGGCGAAGATCTCGACCCGGCCGCGCCGCCGATGTACCGAATCCAGTTGCGGCAGCAATGCTTCCGGGATGGGCTTGTCCAGCGGTAGCTCGGACAGGTCGATGCCGCCACCCAGCATGTCGGCCAGTTGACGGCGCCCCGCCTCGAAATCGGTGGCTTCGGCGGCCTCGCGAACCAGCCTGCGGGCTTCTTCCTCCGTCGCGCCGTAGGTGGCGTGGAAGGAACTGAAGATGAGCGGAAGCCCGTCCGGCCTGCCCAGCTCGGCGGCGCGGGTGCGGATCTTCTTCGTGTAGGTGATCGCATCCTCGAGCGTGGCCAGCGAGGTGAACACCACCTCCGCGAATCGTGCGCCGAGTTCGACGCCGCCCGCGGATTGACCGGCCTGGAACTGCACCGGCCTGCCTTGGGGCAGCGGCGGGATGTTCAGCGGGCCGCGGACCGAGAAATGCTGTCCGGCGAAGTCGATCGGCCGCACGAGCGATTCGTCCAGGGTCGCGCCCCCCGCGCCGTCCGGCCGCAGCGCACCAGGGCGCCAGCTGTCGAACAGCGCGTTGACCACCTCGATGGATTCCGTGGCGCGCGCGTAGCGCTGCTCCGGGCTCGGTAGATCGCGGTCGCCGTAGTTCTCCTCGCCCAGCGACGAGGTCACCGCGTTCCAGGCCGCGCGGCCGTTGCTGATGTGGTCGAGCGTGCCGAAGAGCCGGGCCAGGTTATAGGGATGATGGAAGGTCGTGGACACGGTGGCGATCAGGCCGACATCGGTGGTCACCGCGCCGAGGGCGGCGAGCTGGATCAGTGGTTCCTGCGCGCCGATCGCCCCCTGGGCGCCGAAGCTGAGCAGGTCCGCCGCGAAGATCGCACCGATCTTGTTCTGCTGTGCGATCCGCGCGATCCGGATACCCTCCTCGAGCGTGGAACGGGTCGGGTCCAGTGCCGCGGCGTACACATCGCGTGATCCGCTCACCCCGGTGACGGTCTTCAATTTCCGACGTTCGCTGCCCATGGTCGACAGTCCAGCAGGGCGCTGCGCGAGCGACCATGGTTGCGCTCAACCGAATTCGATCGACCGCGAAATGGTTGCGCTGTATTCGCCCGGTCACACTATCGATCTTGAATCGATCCAATTTCTTCAGCGACGGAGAGATTGCTACCATATTGCAATGTTTGCGCCAGGTCCCGCGTTGCTCGAACTCTCGGCGCAACGACAATTACAGCAGTTGAACACCGAGTTCGGAGCACCCGCGGCCGCCGTCGCCGCGGTGGTACCCGGACTGTCCGCCCAGCTCGACCAGCATGCCGCCGCGGTGCGCGACATTCTCGCTCTCGGCGTCGACGATTCGACGCGGGTGCCGCTCGGCATTCTGCTCGCCGGTTATGTCCGCGGACTGCTCGACCATTTCGCCGAGCGGGCCGACGGGTTCTTCGCGGGCGCGCCGGACAACTGGCACGACGCCGACTGGCTGCAGTTGCGCCTTGCCGCGGTGTGCGCGTACGCCGCCGACTGATACCCCACCGACGACATCGGCGCACCGCCACCCGGAGGTGACGGTGCGCCGATGCCCGTTGATCACCGCACGGTTTCGCCGCCCCAGCCCGGCTCGCCGCCGGGGTAGGTCGCGCCGGGCGTGACCCGCGCCTGCTCGGCCGCACTCGGCGCCACCCGCTCGCCCTGCCGCTCGGCGTCCTCACGTCCGCGCTGGTAGGCCTGGGCATGGCCCTTCATCGCCGGCATCTCCGATTCCAGGTTGCCGAGCCAATTGCTCCAGCGCTGCTCCATGGGCCTGACCAGGCCGCCACCGACACCGACCACCAGGATGCCGCCGATGGTGGCGAGCACGGCGATCAGGACCGGGGTGGTCACCGAGGTCGCGACACCGATCTGGTTCAGCGCCGCGATGATGCCGATACCCCAGATGAACACCGCCGCGATCCGGCCGAGCATGTGCCCGTAGGACAGCCCGCCGAGCGCGTTGGAGACGAGATCGCTCACCGCGTGCGCGATCGCCGCGGCGATCACCACGATGATGATCGCGACCACCGCCTTGGGCAGCCACGCCACGATGCTGGTGAGCAGCGCACTGACCGGGTTCGGCCCGAACACCGCGAAACCGATCTGCAACGCGATCAGCAGAATCGCGTAATAGGCGATCTTGGCGATGATGTCGGAAGCGTCATATTTACTGCGGGACATCATTTTCCGCAGTTCGCCACGTTCGACGAGCTTGTCGAATCCGACACGTTCCAGCACCGCGTTCACGATCTTGGCGACCACCTTCGCGATGATCCAGCCGACGAGAAGAATGGCGATGAATGCCACCGCTTTGGGGACGAACTGCGCGACCGAACTCCATGCGTCGGTCAAGCCCTGCTGGAAATCTATCGCAATGACGGAGGTATCCACGGCCTATCCTTTCGCTCATTCCGATCAGTGCGGCTGAATTGCCGATGCACCTGTTCGTGCTGCTTACCCAGGTAATTACCATCGAATCCGCGCAGTTGCGATAAATTTGCTCACGGCCGGTCAGAGCCACAATGACCCACGGATCTCCTTCCGCCCAGCCCCTCGAGCCGATCGGCGCCGGTCCGAAATTCGGTTGCCTGGTTCTCGACCGCTTCCTAGAGTCGGTCCCATGTCGTGCCACTACTTCATTCGCCTCCGCTACATCCGGGCTCTGGCCCGCTAGCGGACGCGGATAACTTCATCGGCGTCCACCGGCGCGCCCAGGGCCCTTCGAGACTCATTCGACTCGAAGACCCGAAGGGGCAACTGCCGTGGCGCAGGATTTCGCACACCGAAACTACTCACACACTCAGCGCAAGGTCACCGGCAAGAGCGGCGGTCGGACCGCCCGTGACCACGCGAGAAGAACACTGTCCCAGAACTTTCTGGTGGATCGTGCCGCCGTCGACTCGATAGTGGCGGTGGCCGATCCGGCGGGAACAGTTCTCGAACCCGGTGCGGGCGAAGGCGTTCTCACGCACGCACTGGCTCGCCGGGGCGCAAAGGTCACCGCGTACGAGATCGATCCGCTGCTCGCGGCCAAGCTCTCGGCACGAACCCGGTCCGAGAACGGAATCCGCGTCGTCCGTGGCGATTTCACCAAGGCCAGGGCTCCCCGTGAGCCGTTCGCCGTGGTGGGCAACATCCCGTTCTCCGTGACCGCCGAGATCGTCGACTGGTGTCTGACCGCACCGGCCCTGACCTCGGCGACACTGCTCACCCAACGCGAATACGCCCGCAAGCGCACCGGCGACTACGGCCGCTGGAGCCTACTGACCGCGACGACCTGGCCGTGGTTCAGCTGGGAACTCCACGGGCAGGTACCCCGCGACAGCTTCCGCCCGATCCCGTCGGTCGATTCGGCGATCTTGCGGATCACCAGAAGACCGGAACCACGTGTACGACAGCAGGATTCCTACACCGAGCTGGTGCGAACCGGCTACTCCGGTATCGGTGGCACGGTGCGCGCTTCGCTGCGCACCCGCTACCGAGGCGTCGACGAAGCGTTGACCGCCACCGGCATCGACCACAGCACTGTCGTCGCCTATGTCCACCCGGACCAGTGGGTGGAGTTGCACTCGATGCTCACTCGCTGACCAGGAGTCGGTGCTGCCTTCACTCGTGCGGGCAGCACCGTCTTCCGCATGCCGCGCTGTCAGGGGATGACGACCGGTCCGGTGAGCGGTGACGGGTCGTCGGCCCAGCGGTGGCCGATCTCGCGGGGGGTGATGTTCTCGTCGGCCCATGCGATCAGCAGCTGTGCGACCTTGTCGTGCATGGTGGTGCGGAGCCGGTCGAACGAGGTGTCGGGGACGTCGTCCACTTCGCCGAGCAGCAACCACCACGCCCAGGCCACCGCACCCGCGTTGGCGACGAAATCGGGCAGTACCGGGACGCCGCGGGCGGCGAGCATGGCCTCGGCTTCCGGTGTGGTGGCGGCGTTCGCGGCTTCGACGACGACGCGCGCCCGGATGTCGTAGGAGTTGTCCGGCGTGATCGCATACGAGATCGCCGCGGGCACAAGGATATCGACGTCGGCCGATATCACGGCGCCGCGCGGCATCTCCTCGATGCCCGCGGGCAGGCGGGACCGGTCGATCTCGCCGTAGCCGTCGCGCAGTTCCAGCAGCGCCGGAATGTCGAGGCCCTCGGCGCAGTACAGGGTGCCCGCGGCATCGGCCACCGTGGTGATCTTCATCCCCGCCTCGTGCAGGTAGTACGCCGCCGCCCCGCCCATGGTGCCCACGCCTTGGATCGCGGCGGTCGTGTCGGCGGGCGCCTGCCCCCACTGCACCGCCGCGGCCAGACAGGCGTGCGCGACACCGAAACCACCGATGACGTCACCGAGCAGGAAGCCGCCGTCGACCGCGACGTTGAGCCCGCCGCGGACTCGCGCCAGCGTCGCCGCCGGGTCGGCGGAGCGCCGGATGGCGGCGTGGAAGCTCTGATCCAGGTCGAGCTTGACGAAGACCGCGTCGATCAGGTGCTGCGGGACCCCCAGGTCCTCGGCGGTCACCCAGTGCGTGTCGAGCCACGGGCGCATCGCCTCGCAGAACCGCTCCAGCACGTCCACCGCGCGCGGATCCTTCGGATCGAAGTCGATCCCGCCCTTGGCGCCGCCGATCGGGAGGTCGAAGGTGGCGGTCTTGTTCGCCATGCCGCGCGCCAGGTCCTCGACCTCGCGCAGGGTGCAGCCGGCGCGCATCCGGGTGCCACCGGTGGCCAGGCCGCCGCGCAGGGTGTGGACGACAAGGTAGCCGACCGCGTCGGTGCGCGAATCCGTCCAGTGCAGACGCAGGTACGGCTCGCAACGACGGTTCGCGGGAGTGATGGCCGGGTCCGTCGATGTACCCGCAACGCCGTGCGAACTCACCTGCGGCATACCTGTGCCCGGGTCGAGCATCGTCATGGTGCCCACCTCCTCATTCGTCGTGATCGCCTGTGGCGGACCTCGTCGTCCCCGGTAGCACCAAGCCTGCGCGGCCCCTGCCCGCGCGTCTATTTACGGTTCGTTCACGGCACCCTTCACGGTTCCTGCACAGTGCATACGCTCGGTGCTATGGACCTGTCTCTGGCCCGCTTGCGAATGTTGCGCGAACTACACCGGCGCGGCACCATCACGGCCGCCGCGGCCGCTCTGCACTACACCGCGTCGGCGGTCTCCCAACAGCTCGCACAGCTCGAACGCGACGCGGGCACCCGGCTGTTCGAACGACGCGGGCGCCGCGTGCAGCTCACCGACCTCGGGATCGTGCTGGCAGAGCACGCCGAAGAGATCCTGGCCGCGGTCGAGCGCGCGACCCAGGCGCTCGAGGAAGCGGGCGGATCGGTGACGGCGAAGATCACCGCCGGAGTGTGGGCGTCGGTGGCCTCCGGGCTGCTCCCCGACGCGCTCACCACCCTCGCCGCCTCACACCCGGGCATTCTGGTGCGTACCACCGAACTCGCACCGGAGTCGACGGCCGCCGCGGTCCGTGACGGCACGCTGGACCTGTCGTTCGTTCTCGACTACTCGAACTATCCGATGACCTGGGACCGTGGCCTGGAGCGGGCGGTCATCGGTGTCGAACGGATCCACGCCGCCGTCCCGGCAGGCGCGGTGCCCACCGCAGGGGTGACCCTGGCCGAGTTGTCCGAGCATCCGTGGATCATCGCGCCCGCCCGGTCGCACTTCGGGCACGCGGCGCGGCTGGCGTTCCAGTCCGCCGGGCTGCGGCCGCGCATCGATCACGAACTGGAAGAGCAGGCGACCTCGATGGCGATGGTCGCGGCCGGTCTCGGTGTGACGCTGGTGTCGGATCTGGGTCTGGCGTTGCGCCCACCCGGGGTGGACATCGTGGCGCTCGGCGACGCCCTCACCCGCACGGTGTCGCTGGCCTACCGCACCAACTCGGCGGGCCGGGCCGCGCTGCTGCTGGTGGTGGACGCGATCCGGACCGCCGCGGCGAAGAAGGGACTCGCCCCCGATATCCGCACCGCACCCACCGTGCGCCGAACCTCAGATGCTGCCGGTGCTCAGGAAACCGAGTAGATCGTGGCGGGTGATGACGCCGACGGGCTTACCGTCTTCGACGACCATCAGCGCGTCGGAATCCGACAGTGCCTTGGTGGCGGTCGAGAGGGGCTCGCCCGAGCCGATCAGCGGGAACGACGGGCTCATGTGCTGGGCAACGGAGTCGGTGAGATTGGCGCGGCCTTCGAACACCGCCGAGAGCAGGTCGCGTTCGGTGACGCTGCCCGCGACCTCACCGGCCATGACCGGCGGCTCGGCGCCGACGACGGGCATCTGGGAGACGCCGTATTCGCGCAGGATCTCGATGGCGTCGCGCAGGGTTTCCGACGGGTGGGTGTGCACCAGGTCGGGCAGGGCGCCGGACTTGCCGCGCAGCACGTCGCCGACCAGCGGTTCCGGGCCGGCTTCCAGCGGAGTCTGGAGGAAGCCGTAGGAGCTCATCCACTTGTCGTTGAAGATCTTCGACAGGTAGCCGCGGCCACCGTCGGGCAGCAGCACGACCACCACGGCGTCGGGATCACGGCGGGCGACCTCGATCGCGGCGACCACGGCCATGCCGCAGGAACCACCGACCAGCAGACCTTCCTCGCGTGCCAGGCGCCGGGTCATCTCGAAGGAGTCCGCGTCGGAGACGGCGATGATCTCGTCGGGGATCGACGCGTCGTAGGCGGTGGGCCAGAAGTCCTCGCCGACACCCTCGACCAGGTAGGGGCGTCCGGTGCCGCCGGAGTACACCGAGCCCTCCGGATCGGCGCCGATGATCTTGACCTTGCCGCCGGACACTTCCTTGAGATAGCGGCCGGTGCCGGAGATGGTGCCGCCGGTGCCGACGCCCGCGACGAAGTGGGTGACCTTGCCTTCGGTGTCGGCCCAGATCTCGGGACCGGTGGTCTCGTAGTGGCTGTCGGGGCCGCCCGGGTTCGAGTACTGGTTGGGCTTCCAGGCGCCCTCGATCTCCCTGACCAGGCGATCGGAGACGTTGTAGTAGCTGTCGGGGTGCTCCGGCGGCACGGCGGTCGGGCAGACCACGACCTCGGCGCCGTAGGCACGCAACACGTTGCGCTTGTCCTCGCTGACCTTGTCCGGGCACACGAACACGCACTTGTACCCGCGCTGCTGGGCGACCAGCGCCAGGCCGACACCGGTATTTCCCGAGGTCGGCTCGACGATCGTGCCACCCGGCTTCAGCAGTCCGTCCTGCTCGGCGGCGTCGATCATCTTGACCGCGATCCGGTCCTTGGAGCTGCCGCCCGGGTTCAGGTATTCGACCTTCGCGGCCACCAGGCCCGCGTTGGGGCCGACCACCGAGTTCAGCCGAACAAGGGGGGTGTTGCCGATGAGATCGACGACATGATCCGCGATGCGCATGGTGCCGAGGGTAGCCGAGCACTTGCGCCCGACGCCGAGCGGAGGGGCGCCCACCAGGCCGCAAGTGGCCGACATCTCCGTTCCTCACGATCTCCGTCGTAGAATTTTCGAATGTGAGCGCACCTCGAATCAGCTGGCGGACGGCGGCCGTGACCGGAGCGACGACGGTGCTCGCCGGATCGAGCGCCGGAACCGTCTCCTGGGCGACGTATCGCTTGCTGATGACGCAGGCGGGTGCGGCGCGCGCGGTGATCGGCCGCGATACCTCCAAGCCGCCCGAGGCCGATGGCGTGTACGCACCGGGCGCGAGCCTGCCGGAACCGTGGCGTAAGACGACGCCGGTCGACCTGCACCTGATGATCTTCGGCGACTCCACCGCGGCCGGGCTCGGCTGTCTCGGCGCCGCCGATGTGCCGGGGGTGCGGTTGGCCCGCGGGTTGGCCGAGGCCACCGGCCTGCGCATCCGGTTGAGCACCAAGGCCATCTCCGGCGCCACCTCGAAGGGCTTGGCCGGACAGGTCGACGCGATGTTCGTGGCGGGGCCGCCGCCGGACGCGGCGGTGATCCTGGTCGGCGCCAACGACATCACCAAGAAGCACTCCATCCGGGCCTCGGCGCGCAGGCTGGCCGCCGCGGTGTCGCGGCTGCGCGAGGCCGACGCGCTGGTGGTGGTCGGCACCTGCCCGAACCTGGGCACCGTCACCGCGATCCAGCAGCCGCTGCGCACGATCGTCGCGAACTGGAGTGTGCGGCTGGCCAAGGCGCAGACGGTCGCGACCACCATCGCGGGCGGCATCGCGGTGCCGATGGGCTCACCGCTGGTCGCCTCGGAGTTCCGCGCCGCGCCCGAAATCCTCTTCGCCACCGACGGATTCCACCCGTCCGCCGCAGGCTACGAATTGGCCGCCGCGCAGCTGCTCCCCGTGCTGATCGCCCAGGTGCGCGACCGCCCTGCTCTTCCCGTCGCGCAGCTGGAGACGTAGATTCGAGAATGACCGGCATGTAAACAGCCGTTCACGTCGAACAACGCGAAAAGGAGTCCTCATGCCCGAGGCCGTCATCGTCAGCACCGCCCGTTCCCCCATCGGCCGTGCCGTCAAGGGGTCACTGGCGGGAATGCGCCCGGACGACCTGACCACGCAGATGATTCGTGCCGCGCTGGCCAAGGTGCCTTCGCTCGACCCGACGCAGATCGACGACATCATTCTCGGCACCGGCTCCCCGGCCGGTGAGGGCGGCTTCGGCATGGGCCGCATCCTCGCCATCCAGCTCGGCCTCGACGTCGTCCCCGGCACCACCGTGCAGCGCTACTGTGCGTCGTCGGTGCAGACCACCCGGATGGCCTTCCACGCCATCAAGGCAGGCGAGGGTGACGTGTTCATCTCCGCCGGTGTGGAGACCGTCTCGCGCTACGCCCGTGGCTCCGCCGACAGCTCCCCCGACACGAAGAACCCCGAGTTCGCCGAGGCCGAGGCCCGCACCGCCGAGACCGCACAGGGCGGCAAGGGCGCATGGCACGACCCGCGTGAAGACGGCCTGCTCCCCGACGCCTACATCGCGATGGGCCAGACCGCCGAGAACGTCGCATCGCTGACCGGCATCTCGCGCGAGGACCAGGACCGCTGGGGCGTGCGCTCGCAGAACCGTGCCGAAGAGGCCATCAAGGCCGGCTTCTTCGAGCGCGAGATCACCCCGGTGACCCTGCCCGACGGCTCGATCGTGAGCAAGGACGACGGCCCGCGCGCCGGCGTCACCTACGAGGCGGTCAGCCAGCTCAAGCCGGTGTTCCGTCCCGACGGCACCGTCACCGCGGGCAACTGCTGCGCGCTCAACGACGGCGCCGCGGCGCTGGTGATCATGAGCGACACCAAGGCCAAGGAACTGGGCCTGACCCCGCTGGCCCGCATCGTCTCCACCGGTGTCTCCGGCCTGTCGCCCGAGATCATGGGCCTCGGCCCGGTCGAGGCCGTCAAGCGCGCGCTGGCGATCGCGGGCAAGTCGGTCTCCGACATCGACCTGTTCGAGATCAACGAGGCCTTCGCCGTGCAGGTGCTCGGTTCGGCGCGTGAGCTGAAGATCGACGAGGACAAGCTCAATGTCTCCGGCGGCGCGATCGCGCTGGGCCACCCGTTCGGCATGACCGGTGCCCGCATCACCACCACCCTGCTGAACAACCTGCAGACCTACGACAAGCAGTTCGGCGTGGAGACCATGTGCGTCGGCGGCGGCCAGGGCATGGCGCTGGTCATCGAGCGTTTGAGCTAGTCCGCCTCTCCGCGTCTTCTGGCCAGGATCGGGTGCCGCGAGACATCCGACGCGGCCAGACTTCGCAGTCGGCCGAGTCAGCCGGTCCCCGGTGAGTTACCCATGTACTCGCTGGACATAGTCGAGCGGCTCCCCACAGATCGTGGGGAGCCGCTCGGTTTGTTTGTGTGCTTCTAGATCAGTCGCGCTGGAAGTAGCTCAGCAGGCGCAGGATCTCGACGTAGAGCCAGACCAGGGTGATGGTGAGGCCGAGGGCGACGCCCCAGGCGGCCTTCTCGGGGGCCTGGGCGCGGATCAGCTGGTCGGCGGCGTCGAAGTCGAGCAGGAAGCTGAACGCGGCGATGGCGATGCAGACCAGGCTGAACACGATCGCCAGGGCGCCACCGTCGCGCAGGCCGAAGCCGCCGTCGGTGAAGAAGCTCGCGATCAGGTTGCCGACCATCAGCACCAGCACGCCGACCATCGCACCGATCAGCATGCGGGTGAAGCGGGGGGTCACGCGGATGGCGCCGGTCTTGTAGACGACGAGCATGCCGAAGAACACGCCGAACGTGCCGAGCACCGCTTGGCCGATCAGGGCGCTACCGCCCACACCGCCGAATTCGGTGTCGGTGAACATCAGCGACAGCGCGCCGAGGAACAGGCCCTCGAAGGCCGCGTAGGACAGCACGATGGCCGGGTTGTCCATCTTGCGGCCGAAGGTCGCGATCAGGACGAGCACCAGGCCGACGATGGCGCCGCCGATGACGAACAGTGGCGCCAGCGACGGGTTCGCGCTGGACAGCGCGAAGGAGATGATCGCCGAGACGGTCAGCACCGCGAGGGTGATGCCGGTCTTGGTGACCACATCGTCGATGGTCATCGCGCGGGTGGCAGGGGCCTGCTGGAATTGCTGGCCGTACTGCTGCCCGTATTCGCCGTACTGCTGGTTGCCCAGCTGGCCCGCGCCGGCTACGCCCGAACCGAAGTTCGCGTAACCGCCGACACCCTCCTGGCGGGGAAGGTTCTTGAACACCGGATTCGATGAGGTACGCACCGTGCGCCTTTCTTGGAGTTACGAGTCGCTGTACAAGCTCCAACTGCCCTGTTCAACGCGCCACGATCGGACAAAGTTCCCAGCGATCCGGTCCATGACCACACCGCCCGCCCGTTCGGACAAATCGGACTCTACCGCTTTCGGGTCGCCCTATCGTTGTACGTCGCGCAGACCACGAACGGACCGCGTGACCGTGAACTTCTGGTTCCGGCCGATCACATCGGTGCGCCCCACCATCCGCTCCACCACGCCGCGATAGTTCAGGTGCGAGTTGTACACCGTCCACAGCTCGCCGCCGGGCCGCAGCACGCGGCCGGTCTCGACGAACATCTTGATCGCCGAACCGGTGTGCACGGCCGCGCCGACATGGAAGGGCGGATTGCACAGCACCAGGTCGGCGCTGTTGTCGGCGGCCGAGGACATGGCGTCGTCGCGCACCACCGTCACCCGATCGCCGACGCCGTTGGCCTCGGCGGTGGCCCTCGCCGAGGCGACGGCGGCGGCGGACTGGTCGGTGCCGACCACCCGGATGTGCGGGCGCGACTTGGCCAGCGCGACCGCGAGAATGCCGGTGCCACAACCGAGATCGACGGCATCACGCGCGTCGGGCTTCATCCGGTCCATGTGCTCGAGCAGGAAGCGGGTGCCGATGTCGAGGCGCGAGCCCGAGAAGGCCGCACCGAAAGCGACGACGTCGCCGTCGATCTCGATGACGTGCTCGCGCGCCGGGAACCGGGGTTCGCCCACCGGCAGCGGTTCGCCGACCACGAGCACGCGCGACTTCTGCCGACCCCGGCCCGCGCGGACCTGCGCGAAGAATTCGGCGAGTATCTCGTTCATGGCCGGAGTGAGGTACTTGTCGCGACCGCCCGCGAACACCACCACATCGCCGGCGGCGTGGCGGGCGATGGCCTCGGCGATCTCGGCGACACCCGACAGCATCCGCGGCAACCGCATCACGACCACGCGCGCCCCGGACAGCAGGTCGGCGTCGAGGGCGTGGGCGGTGTAGCGATCGGTGAGCCCGAGGGTCTTGGCGTTGGCCGCCAGCGCAGATTCGCCGGTGATCAGGTCCTGGTGCACGCGAATACCGGCGAGTCCGTGCTGCGCGGCGATCCCGAGGGTGAGCGCGCCGTACGCGTCGCCGATCACCGCAACCTCACCGCTACCCGCGGCCGCGAGGGCATCGGCGGCTGTGTCGAGGATCAGTCGGTCGGCGGCGTCGACGGCATAGAGGTTCGGCGCCTCCACATCCGGATACCGGCGTAGTCGGTCGAATACGTCCTCAACACTGTCCACCCGGCAAGTGTGCTAGATCGTTGCCCCACCGTCACATCCGGCCCCGGTATCGACAGGCGAGGTGGCTCCGGAGGGGTCGCCGTGAGATGTATTTCACTGAGCACTAACGGGTTCCGTCGATTTGCGACGCCCTTGCAGATCGCTCCGGATTCGCCGGTCTCACGAATTTCGTTGTTCCCCAATGCTTCGCCGAAGGTCACCGCCCGGTCCGCGCCGGAACCGATCGCCGCAGGTCGCGCTAACCGCGGAACTGGTACGCGTTCACCGAAAAACCCGGCCCCGACCTGGGCGCATCAACCGCAACCGCTCCCATTTCGAAGTAATCAGCAAACTTTCGGTAGCCCGAACACACCCCGTGTTACTTCGCCCACCACGCCGCTGTCCCTGCGTAGCATCAGCCCCATGCGCAACGCCCTCGTGTTCGTGCTGATCGCCGCGGCCGCGGTTTCGGTATCCGGCTGCGGCACCGACGACGCACCGGCCGCCGCGCCGCCGACAACAACGAGCACCACCAGCACGTTCGCCGATGCCACCGGCGAAGTGCCGGCCGACGCGAGCCCGAAGTCCGGCGCGGCCTCCCCGGGTGCGGCGCTGACCGTCAGCGATATCCGGATCGGCAGGCAGCCCGGCTTCGACCGCGTGGTCTACCAGCTCGGCGGCACGGGCTCCCCCGGCTGGCAGGTGGCCTACACCGACAGCGCGGTGCAGGACGGCAGCGGCAAGACCGTCGACGTGTCAGGCCGCGCGATTCTCGAGGTGCGTATTCTCGGCTCGGCGTATCCGTTCGACTCGACCGTCGCCCCGTTCGCCGGGCCTGATCCGGTGACCGATCCGGGCACGCCGACCATCACCGGCGTCTACAAGAAGCTGGTCTACGAGGGCGTCACCCAGTCGTTCATCGGCCTCGACGCCGACCAGCCACCGTTCTCCGTCACTGCTCTCGCCGATCCCCCGCGCCTGGTCGTCGACATCGCCACCCCGTGATCGCTACCCCTACCGGGTATCACGATGGCGATCGCTAGACTGGTCGCCGTGATGGACCAGCAGCCCGCGCGCGCACCCGGCATTGCCAGGGCGCTCGCCGTGCTGATGCTGCTCGCCGGGATCGTCGCCATGCACTCCGCGGTCTTCGGCACCGCGCACGCGAGCGACAGTGCGCACGGCCCGCAGGCTCCGGTCGCCACCGACCACTCGGACCCGCGTCCGGCAGCGGCTCCGCCCGACCAGCACGCCGTGTTCCCCGCGATCGACCACTCCACGCAAGATCTCGCCGAAGTACCGTCGACAGGCTCGACGCTGTCCATCGCCGCCCCCACCGACCCGCACACGGGCTGCGGCGCGGCGGGCTGTGATGAGCACTCCGCCGTCCACGCCTGCGTTTTCGTCCTGGCCGCACTCGCCATCGCACTGACCCTGGTCCTGCTCTACCGCCTCGGCGACACCTCCGAAGCCGCTCGGCAACCGTCGAGGGCATGGCGCGGCCGACGCGAACGCCCACCACCATGGACCGTCCTCACCCTGTCCCAACTGGCGATTCTGCGGATCTGACAGGCACGGCACCACGCGTGCCCTGCCAGTTTCGACACCTCACCCGAATCCCCAGGAGGATCACCATGTCCATCAGCCGTACCCACATCCTCGTCGCCGCGGCCGCCACCGTCTTGTTCGCGGCGGGTTGTAGCGACGACAGCACCACCACGCACACCGCCGAGCACTCCACCACCACCGCGACCAGCGCCGCCGCGAGCACCGACTTCAACGATGCCGACGTCACCTTTTTGCAGATGATGTACCCGCATCACGCGCAGGCCGTCGAGATGGCGAAGATGGTGCCGAGCCACACCCAGAACCAGCAGCTCATCGCACTGGCCGCCCAGGTGGAGAAGGCACAGGCCCCGGAGATGCAGCAGATCACCGACCTGCTCGCCGGTTTCGGCAAGCCCGCGCCGAGCGCGACCGAAGGACACGGCGGGCACGACATGCCCGGCATGATGACCGACGCGCAGATGAGCAGTCTGCAGGCCGCGAACGGCGCCGATTTCGACCGGCAGTGGCTGGAGATGATGATCGAGCACCACGAGGGCGCGGTCGGGATGGCCCAGACGGAGCTGAACGCCGGTGTGAATCCGCAAACACGTCAGCTCGCGACGACGATCGTGGCCGATCAGGAGGCTGAGATCGCCACCATGCGCGGCATGCTCGGACAGAACTGATCGGGTGCGGCGCCGGGCGCGACACCCCGGCGCCGCGTCTCGGTTCGTCATCGAAATCGCCACCGCGACCTGACGTCACCCGGAAGTTGCCAGTACGGTCGATATGTTCGGCTCCGGCCCAACCGGTGCCTGCAATCTCGAGGCAGGAGAGAGAAATGCGAGTACTGGAACGGCTGGGGCTCGGGACCGCGTTCGCGGCCACCGCGACCGGAGTGATCTTCCTCGGCGCCTGCTCCCAGCAGGTACCGGGCACCGCCGAGGTGAACCAGAGCGAGCTCGCCTCGTACACCTCCGAGGTGGCGGCGTCCTCGGCGGCGGCGGCGTCGTCGAAGGCGGCGAAGATCGAGGCGGCCAACGACACGGCGTGCGACGGCCTGCGCTCGGCCAACAAGACCTCGGTGACCTCGTTCAACGCCTACATCGCGGCGTCCAACGATCAGGCCCCCGATGCCGATGCCAAGGCCACCGACGCGGTCACCACCCTGCGCAACAGCGCCAAGGACCTCGACCGCAAGATCACCGCCGATGTGATCGCCGATCTGTCCGTGCCGCTGCGCGCCTACATCGAGAAGACCAACACCCTCGCCGACACCCTCGAACGCCGGGCGCCCACCGACGAACTCAACGGCGTGATCGACATTTTCAACACGTCCAAGGACGAAGCGATCGCGGTGTGCACGCCGTACGGCAGCTGATTCCCTCGTAACAAGAACGTGATCGTTCACGATTCCCCTCCGGACACACCATCTGGAGGGTTGCGTGCAGGGCTTTCTGAAATACGTTGTGGCA
The DNA here is from genome assembly GCF_042884695.1 of Nocardia sp. NPDC058114. NCBI lineage: Bacteria > Bacillati > Actinomycetota > Actinomycetes > Mycobacteriales > Nocardiaceae > Nocardia > Nocardia sp. NPDC058114. The sequence continues at coordinate 734,059 of NZ_JBHVTK010000003.1, read as the reverse complement.
GCGACGATTACCGCGATGACCCTGATTTCGGGGGCATGGCTCCCGAGCTCGGCGAAGGCCGACCCGGTCATAGCGAAGCAGTGTGAGGTCACCACCGGCCGCACCCCGCAGTCCGCGACACCGGCCGAAGCCGCGCTCGACCCCGCCGTGCTGGCCGCCGCCATGGCGCGGGCCACCGACGTGACCCGCTTCAACATCCAGCTGTACCGCAACAACTGCCTGATCGCGACGGGCCCGCGCAACGCCGAATCCGGCGGGGTGGCGTGGAATCTGTGGAGCGGGACCAAGAGTGTCGTGGCGCTCGTCGCCGGGGCCGCCGTCGACCAGGGGCTGCTGCGGATCGACGAGCCGATCGGCCGCTATCTGCCACCGGGCCTCGGCGACGCCGCGCACCGGGAGATCACCGTGCGCAATCTGCTCACCGAGTCCTCCGGCATGGAAGTCGCCGTCGCCGCGGAGGGCGCGACCGGGCTGGCGCAACTCGATCCCAATGTCGTCGCGCAGGCACTCGCGATGCCGATCGAACGCCCGCAGGGCACGATGTTCCGCTACAGCCAGCGCGCGGTGGACCTGCTGGTCTACGTGATCCAGCAGTCGGTCGGCGAGGATTTCCAGAGCTTCGCGCAGCGAAAACTGTTCGACCCGTTGGGCATCGCCCGCGGCGACTACTACTGGGCCCGCGACCGTGCCGGAAACACCTACGGCCACGCGCATTTGATCCTGCCGCCGGACGACTTCGCGAAACTCGGTCTGCTCGTGGGCAATCGGGGCCACTGGAACGACCGGCAGGTGATCTCCGAGGACTACATGCGCGCGGCCGTGTCACCGTCGCCGAGCATGCCCTGCTACGGCTTCCTGTTCGTGATCAACGGCGCACCGTGTCGGCTCGAATTCCCCGGACTGCCCGACGACGCGGTGAAGATGTCGGGCATGCTGCGCAACGACAGCTTCATCGTGCCCAGCCTCGGCCTGGTGCTGAATTGGACCGGTGTCGCGACGGTGGGCAGTTCGACCACCTACACCCACGACGTGATGCGCACACTCGTCTCCGCGTTCCGCGACCAGCAGATCCCCGATCCCGGCGAGTATCGGGAACGTCCCGATGTGAGCGTGACCGATCCGATGATCGCCCGGCCCGATGCCTTCTTCGGCACGCTCGGGGTCGGCCCGTACGCCTACCCCGGTTGCAACTTCCTCGACTGCCTCGGCGAAACTCCGAAGGCCCCGTTCGCGGATTCGCCACCGGGATGCGTCATCCTGGGATGCGTCGGCACCGACCCGCGTACACCGGGAATCCGCTGATCCGGGTGTAGATCTCTGGGCTCCTCGGCGCCGGTCGCGTATTCTCGGTTCCACCGGATAGGACCAGTAGGGACCGGTCGGCCTACCAGGAAAAAGGAGCCACTGGCGATGCCCGCACCGCTGCGCGACAGCGCAGTGCCCAAACACGAACAGCTGCGCGCGATCCTGCTGCAGAAGTGCACGCGCGAGCTACAGCCGGGCGACCTGCTGACCAGCGAGCGCAATCTGATGCAGGACTACGGCGTCAGCCGGATCACCGTGCGCGAGGCGGTCGGTCAGCTGGTGAACGAGGGATATCTGGTCCGGGTTCGCGGCAAGGGCACCTTCGTCGCGCACCGGCCCGTGCAGTCGCGGCTGCACCTGGCCTCGTTCACCGAGGAGATGCGCGCGCTCGGCCACCATCCGACCACCCTGGTGCTCGTTGCCGAGGAGGCGATAGCGCCCGAGGCCACCGCCCGCGCGCTGCGTCTGCCGCAGGGCGTGCTCGCCTATCACGTGCGCCGATTGCGGTTGGCCGACGACGATCCGGTCAGCGTCGACGACGCCTGGTTCAACCCCGAACTGGTGCCCGGCCTGATCTCGCACGACCTCACCGGCTCGATCTACCGGACCACGGCAGACCGCTACGGCAGGCCGATCGAACGCGCCGTGCAAACAGTCGACGCCCAGGCCGCCGAAGCCGGTGTCGCGGCGCTGCTCGGCGTCAAGAAGGGCGCTCCCGTACTGCATTTCGACCGGGTGTCGTTCAGCGCGGAGGTGCCGATCGAGCACACCCAGAGCTGGTACCGCGCCGACCGCTACCGCGTTCAGATGGAAGTGGGCCAGCGGCCACAGGCGTAGCGGACCGCGCCGATCTGGTGTGAAATCAGCGTATTTCAGTTACCGTCTGGGAGCTATCACAGCGAAGCTCTCGGAGGTATCAGCCATGTCCATCCGTCAAACCACCGCCGCCAGGGCAGGCCTGCTGGCCGTGCTCGCCGCGGGAACCCTGCTCGGCACCGCCGGCACCGCCGGCGCGGTCGGCAGCGCCGATTGGGATCTGCTCCCCTCCGGTTCGGTCGTGATCGGCCCACCCACCGGTAGCTCGATGGGCTCGGTCGACGTCGGTAGCGGCACCGGCTCGTTCGACGCCGACCTCGGCTCCAGCGCCCCGCCCCCGCCGTCGACGGGCTCGGCCGCGCTGCCGATCTTCGGACGCTGACCCGTCCCCGCGCCGCCGTGGCCGACTGCTCGGCCACGGCGGCGCGGTGCCCCGGTCGCTTGGGGCACAGCCTGTTTCGAATCGGGAAAACCGGGCATGCGGCCATTGTGGGTGCCTGCCGGCATTCCACAGTCCCGACACCGAACAAGGTGAGATCTGATGATTATTCTCGGCGCAATTCTTCTCATTGCTGGACTCGTTTTCGGCATCCCCCTCCTCAGCACGGTGGGAGTCATCCTCCTCGTGGTCGGCCTCGTCCTGGCATTGGTCGGTAGCACCGGGCGTGTTATCGGCGGCCGTCGGCACTACTACTGACCATGCGCAGAATCCGTCGAACCAGAGGACCAGTCATGGCAGGCAGTAGATCACGCATCATTTCGATCGTTGTGCTGGTGTGGTTGCTGATCGGAATCCTGGCCGCGGGCCAACGCGGCTACTACACCGAACGCGATCAGAACTGCGCGACCCTCGGCACCATCGCGGTGACGATCATCGCGGGCCCCCTGAACTATGTGGGCGCCAATCCGAAGGTCGATGATTGCGACCTACCTCAGCCGAGCTGATGGATGCCGCCGTGGCCGAATACTCGGCCACGGCGGTCACTCCGGCTGACGCGGCCAGTCCTTTCCGCTGTCGGAGAGCGTGGCCGGATCGGTGCTGTACATGCCACCCGCGCTCGTTCGCACCGGCGTGAATTCCGACCGGCTGTCGCCGGCTTCCACTTCGGCCAGCCCGACCACGATCACCAATCCGGTGACCACCAGCGACACCGTCGCGATCAACGGCAGCAGCAATTGCACCGGCGTGACACCGTCCACCACGGTCATCGACTCACCGTGGTGCACGCGCATCGCCGCCATCGCCGTGTAGTGCATGCCGCACACCGCGATTCCCATGACCAGCGCGGCGCCCGCCGTCATCAGCAGGCCACGCACGTGCAGCATGAACCACAGCGCCGCCGTCGCTGCTACCACCGCGATCACGAGCGACAACGCCATCAGCGCCGGCTCGTATTCGATGACAGCCTGGGTGCGCATCGCCCACATCCCCAGATAGTGCATGGCAGCCACCCCGAGCCCGGTGATGGCGCCACCCATCGGCAGCGCCACCCACTCGTTGCCGCCCCCGGTGACGATGGTGAGCCCGATCAGCACCACCACGATCGCGATCACCGCGCTGAGCAGCGTCAACGGCACGTCGTAGCGGATGGCCGCACCGTCGATGCCGAATCCGAGCATGGCGGTGAAGTGCATGACCCAGATGGCGGCTCCGCCCAGCGCGACCGACGCGGCGATGAGCCACCCGAGCGGCGCGGACGACGCTTTGGCGTGCACCGCGCACCGTAGCCCCAATACCGAACCGATGAACGACAGACCGAAGGCCAGTACCGGATTCATCCAGCCATTGTTGAAGTGCTCGATATGAAGCACACGCGTTCCCCTGATCTACCCTATGCATTTCGATAGTGGGCTAGAGACTAATCCACATGCGCAGACAGAACACCAGGACAGCGAATTCCACAAAACTATTGCAGCGCGAAATACTCGCTATCGAGAAATACGAACCGGTCGGAATTTCCGCGAGTCATTCATTCTGCGAACGCGCACGAATCAAAGCGGCCAACCGATCCAGCGATTCCTGGTTACGTGCCGAGAAGAGCAGATCTTGCGCCATGCCGGGGATCAACTGCGCGGGTCCGCGGGCGGCGCGTTCGACCATCCGGATCGTGGTGTGCCCCGGGGATTGTTCGTCGAGCGTGAGCGTGATCCATGCCGAGCCGACCGACCACAGCCGCGCCTCCAACTCCAGCCGGCGCGGCGGGTCGATCGCCCGCACCACTGTCGTATCGCTGATCAGCACCGGCCACAGCCCGAATCGGTAGTGGATGCGGCTGCCGATGGCAGGCCAGCCGGGGTCGACCTCGCCGATGTGCGAGGCGCCGACCACCCAGCTCGCGTAGAGCCAGCCGTCGGCCAGGGTCGCGAACGCCCGCTCCGGCCGCACGGGCACGGTCACCTGGGCTGTCAGCACGTCTGATTTCCTCGTCCGTCGCGGGAGTCCGGTCACCACAGCCTAATTGGTGCCGGGGTCCGCCGCCGGACGTGTTCGCACCGGCCCGGCGGGCACGGCACGCCGAACCCGCGACGATGCGGGAAAATTGCTGTCCGCCGTTTCGGCGTGGGATCGTTCCCTTATGTCCACGGAAGAAACACGGCTCGGCGACCCGCCGAGCCCCGCCGACACGGCGGCCGAACGCACCCTGTTCGGTCACCCCATCGGTTTGACCAACCTGTTCGGCGTCGAGCTGTGGGAGCGTTTCTCCTTCTACGGCATGCTCACCATCCTGGGCTACTACCTCTACTACTCCACCACCGAGGGCGGCCTCGGGATCGCGCAGAGCACCGCGCTCGGCATCGTCGGCGCGTACGGCGGCTTGGTATACCTGTCCACCGTGCTCGGCGGCTGGATTGCCGACCGGGTGCTGGGGATGGAGCGAACGGTCTTCTACGGCGGTGTCGTGGTCGTGGCCGGGCATCTCGCGCTGGCGGTGTTGCCCGGGCTCACCGGTGTCGGCGTGGGTCTGGTGCTGGTCGCGCTGGGCAGTGGCGGGTTGAAGGCGAACGCGTCGTCGTTGCTCGGCACTCTCTACGCGCCCACGGACGCGCGAGTCGACGGCGGGTTCACGCTGTTCTATCTGGGCATCAACATCGGCGCGTTCTGCGGCCCGCTGCTGACCGGCCTGTTGCAGCGCGAGTGGGGTTTCCACGTCGCCTTCGGCGCGGCGGCCATCGGCATGGCGCTCGGCCTGGCCCAGTACGTGATCTTCCGCCGCAATCTCGGCACCCACGGGCGCGAGGTGCCCAATCCCATCACCCGCCGCGAACTGACCCCGGTGCTGATCGGCGTCGTCGTCGCCGCGGTCGCGGTGCTGGTCGCCGTGCTGACGAAGCTGATCACCCTCGAGAATCTCTCCGACGTCACCACCGGCGTCATCGTGGCCGCCTCGGTCGTCTACTTCGCGGTGATGCTGCGCAGCGCCAAGGTGACCCAGGTCGAACGAACACGGGTGGTCGCGTTCATCCCGCTGTTCCTCGCCAACGCGGTGTTCTGGTCGCTGTTCCAGCAGATGTTCACCATGCTCGCGGTGTATTCCGACGAGCGCGTCGACTGGCGGATCTTCGGCTGGGAGGCGCCGGCCAGCTGGATCGGTTCGGTCGAGCCGGTGTGGATCATCGCGCTCTCGCCGCTGTTCGCGCTGATGTGGACCAAGCTCGGCAATCGCGCGCCGAGCACGCCGATCAAGTTCGCGCTCGGCGTCATCGGGATGGGCATCGCGTTCTGGTTGTTCGCGCTGCTCAGCGGTTTCGACGGCAAGACCGTGCCGGTGCTCGCGGTCTTCGTGATCCTCGGCGGCTTCGCGGTCTCGGAATTGCTGCTCTCGCCGATCGGTCTCGCGGTCACCACGCATCTCGCGCCCGCCGCGTTCCGCTCGCAGATGATGGCCCTGTACTTCTTCTCCGTCGGTATCGGCACATCGATGGCGGGCACGCTGGCCCGCTTCTACAGCCCCGAGAGCGAAACCGCCTACTTCGGGTTCAGCGGTGCCGCGGCCATCGTGGCCGGTCTCGTCGTCATCGCGTGCGCGCCCTGGATCAAGCGCCGCATGCAGGGCGTGCACTGACCTGGTTACGGGTAATCCCCGATTACGTTCGTGAGAAGAAGGAGAAATACCGTGCCGACACCGCAAGACGCTCCAGGCGTGGGCCGATCGCCCGGCCGAGGGAGCGGGTTGTTCCGCACCAAATCCGTCGAGCAGTCGATTCTCGACACCGACGATCCCGATTCCAAACTCCGCAAAGATCTGACGGCCTGGGATCTCACGGTCTTCGGTGTCGCCGTCGTCGTCGGCGCGGGCATCTTCACACTGACCGCACGCACCGCGGGCAATGTGGCCGGGCCGTCGGTGTCACTGGCATTCGTTTTCGCGGCGATCGCGTGTGGGCTCACCGCGGTTTGTTATGCGGAATTCGCGTCGACCGTGCCGGTGGCCGGTAGCGCCTACACCTATTCCTATGCCACTTTCGGTGAATTGGTGGCGTGGATCATCGGCTGGGACCTGATCTTGGAATTCGCGCTCGCCGCGTCGGTGGTCGCGAAAGGCTGGTCGCAGTATCTCGGCACGGTATTCGGATTCGATTCCGCCACTGTGCAACTGGGGTCGATCACCTTCGACTGGGGCGCGGTGTTACTACTCGCCGTACTCGGCGTGCTGCTCGCCGTCGGCACCAAGGTGTCCTCACGGGTGTCGGCCGTCGCGGTGGCGATCAAGCTCGCCGTCATCGCGCTGGTGCTCGTACTCGGTATCACCTATTTCAAGGCGTCCAACCTGAGCCCGTACATCCCGCCGTCGCAGCCCGCCGAGGAAAGCGCCAGCGGACTGCACCAGACGCTGTTCCAGTTCATCACCGGCGCGGGTGACACCAACTTCGGCTGGTACGGCCTGCTCGCCGCGGCCAGCATCGTGTTCTTCGCGTTCATCGGCTTCGACGTGGTGGCGACCGCCGCCGAGGAGACCAAGAACCCGCAGAAGGCGGTGCCGCGCGGCATTCTCGGTTCGCTGCTGATCGTCACCGTGCTCTACGTGGCGGTAACGCTGGTGCTCACCGGCATGGTGCCCTACACCGAGCTGTCCGGTGAGAACGCCACGCTGGCAACGGCATTCCAGATCCACGGCGTGGACTGGGCCAAGAACGTCATCTCGATCGGCGCCCTGGCCGGCCTCACCACCGTGGTGATGGTGCTGTTCCTCGGACAGACCCGCGTGCTGTTCGCGATGTCGCGCGACGGTCTGCTGCCCCGCGGGCTGGCCCACACCGGCAAGCGCGGCACACCGGTGCGGCTCACCGCCATCGTCGGTGTGATCTGCTGCGTGCTGGCCGGTTTCGTCGACTTCGGCACGCTGGAGGAAATGGTGAACATCGGCACGCTGTTCGCCTTCGTCCTGGTCTCGGTAGGCGTCATCATCCTGCGCCGCACCCGCCCCGACCTGCCCCGCGGCTTCCGCGTCCCCCTGGTCCCCCTCATCCCCATCCTGGCGGTCGCGGCCTGCCTGTGGCTGATGGTGAACCTCTCGGTGGAAACCTGGCTGCGCTTCGTGATCTGGATGGCCATCGGCTTCGCCGTCTACTTCGCCTACGGCCGCCGCCACTCGGTCCTCGGCAAAAAGGCCGCGAGTGACGACTGACCAGCCCCTTCGATGACATGATCGGTCCCGGCGTGGTCTGTTCCGACACGCCGGGCCGACCTTGTCGACCAACAGGATTCCGGTACACCCGTACGATTCGCTACGCTATCCGGGACGCCCCTATAGCCCAATTGGCAGAGGCAGCGGACTTAAAATCCGCACAGTCAGGGTTCGAGTCCCTGTGGGGGCACTCAGCATGACCCATGGCGCTGGGTCGCGGCGTCTTTCGGTGGGCGTTTCGCCCTCTCCCCCGCCTGGAAGCGAGGAGGATCACCCTGGGGTTCGGTGGGGTCCCGGCGTAGGTTCATTTGCAGGGAAATCGTCGGCACGAAGGGGTGTTATCGATGCGGGTGGTCACGCGGGTTCGGGGATACGTCAAGGTGCTGGGGCAGGCTCGGCGTCATCGGGGGGATCTGGTGGGGTGGCTCGGGCGGCGGCCGCAGATCGCGGCGGCGACGCTGACCTATGAGACGGCGTTGTTGTTCAGCAACAAGCTCGATCCTCGGCTCAAGGAGTTGGCCGAGCTCAAGACGGCGGGGCTGGTGGCCTGTCAGTTCTGTCTCGATATCGGGTCCGCCCTGGCGCATACGGCGGGGCTGACCGAGCAGCAGCTCGTCGATCTGCCTCGGTATCGGACCAGTGATGCCTACACCGAGCTGGAGAAGCTGGTGATCGCGTTCGCGGAGGCGATGACGGTGACACCGGCGGTCGATATCGAGGAATTGCGCGAAACTCTGCTCACCCATCTGTCGAAGGCACAGCTGGCCGAGTTGGCGGCGAGCATCGCGTGGGAGAACCAGCGGGCTCGGCTCAACCAAGGTCTCGGTGTGCAGCCGACCGGGATGGCCGACGGGCTGGCGTGCGCGATGCCGGAACCACGGCAGGCCCCGTAAACGGCGAAAACCAGACGCCGACGGCCGCGCCTGGGTAGGACGCGAGATGGGGATACGAGTAGCCCGTGGGCGTTCGCTGCCATGCAGTGCACTACGGTGATCGCGAGCCGACCACGGTGACGTGGACGCGCGGGATTCTTCGACAGTTCGCCAGTTCGAGCGCAGCGAGGGGATCGTCATGCATTCGGTTGGGGCTTTGATCGTTCGCGTCGGTTGTGTGGTGGCAACGGTGCTGGCCGCGGTGGGATTCGCCGCGCCCGCCTCCGCGGACCCGCCGGACTCGCCACTGTGCGCGTGGCGGTTCATGTCCAACAGCACCGTGCTGAATGTGGCGTTCCCCGATGCGAATTCGACGTATTGGCTGATGCCCTACGCGCTGGGACCGGGTGACTCGATCGAGTTGTCCGGTACTTATCCGGCCGCCCGGTATTTCTCGTTGAACACCTACGGGACCGACCTCGACACCGTGGACACCTTGCGCGACGACCAGATCGTCGCCGACCCGGGCAGCGCCAACCCGTTCGTCGATGCCGCCGCCGCGTCGCTGCCCGCCGCGCAGCAGCGCTGGCATGCCACGTTGGTCAACGGGCCGGCCGATCACAGCCGCAACGAGATCCAGGCTGTCGCGAGTGGGCAGAGCACACCGATCGGCTTCGTCATCGTCCGTGTCTATGTTCCGACCGATCCGGCTTCGCTCAGCGGCGGCGTCGCGCTGCCCGATGTGAAGCTCTCGATCGCGGGCTCCGACGCTCCGGCCCAGCCGTGCGCGCAGCCCTTCGACCCGGCCACCTACACCGGCCCGGTCGCTGACGCCGCCAAGGCCGCCTTCGATCGCGCGATCGCCCAGGCCGCCTCGGGCGCGTTCCCCGGCAACACACCGGAGGCGACGTTCGGGAACCCGGCGAGCACCTCCGGGCTCTTCCCGAACGGCGACAACAAGTACATCGGAACGCGGATCAGCTATCAGCCGGGACGCCTGCTGGTGGTGCGGGGTAAGGCCCCGACATTCCCGAATACCCGTGCGGGACAATCGCCTACCGATCCGAACCAGCAGGTGCGGTATTGGTCGATGTGCCAGAACGACCTGCGCTCGCCCTACCCCGTTGTCGCCTGCGCGGCCGACTTCCAGACCGCGATCGACGCGTCCGGCTACTACACCTATGTGGTCGCCGCACCCGCGGATGTGCCCGCGAACCTCGACCCGAGCGTGACGGTGATTCCCTGGGGCAGCACCGACGTGGACAAGGTCCTGTTCCTGCGGAACATGACCCCGAGCGCGGCGTTCTATCCGAATTCGATCCAGGCGTCCCAGGACTCCGGCGCCGACCCGGCCGACACGATGGGCCCGTATTACCCGGAAACCGCCTATTGCGGCTCCGAGACGTTCGCCGCGGGCGGCGCCGGAGCGTGCCTGACCACCTGAGCCCCGAGTAGCGGCTACGGGCAGTCCGGGGCAGGGGCGTCCACGAAGAGCGGTTCGTTCGCGCGGTTGAGATAGGCGACGTACAGCTCGGCGGGCCGGTCGCCGAGGTTGCGGCCAACATGGACGTGGTCCGGGCCGACGGTCTCGGACAGGCCCTCGCCGGCGGAGTACGTCGTCGGTACGCAATCCGCCTCGTATCGGGTCACCTGGCCCGCGGTGATCACGGCGAGAACAGTGCCGTCGTGGTAATGCCACCCGAGCGTGCCCCCGGGGGCGATGGTGATCCGCCGGAAGGTGAACGTGCTCGGCAACGAGGCGAAGGGGCTGAACGCGCTGACATCGACCTGGGCCAGCGGTTCGACGGTCACGCCGGAGGACGGGGTGGCCGAAGACGACGGCGCCAGGGTGACGACCGCGGCGGCGACCACCACGGCGCCGGCGAGAGCATTCCGGTGGGTTCGCACCTTCATCAGTATACGAGCGGACTACCTGCGCGAACAGCCGAAAATAGACCCCACTGCAGGACAGCCCGCCGCGAAACGGACGGCACGCTCCGAAGCCGGAGCGTGCCGCGAACGCGGGCCGCCGCGTACTACCCGGCGATCAGGCCCTTGGCGATGTGGGTGACCTGGATTTCGTTGCTGCCCGCGTAGATCATCAGCGACTTGGCGTCACGGGCCAGCTGTTCGACCTTGTACTCGGCCATGTACCCGTTGCCGCCGAACAGCTGCACGGCCTCCATCGCGACCTCGGTGGCGGCGCGGGAGGAGTAGAGCTTCATCGCCGAGGCCTCGGCGAGGGTCACCTTGTCACCCGCGGCGGTGCGCTCGATGGCGTTGAACACCATGTTCTGCACATTGATTCGCGCGATCTCCATCTCGGCCAGCTTCAGCTGGATGAGCTGGAACTGCGCGATCTCCTTGCCCCACAGCGTGCGGGACTTGGCGTAATCCACACACAGGCGGTGACATTCGTTGATGATGCCCAGCGCGAGGGAGGCGATGCCGATGCGTTCGGCCGCGAAAGATTCTTTAGCGCTGTCTTTTCCGTCGCCCTTGGCCGGGTTCTCGGTTTCGCCGAGCAACCGGTCGGGGGTGATGCGGACGTTCTCGAAGAACAGCTCGCCCGTGGGCGAGGAGTTCATGCCCATCTTCTTGAACGCGGGACTCTGCACGAAACCGGGCATGCCCTTGTCCAGCACGAACGTCAGCACCTTGCGGTCGCGGCGGTCGGTGCCGTCCTCTTCGTCGAGCTTGGCGTAGACGATGGTGACGTCGGCGTGGGGGCCGTTGGTGATGAACGTCTTGCGGCCGTTGAGGATGTAGTCCTCGCCGTCGCGGCGGACGTAGGACTTCATGCCGCCGAACGCGTCCGAGCCCGAATCGGGTTCGGTGATGGCCCAGGCGCCGACCTTCGCCATGGTGACCAGTTCGGGCAGCCAGCGCTTCTTCTGCGCGAGGGTGCCGCGGCTGCGGATGGTGCCCACGGCGAGACCGAGGCTCACGCCCATGGAGGCCACCAGACCCAGGCTCACGCCGGCGAGCTCACTGTTGAGGACCACACCCATGCTGCCCGCGCCGCTGAAACCGCCGCCCGGCTTACCCGAGCCGGTGGTACCCGCCTCTTCGCGGGCGAGCGCCTTCTCGAGGCCCTCGCGCGCCATCTCGTCGAGCCCGAAGGTGGCGTACAGCTTGCGGATGATGTCGAACGGCGGCAGCGCACCGCTCTCCAGCTGGTCGACGTGCGGGGTGACCTCCTTGGCGATGAAGCCGCGCACAGCGTCGCGGAACATCAGGTCTTCGTCTGACCACTGGTACATATCTGGACTCCCGAGGGATCGCCGGAACTTTCCCTCGAATATAGAACACGTTCTAATTCGGTGCGACGAACGTACGGCTGATGACCGGGGCGACGAATTCTTCGAGCATGGCGCGTTCGTCGGCGGCATCGCGGCCGGGAGCCGACAGCAGCGAGACGATGATGCGGGTGAGCCAGCGGGCCAGGCGGCTCCGTTCCGGGTCGGTCAGGTCCGTGGGGGCGAAGATGGTGGCGGCCAGCGATTCGATGACGTCGGAGTCCTGGCTGATGCGGCCCGCCGTGCCGGAGTCGGCGGGCCGGAACCACGCGATGAGCAGCGGGTTGGCGCGGACTTCTTCGACCGCGCCGAGCATCGCGGCGATGATGCGTTCGCCCGGGTCGGCGATGTCGCGGAACCGCTCGTCGAGCTGGGCGACGATGCGGCGGGTCTCGCGGTGCACGAACGCCAGACGCACCGCGTGCCGGTTGTCGAAGTAGCGATACAGCGTGGCGCGCGAGCACCCGGCGGCCTTGGCGATTTCGGCCATGCCGACCGCGGCCACCCCGTGTTCGGCGAACAGTTCGGCGGCCGCGTCGATGATGCGCTCGGCGGCCAGGTCCGCCCGATCGGCGCCCAGCCAGTCACCGCTCATGCTGTTTCCCCGCGGCATGCTCGGGCGCCCTGCGTGGTTACGCGGGCTACCGCATCGGAGCGCCGACCGCTCATGCCGTGCCCTCCGCGCGGAACGGCACCGAGACCGGCCAGCGCACGTAGTTGCCCTGCGACCACTGCACCGCGTCGAGGTCGACGGTGAAGCCGGGGCAGCGGGTGAGCAGTTCCTCGAGCGCGACGCGCGCCTGCATGCGGGCGGCCGCCGCGCCGAGGCAGTGGTGGTGGCCGTGACTGAAGCTGAGGATGCGCTTGGGGTCGCGGCGGATATCGAGTTCGCCTGCGGTGGGCCCGAATTCGCGCTCGTCGCGGTTGCCCGAACCGTAGAGGAGCAGCACGCGGCGGCCCTCCGGGATGATGGTGTCGTGCAGTTCGACATCGCGGGTGGTGGTGCGTGCCAGGCCCTGCACCGGTGAGGTCATCCGCAGGAACTCCTCGATGGAGTCCGGGATGAGCGAGGGATCGTCGATGAGCAGCTGTCGCTGGTCGGGGGCGGCGGTGAGCAGCTGGACCGCACCGCCGAGATTGCCGGTGGTGGTGTCGTTGCCGCCGGTGATCATCGTGAACGCGAAGCCGAGGATCGCGACCAGGCCCTCGTTGTCGCCGTCGGCGCCGAGACCGGAGGCCAGCAGGTGCGAGATGGTGTCGTCGCCCGGTTCGACGCGGCGGCGGGCGATCAATTCACTGAAATAGCCGACCATTTCGCCCACCGCGGTGAAAGCGTTCTGGTCGCCCGCGGCAAGCCCGGCCCCCGCGACCGCGCCGCCGACGATGTTCTCGGTCCACGCGTCGAACTTCTCGTGATCCTGTTCCGGCACACCGAGATAGTGGGCGACGACCATGGTGGGCAGCGGCTTGAACAGGTCCTTGACGATGTCGCCCTCGCCCGCCGCGCGCAGTCTCTCGATGCGTTCGACGATGAATCTGCGCACTGCGGGCTCGACCGAATTCACCTGGCGCGGAGTGAATCCCGGCGACACCCGACGCCGGAAATCGGTGTGCTCCGGCGGGTCCATGAAGACGAACGGCTTGACGGCGCCGAACCCGGCGGCGACCAGGTCGACGTAGTCGACGGTCAGCCCCGACGCGGAGGAGAAGGTCGCGGGGTCGCGCGCCGCCATCCACACGTCGGCATGCCGGGACAGCACGTAGAAGTCGTTGTCCTCCTGCCCCGCGGGGATCACTCGGTGAACAGGGTCGTGATCACGCAGTGCGGAATACATGGACCAGGGATCGCGCCAAGTGTCTCCGGAGCGAAGTTCGAACCGCACCGAATGAGACATCGTTGTACTCATGACTTCATCATGAGACATATACTCTGTTTTGTCTAGCATCGCCGATGAAGCTCGCGATACCCGCAGGTCGAACGCTCGCGCGCTACCGTGGACCGATGAGCAGTCGACAGGTACCCGGGGGCGTTGTGCACGAGTTGCCGGCTGATCTGCGTGCTGCGCTGCTCGCCAACTCGGTAGCGCTGGGCGCCTGGCAGGACATCACGCCGCTGGCCCGCAACGAGTTCATCTGCTGGGTCGAGGACGCCAAGCAGGACGTGACCCGCGCACGGCGGATTCGGCGCACCCAGGAGGAGCTGGAGGAAGGTCAGCGGCGTCCGTGCTGCTGGCCCGGGTGCCGGCATCGCGAGCGCACCGGCAGCTGAACCGGCGGATTCCAAGAATCCGGCAAGCTTTCTGTCGGCGGCACCTGCGAACATCACGGCATGGATGGGGAGGATTTCGGTAGCTGGGGAGCCGCGTTCATCTGGGCACTACTCGCCTGGTCGATCGCGGGGCCGCTGTGGTTGTGGACCGGCGAGGAAGCCTGGCTGATAGTCCTGGTGATACCCGGCATCGGGTTCACGGGTGTCGGCCGGGGCATCGTGTGGATGGCATTGGCCACCCTGTCCGCTCGCGGAACCCGCTTCGCCGGATGGTTCTTCGTATCGGTCGCCATAGCGGACGCGGTGGCGATATCGGTGTGGAAGCTGTCGCCCTCGGGGTGGACCTGGCCGGTCGCCGCAGCCGGGGCGCTGTTCCTCGGCGCGGTGACCTATCTGGCGGTCGCCTCCGAGGTGGCCGACGGCTGGCTGCTCGCCCACGGGACCGCGCTGCGGCACGTCGAACAGGAGCTCGCGTCGGCGCATCCGGAGCAGACGCCGCGTATCGATCGGTCGTCGATGTATGCCTCGGGGCCCACGCTCGGGCTCCGGCCGCCGCCGTTCGTGATCGGGGCGCACGGGATCAACGACAAGCTCGGTGAATACCACGCCAGGATGGCGCGCCGCTATTGGATCAGCGCCCACAGCGACTTGGCCTTGATGCACGCGGCGGAATCGTCGGCGGCACGCCGCGAGCTGGTCAGCGGGCCGCTGCGACACGCGAAGATGCTCGACTTGGCGCAGTCGCTCTACGAGGAGGCGTTCTACCTCGACGAACTCCACCGTAAGCGCGAAGCCGTCGAGCTACGGGCCGAAGAGATCGACCTGCGTCGTCAACTCGTCCGCCGCTTCGACAAGCGGTTTCCGGCGCTGGTCGCGAAAGCCACCCGGCCGAGGGCGAAAACCGCGACGAAGCAGCAGGCGGTCGCGGTTCAGTTGCTCGGGCAGGGATTGAAGGCGTCGCTCGTTACCGCGCTGACCACCCAGACCGCCGGATTGACGGCATTGGAGCGGACCGCCGAGGCGGCCGAACTCCGGGCCGAAGCCGAGACGCTCGCAGCCTCGGACACCTGACCCGGGTCGCGTACACCCGCCGACCCGAACCCGGCGCGATTGCGCTCGTCGGGGAGCCGGAAGTCAGGCGGGTGCGTCGAGGATCGACATGGCGATACCGTCGAGGATGTCGTGCTCGCTGACGACGAGTTCGGAAACTCCCGCGCGGCCTGCCAATTCGTCGGCCAGTACTTCGGTGATCACCGCGCCGCCGCCGATCACATCGACGCGGCCGGGATGCATCGGGCCGAGGGCGGCGCGTTCGTCGTGGTTCATGCCGATCAGTCGGTCGCACACCTGGTGCACCTCGGCGAGGCTCAGGCGGGTGAGATGCACCCGCGCGGAGTCGTATTCGGGCAGGTCGAGGGCGACGGCGGTGATCGTGGTCATCGTGCCCGCCACCCCGACCCAGGTGTGCACCTTGTCGACGGGAACCTTCGCGAAGGCCTCATCGAGCTTCTGCTGGGCGAATTCGCGTGCGGCAGCGACCTGGTCGGCGGTCGGCGGGTTGCCCGCCAGGCAGCGTTCGGTGATGCGGACACAGCCGATATCCGCGGAATAGGCTGCCTGGACACCGTTCTCGTCGCCGACGACCAGTTCGGTCGAGCCGCCACCGAGGTCGACCACGACGAAAGGTCCCGCATCAGCGGACAATTCACCGACGGCACCGGCGAAGGACAGTCGCGCTTCCTCGTCGCCGGTGATCACCTCGGCGACCGCGTCGGGCACGACGCGGCCGAGTTCGGTGCGGGTCATCGAGAAGAAATCGTCGCGGTTGGCGGCATCGCGGGTGGCGGAGGTGGCGACCATGCGGACGCGTGAGACACCCTGCGCCACCATCACATCCACGTAATCGGCCAGGGCGAGGCGGGTGCGTTCGATGGCTTCGGGCGCGAGGCGTCCGGTGGCGTCCACACCCTGACCGAGCCGCACGATGCGCATCTCCCGGTGCACGTCGGTGAGGCCGCCGTCGGCCCCGACCTCGGCGATCAGCAGGCGGATCGAGTTGGTGCCGCAGTCGACTGCGGCGATGCGCTCACTCATGGTGTCCTCCAGAGGTCTCGACCCACGTTCGGGCACTGCCCGCGATTATGCCTGTTCGTCAGGTGCGGCGGGCCAGTCGGCGGGGATCGCGGTCCCGCGGAAGCCCGCGGCGGCGGCCAACGCGACGGCCTCGTCACCGAAGGGGTTCAGACCGGGCCCCTTGGCGAGGGAGTGCGCGATCAGCACGTGCAGGCACTTCACCCGGTCGGGCATGCCGCCACCGGTGAAATCGGTGCCGAGGGACTCGATCTCGTTGCGTTCGGCCAGGTAGCTCTCGTGCGCGCGACGGTAGGCGGCGGCCAGTTCGGGGTCGGTGGCGAGGCGTTCGGTCATCTCGCGCATCACCCCGGCCGACTCCTGCCTGCTCGCCTCGGCGGTGAGCCGGGGATCGGTCAGGTAGTAGAGCGTGGGGAACGGGGTGCCATCGGGCAGGCGGGGCGCGGTCTTCACCACGGCGGGCAGGCCGTCGGGGGTGCGGTAGGCGACTTCGAGCACTCCGCGAGGCTCGCGGCCCAACTGCTTCGCGATGATCTCGAGGTCGTCGGCGTTCGGTGTCGTCACCGTGGTCCTTCCGGGGCTGGTTCGGAGATGCTGCGCCACAGGTCGGTGTACCAGGGGTCGGGCGCCGCGGTGCGGGTGCTCATCGGCGGCGGCGCTGGTGCTTCGATGCCGGGAATCTGCACGATGTAGGGGGTTTCGCCAGGCATCACCAGGCGCAGGCGGTCGCGCGCCTCGGAACGGATGTAGGCCGGATCCTGTTGTTGCGCACGACGATCGCGCAAGCCCGCCAGGTCGGCTTCGAGCTCGGTCCGCTGTTTGGCCAGTGCCACGGCCTCGGCGCGCTGACTGAAGTAGGTGCGCGTGGGCACGGCCAAGGTCAGCGCGAGGCCGCACAGCACCGCCGCCAGGATCACCGCTTTACCGGTCGAGAGACCGAGAATGGTGTGTTCGCTGCGCTCGAGCTTGCCGCTGGGCTTGCGCGAGGTGGCCGAATCCGGGCGGCGGCGGGTGGGACGTTTGGCCGCGGTGGGGCGGCTCGGCGTGTCCAGACGGGGGCGCGAGCGCGCGGCCCGCGACGTGCGCCTGTCGCCTCGTCCACCAGGACTGGTTCCACGCGCACGTCGCTCGGTCATTCGCTACCGCCCCTGTACTGCTTTCAGAATTCGCCGGTGAAACGCGGGAACGCCACGTCACCCGCGTAGCGTGCCGAATCACCGAGGGCGTCCTCGATGCGCAGCAGCTGGTTGTACTTGGCGACCCGCTCGGAACGCGCGGGAGCACCGGTCTTGATCTGGCCCGAACCGACGGCGACCGCGAGGTCGGCGATGGTGGTGTCCTCGGTCTCGCCCGAACGGTGCGACATCATGGTCTTGTAACCGTTGCGGTGCGCCAGCTCGACAGCGTCGAGGGTCTCGGTGAGCGTGCCGATCTGGTTGACCTTCACCAGCAGCGCGTTGGCCGCGCCCTTGGCGATGCCCTCTTCGAGGCGCTCGGGGTTGGTGACGAACAGGTCGTCGCCGACCAGCTGCACCTTGTCGCCGATAGCGTCGGTCAGTGCGACCCAACCGTCCCAGTCGTCTTCCGACAGCGGGTCCTCGATGGAGACCAGCGGGTACCGGGTGAGCAGGTCCGCGTAGAACTCGCCCATCTCGGCGGCCGTGCGGATCTTGCCCTCGAACTTGTAGCCCTCGCCCTCGGTGTGGAACTCGGTGGCGGCCACGTCGAGGGCCAGCGCCACATCGGTGCCGAGCTTGTAGCCCGCGCGCTCGATGGCGACGCTGATCAGGTCGAGCGCCTCCACGGTGCCCGCGACGTCGGGGGCGAAGCCGCCCTCGTCACCGAGGCCGGTGGACAGGCCCTTCTCCTTCAGCACGGCCTTGAGCGAGTGGTACACCTCGGTGCCCCAGCGCAGTGCCTCGCGGAAGGTGGGCGCGCCGATCGGGGCGACCATGAATTCCTGCACGTCCACGCCGGTGTCGGCGTGCGCGCCACCGTTGAGGATGTTCATCATCGGGACCGGCAGCACGTGGGCGTTCGGGCCGCCCAGGTAGCGGAACAGCTCGAGACCCGAGGACTCGGCGGCACCGCGGGCCACGGCCAGCGACACACCCAGCAGGGCGTTCGCGCCGAGGCGGGACTTGTCGGGGGTGCCGTCCAGGTCCAGCAGAACCTGGTCGACGGTGCGCTGCTCCACGGCGTCGAGGCCGATGATGGCGGGCGCGATCTCGTCGAGAACACCCTCGACGGCCTTGGTCACACCCTTGCCGCCGTAGCGGTCGCCGCCGTCACGCAGCTCGACGGCCTCGTGCTCGCCGGTGGACGCACCGGAAGGTACGTCTGCCCTGGTCAGGGTGCCGTCGTCGAGGGCGATCTCGACCTCGACGGTGGGATTGCCGCGCGAATCCAGAATCTCGCGAGCTCCGACCTGTTCGATAATGGCCACGAAAACTGCTCCTTACGACGGAAGGCACGGTAGGTATCACGGGAAGGGCCGTGCGGTGCCGAGCCTATCGTCTCGGCGGAGTGTGGAGTAACCGGCACTCCGGGCCATGGGCAACTACACGCGGCGGCCGATGCTGTATATGGCGGCGCGATCGCGCACCACGTGCATGTACTTGTTCGACTGGTTGTAGGCGAACAAGGCGCGCTGCCAGCCGTCGGCCGAGGTCAGATCGCCGCCGCGGGTGCAGAGGTAGCGGGCCGCGGTGAGGGCGGCGTCATCGATGTTCTGCGGATCGGCCACGCCGTCGCCGTTGGCGTCGACACCCCAGCGCTTCCAGGTTTCGGGAATGAACTGCAGCGGGCCGACGGCGCGGTCGTAGGTGGTGTCGCCGTCGAGGCTGCCGCCGTCGGTGTCGCGGATGTCGGCGTTGCCTCGGGTGCCGTCGAGGGCGACGCCGATGATCGCCGGGCGCACGGTCCCGTCGGCGTCGACGCCGGCACCGCGATGGGTGCCGTGTCCGCTCTCCACGCTGGCGATGCCGGCGATGGTGGTCCAGGCGATTCCGCATTCGGGCTTCGACTTCGCCAGCACGGCGGCGGCGTAGCCGTAGGCCTCGAGCGCGACCGGTTGGATGCCGATCGCGTCGGACTGCTCGTCGGCCCAGCCGCGTAGCTGTTCGGCCGCGCGGCCGGGTGCGTCGACATCGATCAGCGGCAGCGCGACCCCCGGCCCCGGCGGCATGTCATCGGGGATCGACGCGAGCGAACTGCACCCCGCTAACAGGGCGCTGATCGCGACTGCGGCGGCCACGCCGACCTTCTGCACTGACATCTGTTCAATCATCCAGATTCAGCGCGCTTTGCGCACATCTCACAGCCACTTCTCAGCTCCCCGCGAATCCCGCGGTTGGCCGGCTACGGACGAATTACAGGTCACGGCTGACTGGTTCGACGAGGGCGGTATCAGCCGAGAAGCGCCGCGGTGGCCCGGTGGGTCGGGGTGGTGAGAACTGTTTCCGGGGTGCCTGTTTCGACTACTCGGCCCTGATCGAGAACGAGGAGATCGGTGCAGTGGCCGCGGACCAGGGTCATGTCGTGGCTGATCAGAATGATCGCGGTGGCCCGGTCGGCGCGGAGACGGTCGAGCAGGGACATGATGGCCGTGGCGGTTTCGGTGTCGAGGGCGGTGGTGATCTCGTCGCAGATCAGGACGGCCGGGTCGGCGGCGAGGGCGCGGGCCAGAGCCACTCGTTGACGTTGACCACCGGAGAGTTGATGGGGCCGGCGGCCGGCGAGGTCGGCGGGGAGGTCGACCGCGGCGAGCAGAGCGCTGACGCGGGTGCGGATTTCGGGTCCGGTGACTCGCGCGATGCGGCGCAACGGGCGTGCCAGGGTCTGCTCGACGGTGCGGCGCGGGTTCAACGCCGCGCGCGGGTTCTGGGTGACGAGTTGGATCCCGTTGGCGCCGACCCTGATCCGGCGCCCGCTTCCCACCGGAACGCGCACACCACCCACATCCAGCGATCCGCCGGCGTCGGGGTGCAAACCCGCGATCACCCGCGCGAGCGTGGTCTTACCCGCCCCGGACGGCCCTACGACAGCAAGGGCTGCGCCCGGGGACACGCTGAAACCGACGTTCTCGAGCACCCTGTGGCCGCCCGCGTCGGCGTTGATCGATGTGGCCTGCAAGGCGATCACCTCGTCGGCGCCCGCCGAGCCGTTCGTTCGAGATGCTTCCTCGCTCCCCGCGCCCTCGGCCGCCGGATCGACGGGTCGACGGCCGGTCGCCCCCGAGCGCTCGTCGGACAGGTGTCCGACGCGCACCGGATCAGTCACCACGGCAGCGACATTCACCGGCCGATCACCGGGTGGATAGAGCTCGATCACGGAGTCGGCGATGACGTTGATCGCGTCGGTGTCGTGGCCGGAGAGCAGGACGGCCGTGCGGTTCTCGGTGGCGAGAGTCGCGATCAGCTGGGCTATTTCGGTGCGGAGAGTGCTGTGGAGACCTGCGAGTGGTTCGTCGAGGACGAGGATCCGGGGGCGGCGGAGAATGGCTCGGGCCAGGGCGACACGGCGTTGCTGCCCGCCCGAGAGGCGGGCGCAGCGACGGCGGAGATGGGTGGGATCGAGACCCACTTGCGCGAGGACGGCGAGGCGGTCGGCGTCGGAGGTGCCGGGCGCCGCCTCGGCCAGGACTGCCCGGACGCGAAGCAGCGGGTTGAGTTCGGAGCCGGGATCCTGGCCGACGTAGGCGATCTGTTCACGACGGAATGCGCGCAGCGCGCCCGCGTCGAGCGCGAACACATCCTGTCCCGCGACAAGCACGGCGCCCTGCCCGCGAGCCCCGGCGGGTAGTTGTCCGAGCAGCGCACGCATCGCCGTCGACTTCCCCGCACCCGATGCACCGGTGAGCGCGGTGACCGTCCCCGGCTTCAGCCGAAACGACAACGGCGCCAGCAACACCGCCCCGCTGTCAGCGACAACGCTGAACGCGTCCACCGCCACCGCATCCCCCGAATCCACCACCGAGATCCCGCATCCAGCGCCAGCCGGCGCAACCCCGGCCGTGGCGACCGCCTCCGATGCGGTTTTCGGGGTCTGGCGGGTCCTGGGCCCACTGGTCACCACCAGATTCACACCGACCGCCACGATGGCGATGGCAGCGCTCGGTGCCAGCACCGCCCAGGGATTCAGGAGCAGCCCGGAGGCATTGTCTCGGACCATGATCGCCCAGTTGTCGGGGTCGAGCGCGGAGACGCCGAGGAAGGCGATGGTGCTGACGAGATACACGGCGACGACGAAGCGCAGGCCGAGCTGGGTGGTGAAGACGGCGCGCAGGTTGGGCAGGATTTCGCGGAAGACCAGGTGGGACAGGGATTCTCCACTGGCGACGGCGGCTTCGACGTAGCCGGAGGCGGCGATGGTCGAGGCAGACGCCGCGAAGATCCTGGCGCAGTAGGGAACTCCGAAGAGCAGCGACACCGCGATCAGCGCGGTGACACCACCCTGGGGCCATGCGGTGAGCACCAGCAGGATGCCCAGGACCGCGGGCAGCAGGATCACCAGATCGCCGCAGAGTTCGATGATCTTGCCCGCACGCGGGCGCACGGCGGCGATCGCGCCGAGGACGGCCGACAGCACGGTCACCGCCACCGCGATCACCGCGGCGACGGCCAGCAGCTGCGTGCCGCCGGTGAGCAGATGGCTGAACACATCCCGGCCGAGCCGATCCGTCCCGAGCAACGCTCCCCCACCCGGCTGCGCGAACGGCATCCCGACGGCTGTGTCCCCCGGGTAGGGCGCGAAGAGCGGCCCGGCCACCGCGAGCAGCACAACCAGTCCCACACCGGCCGCCACCGAGTAGGCGCCCCACTTGGACACCACCGCTCGGCCTTCCGCGTCGGGCTTGCTCATCGCGCACTCCTCGACGCCCACGCCCGGACGATGTCGGCGATCGCGAGCAGCGCCATGATGACGATCGCCGTCAGTGCGACCACCGCGGCGACCATGGTGGAGTCACGGTCGGCGACGGACCCGGCGAGAACGGCGCCGACACCGGGATAGTTGAAGAGCGTCTCGACCACCAGCGCACCGCCGAACAGCATCCCGACAGAGGTGGCGTATCCGGCGACGATGGTCGGCGCCGCGAACGGCAGCATGTGCCGGAAGAGAATCGTGCGGGTCGGCAGCCCTTCCAGCACAGCACTTTCCACATGCGCAGCCGCGGCGACATCGAGCAGCGCCGAGCGCACGACTCGGGCGTTCCAGCCGATCTGCGGAATCGCCAGCGCCAGCACCGGAAGCACCAGCATCTCGGGGCCGACGGGAAAGCCGGATCGGCCGGTAATGGTCACGGCCGGAAGCCATCCGGTGGCCAGGGAGAACACCAGGATCAGCATCGTGCCACCGACGAACTCCGGTACCGCCACGGCAACAGTGCTGACGGGCTGCAGAATTCGCGCCCCGAGCGCGGTCGGACGCATCGCCCACCAGCAGCCGAGTCCCAGCGACACCGCGATGGTCAGCAGCAACGCGATCCCGCCGAGCAGCAGAGTCTGCGGGAACTTGTCGGCCAGCAGCGCACCGATCGAATTCCCGCGGGCGGTCTGCCCGAAGTCTCCGGTGAGTACCCCGCAGATCCAGTCCAGGAACTGCACCGGCAGCGCGCGATCCAGGCCGAGCTCGTGCTCCTTGGCCGCCAGCGCGGCCGGATCCGCGTCCCTGCCGAGCGCCGCCCGCGCCGCGTTGCCCGGCAGCAGATCCACCGCGACGTACACGATGGCCAGCAGGGTCATCAGGAGCGCGATCCGCCGCACCATCGGCAGGGCAAAGGTTTTCATGACATTCACGCCAGCCAGGCACGTTCCAGCTGGACGCGCGCGAAACCGCCGAGCGTCGGCAGATCACGCACCGTCGACGCGGCGATGTCGACACCGTCGGCCATGCCCCACACCAGATAGCCGCCACGCTCGAACTCGATGCGCTGCAGTTCGCGCACCGCACGCGTGTAGTCCTCGCCGGACGCGGCAAGGGCTTTGGCGTCGGCGGTATCGAATTCCGGGTCACGGAAGGCGGTTTCGTTGCGGTTGGTGCCCGAGGTCATCAGCTTGTCGGCCAGGAACAGCACCGAGTCGTTGGTCCCCCACGACACCGTGTACAGCGGTGCGTTGAGCCAGGTCTGGTCGTAGAACGCGGCCGATTCGACCACCTGCACGTCGAGCCGGACGCCGATCTCGGCGAGCTGGGTGGCGATCACCTTCGCCGATTCGACCTCGCCCGGAACTTCGGCCTTCGTCACGAACGGGTAGCTGCGGCCGGTGTCGAACCCGGCTTCGCGCAGCAGGGTTTTCGCGCGTTCGACGTCGCGGTCGCGGCGCAGCGTGGTGTCGTAGAGCGGGTCGGCGGTGCCGAGAACGTCAGCGGCGACGGTGCCGTAGCCGGAGTGCACCTGGTTGACCAGCGCGGTCCGGTCGACACCGAGACGCAACGCCGTGCGCACCCTGGCATCGGCGAACGGGCCGTCGGCGGCACGCATCGCCACGCCGAGCATGGTGTCGTCGGCGCGCCGGATCACCTGCAGGTCGCCGCGTCCCGCGGCGGTGCGGCCTGCGATCGCGCCCACATTGGAAGCGAGGTCGATCTGCCCGCCCAGCGCCGCGTTGCCCAGGGCGGTGACGCTGTCGAACATCGTCACCTCGATGGCGTCGAGCAGTGGCGGGGTGCCGTGCCAGCGCTCGTTGCGTACCAGCCGGGCGTTGCCGCCCTGGTAGGACTCGAGCCGGAACGGGCCGGTGCCGATCGCGGCGGTGAAGTCGGTGGTGTCCTTCGGCACAGTGAAGGTCATCAGCCGAAGCAGCAGCGGCAGTTGGGTATTGGGTGCGGGCATGGTGAACACGACGCGGTTCGGACCGTCGGCGACGATGTCGTTCTCGGCCACCGGCATCTTCGACGCGCCACCGACCGAGCGCAGGCGTCGCATCGACCACACCACGTCGTCGGCGGTCACCGGCGCACCGTTGTGGAAGGTCGCGCCGTCGGCGATGGTGAAGGTCCAGCTGCGGTTGTCCGCGCTGGGCTCCCAGCGCGAGGCGAGGCGCGGGGCGACGGTCGGATCCGCGCCGGGAACAGTGAGTGCGTCGTAGACGAGCGAGGCGATGAGGAAGTCGCTGTCGTTGCTGAGGTTGGCGTGCGGGTCGCGTTCGCTGCGAGCGGCCGTGCCGAGCGCGCCGACTCGCAGAGTGCCGCCGCGCTGCGCGGTGGCGGACCGATCATCGGTGCCGCATGCCGCCGCCAGTAGTAGTGCGGTGACGCCGACGCCGGATTGGAAGAGCTGCCTGCGAGTGAAACCCATCGTGTTGCCTCCTCGAACCGCGTGCGCCGAAACCCCTTTCCCGACGCCGCAAACTAGGCGAGGCTAGCCTAAAAGAGGTTCCGAGTGGGGAGCTTCACTTCGACCGTCACCGAACCGCAGCGACCCGCGACACCCCGGTCAGCGCTCACTTCGCCAACTCGGGTAGGAAGCTACGTTATATGGATCGGCTATTTCCCTCGCCGACGCATTAGGTAAGTCTTGCCTAATCACACGACAGGCACTACCTTCGCACATCGAGCCTGAAGTTCACCCGCTTTCGACCGATGCGAAGAAGGGAAACCGGTGAAAAGCGTTCTCTCCGAACGTATGACGATTCACCAGCACGACATCGAATACCGCGAGCTCGATCCCGACGCCGCGACGGCGCTCCGATCGCTCGCGACAGATATTCGCCACCGATTAGATGACGCACCACACACCACGACCCTGCACGATCCCGCGTTGATCGCCCGGATCACCGAGCGCGTCGGCGACCTGCCCGACAGCCTGCGCCACGCCGTTCGACCGCCCGCCACCGCCGCGGGCGCGACCGTGGTGCGCGGGTTACCGGTCGACGACGCCGATTTCGGTCCCACCCCGCAGCACTGGCAGGCCGCGGCCGAGCACGCGCATCCCGGCTCGCTCGAACTCGACATCGTGATGTTGCTGCTCGGGCGTTGTGCCGGTGAGCCGTTCGGCTGGCAGGGCCAGCAGAACGGCAGGCTGGTCAACAACATCGTGCCTGCCGCGGGCCACGAGGACGAGCAGTCGGGCGCGAGCAGTTCCACCCTGCTCAGCCCGCACACCGAGGATGCCTTCCACGCTCAGCGCGCGAACCTGCTCATGCTGGCCTGCCTGCGCAACCCCGACCGGGTCGCCACCACGGTCTCCTCGGTGCGCGAAGTGCGCCTGTCCGGCGAGGACCTGCGCACCCTCACCACCCCCACGCTGCCGATCCTGCCCGATGTCTCCTACGGCACCGGTTTCGATCAGCTCGCACCGTTGCCGACGCTGTGGCTCGACGAAAATGACGCTGTCACAGCACGTTACGATCCCGCCTACACCCCGATCGACGATGCGGACGAAGTCTTCCGCGCCGCCTACGCCAGGCTCACCGCCGAACTCGCCAGGGTCAGTCACGCCCCCGCGCTGGCCCCCGGCGAGCTCTTGCTGGTGGACAACGACGTGGCCGTGCACGGGCGCGTTCCGTTCCGCGCGCGCTACGACGGCACCGACCGCTGGCTCAAACGCATCAACGTCCGACTGCCCGAACGCCGTCGGCGCGCGCAGGAGTCGTCCGAGAATGGGTATGGCCAACGTGTGGTCGCGCCGTTCCGGGCGACCGCTGATCGGACAGCAGAGCGGGGCATTGCAGATGAACGAGGATCCGTTGAACAACCGTGACCGCGGGATCGGGCTGCGCGTCCTCTCCCGCAGCGACCTGGCCGACGTACCGATCAGCCCCGCCGAAGTGGTGCGCGCCGTCGAGGAGGCCTATCTCGCCTTCGCGGCGGGCGAATCCGATAATCCACGCAAGCTGAGCGTCGCGGACCCCGGCGGCTCGTCGGTGTCCTACGCCATGCTGGGCCGCGACGGGCGCCGGCGCGTGGTGGCCATGAAGACCTCCTACAAATTCGATCCCGGTCACGACCGCAGCACCAAGCGGTACTACACGACCATCACGCTCTACGACGACACCACCGGCGCCCCCATCGCGATGATGGACTGCGCGCGGGTCGGCGCGTTGCGTACGCCCGCCGTGTCGGCACTGCTGGTGCGCGAGACGGTGCGGCGCGAGGCGGAGAGCGTGCTGCTCATCGGCACCGGGACCCAGGGACGTAATGCGCTGCCGCACTTGCTCGCCGCGAACCCGCAGTTGCGCAAGCTGATGGTGTACGGCACTCATCCCGAGGGACTGGCCGCCGTGCACTCGCACCTGGCCGACGCGGCGCCCCACGCGCTGCTCGACGTGGTCGACGACCCGTACGCGGCGGCGGCCTCCGCCGATGTGGTGCTGGCCACGGCCGGACCCGGCACCGAGGTAGCCCTGGAATCCTCGCATCTGGCACCGGGTTCGGTGGCGGTGCTGGTGGGCTACGGTCTGGCGCCGTCGACGCTGGTCGAGGCCGATCGGGTCGTCGCCACCAGCGCGGCGCAGATGGCACTGACGGGCACCGACATGGCCGGACCCGACGGAACGCTGCGTTCGGTGGATGCCGAACTGCCGCAAGTGCTCACCCGCAGCGCCGTGGCCCGCCGGACCGAGGACGAGAAGATCTTCGTCTACAACAGCGGACTGGTGCTCACCGATATCGCGGTCGCGCACGCACTGGCCGCCAGGGCGATCGCCGAAGGACGTGGCACGGAGGTGCCGCTGTGGGACTGACGGGTGCGCAGCCCGGGGTCACCGGGGACAGCACCCCGCGGGCCGCGACGCGATCCGACGCGCGGGTTCCGCCGAGCCCGCCGCACATCGAGGACCCCGTCGTCGACCGGGCGCCGTCGGCGACCACCGACCGGCCGACGCACTGCGCACCGCCGATGCCCGCTCACACCGACGTGACGCAACAGCGGCTGCTCGCCGATCCCCGCCTGCTCCGCGAGATCGCCGACGCGGTCGGTGGACCGTTTCATGTGCTGTTCCCCGAGCGCGTCGCGGTGAATATCCGGGCGTTTCAGTCGGTCTTCACCGAGGCAGACGTCGACGGGTTCGTCTACTTCGGGAAGAAGGCGAACAAGGCGGCGTGCGTGGCTCGGGCGTGCGCGGAGAGCGGGGCGGGGATCGATGTCGCCAGCACCGGCGAACTCGTCGCGGCGCTGGGGCAGGGGGTGCGCGGCGAGGACCTGATGGTCACCGGGCCCGCGAAGTCCGACGAGCTGCTGTGGCTGGCGGCTCGGCACGGGTCGTTGATCGCGATCGACGCGCTCGACGAACTCGACCGGCTCGCCGCGCTCGAACTGCCGGTGCGAGCGCTGCTCCGGGTACTGCCGGAGGGCTCGACCAGCCGCTTCGGGCTCGACCCGATGGAGCTCGAACAAGCGATCCAGGCCATCGGTACGCCGATCACGCTGTCGGGCTTCAGTTTCCACCTGTCCGGCTACGACGCTGTCGCCCGCTCCGAACAGGCGGCCGCGCTGGTCGGGCACTGCAGGCGCGCACGAGCCAACGGCCATCGGGCGGACACGATCTCGATCGGTGGCGGGTTCGGCGTCGACTATCTCGATGCCTCGGCGTGGACCGAGTTCCAGAACACCCTCAGCGACAAGTGGTTCCACACGAATCCGCCCGGCGACTACTACCCCTATCACTTCCCGGCTCCCGGCGCGGCCATGCTCGACGCCGTTCTCTCCCACAACGACCTCGCCGGACTGTTGCGCGACAACGGAATACGGCTCGCGGTCGAGCCCGGCCGGGCCCTGCTCGACCAGGCGGGAAGTTCCGTCTTCCGGGTCCAGGGCGTGAAAACCCGGACCGCACAGGGAAGCCCGTACGACATCCTCACCGTCGACGGCACCAGTCTCAGCCTGTCCGAACAGTGGTTCGACAGTGAATACCTGCCCGATCCCGTGCTGTGGCCCGAAAGCGCCGGCCACCTCACCCCCACCTGCGTCGGCGCCACCACCTGTCTGGAGTCCGACCTGCTCAGCAGACGGCGCATCCCGCTGCCCCGCCGCGCACGAACCGGCGACCTGCTCGTCTACCCGAACACCGCCGGGTATCAGATGGACTCCAACGAGTCCCCGTTCCACGAACTCCCGCTCCCGCCGAAGGTGGTGTTGCGCCCAGGCGCGGACCGACTGCGCTGGAGCCTGGACAGCACTGCCCGCTGATCCACCCGAGCTCTCGATCCGATGGAGGAACAACCCATGGCTCTCGTCACGCGCGTGACGGACCTGATCGGCCGCACGCCCCTGTTCGAACTCGCCGTCACCGACACCGGCACGCGGCTGCTGCTCAAGCTCGAGCAGTTCAATCCGACCGGTGCCGCCAAGATCAGAATGGCCCGTTCGATGGTGCTCGACGCGGAGCGGCGAGGTTTGCTGCGCGATGGCGGGCATATCATCGAGTCGACGTCCGGCAACACCGGACTCGGCTTGGCGGTGGTCGCGGCCGAACGTGGCTATCGATTCACCGCCGTGGTCGACAACCACGCCTGTAAGGACAAGTTGCGCGCGATGCGAGCCATGGGCACCGACCTGGTGTTCGTCGCCGACGACGGTGACGACGAGCTTGCCACCTCGGCCCGGGAAGACCTCGCCGAGGCCATGGCGGCTGCCCGCGACGACGCGTACTTCACCGAACAGCACAACAACGACGCCAACGCCGTCGGCTACTACGCCGTAGCGGAGGAATTGCTGGCCGAGGTCGAACGGGTCGACATCCTGCTCTCCGCGGTCGGCACCGGCGGCTCCCTGTTCGGCACCGCCACCCGGCTGCGCGACCTCGGCCTGCCCGCCCGGGTGATCGGGATCGAGCCGGTCGGATCCATCGCCTTCGGCGGCGAGGGCGGACCGTACTGGCAGTCGGGCACCGGCACCCCACCCGGCGCGACCATCGGCACCGCCGTCGACTACGCCCTGCTCGACGAGGGTGTGAAGGTGAGCGACGTCGACGCCTTCGCCACCACCCGCGCCGTCGCCAGGACACACGGTCTGTTGATCGGTGGTTCGGCGGGCGGTTCGGTGCACAATGCCTTGGCGCGGCTCGAGGAGTTCCCGGCCGGGTCCACCGTGGTGACCATCGTGTGTGATGGTGGCGAGAAGTATCTCGACACCGTGTTCGACGACGACTGGATGAGCGCCCGCGACCTGCTCGATCCCGCCGCCGAAGCGGAAGTGACCACCCTGCTGCGCCGCTATTCACCGCTGCGGCGCCAGGACGAATTGATGGAGGTCAGGTGAGCGCGATCGCGCGCGAGACGAACCACGGAGCGGGTGGGTGAACGGCACGGCGACCGATAGCAGCGCGCTGGCCAGGCTGGCGACGCCGATCGCGCTCACCCAACTGGCGCAGATCGCGGTCTCGACGACCAATCTCGCGCTGATGGGCACCCTCGGTGTGCGCGAGGTCGCCGCGGGCGGGCTGGCGCTGGTGCTGTTCAACCAGATCCGCACGATGTGCGTCGGGCTGATCACCGGCACCGGGAATCAGATCGCGGGCGCGCTCGGCGCGGCCGGGAAGCGCGGCGGTTCGGCCGACGACGAAGTGCGCGCGGTGGTCCGGGCGGCATTCGTCATCGCGACGATCGCCGGACTGCTCGGCGGCGCGCTGCTGATCGGGCTCGGGTGGGTACTGCCGTGGCTCGGCCAGGATGCCGGTGTGCTCGACGCGGCGCGGCCGATGATGATCGCCCTCGCGCCAGGGTTACTGCCGTGTCTGTGGTTCCAGGTGCTGCGCCAGTACACCGTCGGCATGCAGCGGCCCCAGGCGTTGCTGCTGGTCACGCTCGGTTCGGTGGCCTTGAATCTGGTGCTGGCACTGGCCTTCATCCACGGCTGGGCCGGCATTCCGGCGATGGGCCTGACCGGTGTCGGCATCGCAACCTCGCTGGTCTTCCTGATCACCTTCGGGGTGTTCTGGGCGATGGTGCGCCGCGACGAGCAACTCGGCCGCACCCTGCCCTCGACGCCGTGGCCGGTGCGCTGGGCGACCGTGCGCGAGGAACTGCGCCTCGGCACGCCGATCGCGCTCACCTACGGTTCGGAAGCGGGCATGTTCTCGGTGCTCGCGCTGGTGATGGGCAGCTTCGGGCCGGCCGCGCTGGCCGCGCACAATGTGGTCTACCAGATCATCTACATCGTGTTCCAGATGGCGATCGGGCTGTCCCACGGGGCGTCGATCCTGGTGAGCGATGCGGTCGCGCGCGATGAGTTCGGGCACGCGCGCGCGCTGGCCTGGCTGGCGCTGCGGATGGCCGCGGTGATCGCGATCGTCACCGGCGCTGTCTACGTGCTCGCCCCGGACATCGTGCTCGCACCGTTCCTCGATACCACCGACACCGGCACCGTCGCCATCGCGCACACCCTGTTGCTCATCGGCATCGTGCTGCAATTCTTCGACGCCGCCCAGAACATCGGCACCGGGCTCCTGCGTGGTCTGAAGGAGACCTCCGCGGGCTTCCGGCTGTCACTGGTCGGTTACTGGGGCGTGGGCCTGCCCGCAGCGCTGCTGCTCGCCTTTCCGCTGCATCTGGGCGCGGCCGGGGTCTGGTGGGGCTTGACGGCCGGCCTGGCCACCACCGCCGTACTGATGCTGCGCAAGTACTTCGCGCTGCTCGATCAGGCGGGCGTGGTCACGCCACGACGGGTGCCGGTCACGCAATCGCGATGACAGCGAGCACGACGAAGGCGGGCGACACTCGGTCGCCCGCCTTCCTGTCGTGGTTGGTCAGAGATTCACGCCGTAGTCGCGGGCGATGCCCGCCAGGCCCGAGGCGTAACCCTGGCCGACCGCGCGGAACTTCCATTCGCTGTTGTGGCGGTAGAGCTCGCCGAACACCATCGCGGTCTCCGTGGACGCGTCCTCGGACAGGTCGTAGCGCGCCAGTTCCACGCCGGTGTTCGCGTCGGTGACGCGGATGTAGGCGTTGCGGATCTGGCCGAACGACTGGCCACGGGCCTGGGCGTCGTGGATCGACACCGGGAAGAAGATGTTGGTGATCGTCGGCGGGGTGGCGGCCAGATCGACGTTGATGATCTCGTCGTCCCCGTCGCCCTCACCGGTCAGGTTGTCACCGGTGTGCTCGATGGTGCCTTCCGGCGAGCGCAGGTTGTTGTAGAAGACGAAGTGCTGGTCCGAGAGCACTTTCAGGTTCGTGCCGGTCGCCAACGCGCTGGCGTCCAGGTCGTGGTCGGCACCGGTGGTGGTACGCACGTCCCAGCCGAGACCGACCGCCACCTTGGTGAGGTTGTCGGTCTGCTTCGACAGCGAGACATTGCCGCCCTTGGCGAGTGTGACGCTCATGAAAACCCTTCTGTCCAGATGGTGTGCCGTAGAGGAACTTACGCTGCGGGCCCGTTGTCGGCCCAGGATCGCAGGGTCTCGACCCGACCCTCCAGCGCCCGCAATTCGGTGTCGTCGAGGACGGTGCGCTGGATGCCACGGTCGACGGCGAACGCGGACTGCCGATGGTCGTCGATCACGTCGACGTCCAGCTGCACCGCGGTGTAATCCGGCGCCGACGGCATCTGCTCGGCGATGACCGTCGCCCGGCCGCGCGCACACAGCGCCACATTGCCGCCGCCCAGAATCAGCAACGCCACCTCCGGCTGTGCCCGCAACCGTGCCAGCGAACCACGATCGGACTTCAAGCTGAGGAGAATCCGCCGGTCGTCCGCGCGCACCGGCCACGACACCGGGATGGCGTGCGGCCCCGCGTCGGTGGTCACCAGCACCGCGATGGTTTCCTGCGGCCATACCGGCAACACGTCCAGCTCAGGATGGTCGGCCATCACATCCTGTCCTGCCGGATCTACCTCTGTACCCATCAACCTCACCTCGACGATCGCCGGACCCCTGCCCCGCCGCGGACGGCGAGCTGCTTCGAGTCTAAAGCTGTGTGGCCCTTGCCCGCTGGCGCGCGCACGATTGTCCACAAGATCTCAGCAACGTCTCAGCCGCCGACGCCGTGCACCCACCCCACGGAGCATCGTTAGCTCAGCGGTAGCCGACGCCGTCGGCGGGTGATGCTCAGCGCGGCCAGAAGGTATGCCAGTCATCCGCGCCGAGCGGGGACCGAGCGCCTCGTTCGGCTTCGGCGGCGTCCTCGGCGGCGCGGATGGCGGTGGCGAAGTCGACGGCCGCTGTGCGGAGCCGTTCCTCGGCCGAATCAGGCCCGCCCAGTTCCACCACGCGCAGGGTGTCCGGGACGAGGTCGGCGGGCAGGCCCGCGTTGGCGCTGCGGGTGCGGATCTTCTCGGCGAGAGCGAGAGCGGGCTGGGCCATGGCGATGCCGTCGAGGCAGGAGCGGCGGGATTTCTCCGCGGATTTGCGCTCCTCCCACGCCTTTTCCTGCGCCGCGATCTTGGCGGCCACCGAGGTACCCGAGGAGAAATCGGCATCGGTGAGGTAGGGACTGCGATGGACGAGTTTGCCGACCAGGGTCGCCGCCACGTCGTCGACGGTGAACTCGCCCGCGTGTTCGGCGATTCGGGAGTGGAACAGCACCTGCAACAGCAGGTCGCCGAGTTCTTCCTTGATGGTTTCGGCGTCGCCGGCCTGGATGGCGTCGAGGAGTTCGTAGGTCTCCTCGAGGAGATAGGGGCGCAGCGAATCGTGGGTTTGGGTGCGCTCCCAGCCGCCGAAATGCCAGAGGCGATCCATCACCTCGACGGCATCGGACAGTCCCGCGGCGACGACCGCGGTGTCGGCCTGTTCCTGGGACATCTCCTGGCTCATCGCGCCGCCGCGGCTTCCGTCGGCACCGAAAGATCCACCATCCCCTGGGGTTTACCGTCCAGCACCAGCAGCAGATCGGCGACGAATTGCAGCACTGCCACGTCGCGCACCCGGTCGGCGCCGACGCTGTCGGTGATCCGCGGCAGCGGCAAGGTGATCAGCCCGCTCGCCGGGCGATAGTTGGCCGCGGGGTAGATCCGCTTGAGCCGAAGCTGTTTGGAATCAGGAAGATTCAGCGGCGCGATCTTCAGCGACGAGCCGGTGACCACGATCTCGGACACGTCGTACTCGCGCGCGAGCAGGCGCAGCTTGGCCACCGCCACCAGTCGCCCGACCTCCACCGGCAGCGGGCCGTAGCGGTCGACGAGCTCCTCGACGACCGCGGCCAGGGCCGAATCGTCCTGGGCGGAGGCGAGTTTGCGATAGCCCTCGAGCCGCAGCCGGTCGCTGGCGATGTAGTCGGGCGGGATGTGCGCGTCGACGGGCAGATCGATGCGCACCTCCTTGTTCTCCTCGGTGACGATCGGCTTGCCGTCGGCGGCCGCGCGGTAGGCCTCCACGGCCTCGCCGACCAGTCGCACGTACAGGTCGAAGCCGACACCGGCGACATGACCGGACTGTTCGGCGCCGAGCACATTGCCCGCGCCGCGGATCTCGAGGTCCTTCATCGCCACGGCCATACCCGCACCCAGATCGGAGTTCTGCGCGATGGTGGCCAGGCGGTCGTAGGCGGTCTCGGTGAGCGGCTTCTCCGGCGGATACAGGAAGTACGCGTAGCCGCGCTCACGGGAACGACCGACACGACCACGCAACTGGTGCAGCTGCGAAAGGCCGAGGGAATCGGCACGTTCCACGATCAGCGTGTTCGCGTTGGAGATGTCGAGGCCGGTCTCGATGATCGTGGTGCACACGAGCACGTCGTATTCGCGCTCCCAGAATCCCTGCACGGTCTTCTCGAGCTGGTCCTCGTTCATCTGACCGTGCGCGACGACGACGCGCGCCTCGGGCACCAGATCGCGAATCTTCTTGGCGGCCTTGTCGATCGAGGACACCCGGTTGTGCACGTAGAACACCTGACCGTCGCGCATCAGCTCGCGGCGGATGGCGGCGGTGACCTGCTTGTCGTTGTAGGCGCCCACATAGGTGAGCACCGGATGACGCTCCTCGGGCGGGGTGAGGATGGTCGACATCTCGCGGATGCCTGCCAGGCTCATCTCCAGGGTGCGCGGGATCGGAGTGGCCGACATGGTGAGCACGTCGACGTGGGTGCGCAGCGCCTTGATGTGTTCCTTGTGCTCCACACCGAAGCGCTGTTCCTCGTCGACCACCACCAGGCCGAGGTCCTTCCAGCGCACACCGGTCTGCAGCAGCCGGTGGGTGCCGACCACGATGTCGACCGAGCCGTCGGCCAGCCCGGCCAGGATCTCCTTGGAGTCGGAGGCATCGGTGAACCGGGACAACCCCTTCACCGTCACCGGGAAGCCCGCGACGCGTTCGGTGAAGGTCTGTAGGTGCTGCTGGGCGAGCAGCGTGGTGGGCACCAGCACGGCGACCTGCTTGCCGTCCTGCACCGCCTTGAACGCGGCCCGCACGGCGATCTCGGTCTTGCCGTAGCCCACGTCGCCGCAGACCACGCGGTCCATCGGCACCGCCTTCTCCATGTCCGACTTCACGTCGGTGATGGCGGTCATCTGGTCGACGGTCTCGGTGAACGCGAACGCGTCCTCCATCTCCTGCTGCCACGGGGTGTCCGGGGCGAAGGCGTGACCCGGCGCGGCCTGGCGCGCGGCGTAGAGCTGCACGAGCTCACCCGCGATCTCGCGAACGGCCTTGCGCGCCTTGCGTTTCGTGTTCGCCCAGTCGGAGCCGCCGAGCTTGGACAGGCTCGGCAGTTCGCCGCCGACGTAGCGGGAGAGCTGGTCCAGCGATTCCATCGGCACGAACAGGCGGTCGCCGGGCTGGCCGCGCTTGCTCGGCGCGTATTCGATCACCAGGTACTCGCGGCGCGCGCCGCCGATGGTGCGCTCGATCATCTCGACGAACCGGCCGATGCCGTGCTGGTCGTGCACCACCATGTCGCCCGAGGTGAGGGCGAGCGGGTCGACCTGGTTGCGGCGCTTGGCGGGCAGCCGCTTGCCCTCGGTGGGCGCGGTGACCCGGTTGCCGGTGAGATCGGACTCGGCGACGACCACCAGTCCGGCATCGTCGAAGATCAGCCCGTCGTGCAGCGAACCACACAGCACGCCCACCACTCCCGGCTCCGGCACCCCACCGGCGGGCAGCAGCGCGGCGGGCACTTCGGCCTCGCCGAGCCGTTCCAGTACACGCTGCGCCGTGCCGTGACCGGTGACCACGACGACCGCGCGACCGCCGGTGGCGACATGCGCGCGCAGCGACGCGAAGATGGTGGCGACCAGTTCCTCGGACCCGCGGGCGGTGGGCCCGGCGGCCACCGGCAGGTTCACCTCGATCGGGTCGCCGGAACTGAGCGGGCTCAGCGTCCACCACGGCAGGCCGAGTTCGTCCGCGCTGGTGTGCAATTCGGGCAGGCTGCGGTAGCCGGAGGCAGCCAGGTCGAGGCCGTTGGCGCCCAGCGGCGCGTCGCTGCCGAACGAGGCGGCGGTCCACGAGGCTTCGAGGAACTCCTCGCCGGTACGCACGAGATCGGCTGCGCGGGTGCGGATCTTCTCCGGGTCGCACAGCAGCAACTGGGTGCCCCCGGGCAGCGCCTCGGTGAGCAGGCTGAGCTTGCCCGGCGCGAGGACCGGCAGCAGGGCCTCCATGCCGTCGACGGGGATGCCCTCGGCGATCTTGTTCAGCATCTCGACCAGGGAGGCGTCGGCCTCGTTGTCGGCGGCGACCGCGGTGGCGCGCTCGCGCACCGGCGTGGTGAGCAGCAACTCGCGACACGGCGGCGCGACCACCATCTCGACGGTGCTCTCGGTGAGCGATCGCTGATCGGCGACCGAGAACGGGCGGATCTCGGTCACCTCGTCGCCCCAGAACTCCACGCGCACCGGATGATCCGCCGTCGGCGCGAACAGATCGAGGATGCCGCCACGCACCGCGAACTCGCCGCGCTTGCCGACCATGTCGACGCGGGTGTACGCGAATTCCACCAGGCGAGTGAGCAATTCGTCGAAATCGTGTTCGCCGCCGACCCGCAGCACCACCGGCTCGATATCGCCGAGCCCGGCCGTCATCGGCTGCATCAGCGAACGCACCGTGGTGACCACCACCCGCAGCGGTTCGGGGTAGACGGGGTCTTCGGGATGGGCCAGCCTGCGTAGTACCTCGAGCCTGCGCCCGACCGTGTCGGGGCCGGGCGAGAGGCGTTCGTGCGGCAGGGTCTCCCAGGACGGGAACATGGCGACCGACGGGCCGAGCATCTCGGTGAGTTCCACAGTCAGATCGTCGGCCTCGCGACCGGTGGCGGTCACCACCACCAGGGGACGCTGATCGGCGATCGTCGCGGCGACGAACGGCCGCACGGCCGACGGCGCGACCAATTCCACCCCGGATTTGCCGACCAGATCGGTGACCGTCCGCAGCGCGGCGTCACCCGCGACCACTTCGGCCAGACCGGCGAGCGGAGGACGAAGGGAGGACATTGTTCGCTCCTGAATACGCAGACGGGATAGGCGAGGCAGCCCGTCTCGAAGTCTAGATGAGTGATTCCCGGGGGTCGGCCCGCGGCTGACCCCGGGTGTGAGCCGACTCAGGAGCGACGGATGCCCTGTGAGAGACATCACAGTCGGAACATCGACCAATCACCGAGCGCACCCACCACGAACCTCCGAAAGCTATACGTCTATCGAGTGGGTGATCTATGACGACCACAGTCGGAATATCAGCGGAACGCACTGTCGTCCGGGGGGTGCTCCTGTCCAACGCACCGGGGAGGAAATCCGAGGTCCTTCAGTCGGTCGAGCAGCGTGTCGAAGACGGGGGCTCGATCGTCCACGCACTCGACGCCCTCGCCGAGGCAGCCCCGGTGATCGCGGATGTCGCCGTGGCGTATCACACTGCGCAGGACCGGCAACAGATCGTCTCGGAGCTCGCGGCCGGCCCGTGGCACACATCATCGCTGGTTTCGACCCGATCGGCACTGTTCGCGCTGGTCGGTGACATGCCGGAACTCGATGAGTTCGGGACCGTGGTGCTGCTAGACCTCGCCGATCACGCCGCGACCGCCGTCGTGGTCGGACCGGATCGTCGGCAGATCCTGGCCTCGGACGCCTGGACCACCGGTATTGCCGAGGGCGCCTCGGCCGACGGTCTCGCGGAATCGTTCGATACCGACGCGATGACCGAGACGATCGGTCGCGTGCGGTCGGTGCTGGCGTCGATCCCGGCGCACCCCGACGCGGTGGCCCTCTGTGGTTCGTCGGCCGCCGATCCCGAGATCGCGGGCGCCCTGCGCTACGAACTCACCGCGCGCGTGGTCCTCGTCCCGGACTTCGCGCAGGCGACGGCGCGCGCAGCCGCGCTGATCGCCGCCGGCCAGGTGCGCAAGCAACTCGCCGGACCACCGCAGGCGCCTCGCCGCCACCGGCGGCTACTGCTGACCGCGGCGGCCCTCGCGGCCTTTCTCGGCGTCGCCGGATTCGCCGCGTCGCAGGCACTGGAGGAGAACTCGCCTGCCATGAACGCGGGTTCCCCCAGCACGACCAGCCTCGCTCCACCGTCGCCCTCAGCGCCTGCCACTGTCGAGACAACCCCTGATGCCTCGCTTCCGGCCTCGCCGCAAGATCGAACCCAACCTGTGACACCTGCTCCGGCAGCGGCGCCGAACCACTCAGCGCCGGCTCCCGCTCCAGCGCCGCCGTCGGCTGCTACGGCCCCCACCACCGCCGGGCCTCGTGATCCAGAACCGCCCACCTGGGTTCCGGCACCCGAAGCCGGTCCCACAGACTCCCCCGAACCGGCGGACACACCGGAAGCGGCCGCACCGAGTGCCGCTGCGACCCCGGCAAAGGTCGGCGCCCCAGGTCCGCAAGGGCTGTTCCCGGGAGAATCACCACCCCCGGCGGCAGGCTCTGACCCCGCGGCGGAACAGGCGTGGTGGGCCAACCATTGGAACCTCAAGCGACGGTGGATGAACGGCGGCTGACGCGCTACAGGCCCGGGATCGCTCGGTAGGCGGCTGCTTGTCGACAGGCTCGGCGCCCTGGATGTCGCGATACGCGTAGGGTCGAGGCGTGAGTCTGGCTCGACGTGAACGCCACGCCCTCGTGGAAACGATGACCGAGGCCGGCCCTGCCGCGCCGACCCTGTGCGGCACCTGGACGGTGCACGACCTCGCGGCCCACCTGGTGGTCCGCGAACGCAGGCCCGACGCGTCGGTGGGCATCGTCTTCCGGCCGATGGCCGGCTACCTGGAGGCCAAGCAGGCCCAGATCGCGCAGCGGCCGTTCGCCGAACTGCTCGAGCTCGTCCGCACCGGCCCGCCGTGGTGGTCGCCGTTGCGCCCGGTCGACGCGGTGGCCAATCTCAGCGAGATGTTCGTCCACCACGAAGACGTGCGCAGGTCCGAACCGGGCTGGGAGCCAAGGCAATTGGCGGCGCGCGACGAGGACCGCCTGTGGACCGCACTGCGCACCGTCGCACGCGCGGCCTACCGCAAGTCGCCGGTTCCGGTTGTCCTCGCGACGCCGCAGGGAGCCCGGATCACGGCGCACCGTGGCGACGGCGCCGAAGTGGTGCTCACCGGCACGCCGTCGGAGCTGCTCCTGCACGCCTTCGGCCGCGACGAAGTCCGGATCACCCCGACCGGACCCGAGGCCGACGTGCGGACAGTGCTCGCCACCGACCGCAGCGTGTGAACTAGACGACGTAGCGGCGCAGCCTGCGCGCCGCGAACTCCCGGAAGTACGACAGCTTCTCCGGCGGCACCAGCGAGGGCAGCAGGAAGTACCAGGCCCGTTCCATCCGCGCCGCCATCTGCTCCATCGACTCGGTGCCGACCGCGACGATGTGCACGCCCGCGGTCAGTTCCTGGAGCAGCACACCGACCACCTCGGGATCGAGGTCGGCGATCAGGTCGCCCTGGGCGATGGCCCGCTCCGACAGCAACCGGTAGGTCTCGCCCCAGGTCTTGGCGATGTTGTCGCCCTGCGCGCCGCGATAGTCACCGATCTGGTGGGTGAGCTTGAGCATCGCGCCCACCATCGGATCGTTCATCGACAGATCGGCCACCACGTAGGTGATCCCGACGGCCGCCTCCAGCGCGGGCACCCGGGAATCGAAGAAACCCTGACAGGATCCGGTCAGGCGCTCGTTGCCCTGATCGACCACCGCCCTGGCCAGCTCCTCCTTGGAGCCGAAGTGAAAGTACAAGGCGCCCTTGGTCACATTGGACTGCGCGATGATTTCGCTGAGGCTCGCGTTGGCGTAGCCCAAACGGAGAAAGACATCGGCAGCGCCAGCAAGGACGGAGTCGCGGGTGATCTCCGCGCGTGCTTGCCTAGCCATCAGATCCGCCTGTCATCCAATAATCCAGCCATCCTGAAGTAGACCGACATCCCGAAATTTGCTCGACATACCGCCCGGCAGCACCCAAAAGGATGGGTGAACCGTACCACCAGGCGGCAAAGTGGCAGCCGAATCATGGATTCGGTCCACGTTGCTTGCGCTAACGTCCGGTTACCCCACCGCTGGTCGGCGTAGTCCCCGTATTCCATTCGGAGCTGAGCCCCGGTTCGGCTTCCAAATGACTCAAACCGTTCCAACACAGGTTGACCAGGTGCGCCGCGACCACCTCTTTGGGCGGGGTGCGCTCGTCGAGCCACCACGTGGCGGTGGTCGAGACCATGCCGACCAGAGCCTGGGCATAGAGCGGGGCGAGGCTGGTATCGAGATCGCGACGGCCGAAATCACCGGCGAGCAGATGGGCCACCTGGTTCACGGCCTCGTTGAGCAGGCTCGAGTAGCGACCGTCGGAGTTGGCGGCGGGCTGGTCGCGGACCAGGATCCGAAAACCGTCGGTCCGCTCCTCGATGTAGGTGAGCAAGGCCAGCGCCACCTGCTCTAATCGCACCCGCGATCGATTGCGGGTGAGCGAGGAGGTGACCATTTCCAGCAACATCGACATCTCGCGATCGACGACCACCGCGTAGAGGCCCTCCTTGCCACCGAAATGCTCGTAGACCACCGGCTTCGACACCTGCGCTCGCTGCGCGATCTCCTCGATCGATGTCGCGTCGTACCCCCGCTCCGCGAACAAGGCGCGACCGATCTCGATCAGCTGCTGCCTGCGCTGCGTACCCGTCATCCTGGGCCTGGTGGCCCGCCCCGGCTCACTGGACGACATGCGTGCCCCCGCCTCTCCGCGTTTCGACTCACGAGAAATCAGTACGTGCGTTCCAGAAGGCTAACAACGGCATCCGAGCACGGACGCGACAGGCGTACACAAGATTCGCCCGAGGGCGGGATCGTGTGCGAGGATCACTGGCGTGCCGTAGCACAGTGGTGGGCTCCGAGAGCCCACTGGTGTGGCGATCCGCCGTAGTGTAATGGCAGCACCTCTGATTTTGGTTCAGATAGTTCAGGTTCGAGTCCTGGCGGCGGAGCACACGGACACACAGTGACGTATCGTCGGCCCGCACCATCTACCGACCGAACCCGCCACAGCACTCGCTGACAGGCAGCCGAGGGAGATCCATGCCACCGCAGACCGCCGTCGTCGTTCTCGCAGCAGGTGCTGGAACGCGAATGCGGTCGAAGACTCCGAAAGTGCTGCACCCGTTAGCAGGACGGTCGATGCTCTCGCACGCGCTGCACGCCGCCGTCGAGATCGATCCGACCCACCTGATCACCGTTGTCGGGCACGACCGGGACAAGGTCGGAGCCGCCGTCGCGGACGTGGGTAAGGAACTCGGCCGCGAGATCGTGTGCGCGGTGCAGGAGCAGCAGCTCGGAACCGGACACGCGGTGCAGTGCGCACTGGGTTCGATCCCCGCGGACTTCGACGGCGACCTTCTCGTCACCTCGGCCGATGTGCCGCTGCTCGACGGGCACACGCTGTCCGCGCTGCTCGACGAGCACCGCAGCTACGCCGAACGGCCCGCCGTGACGGTGCTGACCTTCGTGCCCGACGACGCCAACGGTTACGGCCGGATCGTGCGCGACGACGACGGCCAGCTCGCCGAGATCGTCGAGCACGCCGACGCCACCCCCGAACAGGCCAAGATCAAAGAGGTCAACTCCGGCGTCTACGCGTTCGACGCGTCGGTACTGCGCACCATGATCGGGCGGCTGTCCACCGCCAACGCCCAGCACGAGCTCTATCTCACCGACGTGCTTCGACTGGCCCGCGAGGCCGGTCGCCCCGTGCACGGCGCGCGACTGGTCGACTCGAACAAGGTCACCGGCGTGAACGACCGGGTGCAGCTGTCCCAGGCGGGCGCCACCCTCAATCGCTACATTCTCGAACGCCACATGCGCGCGGGCGTCACCATCATCGACCCGGCGACCACCTGGATCGACGCGAGTGTGCGGATCGGGCGCGACGCCGTGCTGCGGCCCGGTACCCAGCTCTTCGGCAGCACCGAGATCGGCGAGGACGCCGAGATCGGGCCCGACACCACGCTCACCGACGTGCTCGTCGGAGTCGGCGCGAGTGTGATCCGAACGCACGGGACGCACGCTCAGATCGGCGACGGCGCGTCCATCGGCCCGTTCAGCTACCTCCGCCCCGGCACCGTCGTGGGCGAGGAAGGCAAACTCGGCGCGTTCGTCGAGACCAAGAACGCCTCGATCGGCGCGCACTCGAAGGTGCCCCACCTCACCTACGTCGGCGACGCGACGATCGGCGAGCACAGCAACATCGGCGCTTCCAGCGTTTTTGTGAACTATGACGGAGTGAACAAGCACCACACCGTGGTTGGTTCCCATGTGCGAACAGGTAGCGACACCATGTTCATCGCGCCGGTCACCGTGGGTGACGGCGCCTATACGGGTGCGGGTACTGTACTGCGCAGAAGCGTTCCACCGGGTGCACTTGCTGTGTCGGGTGGGCCACAGCGCACTTTTGAAAACTGGGTGCAGCGCTACCGTCCAGGAACCGCTGCGGCGCGCGCGGCGGCGGAAGCCATCGCGGCAGACGAGACGTCTTCGAAGACAATCGAGCAAAAGGATGGCAACCAGCAGTGACCGCGTTCTCGATCGACAACCAGAAGAACTTGATGCTCTTCGCCGGCCGGTCACATCCTGAGCTGGCCGAGCAGGTCGCCAAGGAACTCGACGTCGACATCACCCCGCAGACCGCGCGTGACTTCGCCAACGGTGAGATCTTCGTCCGGTTCGAGGAGTCGGTCCGCGGTTCCGATGCCTTCGTGCTGCAGAGCTTCCCCGCGCCGCTCAACCAGTGGCTGATGGAACAGCTCATCATGATCGACGCGCTCAAGCGCGGTTCGGCCAAGCGGATCACCGCGGTGCTGCCGTTCTACCCGTACGCCCGCCAGGACAAGAAGCACCGCGGCCGCGAGCCGATCTCGGCCCGCCTGGTCGCCGACCTGCTCAAGACCGCGGGCGCCGATCGCATCATCAGCGTCGACCTACACACCGACCAGATCCAGGGCTTCTTCGACGGCCCCGTCGATCACATGCACGCGCTGGTGCAGCTGTCGGACTACATCCGCACCAACTACCCGTCGGACAACCTCGCGGTGGTCTCCCCCGACGCGGGCCGCGTGAAGGTCGCCGAGAAGTGG
Organism: Nocardia sp. NPDC058114; assembly: GCF_042884695.1. Lineage (NCBI taxonomy): Bacteria > Bacillati > Actinomycetota > Actinomycetes > Mycobacteriales > Nocardiaceae > Nocardia > Nocardia sp. NPDC058114. The sequence continues at coordinate 691,370 of NZ_JBHVTK010000003.1, read as the reverse complement.
GCCGACGCGCTCGGTGGCACGCCGCTGGCGTTCATCCACAAGACCCGCGACCCGCTGGTGCCCAACCAGGTGAAGTCCAACCGCGTCGTCGGTGACGTCGAAGGCCGCACCTGCGTGCTGATCGACGACATGATCGACACCGGTGGCACCATCGCCGGTGCGGTGAAGGTCCTCAAGGAAGCCGGCGCGGGCGACGTCATCATCGCGGCCACCCACGGTGTGCTCAGCGATCCGGCCGCCGAGCGCCTCGCCAACTGTGGCGCCAGGGAAGTCGTCATCACCAACACGCTGCCGATCAGCGAGGACAAGAAGTTCCCGACGCTGACCGTGCTGTCGATCGCGCCGCTGCTGGCCCGCACCATCCGCGAGGTCTTCGAGAACGGCTCGGTCACGGGCCTGTTCAACGGCAACGCTTGAGCTGTTCCGCCTCTCCGTGACTTTTGGCCAGACTGAGGCGCGGGGTGGGGTGGGGACGCGGCAAGCCTTCAGAGGTTGAGGGTTAGCTCGTGCCCGGTGAGTTACCCATGTTCTCTCGAGACCAGTCGGTGCGTTTGTCCTCGGACAATGGCGCACCGGCTGGTCTTTGGTGCATGGTGGTCCTGTAATTCGGGACGTTATAGGGGGCGGCATGGGGACTGAGCCGGAGCGGCGGGTCGAACTCGGTAAGGATCAGGGTGTGCCGCGGGTGCAGGACGCGCCGGAGGTGGCTGATCCGGTGGGCGGGGAACCATGGGGTGGGATCGCCGATCCGGTAACCCCTGACGACGCGACGTCGTATCCCCCACCGCCCGCCGCTCAGCCCTGGGCTGGGGTCGCGAATCCGGCTGTCGAGTTGCCGCCGTATCCGCCGCCACCGCCGGGGCCGATGTTTCCCGCGCCCGGGTATCCCGCTGTCGGCAATGCCGCGCCGATATATCCCGCTTCGGGCTATCCGCCGCCTGGTCGGGCTCCTTACGGAGCGCCGCAATACCCGGGGCAGTTCCCGTCGCCGCCTCCGCCGGGGTACGGCTACCGCGACAGCACGCCGGTGTGGTCGATCATCAGCTTCTGTTGTGTCGCGGCGTCGGTGCTCGGCGGGGTGATGCTGTGCGGGCTGCCGGTGCTCGTCACCGCGCCGACGGGAGTCGTGCTCGGGCTGGTCGGACATGCCAAGGGTGAGCCGATGGGCAAGTGGGCGGCGATCGCCAACGGGGCCATCGCGGCGCTGGCCGCGGTTCTGGTGCTCGTGTTCGTGGCACTGATCGGCGGTCTGTGAGCCTCGGCGGGCGATACTGGTAGGGGTAGCCGGCTCGATCGCCACGCCGCCCCCGTCCCCGAACAGAACTGAGAAACGCCGCACCGATGGACGCTTTCACCGGATTCCCGCTCGCCGGACTCGACTTCTACGAAGACCTGGAGGCCGACAACTCGAAGGCCTTCTGGAACGCGCACAAACACCTCTACGACGAGGCCGTGCGCGCACCGATGGTCGCGCTCGCCGCCGAACTGGCGGCGGAATTCGGACAGGCCAAGATCTTTCGGCCCTACCGTGACGTCCGATTCTCGGCCGACAAACTGCCCTACAAAACCCACCAGGGCGCGGTGGCGGGTGTGTCGCCCGGCGTCGGCTGGTACGTGCAGATCGGGGCGGCGGGATTGTTCGTCGCGGGCGGCTGCTTCCGGCCCTCGCCCACCGCCTTGGCTGTCCTGCGGGCCACGATCGACGACGAGGTGCGCGGCGCGGAACTGGAGAAGATCCTGGCCGCGACGACGGCAGCCGGTTTCACTCTCGGCGGCGACAAGCTCAAAACCAAGCCGAAGGGCTACGCCATCGACCATCCACGCATCGACCTGCTGCGCCACAAGTCCCTGACCGTGCACCGCGAGTTCGGCGCACCGGAGTGGCTCACCACCCCGGCCGCGGCTACCGAGATCCGCCGCGCCTGGAACGACCTGCGGCCGCTCGTCGAATGGTTCGCCGCCGTCCTCCACGGCGTCCCGGAGGACACCAGCGGCAGACGCCCGTAGCCGACGACCGCCCGGCCCGGGCGTGGTTCGTGACGGACGGCCGTCGGAGGCCGATACTGGAGACCATGAGCCGTGAACCGTTGGACATGGACATGGGCGACGACGATCAAGCCGACGACATCGTCGAATACGAACGCTATGTGGAAGACCCGCCCGCCGACTATGTGATCCGCAATCACGAAGCCGACGCCGACGGCTTCCTCGGCATCAACGAGGAAATCTCCGAGGAGTACACCGAGCGCGGGTCCCGCCGGGAGGCGATGGAAGAGGACGAACGCCCCGCCGAGGAAAGCGCGATGCGCGTAGTCGGCGACGACGATGTCGACGGCGCCCTCTTCGACGACGACGCCGTCAACGGCGAGGAAGGCGTCGAAAAGGACCTGGAGGGCGACGAGAACCTCACCAGCGGCGAATACCTCGCCGACGAACTCGACCTCTGACCACCCGTCCCGCTCCATGACATCACCGCCGACACACCCCGCTGCGTGACGGCTCGGTTGCCGCCCTCCTGACCTGACCGCCGGCGCGCTCGGCCCGCCCCGGAGCCAGGACTCAGCGGCGTTCGGACAGAGACAAGATGAAGCGGTTGTCGGGGTCGGTCCAGGTGTGGGTGGGGGTGAAGCCGGCTCGGTGCAGTTCGGCGGCGAGGGAATCGGGGCGGAACTTGGCGGAGATCTCGGTGCGCATCTCTTCGCCCGCGGCGAAGTCGACGGTGAGGTTCAGACCGGCGACGGTGGCCGTCATCGCCTCGGTGGCGCGCAGGCGCATTTCGATCCACTCGTTCTCGGCGTCCCAGAGGGCGACGTGGTCGAATTTCTCGGGGACGAAATCGGCGTCGAGACGGTGGTTGAGGACGTGCAGGACATTGCGGTTGAATTCGGCGGTGACGCCCGCGGCGTCGTCGTAGGCGGGGACCAGGATCGCCGGGTCGATGACCAGGCCCGCGCCGAGCAGCAGCAGCTCGCCGGGTTCGAGGACCTCGTTGATGCCCGCCAGGAATTCGGCGCGCTCGGCGGGGACCAGGTTGCCGATGGTGCCGCCGAGGAAGGCGATCATGCGGCGGCCACCGCGGGGCAGGTTGTGCAGGGTGTCGGTGAAGTCGCTGACCACGCCGTGCACGGACAGGTTCGGGTACTCGGCTGCGATCTCGTCGGCCGCGCCGCGTAGCGCTGAGGCCGAGACATCCTGCGGAACATAGGTTTTCAGCGAACCTTCGGCGGTGAGCGCATCCAGCAGCAGACGGGTCTTGGCGGCGGAGCCCGAGCCGAGCTCCACCAGCACCTCGGCGCGAGCGGCCGCGGCGATCTCGCCGACGACCCGCTCGAGCAGGGCTCGCTCGGTGCGGGTCGGGTAGTACTCGGGCAGTTCGGTGATCCGCTCGAAGAGCTCGCTCCCGCGTGCGTCGTAGAACCACTTGGGCGGCAGCGACTTCGGGTCGGCGGTGAGACCGGTGCGGGCGTCGGTGCGCAAGGCCGCGGTGAGATCGTCGTCGGTGAGGTGGATGTCCAGCAGCGGCGCGGTCATGAACGGACCCTTTCGGTAGCGGGGAGTTCGAGTGCGGTGATGGTGCAGTGGCCGGGTGTGGCGGTGACCAGTTGGTGGTCGACGACGGATTGCCAGCGTGGGTCCGCGTCGTAGGGTTCGGACGAGAGCACGGCGAAGTCGTCGGTGACGAGCACCGACAGCGCATGCCAGCAGGTGGTGCCCCACAGCTGGATTCCGTTGCCGAGCAACAGGTTCAGGCGAGCGCTCGGCTGATACCGGAGAACGGTCGCGACCAGCAGCTGTAGGGCGTCGGCCGGGGAAGTGACGGGACCGGCGGGGTCGATCTCCCCGAGCAGGCCGCGCAGCAGCACCCACAGTGCGGCGGAATCGGTGAGCGCCTCCGCCTGCAGCAGCACCGCGGGTGAATCGAACAGCGTTGCGGTGGTGCAGACTTCGCGCAGATCGGCGACGACGGCGACGAGCGTGGTTCGCCAGTCCGGCACGACGCCGTTGTGGCTGAAGGCCCAGTGTTCGTCGGTGAAGGGCGCGCAGGCGCAACGCTCCACCGGCATGCCGACGGTGGCCGAGCGGACGGCGGCGACGACCGACCGGGATTCGAGCTGCCCGAGCACTTCGGCGACGGCGGGGTCGGTCCAGATCGGGGCGTGGTTGCGGTAGCGGGTCACCGCGTCGCGGGCACCCTCCGTTCCCACATCGGCGCGGCGCCACCAGGCCACGCCGAAGCCGTCGGCGTTGATGGTGCCGCCCGCGCGCATGTCGACCGGCGCCCAGGACTGGCTGTAGAGCGAGTGGGGGCCGCGCAGAATCAGCTCGCCGATCCCCACCGGCGGGCCGACGTAACCGAGGTGCCTACACATCAGAGTTCGTCCTCGCGCAGATCTCGGGCGAGCCGGAACCCGGCGAAGATCTGCCGCCGGATCGGGTGATCCCAGTTGCGGAAGGTGGCACGGCAGGCGACCTCGTCGGTGCCGAAGGATCCGCCGCGCAGGATGCGGTAGTCACCGCCGAAGAAGACCTCCGAGTATTCGCGGTAGGGGAACGCGCGGAACCCGGGGTAGGCCTCGAAACCCGAGGAGCACCATTCCCAGACATCGCCGATGAGCTGGTGCACGCCGGTGGCCGACGCACCGGCCGGATAGGCGCCGATCTCGGCTGGTTCCAAATGTCGCTGGCCGAGATTGGCCAGGTGCGCGTCCGGTTGGTCCTCGCCCCACGGATAGCGCCGCGACGCACCGGTTTCCGGGTCGAAGCGGGCCGCCTTCTCCCATTCGGCCTCGGTCGGCAAGCGCTTGCCCGCCCACCGCGCGAAGGCCTCGGCCTCGAACCAGCACACATGCACCACCGGCTGATCGAGCCGCAGCGGGGTGCGGACGCCGAATGCCGTGCGCGTCCACCCGTCACCGTCGCGCTCCCAGAACTGCGGAGCGACCAAGCCTGCCTCCCCGCGGTGCGCCCAGCCGCGCTCCGACCACAGCTCGGACCGGTCGTAGCCCCCGTCGTCGAGGAAGGCGAGAAACTGCCCGTTGGTCACCGGCGCGACATCGATCGCGAAGCCGTCGACGTGCACCGGATGGGCGGGGCGTTCGTTGTCCAGCGCCCACGGATCGGCCGAGGTCCCCATCAGGAATTCGCCTGCGGGAAGGATGATTTCGCCACCTGCCGGCACCTGGGCGACCGGAGCGGGCGGCGCCGACAGGACCGGCGCGCCGATTCGCAATTGATGGGTGGCGAGCATGGTCTCGTCGTGCTGCTGTTCGTGCTGAGCGATCATGCCGAACGCGAAACCGTTGTCCACCAGCGGATTACCGGCCAGATCACTGGAATCGAGGACGTCGAGGACCTTTTCGCGCACCGAGCCGACGTAGCCGCGCGCCTGCTCGGGGTTGAGCAGCGGCAACGCGGGCCGGTTCGACCTGGCGTGCTTGAACGCGTCGTAGAGCTCGTCGATATCGGCCCGCACCGCGTCGCGGCCTCCGACATCGCGCACCAGCCACAGCTCTTCCTGGTTCCCGATATGCGCCAGGTCCCAGACCAGCGGCGACATCAGCGGCGAATGCTGCGCGACGAGATCGGCTTCGTCCACGCTCTCGGTGAGCAGAGCGGTGCGGCGGCGAGCACGCGACAGGACCTCGGCGATGCGCGCACGCGTCCGGTCGCGGTCACTGTGGTCGGCGGGGGCGGAAAGAGTCACGAGAGCTCCGAAACAGGCGGGTCGACAACGACTTCGGACAGAAGGACAGCTGCATGCCGACCACGCGCGGCCGACGAGATCATCACGACCCGCCCGCGCCGTTGCGTGCCGAGTCGACCTCGGCGAGTGGACTGCGGCCCGCACTACATCGGCGGGCCGCGGCGGCCAATTCCGCGGCAGCGGAGGGTGTTCGCGCATGCGCGGCGGCCAGGTCGAGCACGTCTACCGCAGCGCGGCGCAAGTGCGGGTCGAGCAGGCCGCAACGCGCCGACGTCAACCACTCCCCCGCGGTGGGCGCGGCGAGGGCTGTCGCCTCGGCGACGACAGCGGGGGTCGACAGCAGCGCGTCGAACAGGTGGATCGGGGTGGTCCACGCGTCACCGGGCTGGGTGTCGAGGTAGCGGACCTCGAGGTGACCGGACGCTCGGACCGGGGGAAAGAGGGTGGTCAGGTGGTAGTCCAGATCGGCGCGGGTCGGGCGGCGGCCCACTTCGTCGTCGAGGGCGCCCGACAGCCAATCGGCGAAGGTGGCACCGGGAGGCGGGGACCAGTCGGCATCGACATCGGTGCAGCGCACACACAGCAGCGGCACGTCGAGAGCCCAGTGGGCATACGAGGTGATCGGGTCCGCCCAGTCGGCCACCGGGGGTCTGGAACGGGCAGGGTCGAGGCGCAACCAGGTGCGCATTCGCTGAGATGCCCAGTCGCCGCGCGGTACGCCGTGCAGGCGCGGTGAGCAGGCGAAGGCGGCGATGAGGGTGGGGCCGAGGACGTAGAGGGCGGTCCAGCGCGCCCGCACCTCGGCGGGATCGGCGCCGGCGTCCACGCTGACCTGCGTGGCGGCGGTGTTGCACATCATGAGGGTGCCGAAGGGGCCGACGCCGTCGAAATGACGTTCCATCGCCGCGTAGCGGGGCAAGCGGAGCAGGCGCTCGGCGGGACGGCCCGCATCGGCGGCGGCGGCGAAGATACTGATCTCCTGGGCGGCGAGCAGGTCCCGCAAACGGGCCGCATCAGCGCGTAGATGCTGCGTCAGCGCGGCCGGATCAGCGAACGGTGCGCTGGAAAGTTCTATCTGACCACCGGGTTCGACGGTGACCAGGCTCCCGCCGGGCAGGGGAACCGCGGCGGAAGCGGGGGCGAGGGAGGTCGGTGCATGCGGCCCGAGGGCCGCTGCCAGCTGGTCGAGCGAGGGCCGCGAACCGGTGGGACCAGCGGTGAGCCACTCCAGTTCGGCGCCGATCAGCGCAGGTGGACCGAGCTTGAAACAGACGCCGCCGACATAGGCCTCCGCCGCCGCCCTCGACGACATTTCGCCCTGGTCGGGGGCATAATCGGGCCACGACGAACGTTCCAGGGTGACCGCCATACCAACCTCCACGTGCTGCGTGCTGCCGGGGAACCTGCGTTTCGCTCATTCCAGAGTAGCGAGGTCCACCGACAGAAAAAGTGACCAAAAGGGGAACGACTCGGGGCGCTATCGTCGTCACCATGCTTGACCTCGCCGCGATCAGAGCCGACACCGCAGGACTTGCCAACGGTCAGGTCTTCCTCGACAGCGCCGGATCGTCGCTGCCGCCGAAGATCGTCCTCGACACGATGATCACCCACTTACACCGCGAAGCGGAGATCGGTGGCTATCGAGCAGCAAATGAGCGTCTGGACGATCTCGCCGCAGTGAAGACCTCGATCGCCACGCTCATCGGCGCCACGCCCGGCACCATCGCCCTCAGCGACAGTGCGTCCCGGTCATGGGCCGATTTCGCCTATTCGGTACCACTGCGGCCCGGCGACCGGATCCTGATCTCCGGCGCCGACTACGCCAGCAACGCGATCGCCGCGCTCCAGCGCGCGAAGCACACCGGCGCGGTGGTCGAGCGCATTCCCAGCGACGACACCGGCCGCCTCGACACCGACGCGCTCGCCGACATGCTCGACGAACGTGTACGGCTGGTTTCGCTGCAACACGCCCCGACCAACGGCGGCCTCGTGAACCCGGTCGCCGAAGCCACCCGAATCGCCCACGAAGCCGGTGCGCTGGTACTGCTCGACGCCTGCCAGTCGACCGGCCAGCTGCCCATCGACGTCATCGAACTCGGGGTCGACGCCATGTCGACGACCGGTCGAAAGTGGTTGCGCGGCCCCCGGGGCACCGGGTTCCTGTATGTCCGTTCCGAATTGGCGCAGACCATGGAACCGGCCCGCCTCGACCTGCACAGTGCCGCGTGGGTGAGCCCCGGCGAATATCGTCTGGCCGACGACGCGGCCCGGTTCGAATTCTGGGAGTGCGGTGTCGCCGCCCGCCTCGGTCTCGGCGCCGCCGTCGACTACCTGCTCGAGCAGGGCTCCGACGAGGTCTACGCGGCCGTGGCCACCCGCGCCGAGTACCTGCGCAAGACCCTGCCGGAACTGCCCGGCGTGACCGTGCGCGATCTGGGCACCGAGCACAGCGGCATCGTCTCGTTCACCGCCGACGGCCACGATCCCGAACAGCTGCGCGATCGGCTCGCCGAGCACGCGATCACCGTCACCGTCAGTCACGCGGGCTCCACCCTGCTCGACATGTCCGAGCGCACCCTGCCCGCCGTGCTGCGGGCCTCCCCGCACTATTTCGTCAGCCCGGCCGACCTGGACCGCTTCGTCGCGACGCTGGCCGACCTCACCCGCTGAGTCCCGCGAGGTGCTCGCGGACGATCCGGTCCACGAGCACCCGCGGGTCCTGGTCGGGGGCAACGATCTCCAGCGTCCGGTTGACGGCGATCGTCGCCAAACCGTGCACATTGGTCCACAGGGCCAGCGCGCGCTGCGGCGCCGACTCCGGCGCCACCGCCGCGACCAACTCCACCACCTGCCCGTACAGCGGCCGCGTCGTCGCCCGCAGATTCTCGCCGGAGCCCGCCAGCAGATCGTGGCGGAACATCAGCGTGAACATCTCGGGCCGCGACACCGCGAAATCCACATAGTCAACGGCCATTCGGCGTAACCGTTCACGCGGGTCGTCGATCGTGGCGAGCATCGAGAACCGCTCGATCAGCTCCCCGAATCCGCGCGCCGCGATCGCCGCGAGCAGCGCCGCGTGCGTGGGAAACCACCGCCGCGGCGCGCCGTGGGAGACGCCGGCGGCCCGCGCGATCGCACGCAGCCCGAGTGCGCCGAAGCCATCGGTTTCGAGCAGATCGACACCGACGTCGACCAGGCGCTCGCGCAACGATTCAGGCATACCGGCAATTCTGCACACCCGTTCACAGACCTTCGCGGTCGCCTGCGTAGACAGTGTCTACTAGTCTGCGTAGACACTGTCTACGAAGGGTCTGCCCATGTGGTACCTGCTGTGCAAATACGTCCTCATCGGCCCGGCACTGCGCCTGCTCGGCCGCCCGCACGTCGAAGGGCTGGAGCACATTCCACGCACCGGCCCGGTGATCATCGCGGCCAATCACCTGGCCTTCATCGACTCGCTCTACCTGGCCCTGGTGATCCCGCGGCCGCTCACGTTCCTGGCGAAGCAGGAGTACTTCGCCGGCACGGGGTTGCGTGGGCGATGCAAACGCTGGTTCTTCACCGCCGCGGGCCAGGTACCGGTGGACCGCACCGGCGGCGACGCGGCCGCCGACGCGCTCGCGGCGGCCACCGCGATCCTCGACGGCGGCGGCGCCTGGGCAATTCACCCGGAGGGCACACGGTCACGGGATGGCAGGGTCTATCGTGGTCGCACCGGGGCGCTGCGCGTTGCCATGGCCACCGGGGCACCGGTGGTGCCCGTGGTCCTGGACGGTACCGATCGCATGAATCCTCGCGGTCGGAAACTGTTGCGTTTCACCAAGGTACGCATCACCGTCCACCCCGCGCGGCGCTATCCCACAGCTGTTCATCACGCCCAGGTCAGAGCGGCAACCGACCTGCTGATGCGGGAAATTGCCACGCTATCGGGTAGACCATACGTAGACCGCTACGCAGCCACCTTCGCTGGCTAGGGCGCAACAGCAGGGGTGCTGGGGCGTCAGCCCGGGTTAACACGCGTGGGGCGGGGCGGGATTTCTTGTTGGGAGTGCAGAGCACGGCCGTAACCGATCGTTGGCGTAAAGGGAGACCGACGTTGAGCAGGTTCACCGACGAAATGTTTGGCACAGCGTTGACCAGCTCCAAGGGGCTGGTCACCGGAGAGCCGGAGGCACCACTGCGGCAGACCTGGGGGGACATTCATAGGCAGGCGCGGCGGATGGCGGGTGGTCTCGCGGACGCCGGGATCGGGCACGGCGACGCCGTCGGCGTGCTGGCCGGCCTGCCGGTCGACATCGCGCCTGCCTGCCAGGCCATCTGGATGCGTGGCGCTTCCATCACCATGTTGCATCAACCGACGCCACGCACCGACCTCGCGGTCTGGGTGCGTGACACCGAAACGGTGCTGCACATGATCGACGCGAAGGCTGTCGTACTCGGCGCGCCGTTCGCGGCGGCCGAGCCGGTGCTGCGGGAACGCGGAATCATCGTGGTGCCGGTCGAGGACCTGCACCGAGGTGCCGATACCGATCCGGTGCCGACCACCGAGGGCGATATCGCGTTGCAGCAGTTGACGTCCGGTTCGACCGGATCCCCCAAGGCCGTACGGATCACCCACGGCAACTTCAACACCAACGCGTACGCGATGTTCAACCGGGTCAAATTCCAGCTCGACGACGACGTGATGATCAGCTGGCTGCCGCTGTTCCACGACATGGGGATGGTCGGATTCCTTAGCGTACCTATGCAATTCGGCGCCGAGGTGGTGTGCGTGACACCACTGGACTTCCTTGCCAGGCCACTGCTGTGGGCCGAGCTGATCGACAAGTATCGCGGAACTGTCACCGCCGCGCCGAATTTCGCGTACTCCCTGCTGGCCCGGCGCCTGCGTCAGGCCGAACCGGGCTCCCTGGATCTGTCCAGCGTGCGTTACATGTGGAACGGCGCCGAACCGGTCGATCCCGACACCATGATCGCCCTCGCGGCGGCGGGCGACCAGTTCGGGCTCAGCCCGATGGCACTCACGCCGGTGTACGGCATGGCCGAGACCACCCTGGCCGTCTCGATTCCCGACCCCGGCAACGGGCAGGTGCTCGACGTGATCGATGCCGACCTGCTCGAGGTCGTCGGCAAGGCGGTACCGATCGCCGAGGACGGCCACCACGGCACCCCGCGCAGGCTGCCCACGCTGGGGCACCTGGTCGACGATCTGGAGGGGCGCGTCGTCGACGCCGAACGTCAGCCGCTGCCGGTCCGCTCGGTCGGCGTCATCGAATTGCGCGGCCCCGCTGTCACTTCGGGCTATGTCACCGTCGACGGCTTCCGCCCCGCCAAGGACGCCGACGGCTGGCTCGACACCGGCGATATCGGCTACTTCACCGAAGACGGCCTGATGGTGGTGTGTGGGCGCATGAAGGACGTCATCATCATGGGCGGGCGCAACATCTACCCCACCGACATCGAACGAGCCGCACTGCGCGTACCGGGCGTGCGCCCCGGCAACGCGGTCGCGGTGCGCCTCGACGCGGGGGAGAAACGCGAAAGCTTCGCGGTGGTGGTCGAATCCAACGACTACCAGGAGGCCGACGAGGTGAAGCGCATCGAGCGCGAGATCGTCCACGAGGTCTTCGCCGAAGTGGGCTCGCGCCCGCGCACCGTGGCCGTGCTCGGCCCCGGAGCTCTCCCGAAGACCTCCTCGGGCAAACTCCGCCGCTCGGCCACCGCGGTGCACCTGCGCTGAGAACGAACTCGGCGCGCCAAGTGCCTTGGCGCGCCGAGTGTCTCAATGCAGGTTGTTCTGGGCTGCTTCCAGCCCGACCTTCAGCAGCAGCTCCACCGCGTCGGCGGCCTGCTCCACGATCACCGGAACCTCTTTGCGCTCCGGCGCGGCGAAGGGCTTGAGGACGTAGTCGGCCGGATCCTGTCGACCGGGCGGGCGCCCGATCCCGATCCTGGTCCGCAGATAGTCCTTGGTGGTCAACGCCTGCGAGATAGACCGCAGCCCGTTGTGACCACCCTCGCCGCCGCCCTGCTTGAGCTTGAGCGTCCCGAACGGCAGATCCAGCTCGTCGTGGATCACGATCACCTGGTCCACCGGCACCGAGAAGAACTTCGCCAGCGCGGCCACCGGCCGCCCGGACAGATTCATATAGGTGCGCGGCTTCGCGATGAGGATCTGACGCCCGTCCAATCGCGCCTGGAGCAGATCGGCACCGGACTTCTTGTGCACGGCAAAACGGCCGCCGACGCGCTCGGCGAGCACATCGGCGACCAGGAAGCCCACATTGTGGCGGGTGCGCTCGTACTCGGGGCCTGGGTTACCCAGTCCGACTACGAGCGCGGGCCCGGAAGATTCGGTCACAGGCCGAACCGTAGCGCAGTCTTACTCGGACTCGGGAGCGGTCTCCGCGGTCTCGGCCTCGGCGCCTTCGCCCTCTTCGTCCAGCTTGGCGGCCGACGGCGCTTCGATCACGTTGACGATCAGCGACTCCGGGTCGCCGGCCAGGGTGACACCGGCGGGCAGCGCGATGGAGCCGGCCAGGATCTGGGTGCCCGCCTCGATGCCCTCGACCGAAACCTCGATGGTCTCGGGGAGCTTCATCGCGTCGGCCTCGATCGACAGGGTGTTGGCTTCCTGGGTGATCAGGGTGCCGGAAGCGGCCTCGCCGGTGACGACGACGTTGACGTCGGTGGTGACGCGCTCGCCACGCTTGACGATCAGCAGGTCGGCGTGCTCGATGTAGCGACGGATCGGGTGCACGACGACCGACTTGGTCATCGCCAGCTGCGGCTGGCCGTCGATCTGCAGGTTCAGGATGGCGTTGGTGCCGTGCAGGCGCAGGATCGCGGCGAACGCCTTGGCGTTCAGCGACAGGTGCTGCGGCTCGGCGTGGTGGCCGTACAGCACGGCGGGCACGTTGCCGTCGCGACGGGTGCGGCGGGCGGCACCCTTACCGAATTCGGTGCGGACGGCAGCTTCGATCAGATTGGCGTCGGACATACTGAATGCGCTCCTACGGCTGGTCATGGGTGACCCAACTCCGGGGTCAAGGTCTACTCGTCGGACGAAAGAACGAACGAGGACGGCCCAAACAAACTCAGCCGAGCCGCGTCGATCACGGTGTGCGCACCAAACGGGCACTCACCCTCGCCGAGACAACCCGCCAACCATACCGCATAGCAATCCGCGATCTGAAACCGCCATGACCGCACTCCGAACCCCCACCTGCGACCCATAGGGAGCAGCGGCCACAAAGTGGCCGGTCGCGGCCGGGTCGCCGGTCAGCCGCCGGGGCGTACGCGACGAAGGAGCAAGCCCCGGTGGCTAACCGGCGGCCCCCCAGGGGCCGCGACTCGAGCGCGCCAGCGCTCCAAAAAACACAGCGTCAAACCTCCTGGGACTACCGAACAATTGATCCCCCCTGTGACCACCCCTTCAGCCCCTCGTACCCTGGAAAGGCTGCCCCCACCGAAAGGCTCCCCTTTGTCCGAGTCCGGAGAGAACGTCGCCCCCACCCCCCGCGGGTTACCCGCCGAGGTGGCCCGTCGGCGCACGTTCGCCGTGATCTCGCACCCCGACGCGGGTAAGTCGACGCTCACCGAAGCGCTGGCCCTGCACGCCAGGATGATCTCCGAGGCGGGCGCCATCCACGGTAAGGCCGGTCGCAAGTCGACGGTGTCGGACTGGATGGAAATGGAGAAGGCGCGCGGTATCTCGGTCAGTTCGACCGCGCTGCAGTTCAACTACCGCGCCGCCGGGTCCGATATCGACAATGTGATCAACCTCGTCGACACCCCCGGCCACTCCGATTTCTCCGAGGACACCTACCGGGTGCTCACCGCCGTCGACGCGGCGGTGATGCTGATCGACGCGGCCAAGGGCCTCGAGCCACAGACGCTCAAGCTGTTCCAGGTGTGTCGCCACCGCGGCATCCCGGTGATCACCGTGATCAACAAGTGGGACCGGCCGGGTCAGGCCCCGCTCGAACTGCTCGACGAGATCAGCGAGCGGATCGGCCTCACCCCCACACCGCTGTTCCTGCCGGTCGGCATCGCGGGCGATTTCCGCGGCCTGCTGCGTCGCGGACCGGACGGCGAGGCCGCCGAGTACATCCACTTCACCCGCACCGCCGGTGGCGCGACCATCGCACCCGAGGAGTACCTGACCGCCGACGAAGCCGAAGCCCGCGAGGGTGAGGCGTGGACCACCGCGGCCGAGGAGAGCGAACTGCTCTCGGCGACCGGGCAGGACCACGATCAGGAGATGTTCCTGGCGGGCCAGACCTCGCCGGTGATCTACGCCTCGGCCATGCTGAACTTCGGTGTGCGCCAACTGCTCGAGACGCTGGTGCAGCTCGCGCCCGCGCCCGGCTCACGCGAGGACGTGACGGGCAAGGAACGCACGACCGGTGACCCGTTCAGCGCGGTGGTGTTCAAGGTGCAAGCGGGCATGGACACCGCCCACCGCGACCGGTTGGCGTTCATGCGGATCGTCTCCGGCGAATTCGAGCGCGGCATGGTGGTGACCCACGCGCAGACCGGTCGCCCGTTCGCCACCAAATACGCGCTGACGGTCTTCGGCCGCGAGCGCACCACGGTCGACACGGCCTACCCCGGCGATGTGGTCGGCCTGGTCAACGCCACCGCGCTCGCGCCGGGTCACACGTTGTTCGTCGAGAAGAAGGTGGAGTACCCACCGATCCCGAGCTTCGCCCCCGAGCATTTCGCGACGCTGCGCGCGCAGAGCGCCGGCAAGTACAAGCAGTTCCGCAAAGCCATCGACCAGCTCGATTCCGAGGGCGTGGTGCAGGTGCTGCGCAACGACGCGCGCGGTGACGCCACCCCGGTGCTGGCCGCGGTCGGTCCGATGCAGTTCGAGGTGGTCACCGCGCGGATGCAGGGCGAGTTCAACGTCGAGACCCAGCTGGATTTCCTGCCCTTCACGCTGGCACGGCGCACCGACGCGGAGTCGGCGCCCGAACTGGATCGCCAGCGCGGGGTCGAGGTGTTCACCCGTACCGACGGCGTGATCCTGGCGCTGTTCAGCGACAAGTGGCGGCTGCAGTACATCGAGAAGGAACACCCGAAACTCACGCTGGAACCGCTGGTCGCGACCGCGGACTGACGCTGTCTGGGCCGGAGGTTCAGGCGGCAGGCCCGGGATTGCGTTCCACCGAGGAGATGTGGTTCTCCTGGGCGATCATTCCCCAGCGGCTCGCGGTGAGCCGCAGGCTGGGCAGATCGCTGAGCGAGAGCACTACTTCGTAGGTGCGCTCGTATCCGGTGTGCGAGATGCGCCAGTGCCCGTCCTCGCAGCGCACATAGCTGTCGGTATAGAAGGCCGCGCCGCGCAGACACATGTTGTGTTCGGGAATGATCACCGTGTCGGCCAGATACCAGGTGCCGGAGGCGGTGTCGCCGTCGACATCGATCTCGGGGTGGTCGCAGCGATGCTCGGTGATCACGTGCGGTCCGAGGGTGTTGCGCAGGAAGGCCAGGAAGGCCTCGCGCGACTCGAACTGCAGATACTCGCTATAGGTGGCCGTCGCCTCGGGGACCAGGGTATCGGCGAACTCGTCCCACGACTTGGTGTCCAGGCTGCGCAGATAGCGGTATTTCAGCCTGCCGATCGCGATGCGATCGTCGGGGTCGTCCGGCGGGCGCTCGATGGGTGCGGGCTGTTCGTCGTCGTCCGACGGCGCTGTCACCATCCATGCCTCCCCCGAGTCCGCCCCGGCGACCAACGGCTCGTCCTCGCCGGGCAGCACCGGCGCAGGCCCTGCCCACGCGGCCGCGACGGGTTCGTCGACGTGCACGTTCGGTGATTCCGGGCCCTGCTCCATTTCTCCACGATCCCACCAGAAACGGCTCGCCGCCCGTTCTGTATCAGATCGCTATCACTGCCGAAACCGGAGTGTGACCTCCGGCGCCGGCCGGCCCGGCTGTCTGAGCTACCCGATGGTGAAGCAGGTGCGGCAGAAATCCTCGCCGAATTCCGACAGACGCAGGCTCTTGCGCACGATCTTGGGCGCGCGGCCCGCCTTCTTGAGCGCGTGTTCCACGACGGGCTGCACTTCCAGCACCATGTACCGGCTCAGCACCACCGGATCGTCGGAGGTGAGCGTGAGGCCGAGGCGGTTGAGATTGATCAGGTAGGACCGAGCGCGGTCCGGGTAGCGCACGCCCGCCTGTTCGGGGACCGAGGTGAGGTCGCCCTGCACCAGCTCCGAGCCGATGCCGAGCGGGCGGTTGGTGCGCACGTCGACCGAGGGTTGCGGACCGTTGAGGGCCATGAATCGCAGGATGCGGGCCTCGTCGGGAGCGACCTCGTCGAGGATGCGGTCGTAGGCCGGGTGCACGTCCTCGGTGAAGTACACGTCGGCCGAGCGGGCCAACAGCGCGTCGCCACGTCGCCGCAGGTCATCGGTAGTGGCCGAGCGCAGGTACGGGCCGACGGTGATGGCCTGCTGCGACGAGCCGTTCGGCGTCGGCACATAGCTGACGATCTCGCGCACCGACCCCTCGGTGACGCCGAGTGCGCTGCGCGCGATGGAGCGCAGGGCATTGCCGGTGCGCTCGGCGATATCGGCGGAGGATTCGCCGTCCAGCGCCGCCTGCGCCAGCTCCTTGGTGACCTCGTAGGTGGTGCCGACAGCCCATTGGCTGCCGCGCACCGCGGTACCGGCGGCCAATCCGGCGGCGCGGAAGACGCCACGGATCAGCCGTGCTTCATTACTGATCTGTCGCTGCTCGACGTCCGAGCTGCGCTCGACGGCGCGGGTACCGGCACGGGCCAGGTCCTGTCCGGTCCTGTCGTCTGTCACGTCCTACTCCGAAGTCTCGCCATGTGAACAGTGCCACCACCTACCGCGCGTCCCCTCTGCACGGTATTTGTGGCCTGTCACGAAAGGTGGTGGTGGTCATTGTGTCCGACTCGCCAAGACGAGTACGTCATTCGGGACAGGTTCTGTGACTGATGTCTCAGACACTACCCTGTGGCCTGACACACGACGAATGGACCCAGTTCCTCATCTCACAGTAGGGTCACCTCGCCGCGGGGGTGATAAATTTTTGGTTCTCGGTGAGGCGGTGGTCACCGGGTATCGGCAGGAGGGCGTGTCGTGTTGGAGAGTGTGTTCGGGTTACACCCGACACTCCTGCTAGAAATTCTGACCATTCCTCTTTTCACAGGAATTATCGGTTACATAACCAACTGGTCCGGCATTCTCATGCTGTTCCAGCCGATCAAATTCCACGGATTCCGACTGCCCGGTCTGCGCGCGGTCTTCCCTTATCTGCCCAAGCGGATCCAGGTATTGCCGCTGCTCAGCTATGACGGCCGGATCGGCTGGCAGGGCATCGTGCCCTCGCGTGCCGACAAGATGGCCAGCATCGCGGTCGACAAGGGCCTGTCCAAGCTGGGCAGCGTCGCCGACTTCTATCGCGAGCTCGACCCGGAGAAGCTGGCCGAACATCTGGCCGAGGTGGCCGACGCGCAGATCCGCGACATCGTCGAGGTGATCTTGCGCCGCGAGCATCCCCAGCTCTGGTACAACCTGCCTGTTCAAGTCAGGGAAATGATCCATCAGCGGGTGCGTTCGCAACTGCCGGAGATCCTGCGCGACCTCACCATGGAACTCGGCGCCAATATCGATCAACTGCTCGATGTGAAGCAGATGGTGATCCGCTACTTCCAGGCCCGACCCCAATTGCTCAATCAGCTGTTCCAGGTGCTCGGCGCCAAAGAGCTTCGGTTCATGCAGAACTTCGGCTTCTACTTCGGTGCACCCTGCGGCCTGCTGCTGGTGCTGGCACTGCACACCACCGGGCTCTCGGCGCTGGTCGTGCTGCCGGTCGGCGGGATCATCATCGGCTGGGTGGTGAACTGGATCGGGATCAACATGATCTTCGCGCCCGCCACACCGAAGTGGTGGTGCCCGTGGCGGCAGGGTTTGCTGATCAAGCGCCAGCCCGAAATCACCGCGGGTTACGCGGCATTGGTGTCCACCGAGGTCGTCACGGTGGCCAACATCGGCGACGAACTGCTCAACGGACCGCGCTCGGACCGGACCCTGCAGATGCTCGAGGACACCCTGCGCCCGGCCGCCGACCGTGCGCTCGGGCCCGCGCGGCCCGCGGTGAAATTCATGCTCGGCAGCCGCGAATACGACTCGCTGCAAACAACTCTCACCACGCAAGCCATGACGATCGCGCCCATGGCGTTCGCCGACCCCGCGTTCAATGCTCAGCAGAGCAGGCAGGTCAACGATTACATCGCCCGGCAAATGTCCGCACTTTCTCCCCATGACTTCGTGGACATGCTGCGCTCGGCGATCAAACAGGACGAATGGTTGCTTTTTGTCCATGGCGGCGCGCTGGGACTGCTCGCCGGATACGCTCACATCCTGGTCTTCGGAACAGGAGTAGCGACGACATGGATGTAGACGACGGGACCCCGTCCACCGACATGGTGCGACGATCGGTACCGCCGCTCGAGGTATCCCACGACAGGCGTGGCCTGCTGCCCGTCTCACCGGTGCGCACGGTTCGGGCTGCGACCGGGGTGGCGCGCGTCGCGCTGACCGCCGCCTCGGGAATGACGCTGTGGACCCTGGACACCGCGCTCGGGGTGACCGTCACGGTGTTGCGCGGCAGCATGGCGGGCAACCCGCCCAACGAGGTGCTCGCCGAAGCGGAAACCGAAGTGCGCGACCGGCTCCGGCACGCCCTCGGCCTGCCGACGGGCGCCGAACACCACCGCGAGGACGGCACGCCGACTCTGCGTGAGCAGGGCGCCGAACTGCTGCGCCTGTCCGCCAGCACCACCGCCGCACAGCCCGACACCCATCCGGCCTATCCCGGGATTCTCGCCGAGATCACGCCGGACGAGGCACGGATCCTGCGCTTCCTGCACGTCGACGGGCCGCAGCCCGCCATCGATGTGCGCACCGGGCGGCAACGGGCGTTCGGTGGCGAGCGGTTGATCAGTGGACTGACGATGCTGGGCGACCACGCCGGCCTGCGGTTTCCGAACCGGGTGCCGCAGTACCTGCCCAACCTGCGCAGGCTCGGGCTCATCGAGTCCACCCGCGAACCCGTCGGCAACCCGCACCGCTACCAGGTCATCGAAGCCCAGGAGCAGGTGCGGGAGGCGTTGAAGCGCCCCGGTTTCGGTACGAAGGTGAGCTACCGCAGCATCCTGCTCACCGAATTCGGCGCCGACTTCGTCCAGACGTGTTTACCGGTCGTCATCAACGACGGCCGCGAAACCACTGGTCCGCCTCCCCGCGACTTCGGGCCGGACTCGAGTGCGCGGTCACGGAGCGTCGGCGGCTGACAGCAGGACTCCCGCCGAGTCAGCCCGTACCCCGGGAGTTACCCATGTGCGTGCGAGATCACTGGTCGGCGGCTTCTGCCAACTCCATCCAGCGCTCTTCCGCCGCTTCTTTTTCGGCGACAACTTCCTTCAGCTCGGCTCCCAGCTTGACCAGCTTGTCCGGGTCTGTCGCGGCGTCGGCGAGGGCGGCATGGAGTTTCTGTTCGCGCTCGTCGAGTTTGGCGATGCTGCGTTCGACCTTCGACAGTTCCTTGCGGGCGGCGCGGCGGTCGGACGAATCCGTCGAGGTGCCACCGGTCTTCGCGGTGAGCGGCTTGGCGTTGCCTGCCATGGTGGCGCGCTTGGCGAGATAGGAATCGATGCCGCCGGGCAGGTTGGTGAGTTTGCCGTCGCCGAACAGGGCCCAGGTGGAGTCGCAGATGCGCTCGACCAGGTAGCGGTCGTGACTGATGACCACCAGCGTGCCCGCCCAGTTGTCGAGCAGATCCTCGAGCTGCTGCAGGGTGTCGATGTCGAGGTCGTTGGTCGGCTCGTCGAGCAGCAGCACGTTCGGTTCGGCCATCAGGATGCGGGTGAGCTGCAGGCGACGGCGTTCACCACCGGAGAGGTCACCGACCGGGGTGCGCTGGCGGGCCGGGGTGAAACCGAGCCGTTCGGCGAGCTGACCGGCCGAGATCTCCTTGTCGCCGAGCATGATTCGCTGTGCGACCTGCTGCACGGCCTCCAGCACTCGCATATCGGTGGGCAGGTCGTCGAGTTCCTGCCGCAGCCAGCCGATCTGCACGGTCTGGCCCTGGATCCGATTGCCCTTGGCGGGTTCGGTCTCCCCGGCCAGCGCGCGCAGCAGCGTGGTCTTGCCCGACCCGTTCACACCGACCAGGCCGACCCGCTCGCCCGGCGCGAGCCGCCAGGTGAGGTCGTCGACCAGCACCCGGCCGTCGGGGGTGGTGAGGGCGGCATCCTCGAGTTCGATCACCACGCGGCCCAGGCGCTTGCGGGCGAACGCGGCCAGCGAGACCGAGTCGCGCGGCGCGGGCACATCGGCGATCAGTGCCTCGGCGGCCTCGACGCGATAGCGCGGCTTGGAGGTGCGGGCCTTGGCGCCGCGCCGCAGCCAGGCCAGCTCCTTGCGTGCCAGGTTCTGTCTGCGCGACTCCGAGGCGTCGGCCTGACGTGCGCGTTCGGCACGGGCGAAGATCCAGTCGCCGTAGCCGCCCTCGTAGGTCTCCACCTTGCCGCCGACGACCTCCCAGGTGCGGTTGGCGACGGTGTCGAGGAACCAGCGATCGTGGGTCACGACGACGAGCGCGGTGCGCCGGGCGACCAGGTGTTCGGCCAGCCACTGCACACCCTCGATGTCGAGGTGGTTGGTCGGCTCGTCGAGGACCAGCAGGTCCAGGTCGCGCACCAGCGCCGCCGCCAGGGCGACGCGGCGGCGTTCGCCACCGGAGAGGTTCGTGACGAGGGTGTCCAGGCCCAGATCGGCGATGCCGATGCCTTCGAGGATCGAGCGCACGCGCGAGTCGGCGGCCCACTGGTGGTCGGCGATGTCGGCGGTCGACAGGTCGTCGGACAGCCCGGCGAACACGATCGAACCGATGCTGGCGCCCTCGGGCAGCACGCCGCGCTGGGTGACCACGGCCATCCGCAGCCCGCCCACTCGGCTCACCCGGCCCTTGTCGGGCGGCTCCAGTCCGGTCAGGACCTCGAGCAGCGTGGTCTTACCGCCACCGTTGAGGCCCACCACCCCGATCCGTTCCCCCGCGTGAATTCCGAGGGAGACGTCATCCAGCAACGGCTTGACGCCGAAGCTCTTGGAGACCTGTTCCAGGTTGATCAGGTTGGGCATTGCCGCCTCTCCGCGACTTCAGGCCAGACATAGGTGCGGGGTTGCGGTGCGTCGGCGTCCGACGGGGGGATTGCTGGACCAGTTGGCCCGTTCCCGGTGAATTACCCATGTTCGTGCGAGATCTGTTGATTGCGATCATAGTGGACGCCGCCGGTCGCTCTGACCGGCACTGCGGCGGCCGGACTCAGCTGGTGGTCGTCAGCGTTTGGAGTGTGCCTCGGTGTCGAGCACGCGGGCGCCCTGAACAGGACCGGTGGCCGTGCGCACGCTGCGGCACACGCCCGCGCCTGCCAGCTCCGCGGCGACACCGATCGCGGCCTCCTCCGATTCGCAGAGGAACGCGCACGTGGGCCCCGACCCCGAGACCAGCCCGGCCAGGGCGCCCGCGCCGACGCCCGCGCGCAGCGTGCGGCGCAGTTCCGGTTTCAGGGAGAGTGCCGCGGCTTGGAGGTCGTTGCCGAGTAGCGGCGCGAGGGTGTGCGGGTCGCCGGCGGCCAGTGCCTGCATGAGTTGCTGGGGATCACCGAGGCGCGGCGGCTCCCCTTCGGCGCGTAGCCGGTCGAGTTCGCGAAAGACCGAGGGGGTGGACAGACCGTCCTTGGCCAGCGCGAGGACCCAGTGAAAGGTGTTGCGCGACAGCACCGGAAGCAGGCGTTCGCCGCGGCCGGTGCCCAGTGCGGTGCCGCCGTGCAGGGAGAACGGGACGTCGCTGCCGAGTTCGGCGGCGATCGTGGACAGTTCCTCACGGGTCAGGCCGAGGTCCCACAGCTCGTTCAGCCCGACCAGGGTCGCGGCCGCGTCGGCGCTGCCGCCCGCCATACCACCGGCCACCGGGATGCCTTTGGTGATCGCGATCTCGACCAGCGGGGCACGGCCCGCCAGATGCGCCAGGCGGACCGCGGCCTTCCAGACCAGGTTGGTGCGGTCGGTGGGCACCTCGGCGGCGCCTTCGCCGCTCACCCGCACGGAAAGCGAGGCAGAGGGGGCCAGACGGAGGTCGTCGGCGAGGGACAATGCTTGGAACACGGTGGTCAGGTCGTGGTATCCGTCCGGGCGCAGATCAGCGACTCCGAGATGCAGGTTCACCTTCGACGGAGCTCGCACGACGACCGGGCTGGGCACAACTGACAGCACGATTCCCCAGCGTAATAGGTTCCACCGACTAGTACGCACGCCGAATGCCCGGCACTCGGCCCAGGGGTTGCGTCAGGTACCCTTGGGGGGTATGTTCGTTCGTGTCGGGGACATACCCCTGGACCGTATGTTGGAAGAGCGAAGGAGCCGGCCATGGCCACCACCACCTACACCGTCACGGGGATGACCTGCGGACACTGCGTGAGCTCGGTCAAGCAGGAGATCGGCAAGATCGATGGCGTCACCGGCGTGGAGGTCGACCTCGCCAGCGGCCTCGTTCGCGTCGACAGCTCGGGCGAACTGGCCGACGCCGATGTTGCCGCCGCGGTCGACGAAGCGGGCTACGCGCTGAGCGCCTGACACCACCCGTGCTGGGCGAGCGCGTCCAGCTCGCCCAGCATCGACCCGGTTCGCGACAACGCCCCCGTTCACCGTGGGTTCACCCACGTCAGGACGCGTCACGAATCATCCACAACGTCATCCACATCTTTCCCCGGACGTGGTGCGACACAAATTTCCGGGTTCCACCGGGAGCGCCGTCCGCCGAGCATGATCAACTCCGAGTGCCGCGAAAACCGGTTGTCCACAATTGCTTTCACAGGGGCACCACAACCCGCGCCGGTGAACGGCCGGTGTACTGCGGGTTCTCCTGCGGGAGCCCACGATTCGCCGCGCGGGCGTACCGCTCGCGCCGATCAGGTCGTCGCGGCCAACCGGACGAACGCCGACGTCTCCAGGGTCTCGCCCCGTGCCGTCGGATCGATCCCGGCGGCGACGAGCCGGCGCTCGGCCTCGGCAGGCGAGCCCGCCCACCCGGACAGCGCCGCCCGCAACGTCTTTCGCCGCTGCGCGAACGCCGCGTCGATCACCTCGAACACCCGCCTGCGATGCGCGTCGTCCATCGGCCACGGCGCTTCGGCGTATCGGTCGATCCGCACCAGACCCGATTCGACGCGCGGCACCGGCCAGAAGACCTGCGTCCCCACGTGACCGGCCCGCCGGACCTTTCCGAAGAAACCCGCCTTGACACTCGGCACCCCGTACACCCGGTTCCCCGGCTCGGCGGCAAGCCGGTCGGCCACTTCCGCCTGGACCATCACCAGCGACACCATGATGCTGGGCAACGTCGCGAGCAGGTGCAACAGCACCGGCACGGCCACGTTGTACGGCAGGTTCGCCACCAGCGCGGTCGGGACGGCGGGCAACTGCTCCGGACGCACCCGCAGCGCGTCCGCCTCGACCACGCGCAGACGCTCCACCAGGCCCGGCGCGCGATCGGCGACGGTTTCGGGCAGATAGTTCGCGAGCACGGGGTCGATTTCGACGGCGACCACCTGGTCGACCACGTCGAGCAGCGCCAACGTCAGCGAGCCGAGACCCGGGCCGACCTCGAGTACGGTGTCACCCGCGCCGACACCCGCCGCGGACACGATGCGCCGCACGGTATTGCCGTCGTGCACGAAATTCTGTCCGAGCTGCTTGGTGGGTCGGACGCCGAAACGCTCGGCCAGGGTCCGCACCTCGGCGGGACCGAGCAAGGCGGCACGGCTACCTCGAGCGGAATTCTCTGGTTCGGACACTGCTAGAACCTACCAACCTTGTTGATCGGGCAGCTCAGCGCTGTGTCGGGGCCGCGTTGACGCGCGCGAGGAAACCGTCGATGGCGGCGAGCTGCTCGGGCGAGACCGAGCCGTGCTGGCCGTTGCCGAGGACCACCTGCTGGTCGACGCCGTTGGCTGCGAACTGGGCGACCAGCGCCGCGTGCAGCGGCGACGGCACGACCATGTCGGCGACGTTCATGGACAACAGGATCGGGGCATCGTAACCACTGGTCGGCAGCATCATGTAGGCCGCGAGCGGATCGCGCAGCGGTGCGAGCGGGCGGGCCAGCAGGTCGGCGGAGGTGACGCCCTTGGTCGACGCAAGGATCTCGTCCAGGCACTGGCTGCCCGCGGCGTCGACAATTTCCTTGCCGCGCGGAGTCAGGTAGGAGTCGATGCCGAGCGCGGGGTCAGTGGCGCGCAGACCGGCCAGGATGCTGACGATGAACGAGGTGGTGGCGCTGGAAAGCCCCGGCACCATCGGCGTCGTCGGGCTGACGAACGGCAGGATCTTCTCCACGTCCGAGGCTGGGTCGATCGCGGCGACACCACGGAAGTCGAGCTCAGGGGCGTACTCAGCCTGCACGTGCGCCGCGCTCAGCGCCGCGTGACCACCCTGTGAAACGCCGAGCACGCTCCAGGTGCGCGAGAGGTCGTGGTTGGCGGCGCGGGCAGCACGGACCAGATCGATCGTCGCAGTTGCCTCGCTGCGCACCTCGAGGTACGGGTGCGGGCCGGTGTCGAATCGGCCGAGGCCGAGGTAATCGGGCGCGACGACGGCGAAGCCCTGGTCGACGAACCGCTTCAGCAGCCGGTCCTCCCCCCCGCGCTGCTGTTGGAAGGGCGCGGTCTCCGGATCGGCCTGACCACCGCAACCCGGGCCGGAGCCCGACGTGCCGTGGTCGTATGCCAGGATCGGCCAGCCGCCGACCGGTGCGTCACCTTCGGGCAGGAACATCGCGCCGCTGGCCGGGCGCTGGACGCCGGCCGAGTCGGTCATCCAGTACTCGACCGACGAGCCACGGTCGAGCCCGTGCCAGCCCGCGGGTTCGGCCTGCACCGAGATGAGCGAACCGGGCGCCTCCGCGGCGGCCGGAGCGAATCCGGCAGCGGTCAGCGCACTCGCGACCAGCGTGGCGACGAAGGTCGCGCGAATCGGGTTGTTCAGCACAACTCAGTCTCCCTACCAGGCGATCACGATCTTGGACGAGTGTACAGATCAGGGCGGGCCGGGCCCTGGATCAACCGGCATCCATGCAGACCGATGGGCAGTGCCGGAGAGCGGCAGGCGATCAGCGCACCCGGGCGAGGAACTCATCGATCGCGGACCACATCGCGGGATTCAGCTCGCAGTGACTGCCCGTCCCGACCACCGGTGTGTAGTTCACGCCGCCCGCGGTGAACTGGGCGGCCAGTGCCGCGTGCAGTGGCGAGGGCACCGTGCGGTCGGTGGCGTTGACCAGCAGCAGGATCGGCGCGTCGTAACCGCTGGTCGGCACGGTCATGTAGTCGGCCATCACCGACCGCAGCGGCTCGTCGCCGAGGGAGCGGCTGAGCATCGCGCCCAGCGTCAGATCAGCGACCCGGTCGTCGATGGCGTCCGAGCACAGGGCGCCGATCTCGTCGATGACCTGGCGGCCGAGCGGGCTGAGATAGCTGTCGACCTGCGCGTCCGGGCGGGCAGCGCGCAGTCCGGCCAGGATGCTGGCCGAGAACCCCAGAATCCCGCCGCTGAGGCGATCGGGATTGCCCGGCCCGAGCAGCGTGGCCACCTTCTCCACGTCCGATTCCGGGTCGATCGCGATGGTCCCGCGGAAGTCCAGCTCCGGCGCGTAACTGGCCTGCCGGTGCGCGGTGCCGAGCGCGGCCTGCCCGCCCTGCGACATCCCCGTCGCCACCCACACCGGCGAGAGATCATCGCGCACAGAATGCGCGGCCCGGAGCATGTCGATGGTGGCAGTGGCCTCGGTGTCGATGCCGAGATACGGATGCGGACCGGTATCGAACCTGCCGAGCCCCAGATAATCCGGCGCGACGACAGCGAACCCTTTCGACACCAGATACCGCAGGAAAACATCCTGCCCCACTTGCGATTCCGGCCACGGTGCCCCCGCCGGATCCGACTGTCCCCCACACCCCGCCCCGAGCCCGGTAGTCCCGTGGTCATAAGTGACAACAGGCCAACCACCCGCAGGCGCAACACCACTCGGCAAATACAGCGCACCGCTGGCGGGCTGCGACACACCGCCCACCCCGCGCGTCCAGTAGTCGATGACCTGAGCCCCCGACATCCCGTGGAATCCATCCCCCTGCGGAACAACCGCGATAACAGTCCCCGGAGCCTGCGCATGCGCCACCGGCAGCGGCACACACACCCCGACCCCCGCCGACAGAACCGCCGCGGCCACCGAACGCCACCAGGCCGAAACCCTACGCATCACAACCACCCGTCGACTCGTCACCGACCCGACTCCGCCGCACGAGCACAGCAGACCCGGCGAAACGAGAGCACGCTAACAGGCTGGGCTGTTCCGCCTCTGCGCGTGTCCAGCGTGTCGCCCGGAGCCCGAGTGCCAGTTCTCGGCCCCACGCCGGAGTGGAGGTGGCTGAGAGTTACCTACTGTTCTTGCGAAATCAGCTGATTCCCAGGCGTCCGGTGCACGCGGGCCAGGCGCCCCAGCCCTGACGGGCCCGCGTCACCTCGGCGATCGCGATCTGCTCTTCGCGGCTGGCCAGGTCGGCGCGCGGTGCGTACTTCAAGCCACCCTGGCGTTCCCAGGTGCTCTGATCGAACTGGATGCCGCCGTAGTACCCGTTGCCGGTGTTGATCGCCCAGTTCCCCGTCGACTCACACTTGGCCAGCGCATCCCACACCGCACCGTCACGCACCGGCGGAACCTCGGTCCCCGGCTTGGCGCCCTTGCGGATCGTCTTGTTCTGCGCGGGCGTGATCACATTCGAATGCACCTGCACGCGTGAGGCTTCGACGCCGTTCACCATCTTCACCGCGAACGTCGCCTCGTGCAGACCGGGCATCCCCGGGTTCTCCACCACGGTGCGGCTCATGTTCATGGTCACGTCCTCGATCACCGTTTCGGTGGGATCGAGCGGCAGGGTCTCGGTGCGCTGTTCGGTGCGCTGCCGGGTGACGACGACCTGCATGCCCTCGGCGAGGGGGGTCGTGGCGGCGGGCTCGGTGAAGTCCTCGTCCTTCAACGGAACGCCCGCGGCCGTGAGGAATTCACCGATGGTCGCGGCGGCGAGGCGCACATCGACCGGGGCTGCGCCACCGTCGACCAGCGCGATGGTGCGCGGGGTGTACACACTCAGCGCCGCACCCGCGAGGGGCAGTTTCTCGGTGCGCGAGGGCAACACGTGGGTGTCGGACGGGATCTGCATCGATGCCAGCGCGTCGCCCGCGGTGGTGCCGGTGGTCCACACCTTGCGCTCGACACCGTCGACGGTGACGGTGATCTCGCGGCCCCGGTTGAAGGTGATGGTGGCGCCGTCACCGACCTTGGCGCTCGCGGCGGGGATCACCTCGTCGTGTTCGGCGATCTCGTAGCCCGCGTCGGCCAGGATGGCGCGCACGTCGCGCGACATCGTCGAGAGCTCGGTCCGTTCGCCGTCGATGACGATCGCGACCGTCTTGTGGTTCACGATGGCCAGCGAGGCGCCGACGAGAAGAATCAGCAGCATGGCCGCCACCGCTGCGAACAGCAGCGGTGAACGTGACGAGTTGATCCGCGCAAAAGCTGACATGATTACAGGACGATAACGACGCGGTGCGCGGTAGACAACACCAGGCCGCCCGAACAGCGGGATCGTAGATCACAATTCGATATAGACCGCGCTGGTAGATAACGATGTCAGCAGAGGAATGTGAGCCGACTCACGTTTAATGTCCAGCCCCCTGTCGATCCGGCGAAACGGACTACCGAATCCGATACAGCCTGCGCGCGTTGGCGGTGGTGATCTCGGCCAGCGTCTGCGGGTCCTGTTCCCGCACTTCGGCGAGCGCGCGGACGGTGTACGGCAGGCAGTACGACTCGTTCGGCGCACCGCGATACGGGTGCGGTGTCAGATACGGCGCATCGGTTTCCACCAGGATCTGGTCATCGGGCACCAGCTTGGCGGCCTCGCGCAATTCGTGCGCGTTCTTGAAACTCACCGTGCCCGAGAAGCTCAGCACGTACCCCTCCGCCACGCACGCCTCGGCCATCGTGGCGTCCGAGGAGAAGCAGTGGAAGATCACCGTGTCCGGCGCACCCTCGTCGAGCAGCACCGTGAGCAGGTCGTGGTCGGCTTCGCGGTTGTGGATCATCAGCGGTTTGCGCACGCGTTTGGCCAGGTCGATGTGCCAGCGGAAACCCTCGATCTGGGTTTCGATGTCGGCGCAGCCGTCGAGCTTGCCCGGCCAGTAGTAGTCGAGGCCGGTCTCACCGACCGCGACCACGCGCGGGTCGGTGGCGAGGTGCTCGAGCTCGGCCTTCGCCGTGTCGTCGAGGGCGTTGGCCCGGGTGGGATGCAACGCGACAGCGGCGTACACCCGCGGATCCCAGTTCGCGGCCCGCACGGCCCACTGCGCGGCGGCGAGATCGTCGGCGACGGTCACCACGTGCCCGACACCGGCCGAGGCGGCCCGGTCGACGATGGCCGCGGTCGACGCGGCATCGGTTGCGCCACAGGCATCGAGGTGGGTATGCGCGTCGATCAGGGGCGCGAGCGGCGGCGGAACAGGCGGAGCCGGACGATTCGTGTTTGCCACCCGGATTAGAGTAGTGCCCATCATGAGTGCAGCCGAAGGCGCCGAGGCGCCCGCCTTCTACGTCACGACGGCCATCGCGTACCCCAACGGTGTGCCGCATATGGGCCACGCGTACGAGTACATCTCCACCGACGCGATCGCCCGCTTCAAGCGACTCGACGGTTACGACGTGTTCTTCATGACCGGCACCGACGAGCACGGTCAGAAGATGCAGCAGACCGCCGCCACCGAAGGCATCCCGGTGCAGGAGCTCGCGGCCCGCAATTCCGACGTCTTCGAGGCGATGGACAAGGCGCTCGACATCTCGTTCGACCGCTTCATCCGCACCACCGATGACGACCACATGGCCGCGAGCGTCGCCATCTGGGAACGGATGCTCGCCAATGGCGACATCTACCTCGACAACTACTCGGGTTGGTACTCGGTGCGCGACGAGGCCTTCTACAACGAGGACGAGACCACCCTCCTCGCCGACGGCACCCGCGAGTCCACCGAGACCAAGACCCCGGTCACCTGGTCCGAGGAGTCGAACTACTTCTTCAAGCTCTCGGAGTATCAGGACAAGCTCCTCGCCCTCTACGAGGAGCGGCCCGAGTTCATCGCACCCTCGACGCGGCGCAACGAGATCGTCAGCTACGTCAAGTCCGGGCTGAAGGACCTGTCGATCTCCCGCACCACCTTCGACTGGGGTGTTCCGGTCCCCGGCGCGCCCGACCACGTGATGTACGTGTGGGTCGACGCGCTCACGAATTACTTGACCGGCGTGGGCTTTCCGAACACCGACTCCGCCGCGTTCGAGAAGTTCTGGCCCGCCAACCTGCACATCATCGGCAAGGACATCACCAAGTTCCACACGGTGTACTGGCCGGCGTTCCTGATGTCGGCCGGGATCGCACTCCCCGACCGGGTGTTCGTGCACGGGTTCTTGTACAACAAGGGCGAGAAGATGTCGAAGTCGACGGGCAATGTCGTCGACCCGCTCTCGCTGGTGTCCACCTACGGCCTCGACCAGGTGCGGTTCTTCCTGCTGCGCGAGATCTCCTACGGCCAGGACGGCAGCTACAGCAACGACGCCATCGCGGGCCGCATCAACGCCGACCTGGCCAACGAGTTCGGCAACCTGGTCCAGCGCAGCCTGACCATGGTCAACAAGAACTGCGACGCCAAGTCCCCCACGCCCGGCGAGTTCACCGACGAAGACCGTGCGCTGCTCGACCGCGCGAACGGGCTGCTCGCCAAATGCCGCGCCGAGTTCGACGTCCAGCAGATGCACCTCGCCCTGGAAGCCATCTGGCTCACCCTCGGCGAAACCAATCGCTACTTCTCCGCCAATGCCCCCTGGGCACTGCGCAAGTCGGGCACCGCAGAAGACCTGGCCCGCATGGCGACGGTCCTCTACGTCACCCTCGAGGTGGTCCGCATCGTCGCCATCCTGGTCCAACCGGTGATGCCGGGCTCCGCGGCCAAGATCCTGGACCTGCTCGCCCAGGAAGGCCGCACCTTCGCCGACATCGCCACTCCCCTGGCTCCCGGTCTCGACCTGCCCGCGCCGGAGCCGGTCTTCCCGCGCTACGTCGAGCCCAAGGAATAGTCGAACGAACGGTGGCGCACGGCCTTTCGCGGTGCGCCACCGTTCGGAATCGCCGGGTACCTCAGCCCACCGCGGCCGGCAGCGTTCGCCAGGCCGGTCTGCGACCGATGGTCACCCATCGCAGGATCCATTCGGCGGGGCCGTATCGATGCCGGCGCAACCACAGCGCGCTCACCCAGAGTTGCGCCAGGAAAACGAGCAGCGCCAGCGCCATCGTCGTCAACGGCGACAAGCTGCCGGCCGCACCGAATCCGACGCCGGTGAAGATCACCAGGCCGATCGCGGACTGCCCCAGGTAGTTGGTCAACGCGATCCGTCCCGCGGGCGCGAGCGCCGAGCGGATCCACGCGGTGCGCGGACTGTGCATCAAACGCAGCAACGTCGCGACGTAGGCGGCAGCGAGCAACGGTGCGGTGGCGACGCTGACGGCGACCGCGAGCGTGTGCCCGGTACCCCCGCCGAGCGTGTACACCGTGCTGCCCACCAGTCCCACCGGAAAGCCGACCCACTGGATTCGCCGCAGGATCGGTTCGTCGCCGCGGACCCGCGCGAACAGTTGCCGGCGACCCGCGACCATGCCGAGCAGGAACATCGCCAGCGCGGTGGGGCCCTGCAGACTGACCGCCTGCAGGATCAGCAACACCAATCCGTCGAGGTGCTGGCCGATGATGTCGCCCCAGCCGCCCAGCATCGCCGAGGTGGCCTGTTCGGCGTTCGCGTGCGCCACCTCCGGCGCGGGCAAGAAGCTCGCGGTGTCGAGGAAAAGCCCGCTCAGCAGCAGGCTCGCCAGCACGACGCCGTACAACGCGGCGGCTACCCGCAGCGCCGTTCGATCCCGGCATCGCCGCATCCAGAACAGCACCAGGCAGGCCAGCGCGTAAGTGGTCAGCACGTCGCCGCCGTACAGGAAGACGATGTGCAGCACGCCGAGCACGAACAGCCCCGCGATCCGGCGCAGCATGCGCGGTTCGAAGGCCACTGCGGCGGCGGCCGCCGATTCCATCTGCAACGTGAAGCTGTAGCCGAACAGGAACGAGAACAGCACATAGAACTTCATGTCGACGAACACCGACGACAGGCCGCGCACAGCGTCGTCGAGGGGCGAGGTGAAGGCGGGATCGATGACCAGATTGCCGGGATATCCCGAGGCCATGAAGGTGATGTTGACGACGAAGATGCCGAAGAGCGCGAAGCCGCGCAGCGCGTCGACGTCGCGCACTCGCGGTCTGGGGGCGACCAGTTGATCGGTCATGCGGTTGCCAACCTCTCGGATAGCGGCAGCACTAATTATCCCTGGGATACTATCTCAAGGATAGTAATCGCGTGGATAGTATGTGCCCGCAGCCGACCGACGCTGCCCGAACCCAGGAGGAAGTCTCCGCGATGACCGACGAGCCGGTGCCCGCCGACCTGAGCAGACTCTGGCGACTACCGGATCGAGCGCGGCTCGGCCGACCGGCGGAGCTCGACGTCGAACGCGTCGTGCGCGCCGCGGTGGAGCTGGCCGACCGGCGCGGCATCGGGGCGGTGACCCTGGCCGAAGTCGCCTCGACCCTCGGCTTCACGAAGATGGCGCTCTATCGCCACGTCGGCTCAAAGAACGAACTGTTCGAATTGATGTCCGATCTCGCACTGGGCCCCGCACCGGACATCAGTTCCGACCCCGGACAGTGGCGCACCGGACTGCGCCGATGGGCGCACGCCCTTCGCGGGGTCCTACTCGCGCACCCGTGGCACGCGCAACTGCCGATCAGCGGACCACCCCGTGGACCCCACGCGATCGGTTGGCTGGACGCCGCGCTGCGCGCCCTCGCCGCGACCGAGCTCGATTGGGCGACCAAAGTGGGCATCGTGATGCTGGTGGACATGCATGTGCGGCAATCGAGTCTGCTCACCCAGCAATTGACGGACGCCAGGCAGGGCACCGGCCTGGACGAGGCCGACGTCAACCAGCACTACGGCGCGGCGCTGGCCCGGCTGGTCGATCCCCACACGCTCCCGCAGGCGGCCGCGCTGTTCGCCTCACCGCTGTTCCAGTCGCCGCCCGACGATCCGGCGGACGGCGACTTCGTCTTCGGCCTGGAACTGATCCTCAACGGCGTCGCCGCGGAGGTCGAAGGTAAGGCCTAGCGGCTATTTCCAGGCAGCCAGCAGGTTGGTCGCCTCGGCGCCCAATGCGGCCTGAAGGAACGGGCCGAAGCTGATGCGGGCGACGCCGAGGCCGGCGAAGTAGTCCTTGGCCGGGCTACCCGGTTGGCCGATCGCGTTGACCGGCAACGGCAGCTCGGTGGTGAGCCGGCGCAGGTCGGCGTCGGCGTGCTTGCCCACCGGGTAGAGAACGTCGGCACCCGCTTCGGCAGCCAGGGTCAGGCGGGCGATGGCACGGTCGAGGCGATCGGCCTCGTCGCCGTCCTGACGCACGAACAGGTCGGTGCGGGCGTTGACCACGACGTGCACGCCCGCCGCGTCGGCGGCTTCGCGCAGGCCGCGGACCAGGTCCGCGTGTTCGACGGGCGAACGCAGGCGCTTGCCCTCGCTGTGCACCGTGTCCTCGATATTGAGGCCGACAGCGCCCGCGGCGAGCAGGCCGTCGATCAGTTGCAGCGGTTCGAGGCCGTAGCCGGATTCGATGTCGACCGAGACCGGGACCTCGACCGAGGCGGTGACCTGGGTGACGCGGGCCAGGAGTTCGTCGAAACTCATCCCCTCACCGTCGGCGCGGCCGATCGAGTCGGCGACCGGGTGGCTGCCCATGGTCAGGCCCGAAAAACCGGCCGCCACAGCGACATTCGCCGACCATGCGTCCCAGACGGTCGGCAGCACCACCGGATTTCCCGGACGGTGCAGTTCGAGCAGAGTCTTCGCCTTGGCATCCAGTGAAGTCATACCCGCGATGATGCCCGAGGCATCCGACAAGAGCTATACGCAGCCGGATTTCGGCGGGCAGTTCACCTGGACATCGAGCACGCGCGCACCAGGACCCTCCGCACCGAGCCGGTCGTGCTCGTTGACGAGTTTGCACGAGCCGAGCGACAGGCAGCCGCAGCCGATGCAGCCGGTCAGGTTGTCGCGCAGGCGCACGAGCTGGGTGATGCGGTCGTCGAGATCCTCACGCCAGGTGGTCGACAGGTTCTCCCAGTCGCGACGAGTCGGGGTGCGCCCCTCGGGGAGCCGGTCCAAGGCCGAGCGAATCTCACTGAGTGGGATACCGACCCGCTGCGAGATACGGATGAAGGCGACCCGGCGCAAGGTCTCGCGAGAATATCGACGTTGATTGCCACTGGTTCGACGGCTCGATATGAGACCTTCGCGTTCGTAGAAGTGCAACGCGGACACTGCAACTCCACTACGATCGGATAGCTGCCCGGGGGTCAGCTCCTTCGTTTGCCAATCGGCCATCGTCATCTATAGCTCCTCCCACTACCACCTAAACAATACTTCAGGTATTCGTGTCGTGTACGAAAAATGGGCGGAACACGCGCCCGAGCGGCGGTCACCGACGAGCAGCCGCGGCCGAACCCAGCGCGTTGCAGCTCGCAGACACGCGGTCCTCGCATTACGGTTTGCAGATGGGAACCGCCCCCGACTCGCGCCTGACCGTCACCTCCGAGGTCGGCCAGCTACGGACGGTGCTGCTGCACCGCCCCGGCGCAGAACTACGCCGACTCACCCCGAGCAACAACGACCAGCTGCTGTTCGACGGCATCCCCTGGGTCGAGCGCGCACAAGCCGAACACGACGCCTTCGCCACCGTACTGCGCGAGCGCGGCGTAGAGGTGCTGTTACTGGCAGACCTGCTGACCGAAACCCTCAGCGCCAGTGGGGCAGCCAGGATCCAGGGCATCTCGGCGGCAGTCGACGCGCGCAGGCTCGGCCACGGCCTGGCCGACCAGCTCGCCGCCGAACTGCGTAAATTCGACGCCCCCGCGCTCGCCGACATCCTGATGGCCGGAATGACCTTCGACGAGCTGCCGTTCGGCCCCGACGCCACCTCGCTGGTGCGGCGCATGCACCACGGCGGCGATTTCGTCGTCGATCCGCTCCCGAATCTGCTGTTCACCCGCGATTCCTCGTTCTGGGTCGGCCCGAAAGTCGCGATCACCTCGCTGGCCCTGCCCGCCCGCAGCCGCGAGACCTCCATCACCGATCTCGTCTACGCGTTCCATCCACGTTTCCTCGGCGTGCGCCGGGCCTACGAGTCACACACCGCGCCGATCGAAGGCGGCGATGTGCTGCTGCTCGCCAAAGGTGTTGTCGCCGTGGGTGTCGGCGAGCGAACAACCCCCGCGGGCGCGGAAGCGCTGGCGCGCAGCCTGTTCGACGACGAGCTCGCGCACACCGTGCTGGTGGTGCCGATCGCGCAGAACCGGGCCACGATGCACCTCGACACCGTCTGCACCATGGTCGACACCGACGCGGTGGTGATGTATCCGGGCGTGCGGAAATCGTTGGAGGCGTTCACCATCCGCCGCGAGGACGGCTTCTCCGGACGCGGTGACCTCGAGCGCATCAGCATCACCGGACCCGAACCGTTCCTGCCCGCCGCCGCCGCGGCGATGGGCATTCCGAAGCTGCGCGTGATCGACACCGGCCGCGAGGGGCCCGACGCCGAACGCGAACAGTGGGACGACGGCAACAACACCCTCGCCCTCGCGCCCGGCGTGGTCGTGGCCTACGAACGCAACGAGATGACCAACTCGCGCCTGACCGAGGCGGGTATCGAGGTGGTCACCATCAGCGGCTCGGAGCTGGGCTCCGGCCGCGGCGGTCCGCGCTGTATGTCCTGCCCGCTGTCCCGAGACGAGGTGTGAGCATCGTGTTCCACGTCGAGCTGTCCACCGATTCCTCGCAGCCGCCCTACGAGCAGCTGCGCATGGCCGTGATCGAGCAGGTCCGCGCGGGCACCCTCCCCGCGGGCACCAAGATCCCCACGGTCCGCGCGCTGGCCGCCGATCTCGGCATCGCCCCCAACACCGTCGCCCGCGCCTACCGCGAACTGGAGTCCGACGGCGTGCTCGAAACCCGTGGCCGCCAAGGCTCTTTCATCGCCTCCTCCGGCGACCCCACCCGCGATATCGCCAGCCGCGCCGCCGTCGACTACGTGACCACGGTCCGGCGGCTCGGACTCGACGACGCCGACGCGATCGCCTTCGTCCACCGCGCCCTGGACTGACTGCCCCGGCGCTACCGCCAGCTCGGCAGCCAGAGGTGGTCCTGCCAGTTCTGCGGCGTGATCGCCTGACCCGTGAGGATCGGCCACAGCCAGACGAAGTTCGCGATCACCAAGCCCAGATAGATGCTGACGATCAGCAAGCCGAGCGCGTACCGCTCGTTCACCGGGGCGGGAAGATAGGTACCCGTCGGACTGCGCGGTATCCCGGCGGGTCTCGCCGACCCGAGGATGTCGCCGAGTGCCAGCGCCATCCCCATCACCAGGAACGGCGCGAGCACCACCGCGTAGAAGAAGTACATCTGGCGGTCCAGTGTCAGGAACCACGGCAGCAGCCCCGCGCCGTAACCCACCAGCACCGCCGCGTAACGCCAGTCGCGGCGCACCACCGAACGCCACACCATCCAGCCGATCAGCGGCAGCGCCAGCCACCACAGCGCGGGCGTGCCGACGGCCATCACGGCCTTCACGCACTGCGCTTCGCCGCAACCGGTGACGGTGCCGTCGGCGTAGTAGTAGAGCATCGGGCGCAGGCCCATCGGCCAGGTCCACGGCTTGGATTCCCACGGATGGTGGTTGCCCGCCGAATTGGTGAGACTGGAATGGAAGTCGAGGGTCTCGCCCTGGTAGTACCAGAGCGAGCGCAGCGCGTCGGGCAGGAACGCGAACGCGCCACCGCTGCCGACCTGATTGCCCACCGCGTACCGGAACACCCCGTTCTCGCTGGCGAACCACGCCCAATACGAGGACAGGTACACCACCAGCGGAATCACCACCAGCGCGTACAGCGCGGGCCCCACGTCGCGCACCATCGCGCCCAGCCACGGTTTGCGCACCCCGTACGCGCGGCGCGCGCTCACGTCGAAGGCCACGCTGAGCAGGCCGAAGAACATGATGTAGTAGATGCCCGACCACTTGGTGCCGCACGCGAGCCCGAGCAGCACGCCCGCGCCGAACCGCCACCAGCGCACGCCCAGCCGTGGACCCCAGTCCGAGACGCCGACCCGCCCGGCCAGATCCGCGCGAGCCATCCGCTCGCGCATTTCGTCGCGGTCGACTATCAGACAGCCGAACGCCGCGGTGACCAGCAGCGACATGAAGATGTCGAGCATGCCGATGCGCGAGGAGACGAAGGTCAGGCTCTCGGCGATGAGCAGCACACCCGCGAACGCGCCGATCAGCGTCGAGCGGGCCATCCGGCGCACGATCCGCACCACGAGCAGCACCAGGATCGTGCCCGCCAGCGCCGCCGTGCCACGCCAGCCCCACGCGTTGTAGCCGAAGATCGCCTCACTGAGGGCGATGAACTGCTTGCCGACGGGTGGGTGCACGACCAGGCCGTAGGCGGGGTTGTCCTCCACGCCGCCGCCGGTGACCATCTGCCAGGCCTGTGGGGCGTAATGCTTTTCGTCGAAGACGGGAGTGCGCGCGTCGGTCGGATAGTTCAGGTTGATGAACCTGGTCAGCGCGGCGATGACGGTGAGCACCGCGGTGACCAGCCAGCCGCGCGCGGTGTCGAGCGGACCGAAATCGGGGGCCGGGCGCAGCGGCGCGGGACTGACCGACGCCGACACGGGACGCGACGGAGGCATCGCGCGCTCATCGGTCACCGGGATCACGCCCCGATCGTAGGCGGTGCCACCCACGAAGTCCGACCCGACACTTGTGCCCCCTCGTTTCCCCACCTACGCGCCCTCGGGCGCGGCTCCCCCGCCTGACAGAATGAACACGCGCCATCTACGCACGCGGCTTCCGGGCGACCGAATACCGCCTGGCCGCACTGCTCGCCGCACTCGATCGCCTGCGGGGAGAACTTACCGGAGAGGTCGGACAACACTGTGTTGGTCTTAGCGGCAACCCCCATGGGCGACATCGGCGACGCCTCGCAGCGACTGCGCGACGCGCTCGGTTCGGCCGACGTGGTCGCGGCCGAGGACACCCGCCGCACGAAATCGCTCGCGAAGGCACTCGGCGTCGAGATCACCGGCCGCATCGTCAGCTTCTACGACCATGTGGAAGCCGCCCGTATCCCCGCCCTGCTCGACGACATCGCGAGCGGTCTGACAGTCCTGCTGGTCACCGATGCCGGCATGCCGTCGGTGAGCGACCCCGGCTACCGCCTGGTCGCCGCCGCCGTCGACCGTGATCTCCCGGTCACCTGCCTGCCCGGCCCCTCGGCGGTCACCACCGCGCTGGCCCTGTCCGGTCTCCCGGTGGAACGCTTCTGTTTCGACGGCTTCGCCCCGCGCAAGGGCGGCCAGCGCCGAGAGTGGTTGCGTACCTTGGCCTCCGAACAGCGTGCCATCGTCTTCTTCGAAGCACCCCACCGCCTGGCCGACTGTATGGCCGACGCGGTCTCGGTCCTCGGCCCCGATCGTCGCGCCGCCATCTGCCGCGAACTCACCAAAACCTACGAGGAGGTCGTCCGCGGCACGCTCGGCGAACTGGCCGCCTGGTCCGCCGATGGCGCCCGCGGCGAGATCACCGTGGTTCTCGAAGGCTCCCAACCGGTTTCGGCCGAGCCCGCCGAACTGGTCGACGAGGTCGAGACACTGGTGGCAGGCGGCATGCGGCTCAAGGACGCCTGCGCCGAGGTCTCCGCAGGCCGGGGCGCCTCCCGCCGCGAGCTCTACGACGCCGTCCTGGCGGCCCGCTCGGAGAGCTGAGCCCGAACGCCGAGCCTGCCCGATCAGCGACCCAGCACCGCGAGCATTCCCGCGACCGCGCGGGGCCAGCCGAATTGCTCGGCGCGCGAGCGGGCAGCTCGACGGCGGCCGGAGGTGGGCATGGCCAAGACATCGGTGACAGCCTGCGCGAAGGCACGGGGCCGATCGGCGGCGATGGCCCCGCATTCGGCGGTGACGATATCGGCGAGGGCGGACGAGCGGCTCGCCACGACCGGAGTGCCCGCGGCCAAGGCCTCCAGAGCAGCGAGGCCGAAGGTCTCGTGCGGGCCCGGCGCCAGTGAAACATCCGCGGTGGCGAGGAGTTTCGCCACCATCGCGCGTTCGTTGATGAAGCCGGTGAAGTGGACCGCGGGTTCGCCACCGGGCAGGGCGGGCAGGGTGCGGGCGCGGCGTTCGAGCGATTCGCGCCGCGGCCCGTCGCCTGCGACGACCAGCCGGGCGGGTACGCCGGCGCGATGCAGGGCGCCGACCGCCTCGATACTGCGGTCGACACGCTTCTCCACCGACAGCCGACCGCAATGCACCAGCATCGGATGCCCGGCGACGCCGAGGTCGGCGCGCAAGCCGGAGTCACGGCGTCGTGGACTGAACAGATCGAGGTCGACCCCGAGCGGGACCAGTTCCACGTTCGGCGCACCGATCCGCAGGAATTCCTCCCGCGCGAAGTCGGTGGTGCACACGACCATGTCGTAGTCGGCTGCCGTGCGCCGGTTGGCCACGTCGGCGCAGCGGCGCGCGGCGGGTCCGGGCAGGAACTGGCCGAGCAGCCGGTCGAGGCGCTCGTGCGAGATCATCACGCTCGCCACCCCGCGCCGCCCCGCCCACCGGCCGAAACCGCGCAGCGTGAGCCGGTCCGACACCTCGAGCACGTCCGGCGACAACCCGGACAACACGTCGGCCACCCGCCGCGGATCCGCCGCGCGATACCCACCTGTCCACGGAATTCCCAACGCGGGCAGAGTAATTCGCAACGCACCGGTGGGCAGAACCTCTTCCGAACGCCGCGACCCCGGCACGATCAGCACCACTTCGTGCCCCGCCGCCACATAGCCCTCACCGAGGTGGTGCAGGGCAGTGCGCAACCCACCCGATCGCGGGCCATAGAAATTGGCAAGCTGCACGATGCGCACACGCCGATCGTCGCGCCGCGCGGGTTACCTCCGGGTCCTGCCCGAGGAACGGGAGGTGAACAGCGTCGAAAGATGCGGCTCAGTGCGCGACGAGCGAGCCGTCACCGGCCGACCACACCCGCAGCAGCCCGTGCCCCGTACCCATGGCCACCAGTTCGGCCTGCGCGGTGATCCACTCCCCGACCGCGAACCGCACCCGCAGCGCCAGTCGCCTGCCGGTACCCGGAGTGCGGGCCAGGTCGCGGCAGGCGCCCCGCAACGTGGCGAGATCATCAGGATCGATGACGGGTCGCTCCACCAGCCAGCGATCCAGCGGGGGCAGCGGTGGTCCGGCCCATTCGTAGATCAGGGCGCTGGTCAGCTCGATGATGCCGACACCCACACCGCTGCTCTGCGAAACGGCGCGCAACATGGCCGTATCGGGATCGGCCGCGGGCTGGGCGGAGTCGAGCTCGGGGATGGCGTGCATCAGCGCGCTGATCCGGCGTTGCGCGGGTACCGCCCTGGTGATCATCTGGAAGTGGCGGACCTCGTCGTCGTCGCCCGCCATGTCGACCTCGCCCTGCCACAGGCCACCGTCGTCGATGCGCGCGACCATCGCGAAGTACTCGATGCGCCCGTCGAAGCGCGCCATCCGGCCGAATGCCTCGGGCGGCGTGCGGATCACCCGGACCTGTTCGGGGTCCCTGGCGAAGACGAGTTCCTCCAGACCGGGTCCGTGATGGGCGAGTTCGGTGTCGGCATCCCAGTCCCAGGCGGCGACTCGGCGCGGTCGCGGGATCGGGGTATCGAGGGCTCCGGCCCACAGCCGTACCCCGTGGACGCCGCCGTAAGCGCACGGCACCGGCTCGGTCACCACCAGCGTGTCCGCCTCGACCAGGCGCTGCGCGTGCCCGTCCGCGTGGCAGCGCCGCACCGCCTCTGTCGCGATCCGCGCGCGGGACGGGCCGAGAACCCGACGCAGCGAGCCGAGCCCGGACCAGTGCCTCGGGTGCGCGCCCGCGGCGACCACCGTCGGCTCACCACCGGGGAGAAGGGTCTCCACCAGGAGCCAATCGTCGGACGGCATCGCCGCGATTCAGCTCGACGCCACGCCACGACCCGCGCGCGGCAGGTCGAGGTCGAGCGGGATACGTCCTTCGCGCAGGTGCGCCTCGACTTCCTCACCCGGCATCGGCCTGGCGATGAGGAACCCCTGCGCGCGGTAGCAGCCGAGACCGACCAGCGTCCTGGCCGCCATCGGCGTCTCCACTCCCTCGCCCACCACGCCGAGGCCGAACGACCCGGCCAGCCCGATGATCGACTTCACGATCGCCAGGTCGTCGTCGCTGTCGCCGAGCCGCTGCACGAAACCGCGGTCGATCTTCACGGCGTCGACGGGCAGCGCCTTGAGATGGGAGAGCGAGCTGTAGCCGGTACCGAAATCATCGATGGCGATCTGCACGCCCATCCGTTTCAGGCCGCGCAGGGTGAGTCTGGTTCGCACGAGGTCCTGCACGACGACGTGCTCGGTGATCTCCAGGCAGACGGAACTGCCGTCGATGCCGTACAGGCGGAGAATGTCCTCGATGCGCTCGACGAAATCGGCGCTCACCAGCTGGACCGGGGACACATTGATCCGGATCACCACATTGGCGGCCAGCCCGCGGCGGCGCCAGTCGGCGAATTGCGAACACGCCGACCGGATCACCCACCGGCCGAGTTCGCCCGCCAGGTTGGTGGCCTCGGCGACGGCGACGAACGCGCCGGGCGGCAGGAGTCCGCGCGTGGGGTGCTGCCAGCGCACCAGCGCTTCCAGCGCCACGATGCGTCCGGTGCGCAGGTCGACCTCGGGCTGATAGTGCAGCACCATCGACCCGTCGGACACCGCGCTGCGCAGGTTGACCTCGACGTCGTCCTGTAACTCGAACTGGACCCGCATGGCGTCGGTGAACACCGCGATCCCGTTGCCACCACCGGATTTCGCCGAGAGCAACGCGTGGTCGGC
The DNA here is from genome assembly GCF_042884695.1 of Nocardia sp. NPDC058114. Classification (NCBI taxonomy): domain Bacteria; kingdom Bacillati; phylum Actinomycetota; class Actinomycetes; order Mycobacteriales; family Nocardiaceae; genus Nocardia; species Nocardia sp. NPDC058114. The sequence continues at coordinate 650,413 of NZ_JBHVTK010000003.1, read as the reverse complement.
ACGGCGCAGCACGTCCGACACCGTCGTCTCGCCGGGCACACCGAGCGCCACGCCGACGCTGACCCCGCGGCTCACCGATTCCTGCCCGACCGAGACCCGGCGCCCGACCAGCTCCTGGATCCGGTTCGCCTCCAGTTCGGCGGCCACCGCGTCCATCGTCTTGGCGGGCACGATGACGAACTCGTCGCCGCCCAGGCGCGCGATCATGTCCTCGGGGGCGAAGTTCTTGCGCAACCTGGCCGCGAGCGTGCGGATGAAATTGTCGCCCGCGTTGTGCCCGAGGAAGTCGTTGAGCGCTTTGAGCCGATCGAGGTCGAGGAAGAAGGTCGCGACCGGACCCTCGTTCCCGGGCGCGAGCCGTTCCTCCATGTGCTCGAGCAGCGCGCGCCGATTGGCCAGGCCGGTGAGATCGTCGTGCGAGGCGATGTAGCGCAGCCGGTCCTCGGCCTCCACCCTGGCCTGTAGCTGGGCGAACAGGGCCGCGATCGCCTTGAGTACATTGACCTCGCGGGTGGTCCACGCCCGGTCACCGCGCCGGACGAAGCCGAGCGCGCCGATGGACACCCCGCGCGAGACCAGGGGAACACAGGCGGTCACCATCGAGGGCATGCCGGTGGTCTGCCTGATCATCTCCTGGTAGTCGGGGTATTCGTCGCCTCGGCTGACGATGATCGGCTCGACGGCGTTCTCGCTGGCCAGGAACAACGAGTCGGCCTCGGCGAAATCGATGACGCGTAAGGGGTCGGGGTCGGGCACGTAGGGCCGGCGCGGCCACTCGGCGATCAGCACGGTCTGGCGCTGCTCACGCACGGTGTGGCGCAGATAGGCGAACTCGACGTCGAAGTAGTCCACCAGGCTCGCGAGCACGCGCTCGCTGGCCACGACCATGGTCGTGGCGTCGACGCCCATCAACTCCGAGGCGACCTGCGTCACCAACGAGTCGAGGTTTCGCCGAGGCACCGTTTCTCCGATCGTGCTATCTGTCAGTTCCCTGAACCGAGTACCGGGAGCCTGGCGCTCCGTACTGTCGGCGCGGGCGCATAGCTCAGTCGTAATACTGCCGTGACCGTCTCGTGCCCGGGAATTCCCATCAGTGCGGAGAACCGTTTGTGGATCGAGGCCAGTGTATCTGTGAATCCTGCGGATACGTTGCGCAAATCGTTGTCGTCACGGACGTAGAGGAAAACCGGGGACATCGGCTGGACCGCGAGGCCCAGCTTCTGCGCGGCAATCCACACGCGCTCGACGGCGGAACCGCCACGCACATAATCGGCCAGATCGGCGTCGGCGCCGGCTGGGCAGGTGACCGCGATCAGCGCCGAGCCGGACGAAATCCGCTGGCGCGCGTAGTCGCCCAGCGCCGCGCCGCCGGACCAGTTCCGCAGGTAGGCCATCACATCGGCACGCCCGCCGATGGCCAGTTTGGCGTACTCGTCGGAGGCCAGCTCCATGGCTCGCAGGTCGAGCCCGGTTCGTAAATCGTCAGCGGGCCAGCGCAATTCACCGAACATCTCCGCGTGCAGCCGGGGCGTCAGGTAGCGGACGCGATCGGATTCGGCGAGGAGTTCGGCGACCTCGCCGAGCCCGGCGCGATCGGTGACCCCGCGCACGAACGCGCCTTCCGCCGCAGCCGAAACAGCCAGTGCATCAAGCACTTCCGGTGCCAAGGTGCGCCCGTCGCCGAGGTGCCGGTTGGTGGCACGGGTCAGCATTCCAGGGTAATCGGCGGCCAGTTCCGGGTCGGCCCGCGCACCGAGGTGCAGCACCGCCGACACGGGGGCCGTACCGCCGAGCACGATCTCGTGCGTCCCCAGCAAACCCTGAGCTGCGGCGGCGACGCGGGCGTTGTAGAGGGCCGCGCCGAGAGCCACCGCGCTGCCACGGAATCCGATATCCATCCCGGAGGTACGCGCCGGGTCGACCGCGAGATGCACGGCGGAACCGTCGACGCGCACCACCCACGGCTGCGCGTTGCCACCCGACGGCGCGCGTTCGATGCCGTGCAGGATGCGGGCGATCGATGTGTGCGGCTCGTCGAGCTCGTCGAGCGGCACGGCGTCGGCCGTGAATCCGCGGTCACCTCGATCGGGCTCGCCGAGGCTGTCGAGCTCGCGCTCGAGGTCGACGCGAATTCGCCCGGACGGCAGCGCCTGATCGAGGCCGATCCGGCGCACCGCCGTGGCGATGATGGCAGCGCCGAGCCCCACATCGCTGCCGAGCTGGGGCCACGTGGTGACCGTCTCGTCGATTTCGGTGAGGCTGGCGGCGAGCCGGGCCGAGAGCTGATCCGGGTCGAGGATCCGCATCACGTGCGGGGCCTTGTCGCGGTTCGACAAGCCGCGCAGATCAGCTCTCGTCGTCGCGCCGAGCAGGCCGTGGAACGGCGGCCGATCGGGTTCGAGATCGAATCGCTCGACATCGAACAGACCTCGATCATTGGTCTCCATCAGCACCGGGATGCGGTGCCGCCTGGCCGCCTCGCGGGCGGCGAGTTTCACGTCGAGGGAATCGCAGACCTCGACCACCACCGACAGCCCGGTCAGGAATTCGTCCATCGACGACTCGTCGACGCCCGCCGGGAAGATCTCGACGGGCAGATACGGGTCGAGTTCGGCGATCCGCCGGCCGGTGACGACACACTTGTTGAGCCCGATGTCGAACAGCCCACCGGGAATCCGATTCAGATTCGACAGCTCGACGGTGTCGAAGTCGGCGATCCGCAGCAGCCCGCAGGCGCCTTCCAGCGCGGCGACATAGGCGATCTCGTGCCCCGCGCTCTGCCCGATGACGCCGACCGCCTGGCCGCGCAGCTGTCGTTGCTCGGCGATGGTCAGCTTGTTCCGGTTGCGGTCCTGCCGAACAGCGCGAAACGCGGTGGCGCCGACGATGGCGACCAGCGCGCGGCGCCACGGGTAGTACACCCAGCGATCGTCGGCCGGGTCCGCGTCGGGCGCGGCTTTGAGCCGGGCCAGTTCCGATCGCATCGCGGGACGCAGATCACTCACCGAGATACCGGGAAGCTCCCGCAGGCGTGCCAGCTCGGCCGAGTCGGCGGGGACCGCGTCATCGAGCACCGACGCGCGGAAGACGTCGGTGGGCGCGAGGTCTCGGATCATGGGCGTCGCACTTCGAGCAGTTGCGCGCGCTCGACGTCGATCAGATCGCGCTGGGTCGGCGTCGCCGCCGACAGATCGGACAGATCCCACCAGACCGGCACGGTGGTGTACCGCTCGTCCGGGTAGGACACGGCGGGAATGCCGGGATCCTGGCATGCCCCACTCGATCGGTAGGACTCGAGCTGATGCAGGGGGCTGACGCCGAACCCGTACCGCACGTCGAGCAGCCAGGTGACGTGGACGACGCCGCGGGCCACCAACGCGCCGAGTTCCGGCCTGCGCGGGACCGACCGTATCGACCACCCGCCCTTGGATTCGACGACTCCGTGCGGCACCTTGGCGTCGACGGAGGCGCGCAACGCGGCCTCGCCTGGAGTGCCGAGCCATGGGTGGAATCCGGGGATGTCGTCAGCGGTCGCGTGCGGCCCGTGCGCGCGCAGGCCGGCCACCACCGACCCGTCAGGATCGATCGCGACGAGGAACAGCGACGTCGAACGGCCGTCGGCGAGGGTCTCGACATCGAGCGCGTCCTGAACTCCGTAGTGCCGGTAACCATTCAGCGCACCCTCGAGATACCGATCCCACAGTGCCGGATCTTCCGCTGGTGAACAGATGCGGACATGGCATCCAGAGCTGCTGTCGAGGTACCGCAACCCGCCCGCATTCGCACCGACCACCCGGTTATCCGAGCCGGTGTGAGCCGACACCCTCATACAACTCCGTACCTACACCCACGTCGGCTTTGTCCGACCAGCCAAAGATTTCCTACGCAGTATCCGTCATTCGGCAGGAATGCACCATACGAGTGGCTAATTTTCCGGTAACCTTCTGAGCCAGTTGAAATAATCCCAGGTCAGAACGGGTGAATGCGCGAGAGGCGGTCGAGTCAAGACCGATCGGTTCGAATTCGGCTAACTTTCAGCTATCAACCGTGATCGACACGAACAATTCCACCGTGTCGGGACCGTGCCACACTTCGATCTCCTCGCGGTAGGCGCGGGAGATCTCGGCCGACGCCGTCGCGTCGTCGACCTGGGCCCAGACGTCTTCCACCGGGTCGTGATAGTCGCCGTTGGGCGCGAAACGGGCGTAGATACCCTTGGGAACTCGCAGCATGAGATCGCCGACCGGTACGTCGTCCGGAGTCGCGTATTCGCGTGCCACCAGCGCGTTCCAGTTGCCCGCCGGGTCGGGCACGTAGACCGTGTGCAGCGGTTCGCCGCCGCCGGGGCGGTCGCGCAGCCGGTCTTTGAGGAACTCGATCAGGTCGCTGTTGCTCACTTTGAAGCTCGGGTGCACCTTCGGCACCGCCAGGCCGCCGTACAGCGCCGCGCCACGGACCACGATCGAATAGGTCATCGTGGGTCGACCGCCAGGTACAGGTCGATCTTGTAGGCGTGCGGGTAGCACTCGAAATCGCCGGTGAAGGTGCGCTTGATCTGGTTGTGCTCCTCGGCGTAGGCGATCTGGGTCCACAGATCCGTCATCACCTGCGGGAAATTACCGACCGAGGAGAAGCGCGCGTAGGTGCCGCGCGGCAATCGGGCCGCCAGATGTCCGCGAGTGACCTGATCGAGCGACTCGCACCGGTAGCCCACGATCTGGGTGTTGTACGTACTCAGCTCACCGGTGTAGTCGGTATAGGCGCTGGCCAGAGGCCCGCCGAGATCCTGATGCAGAACCGCCGACCATGCCGTTTCGAGGTCACGGTCGCGGAGCTCACCGAGTGCGCGTTTGGGACTGCGAACCGGAAGACCGGCCACCCAGGTCTCGTCCCGCTCGACGATTTCGAACTGCAATTGACGACTCTCTCGAAGGGTCCTGCTCAGGTTGCGCCATGCTATCAAACCCCACCCTAACCATATCTGAGCTGGACAAACGTCCACCACTTCCGTACGGATACCCGGCGCTATTGTTCGATTCATCTCCATGCTCTAAGCTCCCGCGCTCGTGTGGGTACGCGCGGAGCTCGAACCGCGAAAACAAGTCGTGCGGTGGGCCGGGGTCGTCATCGCCGCGGTCCTCCTCGGGTATCTCGCTGTGCTGCTGGGGGATTCGCGGCACTTCTATACCGACGACACCGAGGCGCAATACGTGCCGATGTGGCAGTTGCTCGGTACCGAATTGCGGGCGGGGCGGTTCCCGGCGATGGTGTCGTGGGAATGGATGGCGGGCAACTACAGCCTCGAGGAAGCCGGGCTCTACAACCCCGCGCAGCTGCTGGTGTACCTGCTGGCGCCCTCGTTCGACAATCTCGCGCTGTACGCGACCGCCGTGAAGTTCGTGTTCTCCGCGATCGCCGCACTCGGCGTCTTCCGCATCTGCCTGGCCTACGGCGCCCGCGCGCCATGGGCCGCGGTCGCGGGCGTGGCGTTTCCGTTCAGCGGATGGTTCCTGTTCTTCGACGAGGCCAGCTGGTTCACCTCGCAGACCGGCACCGCCTGGCTGGTGCACGCCTGGGCCTCCGCGGTCCTCTACGCGCGAGGCCGCACCGGGCCGATCCCGCTGTTCGTGTTCCTGTATCTGGCGCTGACCATCCAATACGCGTTTCCCGCAGTCGAATCCGGCTTGATGATCGCCACCGTCGCCGCGGGCGAATACCTGTACCAGCGCAGGTGGGCGCCGGTCGTGCGACTGCTCACCGCGTCCGGGCTCGCGGTGCTCGCGTCCATGATCGCCAACCTGCCGATCCTGCTGTCCTCGCAGGCCACCTGGCGCGGCGACGTCTCCACCATCCACAACGACCCGTTCCTGACCGTCCCGTGGTCGGAATCGCTCAACGCGAGCCTGCCGAGCACCGTCCCCGCGTTCACCGCGTGGTGGGGGCATGTGCAGCCGCTACCGATGGTCTACATCGCGTGGTTCGTGATTCCCGCGCTCGCCTTCATCGATTGGAAGTCCGCGGCACGCCATGCCGCCTCATGGAGTGGCATCGCACTGTTCGCGGTGGCGACCCTGATGTGGACGGCGGGGCCGGGAGCGATCGGTCCGCTCCGGTGGCCGGCGCGCGTGTTGCCGATGCTCGCGATCGCGCTGCTGGTGCTGGTGTGCGTGCTGATCAGTCGCTACGGCGATTTCACCGCGTCGCGGCGACGGTACGCCGCGGCGGGTGCGCTGATCGCGTTGCTGTTCATCCGATCGTTCTCCGCCGCACCGAAACTCGTCGAACGCCACGCCCTCGCCGTGTTCGTGGTGGTCGGGCTCGGGGCCGGGGTGGTGTGGCTGGCGCGCACGCGCGGGATCGCCGCCGCGGCCGCGCTGACCATCGCCACGACCTTCCCGATCGCGTTCGTCCAGGTGGCGTCGGCGCCCCGGACTCCGATGTCGTACGGATTCGCCGAACAGCGCTCGGACATGACCGCCGCGTTCCCCGATTTCGGCGGTCGCACACTGCAATTGGCGGACCGGATCATGGTGCGCGACGAAGAGCGCACGCTCGCAGGCACTTACGGCTCCATCGCGCTGGGCAGCTACGCCAAGAACCTCCGATTGCAATACGTGAACGGGTACACGCCCGTCGGGCACGCCGCCTTCGCGGGCTTGCTGTGCATGGCCTGGGACGGCGGCACCTGCCCTGACGCGTACCGGAGGGTCTTCGCCGTCGAGCCGTCGACCGACACACCGATCGTCGATCTGATGCGCCTGGATCGCATTGTCCTGCAACGCAGTCAGTATCCCCATGCCGGAACCGAGCCCGCCCCCGCGGGCTGGAAGTTCGTCCACTACCCCGGTCACGAACACCAGATCTGGGTCCTCGAGCGAGTCAACCCCCTCCCCTCCCCCGGCGACCTGATCGCCCACGAATCCGGCGTACACGCCACCGTCATGCCCGAGGCAGGCCTCACCAACCGCGCCACCGTCTCCTCCGGCACCGGCGGCCGAATCGTGCTGTCCCGCCTGGCCTGGCCCGGCTACACAGCCACCCTCGGCAACAGCGAAATCCCCATCCGCGCAGTAGCAGGCACCTTCGTAGCGGTCGACATCCCACCCGGCACCCACAACGCGACCCTCACCGTCACCTGGCGCCCACCCGGCCTACCCATCAGCCTCACCACAGCCCTACTGGCCCTGATCGGCATCGCGTTGCTGCAGTGGTGGTTCCGCAGAACCCGCCAGAGAACCCTGCCCGAAACCCTCGAACCCGAAGCCTCGACCCCCCGACTGGTCACCGTGATACCCACCCCACCGAACTCAACCCCCACACTCCCGACCACACCGCCCAGTCCCCGCGTTCAATAACCACGCGGCGCTACCTCTCACCCGTCCCGGTGCCACTCCTCGTGCTGGAACCCCTCACCCGATAGCCCTGGCCAAATGCGGCCAAGCCTCATGCAGGTCAGCCTGGAACTGCCCCCACGTATGAGACCCGGTCGCCCGGTGCACATGCACAGCCGGTATCCCCAACTGCCCCAACCGCCCGGCGAACGCAGCCGTACACGCCCCCGCGAGAGCTTCGATCGGCGGCATCGGCAACCCCCGATCCTGCGCACCGGGGAACCCCGTAGCCGCAGACAGGAAAATGGTCTTCCCCGCGAGCCGCCCCGCGTTGGCGAAGACGTCATGCTCCCGCCACCCCGGCCCACCGGGAATCCCCCACATATTCCCCGGATTCCCCCCACCACGCACCGCCTGCGCGCTGGCCATCGCGATCCCCATCGGATCCGAAGCCCACGGGCAACCGCTCAGCGCCGCCACCGCGGAAAACCGTGATCCACTCTGAATCGCCAGATCCAGCGCCGACGACGCGCTCATCGACACCCCGGCGATGGCATTGCGCCCACTCGTCTCCAGCGCACCATCGATCACCCCGGGCAGCTCCTGCGTCAGATACGTCTCCCACCGCACCCGGCCGACCCCCGGATCATCGGAAATCCAGTCGGTGTACAACGTGAACGCCCCACCGACCGGCATCACCACGTTCACGAACTTGTCGGCGAAGAAGCTGCGCACGTCGGTGTCGTCCCACCACGAGATCCCGTCCACCCCACCACCGGCCCCGGTGAGCAGATACAGCGTGGGAGCCCCGGCCCCCGCCGCCTTGATCACGTTGTTCTGGATCACCCGCCCCATCGCGGGCGAGTACACATCGATCTGAGCGGACCTGCCACCCAGCGGCGCCTCCCCCGCCACATACGCCCCCGGATCGGCCGATGCCTTCGCACCCCCGAGAGCGGCAACAATCGCGCACACCACAGCAAGCCAGGTTCTCGACGCAGTCACCTAACCGGTATACCCCGCATCCCGGGGTCCACTCCGCCGAACACACCGGCGCGCCGTCGGCCGAGATCGGGCAGTGACCAGGCTCACGATCCAGCGTGAGACCAGCTTCGATATCCCCGGGACCTGCACCTTTCGATACGTCCCTGTCAGCGCGAATCCGAAAAACCAGGTGATTTGTGTCGTACCCGCCCGGAATACTGACCGGCGCCCGATGAGTTGGACCGACCGAATCCGTCTCTTCTCTTGTGGTGCCGGGACGTCGTCGACTCGGCATCGGGCCACAGCTCACGCCCCGCCGTTTCCCCATGTTTTCCGGAGGTTACCCCGATGCCAGCCGATCTATCCACGCCGACGACGAAGGGCAAGACACCGACCGTCATCCGCGTGCTGGTGCTCGCGACCTTCGTCGTCATCCTCAACGAAACCATCATGATCAACGCGATCCCGCGGTTGATGAGCGATCTCCATGTCACCGAGGTCGCCGCGCAGTGGGTCTCCACCGCGTTCATGCTCACGATGGCCGCCATCATCCCCACCACGGGCTGGTTCCTGCAGCGGGTCACCACCCGTCAGGCCTATGCGGCCGCGATGGGCGTGTTCATCGCAGGCACCGTGATCTCGGCTCTCGCGCCGACGTTCGCGGTGCTGCTGATCGGCCGCGTCATCCAGGCGGGTGGCACCGCGGTGATGATGCCGCTGCTGATGACCACCCTGATGACCGTGGTGGCGGAGCAGGACCGTGGCCGTGTGATGGGCAACGTCACCCTGGCCATCTCGGTCGCGCCTGCCATGGGCCCGGTGATCTCGGGCCTGATCCTGCAGATCGCCATCCCGGGAATCGACTCCTGGCGACTGCTGTTCGTGGTGATGCTGCCGATCGCCGGTCTGGTCACCTGGCTGGGTCTGCGTCAGCTGGAGAACGTCGGCGAGCCGCAGCCGGGCACGCTCGATCTCCCCAGTGTGGCGCTGGCGGCCCTCGGCTTCGGTGGGCTGGTGTTCGGGCTGAGCAAGTTCCACGGTGACAGCTACTCCACCGCGGTACTGATCACCGCCGGTGGCGTCGCGCTGATCGCGGCGTTCGCGCTGCGCCAGGTCAGCTTGCAGCGCAACGGAACCCCGCTGCTGGATCTGCGGGTCCTGCTGCAGGGCACCTACACCAAGGCGCTGGTCCTGATGTCGGTCGCGTTCCTGGCGATGATGGGCTCGATGATCCTGCTGCCGCTGTACCTGCAGAACCTGCGCGGTCTGAGCCCGCTGGAGACCGGCCTGCTGGTGATGCCGGGTGGTCTGGCGATGGGTCTGCTCGGTCCGACCGTGGGCAAGCTGTTCGACAAGTTCGGCGGTCGGGCGCTGGTGATCCCCGGCTCGATCGGTATCGCCGCCTCGCTGGCCGGTTTCACCCAGATCTCGATGGACATGCCGTACTGGCAGCTGCTCGGTCTGCACATTCTGCTGATGGTGTCGCTGGCCGCGACGTTCACTCCGGTGTTCACCCTCGGCCTCGGCGCGCTGCCGATGCACCTGTACTCGCACGGCAGCTCGATGCTGGGCACCATCCAGCAGGTGGCGGCGGCCTTCGGCACCGCGCTGGTCGTCACGGTCATGTCGGCCCGCAGCACCTCGCTCATCGAGGCGGGCACCCCGCCTGCCGTGGCCACCCTCGACGGCATGCGCCTGGCCTTCTTGATCTCGGCCGTCCTGGCGCTGGTCGTGATCGCGATGGCGGTCCTGCTGCCCAACCGCGCGGCAACCGACCCGCACGCCGCGCCCGTGCAGGACGACGTGGATGCACCGGAGCTGGTCAAGAACTGACCCGCTCCCGCTCGAACGACGAACCCCCGGCCGCATTCGCGGCCGGGGGTTCGTTCGTATCGTCCTCGCTCAGTGCGTGGGTCGGGTGGTGGTCCGATCGTCTCGCCAGAGGCCGAGATCGAAATACAGCGTGGTCATGGAATCCCACATGGTCGACCACTGCTGCCTCGGGCCTTTGCAGACCCAGACGGCGGTCATCCGGTCGATGCCGGGGGTACCGAGGGGGTCGTCGAGGTGGACGACGCGCTCCACCTCGGTGAAACGGGTGCGCAGGTCGTGTTCGGCGGTGTCGAGTCCGACGTAGACCACCGACGTCGCCGAGTCCGGCGGCGGGCCGAAGAAGCCGAAGCCACGGCTCGGGCTGTACGTGGCAGGCAAGCCGTACTGTCTGCCGAACTGCTCGACCGCGCCCGCCTGCGGATAGCCCTGCGCAACGATGACGGCATCGGCCTTTTCCGCCGGCGTCAGCGTGCGGTAGCCGTCATTGACGGCGGAGACCATCGACGACCAATTGGTGTTTCCGAAGAATGCCGTCTTGAGTCCGAGGTCGATCGCATCCTCGGCCTGCGTACGCCAACTGGGCGCGAGGGGTATCACCGTGAGTGTGACAATGGTTGTCAGCACCGAGATTGCGGCGATCGGAACCAGCGCCACATTCATCCACCGTTTCCGGTCGTACTGCCAGAGACCGACGGCCCCGAAGGCGAACATGGCGGGAAAAAGGCCCCCGGGGTAATACGGCCGCCCATGCGTGATCATGACAAATGCGGTCATGATCACAAGTGCTACCGCGATAAATCGATACGGGCGTAGAGACTCCTGCTTGAAGGCCGCCCAGAATCCGATAGCGAGCAACAATGTGCCCATGATGCCCGCCAAAATGGGAAACTGCGGAAGGAATCCCACCGGGCCGTAGCCGGTGGCGTCCTGCTCGGCGCCGATGACCGCACCCATGGCCAGCTGTGGCCAATTGTGTTGTGACTGCCAGTAAAGAATCGGAATCAGGGACGCGGCGAGGATGCCGGTCGCCACCCACAGCGCGGGACGGCGCAGGACGTCGCGGGGGCCGCACAGGATGACCGCGGTGCCGAGGCACGCCCAGACGATGGGGATCATCCACTTCACCTGCATATCCAGGGCGGCAACCAATCCGGCCACGACGATCAGCCAGTCCTGGCGAGTACGAACCCAGCGAATGAACAGCCAGGTGATCACGGCTGTGAGGGTGGCGTCGAAGGAGAACGTGCTCAGCACGACCTGGTTGGCCGCCAGTCCCGACAACGCGTACGCGGCCGCGGCGAGCATCTGAACACGGTGGCTGCCGCGCAGTTCGTAGGCGATCAGTGCCGCCACCACGACCGCGCACACGCACATCACGACGGCCGGGAAGCGCAGTGCCGTCACCGATCCCGGTGCGAGCTGGTCCGCGAGCCAAGCGAACACGGGCACCACCACGCCCTGATCGGCATAGGTGTAGTCGAGTCGCCTTCCGGCGGACAGGAAATAGAGTTCGTCACCGAAGTAGTCGTAACGGCCTGCCGTCGCGGTCAGCGCGATCGCGGCGATCGAAGCGATCAGCGCGACGCCACGAAAAGCGAACGACGGATGGGTATTCGGTATTTCTTCGGGCTCGGTGCGAGCCTCGATGACCGCTGTCATGAACTGCCTCTGATGCTTTCCAACAGACGCGTTCGACGCCCCCTCCCGTGGTGGCGCCACATCTGTTCGCTGGTGAAACGATTCCTCCCCGGCAGCGAACTTGGTGAGCGCGGGCGCTCGCGGTCCTGCGCGGATCATGTGATTTACCGAAACGTTACTGCTATTCAGCAGGGTCCGCAAATGCGCTGACGTGCACAGTAATAGCCATTTTCGGTGTATCGGCTACTACCTGGGCAGCGTTACCGATGTGACCGAGCTAACGGTTTAAGCAGTTTGCGAATAAGTGAATTCTGCTGCACAGCAAAGTGAAGCTTTCATAATGAAGGAAATTGAAAAGACTATTACTCGCCAGTATTTATTCAATCGACGAATCATGCCAACACAATTGGGGGCATGCATTCGATCGCTGTCGAGTCTAAGGTGCGTGCCGCAAGGGCACGACGGCCGACATCGGCCCGACACAGAGAAAGGGCCCGGTCAGTGACCGGGCCCTTCTGGACATCAGGCTATGCCTTCTACCTCGACGAACGTGCCTGATACGACAACTCTCGACAGCGCGAGTCCACGATGAACGGCATATCAGCGTTGTCGAGCGCGGTCAGGCCCTCTGCCGACAGCATGTCGGCATCGGCGACCACGACGATGCTCTCGATGCGGTGCCGAGCCCGGAACTGGGCGATGATCGGTCCGATCGCGTGCTTCTCTGCCTTGCTGCTTCCCAGCAACCGATTTCGAGAGGGAACCCGTGTCGGTCGACGAGTAGGCCGACCACGATCCGCGGGTCGACGCGATGTTCTGTCGAGTAGCCGACGCTGCACAGGCCGCCTTCCGTCTCCGGCTCGAAAGACAGCGTCGTCAGACTCACCCAGATGAGCCGGCGCGAACACGGCATCGGAGACAGCGTGAGCCGACTCAGGCGGGCACTGCAGGGTTCGGCGTGTCGATGGCACGGCAGCATCAGAGCTCGCTGCGGATGTTCCGCGACTTCATCTGCGGCCCCGCTACGGCTGGCAGGCAACGTGTCCGGAGCTATTCGATCGGGCGCCGATACAGACTCTGCACGCGGACAACGGTGGCGTGCACATCAACGAGTTCGAGGCGTCCGCAGCGCCCACTATTCCACGGCGGACGGTGTTCATCGTGCCGAAAACAGACTGGGGGTCGGGGTGCTCGAACATTACCTGGGCAAGGTTCGGCCGCGGTTTGTTGTCGGCGCGCATCCCGCGGTTTGAGTGACCGAGCGGTGCGGACCCCGTTAATAGTACTTTGCGATTTCCCTCATGGCACCCTACATTTGATTTCTCTCCCTACGCATCGCTTCCGTAGATTCGCGAGTCTTCTGCTGGATACGCCAGGACTGCCGAAGGAATTCAATGAACCCATCGGCAAGCTTTTGCTCCTCGGAAGAACCCTCCTGATAGGCATAGACTGCACGAGATCCGCGCTTAAAGAAATAGACTTTATAACCTTGGTGATGACCGAAGAAGAACTGGCCATCCAACGTTAGCCCCTTACCAGCGACGTCTTCGGCGGCCTCTACGGCATCCAGCATCCGCGGGAAGAACAGGTCAGTTCCTTTGAAGAGCGTACCAGCCTTCTTTCCCATGTATTCAAGAAACGCCTGATACTCATCAGGGATAGCAAAGCCTTCGGGCGCGACGGAGTGGACCTGCGCGATCTCCGCCGAGTCGCATCCTATGATCGAGTCGCTCGTTGCAAATCCGGACTCTATCAACTCACGACCGAAGGTCTCTATGTCGTGGTTACTATCTTCACGCGCCATAGGTCACCTTCACTTTCACTCCAGGATATTTCTTCATGAATTGTTCTTCCACATTGCATCCCTGGTGCACTGATTTCGCCGCAGCATTCATGCCTGGCACTCCCTCGGCGAATTCTGTTGCATTGCTGCCAGATTGGGAATGTGCACGGCCGGACCGATCATCTGACAGACTGGTACGGCCGGTATCGCGCCCAGGGTAGCGGTCCTCGTCGAAGACCACCTCACGCACCCAGTGCGCAGAATTCTCGATGCGCCGACGCCCGCGCAACCAGGGCCCGGACTCGATGGTGACCGCCGAGTGGCGGTTTCTCGGCAGCAGTGAGCGGCATCTGCGGTGATCACGGCCGGCTCGCGGCAGCGGCTGTCGGTCGGGGCCGACGCGCACGGCCCGACCGCATCTGGGCCTGGTACCGCTGGCGACGACGACGCCAGCATCAAAGCCCGACTCAGCCACTATTGCCGACGGGGCGACCCACTGGGCCGACCCCAGAGTGCCGTTGCAGCACTGGCCCGCAGCAGCTCTCGCACAATCTCGGCAGACGCTGCTTTCCGTTCAGGACGGGTCTCTCGCTGCCGACCCAGCCCGCTCAGGTGCCAGGACCAGCTTTACGATTCATCCTCGCATGGAACATGCCACGTGCCGACGCACCTATCAACCCGACAAGGGGCCGAACGCACCACCAGACGAATTAGTTGTGAGTCGCCTGGGAAAACAAGTCAGGCCGGGTCCGAATTCGATCTCGGAAACCCCGCCTGAACTGCGCATACTGTGGAGCTAAGGGGAATCGAACCCTGACCTTCTCGATGCAGGTGACACCTGCTACCATGAACAACTCTGAACAACAAGCCGGACAACAGATTAGCCCTTTTATCTGGTCAAACACTCTCGCTGCGGCAACTCTCGGCAACGATGGACAACGGGCCGTTCAGCCGAATTAGTGGTGACATAGAAGGGAGTACAAACAGCGCCATGTCCGCTCAACGGCGTCGCCAGCCTCCGAAAAAGTCCACCTCCCACCAGCCACTGGACCTTCCCGCCGCACCATCGATGCCGCGGTGACGGACGAGCCTGGTGGCGAAGTCCGCCGAATTGCGGTTTCGTGGAGAGAGAAGAGCCACCGGTCGGGTAAGCAAAGGAGCCCGATGCTGTTACACGACGCCGTGCCGGCCGAGCAACTCGCCGGCTCACCAGCGCTCGGCGACTACCTCCGATCTCGGCTCGCTACACCCAGCACCCAACGTGCGAGTTCCGACACCGAGGCACGCGATGACCTGACCGAGTCCGTCGAGCCACCGTCCCCGATCGTGCTGCCCCTTGCGCAGAGTATGCGCAGCGACGACGCGTCCAGGAGTGGAGGTACGACGAGGTCGCCGAAAACTGCGTTCAATCCTTGTCGGAGCCCAGTCGGGTCCAGGTCGACAACGATTCCGGTGAGACATAGATCCGCTCAGCGCCGGAGCAGCGCTCCTCGACGACACCTCACCATTGGGCGGTTCCGATGAGTCGAGGCAGACCACCACGCCCGCTTGGGGTTCCCGGCAAACTCATGCTCACCGAACTCACCCCTGGTCACTGGAAAGCACGCGTGCTCGTCCGCGATTCCTCCGGAACACGCCGTGACATGACGCGAGTCTCCCCAATCAGGTACGACTCACGCGGACGCCGGATCCCTGACCACACGGGCAAACGCGCCCGCGACACCGTTCTGGCCGCTGCCGTCGATCTCACCGAGACCACCTCGTCGACCTGAACCGAGCCGACGCCACGATCAGCCGCTACAGCAAGCTCGCCAAGATGTTCGACACCGCGTTCGACGGCCGTCGACTGTTCGAAGTCAATACCTCGACCCTGGAGGCCTTCCTGACCGAGGTCGGCAACACCCGAGGCCCGTCCAACATGCGAACAGCCCGCACCGTGCTCTCGGGAATGTTTCGTTTCGCTGTCCGGCAGACTGCTCTCCAGTCCAACCCGGTCCGCGAGGCAGAGTTGCCAGACAACATCGAAGCCAAAGGCCGCACCGGCGGCGCCGGAATCCTGACGATCGATGAACTCCGATTCATCCTCGCCGCCGTGCGGACCTAAGCGATCCCCTGTCCACGCAAACTCGACAAAGCCGAACGCACCACACCGGTCAACGCCTACACCCCACCCACCGTCGCCGAATACTGTAAAGGCGCCGACCTCGCCGACGTGATCACCCTCTACGCCGCCCGGACTTCGCCGATCCCAGATGCTCGGACTTGTGTGGACCGACATCGACCTCGCGGAACGCACACTTCGTCCCACCGGCAAGGTCGTCCGGGTGGCGGGCAAAGGTCTTGTCCGAGTCACCGCCGACGCCGATTCGAAAAACCACACCGGCACCATCGCACTACCCGAGTTCGCCGTGGAAATGCTCGGGCACCGCAAAACCACGATGACAGCACGCCGACACACCTCACCGCCGAAACCCGGGACAGTAGAACTCGACCTCGTATTCCTTTCCGCGGTATGGACATTGCGCGATCCACAGAACGTCGGCCACGCCTGGCAGCGTGTCCGGGCAGCCCTCGGGTTCGCCGAAGACATGACCGCGCACAGCTTCCGCCATGCCGTCGCCACGATCCTCGACGACGCCGGACTGTCGGCCCGCATTACCGCCGATGTCCTCAACCACGCAATGACCAGCCAACACTCACACAGCGACGGCGACGGCGACGGCGACGGCGACGGCGACGGCGACGGCGACGGCGACGGCGACGGCGACGGCGACGGCGAACGACAAGAGCAGGTCCGGAACCGGCCGTTGTACGTGGCTTCAGAATGCCCACCGCCCTCGAGACTGAATCGCCACGCGTTTGCTGCGCACACCGTTATCTGTCTCCAACACGCTGCTGGAACATGTTCGCATAGTAGTCAACTCGCACTCGACCGGCGGTTTACCCCGAGTCGGTGTATCAGACGAGACCGATCGTTCCAGTCCACTCGGTCACATGTGAGCTGTTCGACATCTGCCAACCGGTGCAGCGGACCAGTCCGAAGCGGCGAGTTATCGGGGACTCGCCAGAGGGCCGCAGTCGGCCCATCAATGTGTGCCCGAAATGCACCGACGTATATTGCCCAGGTCACGGGCGGTTCACAGCGCTCGCCGTGCGGTGTCTGCCCCCTCGGGTATGCCGTGCGCCCGGCGGAACGCTCTGCCATTGGCCACTCGGGTCAAGGTTGCGCCTCCAGGTCTGGTGGATCGAACAGTTTTCAAGGTGGCGACATGTCGAGTAACTGCTTCTTCCCACCAGACGTCTTGAGATCAGTTTCCCCCGAAACCTCCCTGCGATCGCCACTCTTTACAAAGTATGCACAGGCCAAGAGGGAGGTAGCTGCTTCGCTCTTGGGGTGGTGGGCCTGCTCATGCTGGCTATCGACGGCAGCGCTAGTCGGACCGCCGCCCTGCTACTGTGCCGCGACCGGCTCACCGATCCCCTGGCTCAGGGCAGCCTGGAGGCCGTGGGGATGTTGCAGCAGCCGTCCTTGAAAACTACGCTCACCAGGTGGCGAATGACGAAGCAGTTTCCTCTAGTTCCAAGCGATGGGAAGACGCAGTGACCACAGATAAGCGCAAGGCCGTCGTCCTGCTCAGTGGCGGGCTCGACTCGACGACGGTCCTCGCGATAGCTCACCAGAAAGGGTACGAGACTTACGCGCTTAGTTTCCGGTACGGGCAGCGGCACACGGAGGAACTCGAGGCCGCGAAGCTCGTCGCGGCGAAGTTGGGCGCTGCACAGCACGTGATAGCCGACATCAACCTGGCTGTCTTCGGCGGCTCTGCATTGACTGACCATGCTCTCGACGTGCCGCACTATGACCATGTTGACGACATGGACTCCAGTATCCCGATTACCTATGTGCCAGCGCGCAATACGGTCTTCCTCTCCTTTGCCCTTGCCTGGG
The DNA here is from genome assembly GCF_042884695.1 of Nocardia sp. NPDC058114. Taxonomy (NCBI): domain Bacteria; kingdom Bacillati; phylum Actinomycetota; class Actinomycetes; order Mycobacteriales; family Nocardiaceae; genus Nocardia; species Nocardia sp. NPDC058114. Next base: position 632,895 of record NZ_JBHVTK010000003.1, on the reverse strand, counting down.
CAGAGACCCTTGGATCCTCCGACGTTTTCATCGGCGTGAACGCACTCGACTACAGCGGCTACCCTGACTGCCGACCCGAGTACATCGAGGCCTATGAGCGCATGGCCAACCTAGCCACGAAGGCCGGCGTCGAGGGCACGCAACTGCTCAAGATCCACACTCCGCTGATCGACCTGACGAAGGCGCAGACGATCGAGCGAGGTCTTGAACTTGGCGTGGATTACGCCTGGACCCATAGTTGCTACGACCCCGTCGACGGACGCGCCTGTGAAACCTGCGACTCGTGCCTGTTGCGGGGCCGCGGCTTCGCTGAACTCGGCTTGGTCGATCCCTCCTTCACCTCTCTCAAGGCCTGATCCGGCGTATGTATCGGGTGAAGGAGATCTTCTACACTCTTCAAGGCGAAGGAAGCCACGCTGGGCGACCGTCGGTGTTCTGCCGATTCACGAGTTGCAATCTTTGGACTGGGCTGGAGAAGGATCGGCATCGAGCTGTCTGCCAATTCTGTGACACCGACTTCGTCGGCACGGACGGGCCTGGCGGAGGACGTTTTCGGACCGCTCCAGACCTTGCGGCGGCAGTAGCGAAGACCTGGGAGGGACGTCCCCATCCGCGCAGCCGCCCCTATGTCGTCTGCACTGGCGGTGAGCCCTTGCTGCAGTTGGACCAGGCTGCGGTAGACGCTCTGCACGCAGAGGGATTCGAAGTCGCGATCGAGACGAACGGCACTCGCCGAGCCCCTGCCGGAATTGACTGGGTGTGCGTGAGCCCCAAAGCGGGCGCCGAGGTCGTACTGACCTCGGGCGACGACCTGAAGTTGGTCTACCCCCAGAAGGATGCGCAGCCAGAACAATTCGAACACCTCGATTTCACTCGCTTCCTGCTACAGCCGATGGATGGCCCCGACCTGGTGTCCAGCACTCAGGCAGCGATTGACTATTGCCTCGAGCACCCGCAGTGGCAGTTGAGCATCCAGACGCACAAGACATTGGGGATCCGTTGATCGAGATATTCCGCGAGTTCACGTTCGAAGCAGCACACCGGCTTCCGAACGTGCCCGAGGGCCACAAGTGCGCCCGCCTGCACGGTCACAGCTACCGAGTGCAGGTTCATCTACGGGGTGACATCGACCCCGACTCGGGCTGGTTCATGGATTTCGGCGACCTCAAAGCCGCTTTCAAGCCGATCGAGGCACAACTCGATCACTACTACCTCAACGACATCGAGGGGCTGGAGAACCCCACCAGCGAGGTGCTCGCGCGGTGGATTTGGACGCGCCTGGTCGACCAATTGCCTTTGGCTGCAATCCAAGTGCGCGAGACGTGCACGTCTGGTTGCATCTACCGTGGGGAGGACTGATGCTCCAGGACGTACAGGCTGCCGCCGATGTACGAGGCATCCCACTCGATGAAGTAGGTATCGAGGGCCTTCGCTACCCGGTACTGATCTCGAACGGGCAGGGAGACAAGCGAGAGACCGTGGCCACCGCGAACATGTCGGTGAGCCTTGAAGCCGGGGTCAAAGGCGCACATCTCAGCCGCTTCATCGAGGTACTCCACAGTTGGCGTGAGCAACTGGGCGCGGAGAGCGCCATCGGTATCGCCGATGACCTTCGTCAACGCATGGGAAGCGCTCGTGCGCGTGTGCACATGGCCTTTCCCTACTTCCTCGAGCGATCGGCTCCTGTCACGGGTGCGCCGGCTTTTGTCGAGTACAACTGTGCCGTTTCGGCAGTCAGTGAACGTGACAGCAGCAGCCTCGCCCTGCAGGTCGTGGTCCCGGTCACGAGCGTCTGTCCGTGCAGTAAGGCGATCAGCGATCGAGGTGCGCACAACCAGCGAGGCTGGATCACCATCGATGTCCGCCCCGCCAACCATCCGACCGACCTCTGGTTCGATGAACTAATCGACATCGCCGAGGGCGCCGGGTCATCGCCGGTCTATGCGTTGCTCAAACGGCCTGACGAGCGCCACGTGACGATGGCGGGATACGACAATCCCGTCTTCGTCGAAGACATGGTCCGCAACGTTGCTCAGTCGCTCGCGGACTCGAATCGTATCGGGGCCTACCGTGTCCGGGCTGTCAACGACGAGAGCATTCATAACCACGCGGCCTTCGCCGAACTCACCTGGACCAGCACGGCTGGCAGCATCTAGACATGGACAACCTCGCAGACCCGCGGGACCGGGCCATTCACATCGTGGTGACGTGCTCGAACCGTAAGCGCCAGGTTGCGCCGCAACACTATCGACTTCAAAACCTGAACGTCAAAACACCGGAGAAGCGCTGCGCTGCATGGCTCGAGCGCCTCTCTGCAGGTTCACCGACGATTGCCGCGACGGACATGTATGCGGGCGAGCACTGGCAGGTCGCCAGGAATCTGCCCGAGGCGGTTGGGTCATCCGCCGCCCTGTGGGTCAGTTCGGCAGGCTACGGCCTGATCCCCGCTGCTGCTCGGATTCACCCCTACGCGGCAACCTTCGCTGGCGGCCAACCTGACTCCGTAGCAACGACTTCCGATGCTGCACGGCGTTGGTGGGACGAGTTGTCGAGATGGGCAGGACCGTGCGACGGTGAACCTCGGTCCTTCGCGGCACTGGCAGAGCGAGACCCCAGTTCGGTGATCGTCGCCGTCATGTCGGATGCATATCTGCGGGCGTGTTCCCAGGACCTCAAGGACGCGGCGACGCGGTTGACGGACGCCGAGAACATCGCGGTGTTCGGACCGCCGGGGAACTGCCTCGAGATCGCCGACCTGATTGTGCCCGTAACTGCGGCTCTGCGACCAACAGTTGGCGGTAGCCTGCAGTCGCTGAATGTACGTGCTGCTGAACACGTTCTGCGCACAGCACGTGAGTCCGGCATGTCGCTACGCCGATCGCTGCTCACCAAGCTGATCTCCGATGCCACCGCAGCTGCGCCCGCGGATGCAGGCCGGAAACCGGCCGGCGTGAAACTTGTCGATGAGGACGTTCGCTCATTCATCCGAGCGCACATCACCGGCGGACCGACATCTGCGACGAAACTGCTGCGGTTGCTGAGGAATTCGGGCCTGTCGTGTGAGCAGGCTCGTTTCAAGGCGCTCTTCACTGAAGAAGTAGCCAGGGGGGTGTTGTTCTGATGGCGTCACCCAGAGCCACCCCGACGCGGGAGGTCCGCGCGCTCCGGATCGTTCAGGCCAAGGACTATCCGCTCTATGTTTTCATGCTGCGAGCGGACGAGATCCTGGATTTCGCTGACATATCCCGTGTCAGTCGTGATGACGCCGGCAAGCTGATCGGCTATCAGCGACCTCAGGTCCGCAAGCACATCCAGGAGATTGTGGAGTACCTGGATAGTGACGTCCCGATCTTCCCGAACCCGATCATCATGGCGTTGTCCCCGGAGGTTGTGTTCAGGAGCACCCGAGGCGGCAACCGTCATCCTGACGACGGGATCTCCGATACTGGCAGGCTTACCATCCCGTTGCCGGAGCCGGGCAAGACAAAACCAGCCTGGATCGTCGACGGTCAGCAGCGAGCGTTGGCGCTCTCTCATGCCCAGCGCAAGGACTTTCCTGTTCCCATCACGGCGTTTGTTGCCGACACGGTCAATCTCCAGCGTGACCAGTTCGTCCGTATCAACAATACAAAGCCTCTTCCACGAGGACTGGTCACCGAACTGCTGCCTGAGGTGGACAGCCCGCTCCCGGCCCGTCTCGCAATCCGTCAGGCACCATCAAAGCTTTGCGATGTCCTGAACACAGACAAGTCCTCGCCTTTCCTGGGCATGATCAAGCGTGCCTCGATGTCTGGTAACAGGCCGACCCACGCGGTTGTCACCGACACCGGGATCGTGGAAATGATTCAGGAGAGCCTTACATCGTCTTCGGGTTGCTTGTACCCGTACAGGGATATCGGGCGAGGCGAAACCGACTTTGACAGCATCATCAAAGCGTTGATTATCTATTGGTCAGCCGTTCGCGACATTTTTCCAGAAGCCTGGGGAAAGCCCCCGGAGAAAAGTCGGCTCATGCATGGAGCCGGGATCCGTTCGATGGGCCGTCTCATGGACCGAATCCTGGGAACAGTAGATCCATTGCGGGAGGATGCTCCCGAACGGATACGCCAGCATCTTGCTCTTGTCGTTCCTCATTGCCACTGGACCACAGGTACCTGGAATGATCTCGGGCACAGCTGGAATGAGATCGAGAACGTGCCGAAGCATGTTCATGAACTCTCCAACTATCTAATTCGCACCTATCACTCGACACGTAGGGAACTCATGTGAAGTTCTTCTTTCCTGACAGTCAGGACATGGTCAGCCCAACCTATGACTTCATTAACGATGAGTACTCTCCCTTCCGGGTGCGTCAGCGGGACGACAAATATGCCCACGAGGTGCTGAGCCCGGCGCCCTACGATGGAATATTGGTCAGCAAGGCCATCGTGGATGGCTCGATCAAAGGTGCCGGAAAATATTCGATGCCGCAACGGGAACGCTTGTACCGCCTTGGCATAAAGAAGTATTTCCGCCTGCCCGATGATGTTAAATCGCTCGGCGACTGCGGAGCCTTCAACTATATCAACGAAGAACTTCCCCCGTACACCGTAGACGAGGTCCTGGACTTCTACGAAGGCTGCGGATTCGACGCCGGGATCAGCATCGATCACATCATCTTCGGCTACGACCCTGATATTTCCGATGCCGACGTAAACCCAGCGTGGGTGGAACGTCGACAGATATCTCTCGGTTACGCCGAGAAATTCCTGGCAGGCGTCGAGTCGCGGGGCAGAAAGATCGAGCCGGTAGGATCCGCGCAGGGCTGGAGTCCAGCAAGTTACGCCGACAGTGTGCAGCGTCTTCAGGAGATGGGCTACCAGAGGATTGCGCTGGGAGGCATGGTGCCTTTGAAGACCGCCGAGATCCTCGCTTGCCTAAAGGAGGTCGACGGAATTCGTGACCCGCGGACCGAGTTCCATCTGCTGGGAATCACGCGGGTGACGTCGATGGAAGAATTCGCCCGGCTGGGTGTGACGAGTTTCGATAGCACGTCACCATTCAAACAAGCATTCATGGACGACCGCGACAACTACCATACAGCGGACGAGACCTTCCCGGCTATTCGGGTCCAGCAGTCGGACGGAAATCCTGCACTCAAGCGCCGAATACTCTCCGGCGCCGTCTGTCAGAACACGGTGAAGGCCGCCGAGCGTGAGTGCCTCAAGCAATTGCGAGCATTCGATAAGGGCGCAACATCGGTGGAGCAAGTTTTGTCGGCACTTGCCGACTACGAGCCGCTTGTCGACCCGAAAAAGAAGTCACGAATTCCGGGGTATCGGCGAACACTCGAAGCGAAGCCGTGGAAGTCCTGTAGATGCGAACTCTGCCAGAAGCACGGGATAGAGATTGTCATTTTCCGCGGCACCGAGCGTAACAAGAGTCGAGGATTTCACAACCTGTCGGTGCTCAGTGAGAGAATGCACAATATCGCCGTCCGACCGTCCATCAAGGAGAGATAATGGCCGACCGCTACACGCTTCGCCTTCCCGCGCTGGAGGTCCGGCAGGGGAACCGTCGCATTTACTGCTTTGCAGTGGACGGCAAGCGGCTTCATGAATTCGCAGCAGTTTCCCGTATTCGCCGCGGCGCCGAGGAAGCCCTTCACGGGTACCAGCGTCCTGAGGTTGCGAGTCATATTCGAGCAATCAAGCGCTATCTCGAATCGGATGAAGCGATGCTTCCGAACGCGGTGGTCCTCGCGTTCGACAACCGAGTCAGTTTCGAGCCCTCAGCAGGTTTGTCGCAGGCTGTCCACTACTCCACACCCGGTGAGTTGGTGGTCCCGATCGACCAGACGCTCGCTGAACAGGACAAGCCGGCGTGGCTGGTGGACGGACAGCAGCGCAGTGCGGCGATCCGGGATGCCGATATCGGCGAGTTTCCCGTGGCCGCAGTGGCATTCATTGCCGATAACGAGGCAGAGCAACGCTCGCAGTTCATTCTCGTGAACAACACGAAGCCGCTGCCCAAAGGCTTGGTCAACGAGTTGCTTCCGGACACCACGGGGCATCTCCCCCCTGTATACGCTCGGCGGCAGCTCCCGGCTGAGATCATGACCCGGCTCAACGGCACGATCCGGGGCCCGTTCTATCGGATCATCGCTACGCCGACCGCTCCCGACGGGTACATCAAGGACAACAGCGTTCTGAAGATGATCGAGCACAGCTTGTACGACGGCGCTCTCTATCAGTACCGCAATCCTGCAGACGGGACCGGCGATATCGACAAGATGCTCGCGCACCTCAACACCTTCTGGGGTTTGGTCCGAGACACTTTCCCCGAGGCTTGGAAGCTCGACCCCCGCCACTCTCGGCTCACGCACGGTGTGGGCATCCAGTCCATAGGTTTCGTAATGGATCACCTCACCGAGCATCTGGCGTACGACGAAGTCGACTCAGAAGTCGTCGGCATTGCAATGAAACGGATCGAAAGTATTGCCCGGTGGACCAAGGGTGTCTGGGCCTTCAACGAGAGCGGCGAGAGGAAATGGAACGGTCTGCAGAACACGCCGAGTGATATTCGCCTGCTGACGAACTACCTGCTACAGGTCGTCGACGACCAGGTGCCGACGCCGCTCTACTGATCGCCTAGACGGCTACGGGCCCCACCGCTTGCACCAGTGAGCCCGAGGGCACCCGGGTGTTCTGCAGCAACCGTGAGACAGGCCCCGCGCTCACCAGGGGTTGGCGTTGCTCCTGGTGAGCGCCCGATAGGTGTCGAATCCAGTTATCCGAACCGCTTCTTGAGTTCCGTCAACGTGGTGCGCAGCAATGAAGCAGACCCACTCCCGTCCACGTAGGCGATCTTTTCTCTGCTGGTGTGGTTGGAGATGAAGCCGGTCGCGGCATGTGTTGCGCATCGAGTGATCAACACGACCAGATCGGCGTGCTGGACCCACTGGCGTAGCCGAGGGCTACCGACGTGGTCAGATGAAGTCGTGACCCGGGCGTTCGGTGCGATGGAGCGCAGTTGCTCGGTCACCCTTCCCAGGACCTTCGCATCGAGTGAGTAGAGCAGGACATTCACCTCTGCGGCGAACCACGTCTCCGAGTCCGTCTTCTCGTCGTTTTGGTCGGTCTGCCATGGCAATCCCAACTTGAGTTCATCGTCGAGGACACGGGCGAAAGCAATGTCGGCCGTGTCCAGACGTTCTGAATGTCGCGAGAGCGGAGTCAGGAGTCGGTAGCCTAGTTGTTGCCGTGCGGCCTCGTCCGCGCACGCCGCCATCACCAGTGAATCGACGATGTCCAGCGCCGTTGATGCCCGCTCCGGCGCAACCCAGCGGTCGGACTCCGAACCGATCTCCCGCAGCAGCCTGCTGTAACGGTCGGCACTCGGTGCACCACGCAGTGCGACACCGAGCAGCGCCTGAATCGCCAACAGGTCGCCAGGGTGGAATCGGCTGTAGGTGAGGGCGTTTAGGATGAATGCCTCGGCACTGTGGCCTGCCGGATCGTCGTAGCCGATGGCGTCGAGGAAGGCACCTACAGCGCTCCATATCTGCTCAGCGCTGTCATCCCTCAGGCCATCCAGCAGGCCGGCGATCTTTTCGTCATCTTCAGCGGGCGAGGGCCAATCCTGCCAACTAGACTCCAGGAGCACATTTCGCACGGCCGGGGAGTCATCGGAGAGCGCAGCCACCAACTCAGCCCATGACGAGATCGTGGGTTGTGTTCCAGCCGCGATTACCGCGCCATCGGAGTTGTCCGCGGTCCGGTTCAGCAGTTCTGCACGTACCGCCTCCGGCAGTTCCTCGAGTTGCTGCAGGCTGTGTAGTTGGTCCCTCGTGTGTCCGAGTAGATCGTGATCATCGCCGATGATTCCCGCGAGCACCGCGATGGTCAACGCGCTGGTCGAACGCAGCCTGAGCGGCCCATTCAACAACTCCTGCACGTGAGTGCCCGTCTCCGACAACACCTCAATCGCACTATCGAGGTCGCCGGCGGCGAGGTATTCCTCGATCGCGCTGAAGTACAACGATTCCAGCAGAGCCTCGCGTACCGGCGTGGGAGGCTCCTGCCGGATGACGTCGGACAGCCGAGGATATGCCTGGATCTCGGCGTCCTTGCCGAGTCGGTTGAGCCGTTTGATCGTCAGGTACGCCAGGTTGCTGGCGTCCAGGCCGCCGGTCTCACGCAGTTGGTCGAGGATTGCCGCCGAGCTCGCTTCGCCGCCGGCGGCCAGTGCGGCGTCGAATTCTGCCAAGAGTCGACCGGCGGGTTTCGCAACGTGCCACGACCGCGCCGGCCGCCTCGCGAGTACTTCCTGCATCAGCCGCAGCGCGTCGGTCAGCCTCGCCCGCTGCTTCGACACAGGACCCGCGCCGAGGCGGAACACGGCTGCAGCACTCGTGGCCTCGAGCAGGATCCGCTCGACCTCTACTGCTGGGTCAAGCGGGGCGGGGCGCTCCATAGAGGCCTGAACGAGGTGGCTCGGCCCCGCGAACGCCTTGATGAGTTCCGAGGTAAGAACAACATCCTCGCGCTTGTCCACCACCACGTAGATGGTGAATCGGTCCATCGACTTCTTGAGTGCGGGCAACACCAGCGGGACGTCTGGCCGATTCAAGGCGTTGTCGACGAAAGGCCTTGTGCGATCTGCCCATTCGTAGGCTTCGGCCATGTCAGGCCAGGCATCGTTGACCGGCGCTGCGAAGAACGCCTCCAACAGCCGTCGGGTGGCTTCCGGAGTCCGTGCTACCCCTGTCTCGGTCACGGTGTATTTTCCCAACGCCGCTCTAGGTCGATTCGTGCTTGGGCGGGTTCACGCCCGCCCTGGCTATAGGTGACCGCTTCATCGTTCACCGTCATACCGCGGACGGTGAAGTTCATCGATCCGGTGAGCAGCCACTCCTGCCCACATAGAGTCTTCTCGTGCACTTCCGGTGCCTGCATGATCTTCAATCGCCCCTGCGGGGCTCCGGCTTTGAGCCGAAGCAGGAAAGGTTCGTTGTGGTCGTCAGGGCGGGTCACGACATGAACGTGAGCTCCCGCTGCAGTGATTCTGGCCAGTGCGTCGGACAACCGGCACACGGTGACCGAGTCGTCTCCGAAAACGGCATCGAACTCACCTGCGGAATTGTCGATGACATCCACATCGGTGATCCACGGCGAAACCAGCCAGATCAGCGGGCTGGGAGCGAGCATCTCCGACAGCAACACCGCTCGGAGAACCGGTGCAACTCGGATACGCGTCTGTTCGCTGATGCGAATCGTGCGTGCGGTCGTGGTCATTGCACCGCTTCCCGGAGTTCCACACGGACGGTGGTGCGATCGGAGTGCCGGATGATGTTTCGAACCTGGCCGTACACGCGAAGCGCGTCCCGGTCGGTGGGCAGAACTGGGAGCAGGACCAAAGCGGCCGCCACAGCCCGGTTTCCCTGGCTGCGACTGACGAGGTCGAGTTGTCCGTGTCTGGCGAGTGCTGCCTGGTATCGCACAATCCAATCCGGTTCATCGAGGTCGATCTCGACCAGTTGCTCCGCGTGGGAAGCGCCGATCAGTGCCCGGTCCACGACGGTTTCTTCGCCGAATCCCTGGTAGTACTGCAGGTGCTGGTTCCGAGCCTGGTGGCCCCGGGGCCACAACATGCTGAATACCTGGTCGGCGCTCAGTTCACGCTCGTCCTCGGCGAAGGATCCACGACTGGCCACGAAGGCCATCACGCGCGCATCGACTTCCACCCCGAGTCGCTGCTCCAACGTGACCCAGTCCTCGACCAGCCGCAACGCCGTGCGGTCTGAGGTAGTGTCCGAGCCTGGGCGCAGTAGGCGGGTCGACAGCGCGGCGAATGCGGCGTGTCGAGGTGGCCCGCTGAGCACTGTCCACGCCTCGCGCAGGTCCTCCAGGCCCGCTCCGGCGGTCTGCGTGGAGCGAGCCTGTCGCAACTCTGCAATTGCGCGTGCTGCTGCACCGGAAGGATTCGCTGTCACCTCTTTCAACAGTTCGAGCAACGCCGCGTCGACGTGCTCTTGTTCTCCCGGTGCCAGGATGGAGTCGACAAGTGTCCAGAATGCCCGGGGGTCCTGCGCATAGTTCTGGACCAAGAACTCGACCACTCCGACACCTCCGATCGAGGTCTCGGTCAGCCACACCACGTCGTGGTCTCCCTGCCCCCGTTCGAAGACATCGACCGTGAGGTCCTTGTCTTGCGCGTGTGGGCAGACACGGATTGAGGCCGCGAGGATTGCGGCGGCAACCGTGTGCGTATAGACACGTGTCGCCAGCGACGCCGTCCTGTCCACGATGTCGGAATCGATCAAGAGTCGGCCTGCGCGGTTGAGCGAATCGATTACCGCGGGCTGCGTGGCCAGTGCCGAGAGACCCTGGACGAGCCGTTCTGTCGCCGGCGCGCCCGAACCCGGTGTATCGGTGCTTCGATACATGACGGTGAGGATTTCTTGAAGTTGATCACGCCATGCCCCACCGGCAAGCTCTGTGTGAACCTCCGAACCCGGACGCCCATCCGCCCCTGCGAGGGCAAAGGCAGTGAGGTAGATCTGGGCTAGCCACTCGCGCTGAAATTTGTTCGCCACGTCATCGAGGGTCGGATCCGAGCGCACTACATCTAGGAACGCCAACGATCGCCATTGCGGCGACCCGAGATATGTCCTGAACTCGGGGGTTTCGAGAATGGGTCGCTTGAGGACGAACTTGATTCCGTCCACCTCCAGATGGAAGCCCAGTGCCGCCGGTCGACCGTCGAGCGAGTACGCGATCTTCCGCCGCTCATCAACACGCTGGTTGGTACGGGCGATCACGCTGTCCGCTCCGATAGTCATTCGCCGAACCTCGACCGGGTTTCCGCTCCGGTGCGAGCAGAACCCGACCTCGACCAACCGCGTGCTCCACGGTGATGGGTCCGGGACGTGGGCAGCGTGGGGAGGTGCACTTTCGTTGACCGCGACCTGGCTGACCCATCGCGCCATGCCCTGGGACCTCGTGTTGATCTCGGGGTCGGGCTCCGTCACGCGGATACGGGTTGGGCGGACCACCTGGTATTTCTTGCCGTCAGGTCCTTCCCACACACCCTCCACGATTGCGCCGAGACCAACCATCGTCCGCAGGTCGAGTTCATCGGAGCCGGTCGGAGGCGCAATCCATGTTCGATCGTCGTCGCGTCGATACGCGTACCGTTTGCTGACTCTTCCCGGCACGGTCTCCCTCAAAGCCTGCGCGATACCGAGCGACTCGAAGTCGTCCTGATCGCCGAACGGCAACTCCAACCGGACTTCGGGGACATTCAGCGGTGCGAACAGCGAGGTCGTCAGAAATTCCGGAAGCAGGTCGCCTGGTCTTGCACCAGGATCCTCACGAGCCGACTCCCACCGTGTACTGATCCTCCTCAATGCTGTCGGAACGACGGCCAACAATAGTGACCGCGGTGGATCCCACAAGATCGCTTGGACATCATCGGAACCGATCTGCAACGCACTCTGAATGTGTTTGGCCAGATGGTCCTGAGCGCCTCCGCGGTTCTCCAAGACCGCCCGCAAGGTGTCAGCGACGGTCTCATACGCGGAGTCGTCAACCTGGTAGCCCGCCCGCGGGCGTTCGAGTACCTTGCGCGGATCGAGAAAGCATCGCTGCACTCGCATTCGACCACCCAGCCAGTCGAGCATGGCCTGAGTCGCCTGGATCTTCTGAATGAACCTGTTGCCCACAGGCAGGGTCGGGGCCGTCAAGACAGGCGTGAACAGCGATTCGTAGGCCTGATAGGCCAAACGGTCACGCCCGAACTCCGAGAGCGTGACAACTGTGATCGGCCGGGTGACTCGAAGGCGGCCGGCGCGCCCTCGCCGTTGGATGAACGCTGCCGGGTTGCGTGGCGCCTTGTGCTGCAGTACCAATCCCACCCTGGAGTCGTTGACTCCGACTTCTAGTGACGGTGAGGCAACTGTAAGGTCGGCGTCTCGGTCCATCCCTGCATCCTGGGAGGAGGTCCGGCCGATCCGCAGGTGCTCCTGTCGCAGGTCCGAAGACAGGGTGCGCCCGATCTTCTCTGTCACGCGCCACACTTGGCCGTCGCGTTCGCGATCTGTCTCGAAGTTTCCCGTCGAAGACCGCAGCGCAGCCAGGATCGGCTGACCGTTACTGCGCATCGCTCGGTTTTGTCCGCCTTCGGCGTCGCGCAGGGCGTCATAGAAGCGGTTGGTCACGTCCAAGTCGTCGGTGAACGCGAAACCGATCGTGCCGAACAGTTGCTGTTTCTTGTCGAGGATCCTGCCGAACAGCATCGCCGTCTGCACGGAGGTCGACAGCAGGCTTGCTTGGGAGATCGGGTCGCCGCGCAGCGCGATGCAGTACTCCCGACCCTCGTCGACCATGTCGGCTTCCCTGGGCTCGACGCGATCGACCGCGCTCGGGGGCAGACCGGTCAGCGCAGCGAGAAACCGCTCGCTGTCACGTAGTGTCGCTGACAGGCCGACGAAGGTGATGGGTTTCTTCGCTGCGTTGCGCCAACGTCGCAGCAGAAGAGCGACTTGCGCACCATGCATCCCGACGTAGGTGTGCACCTCGTCCAACAGAACAACAGCGGGTGGCACTCCCCCCCGCCAGCCCAGCAGAGCCGCGAGGTGTCCGGTCGCACTCCTGTTCAACATCTCGGTGGTGCTGAACAGGATTTCCGGCGGTTTGTCCCCGATGCTCTTCCGAGTTAGTGCCAAACTTGAGGACTCGATCGTGTGCGAGCACTTTCCGCATTTCAACCGCTCGACGTCGGCAGTCCGGTCGGATTCCAACCAGATCAACTCACCGCTCTCGCATGCTGGACAACCGAAGTACGGGCACACGAATCCGTTCTTGCGCCGCTTCCAGGCGGAGCGCTTGTTTTCGAACTGCCAAGAATCCTTGGTGTCCTTCGGCGTATCGCCATAGAGGACTCCGATCCGGATACTCTGGGAAGTAGCCCCCATTTCGTGGAGTCGTTTCGCGAGACGGATCGTCTCCACCAACTGATCGCGCAGCAATTCCACACGCGGATAGATGGCTAAGGTGTGGATTCCCTTGCGTGCGGTGTCGGCTATCGAAGCAAATGCTGGTAGGTAGAAGGCCATCGTCTTTCCGCTGCCGGTCCCGGCACCGACGATGATCCCTCGGCTGCGGTGTGCGCCGATGGCGGAGAAGATGCGTTGCGCCGCATCAACCTGGAAAGCAGCGAGGAGATTCTCTTCCACGAGGGCTCTGGTGACCCGTTCCTGGCAAGCGCCCCACCCCGCCAGCGTAGCCAGCTGCGTGCACGCCTGGTCGACGGTAATGTCACGCTTCGGATATCGGCGCGGTCGGACATGCAGTCGGTAGTCGGCCACGAGCTGCGGACCGCTCAGCCACCAGCCCGTCTGCGGTATAACACCCCACCGCGGTGCAAAGAGCTGCCTCAGGTTCACGGTCAGCCGTAGCGCCTCCGCCATGCGTGTTCGGTACACAGGCGTTTCGGTGGAATCGTAACGGGGCGCGATGCTCGGCACGGGCACCAACAAAGCCTTGCTGACCAAGTAGTCGACCACAGCGTCGATGGTCGCCTCGCGGGGTGCGTCTCTGTGTTCGGCGAGTGAGTGTTCGATTGTCTCGGTGACCTCGTCCCAGGACAGCACCCCAGTTGTCACTCCCCAGGACAAGAGGGGAAGTTCGCGATCTTCGAGTGCAGATAGCAGGTCGTTTACGAACCTTGGCTTCATCTCACTCACTTGCTGGTCCTCTTCAGCGTGATCTGGTCATCGAGGTGCAGCGAACGCAACAAGGCAATCTCGTCGTCGGTGATCTGCGCCAACGTCGGCGGCCGATCATTCGATAGCCTGTCCACCAGGTCGGCCACCTCAGCCGACACATCGGCGACCTCGGCAAGCATGTCCGCCAACCCGTTGATCGAGGTGGTGAACAGACTGATATCGGCTTTGGACAATTCCTTGGTTCGAGACCACCGCTCCAATTCGTTGTGCTTCCTACGCGCGCCGGCCTGGTCTGCTTGGGGCAGCATTGGGATCCGTGTGAGTGGCAACTCGGAGATGCGGGCCGAGGCCCAGGTGGACCAGGCTGAGTGAGTCTCCTCGCCTACTCGCTTGCACACCGCGGTGATGCGTCGGTAGGCCCGTTCGAAGACGGCATCACCAGGGTTGGTCACTGTCTGAATGGTGTCTGCAAAGTCCTGATATCCCTCATCTGCCGCAGAGAGATCCACTCTCATCGACCCGATGGTCTCGTTCACCTTGCGAGCAAGTTCGACCTTGGTGTGCAAGTCCCCCAGCGAGGCTTTCAGCTTGGCAACCTTCTTGCCGATCCGGCGCGCCTCGTCGAGACCCTGCTCTGCCGTCGCGAGGCGGCGGATTTCGCTCCGCAAGTGCTCGACCTTCCCGAAGACTGTTGCCTCACTCATCGGTTGGCTCCTCGCTTCGCACTATGTCGGCCCATTCACGGACGATGGAACGGAGATTGTCCGAAGTTTCGGTCTCGTGCCCACCACTACGGTTCTTGGCTGACTCAAGCACTTCGTCCAGCCAAGCGTCACTCGCTTCCAGGAAGTCACGAATAGCGGGCAGTGCCACACCCCGTCCTCGGACCGCGACGATCAGTTTTGCTCTCGTCATCATGTCCTGGTCCTGGCCCGTTGCGCCCGCAAGTCGAGCGAGGTCATCCTCAAGCTCAGTAATCGCGTGCCAATCCGTGTCTTCGACAGCAGCTCCGAGGGTCGTCACTCTCTCGCTCTGAACAGAACTCAGAGGTAACCCGTGTTGCCTGGCATCGTCCATGGCGTCGAAAACGGCGGGTACGACGACCTTGGTCAGCGTCCCTCGGGCGACTCTGCGTCGCAACGCCGCCAGCAAATCGCGCAGTGCCTCCACCTGGTCCTCGACAAGGCGAGGCAGCAACAGGAAGCCTTTGGCCGCAGGCGAGACCCAGGCCGGCACCGAACGGTCTCCGACCTGCCATGTCCATTCCCGAGCCGCTTCGTTCAGCAGGGGAAGCAGATGCGCGGCATCGATCATGCGGACCTTGCCGCGGTCACCCTGCGAGATACCGACAGCATTTCGGATCTGCATCACAAGCTCTTGCCGTCTGCTCAGGTGGTCTGCCAGTGTCGAGTTCCACCGAGGCACACGGATCGCGGAGTCCTCACGGGTCCACCCTTCGCCGTCGTGCAGGACCATGTCGACCATCTCTGCCTCTGGCATGCCGGGTCGCGCATGGCCGGCCAGAGCGGCGCCGATCAATGATGCCCGCAGGCCCAGTACAAGATCGGAATCGGCGATCTCGTGCTTCGCGCGGATGGCTGTCGTGAGGTCGGCTGCCTTCGACTCAGCCAACTCTGCCAGTTGGTAGACGGCCTCCATCGAGGTGGGCGGGTGACCTTCCTTCAACAGCAGTACCGACTGGAAGAACTGCGCGTTGCGCCCGCTCTTCGCGAACTGAATCGGCGCCGACTCGGGGTCGATCTTCAGCCCACCCCGGGCCCCCCGGATGTGCACCGCGGAGGTACTACTCCATGCAGACTTGAGGGCTTCCTTCGTCCTGCTGTTCATCAACGGGTCAGCCCAGGTGTACCGCTGGACGACGACATCGGCGGCGATTGCCCTCAGATCGCGTGCGATGTTGGGCATCGCTTTCCCCTCCGTCGCCCATTCTTCGATCTCCTGGAGCGAATTTCGAAGGGCTGCAGACAGCGGGGGGTGGCCTGTGTGGAAAACCTTAGCGCGCTCGGTCGAGGATTTCGGCTTGTCCGGGGTCCGCGGTTGAGGGGTAGGCGATGTCTGCGGCGCCGCCAACCCGAAGGCGAGCCGTACTGCCGTCTCGCCTTCGAACGGCGACTGGGCATCGCCCCAGAATTCCAAGAAGGTGCTGTACCGGTCGACTTCGGTCGGGTAGGTGGATTCCACCGTGTCGAGCAGGGCACTGCCGAGTGGAACGTCGATTTTGGCCCTGCGAAACCTATCGCGGAAGCCTTGGTGGGGAAAGACGCTGTCACTGATGGGTTTGGCGTCCTCGACAAGGACTTTGTGGACTACCGACCCCAGGACCGCTCGGGGCACGAACTGGTAGGGCGCCTCCGCCGGAGCGGTGGAGTGCACGGCTCTGGTCAGTGCGGAGCGATTGAAAGGGTACAGACCATAACCCTCGTCGGAGACGCCGAACGTGGCGTGGCATTCAACCCGGAAGGGGCACGACTTACAGTGATTGGGAACCTTCGCAGCCTGCGACACCGTGTCGAGCACGTCGGCTCCGAGACGTGCGGCGTTGAGGTAGCGCGCAACAAAGGACGCCATGTAGTCCTCGCCTTGACCGGCGGCGTCGAACGGCGCGTCCAGATCGTAGACATACCCCACAGTCGCGTGCAGACGGGTCAGCACCGTCTCAGGCAGCGACTGGAAATAGCCCGTTGTCACCGCGAGTAGAGTTCGGATACGCGCCAGCACGTCGACACCGTCTCGCCGTGCGGGTTCGATCATGGCGTCCAACAGTTCGCGTTGCATGCCCTGAATAAGCGCGAAGTCCTCTACCAGGACGATGATTTCGCGGCCCTGACGGGAGTACTCCTTGCGCACCTCCTCCATAGCCGACACCAGGCTGCCCGCCCCCATATTGAAGGCCCGCTTGACCGCGTCTTCCAGACACTGGTTCAACAATTCGACGGCGGCATCCTTCATCACCGGGGTGGTGCTGAGCATGTTCAACACACTGGCGGTCATACCCGCGACCTGCTTGATCTCGGCGAACTCGAGCGGCAAATCTTCGCGGGTAAACCGTTCAGGGCGCTGCTGCTCGCCATCTCGGCGGTCATGCAGGAGTTGATGAGCCAGTTGAGGGATGAACCGTGTCGGCTCCAGCATGTAGGAGCGAACATGGGGGTCCTGCAGCAGGACAGCCACTCCACGAGGGCCACGCAGGACTCGGGTCGGCCCGGAGATGCCGTCCTGGGTGGTGGCTGAGAGTTCTTCTTCGATGCTGTTGATCAGGCGCCGAGCCAGCGCATCGGGCTCGACGCTAGACGAAAGTTGGTCGATCGCGCGGCGGAGTTCGGCCGCTTTGTCGGACTCGAGGTCGGCGAGGAGTTCGGCGATCACAGCTTTGAGACTGGTCCTTCCCTTCTCCAGATAGATGACCTTGCGGTCGCGTGTGTCCTCGAGTTGCTCGCGAACCCACCGGATGAGATGGGATTTACCGGTTCCTGATCCGCCGACGACGGGCATCAGCAGAGCACCGGTATCGGATTGTCGTGTCAAGAAGTCCGACAGAACCGCCTTTTCATCGACGACACCCTTTGCACGCACCAGGTTTTTCGCGTCCTCGCGGGTTCCCCCGGTCAACTGGCTGCGCCGCAGCCTCAAGGGAGCGTGCGTGGCCAGGAATATGGCGCGCGAGGGGCTCACTGCCTCGGTATTGATTGCGTGAGCTGCCTCGTCTGCGTGCCAGCAGGTGTGCAGAGTGAATTGCTCAGCCATTGATCCCCTCCGAGACCAGGATGTCGGACACCCGGCGGTTCGGGTCATCCCGGTCGGCGACGGTCACCGTACTCGCGCTGTCTGCGAATCGCTCGAACCGCAACCAGCCCTCGTAGCAACCGCGAAGAAGAGCGAACGACAGGGCAGGGTCGACAACCTGCTCCCCCGGATCCGGAATCCCCAAGCGAGTCGAGTAGGCGCCACCTGGCAACACGGGAATGGCTTGCCTGATTGTCCGCACCAACTCCACCGCAGGAACCGTTCTTCCTGCCGCATGGGCAACAGCTAGCACTTGACGGACCGCCGTCGTGCAGTCCGGGGTGAGCGCGCCCGAGTCGGAGGCCGAGGCCGGAATCAGTGGTGCCGCAGCAAGGCCCAGCATCGGTGCCCAGTGGCCGAATCGCGGCCACCGGACGTTACTCGGTGTCGGGTTCTTGGCTTCCACCGAGAAGCGATCCGCGCTCTGTTCGTCGACCTGCGCCCGGGTGATCGGAGGGTCGAGCGGGTCGAAGTTCAGGAAGTAGCACAGGACGATGGTCATGTCCCGGTTGCCGGTGATGGGGTCGGACTCCAACTTGGTGTTGCGTGCCGGAGCAAACAGGGCCTCACGCAGGCGCTGCTGAAAGTCCGCCAGAGTGGGCATCGCATGGCACAGCGACAATTTGCCGCTCTCGTCCTGCACAACCAACTCCAGTTCGAGCAACGTGCGCACGGTGGGCTGGAACGGTGGCTCGGACTTCATCCCGGCATTCAACGAGTCGGGGCTCATCAATGCCCTGGCCTGGCTATCGGTCAAGGGCTGTCGTGCGCTCAAGAGCCGGACCAGCGCCCACAACTGCGGGGGCAACGCCCGGTCGACGTTCAAGAAGGCCATCAGAGAAACTCCATCGCTGTCCGCACCGACACGGTCGGTCGATGAATAGTGGCAAACGGCTCCGACACCTTCTCCGGGTGCGCGGTAGTGGCCGGATGCAGGACGTACACGACGTCCCTGGAACGGATCCTTCCCACCAGATCTGTTGACAGATAACGGGTATCGGGCACGCCGACCCACAGCATCGGCCCCGCATACGCCCTCAGCAGATCGTCGTCCTGGTCGTGGATCACCGGCACCTGGCCCGCATCCCGTTGCAGGGTTGCCATCAACTCTGCGGTCGCACCGGGCCCGCCGACGACAGGTAGTCCTCTGCGCACCAGTGCGGTGAGGAGCCTGGGCACAGATCGCTGAAACTCCGCATCGCCGTCCCATGTGATGCTCAGACAATTCGCCGGCCCCCGGAAACGGATGAGCGGATCGTAGTCGACTCGGATCGGAGCCGGAAGAAACGGTGCGGGCGCGGCGGCGAGCCGATAGAAGGCTTCTCCCGCAGGTTTTTCCACCTGCCGACATCGGGGACATCCGCGGCAGGTCACCCCGACCGCGATGTCATCGCTACTGTAGTAGTCCGCGAGGACCTCTCCCATGCACTGTTGTCCGCTCAGCATGTCCCTGATGCCGTCGACGGCTCGACGCCGACTGCGCTTGATATCCCCGCGAACGTGCCTGATCCGCGCCGAGAACTCCTCCTCGCGGTTGGCGGCGCTGTCGAGCAGGGTGATTTGAACGAACCGATCCGCGGGCTGCCCGGGTGTTCCGAGTTCGTCGTCCCAGACATCGGCTCCGGCTTCAGGAGGAACCGACAACGACAACTCGATCAGTCGGGCACGGTGCATGAGACCGAGGATGTGCAGGTTCCAGCCGCGGTTCGATATCGAGGTTTTCGATAGATCCGGTCGGTAGCGGTCGAGGTCGACACGGTAGACCTGCGTTTGCAATCGTTCCGCCTTGACGAACATCACCCGCCATCGCTCGAAAGCCAAAGCGGCACTGATGAGCCGCTCGTCCGCCAGGCTCGCCGCGACCTCGAAATCGTTGTCGGTGCTCATCAAGACCGACAGGGACGGGCAGCCATCGCGCCCGCCACGCCCCACTTCCTGATAGAAGCGATCCAGAGATTCCGGCACACAGGCGTGCACGATCGTCCGAACATCGCCCACATCGACCCCCAGACCGAACGCCGAAGTACCGACCACAACGTCATAGACGGTCGAGACCTCTCCCGTCGAATTCCGACCGCTCCATCCTGTCATCGCGTCCTGCCGCTCCACATCGTTGGACTCGCCGGTAACTGTCGTGACTCGGTGCAGACCTGCCTCGTGCAATCGATCCCGCCACCACCGCGCCTCGCTGCGAGTGGTCACGTACAGCACCATCGGTTTGGGCAGAAGGTGAACGGCACTTAGAACCGCGGAAACGCGGTCCTCCTCGGTCGTATGGTGTGTGACGTAGAAGCTCGGCTCGTGCCGCAACTGTGCCGCCGAGACAACTCGAGTGCGCGCAGGATCACCGAACATGAACGTCAGACTGCAGATCTGATCATGTGTGAAGGTGGCGCTCATCGCGACCGTCACCGGTGCTCTGCCCTCCGGGGCCGCGGCAACCCACTGATCACGATGCCTGGCCATCGTCTGGAACGACTGGCGGAACCGAATACCCCACTGCTCCACCAGGTGGGCCTCGTCGATCACGAAGTAGCGGAAGTGTCCAGCGGCTGCGGCCTCCCCCAACGCCTGCGCGAGACCAGTGACCAAGGCCTCCGGTGACGTGAACAAGATGCGCTGCCGACCGGACTTGATCGCATCCCGAATCCGTCGCTTGTCGTCGTCACCAAGCCCGCCGAGATAAGCGAAACGATCGTGCGGCGCACCGATGTCGTGATGCCGCATCACCTCTCGGGTCCGCCGCTCCATGTCCAGCGCGAGCACCACGGTCGGGACGACAACGACGGTCAACCCCGACTGTTCAGGAGAAACCAGCCCCGCAGCCAACGCGACGGCGGTCTTACCCTGGCCGGTAGGCAGGCTGAGTACCAATGTGGTGCCCGCCTCAGCCAGCGCCACCGTACGAGCCAGTTGCCGCTGTCCAACCGACTTGTAACTTCGATGACCGAAGGCACTGGTCATGAACGGGTCAGCCGGCATTGCCACCGGAGTGAAGCGTTGATGAGCCTCGCTACCGAGGTGTACGTTCACCAGGTCTTCTGCAGCCGCCGACGACGCCAGAGACGATCTTGCAGTCTCTGGAGTCCATGGGAGGGCCCAGACGCGCAAACCGCCCGAACTCTCAACCGCTGTGCATTCGACGTTCGACCACTCAGAAAGGTCGGGGAGCGCCGGATCGAGGGGGATGACCAATCCTGCGTTGTTACCTCGGGCCGCAGCATCCAGTAGCACCTGTCTGGCGAGCACGGCAACGTCAACCTTGGAAGCGCGGTGGGTACCCAACCCGCGAACGGCGTCCGTCAGCCGGCGCTGAAGCCCAGTCGCGTTGTCGGAAGACGGGACGGTGGGCCATTGGCTGAATAACTGCTGTGCACCCGTCCACGAATCAGAACTCAACGGGTCTGCCTCGGGATCCCTGTCCGGACAACGCACATGGCCGCGACCACGCGTGCGCTAGGGCTGCGAATCCCGTCCATGAGAGCCGACGTCATGGCGCTGTCCAGGACCATCGATTCCTCATCGTTGACGAGTCGCCCCGCCGCGGCTCGCGCCTTGACCTGCGCCTGCATCACCCTCAAACCAGCCGTTGCTCGTCCCAATGCCGCCGTGGACCGTTCAGTGAGCTTCGCGGTCTCGGTCAGGTGAGCACGTGCCAAATGCTCCGCCTCATCACCAGCCTTACGAAAGCCTGCCCACCCGCCGAGCCGACCGATCAGCTCATCGAGTTTCGGTCCGGCGATGTTGTGATCACGCCGATGGTCGAGAGGGCGTTCGAGCCACCGCGTGGCCTCAGAGCCTGCCACGGCGCATTTCTCATCGACCTCGATCCACACACGCATCGTGAAGGGGGCGAACAACCGATCAGCGCGCCGCCGCAGCGCAAGAACCGCGCCGGGCGCATTGGGCACTCCTGCGAGCGCGACCCGCAGGTCGGCCTCGACCAAGAAGTCGAACCCGAAATAGACTTCCGGTTCCTCCTCCTGATACCGGGGGTCGATACGAGCCACGCAGGTTGCTTGCCCTCGGTCGTCGCTGTCTATGACATGTGCGAGGAGGTCGACGACCGGGTTGCCGATGCGGAAGATCCGCCTGCCAGGAGGCTGCGCGGCGACAGACCTGTTGAACACGCCTTTGCCCGAGTCCTCACCGAAGCGAGATCGGGCGACACGCAGGATGCTCGGGTCGACTCTGGGCTTTGATCCAGCGACGTCGAAGATCTCCACACGCCGACCATCGACTGATTGTTCCAGCCTCCGAATGTTGATACCGCCGTTCCTGTCCGACGTATAGCCCAGAACCGCGTCCCGGATCCTTTTCCAATCGGTTTCCAACGTGCTCATGGCATCTGCCACGTCATCGGCATAGGTGGCGGCGTGGTGGATCGACTCCAGCATGTCCATTTTGTCAATTTCGATCGCAGCTTTCCGCAACGCCTTCTCCACTTCTTCGGAGCAATCCACCAGCCCGTCCGTCCCGACCTCAAGGGCTCGGCTCCACACGGAGACCAGCCCGTGAGAGATCGCATCCTGAAGCGTCGACACCGAAGCGTCGAAGATTCGGTAGCCGTTGCACAGCAGATCCAGCCACGAGGCAGTCGATGGCAACTCCCCCTCCGAAGGCAGCACGATGTAGTGCGCGGCAGGACCCTGTGGCGTATTCCTGCCCCTCTCCACGAACCTGTCAACCCGGCCGAGTCGTTGTTCGAGCCGGTTGGGTGACCACGGCAGCCTCAAGTGGATCGCCGCATCCGCGACCTGGAGGTTCAGGCCGTCTTCACCGGAGTCGTCGCACACCAGCAAGCCACTCACCGCATCCCGCCAGCCGGCAACAGACTCTTCCGCGTCCTCCGCACTCATGGATCTCGTGTGCCGGAACAGCGGGGCTTTCGGAAACCGTGCCCGCAGGTAGGCGGCCAGGTCATCGGCGAGGGCACCACCACCACAGAACACGATCGTCTTGGGGTGCCGTTTCAGCACCGGCAGCAGGGCCTTGGTCACAGGCTCGAAGGTGACTGTGCCGCTCTCGGACACAGCCTTCTCGACCGCCCGCAGAATATCGGGTTCGTGGGCCAGGATCGGGGGAAAGGTCACGAGTCCGCGATCCACCGGGTCCAGATCGACCGACGGTTCAACATGCTCGACACGCAATCGCAGGATCTCGAGCAGGTCGCGACCGCTAATGCCTGTATACGACACGAGGATGCCGTAAACCTGGGCGTAGCCGGAATTCTTGTCGTCGACGCCCATATCCAGCAGGGCGCCGCGGGTGCCGGTCCGCCATTCTTCAACGAGCCCCTGGAGACCCTCGTCGGCAGCGGACTCCAGCTTCAAACGCCCTGGGAGTTCCCGCCCTCGCACCTCATACGGTACAAAGTCGGAGTCGGCCCGGTCTGCCAGAACTCGAGATCGCCGGTGGCGAATCGTCCGCCGGTGCAGCCGGTAAGTCTCGCTGATGTGTCCTCGCAACTCGCCGACACGCACCCTCAGTTCGTCCTCGTCGGCGACATCGGCAAGGTCGCCGTCCGGAGTCAGCAGAGCGAGCACCGCAGTGCCCAACTCCTCGACCCGCTTGTCCTCGGGCAGGACCGCCCGTACGCGGTCGATGTTCATCGGGAGCAACGGTGGCCAGTCAGCATCGATCGCGTAGGCGACATCTGCGAGCTCGGCACGTAGGGCATAGCGCGTCTCGAACGCCGCTCTGTTCTCCCAGCGGTAGACATCGGGGTCCAGAAGATGCAGCAAGCCGAGATGCGTGAGCAGGTTCGATGTGATGGGAGTGGCGGAGAGGAGCAGAAGTCGCGCTGCGGTGTGGGCCAACGGCACCAACTCGCGGTACGGCGACAAGTTCGGATCACCCCCTCGGACCAGCGCATGTGCTTCGTCCACAACGAGTAGATCGCTATTCAAATGTTTGACCCAGCCGGCGGGTCTCTCGTGGGCGAGGACTTTGATTCCAGCCCGCGGGAAATCGTCGGTGAAGAATTTGCCCGTCAACTCGCGAATCCACTGCCTGCGCAGCACATCCGGCGTCAAGATCGTGATCTTGGCCAAGGGGTTGTCGATGAGGGTCTGACGGATGACGAACCCCGCCTCGATCGTCTTTCCCAGTCCGACCTCATCGGCCAGCAGGTACCGCTGAACTGGGTCGCACAGGATCGTGAGACTGGCCTCGACCTGGTGAGGAAACAATTCGACCGCCGAGGACAAGAATGCGGGAACGTTCGCACACGCCGCACGCTGGCGGACTAGCGCGTTCAACATCGGTAAACGAGCCTGCCGAAAGAACCAGGGCTCGCTACCACCGGCCGTCAGCACATGCAGCGGATCTCGAACGGGGCGGTTCCAACGGACCCTGAGATCGGAGCCACTCACTCGCCGGTCATCGCTGCAGTTCGGGAACCGGACGAAATACGAGTCACTCTGTCGGGCAGTGACTCTCCCCGCGGTCCAGTCACCAGTGTCGGGGTCGCACCAGAACACCCGCGCTCCCACGGGAAGCGTGACGGGCTGACAATCCTGCACAAGAGCATCGACGGCTTCGACGACCGGTTCGGCAACAGACTCGAAGTACTCGATACGAACTCGGCTCCCCTGGACCACGCCAACGCGACCAATGTCCCATCTGCCGCGTTGCATGATGAAGCTGCCTGGTTGCAACGCCGATACCCTCCCGAACTCTGACGCGATAGGCGCCACATTGGTACGTGTGACCGACATCCCCCGTCAGCGCCCTCCCGCAACAGAGTACGGCGAGTCTCGCTGCCGCTACATCCTGGGTGGACAAGCCAGCCCGCTATGTCTGGGCCCGTTAGCTATGTGGGACTGTCGATTTGATGGGTCTTATCCAGTTCGATGCTTCAGGTGATCTCAGGCAGACAGTCAAGTCTGCGGCGATCAAGACGCCTGGACATCTGGTTCGCATTGCCGATGTGGTGCCGAACAACATGAATCCCGCGAGGTCTGGCCGCCTGTCGACCCGACGAAGCGGGCACCCGACCAAGCCACCAGACGAATTAGTTGTGAGTCGCCTAGGAAAACAAGTCAGGCCGGGTCCGAATTCTATCTCGGAAACCCAGCCTGACTGCGCATACTGTGGAGCTAAGGGGAATCGAACCCCTGACCTTCTCGATGCGAACGAGACGCGCTACCAACTGCGCTATAGCCCCGTACGGCTCTGGTGAACCGCGCTGTGACACTGTATCAGGGGTTGCGCCCCGATACCGAATCGGCACTCTGACCTGCTGTTTTGCGTGGTTACTACCAGCTACTCGCCGACGGCTTGACCGAGGTCTTCGACCCGGTTGCGGAGCGCGCGAGAGGTGGCCGGATCGAAGATCTCGAGGAACTCGAACCTCGGATCCTCGTCGTCGGTGTCGAGCAGGGTGGAGCGGCGGCGCAGGGCGCGTGCGGTGTCACGGTCCATCGTGCGACGGGTGGTGGCCGCCTCCGGGGTGACTTCAGCGGCCTCGTGGCGCTTGCCACGGACCAGGCGGGCAGCGCGCCTGCGGCGGATCTCCTCCTCCACGTGGACCTGCTTGCGCAGGTACGCGAGGTAGCCCGTGAGTACGGCAGCCGACAGCCCGAACGCCCACCAGAACATCGAGTTGAGCAGCAGCCCGAACGCGGCGAACAGGATCAGGCCGATGACCAGACCCATGACCGCGCGCTGACGGAAGCTGTAGCGGGCGGCGCGGGCGATGGCATCGGCCTCGGGGTCGTAGCCACCGCGACCACGGCGCGACGGGGTGAAGTCGTCGTCATCGTCGAATTCGGCGTCGTCCTCGGCCACGAGGTCGTCCAGCCGGGCAGGCGGCGCGGGTGGGATGCGCGCGGCGACGGGTGGTTCCTCGACGGCTTCCGCCGAGAGCGGTTGCGCCGCAACGTCTGCCGTCTCGTCGCCGTCGAGATCGGCTGTCGCGGTGGCCTCGCCGATATCGTCGGTGGCCACCTCGGCAACCGCTGCCTCGAGTTCGGCTGCGGGGGTCAGTTTTTCGTCGTCGTCTTCGGTGACGGGCTCTTCGGTCGTCATCCGATCCTCCGAATCAGTTCGGTGGGAGCGCTTACGCAGCACACGGGGTCGATAATCGGGGTCACTCTCGTGACCGCCTGCCGCGCCGATGCGGATCCGTCGTTCGGCCCCGCCACGGTGCAGCACGCGTGTGGCGAGCGCGGCATCGGTGGTGCGGC
Organism: Nocardia sp. NPDC058114; assembly: GCF_042884695.1. NCBI lineage: Bacteria > Bacillati > Actinomycetota > Actinomycetes > Mycobacteriales > Nocardiaceae > Nocardia > Nocardia sp. NPDC058114. The sequence continues at coordinate 607,194 of NZ_JBHVTK010000003.1, read as the reverse complement.
GGATCCGGGGATGCCGGTCCGCCAGGATCGGGAACAGGACGAAGACCCACAGCACAACCAGTCCGATCCACAGGATCGAATTCGGCATCGCGGTCATCACCTCCCGTCCCCACCTACGTGTTGTCCATCTGTGGACGCACCACTGACGTCCGTAGGTTAATTCGGGCAGACGCGCCCGTGTGGCAGGCGCGCCGTGCACACCTGCCACATGAGTAACAGAAATTTCACGGCAGCGCCGCCCGACCCTCCCTGACCAGGCGATCCACCACAGTGCCCATAACCTCTTCGACGGTCAGCCCGACCAGAAGATGATCGCGCCACGCACCGTCGACATCGAGGTAGCGGCGCAGCAGGCCCTCTTCCCGGAAACCGACATTGCGCAGAACCGCCTGGCTGGCATGGTTTTCCGGTCGCACGGTCGCCTCGACGCGATGCAGACCGACCGGCCCGAAGCAGTGGTCGAGCCCGAGCGCGAGCGCGGCCGTCGCCACACCCTGGCCGCCGAGATCCTTGGCCACCCAGTACCCGATCCAGCCCGACCGCAGCGCCCCGCGCACGATATTGCCGATGGTCAGCTGACCGCTGAACTGCCCGTCGACCTCGATGACCAGCGGGATCATCGCCCCGCGCCGGGCCTCGGCCTTCAAACTCGTCCACAGCGACGGCCAGTTGGACGCGTGATTGCGCGCCTCCCAGCTGCCGCGCCCGGTCGGCTCCCAGCGCTCCAGGTGGTCACGGTCGCGCAGCCGGATCCGGCTCCACGCGGCGGCATCGCGAAAGCGCACCGGCCGCAGCGTCACCCTGCCGCCTGCCACCATCACCGGACCGAGCCGGGCGGGCCAGCCGGGATGCTGTCCGGCCCGGAATACGTTCATGGAGTCCACTGGTCAGCCGCGCTGCGCCAAGAACGCGACCTGCACTTCGTCACCGGTACGGAAATCGGTGTCGTCGGGTTCCACCACGATCAGGCTGTTGGCCTCGGCGAGGGTCGCCAGCAGGTGCGAGGAGCCCGCGTTGCTGTTGCCGAGCGGCTGCACCAGATAGTCACCGGTTGCCTCGTCGCGCAGCAGTTGCGCGCGCAGATAGCCCTTGCGGCCCGGCATCGAGGTGATGGGAGTGATGGTGCGCGCGCTCACGATCCGCCGCATCGGCTGACGACGGCCGAGCGCGATCCGGATCAGCGGACGGACCATCACCTCGAACACCACCAGCGCGCTCACCGGATTCGCGGGCAACAGGAAGGTGGGCACCTCGTCGCGCCCGAGCCGTCCGAAACCCTGCACCGAGCCCGGGTGCATCGCCACCCGGTCGACCTCCAGCTCGCCGAGCCCGTCGAGGGCCTCGCGTACCTGATCCGAGGCCCAGCCGCCGACCGCACCCGCGATCACCACGACCTCCGAGCGCACCAGCTGGCCTTCGACCACATCGCGGAGCCGGCGCGGATCGGCGCTCACGATGCCGACCCGGTTCACATCGGCGCCCGCGTCGCGCGCGGCCGCGGCCAGCGCATAGGAGTTCACGTCGTAGACCTGCCCGGGGCCCGGGGTGCGGTCGATGTCGATCAGCTCGCCGCCGATCGAGATCACCGACAGCCGGGGGCGCGGGTGCACGAGCACCTTGTCCTGGCCGACCGCGGCGAGCAGCCCCACCTGGGCCGCGCCGATGATCGTGCCCGCGCGCACGGCCACGTCACCGGGCTGCACGTCGTCGCCGACGCGACGCACGTAGTCGCCCGAGCGAACCGGCTCGAAAACCTTGATCCTGGCCCGCCCACCATCGGTGAAGTCGACCGGCAGCACCGCGTCGGCCAGGGTCGGCATCGGTGCGCCGGTATCGACCCGCACGGTCTGGCGCGGCTGCAACCGGATGGGCTGACGCGAACCGGCCACCACTTCACCGACCACCGGCAGGGTGAGGTCGATCAGCTCGCCCTCCTCGTCGCGCACATCGACGCCCGCGGCGGTGACATCGACGCTGCGCACCGCGTATCCGTCGATGGCGGCCTGATCGAAGCCGGGCAGCGGCCGTTCGGTGACGATGTCTTCCGCGCAGAGCAAACCCTGGGCTTCGGATATCGCCACCCGGACCGGCCGGGGTGCGACCGCAGCCGCGGTGACCTTGATCAGCTGATCCTCAACCGAGCGCATCGAGCTCCTGAATCTATGGCGGCGGCGTATCTACCGCGTTTAGGCGACGGGCGACTGTGGATCCCACTCCGGGCTGAGCCGGAACTTCAGCCACTCGCGCAACTGCGGGCCGTATTCGTCCCGCTCGAGGGCGAAATCCACAGCAGCTCGAAGATAACCGCCCGGGTTGCCCAAGTCGTGGCGCGACCCACGGTGGACCACCACATGCACCGGATGACCCTCGGCGATCAACAGCGCGATGGCGTCGGTGAGCTGCAGTTCCCCGCCCGCGCCCGGCGTGATCCGGCGCAGTGCGTCGAAGATCACCCGGTCGAGCAGATAGCGACCGGCGGCGGCCAGGGTCGACGGCGCGTCGGCGAGATCGGGCTTCTCGACCATGCCCTTCACGCGCAGCACGTCGGTCTCGGCATTGTCGGCGCATTCCTCGACATCGAAGACGCCGTAGGCGCTGACCTGGGACTTCGGCACATCGATGGCACACAGCACCGAACCGCCACGCTCACGGCGCACCCGGCTCATCGTCTCGAGCACGCCACACGGCAGCACCAGATCGTCGGGCAGCAGGACGGCGACGGCCAGTTCGTCGTCATCGAGCACGGCTTCGGCCTGGGCGACCGCGTGGCCGAGGCCGAGCGGTTCCTCCTGCACGACCGAGGTCACGTCGAGCAGGCCGGGCGCCTTGCGCACCTTCTCGAGCAGCGCGAACTTTCCGCGCTCGGCCAGGGTGCTCTCCAGCACCAGGTCTTCGACGAAGTGGGCGACCACGCCGTCCTTGCCCGGCGAGGTCACGATCACCAGGCGGTCGGCGCCGGAATCGGCGGCTTCCGCGGCGACCAGCTCGATGCCAGGGGTGTCGACTACCGGCAGCAATTCCTTGGGCACCGTCTTGGTGGCAGGCAGAAATCGCGTCCCGAGTCCGGCCGCGGGTACCACCGCAGTGCGGAAACCGGAAGTCTTGTCTGTCATGCGCATACCCTATCCATTCAGTGCCGTCCGATCGCCTCTCCGCGACGATCCGGCGTCGGCAAGAGCTTAGGCGTCCGCCGTCGGCTCGGCCGTGCGCGCAAGACATCGGATCGACGCGCGCCTGTGCAGACTATGGTGGTCGCTGTGGATATGCCCGGTGAGCGCACCAAATATGCGTGGCGCGGCGAGATCCTGGCCACTCGCGCGCAGGTGGGCTCCGCCGAACACGCCGTCGACGCGGCGGCGCTCGCCGCCTCGGCAGCGGGGCTGGCCACCGACGATGACATCGTGTGCGCCTACGTTCCGGTCCGCGGCGAACCCGGCGATCTACGCATGCTCGACGCGCTGCGCGAGCGTGGCGCCACGGTGTTGCTGCCGGTGACCGGCGAGCCGGGTCCACTGAGCTGGGCGCGCTACGAGGGCGCGGATTCACTGCGCAAGGCCCGCTACGGCCTGCTCGAACCGGCCGGCGAGACCTTGCCCCCCTCGGTGGTGGCCGACGCCGCGACGATCCTGGTTCCGGCCCTCGCCGTCGATCGGCGCGGGGTACGGCTCGGACGCGGTGCCGGGTACTACGACCGCACGCTGGGCGCCGCACGGGCGGACGTCCGCCTCATCGCTGTTGTCCGGGATAATGAACTGGTCGACCGGCTTCCCGAGGAACCGCACGATCGGCGAATGGGCTGGGTGCTCACCCCGGGCGGTGGACTGGAACAGCTGGGCCGCGACCTCCCCGTTTCGCCGGAATGAAACGGCGATTCGCGACGTTGGCAGTGTCGGCGGTAGAGTGCTAGATCGACGAGAGACTTGCGGAGGATCCTGTGCCAACTTATTCGTACGCGTGCACCGAGTGTGACAACCGCTTCGACATCGTTCAGTCCTTCTCCGACGACACACTGACGGTATGCCCGCAGTGCTCCGGGAAGCTGCGCAAGCTGTTCAACTCGGTCGGCATCGTGTTCAAGGGCAGCGGTTTCTACCGCACCGACAGCCGTGGCGGCGCGTCCACCGCGAGCGAACCGGCGAAGACCTCGTCCGAGAGCACCAGCAGCAACGGGTCGAGCGGCAGCGGATCCGGCGGCAACGGAGATTCGTCGTCGAGCGCGTCGACCAGCTCCACTCCGGCCGCCGCCAGCTGACTTTTCGGCAGTTGTCCACAGCCCCGCGGTTATCCACAGGCGGGGCTTTCAGCGACTTTGCCGCAGGCCCGCGGCTCTACGCTTTCGCCCATGACTCGCAGTCTCGCCGATCTGGGACGTGGCAGCTCCTGGCGTTTCGCCCTCGGTAATCGTCCGGCCTGGGCCGACGCGTTGCTCGCCCGCCGGATCGCCGCCGCCGTTCTCGCCGTAGCCGCCGTCGTACTGTTCGTGCGTGGCGACCCCGGTGGAGCCAGGGTCGCGGTGGTGGTCGCCGCCCGCGATCTCGCGCCCGGCCGGTTACTCACCGCCGACGATCTGCGTGTGGACCATCACGAATCGCGTTCGCTGCCAAGAGGTTCCGTCAGCGAAACCGCTCCCCTGCTCGGCGCGACGCTGACCGGCGCCATGCATGCCGGGGAGACCTTCACCGATCTGCGCGTCGTCGGCCCCCGGTTGGCCGCCGCGGCCGCGGGCAGCACCGATGCGCGGATCGTGCCGATCCGGCTGGCCGATGCCGCGGTGGCTGATGTGTTGCGGGCGGGCGACCGGGTCGATGTCGTCGGCGTGGAGGATGCCGGCGCGCCAGGTGCCACCAAGCCCGCGCGGACGCTGGCCACCGACGCCGCGGTGGTACTCGTCACCGCGACGGGTGATCGGCGCGGCGCGGAACGGGTGGTCCTGCTCGCGCTGGATACCGCATACGCCGCCGCCGTGGCCGGTGCGTCGCTGCGGACGGCACTGACTGTCGTCTTCCACTGACGCCTCGCCGGTCGCCCCACGGTGTAGTTCGCGAGAAATTTGCCCGAACTCTCGTTAGCATCACACAGGAACCAAGCACACCGTTTCGCAGCATTCGATATGGAGCGCAGCGCCCCGGGCCGGCTCCTGTACGAAGGAGACATCGGCAATGCTCAAAGGTTTCAGAGACTTCCTACTCCGCGGCAACGTGGTCGACCTGGCGGTCGCCGTCGTCATCGGCACAGCGTTCGTCGCGATCGTCACCGCGTTCAGCGAGGGAATCATCAATCCTTTGCTCGCGCTGTTCGGCGGATCGAACGAGATGGGGCTGGGCTTCCAGCTCGTCGCGGACAAGCCGGCCACTTTCATCGAGATCGGGCCGATCATCACCGCGGCGATCAACTTCCTGCTGGTCGCCTTGATCCTGTACTTCATCCTGGTGGTGCCGGCGACCAGGATGAAGAAGCGGTTCTCCCAGGCCGACGAGGAACTCACCGAGAACGAGCTCCTCATCCAGATCAGGGATCTGCTGGCCGAGCAGCGCGGTCGCTCGAACGGCAAACACGGCCTCCGGGCCGAGCCGGCGCAACACACCGACGGCGACAACGCCTACTGATTCCTCACTGCCACAACGAGTTCGGGTCCTGCACACCGCGGTGTGCAGGACCCGAACTCGTTGTTGTGTTCGCTCAGCCGAGGCTGAACGGCGCGCCCCAGAGGGTCACCCAGCTGATGACGTTGTCGGTCTCCACCTCGACGCTCACGAAGGAACGAGCCTGGGCGTAACCACCACAGCCGGACAGGCCGATGGTCTCGTCGGCCCAGGTCACCGAGCCCGACCCACCCTTGAAGGCATTGCGGGTCTTGTGGGATTCGTTGCCGTAGTCGTCGGGCATTTCGAGATCGAGAACGTAGAAGGACTTCGCCTGGCCGGGTCCGACGGTGAGCTCGCCGCCGGTGTTCACCTCGCCGAAGCCCACGCCCTCCACCACCTCGGCTCCACTGTCTCCGAGCGCATCACCGCCGGCGATGTTGACCTGGCAACCCACGGTGTAACCGGGGAAGATCTTGCCACCGCCATCACCGGACACCGAGACCTGCGCGCTACCGGAAACCCAGGCGTTGCGATGCGCCGGGGTGGACCCCATGGACGGATTGATATTGGCGGACTCGCCGACCAGGCTGATGTCCACGACAGTGCCGTCGGACAGCGTCTTGGTGATGTGGCCGCCCGGCAGCGGAACGAAGGTGTCGGCGTTCGCCGCACCTGTGGACAGCAAACCCAATGCCACGGTCGTCGCCGCCGTGAATCCGGCTACGCGCGCCATGCTCTTACGGTTGATCATCACAGTGACCCCTCGAGGGTGAATTCGTGTGAACGAGAAAGAGTTTCGATTCGGCCGATGATCAGCCGATGCTGAACGGCGCTCCGTACAGCGTGGTCTTGGAGTAGTGGTCACCGATGATCTCGACCACCGAGTAGGACCGGGCCTGTGCGTAGCCCGCGCAACCCTGGATATCTATCTCCGCGTCCTGGTATTCCACCGAATAGACGCCGGGCTTCAGAATGTCCTTGGCGTCGATCTGCACGAAGGCGACCTGACCAGGGCCGAGATGAAGGCCGATCGCACCACCGGCGGAGGCGCCGAGGGTCGATACTCCACCGGCCAATCCGGCAGCGATCGCGTCGTCACCGATGCTCACCTGGCAACCCACCATGTAACCCGTATTCAGCTGCGAGGCACCATGCGTCGAAGAATTATTGGAGCCGGAACGGTTCGTCGGTCCGTTGTACGGCCCGACCTCGCCCTCTGGCGTGACCTGCACATCGGCGCGGGCATTGCCCGACACCCACACGACACGACCAGCACCGTTGGCGGCCAGCGACGGGGATACCACGGCATGCTCGCCGGTGCGACTCAAAGTGACACCGGGGCCCAGCTTCTGGCCGTCCGGCAACGGTACGAAGGTGTCCGCGTTGGCAGCACCGGCCGACAACAGGCCGATCGTCACGGCCACTGCGGCGCCCGCGCTCCACGCGCCGCGACGCCCGCGGTTGGTGCGGTTCTCGCTCATTCTTCCCCTCGAGGTATACGCAAATCCGACCTCGACCATCGAGGTCGATATCTGTGTTGCGCCCGGACCCAGCTGGGGTGTGTCACACAGGACAGGCACCGCTGGCAACAGGACAGATGCGCCCTGCCGGGAGGTGGATCGAGAAGCTGGTCGTCACCGGATCGGCGCGACTCTCAGCCGATCGGCGAACGAAAACGCAAGATGATTTCGACTGCCGGGGCAGTTGATTCGGGTTCAACATAGTGAGACTGACTCGTAATGTCCAGCGATACAAGGGTGAGCGCACAACAAAACGGGCCGGTCGCATAGCGACCGGCCCGTTTCGAGTGCGGGATACGAACAGATCAGCCGAGGCTGAACGGAGCGCCCCACAGGGTCACCCAGGAGATGACGTTGTCGGTCTCGACCTCGACGGACACGAAGGCACGCGCCTGCGCGTAGCCGGCGCAGCCGCTCAGGCCGATGGTGGTGTCGGACCAGGTCACCGAGCCGGAGCCGTTCTTGAACTTGTTGCTCTTGCTGTGCGATTCGCTGCCGAAGTCGTCGGCCTGCTCGCGGTCGAGAATGTAGAACGAGGACGACTGGCCGGGGCCGAGCGAGAGCTCGCCGCCGGTGGTGATGCCACCGGAGCCGTTGCCGTCCTGGTCGATCGCGGCTTCGCCGCCGCCGGATACGCCGCCACCCGAGATGTTGACCTGGCAACCCACGGTGTAGCCCGGGTAGATCTTGCCGGAGCCGCCGTCGGAAACGGTGACCTGAGCGCTACCGGAGACCCACGAGTTGCGGTGCACCGGAGTGGAACCCATGGACGGGCTGATCAGGGCCGACTCACCGACAAGGGAGATGTCGACGACGGTGCCGTCGGACAGCGTCTTGGTGATGTGTCCACCCGGCAGGGGAACGAAGGTATCGGCATTGGCCGCGCCCGTCGAGAACAGGCCGACGGCCACGGTGGCCGCAGCGCTGACGCCCGCCACCTTCGCCATGAACTTACGGTTGATCATAGGATTTGTCCCTCGAGGATTGAGTTCGCCGCAGCGAGAAGAAGATTCGTGCCGGATCGAAGAACGTCAGCCGATGCTGAACGGCATGCCGTACAGGGTGGTCTTCGAGTAGTTGTCGCCGATGACCTCGACGACGGTGTACGCCCGGGCCTGCGCGTAGCCGGCGCAGCCCTGGATCTCGATTTCCGCGTCCTGGTAATCGATCGCGTAGGTACCGGCCTTCAGGATGTCCTTCGAGCTGATCTGCACGAACTTCACTTCACCGGGGCCGAGGTTGACGCCGATGGAGCCGCCCGCGGTCACGCCGCCGGTGCTGATTCCGCCGGAGACACCGGCGCCGATGGCGTCATCGGCGATGCTCACCTGGCAACCGACGATGTAGCCGGTGTTCAGCTGGGAGGTGCCGTGCGTCGACGAGTTGTTCGAGCCGGGACGACCGGTCGGGCCGTTCCAGGGGCCGACCTCGCCCTCGGGGGTCTCGTTGACCTCGGCGACCGCGGTGCCCGAGACCCAGACGACGCGACCCGCGCCGTTGGCGGCCATCGACGGCGAGATCAGTGCGGACTCGTGGGTGCGGGTGATGGTCACGCCAGCAGGGCTGACCTTCTGGCCGTCCGGCAACGGCACGAAGGTATCGGCATTGGCGGCACCGGTCGACAGCAGGCCCAAGGCCACGGCGGCCGCGGCAGCGCCGACGCCCGCGGCACGGACGCCACGGCGCACACCGGTGGTGCGGTTCTCGCTCATACTTCCCCTCATCAGGTGTCTAACAGCCGGCTTCGACTTTCGAAGCCGGACAAATGGACCTCACAGGGCCCAGATCAGTGTGTCGCCCCTTTGTTGCCGTTACGTAACTAACTGTTATTTCGACGATACGGCCGGGGCCGGTGTGGCGAACCCGAGCCAGGGTTCCACCGGGTGGTTCAACGCACAGAGGTGGGAGTACTGCGGGGACCGATAGTTGGTGGCTCGATGGCGAACATTAAACGCCGTTACACGGATTCGGCAACGAAAGAGTTCGTAAATTTCACTGTGAAGCACGGCACACATTCTTACATCGCCACATGCCTTGACGTGCATTGATGCAGTCGCGAAGGCTCCTGTCATGACACCTTGACAGGAGATGGCCCCGGGTAACGATCTGGGTCGTCGAACGACAAAAGACCACGCTTTCGCGTGGTCTCGAGTATTTGTCCGCAGTGTGCGTTCATGCCGTAATCGGCAATTCCAAGGCGGCTTATTACGTAGCGGCTACGTAGATAACGGGCTGATCACCCGTGGTGCGGTGGAACTTGCGACCGTAACCAATCGTCGGTACCGGAGCCCCGTGATCGCTCGCCGCGTTCGTCGCCGGTGGTCTCCGGGAGAACATCGCCGAAGATTCTCGCCAGTCGCGCCGCCTCGGCCGCTTTCCGTCGCAGCTCCTCCGCCGCAGCCTGTTTCCGGCCCCGATCATCGGGGCCGGAAACCGCGTCGTGCGGGTCGGATGTCATTCGTCCAGACCGGACAGTTCGCCGATCACCTTGCTGGCCAGCGGGCCGAGGGTGGCCATGCCGTCGCGGACCGACGCGCGCGTGCCGGGCAGGTTCACCACCAGGGTGCTGCCGGAGATGCCTGCCACGCCGCGGGACAGACCGGCGTCGAGCGAGCCCGCCACCCGGCCGGACGCGCGCAATGCCTCGGTGATGCCGGGCAGTTCACGGTCGAGCACCTGGGTGGTGGCTTCGGGGGTGATGTCGCGCGGCGACATGCCGGTGCCGCCGACCGAGATCACCAGGTCGACGCCGCCGATCACCGCGGTGTTGAGCGCGTTGCGGATCTCGACCTCCTCGGCTTGCACCGTCACCGAGGCGTCGACGAGGAACCCGGCCTCGTTGAGCAATTCGGTGACGAGCGGGCCGAGCGAATCCACGCCGCCATGAGCCGTCCGATCGTCGACGACAACAACCAGTGCGCGCCCTGCCACGGGAGCATCGATGTCCATGGTCATCACCGTAGCGCCTACGCACGACAGGTTTGCGTTCGAACGCATCATCGGCCGCCTTCCGCCGCCGCGGCGGTGAGCGTGACCTCGACGGTCTTGGAGTTACCGCCCTGTTCGTCGGTGTAAGTCACCTTCACCTTGTCTCCTGGCTGGTGTGAGCGGACGGCGGCGATCAGCGCGTCGCCGGAGTCGATGGGGCGGTCGTCGAGGCGGGTGATGACGGCTCCCGCGGGGATGCCTGCCTTGGCGGCAGGGCCGTCGGGAGTGGCCTCGAGTACGCGTGCGGCGGTGTCCTGCGGGCGCAGTTTGATGCCGATCTGGGCGTAGGTGGCATGGCCGGTCTTGATCAGTTCGTCGGCGACCCGGCGCGCCTGATCCACCGGGATCGCGAAGCCGAGGCCGATCGAACCGCTCTGGGTGCCGCCCGCCGCCTCGCCGCCGAGGCTGGCGATGGCGGTGTTGATGCCGATCAGCTTGCCCTGTCCGTCGACCAGCGCGCCGCCGGAGTTGCCCGGGTTGATCGCCGCGTCGGTCTGGATCGCGTCGATCACCGGGTTCACCTGACTCGGCGTGCCCTCGCCGCTGGTCGAGACCGGGCGGTTGAGAGCCGAGACGATGCCGGTGGTGACCGTGCCCGCGAGGCCCAGCGGCGAGCCGATCGCGATCACCGGCTGACCCACGGCCAGACCGTCGGAGGTGCCGAGTTCGATCGGCGTGAGCCCGGTCTTGCCGCTGACCTTGATGACAGCCAGGTCGGAGACCGGATCCGCGCCGATCATCGTGGCGGGCGCGGTGCTGCCGTCGCTGAACACCACCTCCATCTTCGCCGAGGCACCCGCGCCCGCGGCGACGTGATTGTTGGTGAGGATCAAACCGTCCGTGGACAGCACCACCCCGGAACCCTCGCCGGACGCACGGTTACCCGCGACCTTGATCATCACGACACTGGGCAACACCCGCTGCGCCACCGCCTGGGTGGACCCGGCGGGCGCGTTGGCGACGTTGTTGACCGCGGGCTTCGGCGCCTCGAGCGCATTGGTCACCGGCGCGGAACCCGAGTCGGTGGCGAGCACTCCGACGACACCACCGACACCACCGCTGACCAGAGCCAGCGCCGTCGCACCGGCGATCAGGCCGAGCCGCAGCGGCTTTCGTTGCGGAGCCGGCGCGGGACCGAATGCCTGGGGCTGCGCACCGTGCGACGGCTGGCCCCCCTGCGACGACGGGCCACCGAACGCCATGGGGGCGGTGTGCGGCGCGGGATTCCCGAAGGGCGCATGGCCGCTGTGGGCCTGCTGTCCGCCGTAGGGTGCCTGCCCGCCGAAGGGTGCAGGCTCGCCGAAGGGTGCAGGCTCGCCATGGGGCTGGTCGCTGTAGCGCGGCTGGTCGCCGAAGGGAGCCGGTCCGGCATGCTCGCCGTAGCGCGGCTGGTCGCCGAAGCCCGGCGCCTGCCCCTGGTGCCCGGCCGGTAGCCCCGACTCGGTGGGATGGCCCGTGTCGCCCGGCCCGGTAGCGGCGGGCCGGTCAGCGGGGTGCTGGGGATCGTCGGTCATGGTGTCTGTCTCCTCACGCTTGCTGACCAGCTTCCTGACGGCTACTGAGAGGCGCCTGAGATCGGACTATCAGTTCGCCGTGACTGACGGCGATCACCCGGCGTCGGACTCGTCGAGAACGATCGGCGCCTCCCCCGGCAACACGATGCGTACCAGCGCGCCGCCCCGATCGGAGGTGTCGACCGCGATGGTGCCGCCGTGTTTGGTCACCACCTGCTTGACGATGGCCAGCCCGAGTCCGGAACCGGGCATCGAGCGCGAGGCGGTCGTGCGGTAGAAGCGTTCGAAGACCAGTTCGCGTTCGCCGGTGGGGATGCCGGGGCCCGCGTCGCCGACGGCCAGTTCGAGCAGTCCGGGGCCGGCCGGGCGCATGGTGATCCGCACGACCGCGTCGGGCGGACTCCACTTGGCCGCGTTGTCGAGGACGTTGAGGACGGCCCGTTCCAGCCCCGCCTCGTGCCCGTAGACGAACCAGGGCGCCAGATCGGCCACGAAGGTGATCCCCACCCGTCTGCGGCGCGCACGTTCGAGCGCACGCTCGGCCACCTCGCCGAGATCCACCCGCTCGTACACGGTTTCGGGGGCATCCTCACGGGCCAGGTCGACCAGGTCGCCGACCAGCGTCGACAGCTCACCGATCTGGGCGACCACATCGGCGCGCAATTCGGCCATGTCCTCGTCGGGCAGCCGGGGCGCGCCCGGCCTGCCCGAGGCGATGAGCAGCTCCATATTGGTGCGCAGCGAGGTGAGCGGCGTCCGCAGTTCGTGGCCCGCGTCGGCGACGAGCCGACGCTGACGATCGCGTGATTCGGTCAGCGCCCGCAGCATCGTGTTGAAACTCTCGGTGAGTCTGGCCAATTCGTCGTCACCGGTCACCGGGATCGGCGTCAGGTCGTCGGTGCGGGCGACGCGCTCGGTGGCCGCGGTGAGCCGGGCGATCGGGCGCAGACCGGTGCGACCCACCGCGGTTCCGGCGGCGGCGGCGAGCACGACGCCGCACGCGCCGACCACGAACAGCAGCCATGCCAGCTGATCGAGCACCTCGCGGGTGCGGTAGAGCTTCTGCGAGATGATCAGCGTCGCGCCGCTGTGCGTACGCGCGGCGAGTACCCGCTGGTCACCGACGGTGCGCAGCGAGGAATTGATCTTGCCGTCGGCCACCGCGAGCTCCTGGGCGCCGACCGGTGGAATTGTCTGCTGGGGTGGCATATACGGCTTGTGACCGGCATAGATCAGCGCGACGCCGACATCGTTGGAGAACAGCCCGGCCAGCACGATCGACTGGAAACCGGCGGTCTCGAAATTGTTGTTGATCATCGTCGCCGCGCGGGCCTCGAGCTGGGCGTCGACGTCGGCGTAGAGCGCGCGCGCCACCATCGCGTAGGCGGCGATCGAGGTGACCGCGACCGCGATCAGCACCACCGACGCGGCCAGCAGGGTCACCCGCCAGCGCAGGGACACCGAGCGGGTGAGCGGGGTAGGCGGACGCATCTCGCTCGCGTCCAGCGGCCTGCCGAGAACGGCGACCGCGGGTTCCTTGTGTGCCATCTCGCCCGCCTACGGAGGGGTCTCGCGCAGCACGTAGCCGACGCCACGCACGGTGTGGATCAGTCGTTCCTCGCCGTCGGCCTCGGTCTTGCGGCGCAAATAGCCGATATAGACCTCCAGCGCGTTACCGGAGGTCGGAAAGTCGTAGCCCCAGACCTCTTCGAGGATTCGTCCGCGAGTGAGCACTCGGCGCGGATTGGCCATCAACATCTCGAGCAACGAGAACTCGGTACGCGTCAGACTGATCGCGCGTTCGCCGCGCGAAACCTCGCGGGTGACCGGATCCAGCGACAAGTCAGCGAACACCATCGCCTCCGACGCTTCACCGGGATCGGGCGTTCGACGACGCAGCAACGCCCGTAAACGCGCCAGCAATTCCTCCAACGCGAAAGGTTTCGGCAAATAATCGTCGGCGCCCGCGTCGAGGCCGGCCACTCGTTCGGACACCGAATCGCGCGCGGTCAAAACGAGAATCGGCAGATCGTCGCCCGTACTGCGCAGCCTTCGGCACACTTCGAGGCCGTCCAGGCGCGGCATCATGACGTCGAGAACCAGCGCATCGGGCCTGGCCGCGGTCACTTTCTCGAGTGCGTCCAGACCGTCGACAGCGAGGTCGACGGTGTAGCCGTTGAAGCTCAGTGACCGGCGCAGTGATTCCCGCACCGCGCGATCGTCGTCGACTACCAGAATGCGCATGTGCTGTAGTTTGCCGTGACCGACTGAGAACGTACTGAGAGGCCTCGGCGCGCCGAACGTCGTGTTCTCGCCGGAGGTATGTTGTAGGTCTTGACAAACCCGAACGAATCGTCGTTGTGTCAGCGCATATTCGGCGAATTACAGACCGTGTGGCCCGGATTGCCGATGCCCACTCGGCACGGTATCTTTCCTGCGGTAAAAGAAGACCTCCAGTTGGTTCTGCGCTCGCATCGCTCCGCGACCTCCCCGCGCGGGCCGGGGTCACACGTGGAAGCAGAGGCAACGCACGCGGATGGAACCTGCATCGCGCTCCTGGCAATTCAGCCTGTCCAACTGGTCGGTTACGCGCAAGGTCGGTGTGGTGCTGGTGCTGCCGGTGATGCTCGCGACCACCTTCGCCGTGCTGCGGATCAACAACGAACTGCAGACGATGACGCAGCTGGGCGCGGCCACCGAACAGGCCACCGTCATCCGTCCCGTCGTCAAATTCGCCACCGCCACCGAACAACTCGCCGTCGCCGCGACGGCCAACTGGGGTGCGATCGCCGACCCTCAGACCGACGCCGCGCTCACCACCTACGACCAGGCGCTCGCCGAGGTGCAGAGCGCGCTGCGCTCGGCCCGCATCGACCCTGTCGTCGCCAGTGAACTCACCGCGGCCACCACCACCGGCGCCACCCTGCGCAATACCGTGCGCGGCGGGTCCCCGGCGATGGTCGGCGAGCAGACCGACGAGATCGGCGAACGGATCGGAAAGGCGCTGTCCAAGACCCCGCAGGTCCAGGACTTCGTCGTGCAGCGCTACTTCCTCCAGCTGGCCGCGCTGCACCAGGCCCGCCGGGTGCTCACCCGCGAGCGCACGCTGGTCGTCTCGCCCGAATCCGGTCGCAGCCAGAGCGCGCGAGCGAAGATGCTCGTCGAGCTCGGCTCCGAATCGAACATGATCAAGACCTACGCGATGGTCTTGCCCGACCAGGCGGGCAGCATGGCCGCGCTGCTCGACGCGGTGCAGACCCGGATCAGTGTGTTCAGCCAGAACAGCGGTGATCCGACCACCAACGCGGCGGTGCTCAACACGCTCCAGGTGAGCGCCGACACCTACGCCTCCACGATCTCCGCGCTGCTCGACAACATCGACCACACTCTCGACAGCAACACCGCGACGGCACAGACCGGCGCCCTGCGCGAGACCACCCTGGTGCTCGGCATGCTGCTGGCGGGCCTGGCGCTCGCGCTGGCCGTGGCCCGCACCCTGGTGGTGCCGGTGCGCAGGCTGCGCCGCGACGCGCTCGAGGTCGCGCATGTGAAGCTGCCCGACGAGCTGGCCGTGGTCCGCAGCGGCGGCGCGACGCCGGAGATCATGCCGGTGGGTGTGCACTCCACCGACGAGATCGGTCAGCTGGCCCGTGCCGTCGACGAGATCCACGAGCAGGCGCTGAATCTGGCGGGCGATCAGGCCCGCCTGCGCCTGCAGATCGGCAACATGTTCGAGACGCTGTCGCGGCGCAGCCAGTCGCTGGTGGAGCAGCAGCTCGCGCTCATCGAGGAACTCGAGCACGACGAGGACAACCCCTCGCGCCTGCAGACGCTGTTCCGCCTCGACCACCTCGCCACCCGCATGCGCCGCAACGGCGACAACCTGCTGGTGCTCGCGGGCACCGTGCTGCGCCGCGGTCATCTGCCGCCGGTGCCGCTGTCGGACATGCTGTGGAGCGCGGTCTCGCAGGTGGAGGACTACCAGCGGGTCGAGATCGGCAATGTGCCCGACGGCGTCGTGGCCGGTGAGTCCGCGGTCGATATCGAGCACCTGCTCGCCGAGCTCATCGACAACGCCCTGCGCTACTCCCCGCCGAGTACATCGGTGGCGGTCATCGTCGGCCGGGCGGTCGACAGCGGCTATCTGATCGAGATCACCGACCGCGGCCTCGGCATGTCGGCCGAGGATCTGCAGACGACCAACGACCGGCTCGCCTCCGGTGGTGAGGTGACCATCGAAACCGCCCGTCGCATGGGTCTTTTCGTGGTCGGCAGGCTCGCCAAGCGGCACACCATCACGGTCAGCCTGCGCCGTACCAGCGGTGCGGCCCCGCAGCCCGGCATCACGGCCAGCGTGCATCTGCCCAGTGCGCTCGTCGCGCCGTCGCCGCCCATGTCGTCGGGTCCGGCCACCGGGCCGAATCCGATCGTCCCCGCCGGGATCGGCCCGTACGCGCTGACTCCGGCCGACATCACCGGCCCGAATCCGATCATGCCGACCGGACCGCGCCCCTTGGTCTCGCTCGACGCCGTGACCGATCTCGACCTGCCCGCCTCACCGCTTCCCGCGCTGCCGACGTTCGCGGATCCGAATCCGCTCGTCCCGACCAACGGCGCGAGCACGCCCAAGAACCCACTCACCAGTGTCGGTCTCCCGCAACGTGTTCCGGCCGCGGTACCGGCGCCCCCGCCGGAACCGGCCATCGTCGAACCCGACGAGGACGCGGCACCGGCGGGCATGTGGGCCGAGCACGATCACGACACCGACGATCTTCCGGTGACCACCGATCCGGCGGCACCCGCTCCCGATTCGTCGCCGTTCGGCCTGCCGCAGCGCATCCCCTCGAACGCGCTGGCCGAGCTCGCCGCGTCGTCCGCACCGGCCGCGCCCCAGGAGCCGCAACCCGCGCCGCGTCCCCTCGACGTCGACCCGATGCCGACGACGAGCACCCGTTTACAGCCGGTCTCCGGCCCGGCGCCGACCCCGATCTACCAGCGGATGGTCTCGGAGTGGCTCGTCGAACCCGCCTCGGCCCCCACCGAATCCGGCAACGGCAACGGCGCGTCGTGGAGCGCCCCCGGCGACGCGGGCTGGTCGGCCGCCGCCGAGGCGGACCACCCACCTACGTCCTCGCGAACGAGCGGCGGGCTGCCGATCCGCAAGCCGGGCGCTCAGCTCGTCCCCGGTGGGCTCACCCCCGCGGAGGAAGCGGGCGCTCGCGACCCCGAGGAGATCCGCAACAACCTGACCAGACATCTCAGCGGCGTCCGCAGCGGCCGTGCCGAGATCCAGTACAACGACGGAGGCCTCGAATGAGCAACGCGCACCCCACAGACGAGAATCTGAACTGGTTGGTCGCCCGCTTCACCCGCGACGTACCCGGCGTCTCACACGCGGTGCTCGTCTCGGCCGACGGACTGCTCCAGGCGACCAGTCCGCATCTACCCGCCGACCGCGCCGAGCAATTGGCCGCGGTCACCGCCGGTCTGGCCAGCCTGTCGATGGGTGCCGCGCACCTGTTCGACGGCGGCAAGGTGATGCAGTCGATCGTGGAGATGCAGCGGGGCTATCTGCTGGTGATGAGCGTCGGAAACGGTTCGCACCTGGCCGTTCTCGCCAACAAGAGCCACGACATCGGCCGCATCGGCTACGAGATGGCGTTGCTCGTCGACCGGGTGGGCTCGGCGGTTACCGCCACCGCCCGCTCCGCCGGCTGAGGTGAGATGTCGAGCCCTTACGGATCCGATCACCGGCCGACTACCCGGGTCAGGCCCTATGCCCTGACCTCCGGCCGCACCGAGCCCGCGATCGCGCTGCCTTTGGAGGCGGTCGTCGAGACGGTATCTTATACAGCGCACAACGACTGGTCCGCAGGCGATTTGCGGATCGAAATCGTGCGTCTTGCCACACATCGGCTTTCTGTCGTCGAGATTGCCGCATACCTTGGTCGCCCACTGGGTATGGTCCGGGTGATGATCGGTGATCTCGTAGTGGGCGGGATTCTTCGAGTGCATTCGACGCTGACCGAACAGGCGAGCTACGACGAACGCCGATCACTGATGGAGAGGACTTTGCGTGGACTCCGTGGCCTCTGATGGCATGCGCCCGCCGGCACAAGAACAACGGGTCGCGTCGACCAAGATCGTCGTAGCGGGCGGATTCGGCGCCGGTAAAACGACTTTCGTCGGTGCGGTGTCGGAGATCGTGCCGCTGCGCACCGAGGCGATGGTGACCCATTTCTCCGACGGCATCGACGATCTCGCCGAGACGCCGGAAAAAGAAACCACCACCGTGGCCATGGACTTCGGGCGCATCGTGCTGCCCGGCAACCTGGTGCTCTATCTGTTCGGCACCCCGGGCCAGAAGCGCTTCTGGTTCATGTGGGACGACCTGATCCGGGGCGCCATCGGCGCGGTGGTGCTGATCGACACCCGCAGGCTGGAAGACAGTTTCGCCGCCGTCGACTTCTTCGAGGCGCGTGGACTGCCGTTCCTGATCGCGGTGAACCGCTTCCCCAACGCTCCCCGCTTCCCCATCGCCGAACTGCGCGAAGCGCTCTCGGTGCGCGAGGGCATCCCGATCGTCGACATCGACGCGCGCAATGCCGTCGAGGTCCGTCAGGCACTGGCGGCGGTGACCGAATACGCCATCGCCCAGCTCGAGCCGCAGCAGTTCGAAGGAGCGGGCAGGCGTGCCTGATCTGCTCGCCGCGACCGGTGCCGAGACATTCGCGCACGGCACCGGGATCGCGTGGCTCGCGTTGGACCTGTCGGCGCTCGGCGCGCTGGTGGCGTTCGCCTGTATCCGGCATGCGAAGTACTCGATCCGGTTCCGGCTGATCTGGCTCACGATGGCCGCGGTCTCGCTCGGCGGGGTCGGGCTGTGGCTGGCGAATTCCGTCGCGCTGCTGGCGATGCGGGTGAACGACAGCACGATGCGCTACAACGTCGCGCTCGGTGCGGCGGCACTGGCCATCGCGGTGGTCGGCGTCCTGGCCGGATTGCTGATCAGTGGCCGGACCCCCCAGGTGCCGCGGCTGATCATCGGTGGGCTGACGATGGGATTGAGCATCGGACTGTCGACCTATCTGACCCTCGACGCGCTCGCCGTGCAGGGCACCGTCGACGAGTCACTCGGCCTCATCGGGGTGTCGGTGCTGGTGTCGATGGCGCTGTGCACCGCGACCCTGTGGGTATCGCAGGTGGTCCGGCGGGTGCCGATGCGGGTGCTGGTGTCGGTGCTGTTCGCGCTCGGCGTCGCGGCGGTGTATTACACGGCCATCGCCGCGCTGAGCTTCTCGATCGATCCGGGTATCCGGACACCGGCCGGGATGCCACTGTTCGACCTGGTGTTCCCGATGTTCGTGATCGGTGCGCTCGGCCTGACCGTGCCGATCACCGCGGTGCTGGTGGCGCCGGATCGACGCGATGTCGCGGTCCCGGTGCGTCAGCCCGTTCCGGCCCGTTGACCGCAACCAGCTAACGTCCGGTTTGTCGGAATATTTCCGGTCTTCCGCCCCGCTGATCCGAGCTCTCGCAACCTGCGGCGAACTGCCGCGAAAACCGCCTCTGAAGTGGCGATGAGCGGGTTCCCCATACTCGGGGAACCCGCCCTCCCGCACGAGAGTACATACCTGCGAGGGACTCCGCATCAGTGGTTCGGGAATTTTCTTGTGGCGAAAAACAAACCGAGAGTTGGTAATTCGACCGTCAGCAAATACTCCGCAAGCCCTTGCGCGCGTTCATGCCAAGTGGCATGCATCACACGGTTAACGGGGCGGTTGCCCCACACCCTCCCCTAGGGCCCTGAACAGGCAGAACAGCACCGCAGTAAGTCCCCTGGACAGATGGCAGGGCAGAACGAACCGCCGAGCCCCCGGAAGCCCACCACCTGGTGCGCCAACCGAGTTATGGTCGCTGATGGGCGCATCCGTCTCGCCCGGCACATCCAAGGTTCGTTCGAAGGAGTTCGCATGGCCGTCAACGTGGTGCTCGACAAAGTCCTCGACAAGGAATTCGAGAACAAGACGCTCGCCGAAATTCTCGCCGCGCCCCCGTCGGCGCTGGCCGGCCTCACCGAGGCGCACGACAAGCAACTGCTCGAGGCGCTGAAGATCAAGACCATCGCCGACCTGGGCAACAACAAGTTCTTCCAGCTCGCCGCGACCCTCGTAGCGCTGGCCGAACGAGAAGGATGACGCGGGCCGCAAACCCAGGGCGGTAGAGACAGGCAACGGCCTGCCGGGCGGTTCCGGCAGGCCGTTGTCGTCGGCGTCAGAGCCGGGCGGGGTCGATCATGCCCTTGCGGACGGCGTTGACGATGCGGCGTGGTACTCGGTACTCGACACCGCCCACTGTCACCGGGACCAGCTGCGGGACTTCCGCTTTCCACTGCGCGCGTCTGCTTCGGGTGTTCGAGCGCGACATTCTGCGCTTGGGGACCGCCATGATTCAGCCTTCCTTGCCTGCGCGCGAGCGCTTTCCGTACTTGCGCTCGAACTTCTCGACCCGGCCCTGGGTGTCGAGGTTGCGGGCGGTGCCCGTCCAGAACGGGTGCGAATCCGAGGTCACGTCGACCAGCATGAGCGGGTAGGTGTTCCCGTCGGCCCATTCGATCGTGCGGTCGCTGTTCGCGGTCGACCTGGTCAGGAACTGCTTGCCGGTGCTCGCGTCCTCGAACACGACGGGGTGGTAGTCGGGGTGGATGCCCGCTTTCATGCCGTTTCTCCTCTCGGGTTTGTGCGCTCGCTCGCCGAGGCCGTTGCCTCGGTGGGATCGGCGCAGGGATCTTGATGCCAGTCGCCGAAGGGGTCCTCCCACAACGCGACTCGTTCCGGCGCCCGGTCGACGAGCAGCAGTTCGTCGTCCTCGACCAGCGCCCAGTGCAGGGCGTGCCGGATCTCGGCGGGGTCCGCGTCGTGAGCCAGGATCACCAGCGACACATCGCGATCGCCGAATCGCTCGTCCCAGCCCAGCGCGCCCATCGCCCGCCGATCCGGGTCGGCGCCGGCCTGTTCCTCGGCGCTCATCGTGGCCAGCCAGCGACCGGCGCCGCCGACCCGCAGCCCGCCACCGGCCGACTCGAGCCAGACCACGTGGTCGGGCTGGGTCGCCAGCCAGATCCGGCCGCGGGCGGTGACCACGCCGTCGAGGAGTACGTCGAGGGCTTCGTGCAGCCGCTCGGGATGAAACGGCCTGCGCGCGGCGAATTCGACGATCGAGACGCCGCAGTCGGTGCTCAGCGGCGGCTGTCCCCGCAGCAGCGGTGCGTGCGCGTCGAAGATCCGGCCCCGGCGTGAGTCCGCGGGCACGCGGGTCAGCAGCGCACCGATCTCGATGGCGTCGAAGCCGGACAGGTCGGGTAGCCAGGCGACCGGCGCCGCGGGTGCGAGGCGGGCGAGCACGGCTGCCAGCCGCTCGTGATCGAGCGCGTCGGCGCCCGCGGTGAGTACCACCAGCGCGTCGGCGAAGTCGACCTGGCCGACAGCCACCTGCGCGACCGTGCGCTCGTCGTCGGCCGAGGCGAGCCCGCGATCGGCCAGCACCTCGTCACCGGTGGCATCGGCGAGCCACTGCTGCCCGTCCAGGCAGGTCAGCACGGCTTCGATCCGTACGCTGCGGCCCGCGGGCCCGTCGACACGATCGGCCACCCCGCTGACCTCGACATGCTCGATCGCGTGGCACAGCGCCTCCGCCTCGATGCCGGGATCCAGCGCGAGCACGATCCGCTCGACGTGATCGCGGGTGGCGAGCGTGCACAGCATCGGCAGCAGATCGGCGCGCAGCGTGCACGACACGCACCCGTGCGCCAGTTCGAGCACCGTGGTGCTCACGTTGCCCGCGGTCCGCACCGTGCGCCGCACCACTCCCTCACGTAGCTCGGCGAGGTCGTGATGCACCACCACGGTGCCCGCGTCCTCGCTCAGCGTCGCCGCGATGTGCTCGACGCCGCCCATGGCGGGTCCGGAGAAGCCGGCCAGCAGCACCACGGGCGTTCTCCGGTCTGACTGGTCCAGCACCCGATACCCCTTTCGACAATGATTTTCATTTACCTCACGGCGACTGTACAGTGCGGAATAATCGTTGTCGAAAATGGTTGTCATAACCATGGAAGGAGGTCGCATGTCGGCCCACTGCCAGGTCACCGGTCGCAAGCCCGGCTTCGGAAAAGCCGTCTCCCACTCGCACCGGCGCACCAACCGACGCTGGAACCCCAACATCCAGCACAAGACCTACTACCTGCCCAGCGAGGGCCGCCGCATCACGCTGACGGTCTCCACCAAGGGCATCAAGACCATCGACCGCGACGGGATCGAGGCCGTGGTGGCCCGCATCCGCGCTCGTGGGGACAAGATCTAGGAGCTGAACATGGCCTCGAAAGCGACCGATATCCGGCCGATCGTCAAGCTGAAGTCCACCGCGGACACCGGCTTCACCTACGTCACCCGCAAGAACCGCCGCAACGACCCCGACCGGCTGGTTCTGCGCAAGTACGACCCCGTCGTGCGCCGCCACGTCGACTTCCGGGAAGAGCGCTGATGGCGAAGAAATCCAAGATCGCCCGCAACGAGCAGCGGCGCGAGATCGTCGAACGGTTCGCGGCCCGGCGCGCCGAGCTGAAGGAGATCATCCGCAAGCCGAGCACCGGCGAGGCCGAACGCTCGGCCGCCCAGGCCGAACTGCGCAACCAGCCACGCAATGCCAGTCCGGTACGATTGCGCAATCGGGACGCTGCTGACGGCCGCCCACGCGGCTATCTCCGCAAGTTCGGCCTCTCCCGTGTTCGTGTGCGCGAGATGGCCCATCGGGGTGAGCTTCCCGGGGTCCACAAATCGAGCTGGTAGAGACTCCCCAAACTGATTCGTGAGAAGGAATATCCCATGGCAGTGAAGCGAGCACCGTCCAAGAAGGCACGCGCCGACCAGGGGCGTAAGCCGAAGAAGAATCCGCTGATCGCCGCGGGCATCGAGTACGTCGACTACAAAGACGTCAACCTGCTGCGGACCTTCATCTCCGATCGCGGCAAGATCCGCAGCCGCCGCGTCACCGGCCTGACCCCGCAGCAGCAGCGTCAGGTCGCCGTCGCGGTGAAGAACGCGCGCGAGATGGCGTTGCTGCCGTTCACCACCACCAAGTAGCGCCGTGAACACGAGAATGGCCCCGAAGCTGTTGCCTCGGGGCCACTTTCGTCTGCGCCTTACGGGATGGTCAGTACCTGACCGGCGTTGATCAGATCCGGATTGTCGATACCGGAGGCCGCGGCGATCTCCTGGTAGCGGTTGCCGTCACCGTAGAAGCGCTCCGAGATCGCCCACAGGGTGTCGCCCGACTCGACCGTGTAGGTCTGCGCGGCCGGCGGCGGCGGGACCTCCTCGGCGATCGGGGCCGCCGCGACCGGCTCCGGCGCGGGCAGCGGGTTGTCGGTATTGGTGGCGGTGGCCCACGCGACCGAGCCGTCGGTGCCGTAGAGCACCACGTTGCGGTCGGGCTGCACGACCAGCTTCTCGACGTTCTTGCCGCTGGTGTCGGTCGCCCAGATACGCGCGCCGCCACCGCCGTAGACGACGAAGTCGCCGTCGTGCTGCAGGGCCGCGCGCTGCGCGTCCTGCCCGTGCGTCATGGCGGCCCAGACGACATTGCCGTCGGGCTCGGTCAGCACCAGGTTGCCATCCGGCTGCAGAGCCAGGGTGTACGCACCGCCGGTCAGGGACTGCCCCAGTCCCAGTTCTTCGCCTACGCGCAGCGTGTCGGCCACGTTGTTCCTTTCGAAGATCGCCAATTGCTTCAGCCCAACAGAAGATGCCGGCCGATTGCCGCAGAGCCGCATCGAAGCCGAATGTAGTCGCCGCGGCCGGGAAATGGAGGAGTTATGCGCAGGGTTCGCGGAAAGTTCACGGCCGGGCCGGGCCGTCTAGGGTCGACACCATGAGAACGATGTCGCGCTACACCGCCGCCGCGGCAGCCGTGGCCGTGCTGATCGCACCGCTCACCGCCTGCGGATCCTCGGATGATGCTGCGCCCCAACCGAATACATCGACAACAGACACTCGGACCGAAGACCCGAACCCCGGCATCGGGCAGCCCTTCACCGCGGATCCCACCCTTGTCAATCCGCACCCGATCCCGTTCACGTCCTGGAACCGGCTGAGCGAGAACAAGATCAGCGTCAACTTCCAGACCGGCAACCCCGAGTGCTACGCCGTGGACGCCTCCGTCACCGAAACCGCCGAGGTGGTCACCGTATCCCTGCGCTCCGGGACCCGAGCGGACTCCGTGAACAAGATGTGCACCATGAACGCCGTCTTCGGCACCTTGGAAATCCCCTTGAGTTCCCCGCTGGGCAGCCGCAAGGTAGTCGACGCCGGATAGCCGAAACGGGTGCCGCACCGAGGATTCGGTGCGGCACCCGTTTCGGGTTCGGACTCAGTGAGCGAAGTGACGTGCGCCTGTCAGGTACAGGGTGACGCCGGCTTCCTTGCAGAGTTCGATGGTGTCCTTGTCGCGGATCGAACCGCCGGGCTGCACGATCGCGCGAACACCCGCGGCCACCAGGATCTCCGGCCCGTCCGAGAACGGGAAGAAGGCGTCGGAGGCGGCGACGGAACCCTTCGCACGCTCACCCGCGCGCTCGACGGCGAGCTTGCAGGAATCGACACGGTTGACCTGGCCCATGCCGACGCCGACCGCGGCGCCGTCCTCGGCGAGCAGGATCGCGTTCGACTTCACCGAACGGCATGCGCGCCAGGCGAATTCGAGGTCGGCCAGGGTCGTCACGTCGGCCGGGTCGCCCGCGGCGAGAGTCCAGTTGACCGGATCATCGCCCTCGGCATCGAGAACGTCGCGGTCCTGCAGCAGCGCACCGCCGCTGATCGGGCGCAGCTCCACGCCCTTGCGCTGCGGCGCGTCGGCCACCAGCACGCGCACGTTCTTCTTGCGCTGCAACACTTCCACCGCACCGGGCGCGTACCCGGGGGCGATGATCACCTCGGTGAAGATCTCGGCGACCTGCTCGGCCATCTCGACGCTCACCTCACGGTTGGCCGCGATCACGCCACCGTAGGCACTCACCGGGTCGGTGGCATGCGCCTTGCGGTGCGCCTCGGCGATATCGCCCGCCACGGCGATGCCACACGGGTTGGCGTGCTTGATCACCGCGACCGCGGGCTCGTCGAAGTCGAACGCGGCCCGCCAGGCGGCGTCACCGTCGGTGTAGTTGTTGTACGACATCTCCTTGCCGTGCAACTGCTTCGCCTGCGCGATCCCGACCGTGCCGTCGTTGCTGGTGTACAGCGCGGCGGCCTGGTGCGGGTTCTCGCCGTAGCGCAGCACCGCGGCGCGCTCCCACGAACCGGCGACCCAGCCGGGGAACTGCTCGGTCTCCTCGGCGACGGCGGGCACGGCGACCGAGCCCATCCAGCTCGCGACGGCCACGTCGTAGCTCGCGGTGTGCTGGAAGGCCTTGGCGGCCAGCGCGGTCCGCTCGGCGAGGGTGAACCCGCCGGACTTCACCGCGGCGAGCACGTCGTCGTAGTCGGTGACGTCGACGACCACACCCACCGACGGGTGATTCTTCGCCGCGGCACGCACCATCGACGGCCCGCCGATGTCGATCTGCTCCACGCACTCGTCGACGCTCGCGCCACTGGCCACGGTCTGGGTGAACGGGTACAGGTTCACCACCACCAGCTGGAACGCCTCGACACCCAGTTCCACGAGCTGCTCGACATGCTCGGCACGACGGGTGTCGGCCAGGATGCCCGCGTGCACGCGCGGATGCAGCGTCTTGACCCGGCCGTCGAGGGTCTCCGGGAACCCGGTCAGATCCTCGACCTTGGTGACCGGAATCCCGGCCTCGGCGATCTTGCCCGCGGTAGACCCCGTCGACACCAGCTCCACACCGGCCGCGTGCAGCCCGGTGGCGAGCTCGACGAGCCCGGTCTTGTCGTAGACGCTCACCAGCGCCCTCTGGATCGCCTTACGTTCACTCACCGGCGTGCTCGCTCACTGGTATTTCTGCCTTTCGTCCGTCGGAGACAATGCCTCGCGTCGCGACGGCGGCGATGACCTCCGCCAGTAACCGTCGCTCGACAACCTTGATGCGCTCCTGCAGCGTGTCCTCGTCGTCGCCGGGCATCACGGCGACCGCTTCCTGCGCGAGGACCGGGCCGGTGTCCACGCCCGCGTCGACCAGGTGCACGGTGCAGCCGGTGACCTTGACGCCGTAGGCGAGCGCGTCACGCACCCCGTGCGCGCCCGGGAACGACGGCAGCAGCGCGGGATGGGTGTTGATGAGCCGGCCGCCGAAACGTTCCATGAACGCGGGGCCGAGGATTTTCATGAAGCCGGCCAGGACCACCAGATCGGGCTTGTGCGCGTCGACGGCCTCGGTAAGGGCGACGTTCCAGGCGTCCCGGTCGGAATAGTCTTTGAGCCCCACCTTGAAGTGCGGCACACCGGCGGCCTCGGCGTGCGCGGTGGCCGGGCAGTCGCGGTCGACACCGACGGCCACGATCTGCGCCGGGTAGCCGGGCTCGCGTGCGGCGGCCAGCAGTGCGTTGAGCAGCGAGCCGGTGCCCGAGGCCAGAACGACGACGGTGGCCGGTGTTCTGGCGGGCTTCCACGGGGCAAACGAGGACGTCAGCGCTCTACTCCTGCGTGTGATCGGGCGGCGGCGATGGCGACAGGCGCCGGGTCGAGCTTAGCGACCGGGGGTCTTGTCCTCGTCCGGCAGGTCCGACTCGACCACTTCGACGTCGACGATGTCGTCGGCGGGCTCGTCGGTCGAGCCGGGCGCGGCGATGCTCACTTCGAGGTCGTCGTCGAAGTCCTCGACAAGTTCGCCGTCGACTTCGACTGCGGGATCGTCGTATTCGACAGCATCGGCGTACTCGTCGGGATCGTCGTCCTCGTCGTCGTACTCGTCCTCGTCGTAGTAGTCGTAGTCCTCGTAGTCGTCTGCGTCGTCGTAGTCGTCGTACACCTCGGCCGGCGCGGTCGGTGCCAGGAAGCGGCGGGCGAACACCATGCCGACGAAGCCGCCGAAACCGAACCAGGTGACCATCAGCACGACCAGCATCAGCAGATCGACGCCCACCCACCCGACGGCGCCGAGCTGACCGCTGCCGAGGATCGCGAGCATCAGGAACGTCAGCGTGGACAGCGCGGCGCAGGTGAGCGTCGCCCACGGCGCGCCGGGCCGGTCATCGCTGGTGCGGCCGAGTTCGATCCCGCCGAGCACGCCGACGGCGAGCGGGACCAGCAGCAGCGCCGCCCACCACGGGGACGCGGGGCCTTCCGGCACGGGGATCAGCGCGGGCAGCACCGGCATGTGCCCGCCGGTCACGCCGAACAGCCCGACCGAGCCCGCTCCGAACAGCACCGCGGCGCCGCTGAGGATCCCCGCCGCGCCGATCACCACATTCGGCAGATAGAGCAGGGAAAGCAAGGTCATACCCAGCACGTCGGTGACGTTGTGGGCCTGCTGGAAGGCACCGTCGAGCCGGGACAGATGCACGAAGAAGGAGATCACGGTGGCCAGCACGGCGCAGCCGAGCATGCGCAACACGGTGCGACGCGCCGCGCGGGCGCCGAGGACCGCCCATTCCGGGATCTCGATCGGCACCAGCGCGCACAGCGAACTCCACGCCCGGCCGGCGATCCCGGCGGCGGCCGCGAACAGATACAGCACGAACACCCAGCCGAACGCCGCGATCGGACCCGAGGATTCGAGCGGGGTGACACCCGCGGCATCGCCGGTGACGGCGAGGCAGACGGCTGTCATCAGCAGCGGTCCGGCCAGCACGGCACCGGTCAACCAGCCCAGCTCGACGGGAGTGGGGCGGTTCGGAACGGCCCGCGCGCATTCGCGGGCGGCCAGCCAGACCAGCACGGCCGTCGGCGCCAGCGGCAGCAGGCCGAGGGTCGTCCTGCCGACCGTGAGCGGAACCTGGTGGGCGGCAAGCCACGTCGCGGCGACCGCGGCGGGCGCACTGGTGAGATCGGTGCCGGTGGTGAGCATGACCACGAGGACGAGCAGCACCGTCGCCGCCAAGGCGGTGATCGTCGGCCTCGCCGCGACCAGCAGCAGGGTTCGCGCCCGCTCGGGCGAGAGCGACCACCAGCCGGGCTCCTGCCCGGGCGGTGATGCGGCGACTGTCTCCCCGGTGCCGCGTGACCCGGAGGTCCGGCGCACGAGGGCGTTACGGGAGCTCATGACAATTCAGCGTGGCAGCTTCCCCGGCGGCCGCGGGTCAGGCGCGCCGCGAGCCCACAGGCGTACCTGTGGGCTCGCGATCGAACCTGAACCACCGTGCGGCAGCCGTCGGTTTTACTTGTTGTCGTCGTTCGGACGGAACGCGGTGGTCGCATCGGCCGCCGGGTCGGCGGTCTGCTCGCCACCGAACGGCTGCGGCTGACCGGGCGACGACGGCTGCGCGCCACCGTAGGTCGGCGCACCGAACGGCTGGCCCTGCTGCTGCCCACCGAACGTCTGCGTCGCGCTCTCGTCGGGACGCGGCTGTGCCTGCGGCGCCGCACCATACGGCGAGGGCTGCTGCTGCGCCTGCGGGGCACCGTACTGCTGGCCGTACGGCGACTGCTGTGCCGGCTGACCGTAGGACTGCTGGCCCGGCTGGCCGTAGGCCGGCTGCTGCGCCTGCGGCACCGACGGCTGGCTCTGCTGGCCGTACGGCGACGGCGACTGCGTCGGGTACTGCCCACCGGTCTGGGCCTGGCCGTAACCGGTCTGCCCGTAGGGCTGCTGGCCGGTGCTCTGGCCGTAGCCCTGCTGGCCGTAACCCTGCTGGGCGTACTGGCCGTACTGGTTCTGCTGCTGTTGCGGCTGGGCCGGTTTCGGCGCCGGCACCTTGATGATGCCGAGCCCGAACAGCAATGCCAGCACCAGCAGCACGGCGACGATGAACGAGAACGCGGCCACCGCGAACGCGCCCCACTGCAGTTCCATGCCCTCGCCCACGCTGATCAGCGAGACCACGACGCCGAGGAACGAGGCCACGGCCAGCGCCGCGGCGACGCCGAGAACGTTCTGCTTGGGTAGCAACGACAGCCCGGCCAGCAAGGCGGCGGCCAGGATCAGCGTCGCGAGGGCGCCGCTGCTCGACTCGAACATGCTGCCGGTGGTGGTCTCACGCAGCGCGGTGAAGCCGACATACGGCGCGAAGCCGAGGAGGAAGGTGACGACGCCGAGTCCGGCGGCGGCCGCGGTCAGGATGAACGGCAGTCCTTTGCCATCCGAACCGGTCGCGGTCGATGGCGAAGCCGCGGCGGCTCCGGTACTCGGGCCCTGAGGCGCGGCGGGTGTCGCGGGTGTGTTGTACCCGGAGCCCCCGGTCGGGTATGACATGTCTCGTCGTCTCCTTGTCGAGTCGTGCGCATCGGTCGCGTCGAACTGACTGGTGCCTGATCCGATACCTGACGCTACTGCACGCCACGGCCCCGGTCATCACCTACCGATGCAGGCTGTGGATAAACCACCGCCTGTGGATGAATCGACGAAGGCCGCCCAGGTTAAACCTGAAGGCGGCCTTCGACAGTGTGAGATTTCAGATCACGCAGAAGCGATGGACGCCTTCTCCAGGATCTCGCGAGCGAGCGCGGCGGTGGCGGACGGCGTCTTACCGACCTTCACGCCTGCGGCCTCGAGCGCTTCCTGCTTGGCCTGCGCGGTGCCGCCACCACTGGAGACGATGGCGCCTGCGTGGCCCATGGTCTTACCCTCGGGCGCGGTGAAACCGGCGACGTAGCCGACGACCGGCTTGGTCACGTTGGCCTTGATGTACGCGGCAGCGCGTTCCTCGGCGTCGCCACCGATCTCGCCGATCATGACGATGATCTTGGTCTCGGGGTCCTTCTCGAACGCCTCGATGGCGTCGATGTGGGTGGTGCCGATGACCGGGTCGCCGCCGATGCCGATCGCGGTCGAGAAACCGAAATCACGCAGCTCGTACATCATCTGGTAGGTCAGGGTGCCCGACTTCGACACCAGGCCGATCGGGCCCTTGCCGGTGATGTTGTTCGGGGTGATGCCGACCAGCGCCTCGCCGGGAGTGATGATGCCGGGGCAGTTCGGGCCGATGATGCGGGTCTTCTCGCCCTTTTCGACGTTGTAGGCCCACGCGAAGGCGGAGTCCTGCACCGGGATGCCCTCGGTGATGACCACGAGCAGCGGGATCTCCGCGTCGATGGCCTCGATGATGGCGTCCTTGGAGAAGGCGGGCGGCACGAACGCGATGGAGGTGTCGGCGCCGGTCTTCTCGATCGCCTCGGCGACGGAGGCGAACACGGGCAGCTCGATCTCGTTGCCGTCTTTGTCGGTGTGCTTGACCGTGGTGCCGGCCTTGCGCGCGTTCACGCCGCCGACGACGTTGGTGCCCGCCTTCAGCATCAGCGCGGTGTGCTTGGTGCCCTCGCCGCCGGTGATGCCCTGGACGATGACCTTGTTGTCCTTGTTCAGGAAGATGGACATGTTCGCTGTTCCTTACTTGGCGCTGAAGGCGAGTTCGGCGGCCTTGTCGGCGCCCTCGTCCATGGTCTGGGCCAGCGTCACCAGCGGGTGGTTGGCCTCGGCGAGGATGCGGCGACCCTCTACGACGTTGTTGCCGTCCAGACGAACGACCAGCGGCTTGGTGGCCGCGTCACCGAGCACCTCGAGGGCGCCCACGATGCCGTTGGCGACCGCGTCACAGGCGGTGATACCACCGAAGACGTTGACGAACACGCTCTTGACCTGCGCGTCGCCCAGGATGACGTCCAGGCCCGCGGCCATCACGGAAGCCGAAGCGCCGCCGCCGATGTCGAGGAAGTTGGCCGGCTTCACGCCGCCGTGGTTCTCACCGGCGTACGCGACGACGTCCAGGGTGGACATGACCAGACCGGCGCCGTTGCCGATGATGCCGACCTCACCGTCGAGCTTGACGTAGTTGAGGTCGTTTTCCTTGGCCTTGAGCTCGAGCGGGTCGGTCGCGTCGACGTCGGCGAACTCGAGGTGGTCGGGATGCCGGTACTCGGCGTTCTCGTCCAGGGTGACCTTGCCGTCGAGGGCGAGGATCTCGTCGTTGGGAGTGCGCACCAGCGGGTTGACCTCGACCAGGGTGGTGTCCTCGTTGACGAAGACCTCCCACAGCTTCTGGATGGTCACGGCCGCGGCGTCGAGCACGTCGGCGGGCAGGTGGCCCTTCTCCGCGATCTCACGGGCGAAGGCCAGGTCGACACCCTTGACGGCGTCGACGGCGATCTTGGCCAGGCGCTCGGGAGTCTTCTCCGCGACCTCTTCGATCTCCATGCCGCCCTCGACCGAACACATGGCCAGGTAGGTGCGGTTGGAGCGGTCGAGCAGGAAGGAGATGTAGTACTCCTCCGCGATGTCCTTGGCCTCGGCGACCAGGAGCTTCTTGACGATGTGGCCCTTGATGTCGAGGCCGAGGATGTTCTGCGCGTGCGTGAACGCGTCTTCCGGGGTGGCCGCGTACTTGACGCCGCCAGCCTTGCCGCGGCCGCCCACCTTGACCTGCGCCTTGACCATCACGGGCTTGCCGATTTCCTCGGCAATGGCGCGTGCTTCTTCGGCCGTGTCGCAAACACGACCCTCGGACGAAGGCACTCCGTGCTTAACGAAGAGCTCCTTCGCCTGATATTCGAAGAGATCCATGTACTCACCGTCTCGTCTGCGTTGCTATGACAACGTCTTTGTTGGCGGCCCGACGTCGGTAGCGGGTCGGATCGGACTGTAGCTAGTCACGGGGAGGGGTAAACGACCACGTTCATAGTAAGTGGCGCAGGTCACGACCCATAACGGGAGCCCCGGAAAACCGCTGGCCAAGGCTACTGGCGAGTAGTTTTTGGATGTTTCACAACGCCTTGGCAGGTCGGGCCGCCTAAAACCGGAACCCCCCGGCATCTACTACGTTATGTCGTCGACAGACCTCACCCGAGATGCCGGAAAACGGTGAGATATTCCATGGCGTTACGGTGACGAATGTCACACACGCGTGTAGGTTTTCAACCAGCGCTTGCCACTCTGCAATCGCTTCGTTACCGTCAATGCGGTCGAAGTCACAACCAGGTCACGACAACCAGGTCACGACTGGCAAGTCAGGACTGAGGAGGACGACAAGCTTGAGGTACTTCAGTACTCGCTTGGAACAGCTGGCGAATCGGCACGGCCGATGAACCACCGCTCCACCCTTCCAGTCGAAAATCGCACCAACTCCGGCCACCGTTACCGGTACGCCGACGAATACACGTCGCATCCGCAGGCCCGCCGGGCTCCCGCCGCCGCATGGCCGCAGACCGACGACGCGTGGCGCGACCAGAACTCGTGGTCCGACGACGCGGCATGGACGCCCGCCGAGGACGAATGGACCGCGGACGAGTCCTATGACACCGGCACGTACGGCACCGACTGGGCGCCCGCGGCCGAAGAGACCACCGCGGAAGAATCCCCCGCGCCGCGCCGCGCCGAACGGCGTGGTGGCGCACACCGCGTCCCCGCACCGCCCGCCGCGCTGAAGGGCCGCGCCGCGGTCATCGCCGTCGCCGCCGGTGCGGTTGTCGCCGCAGGTCAGGCGGCCATGGCCGATCCGGGCCAGCCCGCGCACGGTATCGATTACGAGGCAGCGGGTCAGGTCCACGAGATCGCCGCCCAGTCCATGAGCACGGCCGACGTCGGCGACCCGGGCACCGGCGCGGCACCCCAGGTACTCGACGCCACCACCATCGCCGACAAGAACCACTTCGACGACATCCTGGCCAAGGGCGCCAAGTTCGCCGAAGACCTCGCCGCCCAGGAATCCGCCAAGCTGCGGCCCCTGTTCACCAAGTTCGCCGCGGGCAACTACACCTCCGGTTTCGGCGCCCGCTGGGGCGTCCAGCACCTCGGCATCGACGTCGCGGGACCGATCGGCACCCCGATCTACGCGGTCGCCGACGGCACCATCATCGAAGCGGGCCCGGCGTCCGGTTTCGGCATGTGGGTCCGCGTCCTGCACGACGACGGCACCGTCACCATCTACGGCCACATCGACACCGCCACCGTCTCGCAGGGCGAGCGCGTGATGGCGGGCGACCAGATCGCCACGATGGGTAACCGCGGCTTCTCCACCGGCCCGCACTGCCACTTCGAGGTCTGGCTCAACGGCACCGACAAGATCGATCCTGTCCCGTGGCTGGCCACCCGCGGCATCAGCCTCGGCGCCCAGCGCGATTAGTGATCACCGGCAAGAACAGGTCCGCCTTCCCATGAATTCAGGCCGGACCTCAGTACTGGTCGGCTTGCTGTGACTGCCGTCGGGATGCCGACGCGTGGTCGGTGAAAAAGACCGATCATCTTTTGTTCGCCCGGCTGTTGCGTAATCGAGGCAGCTTGTGGACGGTCTTGTTGCGTGACCAGCGGCACGCTTCCCCTGAGCAGGTGGCGGGGTTAGCGTTTCGGCTATGGCTGGTACGACGAAGTACACGCAGTTCATCGGGCTCGCACCGGAATTGGTGTGGGGGGTGCTCGGGGATCTCGAGCAGTGGCCGGAGTGGAACCCCGGGGTGCGGTCGGTGCGGATGCACGGGCCGGTTGCCGTCGGCGCCACCGGCGACTATCTCCCCGATGGCAAGGTCTCCGCGCGGATTCACGGGCGGTTCGCGGAACCGTTCACTGTCACCGTGTTCGAACCGAATCGTGAGCTCGGCATCGAGCAGCCCGAACCCGCGGGCACCATGCACCTCACCTGGCGGTTGACTCCGCGCGACGGCGGCACCGAGATCACCCAGGAACTGCGGTTCACCGGCCCTTCCGCCGCCGCGGCGCGCACCATAGTCCGTCCGTTCATCGAAACCGATGCGCGCGTGAACTTCTCGCGGCTGGCCCGGCTGGCCGGACTGGCTCCCGTCGACGACGCGCTGAATGTCGTCATCGCCGGTGGCACCGGCGCGCTCGGTCTCCAGATCGCCGCCGATCTGACCTGCCGCGGACAACGTGTCACCCTGCTGACCCGCCGCCGCAACCCGGATCTGCCGTTCCGCCAGACCGAGTGGGACGGCCGCTCGGTCGGCTCCTGGTCCGCCGAACTGCGCGAACCAGGGCGCCTCGCGGTGATCAACCTCGCCGGGAAACTGGTCGACTGCAGGCCGACCGAACGCAATGTCGCCGAATTACGCTCCAGCCGAGTCGATTCCACCACTGCTCTCGTCGCCGCGGCCCGCCTGCGCGACACCCCCGTCGACTACTGGGTCCAGGCGAGCACTACGGCCATCTGGTCCGACGCGGGCGAAACCCGGTGCACCGAAACAACTCCTCTGCCCGTCGGCCTCCCGCAGATGACCGGCGTCGCCCAGCCATGGGAGGAGGCGTTCGACCCCGCTCGCGCCGACCACTGGACGATCCTGCGCACCTCCATCGTCCTCGACCCCGACGCCCCCGCCCTCAAACGCCTGGGCCAGCTCACCAAGGCAGGTCTCGGCGGTCGCGTAGGCCCCGGCGATCAATGGTTCAGCTGGATCCACATCGAGGACTGGCTGGCCATCGTCCGCGCTTCCCTCGGCCTCGACCCCTCCGTCACCCTCCCCGACGGCATCCTCGTGGCCGCCACCGAATTCCCGGTCCGCAACACCGAACTCATGGCCACCCTCCGCCGAATCCTGCACCGCCCCCCATCACCCCCCACGCCGAAGGCAGTGCTCACCGTCGGCGCCGTCTTCCTCCGCACCGACCCAGCACTCGGCCTCACCGGCCGCCACGCCACCTCCGAAGTCCTCCACAAGGCCGGCTTCGACTTCCGCTACCCCACCCTCGACGAGGCCCTGACAGACCTGTTGCCCCACTGACCCGACCCCCGCCCACGCTCCGCATGCCGGGAGCGTGGGCGGGAGTCCACCATCACAACTTCACAATCGTCCGGCTGAACTGCGGAATCAGCCGAATCTTGCCCGCCGACCCGAAGTCGATGGTCACCGTAGCCAACGGCCCCACCCCATCGGCGGCCACAACCCGCCCCAACCCGTACTTGTCATCGGTAACCCGATCCCCCACGGCAAGAACCAGTTCGGTGTTGTTCCGCTTCACCGCCCCGCCCGGCGCGGGCCGGCGCTCGCCGGATCCGCCACGCACACCCGGCCGCTGATCCCACCCACTCCCACTGGTCCAATCCCGATCGAACCCACTGTCCTCACCCCGGCGCCGCCCGCGCTGCACCGGCGAGACAACCGGCTCCAATCTGCGCCAATCCAGCAGATGCTGCGGGATCTCCTGCAGGAAACGGGATTCCGGGTTCGACACCGGCTGCCCCCAGCCGGACCGCACCACAGCGCGCGAGAGATAGAGCCGC
This sequence comes from Nocardia sp. NPDC058114, assembly GCF_042884695.1. Classification (NCBI taxonomy): domain Bacteria; kingdom Bacillati; phylum Actinomycetota; class Actinomycetes; order Mycobacteriales; family Nocardiaceae; genus Nocardia; species Nocardia sp. NPDC058114. The sequence continues at coordinate 572,257 of NZ_JBHVTK010000003.1, read as the reverse complement.
TGGCGAGCCCGCGTGATCCCCACGTAGGCCAGACGACGTTCCTCGGCCAGCTCGTTCGGGTCCCCCAGCGCCCGCATGTGCGGGAATTGCCCGTCCTCCCAGCCGGTCACGAAGACCACCGGGAATTCCAGCCCCTTGGCTGTGTGCAGCGTCATCATGGTGACCACGCCGGTGCCCTCATCGGGGATCTGATCCGTATCGGCGACCAGCGACACCCGCTCGAGGAACGCAGCCAGCGACCCCGGCTCGGGTTCGCCGTCGCCCGCCTCCGGCACCAGCCCTTCCTCACGGGCGGCCTCGGCGTTGTTGAATGCCTCGGAACTGAATTCGCGTGCGACGCTGACCAATTCGTTGAGGTTGTCGAGCCGCGCACCGTCCTGCGGATCGTCGGAAGCTTCCAATTCACCGCGATATCCGGTGCGGTCGAGCACCGCCTCGACGACATTGCCCACATCGGGATAGTCGCTGTCGGCCCGTTTTCCGGCCACCCGGATCTCCTCGAGCAGATCGAGGAATCCCGCGATGGCCCGCTGCGCGCGGGTATTCAGCAGGGCGACTTTGCCTTCGGCGGCATCACGCAGCGCCGCGGCGAAGCCGATACCGCGCTGTTCGGCATGCACTGCCACGCACGCCTCCGCACGATCGCCGATCCCGCGACGTGGAGTGTTGAGAACGCGGCGCACACTCACCGCGTCTTCGGGATTCTCCAGCACGCGCAGGTAGGCAACCACGTCGCGCACTTCTTTGCGCTCGTAGAACCGCACACCACCGACGACCTTGTACGGCAGGCCCATGCGGATGAAGATCTCTTCCAGCGCACGCGAATTGTTGTTGGTGCGATAGAACACCGCCACGTCGCCGTAGTTGGCCTCGCCCGTGTCGACGAGCCGATCGATCTCCTTGGCGACGAAGGACGCTTCGTCGTGCTCGTTGTCGGCGACGTAGCCGGTGATCAGTTCACCTTCACCGGAATCGGTCCACAGTTTCTTCTCGCGCCTGCCCTCGTTGCGCGCGATCACCGCGTTGGCGGCGGACAGAATGCGCTGGGTGGACCGGTAGTTCTGTTCCAGCAGAATGGTTTCCGCGTCCGGGAAGTCGCGTTCGAATTCCTCGATGTTGCGGATGGTGGCGCCACGGAACGCGTAGATGGACTGATCGGCGTCGCCGACCACGCACAGCTCGCTCGGCTCGACCGCCTGCTCCTGCGCCGTGCTGTGGTGCCCCACCAGCTCACGCACCAGCACATACTGGGCGTGGTTGGTGTCCTGGTACTCGTCGACCAGCACGTGCCGGAACCGGCGCCGGTAGTACTCGGCGACCTGGGGATGGTTCTGCAGCAGGGCCACCGTCTCGCCGATCAGATCGTCGAAGTCCATCGCGTTGGCCGTGCGCAGTCGCCGTTGGTACTCGGCGTAGACCCGGGCGACCAGCGCGGGCAGTTCGGTGTCGTCGGCTTCGGCGTCGGCGGCGGCCTTTTCCGGACCGATCAGTTCGTTCTTCAGATTCGAAATGGCGGTCGACAGCAAACGCGCCGAATACTTCTTCGTATCGATCTCGAAATCGCGACTGATCATCGTCAGCAACCGACGAGAATCGTCGGCGTCGTAGATCGAGAAATTCGAATTCAGGCCGGGCAGCAGGGCCGCCTGCATCCGCAGAATGCGCACACAGCTGGAATGGAAGGTCGACACCCACATGCTGGCCGCCCGCGGACCGACCAGCCCGGCGACCCGTTCCCGCATCTCGGCGGCGGCCTTGTTGGTGAAGGTGATGGCCAGGATCTCCCCGGTGCGGACGCCGCGCGCCGCGAGCAGATAGGCGATCCGGCGGGTGAGCACGGCGGTCTTGCCCGAGCCCGCGCCCGCCACGATCAGCAGTGGGGAGCCCGCGTGCATCACCGCGGCACGCTGGGGCGGGTTGAGCCCGTCGAGCAGACGCTCGATCTCCTCGGCACGCTGTTGTTCCCGCTCCTGACGACGCTGTGACTGGTCGGCGCTGTTTCTCGCCGCCGCCTGAGCCAGCGCGGACACGCCGGTGCCACCCCCGTCCCGAGGCGCTGGCACGGCACCCTTCGCCGCGGGCGCGGGTTCGCTGGGATCGGTGGCTGAGGCGTGGGGAGCGACCGTGATATCCATCGTGTGTCCACGCTACCGGCGGGCACCGACAAGCCGCGAACTGCCGCTACCACGATGACCGGACAGCGACAGCCGGGCAAACTTCCGGTGAACCCGGCCAGGTCGACGCGGGCGACGCTTGGTGAACGTTCTCAGCGAATTCACAAACAGAACTGTTTTGCCTACCTAGCGCCCCGTGGCAGACTGAGCCACATGGTCAGCGCTTCTCCGCATGTCCGGGTCGGCAGCCGATCCGATATCGTGGCGGGGAGTACTGATCGCGCACTCCCGGGGGGATCCAGTACTGCCCATCGGGAAAAGTTTCAGGGTGACGGAACAGATCGGGTAACAGGCCGTTCGGTTTGACCGATCCAAGTTCTGACACGAGGAGATGAATGATGAGCACCCCTGCTACGACCACCGGCTCCGATTCGGCCTTGCCGCAGTCCGAAGCTGAGATCGACAAGCTCCGCCTCGAGATCGATCAGCTCGATGCCACGATCCTCGCCGCGATCAAACGCCGCAGCGAGATCTCCCGGATCATCGGCCGCACCCGGATGGCTTCCGGTGGTACGCGCCTGGTCCACAGCCGTGAGATGAAAGTTCTCGAGCGCTTCAGTGAGCTGGGCCAGGAGGGCCACACCCTCGCCATGCTCCTGCTCCGCCTCGGCCGCGGCCGTCTCGGCCGCTAGCCCCCAGACCACAAACCATGCGGCGGACCAGCCAGTTCGCCGCTTCCGAAAAGCCGCCCCGGGTGCGACACCATCCCCGGGGCGGTTATTTTTCTGCCCGGCTCAGGTCAGGGCGATGTATTTGGTGTTCAGGTATTCCTCGATGCCCTCGGTGCCGCCCTCGCGACCGAAGCCCGATTCCTTGACGCCGCCGAACGGGGCGGCGGGGTCGGAGATGACGCCACGGTTCACGCCCACCATGCCGCTCTCCATCGCTTCCGAGATGCGCAGCGCACGGTCGAGATCTCGGGTGAACACGTAGCTGACCAGACCGTATTCGGTGTCGTTCGCGGCGGCGACGCCCTCTTCGTCGGTGTCGAACGCGACGATCGGGGCGACCGGACCGAACACTTCCTCGCGCAGGATGCGGGCGGACGGCGGGACATCGCCCAGGATCGTGGCGGGGTAATACCACCCTGGACCGCCGGGAACCTTGCCGCCGATCAACGCTCGCGCGCCCACGGCGACAGCATCGTCGACCAGGTCGCTCACGATCTCGCGCTGATCCTCGCTCACCAGTGGGCCGAGGGTGGTCGCGGCGTCGGTGCCGGGGCCCATCACGACGGTGTCGGCCATCGCGGCGACGAACTTCTCGGTGAACTCGGCGACCACACCGCGCTGGACGTAGAACCGGTTGGCGGCGGTGCAGGCTTCGCCGCCGTTGCGCAGCTTCGCCTGCATCGCACCGGCCACGGCGGCGTCGATATCGGCATCGTCGAACACGACGAACGGCGCGTTGCCGCCCAATTCCATGGACGTGCGCAGCAGCCGGTTCGCGGACGCCGCAACGAGCTTCTTACCGACTTCGGTGGAGCCGGTGAAGGTGAGCTTGCGCAGCCGCGGATCGTCGATCAGCGGGCCCGTGACGGCCCCGGAACGCTGGGTGGTGATCACCGACAGCACCCCGTCGGGCAGGCCTGCCTCGCTACAGAGCTCGGCCAGCGCCAGCATGGTCAGCGGCGTCGCCGAGGCGGGCTTGACGATCATCGTGCAGCCCGCCGCCAGCGCGGGCCCGATCTTGCGGGTGCCCATGGCCAGCGGGAAATTCCACGGCGTGATCGCCAGGCACGGACCCACCGGCTGCTTGGCGACCATGATCCGCCCGGTTCCCGACGGCGCGTTCAGATACCGCCCGTGGATCCGCACGGCCTCTTCGCTGTTCCAGCGGAAGAACTCGGCGCCGTAGCGCACCTCGTTGCGGCTCTCCGACAGTGCCTTGCCCATCTCGAGCGTCATCAGCAGCGCGAATTCCTCCGCTCGCGCGGTGAGCTGCTCGAACACCGTCCGCAGGATCTCGCCCCGCTCCCGCGACGGCGTCGCCGCCCACGCCGGTCCCGCCGCGACGGCCGCGTCCAGCGCCCGCATCGCGTCCTCGGGAGTCGCGTCGGCGACCTGCGCGATCACCGTCCCATCGGCCGGATTGTGTACGTCGAAAGTGCCACCCCCGGTGGCGTCGACGGGCCCGGAGCCGATCCACAAACCCTTGGGTACGAATTCGAGTACATCGCGTTCAGACACTGTCCCGCCTCTCCGAGAATGTAGCGCGTCGTCCGGGAGCTCGACTGGCAGCTCTCGGCCCTGCGTCGCGTGCGCGGCAGTGGGAGGCGGTGGGGCCTCGTGCCCGGCACACTCCCAGACCGTACCGGTGGCTTGTCGGGGTCGTCGACACCCGCGCGCCTGCCCGCCGGTAACGCGGTACCCTCGGCTCGTGAGCAGCAGCGACATCACCGCGTCGGCGGCCTGGCAGGCACTGCACAGCAATCACCGCACCGTTGCGCCGATGCACCTGAGGCAGCTGTTCGCCGATGACCCGGCACGCGGTCGCGAGCTGACGATGCAGGTGGCGGACCTGCACATCGACTACAGCAAACATCGCGTGACCCGCGAAACCCTGCGCCTGCTCGTCGATCTCGCGCACACGGCGGGTGTGCCGCAACGCCGCGACGCGATGTACGCGGGCCAGCACATCAACACCTCCGAGGATCGCGCGGTCGGCCATATCGCCCTGCGCCTACCGGTCGGCGACCAGCTCTGCATCGACGGCACCGACGCCGATGCCGAGGTGCACGACGTCCTGCGCCGGATGGGCGAATTCGCTGATTCCGTGCGCTCGGGCACGTGGCGCGGCGCGACCGGCGAACGCATCGAGACCATCGTCAATATCGGCATCGGTGGCTCGGATCTGGGCCCCGACATGGTGTATCGCGCACTGCGCCACTACGTCGACGCGGGCATCGGTGCCCGTTTCGTCTCGAATGTCGACCCGGCCGATCTGGTCGCCAAGCTCACCGGCCTCGATCCGGCCACCACCTTGTTCATTGTCGCGTCCAAGACGTTCTCGACGCTGGAAACCCTCACCAACGCCACCGCCGCGCGCCGCTGGCTGGTCGACGCGCTCGGTGAGGAAGCGGTCGCCAAGCATTTCGTCGCGGTGTCGACGAACGCGGAACGCGTGGCTGCCTTCGGCATCGACACCGCCCACATGTTCGGCTTCTGGGATTGGGTCGGCGGCCGATACTCGGTGGATTCGGCGATCGGCCTCTCGGTGATGGTGACCATCGGCAAGGAGCAGTTCGCGGAATTCCTCAGCGGAATGCACGCCATAGACAAGCATTTCGCCACCGCGCCGCTGGCGGAGAACGCGCCGGTCCTGCTGGCGATGCTCGGTGTCTGGTACTCGAATTTCTTCGGCGCGGAATCCCGTGTGGTCCTGCCCTATTCGAATGACATGGCCCGATTCCCCGCCTATCTCCAGCAATTGACGATGGAGTCCAACGGCAAGTCGGTCCGCGCCGACGGCACCCCGGTCACCTCGTCGACCGGCGAGATCTTCTGGGGCGAGCCGGGTACCAACGGCCAGCACGCTTTCTACCAGCTCCTCCACCAGGGCACCCGCCTGATCCCCGCCGATTTCCTCGGCTTCGCCAGGTCCACCGACGACCTGCCGACCCGCGACGGCACCGGCAGCATGCAGGACATCCTGATCAGCAACCTGTTCGCGCAGTCGAAGGTGCTGGCGTTCGGCAAGACCGCCGAGGAGATCCGCGCCGAGGGCACCGACCCGGAACTGGTGCCACACAAGGTGATGCCGGGCAACCGGCCCAGCACCACGATCCTGGCCGCGGAGCTCACGCCGTCGGCGCTGGGTCAGCTGATCGCGCTCTACGAGCACCAGGTGTTCGTCGAGGGCATCATCTGGGGTGTCGACAGTTTCGACCAGTGGGGTGTCGAGCTGGGCAAGCAGCAGGCCCTCGCCCTGATGCCGCTGCTGAGCGGACCGGAAAAGCCGGTGTCGGTGGGTGATTCGTCGACCGACGAGCTCATCGAGTGGTATCGGGCGCATCGCCGCTGACCTTGTGCGCGGCACGGGTCGCGGCCTGGATCCGGCCGGTCACGCTGGTAGTGATGATGGTGAGCAGGGTGCCGAGCACCACCAGGTCGAACACGATCTGCACCATCGTGGCGATGCGCGCGGCCTGACCGACGGCGTGCACGTCGCCGAATCCGACGGTGCCGAGGGTGACGAGCGTGTAATACAGTGCGTCGGTGCGAGTTTCGAGCCCGGCGAACTGATCCGGATGAAGCTGCTGCAAGCGGTAGTAGAACAGGGCGAACACCACACCGACGATGCATACGAGCAGCAGCAATCCGTCGACCTGTGCTCCCGCGGCGGTCGGCTCCCGCAGATAGTTGTCGATCCGCCGCCAGACCAGCCAGCCCAGCCCCGCGATCCCGCCGGCGAAGAGGACCACCCCTACCAACCGCCCCGGCCACGCGTCGAGCTCGAACATCCAGCCCACCGGCACGCTGTAGTACAACAGCACCGCGCACAACGCCGCCGCGCCGTTGCGCATCGCATGCCCGGGGAACCGCCGACCTCGCGTCATCACTCCATGATTGCCCCGAAGCCGCCGATTTCCGTGCCACACGCGCCGTTCGACACGAATCAGGTCACGCGATAGCCGTCCCCCACCGCGGTCAACACGTGGTCAGCGCGGTTCCTGCTCGCCGCGATGAGATCGGCGTTGCGCAGATCGCTCCCCAGCACCTTCTCCTGCGCCTGGTCCGGTGTTCGCCCGCCCGCGGTGTGCCGGTCCATGAGTCGTTCGGTGAGCACCTGCCGCGGCGCGTCCAGGTACCAGCAGGCGTCGAGCAGCCCGCGGACATCCGCCCAACCCGGTGCCTCGGTCTCGGTCAGCAGCAGATAGTTGCCCTCGATGACGACCACCCGCTCGTCCCGCACGACAACACCGCCATCGGTCGGCTCGTCGATCGCGCGATCGAACAGCGGCCACGGCACCGGCGCTCCGACCGGCGCTTCCCGCAGCAACCGCAGATCCGCGACGAACCCGCCCGCATCGAAGGTATCCGGCTCACCCTTGCGCGCCAGGGCGTTCCGCGCCCGCAACACCTCGTTTCGCAGGTGATAGCCATCCATCGGCGCCACCGCCGCGGGCCGCCCCGACCGGCACAGCTCGACGCGAAGCCGCTGCGCCAGTGTCGATTTCCCGGCTCCCGGCGGCCCGGCGATCCCCAGCAGAAACCGCTCATGACGCACCGGGACCCGTTGCGCCAGTTCGCCCACCGACAGCACCTCGTTCGCCCAGGTCACGGGCCTACCCTACGCACCGGGTGGCAGCACGCGAGGACAAGACGGACTCAGCGAACGTCGACGAAGCCTCGCTCGAGGATCGCACCGGTGTCGACGCCGACGGGCAGCGTGCCGAAGGCGATGCCCCAGTCGGCGCCGAGGCGGGTGGCGCAGAAGGCATCCGCGACGGCGGGATGCCCGTGCCGCACCAACTGTGCGCCCTGCAGGACGAGTGCCATCAGTTCCACGACGCGGCGGGCACGATACTCGATATCGGACAGGTCCGTGAGTTCCTTGCCCACCCGGTCGATCGCGTCGTCGAGGCGCGCATCGGCGCCGCGGGCGAGTCCGACCTCGGCGAAATAGGCCTCGACCGTCTCGGGCTGACGTCCCATGGCGCGCAACGCGTCCAGCGCCGCCACATTGCCCGACCCTTCCCAGATCGACATGAGCGGCGCCTCGCGATACAGCCGCGGCATGCCCGACTCCTCGGCATAGCCGTTGCCGCCCAGGCATTCCAGTGCTTCGGCGGCGTGGGCGGGAGCACGCTTGCAGACCCAGTACTTGGTGATGGCGAGCGCGATGCGGCGCAGCGCGGCCTCGGCCGGATCGCTGCCCGCGCGGTCGGTGGCCCCGGCCAGTCGCATCATCACCGTGGTCGCGGCATCCGATTCGATGACGAGGTCGGCCAGCACATTGCGCATGGCGGGCTGGTCGATCAGCTCGGCGCCGAAGGCTTTTCGGTGGCGGGCGTGGTGGATCGCGGTGACCGCGCCGAGCCGCATGCCGGTGGCCGAGCCGATCACGCAGTCGAGACGGGTCATGTTGACCATCTCGATGATCGTCTTCACGCCTGCCCCCTCGGCGCCGACGAGCCAGCCGGTGGCGTTCTCATATTCGATCTCCGAGGACGCGTTGGACTTGTTGCCCAGCTTGTCTTTCAGCCGCTGGATGCGGAGGGGGTTGCGGGTGCCGTCGGGCAGTACCCGGGGCAGCAGGAAACACGACAGGCCGCCCGGGGCCTGCGCGAGCGTGAGGAACATGTCCGACATGGGCGCCGAGGTGAACCACTTGTGCCCGACGATGCGGTACGAGCCATCGGGTTGTGGTGTGGCAGTGGTGGTGTTGGCCCGGACGTCGGAGCCGCCCTGCTTCTCCGTCATCGACATGCCCGCGATGAGACCGGCCTTGGTCGATGGTTCACGCAAGCCGAAATCGTAGGTGCGCGAGCCCAGCAGCGGCTCGAAGCGGGCCGCCAGTTCGGGGTTGTGGCGCAGCGCGGGCACCACCGCGTAGGTCATCGAGATCGGGCACATGTGTCCGGCGTCGGCGGCGCCCCAGGTGTAGAACTTGGCGGCGCGCGCGGTGTGCGCGCCGGGCCGCTCGTCCAGCCACGGCGAACCGTGCAGCCCATGTGTCACCGCGACATTCATCAGGTCGTGCCAGTGCGGGTGGAATTCCACCTCGTCGACACGATTGCCCCACCGGTCGTGGGTGTGCAGCACCGGCGGGTACTCGTTGGCGAGTCTGCCCCACTGCTGCGCCGCGAAACCGCCTGCCAGCGCGCCGAGTTCGCGCACTTCGGCTTCGGCCCAGCCCGCGCCTTCGCGGTGCAGACCTTCCAGCAGCGCGGGGTTGCGCGCGGCATCGAAGGGGATCAGTGGTGGCGCCTGGTTGAAGACTTCGTGGGTCGGCATATCCGGTAACTCCTTCGACTACAACGTTTCCGGGCGCGCACCGAGTGCGCGCACGGCGAAAGCGACCAATTCGGGGATGACGGTCTCGGCGTGCGGCGCGGCGGCCAGCGGGCCGACCAGCACCTCGCCGATCGCGCCGACGAGGGCGGCGGCGGTGAGGCTCGATTCCTGGGCAGGCAAGCGGCCTTCGGCGACACCGTGTGCGATCGCGGTCTCGAACGACGCGGCGAACGCCCGCCGGAATTCCAGCCGCTGCGCGTCGACGGCGGCGTCGACGGGCTCGGCCAGCAGCACGTAGGCAAGTTTCGGATTCTTCATCGCGCGCCCGGCGAAGGTCTCCACCGCGGCGGTGACCCGCCCCACCACGTCACCCTCGGCCACCGCGGCCCGGACCGCGTCGACCTCGCGGGCGACGACCGTCTCGAAGACCGCCGCGACCAATTCGGCCTTGTTCTCGAACTGCTTGTACACGGTGCCGGTCGCGATGCCGGCCTCCGCCGCGACCGCCGCCATCGACAGCCCGGCGAACCCGTCACGGGAGAGCACGCGGGTGGCGCCGTGCACGATCAGCGCCCGTTGCGCGTCGAGCCGGGCCTGTACGGCCGGGGTCCTGCGGTACACCATGTGAAGAAGTGAACCATTGATTCACCTCTTCACACAAGGGGCACCGTGGCCGTATGGTCGAGGAATGGAAACAGGTTCACCCGCCGAAACCAGCGCATCCGGTCCGGCGAGTTCGGTGCGCGTCGAACACGCGGGCCCGGTCACGACGGTGATCCTGGATCGCCCACACGCACGCAACGCGGTGGACGGCCCGACCGCTCGCGCGCTGGTGGAGGCGTTCCGCGCGTTCGACGCCGACCCCACCTCCTCGGTCGCCGTGCTGTGGGGCGAACACGGCACCTTCTGCTCCGGCGCCGACCTCAAAGCTCTCGGCACCGAGAACAGCAATCAGGCCACCGAAGACGGTGACGGCCCGATGGGCCCGACCCGGCTGCGCCTGTCCAAGCCGGTGATCGCGGCGGTGTCCGGATACGCCGTGGCGGGCGGGCTCGAACTGGCCTTGTGGTGTGATCTGCGAATCGCCGAGCAGGACTCCATCTTCGGCGTCTTCTGCCGCCGCTGGGGCGTCCCGCTGATCGACGGCGGCACCGTGCGCCTCCCGCGCATCGTCGGCGAAGGTCGCGCACTCGACATGATCCTCACCGGCCGCCCGGTGAGCGCGCCCGAGGCGCTACAGATGGGCCTGGTCACCCGGGTCGTGCCCACCGGCGATGCCCGCCGCGCGGCAGAGGAACTGGCCGCCCAGCTCGCCGCGCTCCCCCAGACCTGTCTGCGCACCGACCGCGCCGCCCTGTACGACCAGTACGGACACACCGAGGAGGAGGCGCTGCGCGTCGAATTCCGGCACGGCATGACCGCCCTGACCGGCGGCGCACTCGACGGCGCCGCCCGCTTCGCCGCGGGTGAGGGCAGGCACGGTAGCGCCGACCACCGCTGATGGACCGCCTCACGGTCGTCGACGAGATCTTCCTGCGGACCCACCGCGGGATGGGCACCCCCATCGCGCTACAGGGTCTGTGGCGTACTCCCGATGCGATGGAACCCGCGCTGTTGCAAGCGATTCACGATCACTTGCGGATGGGCAGGCTCGGCCGCAGGGTGGTCGGCTCCCGGCTTCCGGGCGCCCGCAGAGGCTGGCAGCCCAACACCAGCGCCCACCCCCTCGACCTCCTCCCGAACCGGACCGCGATCTCCGAGACCGGCTGGCCGGCAATGCCGATCGCCCAGCACGATTCCGGTCGCGGTATCGGCCCACTCCCCGCCCACGCGGTCCTGCCATGGGCCGACAGCCTCGGCACCGATCTGGACCCCGAGTTCGCGCCCGGCTGGCGCCTGTCCGCTGCCCGCCTCGACGACGGCGGAACCGTTGTCGCCCTGACCTGTTCGCATGTCCTGGCCGACGCCCGTGGCCTGATCCACGCTGTCACCGCCGCCCTGCGCTCGCTCGATCCGGCGCACGCCTCGATCGGCCTAGCGCCCACCAGCGAAACGCGTTACTGGACAACGTCGTCGGAGTGGACGGATGCGGTCTCCCAGTGGGTCACCATCTTCGGCGGCACGACCCGTGCGCTGTTACGCAGGTTCCCCCGGCGGGCGGCCCGACCGACCACGGACCACGTTCCGCGCGAGTCGGCCTCCAGCAGCGCTGCGCCGGCGAATCCCGGTTCGACCGGCGACCGGCACCTGCGCCCCCTCCTGCTGACCTTCGATGCCGCCCACTGGGACACCACCGCGAGCACCCTCGGCGGGACCCCGAACAGCCTGTTCATCCACTTGATCGCGAACATCCTGTGGCAGAACGGCTTCCCGAACCCGATCATCACCGCGAGCCTGCCCGTCGACACGCGCGAGGAACCCCGAGTCGACAACGATCTCGCGGTGACCGAGATCGCCATCCACCGCGTCGACACCCCCGCGACCATTCGCGACAAGGCGAGGTCCGCCTATCAGCACCGAATGTCCAGCCCCGCGGGCCTGCCCGAGGAGATCCTCCAGGTGATCCCCGACCGCTGGGCCTACACCCTCAGCAAGGGCGCGGGCGAGCGAGACATCCTGTGCTCCAACATCGGAACCCTCCCCGACGCGGTGCGAAGAGTCGGCCCGCACGACTGCACCCGGGTGGCCGCCCGCGCGATCCATCCCGGCATCACCGCCTTCCCCCGCACCCAGCTCGCGGGCTACCTCTCCCACCTCGGCGATACCTACACACTCGCCCTGGTCAGCCTCGCCGCCGACAACGATTCCCTGCCCGAGGCCGTCGACAAAGCCTATGCGGCAACGGGATTACATCCCGCGCCCTGGTAGTCAGCCGGCAGCGATCCCCGTGAGCAAGGCACGCAGCCCCCACACGAACTGATCCTCGGAGTTCCACGCTGCCATCGCGTCGACCTGTGCCGCCGAGCGTGGCCAGCGGTCGCCGTCGAGCAGGGCCAGCCCCTCGCGACGTTGCGCGACCCGCTCGGATTCCGGGGTGAGCGGCGGCTTTCCGTCGGTCTCGGCGACCGTGAGCGCGATGCCGCCGAGCACCTGCACGATCAGCGAGTACACACCGTTCGCCTGCCTCGCCTCGGACAAACCGCCTCGAGCCAGGCACCCGAACAGCGCCTCGCCGACATCGCTCGCCGACGGCCCGTCCATCGGCCCCGACATCATCAACAGCGCGACCGCCGGATGCGCGAGCAGCTCCGCGCGCAGGCCGCGCGCGAACTGGATCACCGCGTCGGCCCACTCCACGCCGGGGTCGCGCAGGGGTTCGAGGGCAACCGCCGAGAGCACGCGTTCGATCACGGCGCGCTCCAGATCGGCCCGGCTCGCCACGTAGGTGTACACGGCATTGGGATTCACCCCGAGCTTGCCCGCCACCGCCCGGATCGACAGCGCCCCGGTCCCGCCCTCGTCGAGGAGCTGTAGCGCGATGTCCACCACCTGCTCTTCGGTGAACGAGCGCCGCGCCGGCCGCGCCGCGCCGCCACCTGTTGACTTCGCCTTCGACATGCGGTGGACTGTACCCCGTACAGCTACCTGTACCCCGTACAGCCAGAATGGATTCTCGTGCACAACAAGCCATGGACCACCATCACGCTGCTGATCGGCGCCCCGATCCTGATGAACCTCGCCTTCGTCGGCCTCGGGATGACGTTCGACTACCCCGACGTCCTGCAATTGCCCGCCACCGAGGTCCTCGCCCGATTCCGGGCCGAGCAAGCCACGATCGTCACGCTGTTCGCCCTCCTCGCGGCCGCGGCGTGCGCTTTCGTCCCGTTGTCCGTTCTGATCGGGCGCCTGGACGACTCCCCCACGATGCGCTGGGCGGTGCGAGCCGGCATCGCCGCCGCCCTCGTGCAAACCATCGGCCTGCTGCGCTGGCCACTACTGGTCCCCACCCTGACCGACGCGGACACCTTCGAACGACAGCACACCCTGCTCGGCACCCTCCTGGGCGAAACCGCCGGCTACACCCTCACCGCGATCTGGACCGCGCTGGTCATCGCGGCCCTGCGCACCCCGCGGTGGTTCGCCGCACTCGGCTACACCAGCGCCGCCGCCATCGCGACCGGCGTCGTCATCCCGCTCGGCATCGAGCCCGCCGCCGTCGTCAACTTCCTCGGCTACGTGTTGTGGAGCGGGTGGCTGCTGGCCTTCGCGGCCCTGCTCGGCCGCGGCGCGTTCGCGCGTCAGGTCGCCGTCATCCCGACGAGCAGCACACGAAGCCCCCAGACGAACTGATCCACCGAGGTCCAGGCGGCGATCTCCTCCAGGTGCGCCGCGGTGCGCGGCCACCTGGTTGGATCCAGGTCTCGCAGCGCCGCGCGGCGGGCCGCGATCCGCTCCGATTCGCCTGGCAGCGGCGGCTTTCCGTCGGTTTCCGCCACGTCGAGGGCGATCGAACCGAGCACGTACACGAATACCGCGTAGACCCCGTGCGCACGGATGGGCGCCTGGAGGCCGCCGCGGGCGAGGCAGACGAACAGCGACTCGGTCATATCCCGTGCCACCGGTCCATCGGCCGACGGACTGTCCATCGGCCCCGACATGATCAACTCCGCCACGGCGGGGTGGTCGAAGAGCCGAGCGCGCATGCCGAGCGCGAACTGGATCACCGCCGCGGTCCACTCCACACCGTCGTCGGAGAGCGGCCCGAGCGCCACCGACGACAGCACGTTGTCGATCACCGCGCGTTCGAGGCCGTCCAACCCACCGACGCGGGCGTGCACAGCGTCCGCGTCGATCCCGAGCCGTCGCGCCACCGCACCGACGGACAGGGCCCCCGCGCCGTCCGCGTCGACGATGGCGAGCGCGGCCTCGGCGATCTGCTGCTCGGCGGGCGGGCCACCAACGTCCGTACCTGGGGTTTTCGCCTCGGACATGCGTCGAACTGTACTCCGGGGACCCTCGCGGAATCCGTCGCCGATCAGGGTGTCAGGCCGAGCCGGGTAGCCAGCCACGGCAGCTGATCACGCAGCCCGAACTCCCACAGCGCGAAGCTGTGTCCGCCGGGCAGAATTCGTAACCGCACGTCCATCCCCGCGTCCTTCGCCGCCTGATACATCCGCTCCACCTGCGGCCGGTACGTCTCGTCATCGGCGCCGACCACGAACGCGCCGGCGGAGTCCGGATACGCCCGCGTCCGCAGCAGATCGAGCGGGTTGACCCGCAGCAGCGCCGCGGTTTCCCCACCGAACGCGGCGTCCACCGTGCGCTGACGGTCACCCAGGGTCGGCTCGTCCTCACCCGACATGTCGAGGAAGGTGGGATAGACGGCGGGGTAATTGGTGGCGAGTTGCAGTGCGCAGGTGCCGCCGTAGGAGAGTCCGCCCACCGCCCAGGAACGCGGATCCGGGTCGATCTGCAGATTCGCTCGCGTCCAGTTCGGCACGTCGACGGCCAGGTACGTGGCGACATTGCCGAGTTTCGAGTCCAGGCACAGCGGGTTCGCCAGCTGGGAGCCGGTCCCGTCGGCCACCACGACGACCGGTGCGAGCCCGTTGTGCGCGCGGGCGAACGAATCCATGGTCTCGACCAGCTGCCCACCGACGAACCAGTCCTGCGGCGCACCCGGCTCACCGGCGAGCAATACCAGCACCGGCAGCAGCGGACGTGGATCCGCGAAATAGGCGGGCGGCAGATAGATCTGGGCATCGCGCGCGGTGAATCCGGACGCTGTCGGCGGCACCGTCGCGGTCAGAACTCGCCCGCCGTCGGGCAATCCACCGGGCGCGGGCCAGGCCGGCTCGAGCGGACGCGCGCTGATCACCTGCTCGCGCCGGGTCAGCTCACGCGCGTCGACCCGGTCGATCTGTTCGACCCCGAGCGCCGCACCCACCGTCGGATACGACGCGTACTCCAGGTTGATCCTGACTCCCACCGCCACCAGCACCGCCACGGCCGCGAGCACAGTCACCACGCCGGTCCACACCGTCCGGCGCACCAGGATTCGCGGCACCACCAACAGCACTGCCGCCACCGCGATCCCGATCAGCACGTACACCGACACGGCGATCGGATCGGGAAAGGGCCGCCACACCTCCTCCACGAACAAGTACAGCGCCACGGTGAGCACCACCGCGGCCAGCACCACGATCGGCATGATCGTCGTGACATATCGTCGTACGCGAGGTAACAGCAACCAGACCGCACCCAGGGCGCCCAGGACCGTCAACGCCACCGGCAACCATCCGGTGAGCAACGACAGATCGGTGATTCGCGTCATCTCTGACCTCCACAGATGCCACCTCGACTGCCCTGGCGCGCGCATCGCGGTCCTGGTACGACCGCGATGACATACGGTACACAGACGACCTCACCGCGCCGGTGCGGCGCACTCGCAGCAAAGGGTGGTTCTATGAGCGACAACGCGGCTGCCCCCGAATCGGCGCCCTCGCGCGGCGTCACCATGGCGCACACTGTGATCCGCCGGATGCCGTTCACCCTCGGCTTCCTCGTCGTGGTCGCGATCCTCGGCATCGCCGGCGGTGGTCTGTGGCGCAGGCTCGACGAGCGTTCCTGGTATCCCGATATCGCCTACGGCTGGCCGCCGCTCACCGAGGGCAAGTGGTGGACGCCGCTGTCCGGCTGGTTCTTCGGACTCACCCCCTTCCAATACTTCTGCATGGCAATCATTTTCGCGGCGGCGGTCGGCTGGACGGAGTGGCGGCTCGGCACCGTGCGCACCGCACTGGTCTGTCTGTCGGGCCAGCTGATCGGCATTCTCGGCGCGTCGGTGACGGTGGGGCTGCTGGCCCACACCCATCTCGGTTGGGCCGACCGGCTTTCCGAGGTCCGCGATGTCGGATTCACCACGGCCGCGTTCTCGGCGCTGGCCGCGGTCTCGGCAACGCTGCGGTCGCCGTGGCGCCTGCGGGTACGCGCTGTGCTGATGGCGCACGTGGCGCTCACGTTCCTGTTCGAGTCGACCTTCGCCGATCTCATGCATCTCATCGCGATCGCCGTCTGGCTGCCCGCGGGCGAAAAGCTGTTCAGCCGCACCGAACACGGCTTCTGGCCCCGCACCCGACGTGAGGTTCGCATGCTGGCCTTCATCGGCCTGCTGGTGATCGCGACGGCCTCGGTGGCGGTGTACTTCTTCCCCGGCAACAGCCTGCTCGGTCCCACCGAGAACGAACGCGGCTCGCTGTGGAGCACGATCCTGACCGTGGTGGTGATCACGGTGGTGGCCGAGCAACTGCGGAAAGGCAGGCACTGGGCGTGGTGGGGCACTCTCGCCTACGGCCTGCTGCACGTGGTGTTCACGCTGGTGCTGCTCGGCGTGGCCATCGGCACCGACTTCGAGACCGAAGGCGCGGTGACCTTCGGAACAGGTCTGCTGTGGGCGGTCGAGGTGGCGCTGCTCTACAGCGGCCGCGGCGCGTTCCGGGTGCCCGTGCGGCGCAAGATCACCGACGGCGCACTCACCGGCACCGATCCCGGACATGCGGTGCGCGCCTTGCTCGCCCGCTACGGCGGCAGCACCATGTCGTGGATGACGACCTGGCCGGAGAACAAATACTGGTTCGCTGCCGACGGTGAACGCTGCGTCGCCTACCAGCGTCACGCGGGCACTGTCATCGTGCTCACCGATCCGATCGGCCCCACCGAACTCCTCCCCGCCACCATCGCCGGGTTCACCGATCGCTGCGAAGCCGACGGACTCGTCCCGTGCCTGTTCTCCACCACCGAGGCCGTCGCCGAGATCGCGGGCGAACTCGGTTGGCGCAGTGTGCAGATCGCCGAGGACACCATCGTCGACCTGCCGCAGCTCGAGTTCAAGGGCAAGGCGTGGCAGGACATCCGGTCCGCGATCAACAAGGCGAACAAGGAGGGCATCGAGTTCCGGCTCGTCGAGCTGGCCGACGAACCGTTCGCGGTGATCGCCCAGGTACGCGCCATCTCCGAGGAGTGGGTGGGCGAAAAGGGGCTGCCCGAAATGGGATTCACCCTCGGCGGCGTGGAGGAGGCACTCGACCCGGCCGTGCGGGTGGGGCTGGCCGTCGACGCCAAGGGCAGCGTGCACGGCGTCACCTCCTGGTTGCCCGTCTACGGCCCCGGCGACGAGATCCGCGGCTGGACCCTCGACGTGATGCGCAGGCGCCCCGGCGGTTTCCGGCCAGTGGTGGAATTTCTCATCGCCTCGTCCTGCCAGGAGTTCAAAGAGGAAGGCGCCGAGATCGTTTCGCTCTCGGGCGCACCGTTGGCGCGCAGTGCGAGGACCGACGGTGCCGAGCCCATCGACCGTCTGCTCGAAGGGCTCGGCGCCGCGATGGAGCCGTATTACGGCTTCCGGTCACTGCATACGTTCAAGGCCAAGTTCCAGCCCCGGCACGAGCCGGTGTACCTGTGCTACCGCGACGAGGCGGACCTGCCCCGCATCGGCATCGCTCTGACGAAGGCATACCTACCCGAGGTCTCGGCCAAGGATCTGATGACTCTCGGGACGTCCGGCAAATAGACGCCGACGCGCGGATCTCAACGCGCGGGCACCGCGACCGGCGTAACCCGGGCGCTGACGTCAGCGGGCACGTCGATGCCGGGTTCGAGGTCGCCGGCCGGGATCGGCTCGCCCCACACCTGTCGCAGCGGCAATACGCCCGCCCACACACCGCCGGTCGCGATGTCGCCCTCGTCGTCGTTCGGCCCACCCGAACGCACCTTCACCGAGGCCTCGGTGAGGTCGAGCGCGAGCACCATCGTCGCCGCCATTTCCTTGCGGTTGGGCGGGCGTACCCGATCCCAGGCGCCGGGCGCGGCGTGCTCGACGATCACCCGCAGCGCGTTGTCGCGCTCGGCCTCGTCGGTGACCAGCACCGCCCTGCCCCGGATCACCGCGGAGCGGTAGTTCATCGAGAAGTGCATCGCCGAGCGCGCGTACACCAGCCCGTCGACGTGGGTCACCGTCAGGGAGATGTCGGTGTCGATCGCGGCGCGCATATTGCCCGCGCCGGTGGATCCGTGCAGGTAGAGGGTGTCGCCGACGCGACCGTAGATGGTGGGCAGCGCCACGGGCGAGCCACCGAGCAGCACGCCGAGGTGGCAGACCAGGCCCGCGTCGAGCACCGCGTCCAGTGCCGCGCGGTCGGTGGTGCCGCGTTCCTTGGAGCGTGTCAGCGTGGTGCGCGGGGTCGGTGACAGGGGGTTGCGGTTGACGTCGTGCGTGCTCATAAGATGAGCTTCGCCGAAGAAGTGGACTACGCGTAGGTCCAATCCAACAGAATTTCAACAGGCCAATTCTAGGTGGACGATGCTCGACGACCTTCCGATCCCACTCGACCGCACCGCCCCCGAACCGCTGTCGGTGCAGGTGGCCGATGCCCTGCGCGCCGCGGCGACCGATCGGGTGCTGCGCATCGGCGACCGTCTACCGTCCTCGCGCGCCCTGGCCCAACGGCTCGGCGTGAGCCGGGCGGTGGTGGCGGGCGCCTATGACCAATTGCACGCGGAAGGCTGGCTCGCCGGCAAACACGGCTCCGGCACCTACCTCAGCACCGCCCCCGCCACCGCGCCACCGTCCACCGGCGTGGGCCACGGTGCCGATCCCGACGCGGGCCTGCTCGATCTGGGTCCGGGCGCTCCGTGCGCCGAAGCGGTCGACTCCGCCGCCTGGCGCCGCGCGTGGCGGGCGGCCGGCGACCAAGCTCCCGAGGCCCGCAAGAACCGTGCGGGCGAACCGGACTTCCGGGCGGCGGTCGCCGATCACCTCCTGCGCCATCGAGGACTGGCGGCAGGCGCCGGATCGGTGGTGCTGGCCACCGCCGGTACCAGCGCGGCGGTGGGTGAGCTCGCCACCGCGCTGCTCCGCCCCGGCGACACCGTCGCCATCGAGGATCCCGGCTACCTACGCGCCGTCGGCGCGCTGCGAGCCGTGGGCATCGAGGTGCTGCCGGTGCCCGTCGACGCCGGGGGTTTGTGTGTGGATCGGATTCCGCCCGGGGTCCGCGCGGTGTATTGCACACCGGCACACCAGTTCCCGATCGGTGCGATGATGCCCGCGGCGCGCCGGGTCGAGCTCATCGAATTCGCGAGAAGAACGGGCGCTTTCATCATCGAAGACGACTACGACGGCGAATTGCGTTACGACACAGCACCATTACCACTGCTCGCGGCGATGGCGCCGGATGTCGTCGTCCATCTCGGCACCACCAGCAAGATCATCGCCACCACCCTCGGCGTGGGCTGGCTCGTCGCCCGCCCCGACATCACCGACGCGGTGCTGGCCCATCGCGCGGAGATCGGCAGTTCCCCGAGCCCCGCCGGGCAACGGATCCTCAGCGAATTCGCCCGCCACGGCGACCTGTCCCGGCACCTGCGCCGGCTCCGCAGAGTCGTCCCGCCACGACGCGCCCTGGTCGTCGACGCGCTCACCCGCCGCGGGCTCCCCGTCATCGGCGACGACGCGGGCTCACACGTCGTCGTCGAACTCCCCGGTCCCGCCGCCGAGCGCCACGCCGTCGACGCCGCCCGCGCCCGCGGCGTCCTGCTCGACGGTCTGGCCCGCCACCACCTCGGCGAACCACACCGCTTCGGCGTCGCCATCGGCTATACCGCGCTGAACAGCACCGACCTCGCCCGCGCCATGCCCATCGCGGCGTGCTGCCTCGCCGAAGCAGCACGCCCCGCCGGACCCGCGCGGTCGTAGCATGGACCAGGAACCGGCACGACCCCTCCGACTATCGAAGTGGTGAGAGCATGACCGATCAGGACATTCTGGCGCGGATCAAACAGCTGGTCGACGACGAGCACTCGCTGCGAGCCAAGGCCACCGCGGGCGAGATCGACCCGGTAGCCGAACGCAAGCAGCTGGCCGAACTGGAAGTGATGCTCGATCAGGCCTGGGATCTGTTGCGGCAGCGGCGCGCCCGCAGCGGCTCCGGCGAATCTCCCGAGGACACCGGGCTGCGTTCCCCCCGTGAGGTCGAGGGCTATCTGCAGTGACCGAGCTCGAGTACGACGTCATCGTCATCGGCGCGGGCCCGGCGGGTGAGAACGCCGCCGCCTACGCCATCGCGGGCAGCGACCGCACCGCCGCCCTGGTCGAGCGGGAACTGTTCGGCGGCGAATGCAGCTACTGGGCGTGCATTCCCAGCAAGGCACTGCTGCGCCCCGGCGCCGTACTCGACCTCGGCGAGGCGATGCCGGGGGTGAGCGCGAGCGGCCCGCAGGTGGCCGACGTCCTCGCCCGCCGCGACGCCTTCGTGCACGACCGCGACGACAGTTCCCAGGTGGAGTGGGCGAAATCGACCGGCATCGACACCGTCCGCGGGGCCGGCCGTCTGGTCGGCGAACGACTCGTCGAGGTAACCACCGACGACGGCGTGAAGCGCTTGCGGGCCCGGCACGCCGTCGTCCTGGCGACCGGCACCACCGCCACCATCCCCGACATTCAGGGCGTGCGCGAGGCGCTGCCGTGGACCTCCCGCGACGCCACCAACCTGACCGTCGTCCCGCGCCGGGTCGCCATCATCGGCGGCGGTGTCGTCGCCTGCGAAACGGCGACCTGGCTGGCCGAACTCGGCGCCGAGGAGGTGACCATGCTGGTCCGGGGTGACCGCCTGCTGCCGCGCAGCGAATCGTTCGCGTCCGAGCTGGTGCTGCGGGGCTTGCGTGACACCGGAATCGTCGAGGTGCGGTTCCACACCGAGCCGTTACTGGTCTCGCGCCGCGATCCCGAGGACATCGGCGTCGGCCGCCTCCACGGCGGTCCGGTCACCCTGGTGCTCGGCGACGGCGAACTCGAGGTCGACGAACTCGTCGTCGCCACCGGCCGCAGCCCCGCCACCGCGAATCTCGGCCTCGACGCGGTGGGGCTGCCCGCCGGCTATGTCGAGGTCGACGATCAGCTGACCGCGCGTGCGGTGTCCGGCGACTGGCTCTACGCCGTCGGCGACGTGAATCATCGTGTGGCGCTGACACATATGGGCAAGTACCAGGCCAGGGTGTGCGGTGACGTGATCGCCGCCCGCGCGGAGGGCAAGCCACTCGACGGCTCGCGGTTCACCGCGAGCGCCGACCATCAGCAGGTTCCCCAAGTCGTCTACACCGCACCGGAACTCGCCTCCGTGGGCCTCACCGAACACGAGGCGCGCACCGCCGGACACGCGGTGGACACCGTCGAGCTCGACATCGCCGTCGCGGGTTCCGCGCTCTCGCGTGACGACTTCCACGGCCGCGCGAAACTCGTGATCGATACCGCCGCCGACCGTATTCTCGGTGCTACCTTCGTCGGCCCCGATATGGGCGAGCAGTTGCACGCGGCCACCATCGCGGTGGTGGGACGGGTGCCCATGGAGACGCTGTGGAACGCGGTGCCCGCCTTTCCCGCCGTCAGCGAATTCTGGCTCCGGCTGCTGGAAGCCTGGCGCGAGAAGACTATTTGAGCAGCCGCGACATCCGCCGGTCGGCGAGCACCTTGCCGCCGGTCTGGCAGGTGGCGCAGTACTGGAAGGACCGCTCCGCGTAGGACACCTCACGCACGGTGTCACCGCACACCGGGCACGCCTGGCCGGTTCTGGCGTGCACCCGCATGCCCGAACGCTTCTCGCCCTTCAATCGGGCCGCGTCCTGTCCCACCGAACGATCGACCGCGTCGAGCAGCACCGTGCGCATCGCGGTGTACAAGTGCGAAACCTTCTCCGCGGACATCGTTCTGGTGTTCGCGAACGGGGAGATCTTCGCGGTGTGCAGAATCTCGTCGGAATAGGCATTGCCGATTCCGGCGATCAGAGTCTGATCCACGATCGCGGTCTTGATTCGTTGCGATGTACTTTTCAGCAGCGCGGCGAATTCGTCCTCGGTCAGTCCGAGCGCGTCGGGTCCGAGCCGCGCGATCCCCGGCACCAGCATCGGATCCTCGACGACATACACCGCCAGCCGTTTCTTCGTCCCCGCCTCGGTCAGGTCGATCGCGGGTGTGGCGCCCTCGGGCGTGAAGAAATGCACGCGCAGCGCCAGCGGGCTCTTACCGCCCGGCTTGGGTGGCAACGGATTCGGCTCATCGACCCATCGCAACCATCCGCCGCGCGACAAATGGGTGATCAGCCACAGTCCGCCACAATCCATTCCGAGGAATTTCCCCCACCGTCCCGCACCGGTGACATCGCGGCCGGACAACGCGGTGACCGGCGGATCGAACGTCTTCACCGCGCTCAACGCCGCCACGTCCACACGGCCGACCACAGCGCCGACGGCATGATCCCGAAGGAACTGCGCCAACGCCTCTATTTCCGGCAGTTCGGGCACGGTTGCCAGTTTAGCTATTCATCGTGCGTCGGCGCGGGATCCGTCGCGGAGCAGATAGACATCCATGATCCAGCCTTTTTCCGCGCGCAGTTCCGCGCGGCGGGCCACGATGCGGCTTTCGACTTCGCGCAGAGCGCCTTCGATCAGGATTTCGTCGGGCATGCCGAGGTAGGCGCCCCACCAGATATGGATGTCGTCGCCACGAACCTCGGTGAACGAGCATTCACCGTCCAGCATCACCACGGTCGATCCGGGTCCGAGCCCTTCTTCGCGCAGTCTGCGCCCCGTCGTGACGTGGACGGGCTCACCGATCCGGTGCAGCACCATGCGGTGCCGGGCGGCCAGCGCGGCGATGCTGGTGACGCCGGGGATCACCTCGTAGTCGAAGTCGGCGCGCCCGCGCCCCAGCACGTGCTCGACCATGCGCAGGGTGCTGTCGTAGAGCGCCGGATCTCCCCACACGAGGATCGCGCCGATGCCGTCCACCTGGTCGAACGCGGCTTCGAGGAGCTCGGAGCGCCGTTCGTGCCAATCCACGACGACACCGGCGTAGTCGGCGGGAGTGCGCTCACGCGGCGGATCGGTGATCTCGATGATCCGATGCGGCGTGTCCACGTGTTCGGCCAGGATCGTGGTACGCACGTCGACCAGTTCCTGTTTCTCGGTGCCCTTGCCGATCACGAAGAAGGCCTCGGCCTTTCGCATGGCCTTGATCGCCTGCACCGTCACCTGGTCGGGGTCGCCGGCGCCGATGCCGATCACGTAGAGCTTGCGCATAGCCGAAGAGCTTGCCAGGTGCCGATCCACCGAGCCGACCCCCGTAGAATCGCGAGACGTGGCCACCCCTGATACGCAGTACGAGGATCTGCTCCGGCACGTGCTGGAGCGAGGCACGCCAAAAGCCGATCGCACCGGCACCGGAACCCGCAGCATCTTCGGTCACCAGCTGCGCTACGACCTGGCCGAGTCCTTCCCGCTGATCACCACCAAGCGGGTCCACATGAAGTCCATCGCCTACGAACTGCTGTGGTTCCTGCGCGGCGACTCCAATGTCTCCTGGCTGCGCGAGCACGGCGTGACCATCTGGGACGAATGGGCCGACGCCAAGGGTGAGCTCGGCCCCGTCTACGGCGTGCAGTGGCGCTCGTGGCCCACCCCCGACGGCACCCACATCGATCAGATCGCCCAGGTGCTGCACACCCTGCGCACCGACCCCGACTCGCGCCGGATGATCGTCTCGGCCTGGAACGTGGCCGACCTGGACAAGATGGCGCTGGCCCCCTGCCACGCCTTCTTCCAGTTCTATGTCGCCGACGGCAAACTGTCCTGCCAGCTGTACCAGCGCAGCGCCGACCTGTTCCTCGGTGTGCCGTTCAATATCGCCAGCTACGCCCTGCTCACGCTGATGGTCGCCCAGCAGACCGAGCTCGAGCCGGGCGAGTTCATCTGGACCGGCGGCGACGTGCACATC
Organism: Nocardia sp. NPDC058114; assembly: GCF_042884695.1. Classification (NCBI taxonomy): domain Bacteria; kingdom Bacillati; phylum Actinomycetota; class Actinomycetes; order Mycobacteriales; family Nocardiaceae; genus Nocardia; species Nocardia sp. NPDC058114. The sequence continues at coordinate 548,360 of NZ_JBHVTK010000003.1, read as the reverse complement.
TACGACAATCACCTCGACCAGGTCCGCGAGCAGCTCACCCGCGAGCCCTACCCGTTCCCGGCGCTGCGCCTGCGCCCGGCGACGAGCCTGTTCGACTACGCCTACGAGGACATCGAGCTGTCCGACTACAAACATCACCCAGGCATCAAGGCGCCGGTGGCGGTGTGAAGCGGATCGGCCTGATCTGGGCGCAGGCGAACGACCGGGTGATCGGTGTCGACAACACCATTCCGTGGCGGGTGCCCGAGGATATGGCGAATTTCCGCGACACCACCATGGGGCACCCGGTGATCATGGGCAGACGGACGTGGGATTCGCTGCCCGCGAGCTTTCGTCCGCTGTCCGGCCGCCGCAACATCGTAGTCACTCGCCAGACTGATTGGGCGGCCGACGGTGCCGAACGCGCCGCATCCGTACCCGACGCGCTGACGATGACCGGCGAGTCCGACACCTGGGTGGCGGGCGGCGGCGAGATCTACCGCGCCGCGCTGGCCTCGGCGACGACGCTGCTGGTCACCGAGGTCGACACCACCGTGGCGGGCGATGCGTTCGCCCCGGTCATCGGCCCGGAATGGCATGCGGACGACACCCCGTGGCTGACCTCGAAAACCGGTCTGCGCTACCGCATTCGCCACTACACCCGCGGCTGACAACACGCAGCTAACGGTCGCGGCAAAACGCCCGAACGCGTGGGCACCGTCGGGCATACTCCTGGCAAGACCTGCCCGCGAGATGCCTGCGAAAGGCCCGATCCATGGACAAGAAATCGCTGACCGCCGTGGCCCGTCAACAGCTCAAGCTGGCGGCCACGTCGACGAGCGGCCGGAGTTCGCAAACCCTCATCGGCGGCCACACCCACGCGCTGCGCCAGACGGTCGTCGCACTCGCCGAGGGACAGAGCCTGGCCGAACACGACAATGCGGGCGATGCCACCATCCAGGTGCTCTCCGGCACGCTGGTGCTGATCGCGGGCACCGACGAGTGGAAGGGTTCGGCGGGCGATCTCATCGTGGTGCCGCGCGCCCGGCACAGCGTCAAAGCTGTCGATGACGTCACATTTTTGCTGACCGTCGCGAAATAGCAGGTCGATCGCCCGAATTGCTTGACACCGCGAGGTGTTGATCAAACCTGTCGGCACGGAGCCGTACTGTGGACGCCATGGGTGAGCCACAGCCGATCCTCGATCCACTCACGCCGTCCGCGATTTTCCTTGTCGCCACCATCGACTCCGGTGGCGAATCCGCGGTCCGCGACCTCTTGGCAGATCTCTCCGGATTGCGCCGTTCGATCGGTTTCCGGGTGCCCGGTGAAGGATTGACCTGCGTCACCTCGATCGGCTCCGCGGCCTGGGACCGGCTCTTCGTCGGCCCGAAACCCGCTGAGCTGCACGATTTCCCGGGTTACAACGGCCCGATCCACAGCGCACCGGCCACCCCTGGCGACCTGTTCTTCCATATCAAAGGCGAAACTCAGGGCCCGTGCTTCGAGCTCGCCATGGTGATCGGCGCTCGCCTCAAAGGCGCGGCGACCATCGTCGACGAGACGATCGGCTTTCGCTATTTCGAGCAGCGCGACCTGCTCGGCTTCGTCGACGGTACCGAGAACCCGGAGGGCCCGAACGCGGCCTCGGCGGCGCTGATCGGCGACGAGGACCCCGAGTTCACCGGCGGTAGCTACGTGGTCGTGCAGAAGTACACCCACCCGCTCGACCAGTGGAACGCATTGTCGATCGAGGAACAGGAGCGGGTGATCGGGCGGACCAAGCTCGCCGACTACGAACTGCCCGACGACGTGAAACCCGCCGACTCGCACGTCGCGGTGAACACCATCACCGAAGCCGACGGCACCGAACGCCAGATCGTGCGCGCCAATATGCCGTTCGGCACCATCGGCACCGGCGAGTTCGGCACCTACTACGTGGCCTACGCCGCCACCCCGAGCGTCACCGAACGCATGCTCGAACGGATGTTCCTCGGTACCGGCGAGGCCGCCTACGACCGCATCCTCGACTTCTCTTTCGCCGTGACCGGCACGCTCTTCTTCACTCCCACCGTGGATTTCCTCGATGACCTGCCCGACGCACCCGACACGGCGGCCACCGAGATCGAGCCGGCGACACTGCCCGAAATCGTCCCCGTCGAACGTGCGAACGCGGCGGCAGCCGCTCGCTCGGACGGCTCCCTCGCAATCGGCACGATGAAAAGGAGTAATTGAATGAACAACCTGCATCGCGAACTCGCGCCGATCACCGGCGAAGCCTGGTCGCAGATCGAGGAGGAGGCGACCCGCACGTTCAAGCGCAATATCGCCGGTCGCCGGGTCGTCGACGTATCGGGACCGCACGGTTTCGACTTCTCGGCCCGCAACCTCGGCCGGATCACCTCGATCGCCTCGCCCGACGACGGCGTGCAGGCTCATCAGCGCCTGATCCAACCGGTTATCGAGCTGCGGGTGCCGTTCACCCTGCAACGCTCCGAGCTCGACGACATCGAGCGCGGCGCGGGCGACGCCGACCTCGACAACCTCAAGGACGCCGCGCAGAAGATCGCCTTCGCTGAAGACCGTGCGATCTTCGAGAGCTACGCCGCCGCGGGCATCACCGGGATCCGCGATGCCGCCTCGAACTCCCCCGTCGCGCTGCCGAGCAACGTCGTCGACATTCCCGATGCCATCTCGCACGCCCTCACCGGCCTGCGTCTGGCCGGCGTGCAGGGCCCGTATTCGGTGGTGCTCAGCGCCGAGCTGTACACCCAGGTCAGCGAGACCTCCGATCACGGTCACCCGATCCGGACCCACATCGAGCGGCTGATCGACGGCGAGATCATCTGGGCGCCGGCGATCTCCGGCGGTTTCGCGCTCACCACCCGCGGCGGCGACTTCGAGCTCGCGCTGGGCCAGGACCTGTCGATCGGCTACCTCAGCCACGACGCCGAGACGGTGCAGCTGTACTTCCAGGAGACCTTCACCTTCCTCGTCGAGACCTCGGAGGCAGCGGTGTCGCTCGGCTCGTGAGACCGCGGCGATGCGCACCGCTAGGGTGAGCCACGAATCGTGATTCGCCGATCGGCGCGAGCATCGGGCCCGGCGAGCTGGAGAGGGAGGTCCGCATGTCGGTCGTGCGTGCCGGTGTGGTGTCCACCAGGCGGAGTCTGTTCTATTGCTTGATCGCGGTCCTGGTCACCACGGGCGTCGTCGGGTTGTTCCTGGCGATGTTCGGGGTGAACCGGGTGATCACCGGCCTGCTGGTCGGGGCGGTCGGCGGGTTCGCGGTGGGTGTCGCGCTGTTCGTCCGTGATGTCATCGAACTGCACGAGCACGCCATCTACGCGCGGACCCCGTTCCGCTCGTCGACCGTGCCGTGGGACCGTGTCGTCGCCGGCCGCTTCACCCTCGACGAGCACGCCCGCTGGGCACTGGCACTCGACCTGAACGGTGAGTCGGCCGACGAGCTCGTACTGCTGTCCATCCCACCGGTGATCCGCCCCGTCACCGGCGCCTACGACATGCGCAAGCGCGAACAGGTGAGCGAGATCCGGGAAATGCTGCGCGCCAAACGAATCCCGATCACCGTGCTGCCCGAGATCGCGGGCGCGCTCAACCAGCACTGGCAGATCGCCCCGCCGACCGCCCGCTGAGACCCGCTACGCACTCGCCTCGGATTCGAACCTGCGCCGGTAGTCCGAGGGCGACACCCCGAGCCGCGCCACAAAGGCCCGGCGTAGCGCCTCGGCGCTGGCGAAACCCGCGCCGGAGGCGGCCCGGCTCACCGAACTGCCGGCTTCGAGCTCGGCCCGGGCGAGATCGAAGCGCACATTCGCCGCGTACTCGGCCGGGCTGAGCCCGGTCTCCTCGGTGAACAGGCGGGTGAGGTGGCGGACGCTCACATTGACGTATCGCGCCAGGTCCACCACGCTGTGCCGCGCGGCGGGGTCCCTGGCGATCAGGTCGGTGACCACGCGCACCGGACCGGGCGGCAGGGCGACGGCGCGCATGGGCGTCGAGAACTGGGTCTGCCCGCCGGAACGTTGCAGATAGACGAGAAGCCCCTGAGCGACCTGGCGAGCGATGTCGCTGCCCAGATCGTCCGCCACCAGCGCGAGCGCGAGGTCGATGCCCGCCGCGACGCCCGCCGAGGTCGCGATGTCGTTGTCCCGCACGAAGATCCGGTCCGCCTGCACGTCGATCCGGGGATACCGGCGGGCGAGCTCGGCGGCGAATTTCCAGTGCGTGGTCGCGCTTCGGCCGTCCAGCATCCCGAGTTCGGCCAGCACGAAGGCGCCACTGCAGATGGAAACGACCCGACGACTGCGCGCCGCGAGAACGCGAGCGGCCTCGACCAGATCGGGACGTACGAACTCGGCGGGGCGCACTTCGCTGCCGGGCACCACGAGCGTGTCGAGCGGGGGCGCGTCCGCCACGGAAGTCGTCACAGCAACTCCCTGGCCCACCGAGCTGTGCACCGGTTCGCCTGTGGGCGAGATCAGCACGATCTCGTAGGCATCGGCGAACTGATTCGCCTCGACGAATACCTCTGCGGGACCGACGTAGTCGAGCGCCTTCACCCCGTCGAACAGGAGAAACCCGATACGCCGTGTACCACTGGATGCACTGTGACGTAGTCGATTCCGGGGTGTGGACATGCCGATAAATCTAATACTCGGCCGGAATGGCGGGATCTTCGGCCGTTCCGGTGGGCGACAGCGCACCGGCGCTCGACAACTATGGGCAACCTATTCGTCCGCATCTCCTACAGGAGCACAGCACAATGCCCTACTTCACCACCACCGACGGCACCGAGATCTATTTCTCCGATTGGGGCACCGGACGACCTGTGGTGTTCAGCCACGGCTGGCCGCTGAGCTCCGACGCGTGGGCGCTGGAGCGCAAGACCTTCGCCGACGCGGGCTACCGCGTCATCGCGCACGACCGCCGCGGTCACGGCCGCTCCTCGCAGCCGTGGCAGGGCAACGACATGGACACCTACGCGCGCGATCTCGCCGAGCTGATCGAGTCACTCGACCTGCGCGATGTCATCGTGGTCGGGCACTCGACCGGAGGCGGCGAAGTAGTGCGTTACGCCGCCCAGCACGGTGTGGACCGGGTCGCCAAGGTCGTCACCATCGGCGCGGTACCGCCGATCATGGTCGCCACCGAGGCCTATCCCGACGGCCTGCCGATGGAGGTGTTCGACAATATCCGCGCCGGGGTGCTCAGCGACCGCTCCAGCTTCTATCAGGAGCTCGCTCCCTCGTTCTTCGGCTTCAACCGCGAGGGCGCCGTCGTCTCGAAGGGCGCGCAGGACGACTTCTGGCGCCAGGGCATGCTCGCGGGGATCCAGGCCGCCTACGAGTGTGTCGCCGCGTTCTCCGCGACCGACTTCACCGAGGATCTGAAGGCCCTGAAAGTGCCGGTCTTCATCGCGCACGGCGACGACGACCAGATCGTGCCGATCGCGAATGCGGCACTGAAGTCGATCGAGCTCGTCGAGAACGGGACATTGAAGGTGTACGCGGGCGCACCGCACGGCGTCTTCGGCGCCTATCAGCAGGAACTCATCCAGGACATCCTGGCGTTCATCCGAAGTTGAGGTATCGCGGCGCTCCTCGCCCACCGGGTACGGCCTCTCAGGCGGGAGCGATCTCGCCCAGCCGTGCGAGGAGCGCCGCGGCCGATGCCCGCACCGTACCCGTGTCGCCCGGGTAGCCGACGATGCGCAGCACGGCGTCCGGGATGACGCGCTCGGTGTCCACGCCCGCCGCCCCCTCGTCGTACCTGATCGCGATCACCGTCTCCACCAGCCGGAACGGCAGGATCCGCGCGTCGTCGGATTCCCCCGCGGCCGTCGAGGCCGCGGCGGCCAGACGCTCGTAGTGTCCGCGCAGTTCGTCACGTCGTCGCCGGAACGCGACGAAGCGTTCCGTGCGCAACTCCGGGAGCAGGTACAGCGCGCCCAGATTCCACCGCGCCGTCCGCAGTTGGCGCACGTCGAACAGGGCAAGCGCGTAGAGCTGGGTCGCCGCGCCGTCCGGTTCGGTCATCATCCGCTGCGCCAGTTCGACCGGTCCCGCCACTGTTTCGGCCAGTAGTGCGTCGAGGATGTCGTCCTTGGCGGCGAAGTGGTGATACAGCGATGCCTGCCGGATGCCGACCGCGTCGGCGACTGCCCGCGTCGAGGTGTTGGCGTACCCCTTGGTGGTGAAGAGCTCCGCCGCCGCGTCGAGGATCTCCGCGCGCGGCGTAGTTCCCTGCCTGCGCCGCTGTTCCAGCCGGGGACGCCCGGGACCGAGATTCGCCACACCGAAGATTCTGTCATCGGGCCACGACCTGCACCGCAGCGGGCAGCTCACCGGCGAGAATGCCCAGCGGTCGAATTTCTGTCATTTGACAGAAACTCAGGCAACGCAGAAGTTACCGCGGGGCGTCCAGTCGATACACGCACGACACCGTTCGAGCGATCGCGCGCGCAAAACTATCGACTGATAGATATTGGCCGAACCGCTGAAGGACTCCGACATGGCCACGACATTCGAATCCCCCGCCGCCCCACCCGAACTCGGCCGCGACAGCGCCGATCTGGCAGCCTTCGGCTACACGCCGGTCCTGCACCGCAAACTGGGGCGCTACGCGTCCTTCGCGGCAGGTTTCTCGTTCGTCTCCATCCTCACCACCATCTTCCAGTTCTTCGGCTTCGGCTATTCGTTCGGCGGCGCCGCCTTCTTCTGGACGTGGCCGCTGGTGTTCGCGGGCCAGTTCCTGGTCGCGCTGAACTTCGCCGAGCTCGCCGCCCGCTACCCGATCTCCGGCTGTATCTATCAGTGGTCGCGGCGGCTGGCGGGTGGGCTGATCGGCTGGTTCGCCGGCTGGATGATGGTGATCGCGCAGGTCGTGACCGCTGCCGCGGCCGCCATCGCGCTCCAGGTGGTGCTGCCCTCGATCTGGAGCGGATTCCAGCTCATCGGCACCGACACCGCGCTCACCTCCCGCGACGGCGCGATGAACGCCGTGCTGCTCGGCAGCGTGTTGCTCGTCGTCACCACCACCATCAATGTGATCGGCATCGACCTGATGTCGAAGATCAATTCGATCGGTGTCACCGTCGAGATCGTCGGTGTGCTGGCGATCATCGCGCTGTTCTTCGCCAACACCGAGCGCGGCCCCGATGTGGTGTTCCAGACCGACCAGGCCTCCCCCGGCCCGTACTGGGCGGCATTCCTGGTCTCGGGCCTGATGGCCGCGTACGTGATGGTCGGATTCGATTCCGCCGGTGAGCTTTCCGAGGAGACCAAGAACCCGCGCAAGGTCGCTCCCCGCACCATCCTGCTCGCGCTGGCGGTCTCGGCGCTGGGCGGTGGCCTCATGCTGCTCGGCGCGCTGATGGCGGCTCCGAGCCTGTCCGACGGCGAATTGTCGACCGGTGGACTGGCTTACGTCATCACCTCGAAGCTCAACAGCCCCGCCGGTTCGGTGCTGCTCGGCTGTGTCGCGGTCGCGGTGATCGTGTGCACCCTCGCCATCCAGACCGCCGGCTCACGCCTGATGTTCTCGATGGCCCGCGACGGCAAACTCCCCTTCGCGAAGGCCCTCTCCACCGTGCACCCCCGCTTCGGCACCCCCGTGTGGCCCGCCGTCGCGATCGGCGCCCTCGGCATCGGCCTGCTGGTCCTGAACCTCGGCAACCCCGCCATCTTCGCCACCCTCGCCAGCGTCTGCATCGTCAGCCTGTACCTGGCCTACCTCCTGGTCACCGTGCCACTGCTGCTGCGCCGCGTCCAGGGCCTGCCCGCCCCCGACGACAAGACCCTGTTCCACCTGGGCCGCCTCGGCATCCCCATCAACGCCCTCGCCGTCGTCTGGGGCATCGCCATGGTCATCAACCTGGCCTGGCCCCGCCCCGAGGTCTACACCCCCGCCGGCGGCAGCTGGTGGCAACTCTGGGCAGGCCCCCTGTCGGTAGCCGTAATCCTCACCACCGGCGCCATCGTCTACCGCTCGGTAGTAGCAGCCAAAACCCCCACTCCCCGCACCGAAACCGCCCCCGCCACAACCTGATCCGCCACGCCCAGCCAGTCCCCGTCTTCAACAACCCACCCAACCCAGCCACCGCACTCCCGACCCCTAGGGAGGGACGGCCACGAAGTGGCCGGTCCGCGGCCGGGCCGCCGGTCAGGCGCCGGGGCGTAGGCGACGAAGGAGCAAGCCCCGGTGCCTGACCGGCGGGCCAATCAGGGCCGCGGACACGCGCGCGCCAGCGCGCCAAAAACACAGCGTCAAACCGTCCTGGGACTACCGAACCCAGGTCATCCCAGGAGGTCAACGATGACAAACACCCACTCCACCACCGGCGCCCGCGCCCACGCACGCGCCCAAGCCGCGGCAGCGACCATCACCACCCCCGACACACCCCCTGACATAGATCCCACAAAAATCGTTGCCGCACAACGCATCCCCCCAGGCGGCTACGCGAACATCGTGCTCGGCAGAGGCACCCGAGTGCGCCTCAGCGACCCCGCTGGCACCACCTGCGCCCACCTGTTCCTACTCCGGACCGAATCCCCCTGGGAGCGGCTGAATGTCGCCGACACCGTGAAAGTCCCGTGGCAGGCCTACCTCAGCGCAGGCCATCCGCTGCTCTCCGACCAAGGCCGGGTCCTGGCCACCGTCCTCGCCGACTCCGACGGCCACCACGACACCCTCTGTGGCCCCACCACCGAGGGCCGCCACCAACTCCACCTGGCAGGTGCCAAACAAGGTCTGGAGCCGCGCGATATCGGCCCCTCGATCGCCGTGTTCCGCGGAGCCGTGGTCGCGGTGGACGGCGCGATCGAGCCCACCGGCAACGGCCCGGCGGGCGCCACCCTCGACCTCATCGTCCACCTCCCCCTGACCCTCCTGGTCGCCAACGCCCCGCACCCCCTCGACGACCGCCCCACCGGCGACCTCGACCTTCTCGCCTGGTCCTCCCCCGCGGATCTGGACACCCGCAACGACGACCCCGAATACCGCCGGGCCGTGGAGAACACCGAAGCCGCATGGACGGCCGCACTGAACACGGAGGTCCCGGCATGACCGCCACCCGCACCGTCGTCCTCGACGAGACCGTCCCCGCCCGGGCGCCGTGGTCGGCCGTCGTCCGCGCGGGCGACCACCTCGACATCATCGACCTGCACGGCAATCAGGCAGTCGACTGCCTGCTCTACTCCGCCGCCGATCGCACCGACCGCTACAGCGCCCAGGCCACCATCGCCGCCCAGCGCAACATCTTCCTCACCACCGGCAGCGTCCTGCGGACCGAAGGCGGCACCCCGCTGATGACGGTGGTCGCCGACGAGGTCGGCAATCACGACACCATCGCCGGCGCCTGCTCCCAGGAATCCAACACGCTGCGCTACGGTCACCACACCCGCCACCAGCACGCGTGCGTGGAGAACTTCCTGACCGCCGCTCTCGAATGGGGCCTCGGCAAACGCGACCTGGTCTCCAACATCAACTGGTTCATGAACGTCCCCGTCGAACCCGACGGCACGCTCGGCATCGTCGACGGCCTGTCCGCCCCCGGCAAGAAGCTCACCCTCCGGGCCGAGATCGACACTCTGGTCCTGGTTTCCAACTGCCCCCAGATCAACAACCCCTGCAACGGTTTCGACCCCACCCCGGTCCGCATGGTGGTGACCCGATGAGCCTCACCGACACCCCCATCGATCCCGCTGCCGACCTGGCCCCGACGAAGCTCCCCGCGCCCAGTGGTGTCATCGACTCGACCACGAAGCAGGCGGTCGGCCCGGCCGAGTCGCGCGCCGCGAGCACGGTCGACCCGACAGGCACCAGTGCGACCGAGCCGACTTCGGACACCCCGGCGGCGCCGGCGCCCAGTCGGCGGCGCCTCGATGTCGTCCGTCCCGGAATGCAGACCACCGTGCAGGACTGGCCGGGACGAATCGGGTACTGGCACATCGGAGTTCCGCCGTCGGGGCCGATGGATGACCTGTCGTTCCGCCTGGGCAATCGCGTGCTCGGCAACCTCGAGGGCGCGGCCGGGCTGGAGTGCACGCTGGGCGGACCGGCGTTGCGGTTCGCCGAGCCGACGTGGGTGTGCGTGACCGGCGCGGTCGCCGATGTCCGGGTGGACGGCGTCCCGGTCGAGCAGTGGCGGACCGTCGAGGTCCCGGCGGGCGGCGTGCTCGATGTCGGCGCGATCCGGGGCCCCGGCATGCGCACCTACATCCTGATCGCGGGCGGTATCGATGTCGACGAGTTCCTCGGCAGTGCCGCGACATTCACTCTCGGCAAGTTCGGTGGCGGAACGGGTGCCGCGTTGCGCGCCGACGATTCGCTCACGCTCGGCGCGCCGTCGACCCGCCGCGCCCCCGCCGTCCCGATGGCCGACCAGCCCGCCTTCGCGCATCGTTGGGAACTCGCCGTCACCGAGGGCCCCCACGGCGCACCGGAGTTCTTCACCCGCTACGACTTCGACACCATCATCGGAACCGACTACGAAGTCCACTTCAACTCCGATCGCACCGGCGTCCGCCTCATCGGCCCGAAGCCCGAGTGGGCCCGCACCGACGGCGGCGAAGCGGGTTTGCATCCGTCGAACATCCACGACAACGCGTACACCGTCGGCGCCCTCGACTTCACCGGCGATACTCCGATCCTGCTCGGCCCGGACGGCCCCAGCCTGGGTGGATTCGTCTGCCCGGTCACCGTCGTCGCCGCCGATCGCTGGAAACTCGGCCAACTCACGCCGGGCGACAGGGTCCGTTTCGTCCCCATCCGTTCCGAACACGCCGCCCCCGCGGCGGAACTCGGCGCTCGTCGACGCGCTTGCTTCGGCACCGTCCTTTCGGCAGGTCGCGACGGCGACGACGGCATCCTGCGCCGCACCGAAGTCGACGACGAGACCGGCGTGACCTACCGCCGCCAAGGCGACGACGGCGTGCTCGTCGAATACGGCACGCTCACCCTGGATCTCGGACTTCGGGCCCGCGTCCACGCCCTGCACCAGCACCTCATCGCGATCGGGTTGCGTGGCGTCATCGAGCTCACCCCGGGGATTCGCTCACTCCAGATCAGGGTCGACCCCGCTGTCCTGCCGATCCCCCGTCTGCTCGACCTCCTCGCCGAAGCCGAGGCGCAGCTGCCGAATTCCGATCAGCTGGTCGTCCCGAGTCGCACGGTCCATCTCCCGCTGTCCTGGGACGACCCCTCCACCAGGGAAGCGATCACCCGCTACGTGCACGGCGTGCGCGCCGACGCCCCCTGGTGCCCGTGGAACATCGAGTTCATCCGACGCATGAACGGCCTGCCTTCCGTCGAGGATGTCTACAAGACGGTCTTCGATGCCGAATACCTGGTCCTCGGCTTGGGCGATGTCTACCTCGGCGCCCCCGTGGCCACCCCGACCGACCCCCGCCACCGCCTCGTCACCACCAAATACAACCCGGCCCGCACCTGGACCCCGGAGAACGCGGTCGGCATCGGCGGCGCCTACCTGTGCATCTACGGCATGGAAGGCCCGGGCGGCTACCAATTCGTGGGGCGCACCACCCAGGTCTGGAACCACCGGGCACGTCCGACCGGCACTGCGGGCCCCGGCGTCGACCGCTTTTCCACCGACCCCGAAACCCCCTGGCTTCTGCGTTATTTCGACCGCATCCGCTGGCACCCGGTCGAGGCGGACGAGCTACTCGACCTTCGCGCGGATTTCGCGGCGGGCAAGGTGGACATCACCACCGAGAACGGCGACTTCCGCCTGGCCGACTATCGCACGTTCCTGGCGGACAACGCCGACTCCATCACCGACTTCCGCACCCTGCAGGCGGGAGCCTTCGCCGAGGAACGCCAATCCTGGCGCACCGCGGGAGAACTCACCGACTGAGCGACGTCAGGCAATGAGAACAGTTTTCCCCGACGCGTGCCCTTGCTCGAACGCGGCCATGGCAAGGGCCGTGTCGGACAAGGGGAACCGCCGCTCGATCACCGGCCGCAACTTTCCGGAGACGGCCAATTCGGCCAGGTATCGCAGGTCGGCGGTGGCGGGTCGCATGAGCAGTGCCTTCAGGGTCTGTCGCGCGAACAGGTCGGTGAGTGCCACCTGACCGAGCCATCGGATCGGGCCGAACCAATTGTTGCCCGGCGCGGCGGCGGAGGAGATGAACACACCGTCCACGGTCAGCACGCGACGGATTTCGCGCAGTTCACGGTTGCCCGCGAGGTCGAAGATCACGTCATAAGGCACGTCTGTCACAGTGAAATCGTCTGTGGTGTAATCGATTACGACATCGGCACCGATATCGCGCACCATGTCGACATGCCGGGTGCTACACACCGCCGTCACATGCGCGCTGAGCACCTTCGCGATCTGCACCGCGAAACTGCCCACCCCACCGGACGCACCGTTCACGAGCACCCGTTGCCCCGGCCCGACCTTGCCGATGCCGCGCAGCCCCTGCAGGGCCGTCATTCCCGAATCCGGTATCGCCGCGGCGTCTTCCAGGCTCAACCCAGCGGGGACAGCGGCGAACGAACCCGCGTCCGCGCACACGTACTGGGCGAACCCGCCGCTGGGGACCGCACCGAAAACCTGATCACCCACCCGGAATTCAGCGACCGAGGCGCCCACCGCGACGACCTCGCCCGCCGAGTTCTGCCCGATCATCCGACGCTTGGGCCTGCGCAACCCGAACCCGAGCCGCAGCAGGTACGGCGTCCCGGTGAGCAGATGCAGGTCCCCGCTGCACAGCGACGCCGCCCGCACCCGGACCACCACGTCCCGGTCCCCCGGCGTCGGCCTCGGCACGATCTCGGTCCGCAACACTTCACCCCCGCCGTATCGGGGCGCGATCCAGGCGGTCATCGAGGCGGTATCGACATCGGTCATGAGAACTGTCCCTCATCTCGCACTTACAGCGTAAGTCTCTGAGACGAAACGGTACGCTTACGCCGTAAGTAGGTCAAGGAGAGGACACCCATGCCGACGCGCACCCCACTCACCAGGGAACGCGTCCTACGCGCCGCCATCGACCTCGCCGACCAGCAGGGCCTGGCCGCCCTGTCGATGCGCAACCTCGCCAAGACCGTCGGCGTGGAGGCGATGTCGCTGTACAACCACGTCGCCAACAAGGACGACCTCTACGACGGCATCATCGACCTGGTGGTCGCGGAGATCTACGTCCCCCGTGCGGGCGGCGACTGGCAGGCCGAACTCCGCCGCCGCGCCGCCTCTGCCCACGAGGTCCTGCTGAGCCACCGCTGGGCCACCGGCCTGCTCGGCTCCCGCATCAACGTCGGCCCCGCCATGCTGCGTTACGTCGACGCCACCCTCGGCTGCCTGATCACCGCGGGCTTCACCTACGAACAGGCCGACCGAGCCTGGAATGCCCTGGACAGCCACATCTACGGCTTCACCGTCCAGGCCGTCAACTTCCCTCTCGACCCCGCCGAATACGCTTCGGCGGCACAACAATTCCTTCCGCTCGTTCCCGCCGAAACCCATCCCCACATGCACGCGCTGGCCGCGCGCGTCATCGCCGGAACCCACTCCGGTGCGGCTGATTTCACCTTCGGCCTCGAGCTAATTCTCGAGGGGTTGGCCGGTCTGCTCCCCCGCTGACAACGGCGTGGTGATCAGATACAGATCTCCACGCTGCCCAACGGGAAGCACAATGCCACCGATCCGACTTCCGATGCTGTGGGAGGCGCGGGCACGGCAGCCGAGGCCGCGGGAGCGGCGACAGCGCCAAGAGCCAGAACGATGGCGGCAGCGGCGGCCGCCTTGCTGATCTTCGCGGACATGGGGAGTCCTTTCTCTCGGGTGAACTCGGTTGGTTGGTTCCTAGCTGCGCGCTCCCTCAGTCTTCGCTGTGACGAGGGCAAACTCCAGGCAAGAAAGCATTACGTCAGACGCAGTGGCATCGCGGAACTGTCACTTCCGGGCTTCGACGGTTCGCCCGCGAAACGTCCCCTGCCGCGGAAGCCGGCGGTTTTCCCGGCGTGATACCGCGAAAACGAATGTTACCGACCCGTGACCTTCGTGCCACCGAATACACCGTTCCGGAATGTGGCCAGAGGTTGTCCACCGATCGGTGGACACGAAGTTCGACCGGTCGATGCTGTCTACGGCACCGGCCACCCGAGCAGCATCGACGACATGCGAAATCGCTTGGTATTGATCGCCGTTGCCAGCGCGCGCCATCCGTGGCGGGCCATTGTGGGCTGGTTCGTCTTCGTGGCGTTGTGCGTCGGAATCGGGGTCGGCATCGGCGGGAAACCCGCAGCCACCGAGGACTTCTGGATCGGCGAGGCGGGCCGCGGTGAGGCGCTCGCGACCTCGGGCGGATTGCAGCAGGCGCCGATGGAACGGGTGCTGATCACCGGCGGCGGAACTGCCGCGCACAACGCCGCTCAGGATGTCATCGACCGAATGCTGACCCTGCCCGAGGTCAGATCCGTTGATGCTGCGGTGTATTCACCGGATGGGACGGTGCTGCGCGTCGACGTGACCATGGCGGGCGCCGAACTCGATGCCAAGAAGCACGTGGCCGCGCTGCGCGCGCAAACCGATCAGGTACAGCGGGCATACCCGGACCTACAGGTCGAGCAGACCGGCGGTCCCTCCATCAGCAGCGGCGTCGAAGTCTTGCGCGGGCGCGATCTGGCGAGAACCGAGATGATCGCGCTGCCGATCACCCTGCTCACCCTGCTCGTTGTGTTCCGTTCGGCGGCAATGGCTCTGGTGCCGTTGTTGCTGGCGATATCGTCGATCGTCGCGGCAATCGGGCTGTCGCTGCCCGCCTCACACCTGTTCCCCGACAACGGTGTCGGCACGAACATCATTCTGCTGATCGGGATGGCGGTCGGCGTCGACTACACCCTGTTCTATCTGAAGCGGGCGCGCGAGGAGCGGGCCCGCGCGGGCGGCGCGCTCAGTTCACGGGCGCTGGTGGAACTGGCCGCGGCGACCTCCGGGCGCGCGGTGGTGGTTTCCGGGATCGCCGTCGCGGTCTCCAGCGCGACGATGTATCTCGCCGACGACGTGGTCTTCTCCTCGATCGCGACCGCCGCGATTCTGGTCACCTTGGTCGCGGTGGCCAGCTCGCTCACCGCACTGCCCGCCCTGCTGACAGTGCTGACCGATCGAGCCGAGCGGCGCGCGGCCCGCAAGCCCTCGGCACCGGAGCGAGAGAGCACCGGCCGACTCACCGGTTCCCTGCTGCGACTGACCGCCGCACGCCCGGTAGCCGCACTGACCGTCGCGGTGCTGGCCATGCTCACGCTCACCGTGCCACTGCTCGGCCTCGACCTCACCGACATGGGCCGCGAGACCCACCCCCGGTCCATCCCCGCCATGCAAACGTTCGATCGGCTCACTACCGCGTTCCCCCAGCTGAAGTCGATGCACCAGGTCGTGGTGGCGGCCGAGCCGCAGCGAGCCGACGAGGTCACCGACGCGCTGCGCGCACTGGCCCGACGAGCCGAGTCCGATCCCGCCCTCGCGGGCGAAGCCGAACTGCGCACCTCCCCCGACGGCCGGGTCAGCCTGCTGGAACTGCCGGTCCAGCACCACGTCAGCGACGATGCGGCCCAACAGTCCCTCGAACGCCTGCGCACGGACTACCTACCGGCAACCGTCGGCACCCTCTCCGGCGTGGACTACGCGGTGACCGGTGATGTCGCTCGCTATGCCGACTACCCGCGCCACCAGGAACAGAAGCTGCCCCTGATCATCGCGACGTTGCTGCTGGTGACGTTCGTCCTGACCGTCGTGACGTTCCGCTCCGTGGTCCTCGGATCGATCGGTGTCGTGCTGAATCTGCTCTCGGCGGGCGCATCGCTGGGCCTGTTGACCGCGGTCTTCCAGAACACCTGGGCCGAGGGCCTGCTCGACTTCCATTCGACCGGCTCGATCGGCTCCCGAGTCCCCCTGCTGCTGTTGGTGATCCTGTTCGGACTGTCGATGGACTACCAGATTTTCGTGCTCAGCCGCATCAGCGAGCTCGCACGCGCCGGGGTGCCGACCCGCCGGGCCGTACTCGACGGCGTCGGCGGTTCGGCGAGCGCGGTGACCAGCGCCGCGTTCGTCATGGTCACAGTGTTCGCGAGCTTCGTTCCGCTGCACATCATGGAGATGAAGCAGATGGGCTTCGCCCTCGCGGCCGCGGTCCTGCTCGACGCGTTCGTGATCCGGATCGTGATCCTGCCCGCGATGTTGCTGCTGCTGGGTGATCGCACCTGGTGGCCCGCCCGCCCCGCCCGCACCGCCGAGCCGGTGAAAGTAGGCTGAGCGAAATGGAGGAGAGGCCGACCCGGATGCGGATTCTGCGCCGGTGGTACGCCGGATGTTGGGTGCTGTTCGGCCTCGGCCCGCCCGTGATCGCCGTGCACGATCGCACCGATATGACGAAGTACTCGACGTGGATCCTGATCACGGCGCTGGCCGCGAGTTATCTGGCGCTGACGACCTTTCCGCGTCACCGCGTCGTCGGCACCACCGGCTTTCTGTGCCTGCTGGTCGCCGTCCTCGGCATGACAGCGATCTTGCTCGAGGGCGGTGCGGCCTTCTTCATCGTCTCCATTCCGCTGTTCTGGATCTACACTCCGACACCGCGCCGCGCGGTCGGTTACCTCAGCGCGGCGGCGGTAGCCACCCTCATCGGGAATCTCACCGGACCGATCTTCTCCCCCGGCAATGCCACCTTCACCCTGCTCGGATACGCGGGCGGCGTCCTGCTCGGGCTGTGGATGGACCAGGTGATCAGGCAGGGCGCGGAACGTACTCGCGCCCTCGGCGCCGAGCTGGAACGCACCCAATCGGATCTGGCCGCCGCCCACCAGCGGCAGGGCGCGGCCGAGGAACGCGAACGGATCGCCCGCGAAATCCACGACACGCTCGCCCAGGGCTTCGCTTCCATCGTCGTGCTGGCCGAGGTGGCCCGCGACGGCATCGGCACCGATCCGGCGGCCACCGCCAAACAGCTGTTGTCGATCGAGCGCACCGCCCGCGAGAATCTCACCGAGGCAAGGGTGCTGGTCGGCGGAACTCCCGCGGACAGCACCGGGATCGCCCAGACGCTGCGCCGGGTCCTCGATAGCTTCGTCGAAGACACCGGGCTGACCGTGCACGCCGAACTGGCGGACATCGTCTGCGACCAACCCACCAGAATCGGCCTGCTGCGCTGCACGCAGGAGTCACTGGCCAACGTGAGCAAGCACGCGAAGGCGAGCACTGTGAGCGTGGTTCTCTCCCACACC
Organism: Nocardia sp. NPDC058114; assembly: GCF_042884695.1. Taxonomy (NCBI): domain Bacteria; kingdom Bacillati; phylum Actinomycetota; class Actinomycetes; order Mycobacteriales; family Nocardiaceae; genus Nocardia; species Nocardia sp. NPDC058114. Next base: position 531,113 of record NZ_JBHVTK010000003.1, on the reverse strand, counting down.
GATGCCGGACCGGAACTCGAGATCACCGATGACGGAATCGGTTTCGCACCGCACGAGGCTCGCGGATTCGGCCTGAACGGGATGCGTAACCGGCTGGCCGAACTCGGTGGCGAATTCGCCGTCACCAGCTCGCCCGGCGAGGGCACCAGGATCTTCGCCCTTCTCCCCGCGACCGGACCGACGTGACCGAGCCCCTGCGCCTGATCCTCGCCGACGATCACCTCGTGATGCGGGCGGGTCTCGTCGCGCTGTTGCAGGCCGAACCGTCCATCCGGATCGTCGGCGAGGCGGCCGACGGCGCGGAAGCCATCGATCTCGCCGAACGGCTGTGCCCCGATGTTGCGCTGCTCGATCTACGAATGCCGGTTCTGGACGGCGTCGCCGCGACCCGCGACATCGTGCGCCGCACCGGAACCCGTGTCCTGATCCTCACCACCTACGACACCGATGCCGAGATCGAACGCGCCATCGAAGCGGGCGCCATCGGCTACCTCCTCAAGGACACCACCCGCGATCAACTCGTCGACGCCATCCACGCCGCCGCCCGCGGCCAGACCGTCCTGGCGCCCCGGGTCGCCGAACGCCTGGTCGCCCGCATCCGCCGCCCCGAGCCGGTCACCCTGACACCGCGAGAGATCGACGTCCTGCGCGCGGTCGCCGACGGCCTGTCCAACCCCGAGATCGGCCGGCGCCTCGTCATCGCCGAAGCCACCGTCAAAACCCATCTCCTGCGCGTCTTCGCCAAACTCGACGTCAACGACCGCACCCACGCGGTCATCGTCGCGATGAAGCGGGGCCTGTTCACCACCGGCGAGTGACCGACTCCGGCAGCCGATCAACCGGGTACCAGGTCCGCGCTCCTGCGCACGGCACCGGGGAACTGACCGTCCGATTGCGGCGCGACCTCCATCACCGCTTCCGCCACGGCGAGGCAGGCACCGAGCCGCGGCAGTCGGCGCAATCCCGAATCCCCTTGCAGCAGGAGCCGAACCGCGGCCCATGGCAGGTTCACATCAGCGAACGAGGTGTGGAACAGGCCCGCCGAGGGGCGTGGATTCGCCTCGAGCAGCACCGGTTCGCCACCGCGATAACGCAATTGAACATTCGTCAGATAGGCCAATTCGAAATGCCGTACGAGCCGACGCGCGATGTCGACCAGCGCGGGATCGTCGAGCAGGATGCGGAAACGCCCCTGCTTGGCCCGCGGAATACCCATCAGCAGTTCGCCTCCCGACGCGGAGAGGCAGTCGATGCTGATCTCCGGTCCTTCGAGGAACGGCATCACGAGCAGCGGCGGCACCGCTTCGCCCTCTTCCGCCGCCCGCCGCATCGCCCCCGCGACCGCCTCGACCGAGGCCACCGGCCGGGGCGCGACCCGCAGGTTCGCCATGGTCAGCGGGCGGTCGTCGAGGATGCGGAAGCCGAACGCCGAGTACTCACCGCTGGGCTTGATACACAGCGTCTCCCCGGTGAGCGAAAGCTCGTCGACAGCCGCGTAGAACTCATCGACGTCGGCCGCCTCGCGCCACGGCGGTACGGGAATCCCCGCGGCACCGGCTATCTCGTAGGTGAGAACCTTGCTGGTCAGCGCCGTCACCGCGGACAGCGGCGAACACATCAGACTGGTACCGACCGCGGCGAAGTCCGCCGCGCGGCCCGCCAGTGCGTCGAGCCGTCGCGGCGGAATGAGCACGTCGATGCGATGCGTCCGACAGAAATCGAGCGCGAACTGCGCATACTCCTCGTTGCTGACATACCGAGGTTCGATCGCCGACACATCACACGCCGAGAGAGCTGCCGCACTCGGATCCACATTGCTGGCGAAAACAGTGACCTCGACCCCATCAGGGTTCTCCCGTAGCAACCGCATGACCTGAACGCTGGCCGCACCCGCACTGCTCAGCCAAATCCGAAGCGTTATGGCAACCGCTCCCTTCCTTTTTCCCGAAGCGAACCCGGACCTTATCCCGGTTCTGCTTCGAGCACATTTCGGAAAGAAGGACCCCACGTCACATCGGGGGGAACTACATCACAGGCCGTACTTGCGGACGAATTCCTCGGTGAGGTCGATCGCGGGGAGTCCGAGATCGGTGGCTTGGGTGTTGGCCGGGGTTTCCTCGATCCACTCCGCGGGAGCGGGCGGAAGCTGTCGCCACTGCGCTCGTGGATCGGTCTGGTCGTCGTGCTGATCGGTCATAGGCCCTCCCCTTGTTCCTGCACCCAGGATAGGGCCGACGAGGGCACCTGCGCCACAACTACTCGCCTACCGAGCGCTCCGGTAGGCGAGTAGCGGCGGACTATTCGGCGACGATCACCGTCACTTCACCCTCGGCCGCGTCGGTCGGATCGCCTGCCACGACGAACCAGTGGGTGACCTCGCCCTCGGCCAGGTCGTCTTCGACCGAGGCGTCGGGCAGGACCGACAGGGCGCCCGCGGTGGACGAGGCCAGGAATTCCTGGACCGCGGCCGGGCCGGAGGCGTGGGTGGTGTAGGTGGTGCCTTCGTAGTCGATGGCGTGTTCATCGCGCAGGCGCTCGGCGAGGGCCACCGCGTCGGACTGGGCCAGGGCCGTGGTGTTCTCGCCCGAGACCAGCACGAAGGCCGGGTGGTCCTCGGCCAGGGGGCGGACGCGGTCGGCGTAGGAGACGGGATGGGCCGCGGCCGCGGCGATCTCGTCCTCGACGTCGGCCAGGATCAGCCACTGACCCGCCACCCCGGCGACCGGCGACGCGCTGATCCCGAAAAGAGCTCCCGCGGCGGCGATCTCGACGCCGGAGAGTTCGCCCGCGAACAGCACCGCGGCACCCGCCTTCTGGACCGCCCAGGCGGCCAGGACCGAATCCACGCTGCGCGGCAGCGAGATCGCGACCACGTCGCCGGGACCCGCACCGCGCGCGATGAGCACCCGGGCCAGCTGGGAGGACTTGCGATCCAGTGCGCTGTAGGCGATTTCGCTGTCACCGCGCAGCAACGCCGGAGCCTGCGGATCGGCTTCGACGACCTCGGCGAGGATCTTGGCCACCGTCTGCGCGCCGACACCGGAAACAACCGGAGCCGAAACAGCGGCTGTCACACCGGAATCGGCGAGCAGCTGAGCGCGTTCGCTCGCATCGAGGATGTCGATGTCGCCGACCAGACCGGACGGGTTGTCGAGCAGCTCGTCGAGCACCCGCAGCAGGCGCTGCGACAGCGTGCGGACCTCGTCGGCGGTGAAGGTACTGGTCAGGTACTTCATCGTGATCTCGATGGTCGACTCGGCCATCACCACCAGGGTGAGCGGGTAGTGGGTCGCGTCGTCGAGGCCGACACCGGTGACCTGCATGCCGTCGATCGAGCTCGCCGCGGTGACGGCGTCCTTGTCCATCGGGTAGGACTCGAACACCACCAGCGTGTCGAACTGCGAGCCCATGCCCGCCACCCGCTGGATGTCGGACAGACCGACGAAGTGGTGGCTGAGCAGCTCGGCTTGCTCGGACTGCACTCGCTGGGTCAGCTTCTCCGCGGTCATCCGGTCGTCGATCTGGATGCGCACGGGCAGGGTGTTGATGAACAGGCCGACCATCGACTCGACGCCGGGCAGTTCCGCCGGGCGACCCGAGACGGTCGCGCCGAACACCACGTCGTCGCGCCCGGTGAGGCGACCGACGACGATGCCCCACGCGGTCTGCAGCATCGTGTTCACGGTGACCCCGAGCTCGCCGGCGAACTTGCCGAGCGCCCGGGTGCGGTCGTTGTCGATCTCGACGATGACCTTGCCGAGCTCGTAGCGTTCCTCGGTGCGCGGCGCGGGCGCGAGCTGGGTGGGACCTTCGACCCCGGCCAGCGCGTCGGCCCACACCTGCAGCGACACTTCGCGATCCCAGCCCGAGAGCCAGGACAGGAAGTTGCGGTAGGACGCCACGCGCGGGAGCGCGGTGAGGTCACCGTGCACCGCGTAGAGCACGAGCAGGTCACGCATGAGCAGCGGCATGGACCAGCCGTCGACCAGGATGTGGTGCACGGTGATCGCCAGGTGCGAGTGCTCCTCGTCGATCTTGTAGAGACCGAAGCGGATCAGCGGCGCGGTGGCCATGTCGAACTGGTTCGCCTGGTCGGCTTGCAGCAGTTGGCGCATGCGCGGCATCCGCTCGTCTTCGGGCAGGTCGGTGAGGTCGACCTCACGCCACGGCACCTCGAGCTCGGAGAGCACCACCTGCACCGGCTGACCGGCCGAATCGGTGACGAACGCGGTCCGCAGGTTCGGGTACCGGTCGAGCACGGCCTGGGCGGCGCCGCGCAGGCGCTCGGTGTCGAGGGTGCCGGTGAGGTCGAGGACGGCCTGCACGGTGTAGACGTCGACGGTCGCCGAGCTGAGCATGGCGTGGAACATCAGGCCCGCCTGCAGCGGCGAGAGCGGCCACACCTCCGACAGCGCCGGGTAGTCGCGCTCCCACAGCTCGAGGTCGGACTGGCCGACCCGGACCAGGGACATGTCGGACGGGGTGAAGCCACCCGCGTCGACCCGCTGGGCGTGCGTGGCGAGCGCGGTGAGCGCGGCCACGAACAGATCAGCGAACTCCTGTGCCTGGTCGGCGGTGAGCAGACCCTTCGGGAACGCGATGTTCGCGCCGAGCTGCGGTCCCTCGTCGCCGTCGTTGACGATGGCGTTGATGTCGAGGGTCGCGTTGGCGGGCATGTCGAGGTCCATCTCGGCGTCGAGTTGGCCCAGATCCGCCACCGGCACCCAGCCGAGTTCGGCGAGTTCGGCCGGGATCTCACCGGCGGTCGCGCGACCGAGGTAGTTGAAGCTGATCTGGCCCACGCTCGGCAGGTCGGCACCGTCGAGGTACTTCAGCATGCCGAAGCCGATGCCCTTGTCCGGCACCGCGAGCATCTGCTCCTTGACCGACTTGATGACGTCACCGAGCGCGGCGCCACCGGCGAACGCGTCGTCGAGGTCGGCACCGCCCAGGTCCAGCCGGACCGGGAACGCGGTGGTGAACCAGCCGACGGTGCGCGACAGATCCGCACCGGCCACGATCTCTTCCTGGCGGCCGTGGCCTTCCAGCTTGATCAGGGCCGCGGTGCCGGATTCGTCTCCACGCCAACGGGATACGGCCAGCGCGAGTGCGGTGAGCAGACCGTCGTTGACGCCGCCGTGGTAGAGGCCCGGGATCGCGGTGAGGACCGCGTCGGTGACCTCGGGCGAGAGGGTGACCTGTACCCGGTCGACGGTGGCGAAGGTGTCGACCTGCGGGTCGAAGGCCCGCGCGCCGAGCTGCGGATCGACGGTGGCCGACACCTCGCGCCAGAACGGCAGTTCCGCGCGACGATCGGTCGACTGCTCGACCAGGCTGTGCGCCCAGCGACGCATCGAGGTGCCGTTGACCGGCAGCGTCACCTGCTGGCCCGCCGCGATCTGTCCCCAGGCCATGCCGAGATCCGGGATCAGGATGCGCCAGGAGACGCCGTCGATCACGAAGTGGTGGCCGACGATGAGCAGGGCGTCGCGCCGGCGCGGACCTTCGGCGGGCTCACCGAAGGCGAACCAGACGAACTGCACCATGGCGGCGCTCGCGGGGTCGAGACGGCCCATGGCCTCGTCGTATTCGACGCTGGCCAGCTTGGACAGCTGATCGTCGGCGATGTCACCGGCGACCTCGACCCGGCGCACGAGCGTGGTCACGTCGACCTCGCCCGGTGCCAGAGCCTCGAAGATCCACCCGTTCGCGGCGTCCTTCGCCACTCGCGAGCGCAGCACATCGTGGTGGTCGAAGACCGCGCCGATGGTGGCGTGCAGGACATCGGCGGTGATGTTGTCGGGCAGACGCAGCACCATCGACTGGGAGAACCGGTCGTAGGTGGAACCGCTCGCCAGAATCTGGCGCATGATCGGCAGCATCGGGATATCGCCGACACCGCCGCCCGGCAGTTCCTCGAGCACGATCTGTTCGGCGTCGCCCGCGAGCACGGCGATCTCGGCAAGCCCTGCCACGCTGCGCTTGTCGAACACATCACGCGGCTTGAACAGCACGCCGCGATCCTTGGCCCGTGAGACCAGCTGGATGGACAGGATCGAGTCGCCGCCGAGGGCGAAGAACGAATCGTCCAGGCCCACGGCGTCCACGCCGAGCACTTCGGCGAAGACAGTGGCGATGATCGCCTCGATTTCGCTGGTCGGCGAGCGGAACTCGCGCGGAGCGAGGACCGGCTCCGGCAGTGCGCGCCGGTCGAGCTTGCCCGCGGGGGTCAGCGGGATCTCGTCGAGGACCATCACGGCGGCGGGCACCATGTGCGCGGGCAGGTGCTGCGCCGCGTACTCGACCAGGGCGGCCGGATCCACGTTGCCGCGGACGTAGGACACCAGGATGGTGGCGCCCGCGTCGGTCTTGCGGCCGATGGTGGCGGCGAACTCGACGTTGTCGTGCGCGGTGAGGACCGCGTCGATCTCGCCCAGTTCGATGCGGAAACCGCGAATCTTCACCTGGAAGTCGTTGCGGCCCACGTATTCCACGACCGGCTTGCCGTGCACCGTGCGCCAGGCGACGACGTCACCGGTGCGGTAGAGGCGCTCGCCTGCCACGTACGGGCTGGCCACGAAACGTTCGGCGGTGAGGCCGTGGCGCGCGTGGTAGCCGCGCGCCAGCGGGACACCGCCGAGGTACAGCTCACCGGCCACGCCCTCGGGGACCGGGCGCAGGCGGCTGTCGAGCACGTACACGGTCGCGCCCGCGATCGGGCCACCGATGTTCATGGTGTCGGCCGGCAGCAGCGGATCGGACAGGTTGGTGGCGATGGTCGCCTCGGTGGGACCGTAGGCGTTGTAGAACCGGTGCAGCGCCGGGTCGGTACCCGCGCTGTGCCAGTTCGCGACCAGGTCGACGGGAGCCTTGTCGCCACCGACGATCAGCGCTTCGAGCCCGGCCAGTGCCGCGGGTTCCATCGACGCCGCGACCAGCGGGGTGAGGAACACATGGGTCAGCTGCTCGCCGGCGATGATGTCGGCCAGCTCCTCGCCGCCGACCACACCGACCGGTGTGATCACGAGGGTGCCCGCCGAGCCGACGGCCAGGAGGAACTCGAGGATCGACGCGTCGAACGACGGTGACGCGAACGCCAGGGTCCGCGCGTTCTTGTCGAGACCGAACTGCGCGACCTGGGCGGCGGCGAAGTTGGGCACACCGGCATGGGTGACGACGACGCCCTTGGGCAGACCCGTCGAACCCGAGGTGTAGATCATGTAAGCCGTGTTGCCGGGGCGGACTTCACCACGGCGATCGGCCTCGGTGATCGGGGCGTCGGACTGTGCGGCGACCTCGGCCTCGGTGGCCGCGTCGTCGAGGGTCAGCCAGTCGCCCAGCACGGGCGTCGGCAGGTGGTCGGCCTCGGCGGACACCGTGATGCCCAGTGCCGCACCGGAGTCCGACATCATGTGCGCGATGCGCTCGGCCGGGTACTTCGGGTCGACCGGGAGGAACGCCGCGCCGGTCTTGCTGACGGCCCAGATGGCCAGGGTCGTGTCGAGCGAACGCTGCATGGCGATGGCGACGACGGTCTCCGGTGCCGCACCGCGCGCGATGAGCACCCGTGCCAGGCGCGAAGACGCCGCGTCGAGCTCGGCGTAGGTCAGCGAGGCCGACTCGCCCGGCGCCACGATGGCCTGACCGGTCGGGTTCGTTGCCACGGCCTGGGCCAGCAGCTCCGGCAGGGTGCTCACCGCGGCGGCGGGACCGCCTGTGCGGGTGAGCAGTTCGGTGCGCTCGGCGCTGTCGAGGAGTTCGAGGTCACCGACCGGGGTGGTGGTGTCGGCGACGACCTCGGCGAGCAGTCGCTGGAAGCGCTGCGCGAACTTCTCCACGGTCGACTGGTCGAACAGCGCACTGGCGTAGGAGAACTCGGCGTAGGCGCCCGCGTCATCACCAGCTGCGGCTTCCCGCACGGTGAGCAGCAGGTCGAACTTGGCGGTGTCGACGTCGAAGTCGACGGCCGAGACCGACAGGCCGGGCAGCTCGAAGCCGGCGTCGGGCAGGTTCTCGAACGACAGCGCCACCTGGAACAGCGGGTGCCGCGCGGTGGAGCGCTCGGGGTTGAGCAGTTCCACCAGGCGTTCGAACGGGATGTCGGCGTGGGCGAAGGCGGCCAGGTCGGCTTCCTTGGCCTGGGTCAGCAGCTCCGCGAAGGTGAGCTGTCCGCCGACCTGCGTGCGCAGGGCGAGGGTGTTGACGAACATGCCGATCACGTCGTCGAGTTCGGCTTCGCCGCGGCCGGCGATCGGGGTGCCGATGACGATGTCCTCGGTGCCCGACATGCGTGCCAGGAACACCGCCAGCGCGGTGTGCACGACCATGAACAGCGTCGCGTTCTGCTCGCGAGCGATGGCGGACAGTCCGGCGTGGATGTCGCCGCCGATCGGGAACAGCACCCGGCCACCGGCGAACGACTGCGTGCTCGGACGCGGGCGATCCAGGGGCAGGTTCAGCTCGTCGGGAACACCGGCGAGCGCGCGCTTCCAGTAGCCGGCCTGCTGGGCGATGAGGCTGGTCTCGTCGGTCTCGGCGCCGAGCACCTCGCGCTGCCAGACGCTGAAGTCGGCGTACTGCACCGGCATCGGCGCCCAGCCCGGTGCTTCACCGGTGGCACGGGCGGCGTAGGCGATCATCACGTCGCGGGTCAGCGGGCCCATGGACCAACCGTCGGCGCTGATGTGGTGGGCCACGAAGACAAGGATGAATTCCTCGTCGGCGACCTGCATGAGCTTCGCACGCAACGGAACTTCGTCGATCACGTCGAAACCGGTGGTGATCAGCTCGGCGATCTTGTCGCGAACCTGTTCGGGAGCAACGGTTTCCGGCGTCAGATCCGGGACGTTGCCTTCTACCGGCAGGATCACCTGGTGCGGCGTGCCGTCGGTCGACGGGTACACCGTGCGCAGGGTCTCGTGCCGTGCGAGCACATCGGCGACGGCCAATTGCAGCGCCGCCACGTCCAGCGCGCCCGACAGGCGAACGGCGACGGGGATGTTGTTCACCGAAGAGGCAGTGTCGAACTGGTTCAGGAACCACATGCGCTGCTGCGCGAGCGACAGCGGCACCTGATCCGGGCGCGGACCGGCGACCAGCGCGCGACGCCCACCGGCACCCGCGCCCTGCTCGACCTTCACCGCGAGCCCGGCCACCGTCGACGCCTCGAACAGCAGGCGCACGGGCACCCGGCTGTCCAGGGCGGCGCCGAGGCGGGCCGCGACCTGGGTGGCCAGCAGCGAGTTGCCGCCGAGGGCGAAGAAGTCGTCGTCGGCACCGACGCGTTCGGCGCCGAGAACATCGGCGAACACGCCGGCCACGATCTCCTCGATCGGGGTCGACGGCGCGCGGAAGGTCTGCGCCTCGAACTCCGGCTCCGGCAGCGCCTTGCGGTCGAGCTTGCCGTTGACATTCAGCGGCAGCGCGTCCAGCACCACGAACGCGGCGGGCACCATGTACGACGGCAGACCGGCGGCCAGCGTCGACTTGACCTGTGCCACCTCGATATCCGAGCCGACCAGGTAGGCGACCAGACGGTCACCGGTGCGCGGATCGGACTTGGCGATCACCGCGGTCTGGGCGATCTCGGGCAGCGCGAGCAACGCGGCCTCGATCTCGCCGAGCTCGATCCGGAAGCCGCGGATCTTCACCTGGAAGTCGGTGCGGCCGCGGTAGTCGAGTTCGCGGTTGTGCCAGGCCACCAGGTCACCGGTGCGGTACATGCGAGTGCCCGGCGTGAACGGGTTGGCCACGAAGCGATCGGCGGTCAGGTCGGGGCGACCGTAGTAGCCGCGAGCCAACTGCGCGCCCGCCAGGTACAGCTCACCGGCGACCCCGTCGGGCACCGGGCGCAGACGCTCGTCGAGCACGTAGACCTGACTGTTCCACTCGGGCGAACCGATGGAGACCGACACCTGGTCGGCGGCGTTCACCCGGTGCGAGGTGATCGAGACGGCGGCCTCGGTCGGGCCGTACAGGTTGAACAGCTCGGTACGGCTGAACTCGGCGCGGAAGCGCTGGGCCAGCGAACCCGGCAGCGCCTCACCGATGGCCAGGACCCGCCACAGCGAATCGGGCATTCCCGCGGTGATGAGCGCGTCGAGCATCGACGGCACCACGTGCAGGGTGGTGACCCATTCGCGCGACATCAGCTCGTTGAGGTAAGCCGGGTCGCGATGGCCGTCGGCCGAGGCGATCACCAGGCGGCCACCGCAGACCGCGGCCGACCAGAACTCCCAGACCGAGAGGTCGAAGGTGGCGGCGGTCTTGAGCAGCACCGCGTCGGCGGCGTCCATGCCGAACTCGATCAGCTTCCACTGCAGCTGGTTGGCGATGGATCGGTGAGGAACGGCGACACCCTTCGGGCGGCCGGTGGAACCGGACGTGAAGATCACGTACGCGGTGTTCTCCGGACGCAACGGCTCGGTGCGCTCGGCATCGGAAATCGGTGCGGCGCCGATCGATTCCAGGTCGAGCTCGTCGATCCGCACGACCGGTGCGACATCAGTGGCGAACTCGGCGTTGGTCAGCACGCAGACCGGTGCCGCCGTCTCGAGGATGTAGCCGGTGCGCTCGGCCGCCTGATCGGGGTCGACCGGCACGTACGCGCCACCGGACTTGGCCACCGCGTACATCGCGACAACCAGGTCCACCGAGCGGCGCATCGCCAGCGCGACACGGGACTCCGGGCCCACACCGAGCGAGATCAGGTGCCGCGCGAGGCGGTTCACCTTCGCGTCGAGTTCGGCGTAGGTGAGCTGGGCACCGTCGTCGGTGACCAGCGCGGTCGACTTCGGATCGGCGACCACGGACGCGTCGAGCAGCGAGACCAGGGTGGCCTCGGTGTCGACCGAGTAAGTGGTGGCGTTGCGGGCGTCGAGGATCTGGGTGCGTTCGGCCGGGGCCAGCAGTTCGATATCGCCGACCGCAGTGCGCGGGGTGGCGACGATCGCGCCGAGCAGGCGGACGAAACGCTCCACGAAACCTTCGACCGTGGCGTGGTCGAACAGGTCGGTGGCGTAGGTGAACAGACCCGAGATGCCCTCGGGCTCACCGGCATCGCCGTAGCGGTCGGTGGCGATCAGGTGCAGATCGAACTGCGACAGCTCGGTGGCGATGTCGAGGCCCGAGACCGTCAGGCCCGGCAGTTCCAGGATGGCGCGGCTGAGGTTCTGGAACGACAGACCCACCTGGAACAGCGGATGACGCGCGGTGGAGCGCACCGGGTTGAGCACCTCGACCAGGCGCTCGAACGGCACGTCGGCGTTGGCGAACGCCGCGATGTCGTCTTCACGCTGGCGGGCGAGCAGTTCGGTGAACGCCTCGCCGCCGTCGACCTTGGTGCGGAACACCAGGGTGTTGACGAACATGCCGATCATGTCGTCGAGCGCGGCTTCGCCACGGCCGGCCATCGGGGTACCGATGGCGATGTCGTCGGTGCCGGACAGGCGGGCGAGCAGCACCGCGAGGGCGGTGTGCACGACCATGAACAGCGTCGCGCCCTCGGCACGAGCCAGCTCGACCAGCGCGCGGTGGGTGTCGGCGTCGATCTGGACGTCGACCTTGCTGCCGGCGAAGGTCTGCACCGCGGGGCGCGGACGGTCGGCGGGCAGGTCGAGCTGATCGGGGAGGTCCGCGAGGGCCTGCTTCCAGTGCGCGACCTGCTTGGACGCCATCGAGTCGGCGTCGTCCTCGCTGCCGAGGAGATCACGCTGCCAGATGCTGTAGTCCGCGTACTGCACTGCCAGCGGTGCCCAGCCGGGCTCGGAGCCCATGGAGCGGGCCGCGTAGGCGGTCATCAGGTCGCGGGTCAGTGGGGCGACCGAGGAACCGTCGCCGGAGATGTGGTGCACGACCAGGGCGAGCACGAAGTCGTCGGTGTTCTCGACGCGGAACAGTGCCACCTTGAGCGGGACCTCGACGGTGACGTCGAACATCGTCGACATCAGTTCCGCCACAGCCGATTCCACCTGGTCGACGGCCACGGTGCGTTCGATCAGTTCCGGCGCGGCCTGGGCGGGCGACAGGATCACCTGTGCCGCACCGGCTTCGGTCTGCGGGTAGATCGTGCGCAGGATCTCGTGGCGGGTCACCAGGTCGGTGACCGCCGCACGCAGCGCGTTCACGTCGAGGTCGCCGGTGAGGCGGACCGCGACGGGCACGTTGTACGCGGCCGACTGGGTGTCGAACCGGTTGAGGAACCACATCCGCTGCTGCGCGAGCGAGAGCGGGATGTGCTCGGGGCGCGGACCCGCGGTCAGCGCCTTGCGATCGCCGGTCTCGGCGTGCTGCTCGACCCGCTGGGCCAGCGCGGCCACCGTGGACGCCTCGAACAGCAGGCGCACGGGAATGCGGGTATCGAGTGCCGCGCCGAGGCGAGCGGCGACCTGCGTCGCCAGCAGCGAGTTACCGCCCCAGGCGAAGAAGTCGTCATCGAGACCGAACCGCTTGTCGGCGTCGAGACGAAGGACCTCGGCGAAGGTAGCCGCGACGAGCTGTTCACTCGGGCTCACCGGCGCGCGGAACACCGCCTTCTCGACCTCGGGCTCCGGGAGAGCCTTGCGGTCGAGCTTGCCGTTGGCGTTCAGCGGCAGCGCGTCGAGCTGCAGGAACACGGTCGGAACCATGTACGACGGCAGTTCGGCGGCCAGCGCGGCACGGAGGGCCAGCTTGTCGAGCTCAGCGCGGTCAGCCGAGCGAGCCGGGGTGCTCTCGGTCGCGGCGTCAGCGGTCGCCGAGTTCACAGCGCTGGTTGCCGCGGCCTTGTCGGCAGCGGTTCCGGCGACGACGTAGGCGACCAGGCGATCGCCTACGACGGGATCCGTGTGCGCGAGAACCGCCGCGGAGGTGATGCCGGGCTGACGCAGCAGCGCGGCTTCGATCTCGCCGAGTTCGATGCGGAAGCCGCGGATCTTCACCTGGAAGTCGGTGCGGCCCCGGTAGTCCAACTCGCCGTTGGCATTCCAGGCCACCAGGTCACCGGTGCGGTACATGCGCTCGCCGGTCACCGCGAACGGGTCCGCGACGAATCGGTCGGCGGTCAGATCGGCGCGACCGTAGTAGCCGCGGGCCAGCTGGGCGCCGGCCAGGTACAACTCACCGGAGACACCGACCGGAACGGGACGCAGGCGCGAATCCAGCACGTAGACACGGCTGTTCCACTCCGGCGCGCCGATCGACACCGAGACCGTGTCCGCGTCGGTCACCGCGTGGCTGGTGATCGAGACCGCGGCCTCGGTCGGGCCGTACAGGTTGAACAGCGCGGCGGTGTTGGCCGTGCGGAAACGCTGGGCGGTCGCGGCGGGCAGCGCCTCACCGATGGCGAGGACGCGGCGCAACGTCCGCGGCAGTGCGGCACCGGATTCGGTGAGCAGCGCGTCGAGCATCGACGGCACCACATGCAGCGTGGTGACGCCGGTGCCCCGCATCAGGTCGTTGAGGTAGGCCGGGTCGCGGTGGCCGTCGGCGGTGGCGACCACCAGACGGGCACCCGCGACGGCGGCGGTCCAGAACTCCCAGACCGAGAGGTCGAAGGTGGCGGCCGTCTTGAGCAGCACCGCGTCGTCGGCACCGATGCCGAATTCGGCCGTCTCCCACTGCAACTGGTTGACGATCGCGCCGTGCGAGACCGCCACACCCTTGGGCTTGCCGGTCGAGCCGGACGTGAAGATGACGTACGCGGTGTTCGTGGGGACCAGGGTGCGCCCGGTGATCGCGGCATCGCTGACATCGCTCAGGTCGAGGTCATCGAGGACCACCACTTCGGCTGCCGCCGTGCTGAATTCGGCGTTCGCCGTCGTCAGCACGACAGCCGGTGCGGCCGTCTCCAGGATGTAGTCGGTGCGCTCGGCAGGCTGATCCGGGTCGATCGGCACATACGCCGCGCCCGTGCGGGCCACCGCGTACATCGCGATGATCAGCTCGGCGGAACGGCGGATGGCAAGAGCCACCCGGTCTTCGGTGCCGATCCCGCGCGAGATCAGGTGCCGCGCGAGACGGTTGACCTCGGCGTCGAGCTCGGCGTAGGTCAGCTCGCGGCGTCCTGCGACGACCCGACCGACTGCGGCGGTGCCACTACCGGATTCGGCACCGGCGGCAATCGCTTCGGATTCCGGCTCGTCCACGACCAGCGCGATGGCCTCGGGAGTGGCCGCCACTGTCGCATCGAGCAGCGATACCAGGGTGGCGTCGGTGTCGACAGCGTGCGCGGTGTCGTTCCACGTGCTGACGATCCGCTCGGATTCCGGCGTGGTGAGCAGGTCGATGTCGCCGACCGGGATGGTGGCGTCGGCGGCGACCGCGTCGAGCACCAGCAGGAAGCGGTCGGCGAAGCTCTGGACCGTCGACTCGTCGAACAGGTCGATGGCGTAACCGAATTCGGTGACCAGCTGGGCCGGTGCGCCGTCGTCGGTGTAGCGGTCGTAGAGGGTGACGTGCAGGTCGGTCTTGGCCAGCTGCGAGTCGTAGTCGACGGCGCTGACGGTCAGGCCGGGCAGTTCGAAGGTGGTGTCGGCCAGGTTCTGGAACGACAGGCCCACCTGGAACAGCGGGTTGCGGGCGGTGGAGCGGACCGGGTTGAGCACCTCGACGAGACGCTCGAACGGCACGTCGGCGTTGGCGAAGGCTTCCAGGTCGCGGTTGCGCACGTCGGCGAGCAGTTCGGCGAAGGAGGCGCCGGGGTCGACGGCGGTGCGGAACACCAGGGTGTTGACGAACATGCCGATCAGGTCGTCGAGTTCGCGCTCACCACGGCCGGCGATCGGGGTGCCGACGGCGATGTCGTCGGTGCCGGACAGGCGGGCCAGCAGCACCGCGAGCGCGGCGTGCACGACCATGAACAGCGAGGCGTTGTTCGCCCGTGCCAGTTCGTGCAGGGCCGCGTGCCGCTCCGGGTCGATCTCGAAGCGGATGGCCTGGCCCTGGAACGACTGCGCGGGCGGGCGCGGCCGGTCGGCGGGCAGTTCGAGCTGGTCGGGCAGCCCGGCGAGCGCTTCGCTCCAGTAGGCGACCTGCTTGGCCGCGAGGGATTCGGAATCGGTCTCGTCGCCGAGGACTTCGCGCTGCCACAGCGCGTAGTCGGCGTACTGCACGGGCAGCGGCGCCCACTGCGGCGCCTCACCCTGCACACGGGCCACGTAAGCGGCCATGATGTCGCGCGCCAGCGGGCCCATCGAGGAACCGTCGGCGGAGACGTGGTGCACGGTGAACGCGAGCACGTGGTCGGTGGCGTTCAGTTCGAACAGCGCGACCTTGAGCGGCACCTCCTGGGTGACGTCGAAGGTGGTCATCGCGAATTCGATGACGCTACCGAGCAATTCGGCCTCGGTGACCGCGATGTGGTGCACCACGGCGCGGCTCTGCGAGACGGGCAGGATCACCTGGTGCGGGCCGTCCGGCGAGCCCGGGTAGGTGGTGCGCAGCATTTCGTGGCGGGCGAACACGTCGCCGATGGCCTGCTCGAGCGCGGGCACGTCGAGTTCACCGGTGAGGCGGACGGCCAGGGGGATGTTGTCGACCGCGGAGGTGGACGTGTCGAACTGGTTGAGGAACCAGTAGCGCTGCTGGGCGGGCGAGAGCGGGATAACGGCGGGCCGCTCCCCCGCGGTCAGGCGCGGACGGGTGCGGCCGGAGCCGGCGTTGTGTTCGGCGCGGGCGGCCAGCGCGGAGACCGTCGAAGCCTCGAACAGGTCGCGCACCGAGAGCTGGGTGTCCAGGGCGGCACCGATGCGGGCGGTGACCTGGGTGGCCAGCAGCGAGTTGCCGCCGAGTTCGAAGAAGTCGTCGTCGGCGCCGACGCGGGTCACGCCGAGCACGTCGCCGAAGGTGCCCGCCACGATCTCCTCGATCGGGGTGGACGCCGCGCGGAACACCTTGGCCTCGAACACCGGCGCGGGCAGTGCTTTGCGGTCGAGCTTGCCGGAGGCGTTGAGCGGGAAAGCATCCAGGATCACGAAGGCGGTGGGGACCATGTAGGCCGGCAGCGCGCCGCCGAGTTCGGTGCGCACGGCATCGAGGTCGATGCTGGCACCGGCCGCCGGGATCAGGTAGCCGACCAGCTGGTCGCCGAGGCGCTCGTCGGAGCGGACCACGACCACGGACTGGGCGATCGAGGGCAGCGCGGTGAGCGCGGACTCGATCTCGCCGAGTTCGATGCGCAGACCACGCAGCTTCACCTGGAAGTCGGTGCGGCCCAGGTATTCCAGCTCGCCGTCCGCGGTCCAGGCGACGAGGTCGCCGGTGCGGTACATGCGGGCGCCGTCCTCGCCGAACGGATCGGCGACGAAGCGGTCGGCGGTGAGGTCGGGACGGTTGACGTACCCGCGCGCCAGCTGGACACCGGCCAGGTAGAGCTCGCCGGGGACACCGACGGGCGCGGGGTGCAGACGCGAATCCAGCACGTACACCTGGGTGTTGAAGACCGGCGCACCGATCGGCACCGAGGTGGTGTCGGCATCGGTGACCTCGTGGAAGGTCACGTCGACGGCGGCTTCGGTGGGGCCGTACAGGTTGTGCAGGGCCGCGCCGGTGAGGGCGCGCATCCGCTGGGCGGTCGGCGCGGGCAGCGCCTCACCCGAGGCGAACACCAGTCGCAGGCTGCTCGAGACCTCGGCACCGTCGGCGAGCGCCACGGCGGCGGATTCGGCCAGTTCGGCGACGAAGACCGACATCATCGACGGCACGAAGTGCGCGGTGGTGACGCCTTCGGTGGCGATGATCTCGGCGAGGTAGGCCGGATCGCGGTGACCATCGGGCTTCGCGACAACGAGTCGCGCGCCGATCTGCAAGGGCCAGAAGAACTCCCACACCGACACGTCGAACGTCGCCGGAGTCTTCTGCAGAACGACGTCGGCCTCGGTCAGGCCGTAAGCCTCCTGCATCCACACCAAACGGTTGACGATCGCACCGTGGCTGACCGCCACACCCTTCGGACGACCCGTCGAACCCGACGTGAAGATCACATACGCCGTGTTCTCCGGGCGCAGCGGCGCGATCCGCTCGGCATCGGTGACCGGCGCATCCGAGTAACCCGAGAGATCCAGTCGTTCGATGTTCAGCGCGGTGGTCGAGCCGGCGTCGAATTCGTCCCGGACAGTGGTCAGTACGCACACCGGCGCCGCGGTCTCGAGCACGTAGTGGGTGCGCTCGGCTGGGTGATCCGGGTCCAGCGGCACGTAGGCGCCACCGGCCACGCTCACCGCGTACATGCCGATCACCAGGTCGAGCGAGCGGCGCATGCCGAGCGCGACCATGGTGTCCGGGCCGACGCCCTGGGCGATGAGGTGGCGGGCCAGGCGGTTCACCTGCGCGGTGAACTCGCGGTAGGACAGACTCGTCCCCTCGAACGTCACGGCGGTCGCGCGCGGGCTGGCCGCGGCCTGTGCCTCGAACATCGACACCAGCGTGGCGGCTTGGTCGACCGGATGCTCGGTGGCGTTCCAGTCGGTGACCACCTGGCGGTATTCGGCCGGGGCCAGCAGCTCGATCTCGCCGATCGCGCGGGCGGGCTTGGCCACGACCGCGGTCAGCATCCGCACCAGGCGCTGCGCGAGGACGGCGATGGTGTCGGCGTCGAACATGTCGGTGGCGTAGGCGAATTCGGCGGTCATGCCGTCGGCGGAACCGTCGGCACGGTGACGATCGGCCAGGTTCAGGTGCAGATCGAACTTGGCGGTGACCACATCCAGCGGCACGCCCGCGACCTCGAGGCCGGGCAGTTCGAAGGACGCCTCACCGGTGTTCTGGAAGGACAGCATCACCTGGAACAGCGGGTGGCGCGCCTGCGAACGGGCCGGGTTGAGGATCTCCACGAGCCGCTCGAACGGCAGGTCGGCGTGGCCGAAGGCGGCGAGGTCGTTCTCCCTGGTCTGCGCGAGCAGCTCGGTGAACGGCTGGGCCGGGTCGACCGCGCTGCGCAGGACCAGGGTGTTGACGAACATGCCGATGGCATCGTCGAGCACCGCTTCACCACGACCGGCGACGGCAGTACCGATGGCGATGTCGTCGCTGCCGGACAGGCGAGCCAGCAGTGCGGCGAACGCGGCGTGCACGACCATGAACAGGCTGGCACCGTGTTCGCGGGCCAGCGCATTGAGTCCGGCGGACAGGGCGGGGTCGATCGAGAACTCGTGCACCCCACCGCGATTGGACGCGACGGCGGGACGGGCCCGATCGGCGGGCAGGTCGAGCTGGTCGGGCAGCCCGGCCAGGTTCTGCGACCAGTAGGCCACCTGCTGGGCGATCATCGACGACGAGTCCGCTTCGGAGCCCAGCGTTTCGCGCTGCCACAGGGCGAAGTCGGCGTACTGCACGGGCAGCGGGGTCCAGCCGGGCGCCTCACCGCGCGAGCGGGCGGCGTAGGCGATCATCACGTCGCGGGCCAGCGGGCGCACCGACCAGCCGTCGCCGGAGATGTGGTGCACGACGAAGACCAGCACGTGGGTGTCGGGGTGCGAGCCGTCCATCGAGCCCGCGATGCGCAGCAGTTCGGCGCGCACCGGGACCTCGGCGGTCACATCGAATCCGGCGAGCACGAGTTCGCTGATGCGATCGCGGATCTCGTCCTCGCCGACGGTGATCGGGTGCAGCGAGATCGGCATCTGCCCGGCGGGCAGCACGACCTGCACGCCCTGGCCGTCGGCGGTCTCCGGGTAGACGGTGCGCAGCACCTCGTGCCGGTCGACCACGTCGGCGACGGCCTGGCGCAGGGCGTCGATGTCGAGGTCGCCGGTCAGACGGACCGCGAGGGGGATGTTGTTGACGCCGGTCGCGCTGTCGAAGCGGTTGAGGAACCACATGCGCTGCTGGGCGAGCGAGAGCGGGATCTGGTCCGGGCGCGCACTGGCGACGAGCTCGCGGCGACTGCCGCTGCCCGCGTGGACCTCGACCTTGGTGGCCAGCGCGGCCACCGAGGGCGCCTCGAACAGGGCGCGCACGGGGACGCGGGTGTCGAGGGCGGCACCGAGGCGGGCGACCACCTGGGTGGCGATGAGCGAGTTGCCGCCCAGGTCGAAGAAGTCGTCGTCGAGGCCGACCGCGCGGTCACCGGACAGGCCGAGCACCTCGGCGAAGGTGGCGGCGACGATCTCCTCGATCGGCGTGCGCGGCGCACGGAACTCGCGCGCCTCGAACACCGGCTCGGGCAAGGCGCGACGGTCGAGCTTGCCGTTGGCGCTCAGCGGCATCTCGTCGATCACGACGAACGCGGCCGGCACCATGTAGGACGGCAGTTGCGCCGCGAGCTGCGCGCGCAGAACGTCGATATCGGCGGTCTCGCCCACGGCGGGGACGACATAGCCGACGAGCTGGTCACCGATGCGAGCGTCCGAACGCACGACCACCACGGCCTGCGTCACGGTGTTGTGCGCGGTGAGCGCGGCTTCGATCTCGCCGAGCTCGATCCGCAGACCACGCAGCTTCACCTGGAAGTCGGTGCGGCCGAGATAGGTGATGACGCCGTTCTCGTCGCGGCGGACGAGGTCACCGGTGCGGTACATCCGTTCGCCGTCGGTTCCGAACGGGTCGGCGACAAAGCGATCGGCGGTGAGGTCCGGTCGGCCGAAGTAGCCGCGGGCCAGCTGGGCACCGGCCAGGTACAGCTCACCGGCGACACCGGCGGCCACGGGATGCAGGCGCGAATCCAGGACGTAGGCCTGCGAGTTCCAGACCGGCGCACCGATCGGGACAGCGCCGTCGACCTGGTCGGCGACCGGGCCGTGCGTCGCGTGGACGGTGAACTCGGTGGGGCCGTACAGGTTGAACAGCGCCGCGTCGCTCACCTTGCGGAATGCGACGACCGTATCGGCGGTGAATGCCTCACCGGCGATCAGCAGGGCGCGCAGCGAGGACAGAGCTCCGCCCTCGACCGCGGCCTGATCGATGCTGCCCGCGAACACGGTGAGCATCGACGGCACGAACGAAGTCATCGTGACCCGTTGCGCGGCAATGACATCCGCGAGGTACTGCGGGTCGCGGTGACCATCGGGGCTCGCCACGACGATCCGGCCGCCGGTGCTCAGCGGGCCGAACAGCTCCCACACCGACACGTCGAACGTGGCGGGCGTCTTGAACAGCACCACATCGCCGGCGTCGATGCCGTATTCGCCGGTGATCCAGCGGATCTGGTTCACCACGGCCGAGTGCGCCACGGCCACACCCTTGGGGCGGCCGGTCGAGCCGGAGGTGAAGATGACGTAGGCCGGGTGCTGCGGGAGCAGCGGCGCGATCCGATCCGCATCGGTGACCGGAGTCTCCGGGTACGCCGAGAGATCGAGCGCGTCGATGACCAGTGTCGGTGCGGCATCCTCGAAGCCGTCGCGAGTCGTCGTGAGAACCACCACCGGTGCGGCGGTCTCGAGCACGTACGCGATGCGGTCGGCGGGCTGGTCCAGGTCCAGCGGCACGTAGCCACCGCCCGCTTCCTGCACCGCGTAGGCGGCGACGACCAGGTCGATGCTGCGGCGCAGGCCGAGGGCGACCAGGGACTCCGGGCCGACGCCCGCCTCGATCAGGCGATGCGCCAGACGGTGCACCCGGGAAGCGAATTCGGCGTAGGTCAAGGTTTCGCCGGTGGCGGGATCGACCATCGCGACCGCGTCGGGCGTGGCCGCGGCCTGGCGGGCGAACTCGTCCACCAGCGTGCCCGCCTCGGACAGCTCGCGGGCGGTGTCGTTCCAACCGTGCACGGCCAGCGCGGTTTCCGCCGAGTCGAGCAGCGCGAGATCGCCGACGGCGCGGTTCGGCGCCGCCGCGATGCCGGCCAGCAGGCGGGCGAAGCGGGCACCGAAGCGGTCCATCGTCGCCGCGTCGAACAGGTCGGTGGCGTAGATCAGCTCGGCGACGATGCCCGATGCCTCACCCGGCTTCTCGGTGAGCACGACCTGCAGGTCGAACTTGGCCACGTCGATCGGCAGATCGACGCCGCTCACGGTGAGGCCGGGCAGTTCCAGGCTGGTCTGGCCGGTGTTCTGGAAGGCCAGCATGACCTGGAACAGCGGGTGGCGGGCCTGCGAGCGGGCCGGGTTGATGATCTCGACGAGGCGTTCGAACGGCAGATCGGCGTGGCCGAAGGCGGCGATGTCGCTCGCACGGACCGCACCGAGCAGGTCGGCGAAGCTCGCGTCGCTGTCGATCTCGGTGCGCAGCACCAGGGTGTTGACGAACATGCCGATCAGGTCGTCGAGCGCGCGCTCACCACGGCCCGCGATGGGGGTGCCGATGGCGATGTCGTGCTCGCCGGACAGGCGCGAGAGCAGCAGTGCCAGCGCCGCGTGGGAGACCATGAACAGCGTCGCGCCGCGGGTGCGGGCCAGCTCGGTCAGGGCCGCATGGGTTTTCGCGTCGATCTCGAAGGTGTGGGTGGCGCCGCGGCCGCTGGCGACCGCGGGGCGCGGCCGGTCGGCGGGCAGGTCGAGCTGCTCGGGCAGGCCGTCCAGGGTCGAACCCCAGTACGAGATCTGCTGGGCGATCACCGATTTCGCGTCGTCCTCGTCACCGAGCACGGCGCGCTGCCACAGCGCGAAGTCGGCGTACTGGACTTCCAGCGGACGCCAGGCCGGTTCGGCGCCTTCGACGCGGGCGCTGTAGGCGGTCATCACGTCGCGGGTCAGCGGGCCCATGGAGAAGCCGTCGGCGGAGATGTGGTGCACGACAAGGGCGAGCACGTGTTCGGTGGGGCTCACCTCGAACAGGGCCGCGCGGAACGGCACCTCGGCGGTGACGTCGAACGCGGTGCGTACCAGCTCCGAAAGCCGTTGCGGCAGTTCGGCGGCGGTGGTCTCGATCGGCGCGAGGTCGGGGATGACCTTGCCGGTCGGCACGATCACCTGGTAGCCGGCGCCGGACACCTCCGGGTAGTAGCTGCGCAGCGATTCGTGGCGGGCGAGCACGTCGGCCACGGCCACCTGCAGCGCCTGGCGGTCGAGCAGGCCCGACAGCCGGACGGCGGCGGGGATGTTGTCCACCGCGGACTCGGGGTCGAAGCGGTTGAGGAACCACATGCGCTGCTGGGCCAGCGACAGCGGCACCCGCTCGGGGCGCTGCTGCGGCACCAGCGGCGCGCGGCGTTCGGCACCGGAGTGCGTCTCGGCCCGCGCGGCCAGCCCGGCGACGGTGGAGGACTCGAACAGTTCGCGCACGCCGATATCGGTGTCCAGCGCGGCCGACAGGCGGGCGGCGACCTGGGTGGCGGTCAGCGAGTTACCGCCGAGCGCGAAGAAGTCGTCGTCCAGGCCGACCCGATCCACGCCGAGCACACCGGCGAAGGTGGCGGCGACGATTTCCTCGACCGGGGTGGTCGGGGCGCGGAACACCGCGGCCTCGAACACCGGCGCGGGCAGCGCCTTGCGGTCGAGCTTGCCGGAGGCGTTGAGCGGGAACTCGTCGAGCACGACGATGACCGAGGGCACCATGTAGGCGGGCAGGTTGCCGCCCAGTTCCTCGCGTGCGTCCTCGATGTCGACGGTGCGGCCGGTCGCGGGGATGACATAGGCGACCAACTGGTCGCCGGTGTGCTGATCGCCGCGGACGACGACCACCGACTGAGCGACCTCGTCGAGGCCGGTCAGCGCGGACTCGATCTCGCCGAGCTCGATGCGCAGGCCACGCAGCTTCACCTGGAAGTCGGTGCGGCCCAGGTACTCCAGCTCGCCCTGTTCGGTCCAGGCGACGAGGTCGCCGGTGCGGTACATGCGCTCGCCGTCGTCGCCGAACGGGTCGGCGACGAAGCGATCGGCGGTCAGGTCCGGGCGGGCGACGTAGCCGCGCGCCAGCTGGACACCGGCGAGGTAGAGCTCACCCGCGACGCCGACCGGGACGGGGCGCAGACGCGCGTCGAGGACGTAGACCTGGGTGTTGAAGACCGGGGCACCGATCGGCACCGTGTCCACGTCGGTGTCGACGACCTCGTGGAAGGTGACGTCGACCGCGGCCTCGGTGGGGCCGTACAGGTTGTGCAGGGCGGCGCCGGTCAGCTCGCGCAAACGGTGAGCGGGCTTGGGCGGCAACGCTTCACCGGAGGCGAACACCATCCGCAGCGACGCGCAGCGCGCGGCCGCTGCATCGGCGACGAACACGGCGAGCATCGACGGCACGAAGTGGGTGACGGTGACACCCTCGGTGTGAATGATCTCGGCGAGGTACGCCGGATCACGATGGCCGTCCGGCTTCGCGACGACCAGCTTCGCGCCGATCTGCAAGGGCCAGAAGAACTCCCACACCGACACGTCGAACGTCGCCGGAGTCTTCTGCAAGACCACATCGGCCTCGGTCAGACCGTAGGCCTCCTGCATCCACACCAAACGGTTGACGATCGCACCGTGGCTGACCGCCACACCCTTGGGGCGACCCGTCGAACCCGACGTGAAGATCACGTACGCCGTGTTCGCCGGACGCAGCGGCGCGATCCGCTGGGCATCGGTGACGCGGGTATCGGTGTAGCCGTCCAGGTCGAGCAGATCGATGCGGACCTGTGCGGTGTCGATCTCCAGATCGGTGCCCGAGGTGAGCACACACACCGGATCCGCCGTCGCCAGAATGTATTCCGTGCGTTCGGCCGGGTGATCGGGGTCCAGCGGCACGTAGGCGCCACCGGCCACGCTCACCGCGTACATGCCGATCACCAGGTCGAGCGAGCGGCGCATACCCAGTGCCACATAGGTTTCCGGGCCGACGCCGCGGTCGATCAGCCAGCGCGACAGACGGTAGACCCGTTGCGCGAACTCGGCGTAGGACAGAC
Organism: Nocardia sp. NPDC058114; assembly: GCF_042884695.1. NCBI lineage: Bacteria > Bacillati > Actinomycetota > Actinomycetes > Mycobacteriales > Nocardiaceae > Nocardia > Nocardia sp. NPDC058114. The sequence goes on along the minus strand of NZ_JBHVTK010000003.1, from coordinate 507,382 downwards.
TCGTGCCCTCGAAGGACAGGGCGGTGGCCTGCGGCGTGCGGGCAACCTGGGCCTCGAACATCGAGACGAGGGTGGCCCGCTGGTCGACCTCGTGCGCGGTGGCGTTCCACTCGCGCACGACGAGTTCGCGTTCAGCGGCATCGAGCAGTTCGATATCGCCCACGGCGACAGCCGGTTCCGTGGTGATCGCGGTGAGCACCCGGATCAGGCGCTCGGCGATGCGGTGCACGGTGGCCGTGTCGAACAGATCGCTGAGGTAGCCGGCGCGGATGCGCAGCTGGGTGTCGAGCTGCGCGATCAGCGACAGCGGGTAGTGGGTGGCGTCGGCGGCGTCGAGACCGGTGACGGCCATGCCGTCGATATCGGCGGCCTGGGCTTTGATGCCCTCGGCGTCGACCGGGTAGGACTCGAAGACGACGAGCGAGTCGAACAGGCCACCGACGCCGGCCGCCGACTGGATCTCGGCGAGGCCGATGTAGTGGTGGTCGAGCAGGTCGGCCTGCTCGCCCTGGGTGCGGGTGAGCACGTCGCGCACCGATTCGGCGGCGTCGAAACGCACGCGCACCGGGACGGTGTTGATGAACAGGCCGACCATGGATTCCACGCCGGACAGCTGCGCGGGACGACCCGAGACGGTGGTGCCGAAGAGCACGTCGTCGCGGCCGGTCATCCGGCCGAGCACGATCGACCAGGCCACCTGCAGGACGGTGTTCGGGGTGACGCCGAGGTCGGCGGCCAGCGCCACGAGCCGCGCCGTGGTGGGCTCGTCGAGGTCGAACAGGTACTCGTCGGACAGGGCGGCGATCTCGCGGCTCGCGTCGGGACGGGCCAGCATGGTCGGCTCGGTGACGCCGCGCAGCGCGTGCGACCAGGCTTCGACCGAGACCGAATGATCCTGACGGCCGACCCATTCCAGGAAGTGGCGGTACGAGCGGACGGCGGGCAGCGCGCTCGCGTCGCCGTGCAGGGCGTAGAGGGCGAGCAGGTCGCGCATGACCAGCGGCGTCGACCAGCCGTCCAGCAGGATGTGGTGGTTGGACACCACGAAGCGCCATTCGTGCTCGGCGATCTGGATCAGGGTGAAGCGGATCAGCGGCGGGTTGGCCAGGTCGAAGCGGGCGGTGCGGTCGGCCTCGACGAGGTCGGCGAATTCGCCGGTCTCGATGCGGTCGTGTTCGGTCCAGGCCACGCGGGTGGTGTCGAGGACGACCTGCACGGCGTTGCCGTCGTGGTCGGTGACGAACGCGGTGCGCAGGGTTTCGTGGCGGTCGAGCAGCGCCTGGGCGGCGGCACGCAGACGGGTGGCGTCGACGCGACCGGTGAGTGTGAGGACGGCCTGGGCGGTGTAGACGTCGACCGAGGTGGCGGCCAGCCGGGCGTGGAAGAACAGACCTGCCTGCAGTGCGGCCAGCGGCCACACCTGGGTCAGCTCGGGGTAGCGCTTCTCCCAGGTGTCGATATCGCGCTGGGTGGAGCGCACGAGGGCGAAGTCGGACGGCGTGTGGCCGCCCGCGTCGGCCGAATTGGCGTGCCGGGCAACGGCTTCCAGCGCCGTGATCCACAGGTCGGCGAATTCGCGGACCTCGGCCTCGGCGAGCAGGGTGCTCGGGTAGCCGATATTGGCGCTGAGCTTGTCGCCGACGACGATCGCGTTGACGTCAAGGGGCGCCATCGCGGGCATGTCGGCGTCGTAGGCGCCGCCGAGGGCGGCCAGCTCGGGCGCGGGGATCCAGCCGAAGCCGCGCAGCGCGTCGGGGACGTCGCTGTCGGCGACGCGGCCGAGGTAGTTGAAGCTGATCTGGCCGGGGAGCTGCGTGGGCAGTTCGACGGCGGTCTCGGCGTTCATGTACCGCAGCAGGCCGTAACCGATGCCCTTGTCGGGCACCGCGAGCAGCTGTTCCTTGACCGCCTTGACGGCCTGTCCCAGCGCCGGACCACCGGCGAGCGCGGCATCGATGTCGATGCCGGCCAGGTCGAGGCGGACCGGGAAGATGGCGGTGAACCAGCCGACGGTGCGCGACAGGTCGGCGCCGGGCGCGACCTCTTCCTCGCGACCGTGGCCTTCGAGACGAACCAGCAGCGCGTCGCCGCTCGGGTCGGCGCGGTGGCCGTTGCCGAGCGCGCCGGGACCGGTCCGGGTGGAGCGCCACTTGGCGGCGGCCAGCGCCAGCGCGGTGAGCAGACCGTCGTTGACGCCACCGTGGAACAGCGCGGGGACGGTGGTGAGCAGGGCCTTGGTGACCTCGGCGGACACCTCGACCGGCAGCTTCTCCACGACACCGGAGACGTCGACCGCCGGGTCCATCGGCCGCTCGGTGAGCAGCGGGTCGGGGGTCGCGACGACCTCACGCCAGAAGTCGAGTTCTGCGGCACGGTCGGTGGTGCGCGCCTCGTCCGCGAGGGCGTGCGCCCATGCCCGCATGGAGGTGGCGGGTGCGACGAGTTCCGGCTGCTGTCCGGCGGAGAGCTGACCCCACGCGGACACGAAGTCGGGCACGAGGATGCGCCACGAGACACCGTCGACCACGAGGTGGTGGGCGACGACGATCAGGCGACCTGCCCGACGGGCGTTGGCGGAACCGTCGGCATCTCCGGTCGCGGCGGCATCGCTGGTCTGCGTGACCGCGAACCCGTCCGCGGTGGCGTCGGTGCCCGCGGCGGTGAGCCCATCCGCGGTGACTGATCCTGCGTTCAGCTCCGGTTCCAGCCAGACGAAGCGCACGACGACGCCGTTGGCCGGGTCGAGGCGGTCGAGGCCGGCATCCAGCGCGGTGGCGGCGATTTCGACCAGTTCGGCATCGGAGACGGCGGGGTCGAACGAGGTGTGGTCGATGAGCGCGGTGGCGTCGACAGTGCCGGTGGGGGCGGTGTCGACGACCCAGCGGCCGTCGACCTGGTGCAGGCGCGAGCGCAGCATGTCGTGGCGGTCGATGACCGCGCCGACGGTGGCGGCGATGCCCGCGCGGTCGATGCCGACCGGCAGTTCCAGCGCCATGGTCTGGTTGAACCGGTCGAACGAACCGGGACGCTCGGCCATGAACCGCACGACCGGGGTCAGCGGCATCTCGCCGACGCCACCGCCCGGCAGCTCTGCCAGCGTGATCGCGGAAGCCGCCGCGACATCGGCGGTTTCGGCGACCGAGGCCAGGCCGGCGACGGTGCGCTGCTCGAAGACGTTGCGCGGGGAGAACAGCACGCCGCGAGCCTTGGCCCGGGAGACAAGCTGGATGGAGACGATCGAGTCGCCGCCGAGCGCGAAGAACGAATCGTCCACGCCCACGCGTTCCACCCCGAGCACCTCGGCGAAGACCTCGGCGATGGTCTGCTCGATCGGGTTGCGCGCGGCCCGGAAGGTGACCTCGGTGGCGAACACCGGCTCCGGCAAGGCCTTTCGGTCGAGCTTGCCGACCGGGGTGAGCGGCACGTGGTCGATCACCATGATCGACGACGGCACCATGTACGCGGGCAGACGATCCTCGACGTGCGCGGTCAGCGCGGCCACATCGATCGAATGACCCGGCACGGCAACCACATACGCGACCAGCGAGACAGCGCCCGCGGTGCTCTTGTGGCCGACGGTGGTGGCGAAGTCGACGGTCTCGTGCGAGGCGAGGGCGGAGTCGATCTCGCCCAGTTCGATCCGGAAGCCGCGGATCTTGACCTGGAAGTCGGACCGGCCGACGTACTCGACGGTGCGCTCGGCGGTCCAGCGGACCACGTCGCCGGTGCGGTACATCCGCTCGCCCGGGATGAACGGGTCGGCGACGAACCGGTCGGCGGTGAGTCCGGCGCGGGCGTGATACCCACGGGCCAGCTGGATGCCCGACAGGTAGAGCTCACCCGCGACACCCACCGGAACGGGCTGGAGCTGGGCGTCCAGGATCAGCGACCGCATGCCGCGAGTCGGCCCACCGATGGTGACCAGCTCGCCCGGCGTCAGCGCGGCGCTGATGTTGGTCATGATCGTGGTCTCGGTGGGGCCGTAACCGTTGTGGAAGGCGCGAGTTGTGCCATCCGCCAAGGGAACTGCCCACTTCGACACCAGATCGGCGGGGACCGCTTCGCCACCGGCGACCAGGACGCGCAGCGAGTCGAGGCCGCTGGGGTCGAAGGTCGCCAGGGCGGCGGGGGTGATGAAGGCGTGGGTGACCCGCTCGGTGCGGATCAGCTCGGACAGCTCGTCGCCGCCGTAGACGCCCGGCGGGACGACGACCAGCGCGCCACCGCGGGCCAGGGCCAGCAGCAGCTCGAGGATCGAGGCGTCGAACGAGGGCGAGGCGAAATGCAGTGCGCGCGTGCCGGTATCGAGGGCGTAGCGCTCGGCCTGCTCCTCACCGAAGTTCGCGAGACCGGCGTGGGTGACGACGACGCCCTTGGGCACGCCGGTCGAGCCGGAGGTGTAGATGACGTAGGCGGGCTGCTCGGGGGTGGTCACCCGCACGAGCTCGTCGTCGGCGATCGGCCCGCCGTCGAAACGAGCGAGGTCCAGCTCGTCTAGTACCAGCCAGCCAGCGGCAGCATCCGCGGCCGAGCTGTCGAGTGTCGCCGTCGCGTGCGGCGTGGATTCGATACCGGCGGCATCGCGCGGCGCGATGTCCGGAAGTCCGCCCAGCACAGAGGCGACAGTGATGCCCAGCGGCGAACCGGAGTCGGTGACCATGTGGGCGATGCGGTCGGCGGGGTAGGTCGGGTCGACCGGGACGAAAGCGGCGCCGGTCTTGGCGACGGCCCACGCTGCCAGCACCGAGTCGGCCGATCGCGGAACGCCGATCGCGACGAGATCCTCGGCGCCGATGCCCTCGGCGATCAGCAAGCGCGCCAAACGGTTCGAGCGTTCGTCGAGCTCGGCGTAGGAAACACTGGTCCCCTGGAACACGACGGCGGTGCCGGTCGGGTTCTGTGCGACGGCGTCGGCCAGGAGGTTGCGCAGGGTACGTGCGGGCACCGGCGGTTCGCCGACCCGGAACACCAGGTCGGACCGTTCGGCCGCGTCGAGCACGTCGATCGCGCCGACCGTGATGTCGGCATCGGCGGCGACGGCCTCGAGGACTCGCTGCCAGCGCACGGCGATGCCGGCGACGGTGTCCTCGTCGAACAGTTCGGTGGCGTAGTTCAGTGCCAGTGCCATCCCGCCGTGGCCGGGTTCGCCCAGCTCGGAGAGGGTGAACTGCAGGTCGAAGCGGGCAACGCTCTCGTCGAGGTCGAGCGCCGACACTGCCAGGCCGGGCAGTTCGAGGGTGGTGCGGTCCAGGTTCTGGAAGGCCAGCATCACCTGGAACAGCGGGTTGCGCGACTGCGAGCGCTCGGGCGCGAGCAGTTCGACCAGGCGCTCGAAGGGCACGTCGGCGTTGCCGTAGGCGTCGAGGTCGGTCTTGCGGGCCTGCTCGAGCAGGTCGGTGAACGTCTCGGCCGGGCGCACGCCGGTGCGCAGCACCAGGGTGTTGACGAACATGCCGACCAGGTCGTCGAGGGCCTGCTCACCGCGACCCGCGATGGGGGTGCCGATGGCGACGTCGTCGGAGCCGGACAGGCGAGCCAGCAACACCGCGAGGGCGGTGTGCATGACCATGAACAGCGACGCGCCCTGGCGGCGGGCGATCTCGTCGAGCGCGGCGACGAGTTCGGGCGAGAGCTCGCGGTGCACGGTGGCGCCACGCAGCGAGGCGATGGCCGGACGCGGGCGGTCGAACGGCAGGGTCAGTTCGTCGGGGACACCGGCGAGCTGGGACTGCCAGTAACCGACCTGGCGCGACATGAGCGAGTCGGCGTCGTCCTCGGTGCCGAGTACGGCGCGCTGCCAGATCGCGAAATCGGCGTACTGGACGGGCAGCGGCGCCCAACCGGGGGCAGCGCCCTGGGCCCGGGCGGTGTACGCGCGCATCACATCGCGGGTCAGCGGCGCGATCGAGAAACCGTCGGCGGCGATGTGGTGCACGACCACGACCAAGACGTGTTCGGTGACGCCACCATCGACGTCCCCGGCACCCGCGGCCTGCTCCGTGTCAGCGGTGCGACCCGTGTGGCCTGCGGCGGCGACCCGGAAGAGGCGGGCGCGCATCGGAACCTGTTCGGCCACATCGAAACCGGTGGAGACGAACTCGGTGACGGTCTCGAACAGCTCGTCCTGCGCGATCGCGATCGGGCGCAGGTCCAGCGAAATGCGCTCCGCGGCGACGATCTGCTGTACCGGGGTGCCGCCGTGTTCGGGGTAGCGGGTGCGCAGCGACTCGTGCCTGCGGACCAGGTCGGCCAGCGCCAAAGACAGTGCCTCGGTGTCGAGTTCGCCGGTGAGGCGGATCGCGACGGGCAGGTTGTAGGCGGCCGAGGTGGTGTCGTACTTGTTGAGGAACCACATGCGCTGCTGCGCGAACGACAGCGGAACCAGTTCCCCTTCGGCCCGCTCACGGGCGACCAGCGCCGCGCGGGCGGTGCCGCCGGTGTGCGATTCCACCCGTGCCGCGAGGGCTTCCACGGTGGACGCTTCGAACAGCGCGCGCACCGGGACCGTCGCGCCGAGCGCCGCACCGATGCGGGCGACCACGCGGGTGGCGATGAGCGAGTTGCCGCCGAGGTCGAAGAAGTCGTCGTCGACACCGACGCGATCCAAGCCGAGCACATCGGCGAAGACCGCGGCCACGGCTTCCTGCACCGGTGTGACCGGCGCGCGGAAGGCCCGCGCCTGCACCGCGGGAGCGGGCAGCGCGCGACGGTCCAGCTTGCCGTTGACCGTCAGCGGGATCCACTCGAGGCGCACGAGCGCCGCCGGAACCATGTAGGCGGGCAGCTGTTCGGCCGCACCGCTGCGGATGGTCTCGAGGTCGGGTTCGAGGTCGCCCTCGGCGACCACGTAGGCGACGATCCGCTGGTCACCCGGCTGATCCTCACGCACGATGACCGCGGCCTGGGCGATGCCCGGCTGCGCGAGCACGGCGGCTTCGATCTCACCGAGCTCGATGCGGAAGCCGCGAACCTTCACCTGGTCGTCGGCGCGGCCGAGATATTCGAGTTCGCCGAAGCGGTTCCAGCGCGCGAGGTCGCCCGAGCGGTACAGGCGCGAGCCACCCTGGTTCGGGCCCGCGAGGGGATTGGCGACGAAGCGGGTGGCGGTCAGGTCGGGGCGACCGAGGTAGCCGCGCGCCAACTGCGGTCCGGCGACATACATTTCGCCCGCGACACCCACCGGCACCGGCCGCAACCGGTTGTCGAGGACGTACACGCCCAGACCCGCGATCGCCCGGCCGACCACCGAACCGGCGGCGGCGGCAATGGTTTTCGCGTCCAGCGCCCGGAACGACACGTGCACCGTGGTCTCGGTGATGCCGTACATGTTGACCAGCGTCGGCGAGCTGTCACCGTGGCGCGCGACCCAATCCGACAGGCGGCGCAGCTCGAGGGCCTCGCCACCGAACACCACATAGCGCAGGGCCAGCGGCTCCAGGCCCGGTCCGGCGTTGCGGTCGGCCTCGGCCAGCTGGTAGAACGCCGACGGCGTCTGGTTGAGGACCGTCACCTGCTCCACGCGCAGCAGTTCCAGGAACTGTTCCGGCGAACGCGAGGTGTAGTAGTCGACGACGATCAGCGAGCCGCCGAACAGCAGCGGGCCCCACAGCTCCCACACCGAGAAGTCGAAGGCGTAGGAGTGGAACAGCGTCCACACATCGCGCGGGCCGAAGCCGAAGTCGCGATCGGTGTTGGCGAACAGGCGCACCACATTGCGGTGCGCGACCGCGACGCCCTTGGGACGGCCGGTCGAGCCGGAGGTGTAGATGACGTAGGCGACATTGTCCGGCGAGAGCGGGGCGAGCCGGTCGGCGTCGGTGATCGGGGCGTCGTCGGCGTCTTCGATATTGCCGGTTTCCACGGCGAATCCGTCGAGCACCACCGAGGGCAGGTGCTCGGGCACCCGCACCTGGACGGTGGAATCGAGGACGACGCTGGTGGGGCGCGAGTCCTCGAGCACGTAGGCGATGCGCTCGGCCGGATAGGTCGGATCGACCGGCACGTAGCCCGCACCGGTCTTCACGACGGCGAGCAGCGCGACCACGAGGTCGAGCGAACGCGGCAGGATCACCGCGACCAGCGATTCCGGGCCTGCGCCGTCGTCGATCAACCTGCGCGCCAGCACATTCGCACGGCGATCGAGCTCGGCGTAGGTCAGCGACTCGACGCCGAACTTGGCGGCGATCCGGTCGGGGTAGGCGGCGGCCGCGGCGTCGAACAGGTCGACCAGGGTCGTGTGCTTGTTGCCGAACAGGCCACGCCGGTAGCCGGCGGGGGTGCTGGCGTCGTGGATGACCGGCAGACCGATGGCGTCGGGACCGGAGGACACCCAGCGCTGCGCGACATCACGCTGTTCGGCCTCGCCGAGCAGGTCGATGTCGCCGACGATCACGTCGGGGTTCTCGGCGACGCTGCGCAGGATGCGGACCAGGCGGTCGCCGAAGGCGGCGACGGTTTCGGCGTCGAACAGATCGGTGGCGTAGTTCCACGACAGCGCGAGCGAGCCGTCGGCGGCTTCGCCCACGGTGAGCTGCACGTCGAATTTCGCTGTGCCCGGATCGAAGTCGACGACCTCGAGATCGAGGCCGGGCAGTGCGATGGTGCCCGCGTCGGCGGCGGTGGCCGCCTCGAAGGTGAGCGCCACCTGGAACAGCGGGTGATGCGCCTGTGAACGGGTGGGGCTGAGCACGTCGACGAGGCGCTCGAACGGCACATCGGCGTTGGCGAAGGCGGACAGGTCGACCTTGCGGATCTGATCCAGGAGGTCGCCGAAGCTCGCGCTCGAGTCGACCTCGCTGCGCAGCACCAGGGTGTTGACGAACATGCCGACCAGGTCGTCGAGCGTGCGCTCGCCGCGACCGGCGATGGGGGTGCCGATGGCGATGTCGGTGCTGTTGGACAGGCGCGCGGCCCAGGTGGCCAGTGCCGCGTGCATCACCATGAACAGGGTGACGCCGCGGGCGCGGGCGATCTCGGTCAGCGCGTGGTGCAGGTGCGCGTCGACCGAGAAGCGGTGCAGGTCACCGGCGTTGGTGGCGACCTCGGGGCGCGGCCGATCGGCGGGCAGCTCGAGCTGATCGGGCAGATCGCGCAACTGCTCGGTCCAGTAGGCGAGCTGGCTCGCGGCGACCGATTCGGGATCGGACTCCGCACCGAGGATCTCACGCTGCCACAGGGTGTAGTCGGCGTACTGGACTTCCAGCGGCGTCCAGGCGGGGTTCTCACCGCGGGTGCGCTCGGTGTAGGCGATCACGACATCGCGCAGCAGCGGACGCAGCGAGAAACCGTCACCGCTGATGTGGTGCATGACCAGCACGGCCACGTGGTTCCGGTCGTCGACGCGCAGCAGGCTCGCGCGGAACGGGACTTCGCGGGTCACGTCGAAGTGCACGCTCGCCAGTTCGATCACCCTGGCCACCACGTCGCTCGCGGCGACCGGCTGGGCTGTCAGCGCGAAACGGACCTCGTCGGCGGGCCGGATCTGCTGGTAGCCCGCGCCTTCCTCGACCGCACCCGAGGCCACATCGGCTGCCGGGTAGAAGGTGCGCAGGGATTCGTGCCGGGCGACCACGTCGGCGATGGCCGCCTCGAGCGCGGCGACATCGAGGTCACCGGTGAGGCGGATCGCGACGGGGATGTTGTTGACGGCGGTGCGGTTGTCGAAGCGGTTGAGGAACCACATCCGCTGCTGCGCCTGCGACAGCGGCACCAGCTCGGGCCGCGGGCGGGGAGCCAACGGGATGCGGCCACCACGACCGGTGTGCGTTTCGACCCGAGCAGCCAGCGCGGCCACCGTCGACGCCTCGAACAGCGCGCGCAGCGGCACCTGGGTATCGAGCGCCTCCGACAGCCGGGCCGCGACCCTGGTGGCGACCAGCGAGTTGCCGCCGAGTTCGAAGAAGTCGTCGTCGAGGCCGACCTGACCGGCGCCGAGCACCTCGGCGAAGGTGGCGGCGACGATCTGCTGCACCGGGGTGACCGGCGCCTGGAAGGTGCGCGCGGCGAACACCGGCGACGGCAGCGCCTTGCGATCGAGCTTGCCGGAAGCATTGAGCGGGAACGCGTTCAGCACCACGTACGCGGCGGGCACCATGTAGATAGGCAGCTCCGCGCCGAGTGCGTCCTTCACCGCGTCGGTGTCCACGGTGGCGCCGGTCTGCGGGACGACGTAGGCGACCAGCTGATCGCCGGTGTGCTCGTCGGCACGGACCACGACCACCGACTGGGCGATCTCCGGCAGCGCCGTGAGCGCCGCCTCGATCTCGCCGAGTTCGATGCGCAGACCACGCAGCTTCACCTGGAAGTCGGTGCGGCCCAGGTACTCCAGCTCGCCGGCCGGCGTCCAGGTGACGAGGTCACCGGTGCGGTACATGCGCTCGCCGGGCGCGAACGGGTCGGCGACGAAACGATCCATCGTCAGGTCGGCACGACCCACATACCCGTGGGCCAGCTGCACGCCCGCGAGGTAGAGCTCACCCGCGACACCCACCGGAACCGGCCGCAGCCGCGAATCCAGCACGTACAGACGGGTGTTGAACACCGGGGCGCCGATCGGCACCGTTTCGATGTCGGCATCGGTGACCTCGTGATAGGTCACGTCGACCGCGGCCTCGGTGGGGCCGTAGAGGTTGTGCAGCGCGGCGCCGGTCAATTCGCGCAGACGCTGCGCGGTCGGCGCGGGCAGCCCCTCGCCGGAGGCGAACACATTGCGCAGCGAAACACACTCGGCGGCAAGCGGTTCGGTGACGAACACGGCCATCATCGACGGCACGAAGTGCACCGTGGTGACCTGTTCGGCCACGATCAGCCGGGCCAGGTAGGCCGGGTCGCGATGCCCGTCCGGCTTGGCGACCACCAGGCGCGCGCCGACCTGCAAGGGCCAGAAGAACTCCCACACCGACACGTCGAAGGTGGCGGGGGTCTTCTGCAGCACCACGTCGGCGGCGGCGAGGCCGTAGGCGGCGTGCATCCACACCAGGCGGTTGACGATCGCCGCGTGGCTGACCGCGACGCCCTTGGGGCGACCGGTCGAGCCTGAGGTGAAGATGACGTAGGCGGTGTTGCCCGAGCGCAGCGGGCGGTGCCGGTCGGCGTCGGTGACCGGCTCGGTGGAGTGGCCGGACAGGTCGAGCTGGTCGATGCGGACCTCTCGACCGGCGGCCGCGGGCAGGCTCTCGCCGGAGGTGAGCACGCAGACCGGTTGCGCGGTCTCGAGGATGTGCTCGATGCGCTCGGCCGGGTGATCGGGGTCCAGCGGTACGTACGCGCCACCGGCGGCGGACACGGCGTACATGCCGACCAGCAGATCGATCGAGCGCCGCATACCGAGTGCCACATACGATTCCGGGCCGACGCCGGCGTCCTTGAGCCAGCGCGCCAGCTGACGCACGCGGCCCGCGAACTCGGCATAGGACAGACTCGTCCCCTCGAACGTGAGCGCGACCGCGTCGGGGGTCCGGGCGACCTGCGCCTCGAACAGCGCGTGCAGCGTGGCCGGTTCGTCGTCACTCGGCGTGCTCAGCGCGGCGTCGACGGCGAATTCGGTGTCGTTCCAGCGATCGAGCACCAGGGTGCGCTCGGCGGAGTCGAGAAGTTCGATGTCACCGACGGGAGCCGAGGGGTCGACCACGACGGCGGTGAGCACGCGCAGCAGGCGGGCGCCGAAGGTCGCGGCGAAGCCCGCGTCGAAAAGGTCTGTCGCGTAGACGAGTTCGGCATCCATGTGACTGTCGTCGTCGGCGGGGACCTCGCTGAGCGCGAGCTGCAGATCGAACTTCGCCATGTGCTGGTCGATGCCCAGCTCGGAGACCGTGAGGCCGGGCAGTTCCAGGGTGGTACGACCCAGGTTCTGGAACGAGAGCATCACCTGGAACAGCGGGTGGCGCGACTGCGAGCGCGCCGGGTTGAGCACCTCGACCAGGCGCTCGAACGGCACGTCGGCGTGCGCGAAGGCCGCCAGATCGTGCTCGCGGACCTGACCGAGCAACTCGGCGAAGGTGGCGCCCGGATCGACCTGCGCGCGCAACACCAGGGTGTTGACGAACATGCCGACCAGATCGTCGAGTGCCTGCTGACCACGGCCCGCGACCGGGGTACCGATGGCGATGTCGGGGGTGCCCGACAGCCGCGACAGCAGGACGGCGAAAGCGCTGTGCACCACCATGAACAGGGTGGTGCTGTGCTCGTGGGCGACCCGGTTCAATGCCTCGACGAGCTCGCCCGGCACTTCGAAGCGGTGCGTGCCCGCCTGGTAGCTGGCCTGCGCGGGCCGCGACTTGTGGCCCAGACGCAGTTCGTCGGGCAGATCGGCGAGCGCGCCGCGCCAGTGCTCGAGCTGCTCGGAGATCAGCGAGGTGGGATCGGTTTCGTCGCCGAGGATCTCGCGCTGCCACAGCGCGTAGTCGACGTACTGGATGTTCAGGGGCGGCCAGCCGGGTTCGGTGTTCGCGGTGCGGGCCACGTAGGCGGTCATCAGGTCGCGCACCAGCGGACGCAGCGAGAAACCGTCGGCGGCGATGTGGTGGACCACCATCACCAGCACGTGTTCGCGCTCGCTGAGCTCGTAGACCCGAAGGCGCACCGGCGCGTTCGCGGTGACGTCGAAACCGCGACGGGCGAACTCGTAGAGCGAGATCGCCATGTCGGTCTCGTCGGCCTCGATCAGCTCGACGTCCGGAATCGAGCCCGCGGCGGCGAGCACCTTCTGGTAGGCCGTGCCGTCGGCCATGGCGGCGCGCCCCGACTCGGGGGCGACGTACACCGGGTAGACCGTGCGCAAGGTTTCGTGGCGGGCGACCACGTCGGCGACCGCGCCGCGCAGCGCGGGCAGGTCGAGCAGGCCCTGCAGGCGGACCGCGACCGGGATGTTGTAGGTGCCGGTGTCGGCGACGTCGAAGCGGTTCAGGAACCACATGCGCTGCTGCGCGAGCGACAGCGGCGGATGCTCGGGACGCTGACGGGCCGTGAGCTCGGCGCGCAGACCGGTGCCCGCGTGCGATTCCACGCGGGCGGCCAACGCGCCGACGGTGGGCGCCTCGAACAGGGTGCGCACGCCGACCTCGGTGTCGAGCGCCGTGCTCAGGCGCGCCGCGACCTGGGTGGCCACGAGCGAGTTGCCGCCGAGGCCGAAGAAGTCGTCGTCCACGCCCACGCGTTCGGCGCCGAGCAGGTCGGCGAAGATCTCGGCGACGATCTCCTCGATCGGGGTCGACGGCGCACGGAACACCTTCGCCTCGAACACGGGCGCCGGCAACGCTTTACGGTCGAGCTTGCCGGACGCGTTGAGCGGGAAGGCATCCAGCACGACCAGGGCCGACGGCACCATGTAGGCGGGCAGTTCGGTGGTGATGCCCGCCTTCACCGCGGCCACGTCGAGGGCCGAGTCCACCTCTGGCACCAGGTAACCGACGAGCTGGTCACCGGCGTGCGCGTCGGAGCGCACGACGACGACCGACTGCGCGACACCCGGCTGCGCCAGCAGGGTCGCCTCGATCTCACCGAGTTCGATGCGCAGACCGCGCAGCTTCACCTGGAAGTCGGTGCGGCCCAGGTAGTTCAGTTCGCCGTAGGTGAGACCGTTCTCGCCCGACACCGCGGTCCAGGTGACGAGGTCACCGGTGCGGTACATGCGCGAGCCCGCCGCGCCGTACGGATTGGCGACGAAGCGGTCGGCGGTCAGGTCCGCCCGGTTGAGATAGCCGACGGCCAGCTGATCGCCCGCCAGATAGAGCTCTCCCGCAACGCCGGGGGCCACGGGGTGCAGGCGCGAATCCAGCACGAACACCCGGGTGTTCCACACCGGGCGCCCGATCGGCACCGACTCCACATCGGCGTCGACGACCTCGTGATAGGTGACGTCGACCGCGGCCTCGGTGGGACCGTACAGGTTGTGCAGACGGGCGCCGGTGAGCTCGCGCAGACGCTGCGCGGTGGGCGCGGGCAGCGCCTCGCCGGAGGCGAACACCTGTCGCAGGCGCACCGCGTCACCGTTGCCGTTGCTGCCGAGGGTCGAGACGAACACCGACAGCATCGAGGGCACGAAGTGCGCGGTGGTGATGCCGCGTTCGGCGATGATCTGGGCCAGGTACACCGGATCGCGGTGGCCGTCGGGCTTGGCGACGACCAGGCGGGCACCGGTCTGCAAGGGCCAGAAGAACTCCCACACCGACACGTCGAAGGTGGCCGGGGTCTTCTGCAAGACGGCGTCGGCGGCGTCGATCGGGTACTCGTGCTGCATCCACAGCAGGCGGTTGACGATCGCCGCGTGATCCACCGCGACGCCCTTGGGGCGGCCGGTCGAGCCGGACGTGAAGATCACGTAGGCGGTATTGGTGGCCCGAATCGGTTGCACGCGTTCGGCATCGGTGATCGGCGCACCGCTGAAGTCGGCGGGCGAGAAGATGTTCTCGACCGCGTGCACGGTGACGCCGTCGGACTCGAACGCGTCGCGGCGGCTGGTGAGCACCAGTCGCGGCTGCGCGGTCTCGATGATGTGGCCGATGCGGTCGGCGGGCTGATCCGGGTCGAGCGGCACGTAGGCGGCGCCGGTCTGCAGCACCGCGTACATGGCGACGACCAACTCCGTGGAACGCCGGATCGCCAGTGCCACATTGTCACCGGGGCCCACGCCGTCGGCGATCAAGCGGCGCGCGATGCGGTTGGCCCGCTCCTGCAGCTCGCGGTAGGACAGCACTTGCTGCTCGAAGACCAGGGCGACGGCGTCCGGGGTCCGCTCCACCTGTGCGTCGAACAGCGACATCAACGTCGCGTGCGGGACGGCGTGCGCGGTGTCGTTCCAGTCGACGAGGACCTGTGCGTGCTCCTCGGGCGCGAGCAGATCGATGTCGCCGACGAACACCTCGGGATCGGCGACCACCGCGGCGAAGATGTTGTCGAGCCTGCGGGCGAACGCGGCGACCGTCGATTCGTCGAAAAGATCGAGCGCGTACGAGAATTCGGCCGCCATACCGCCGACGCCACCGTCGGTGTCCTGGACCTCGGTGAGCGTGAGCTGCAGGTCGAACTTGGCCAGCTGCGGGTCGTAATCGATTCCGCTCACCGCGAGGCCGGGCAGCTGCAGCGATGCCTGCTTGTTGTTCTGGAACGACAGCATCACCTGGAACAGCGGGTGGCGCGACTGCGAACGGGCCGGGTTGAGCACCTCGACCAGGCGCTCGAACGGCACGTCGGCGTGGGCGAAGGCCTGCAGATCGGTCTCGCGGGCCTGGGCGAGCAACGTGGCGAACGGGGTGGCGCCGTCGACCTGCGAGCGCAGCACCAGGGTGTTGACGAACATGCCGACCAGGTCGTCGAGCGCCTGATCGCCACGGCCCGCCACCGGGGTACCGATCGCGATATCGCTGGAGCCGCTGGCACGGGCCAGCAGCACCGCGAGGGCGCTGTGCATGACCATGAACAGCGAGGCGTTGTAGCGGCGACCCAATTCGACCAGGGCACGCTGGGTTTCGCTCGCGATGACGAAGCTGTACGTGCCGCCACGGTAGGACGCGGCAGGCGGGCGCGGGTGATCGGCCGGGAGGACCAGCTCGTCGGGTAGGTCCGCGAGTTCCTTTGCCCAGTAAGCGATCTCGGAGGAGATCAACGACTGCGGATCGTCCTCGGAGCCGAGGACCTCACGCTGCCAGAGCGAGTAGTCGGCGTACTGGACCGGCAGTTCGGCCCAGGTCGGCGCCTCCCACGAGGTGCGGGCCGCGTACGCCATGATCACATCGCGCGAGAGCGGCGCCATCGACCAGCCGTCGGCGGAGATGTGGTGCACCACCATGCCGAGCACGTACTCGGACTCCGACACCTCGAAAAGCCGTGCGTGCAGCGGCACTTCGCTGGTCACGTCGAACGCCATCGACGCCAGATCGATCAGGTGATCGATGAGGTTGTCCTCGGTCACCCGGTACGGGGTGAGGTCGGGAACGATCTGCGCGGCGTCCAGGATCACCTGCACGGGGCCGGTGCCGGAGTCGGGGAACACGGTGCGCAGCGACTCGTGGCGGTCGATCACGTCGATGACCGCGACCTGTAGGGCGGCCACGTCCAGGTCACCGGACAGCCGGATCGCGACCGGGATGTTGTTGACCGCCGACGCGGTGTCGAAGCGGTTGAGGAACCACATGCGCTGCTGGGCCAGCGACAGCGGCACCCGGTCGGGGCGTTCGCGGGCGACCAGCGCCTTGCGCGCGCCGTCACCGGCCTGCGACTCCACCCGGGCGGCCAGCGCCGCCACCGTGGGGGCCTCGAACAGCATGCGGACCGGGACACGGGTGTCCAGGGCGATGCCGATGCGGGACGCGACCTGGGTGGCGATCAGCGAGTTGCCGCCCAGTTCGAAGAAGTCGTCCTCGACACCGACCCGGCCCAGTTCGAGCACGTCGGCGAAGATCTGCGCGACGATCTGCTCGATCGGGGTGGTGGGCGCGCGGAACTCGCGTACCTCGAACACCGGCGCGGGCAACGCGCGACGATCGAGCTTGCCGTTGACGGTCAGCGGGACCGCGGCGAGCACCATGATCGACGAGGGCACCATGTACGCGGGCAGACGCTGTGCGACATGGTCGGTCAGTTCGGCGATATCGATCGAACTGCCCGGCACCGCCACGACATAGGACACCAGCGAGGTGCTGCCGCCCTTGTTCTTGTGACCGATGCTGACCGCGAAGTCGACTGTCTCGTGCGAGGCGAGCGCGGAGTCGATCTCGCCCAGTTCGATACGGAAACCGCGGACCTTCACCTGGAAGTCGGAGCGGCCGACGTACTCCACGTTGCGGTCGGCGGTCCAGCGCACCACGTCACCGGTGCGGTACATCCGCGCACCGGGGGCGTAGGGGTTGGCGACGAAACGGTCGGCGGTGAGCGAGGCGCGCGCGTGGTACCCACGCGCCATGCCGACGCCGCCGATGTAGAGCTCACCCGCGACACCGACCGGCACGGGGCGGAGGCGGTCGTCGAGGATCAGGGTGTGGACGCCGCGGATGGGGCCGCCGATGACGACCCGCTCCCCCGGGATCAGCCCTTCGCTGAGGTTGGACGCGATGGTGGTCTCGGTGGGTCCGTAGACATTGCCCAGCATGCGGCGCGAACCGTCGGGCAGGCGCACGGCCCACTTGGCGACCAGTTCCGGCGGGACCGCTTCACCACCCGCGGCGAGCACCCGCAGGTGATCGAGGCCGCGGGCGTCGAAGGTGGCCAGCGCGGCCGGGGTCACGAACGCGTGGGTGACCTGTTCGGTGATGAGGATGTCGCGCAGTTCCTCACCGCCGTACACACCCGGCGGGACGACGACGAGCGTGCCGCCGCGACCGATGGCGAGCAGCATTTCCAGCACCGAGGCGTCGAACGACGGCGAGGCGAAATGCAGTGCGCGCGTGGTGGAGTCGAGCGAGTAGAGGTCGATCTGCTCGGCGCAGAAGTTGGCGACGGAGGCGTGGGTGACCACGACGCCCTTGGGCACACCGGTGGAACCGGAGGTGTAGATCAGGTACGCGGGCTGCGCGGGATCGGTCTGGCGCACCAGTTCCCGCGGCGCGAGGGGGGCATCGGAAATACCGGTGAGGTCGATGTCGTCGACCACCACCCAGCCCACCGAATCAGGGAGTTCATCGGCTTCACCGGTGACCGTGATACCGACGGACACACCGGCATCGGTGATCATGTGGGCGATGCGGTCGGCCGGGTAGTTCGGGTCGACGGGCACGAACGCGGCACCGGTCTTGGTGACCGCCCACACGGCGAGCACCGATTCCAGCGAACGCGGCACGGCGACGGCGACGAAGTCCTCGGCGCCGAGACCCTGCTGGATCAGCAAGCGCGCCAACTGGTTCGAGCGACGATCGAGTTCGCCGTAGGAGACAGCGGTCCCCTCGAACACCACAGCGGTCGCCTCGGTGTCGCGGGCGGCCTGGGCGATCAGCTGCGGCAGCGTGCGCGCCACCGCGGCGGGGGCGCCGAAGCGGGTGACCAGGTCGGCGCGTTCGGCGTCGTCGAGCACGTCGATCGCGCCGACGGTGACGGCCGGGTCGGCCAGGATCGCGTCGAGCACGCGACGCCAGCGCAGCAGCAGTTCTTCGACGGTCGACTGATCGAACAGGTCGATGGCGTAGGTGAGCACGCCGGTCATGCCCGACAGCGAGCCGGTGCCGGTGTGTTCCTCGGTGAGAGTCCACTGCAGGTCGAACTTGGCCATGTCGACCTCGACCTCGTCGGCCGTGACCGTGAGACCGGGCAGCTCCAGGGTGCCGTGCGACATCTCCTGGAACGACAGCACCACCTGGAACAGCGGATGGCGGGCCTGCGAGCGCGACGGGTTGAGCACGTCGACGAGCCGCTCGAACGGCACATCCGCGTTGGCGAACGCGCTCAGGTCGGTTTCGCGGGTGCGGGTGAGGAATTCGGTGAACGGCTGGGTGGGATCGACGTCGGAACGCAACACCAGGGTGTTGACGAACATGCCTATCAGGTCATCGAGGGCCTGCTCACCGCGACCGGCGATGGGGGTACCGACTGCGATGTCGGTGGTGCCCGACAGGCGCGCGAGCAGCACCGCGAGGGAGGCGTGCACCACCATGAACAGGGTGACGCCGTTGGCACGGGCCACGGCGGCGAGCTGTTCGTGGGTCTCGGCGTCGATCTCGAAACCGACGCGCGCGCCACGGAAGCTCTGCTGCTGCGGGCGCGGGCGGTCGCTGGGCAGGTCGAGCTGGTCGGGCAGGCCCTCGAGGGCGCTCTTCCAGTAGTCGAGCTGACGCGCGGCCATCGAAGCCGGGTCGGATTCGGCGCCGAGCAGTTCGTGCTGCCACAGGGTGTAGTCGCGGTATTGGACCGGCAGCGGCAGCCAGGCCGGAGCCTGGCCCGCGGCGCGAGCCAGGTAGGCGGTGGCGACATCGCGGGCCAGCGGGCCGAAAGAGAAACCGTCGGCCGCGATGTGGTGCACAACGAAGGCGACCGCGTATTCCGGGGTGCCCGCACCGTGACCGTTGGACTCGGCGGTTCCACCGGCCACCTTGAAGATCTGCACGCGGATCGGCAGTTCCAGGGTGACATCGAAGCCGGTGGAGGCGAAGTCGATCAGCTCGTCGCGCAGCCGCGACTGGTCGATCGGGGTCACCGCGATGCCGAGGTCGAACTCGTCGGCGCCGAGTACGTGCTGGAAACCGCCGTCGGCGTCGGGGAAGATCGTGCGCAGCGATTCCTGGCGCACCACAACATCATTGAGCGCGGCGATCAGGGCGTCGACGTCGACGCTGCCCTTCATCTGCACCACGAACGGCAGGTTGTAGGTGGGTGCGGTGGGGTCGAACTGGTTGATGAACCACATCCGCTGCTGGGCCAGCGACAGCGGCACCTGCTCGGGACGCGGCTGCGCGACCAGCGGCGGACGCGCGGCGGAAACATCGGCGGGGGTGACGGATTCGGCCCGCGCGGCGAGTCCGGCCACGGTCGGGGTCTCGAACAGCGCGCGCACACCCAGCTGGATACCGAAGGCGGCGCCGATGCGGGCGACGACTTGCGTGGCGACCAGGGAGTTGCCGCCCAGTTCGAAGAAGTTGTCGTCGGCGCCGACGCGTTCCTGGCTCAGCACATCGCCGAAGATGCCGGCCACGATCTGCTCGGCCGGGGTGCGCGGTGCGCGGAAATCGCCTGCGGCAGCGGTGAAGACGGGTTCGGGCAGCGCCTTGCGATCCAGCTTGCCCGAGGTGTTGAGCGGGAACGCGTCGAGCACCATGATCGACGCGGGCACCATGTAGGCGGGCAGCTTCTCGGACACGAAACGAGTCAGCGTCGCCGGGTCGGCGGACTGGCCCGGCGCGGGCACGACGTAGGCCACGAGCTGCTGGCCGGTCGCGGTGTCGACCACGAGCACCGCGGCCTGGCTCACGGTCGGGTGCGCGAGCAGGTCGGTCTCGATCTCGCCGAGCTCGATGCGCTGACCGCGGAACTTCACCTGGAAGTCGGTGCGGCCGATGTACTCCAGCACGCCCTCGGCGTTCCAGCGCACGAGGTCGCCGGTGCGGTACATGCGCTCGCCGGGGGCGCCGACGGGGTTGGCGACGAAGCGGTCCGAGGTCAGGTCGGGGCGGCCGCGGTAGCAGCGGGCCAGCTGTCGACCGGCCAGATACAGCTCACCCGGGGCGCCGATCGCGGCCGGGCGCAGCCGTGAATCCAGTACGTAGACTTCGACATTCCACTCGGGGATACCGATCGGCACCTGCGTGGTGTCGGCTTCGGTGGCCTCCCAGTAGGTGACCGAGACCGCGGCCTCCGTGGGTCCGTACAGGTTGTGCAGGCCGGCGTCGGAGATCGCGCGCAGACCCGCGGCGGTCTCCGGGGGCAGCGCCTCACCGATGACGAAAACCGCACGCAGCGAGGCGCATTGAACCTGCGTGGCATGCGAGACGAAGACGGTGAGCATCGACGGGACGAAGTCGGTCACGGTCACGCCGTGGCGTTCGATCATGTCCGCGACGTACAGCGGGTCGCGGTGGCCGTCGGGGCTGGCGATGACCAGTTTCGCGCCGACCATCAGCGGCAGGAAGTAACCCCACAGCGACACGTCGAAGGTGGTGGCGGTCTTCTGTAAGTAGACGTCGTCGGCGGTCAACCGGTATTCGTCGAGCATCCACAGCTCTTGGTTGACGATCGCGTGGTGGGTGACCGCGACGCCCTTGGGGCGACCGGTCGAACCCGAGGTGTAGATGACGTAGGCGGTGTTGTCCGGGCGCAGCGGGGACAGGCGGTCGGCGTCGGTGAGAGCTGTGGCGTCGAAACCGGTCGTGTCGAGTCGATCGATCTCGACGCGGGCGACGGTGCCGGGCAGGTCGAGGTCGTCGCCGGTGGTGGTCAGGACGCAGACCGGTGCCGCGGAATCGAGGATGTAGGCGGTGCGGTCGGCCGGATGATCCGGGTCGATCGGCACGTACGCGCCACCGGCCCGCAGCACGGCGTGCATGCCGATGACGAGGTCGAGCGAGCGGCGCATGCCGAGCGCCACGAGCGATTCCGGGCCGACGCCGTCGGCGATCAGGAAGCGGGCCAGCCGGTTCACCTTCGCGCCGAATTCGGCGTAGGTGAGGGTTTCGCCCTCGAAGTCCAGGGCGATGTTGTCCGGGGTCAGCGGGATCTGCGCGTCGAGCAGCGCGGGCAGGGTGGTCGCGGGGACCTCGTGTGCCGCGTCGTTCCACTCGGTGAGCGAGCGTTCCAGCTCGGCCGTGCCGGTGACCGGCAGGTTCCACACCGGCAGTTCGGCGTCGGCGGCCAGGAAGCGGTCGAAGAACTCCAGGAACCGGCCGTGATGGGTCTGCGCGTCGGCGGCCGAGTACAGGTTCGGGTTGGTCTCGAAGTCGATGTGGGAGCGAGTGCCACCGTGCGACTGATAGAAGTTGACGCCCAGGTCTTCGATGCTGCCCGTGGACAGCACGTTGAGCGTGCCCTCCATGTCACCGAAGCTCAGATGGTTGTCGAACAGCATGATGTTGACCCACGGGCCGAAGAACTCCGTGGAGACCATGCCCTCGCCCGCCGAATCACGGCGGATGTCCTCGTGGCGGTAGCGCTGGTGGCGCAGGGCGCCGGAAACCTCGGTGGTCACCGAACGCAGCAGCTGCGCGACCGTGGTGTCGTGGCCCACGCGCAGGCGCAGCGGGACGATGTTCGAGGTCACACCGCCCGAGCGGCGCATCACCGCAGTGGTCCGGGCGGTGACCGGGAGGCTGAGGATGACGTCGGAGGTGCCGGTGATCTGGGCCAGGTACGCCGCGAAACCGGCGATCAGCAGCGGTGCGGCGGTGCTGTCGTGCCGGGCGATCGCCGCGGTGAGCAGCTCGTCCTGGGCGGTGCTCAGCGCCGCGCTGGTGACGTCGTTGACCGGCGAGGGCGGGGCCGAGCGGCCGGTGAGGCTGCTGCCTTCTTCCAGGCCCGCTACCCGCTGGGCCCAATGCTCTTTGTCGGACTGGAAGCGGGTGCTGTCGCGGTAGACGAGCTCGGACTCGTAGAGCGCACGCAGATCGGTGGCTTTGTTCGGCGGGGCCGGGGTACCGGTGACCTCGGCGGTATAGAGCTGTGCCGTGCGGTTGACGAAGTTGTTGGCGCCGAAACCGTCGAGCACGATGTGGTGGACACGGGCATACCAGTACCAGCGGTCATCGCTGAGCTGCAGCGCGGCGGCCTGGACGAGACGGTCGTTGACGATGTCGAGCGGGCGGCTGTACTCGGCCCGCATCCACGCGGCGGCGGCCGCTTCGGGGTCGGCCTCGCCACGCAGATCGACATAGATCAGCGTCGCGTCCTGAGTGGGGTCGATGGTCTGCATCGGCTCACCGTCGATCTCGACGATGCGCAGCCAGCCCGATTCGAGGTCGGTGGCCGCGTCGGCGCTCGCGCGCTCGAGCACGGCGACATCGAGGCGTCCACGCAGGTCGACGTACTGGGCGATGTTGATCGGCACCTGTGGGTCGACGTGCTGCGCGTACCAGATACCCAGCTGTGCGGGCGAAAGCGGGAAGTACTCCGAGGAGCCTCCACGTCCGTCACCAGTTTCGCCGTTTCCGCCGAAATCCAGCCGGTCCAACCCAAACCTCGCTTCCGGAACACCCGGTCAGGCGCTCCCCGACGACACCGGAACGCGAGCGCCCACCTGAATAAGCGTGGCGCCCGCGTCTCGGGTTCAGTTCTCGAATCAATCAGGCAAAAATGTCCATTGGCACTATCTGTCACCCAGGCTGGTCTCGTTACACGGCCGAGACCATGCACCTGACCGTCCGGCCGCCAGCGCCGGTCTACTCGTCGCAAACCATCGCACCAATCTACCGGTGCGCTCGCCCCGCAACCAACCACCTCCATAGCCGCCGAGCATCGGCCCAGGTAAAGCCTGCGACCCACGTTTGCTGACGCTTGTCTGCGTTCTCACATCCCCGCTGGATGACCTGTGCACCGCGGCAACTGAGTGATGGATCACACCGATTGGTCTGCTGTGCTGGAGTGGGTGTTACCGGGCCCTGGCCGGGTCGTAGAGGTGCGACTGGGCGCAGTCGATAGACGTGGCCAGCGCGCGCCCGACCAGGATCACCGCGGCTTGACGCAGCCCGGCCGCCTCCACCTGATCGGCGATGTCGGACAGGGTGCCGCGCAGGACGAGCTGTTCGGGTTGGCTGGCGCGATAGACGACGGCGACGGGGCAGTCAGTGCCGTACTCGGCGACCAGCTCCTGCGCGAGCACGCTGATCCGGGTGATCGCGAGATGCAGGACGAGCGTGGCACCGGTGGCGGCGAAGTTCGCCAGCGCCTCGCCGTGCGGCATCGCGGTGGAGCGCGCCTGGGTCCGGGTGAGGACTACCGACTGGACGACCTCGGGGACGGTCAGTTCGGTGCCGAGGGCCGCCGCCGCGGCCGCGTAGGCGGGAACGCCGGGGGTGATGTCCCACGCCACGTTGCGGGCGTCGAGCCTGCGGGTCTGCTCGGTGAGGGCCGAATAGAGCGAGGGATCACCCGAACACAGCCGGGCCACGTCCTTGCCCGCCTCGGTGGCGCGCACGAGGTGGTCGATGATCTGGTCCAGGTTCAGGTGCTGGGTGTCGATCAGTTCGGCGCCGGGCGCGCAGTGGGCGAGGACCTCGGGGTCGAGGTAGGTGCCCGCGTAGAGGCAGACGGGGCTGTCGCGCAGCAGGTTGACCGCTCGCACCGTGAGCAGGTCGGCGGCGCCGGGGCCTGCCCCGATGAAATGCACAGTCATAGTCGGGAGTCTAGGAGTGCCCCCGGCGCGGGGAGACAAGTAGGTTCTGTGTCGGACGGCAGGTGTCGGCGACGAGGAGACGGGGGTCCGCGATGCGGGTTTCGAGTAGGTCCGGTGGGGTGCGCGGCGCAGGCGCTTGCGCGGTCGTGGTCGTGGCCGCCACGCTGGCGACCGGGTGCTCGGGTGAGAAGGTCGCCGGTCAGGCGACCGCCACCGCGGACAGCTTCGCCCCGTCCTCGGACAACCGTGACCCCTCGCTACAGATTCGCGGCGTCGTCGTCACCGAGATCGCGCCCGGGCAGCAGCACGTGCGGCCGAACCAGCGAGTCGCCTACCCGTCGATCCCCCCGGTGGGCGGACCGCACGACGCCCAGTGGGCGGCCTGCACCGGCGTCGTCTATTCGAAGGCCCTGCGCACCGAGAACGCGGTCCACTCGCTCGAACACGGGGCGGTATGGATCGCCTACGACCCCGCGAAGGTGAGCGCGCAGGATCAGGCGGCGCTGAGCGCCCGAGTCACCGACCGCCAGTACACCCTGATGTCCCCCATCCCCGACATGAGCCACCCGATCTCACTGCAGTCGTGGGGCCACCAGCTCACCGTCGACTCGGCCACCGACGAACGCATCGACCAGTTCATCGTCGCCCTCCGCGAAAACCCGTACACCACACCGGAAGTCGGCGCGACCTGCTCGTCTCCCCTGTTCGACCGCACCGATCCCCCGCCGTACGACCCCACCCCGCCCGGCCCCGACGCGGTCCCGATGACCGGCGCCCGCTAGCCCGTCATATCGAACTGCGCGATGATCTTCGTCGGCCGCACCCGCACCACGAGCTCGCCCGCGACCCCGTTGCGCTGACCGAATTCGTCCGCCTTGTCCGGACCCATGTACCGGGCCGCGATGGCGGTCGCGGTCCGCACGAGCTCATCGAGATCTTCGGACAGGGTGACCGTCCCCTGCACCTCGACCAGCGCGTACGGCGGCTCCTCGAGGTCGACGCACACCGCGACCCGCGGATCACGCGCGAAAGCCCGCCCCTTGGCCGTGTTCTTACCCGTATTGAAAACCAGCTCGTCACCTTCGACGACAAACCACACCGGCGTCACCAGCGGACGCCCGTCCGCCGCGGCGAACGCCACCTTGCCCGTTCGCGTTCCATGGGAAAGAAATTCGCGCACCTTGGGATCAGACAGAGAGGCCATACGCCCAGGGTAAGCGCAGCGGCGGCGGGGGCGCCGAAGGTGAATCAGCATGTCGACAGTTAGATCGCGCCGCTTTCGCGGGCTGTGGCGACGGCGGAGGTGCGGGACTTCACGCCGAGTTTGGCGTAGATGTGGACGAGGTGGGACTTCACGGTGGTTTCGCTGAGGAAGAGTTGTTTGGCTATGTCGCGGTTGGAAAGGCCGGCGGCTACCAGGCGCAGGACTTCTACTTCGCGGGGGCTCAGGGTGGTGTCGGCTCGGCGGACTCGGGTCATCAGGCGGGAGGCGACGGTTGGGGAGAGCACGCTCTCGCCCGCTGCGGCGGCGCGGACGGCGGCGAGGAGTTCGGTGGGTGGGGTGTCTTTGAGGAGGTAGCCGACGGCTCCTGCTTCGATGGCGCCGAGGATGTCGGCGTCGGTGTCGTAGTTGGTGACGACGAGGACGTTCGGCGGGGTGGGCAGGGCGCGCAGGTCGGCGGTGGCGGAGGCGCCGGAGCGACCGTCGCCGAAACGCAGGTCCATCAAGACCAGGTCGACGGGGGTGGCGGCGCAAAAGGCCACTGCCGCATCGGCATTCGCGACATCACCGACAACGGTGATGTCGGCGGCGGAGTCGAGGAGAGCGCGCAGGCCCGCACGGACGATGGCGTGATCGTCGGCGAGGAGAAGGCGGATCATGAGGCCGCGCCGAGCGGGAAGGTCACCGACACTGCGGTGTGGCCCGGTTCGGATTCGACGGTCATCGCACCGCCTTGTTGCTCGACGCGGCTGCGCATGGCGGCGAGGCCGAACGCGCCGGATCGGCGGTGGCGCAACATATCCGGCTCGATGCCGATGCCGTCGTCGACGATGTCCAAGTGCGCGTCGGTGTCGTCGTAGGTGAGGGTGACCCGCATGCGCTCAGCCTGCGCGTGCTGCACCACATTGGCTACCGCGCTCTGCGCGATCCGCACCAGCGCCGCCTCGACCGGCATCGGCAGGCGCTCCGGCTCACCCTCGACGAGCAGCTGCGTGGTCAGTGTCGGCGACTGCGCGCGCAGACAAATGCGTTCCAGCGCTTCGGCCAGTGATTGGCCGTCCAGCGCGGCGGGCGACAATTCGTCGATGAGCCTTCGGGTTTCGGCCAGGTCTTCGGCGGCGGTCTCGCGCGCGAGCCGAATACGGTCCAGCGCAGGATGATCCGGTGCGGCCTGCTCAGCGCTGTGCAGGAGCAGTTGGATGCTGCTCAGGCCCTGGGCGACGGTGTCGTGGATCTCCTTCGCCAAGCGTTCGCGCTCGGCGAGCTTGCCCGCCGTGCGCTCCTGTTCCGCGAGAATCGCTCTGGTGCCGATCAATTCGTCGATCAGCCGCTCGCGCTCGACTGCCTCACGACGCAGGGCCTGGTAGCCGAGCCCGATCCCGATCGCCACCAGCGCGCCGAGAACAGGCCCCACCACCGCACCCGCGGACCAACCACGATGCGCCGCGAACCCGATCACACCGACCGCCGTCGCCGACACCACCGCGACCAGATTCCACGGCCGTGGCAACAGGTGCAGGTAGACGAAGAACAGCCCGAACGCCAGGTAGACCGCATCAGCGGTGAGCGTGAGCAAGACCAGCCACAACACGGTCAGAGCCGCCAGCCACACCCACACCGCAGCATCGGGATACGCAGGCGAACGTGAGCGCGGGAACTCGGTCCCCGCGAAATACACCAGCAACCACACCACCGTCAGCGCGACCACCGCGACACCGTGACCGCCGCCGCCGGGCAGCATCGCGCGCACCGCGACCACCACCGCCAGCACCGTCACCAGCACATGCAGGCCGAAGCGCAGGGTGGTGACCACCGGGGTCAGGGGGGACGAGTGCACGTCGACCAGCTTATGTGCGGCAACCACGCGGGCATCCATCGAAAGATGTAAACGCCGCCAGACCTTGGATGGACGGCGATTCGTGCGCCGGTGCGATGGCGTCGACGGACGAGAACGACAGAGTGGAGTCATGTTCGTCGCACTCCGAGATCTGCGGGCCGCCCGTGGCCGCTTCCTGCTCATCACCACCGTCGTGTTCTTGGTGGCGGTGCTGGTGAGCTTCCTCAGTGGCCTCACCGCTGGGCTGGCGCACCAGAACATCTCCGCTGTCCAGGGCATCGACGCCGACCGGGTCGTTTTCGCCGAAACCGGGGCCGACCCGTCGTTCGACTCCTCGGTGCTCACCGAGCAGCAGATCGCGCAGTGGGAATCGGCGGACGCGACCCCGATCGGCATCTCGCGCACCAGGGCCGAGCACGCGGGTGCGAGTCCGACGCAGGTCGCGTTGTTCGGCGGCGACCCATCGGCATTCAGCAATCGCCCTGCTACCGCTCCCGGCGCCGTGGTGCTGAGTTCGGCGGCGGCTCGCGAGCTGTCGGCAGGCTCCGGCGACGTCGTGCTGCTGGCAGGGCACGAGTTCACCGTCGCCGACGTCGCCGGCGACGAGTGGTACAGCCACACCCCCGTGATCTGGACGAGCCTGCAGGACTGGCAAGCGGCCAGCCCGCGCGCCGGTGCCGCGACCGTGCTCGCGGTGACCGGCGAGGCCCCCGGCGGCCTCGACGCCGAAGCAGGCACGCACTCGCTGCCCGCGAAGGAGGCCGTCCAGGCGATCGGTTCCTACCAGGCCGAGAACAGCTCACTCACCCTGATGACCGTGCTGCTGTTCGCCATCTCGGCCCTGGTGATCGGCGCCTTCTTCACGGTCTGGACCGTGCAGCGCCAACCCGATATCGCCACCTTGAAGGCGCTCGGCGCGACCACCGGCTCCCTGGTCCGTGATGCCCTCGCCCAGGCCGCGATCGTCCTGACCGCGGGTGTCACGGCGGGCCTGGCGATCACCGCCCTCGCCTCACTGTTCCTGGGCGAGGCGATGCCTTTCGTGCTCAGCCCCGCGACAACCTTGGTCCCCGCACTGGCCCTGATCGTCCTCGGCCTGGTCGGCGCCGCTGTCGCCCTGCGCTTCCTGTTCACCACCGACCCACTGACCGCGCTCGGCGCGACCCGCTGACGATCCCATGACGACCGTCGCCCGCACCGATGCCGCAGTCGCGCTGCCGATCCACCGCACTGCGCGACCGAACGAAGGATCCACTGTGGCACTCACTCTCACCGACGTGACCCTCACCTACCCCGACGGCACCGACCGTCTCACCGCCCTCGACCGGGTGAATCTGCACGTGCCCGGCGGCACGATCGCCGCGGTGACCGGCGCGTCCGGTTCAGGAAAGTCGAGCCTGCTCGCCGTCGCCGCGACCCTGATCCGCCCCGATTCGGGCACGGTCGTGCTCGACACCGAGTCCGGCACCACAGATCTCGCCACGCTGAGCCGACGAGCCGCGGCGACCGCCCGCCGCAAGTCGATGGGCATCGTCTTCCAGCAGCCGAACCTCATCCCCTCGCTGACCGCGATCGAGCAACTGGAAGTCACCGCCCACCTCGGCGGCCCGAAACGGGCATCACGCCACGCAACCAGTACCCGCGCGAGAGAACTTCTCGACGCGGTCGGCCTGACCGACCACGCCCACAAACGCCCCGCCCAGCTCTCCGGCGGCCAGCGCCAGCGCGTCAACATCGCCCGCGCCCTTATGAACGACCCGGCCCTGCTCGTCGTCGACGAACCGACCAGCGCCCTCGACTCCGAACGCGGCGCCGCCATCATCGACCTCATCACCACCATCGCCCGCGACCACCACGCGGCCACCATCCTCGTCACCCACGACCCCACCCACCTCCACCGCATGGACGCCGTCTACCGCATGACCGACGGCACGCTGATGACGCTGGAGGTGCCGAGCGAGGTCAGCTGACGGTTCCCGGTGGCGCGATCCACTGGGTGGACTGACCGGTTGCTTTGGCGACTGTCTCGAAATCATGGTCGTAATGCAGAATCGTGATGCGATTCGCCTCCGCGGTGGCCGCGATCACCAGATCCGCGGCACCGGCACTGCGATGCTGACCCTGTTCGGTGAGCAACTGCTGAACCTCGTGTGTCCGCGTCCACACACCATCGGGCGTGGGTGCCCAGCCGAACAGTTCACCGAGCAGCTTCTTCTTTCGCAATCGATCGGCGAGTGACGTTGCGCCGTAGAGGAGTTCAAGCTCCACGACATCGCACACCGCGACCGCACCCGCCGTCACTGTCTCCTGCCACGCCTGTTTGACAGCCTGATTCGCGATGAATCTGACGGCGGCGGAGGTATCGATCAAATAGCTGATCACGCTCGGTAGTTGGACTTGTCGAGCAGCACGTCGAAGTCGCCCTGCTCCGCCATCTCGGCAAGGCTGTTCAACGCCCGCACGCGCTTGAGCCGCTTGGCGACCTCGGCGAGAGCCGCGTTGACGGTTTCCTTCTTCGTCGATGTTCCGAGAAGTTGCTGCGCCTCCGCGAGCGCTTCGTCATCCACGTCGATCAGTAGCTTGGACATTGCCCCCACCTGACATTGATGTTATATACGACCTATATAGATCATATATCAAGGTAACTGCCCCGGCGCACAATCGCGCCTGCGGCAGTACGCGAGGCAGACTGGGTCGATGAGCGATCCGAGGCATCTCGTCGTGGTGGATGCGGCCAATGTGATCGGGTCGCGCGCCAACGGATGGTGGAAGGACAGGGCGGGTGCTGCTCGGCGATTTCTCGCCGACGTGGCGGACCTGACTACCCGGCTTCCTGACAACACCGAAGTCACGGTCGTCCTCGAAGGAGCGGCCAAGGCCGCTGCCGACGGTGCCGCGCCCGCCGCGCCGCGGATGGAGGTGGTCCTCGCCGAGCGCTCGGGCGACGACAAGATCGTGGACGTGGTCGCCGAGGCCGACTCCTACGAACGGATCACGGTCGTCACCGCCGACCGCGAGCTCCGCACCCGTGTCGAAGCCCACGGCGCCGAATCCGTCGGCCCAGGCTGGCTCTGGAACCAGCTCGACCGACCCGGCGCCGAAGCGAACTAGCCGGCCGTCAACGCCGCCAGGGCCATCTGCCGCAGCACCGGCCGGGCCCTCGACGCACTCGCCGCGGAGGCGCTGTGCGGGGTCGAGTTGATCAGGCCGAAGGCGGCGTGGGCTTGGATGCGGGCGGTTTCCTCGGGGAGCCCGGGGGTCAGTTCGCGCAGGACACCAACCCAGATCTCGACGTACTGGCGCTGGGTGCGACGCAGGACGCGGCGGTCGTTGGCGGGGACATTGTCGAGGTCGCGGTCCTGGATGCGGATGAGCTCGGGGTTGCCGAAGGCGAAGTCGAGGTGGAAGTCGACCAGCGCGGTCAGCGCCGCAACGGCCGACGGCGATTCGTCGACGACGGCGCGACCGCCCGACAGCAGGCGCTCACTGATGCCGACCAGGAGTTCGACCAGCAGCGCCTCTTTGTTCGCGAAGTGCCGGTAGACGGCGGGGCCGCTGATGCCGACCGCCGCGCCGAGGTCGTCGAGCCGCACGCCGAAGAAGCCGCGGTCGGCGATGAGCCGGGCGCCCGCGGCCAGCAACTGCTCGCGCCGCTGGGCCTTGAGCTGCTCGCGGCGGGTCGCCTGGACAGGCTCGGTAGTCGACATCGTGGCCGCCCCCTCTGGACAACTTGGTTAGTCAAGATTAACCTGAATTTCAGTTATTAGCGATTAACCGAATGGGAAGAGTGGCGTGATGACGGTTACGCACGAGACCGAAGACGGCACCGTGGCCGCGACGAGCAACCGGGACGCGCACGGCGCCCTGGTCGCGGATCTGCGGCAGCGGCTGGCCACGGCCGCCCTCGGTGGTCCGCAGAAGTCCCGCGAACGGCACGTGGCCAGGGGCAAGCTGCTCCCCCGCGAGCGCGTCGACCAATTACTCGACCCCGGCAGTCCGTTCCTCGAACTGTCCCCGCTGGCGGCCAACGGCATCTACGGCGACGAGTGCCCCGGCGCCGGCGTGATCGCCGGCATCGGCCGCATCGCGGGCCGCGAGTGCCTGATCCTGGCCAACGACGCGACGGTCAAGGGCGGCACCTACTACCCGATCTCGGTGAAGAAGCACCTGCGCGCGCAGGAGGTGGCCGCGCAGAACAACCTGCCGTGCGTGTACCTCGTGGACTCCGGCGGCGCCTTCCTGCCGCACCAGGACGAGGTGTTCCCCGACCGCGAGCACTTCGGCCGCATCTTCTTCAACCAGGCGAACATGAGCGCCAAGGGCATCGCCCAGATCGCGGCGGTGATGGGTTCGTGCACCGCCGGTGGCGCGTACGTGCCCGCGATGGCCGACGAGGCCGTGATCGTGCGCGACCAGGGCACCATCTTCCTGGGCGGCCCGCCCCTGGTGAAGGCGGCGACCGGCGAGATCGTCACCGCCGAGGACCTCGGCGGCGGCCTGCTCCACTCACGCACCTCCGGGGTCACCGATCACCTGGCCGACGACGACCGCGACGCACTGCGGATCGTCCGCAATATCGTCGCCACGCTGGGCCCGCGCCCCGAAGCACCGTGGGAGGTCCTGCCGAGTACCCCGCCCGCCAAAGCCGAGGACGAGCTCTACGACGTGGTGCCCGTCGACCCACGCACGCCCTACGACGTGCACGAGGTGATCGACCGGATCATCGACGGCGAGAGCGGCTTCCAGGAGTTCAAGGCCGAATACGGCAAAACCCTGATCACCGGGTTCGCCCGCATTCACGGCCATCCGGTGGGCATCGTCGCCAACAACGGCGTGCTGTTCGCCGAATCCGCCATGAAGGGCGCGCATTTCATCGAGCTGTGCGACAAGCGCAAGATCCCACTGCTGTTCCTGCAGAACATCACGGGCTTCATGGTCGGCCGTGACTACGAGGCCGGCGGCATCGCCAAGCACGGCGCGAAGATGGTCACCGCGGTCGCGTGCGCGCGGGTGCCGAAGCTCACGGTCGTGATCGGCGGGTCCTACGGCGCGGGCAACTACTCCATGTGCGGGCGCGCGTATTCGCCACGCTTCCTGTGGATGTGGCCCAACGCGCGCATCTCGGTGATGGGTGGCGAACAGGCCGCGTCGGTGCTGTCGACGGTGCGCGGTGATCAGCTCGACAGCGCGGGCAAGCCGTGGTCCGAGGCGGATCAGGAGGCGTTCAAGGCCCCGATCCGCGAACAGTACGAGACCCAGGGCAACCCCTACTACGCGACCGCGCGCCTCTGGGACGACGGCGTGATCGCGCCGACCGATACCAGAACCGTGCTCGGTCTTGCCCTTTCGGTGTGCGCGCAAGCGCCGCTCGAACCCGTTTCCTACGGCGTCTTCCGGATGTGAGCGACATGCTGAACAAGAACCATCTCGTCGAATTCGACACCGTCCTGGTCGCCAACCGCGGCGAGATCGCGGTGCGTGTGATCAAGACCCTGCGCGACATGGGCATTCGCTCGGTCGCGGTGTACAGCGACGCCGATGCCGACGCACGCCACGTGCGTGAGGCCGATGTCGCGGTGCGGCTCGGACCGGCGCCCGCGCGCGAGAGCTACCTGTCGATCGAGAAGGTCGTCGATGCCGCCGTACGTTCGGGCGCGCAGGCGGTACACCCGGGTTATGGCTTCCTGTCGGAGAATTCGGCCTTCGCGGCGGCACTGGCCGATGCGGGCATCGTGTTCCTCGGCCCGCCGGCCAAGGCCATCGAGGTGATGGGCGACAAGATCACCGCGAAGAAGACGGTGACGGCGTTCGGGGTTCCGGTGGTGCCCGGCATCGCCGAACCCGGCCTGACCGATGACCAATTGATCGCCGCCGCAACGGACATCGGTTACCCGGTGCTGGTGAAGCCGTCGGCAGGCGGTGGCGGCAAGGGCATGCGCCGGGTCACCGACCCCGCCGATCTGCCCGCCGCGCTGGTGAGTGCCCGGCGCGAAGCCGCTGCCGCGTTCGGCGACGACACCCTGTTCCTGGAGCGGTTCGTCAACCGGCCCCGCCATATCGAGGTGCAGATCCTGGCCGACAAGTTCGGCAATGTGGTGCACCTGGGTGAGCGCGAATGCAGCTTGCAGCGCAGGCATCAGAAGGTGATCGAGGAGGCTCCCTCACCGCTGCTGGACGCGCAGACCAGGGCCCGGATCGGCACCGCCGCCTGCAATACCGCCCGCAGCGTGGACTACGTGGGCGCGGGCACCGTGGAGTTCATCGTCTCGGCCGACCAGCCCGACGAGTTCTTCTTCATGGAGATGAACACCCGTCTGCAGGTGGAGCATCCGGTGACCGAGATGGTCACCGGTGTCGATCTGGTGGAATGCCAGGTGCGGGTCGCCGCGGGCCAGAAGCTGGCGCGCACCCAGGACGAGATCCACCTCGTCGGGCACGCGATCGAAGCACGGGTCTACGCGGAGGACCCGGGTCGCGGGTTCCTGCCGACCGGCGGTGCCGTGCTGGCGCTGTCGGAGCCGGAAGGCGCCGGCGTGCGGGTGGATTCGGGGCTCTCGGTGGGCACCGTGGTCGGTAGCGACTACGACCCGATGCTGTCGAAGGTGATCGCGCGCGGCAATACTCGCGCCGACGCGCTCGCCGCGCTGGACCGCGCGTTGGAACAGACCGTGCTGCTTGGCGTGACGAGCAATATCGAATTCTTGCGTTTCCTGCTCGCCGACGACGATGTACAGGCCGGCCGTCTCGACACCGCGCTGCTGGATCGCCGCGTCGCCGACTTCGTACCCGCCGAGGTGACCGACGACGAATTCATCGCCGCCGCGACACATCACTGGTTGCGACGCTGGCCCGCCACCGGCGGCGACCCCTGGTCGACCCCGTCGGGATGGCGCCTCGGCGAACCCGCCCCGACATCGATCAGACTGTCCGCGGGCGACCAGGCGCGCCACGTGTTCATCACCGGCACACCGGCTTCGGCGACCGTGTGGCTCGACGAGCCGGAGTCCGGCGAACCGGCGAGTCACCCCGAACCGCGCACGCTCACCGCCACCGTCTCGGCCGACGGTCTCGCGTCGACGCTCGACGGGCTGCGACGCACCTACCGCATCGCCGAGGCCGACGGCCAGCTGTGGGTGAGCCACGACGGCGGGCTCGCCGTGCTCCGCGAGGTCGCCGAGGCGAGCGTGCGTGGCGACGCCGCCCACATCGGTGACGCCGAAATCCGCAGTCCCATGCCGGGTTCGGTGATCGCCACGCCGGTCGAGAACGGCGCGACCGTCGCCGTCGGCGATCCGGTGATCGTGATCGAGGCCATGAAGATGGAGCACGCGCTCACCGCGCCGGTGGCAGGCACGGTGGAGGTGCTCGCCCTCCCCGGCGCCCAGGTGAAACTGGACCAGGTGCTGGTGCGCGTCATCGCCCACCCCGCAGAAACCGTCGTCGCGGCAGTCGCGACCGAACCCGCCGTCGCCGAGACCGCCGCGGCACCGACCGAGCCCGAAGGAACCCCCGCATGACCGACTACCTGTCCACCGGTTCGCTGCCGGAGGAATACCGCCAGCTCGCCCTCACCGTGCGCGATTTCGCCAACCAGGTCGTCGCGCCGGTGTCGGCGAAACACGATGCCGAACACAGCTTTCCGTACGAGGTCGTGGCGGGCATGGCCGAGATGGGCCTGTTCGGCCTGCCGTTCCCCGAGGAGTTCGGCGGCATGGGCGGCGACTACTTCGCCCTGTGCCTGGCGCTCGAGGAACTCGGCAAGATCGACCAGAGCGTGGCCATCACCCTCGAGGCGGGGGTGTCGCTGGGCGCCATGCCGATCTACCGCTTCGGCAACGACAAGCAGCGCACCGAATGGCTGCCCCAGCTCACCAGCGGGCAGGCGCTGGCGGGCTTCGGACTCACCGAACCCGACGCGGGCAGCGACGCGGGCGGCACCAGGACCACCGCCGTGCAGGACGGCGAGAGCTGGGTGATCAACGGCAGCAAGCAGTTCATCACCAACTCCGGCACCGACATCACCCGCCTGGTGACCGTCACCGCGGTCACCGGACAGGCAGGCGGCAAGAAGGAGATCTCCACCATCCTGGTGCCGACCTCCACCCCGGGTTTCGTGGCCGAGCCCGCCTACAACAAGGTCGGCTGGAACGCCTCCGACACCCACCCGCTGAGCTTCACCGACGTGCGGGTGCCGCAGGAGAACCTGCTCGGCGAGCGCGGTCGCGGCTACGCCAACTTCCTGCGCATCCTCGACGAGGGCCGCATCGCCATCGCCGCGCTGGCCGTCGGCGCCGCGCAGGGCTGTGTGGACGAGAGCGTGCGCTACGCGGGTGAACGCCAGGCCTTCGGACAGGCGATCGGCCGCAATCAGGCCATCGCGTTCAAGATCGCCCGGATGGAGGCGCGGGCCCATGTCGCGCGCACCGCCTACTACGACGCCGCCGCGCTGATGCTGGCGGGCAAGCCGTTCAAGAAGGCCGCTTCGATCGCGAAGATGGTCGCAAGCGAGGCCGCGATGGACAACGCCCGCGACGCCACCCAGATCTTCGGCGGCAACGGCTTCATGAACGAATACCCGGTGTCGAGGCACTACCGTGACAGCAAGATCCTGGAAATCGGCGAGGGCACCACGGAGGTACAGCTGATGCTGATCGCAAGGGAGCTGGGTCTGTGAGCGAAGGTAGGCGGGTGGTCCAGCGCGGGCTGTGGTTCGAGGAGTTCGAGATCGGCACGATCTACGAGCACCGGCCCGGCCGCACCATCACCGAGGCCGACAATGTCCTGTTCACCACGCTGACCATGAACACGCAGGCCCTGCACCTGGACGCGGCCTTCGCCGACGCGCAGCCGCCGTTCAACCAGCGCCTGGTGAATTCGATGTTCACGCTGTCGACCCTGGTCGGGCTCTCCGTCGCCCAGCTCACCCAGGGCACGCTGGTCGGCAATCTCGGTTTCTCCGAGATGACCACGCCCGCACCGCTGTTCCACGGCGACACCATGTACGCGGAAACGCTGGTCACCGACAAGCGCGAATCCAAGAGCCGTCCCGGCGAGGGCATCGTCAGCCTGGCCCACACCGCACGCAACCAGCACGGCGTGATCGTGGCGACCGCGATACGCAAGACACTGGTCCGCAAGGCGCCGCAGGCATGAGCGGCCACCCGCCGAAAGGACGCAGTATGAGCTGGCAGCCGAGTGGTCCCGCGTGGCTGTTCTGCCCGGCCGATCGCCCCGAACGCTTCGCCAAGGCCGCCGCGGTGGCCGATGTGGTGATCCTCGATCTCGAGGACGGTGTCGCGGCGGGTGACAAGACAGCGGCCAGGCAGGCGCTCATCGACACCCCGCTCGACCCGCAGCACACCGTGATTCGGGTCAACGCGGCCGGCACCGACGACTACGCGGCCGATCTGGCCGCGCTCGCGCAGACCGCCTACCGCCGGGTCATGCTGCCCAAATGCGAGTCGGCCGACCAGGTTCGCAGCCTCGACGGCTACGAAGTGATCGTGCTGGTCGAATCGCCGCTCGGCGCGGTGCGGATCACCGAGTCGGTGCAGGCAGACAATGCCATCGGCGTGATGTGGGGTGCCGAGGATCTGGTCGCCGGACTCGGTGGCAACTCGAGCAGGCACGCCGACGGCAGCTACCGCGATGTCGCCCGTCAGGTGCGTTCATCGACGCTGCTGGCGGCCAAGGCCTTCGGGCGCTTCGCGCTGGACTCGGTGTACCTCGACATCAAGGATCTCGACGGCCTCGCCGCGGAGACGAGCGATGCGGTCGCCGTCGGATTCGACGCCAAGGTCGCCATCCACCCGAGTCAGGTCGCCGTGATCCGCGATGGCTACGCACCCGACCCCGCCGAGCTCGACTGGGCGCATCGAGTGCTGGCGGAGGTGCCCAACCATCGCGGCGTCTTCGCGTTCGAGGGCCGTATGGTCGACGCACCGGTGCTCCGGCATGCCGAACAGATCGTCCGGCGCGCAGGCGTGCCCAGCTGATCATCGGGTAATCCACCCCCCGATACACGAAGTAGTCCAGTTCGAGGAGGACATCGGAGTGCAACCGCAATGGGTACCGAGCGCGCAGGACATCGCGTCGGCCCGAATCACCGACTTCGCCGCCTTCGTTACCACGCGAACCGGCGACCCGTACCCCGACTACCAGGCCCTGTGGCAGTGGTCGGTGGACGACGTCGCCGGCTTCTGGCAGGCCGTGTGGGACTACTTCGAGCTCGGCGAGACGGCCGGCGAGGTGCTCGGCTCGCGGGAGATGCCGGGCGCGCAATGGTTTCCCGGCACCCGGCTGAACTATGTCGACCAGATCATCCGGATGGCCCAGTTCGGCCGCCCCGCGGTGATCGCCCTGCACGAAGAGGCCGAGCCGCGGGAGGTGTCCTGGGCCGAATTGATCGAACAGGTCACGGTTTTCGCGCGCACCTTGCGTGAGCAGGGCGTCGAGGCGGGCGACCGGGTGGTGGGCTACCTGCCCAATATTCCGGAAGCGATCGTCGCCTTCCTCGCCACCGCCAGTATCGGCGCGGTGTGGAGCGCCTGCGGTCAGGACTACTCGGCCAAGGCCGCGCTGGACCGGCTCGGCCAGCTCGACCCGACGGTGCTGGTCACCGCCGACGGCTACCGGTTCGGCGGCAAGGAACACGACAAACGGGCCGACATCGCGGCGCTGCGCGACGGGCTGCCCGGCCTGCGCGCCACCGTCGTCGTCTCGCAACTCGGACGCGAGGTACCCGACACGCTGTCCTGGACGGACTCGGTCGCCGATGCCGGACTCGGTGTCATCGAAACCGTCCCCGTCGATTTCGATCATCCGCTGTGGATCGTGTTCTCCTCCGGCACCACCGGGCTGCCCAAGGGCATCGTCCACGGCCACGGCGGTGTGCTGCTCGAGCATCTGAAAGCCGTAGCGCTGCAATCGAACATGGGCCCCGAGGACACGTTCTTCTGGTACACCAGCCCGAGCTGGATGATGTGGAACTTCCAGGTAGCGGGTCTGCTCACCGGCACCACCGTCGTCACCTACGACGGCAGCCCGACCGCGGGCGGGCCGGATGCGCTGTGGCGCATCGCCGCCCAGGTGGGCGCCACCGTTTTCGGGACCAGCCCCGGCTATGTTCTCGGCTGTGTCAAGGCGGGATCGGTGCCACGCACCGAGCACGACCTCTCGGCCCTGCGCTCCGTGGGTATCACCGGTTCGTCGCTACCGGTGTCGAGCGCGCTGTGGCTGAACGAGAATACCGGAGAGCATGTTCAGGTGAACTCGATCAGCGGCGGCACCGATGTGGTGTCGGCGTTCGTCGGTGGCGCCCCGACCGTGCCGGTATGGCCGGGTGAGCTGTCGGCGCCGTATCTCGGCGTCGCCCTCGATGCCTTCGACGAGCAGGGCAACCCCGTGCGCGGCGAGGTCGGCGAGCTGGTGGTCACCGCGCCGATGCCGTCGATGCCGGTGAGCTTCTGGCGCGACGACGACGGAAAGCGCTACCACGCAGCCTATTTCGACACCTACCCCGGCGTATGGCGCCACGGCGACTGGATCACCCTCACCGAACACGGCAGCATCGTCGTGCACGGTCGCTCCGATTCGACGCTCAACCGCCACGGCATCCGCATGGGCAGCGCCGACATCTACCAGGTCGTCGAACAGTTTCCGGAGATCGCCGAGGCCCTGGTGATCGGCGCCGAACAACCCGACGGCGGCTACTGGATGCCCCTGTTCGTCGTGCTCGCCCCCGGCGCGGCACTCACCGAAGACCTGAAAACCCGTCTCGCCACCGCGATCCGCACCGAGGTCTCCCCGCGCCACGTTCCCGACGAGATCCGCGAAGCCCCCGGCATCCCCCACACCCGAACCGGCAAGAAGCTGGAAGTCCCCATCAAAAAGCTCTTCCAGGGCGCTGATCCCGCTCGCGTCGTCGAACGCAGCGCCGTCGACGACCCCGCACTCCTCGACTGGTATGCCCGGATAAGCCCACCCGACAAGGGCTAATACACTTGAACTATGAATGTCAGCGAGTCTCGTGGGGCGCGTGGGGTAGCTGGGACTGAAGTTCGGCGGCGGCCGAAGAATCGCCGGGCGCAGATCGCGGCGTCGTCGGCGGTGGCGTTCGGCGCAGCCGGATATCACGGGGTGAGTATGGAGGACATCGCGTCCGGGCTGGGAATCAGTTCGGCCGCGCTGTATCGGCACTACCCCAGTAAGTACGCGTTGTTCCGGGAGGAGTTACTTCGGGTCGGGCAGGCGTTCACGGCATCGATCGTGGTGTCGGCCGAAGACACCCTGCCCGCGGCGCAACGGTTGCGGCACATGCTGACCGGGCTGATCGGCGCGACCGTCGAGAATCGGGCGACGGTGCGGCTGGTGCGATGGGAGGGCCGCTACCTCGAGCCGGCGGATCGGGTGGTGCTCGACGAGCAGCAGGGTTCGGTGCTGGTCGCGCTCGACGAACAGCTGGCGATCCTGCGTCCCGAATTGACCACGGCCGAGCGGCGTATGGTCTCCACGGCGATTCTCGGCGTGGTCACCAGCATCGCCGATCATCACGCCGCGCTGCCCCTTCGCACGCTGAACAAGTTGCTCGGCTCGGCGTGTATGGCGCTCACCGACACCGCGTTGCCGCCTGCCGCAATCGTTTCGGAGCAGGGTGCCCGCGCCCAGATTCCCGACTCGTTCAAACATGAACTGCTGCTGCGCAAAGCGGTAGAGCTGTTCCACAAACGCGGCTATCCGAATGTGAGCGTGGAGGACATCGCCTCGGCGGCGGGATTGTCGGCAGCGTCGGCGGTGTACCGGTTCTATCGCGGCAAGAGCGACATCCTCGCCGCGGCGTTTCGGCGCGCGGCCGACCGGGTGTCGGGGGCGATCGGCCCCGCGGTGGCGAGCACGCCCGACAGCGGGGCCGCGCTGGACGTGCTGGTCGAGCAGTTCGTCGCCGACACCTTCGACGAGCGCGCGCTGGCCGTCGTCTACTACGCCGAATTCGGGCACGTGCCCGCCGAGGAACGTGCCGTCCTGCGCAATATCCAGCGGTTGAGCGTGCAGGAGTGGGCGCGGCTGGTGCGCGATATGCGGCCGGAGCTCTCCGCGGCCGAGGCGCGTTTCCTGGTGCACGCGGCGTTCGCGATGGTCATCGACCTCGGTCAGCGCTTCGGCGACGACCCGATCGCCGGCCGGGCCAGGGTCGGATTCCTGATGCGGCGGGTGCTGCTCGGTTGAGGCAATTCACCCGTTGTGTATGAGGCGGTGCGTTGCTGACTCGTCATAGGCTCGGCGATCAAGCCTTCGAACGGAGCGTGCATGGATTCTCGCGCGAGCGCGCTGACCAGGCGATCGTTGCTCGGGCTCGCCGCCGCGGCCACCGCCGCGGCGGCGTTGCCCGGATGCGGTGACGCATCGGTTCCCGAGCCGATCCGCACCACCGGTCGCCCGGATCTGCTCGCCCGGGCGATCGACGCCTACATCTACGGCTATCCGATGATCCTGCTGGACATGATGCGCGCGGCGAGCGGGCCGATCAACGGCTTCGATCACAGCGTGCTGCCCGATCCCGACGATCGCGGGGTGGCCAGGCTCAGCCACGACATGGTGTATTCGCAGGCGTGGCTCGACATCACCGAAGAGCCGATCGTGCTCCAGATCCCGGGGATGGAACCCGACCGGTTCTGGCTGTTCCAGCTGGTCGACGGGTGGGCGAACACCGTGCACGACCTGACCAGCAAGACCCCGCGAACCACCGTGGACGCCGACGGCCCACCCTTCACCTACGTCCTCACCGGGCCGCAGTGGTCCGGTGTACTGCCCGCGAACATGACCCGGCTGCACATGCCGTCGTCGATGTGCACGATCGTCGCGCGGGTCCAGATCAACGGCACCGGGGACGCGCCGACGGTCAACCAGTGGCAGGAGAAGATGAAGCTGATCCCGCTCAGCGCGTGGGATCGCGGTGAGCTCGCCGGGACGGTCAGCCGCGTCCACGCGATAGACCGTGGACCGGAGCCACCGACGAAGCGGATCGCCGCGTTGGACGGCCGCACCTATCTCAACCGCCTGTGCCGGCTGATGCTCACCGATCCCCCCGCTGCCGCCGACGCGCCACTGATGACGCAACTGGCCACGATCGGTGTCCAGCCCGGCGGGGTCCTCGACGACCAGCCCGCCGAGATCCTCGACGAGGCGGTGCGCCAGGCTCACCGCCGCATCGCCGACTGGACAGACCCCACCGCCCGCTCCGTCAACGGCTGGGAGATCCCCGTCGACCTCGGCACCTTCGGTACCGACTACCTCCGCCGCGCGGCCACCACCAAGCGCTCCCCCGCCCTTGCCCCCATTCGTGACGTGCTCTACGCGAACCGCGACGCCCCCACCACCGACGACCGGGGCAACCCACTGCGCTACCGCATCCGCTTCGAACCGGGCCGATGGCCGCCTGTCCACGCCTTCACCTCGATCACCGCCTACGACACACAAGGTTTCCTGGTCCCCAACCCCGACACGATCTACTCGGTAGGTCACTTCCCCGCCGTTGTCCCCGCCCCCGACGGATCTGTGGAACTAGCCGTCCAGCACCAGGACCCACGTCCCGCCGTCCCCACCGGCAACTGGCTCCCCATCCCCGCCACCGGCGACTTCTCCCTCACCCTCCGCCTCTACGCACCGCGCGAGAACGCCCTCGACGGAAAGTGGGAGCCGCCGCCGATGACCCTGGTCGACTGAGCCGGGCACGGATTGTCCGATCACCCGAACTCGACAACGGTGCCGTTCTCGATCGACACCCTCGCGGCCTCGAACAGCAGCAGCCAGGTGATCAACTCCCGGTCGAACGGGTGCGACGAATCGCTGTCCAGCATCGTCCGGATCCTGCCGATCTCGGCGTCGGAGAGCACACCATCGACCAGCTCGACACCCAAATACGGTGCGACATAGACGAGTTCGCGCATCAGCGCAGTGCTCGACCCGACCATGCCACCGGCGATGTCGACATCCTCGCCGACGAAAAGCACGTCGTCGAAATCGACCGGAACGTAGAACCCTTCGCAATCCGAATGGCAGATCAGGTGGGAGTCGAAGGTGGATCCGACCAGGTTGATGGCTGGATCATCCGATGCGCTGTCTCCGTCGGCGACGGGTGTCGGCGGCTGCTCGGGATACTCACGCGCTAAGGCATACGCGCGTCGCAGATAATGCACGAAAGAGTAGGGCACGCTCCCTATCCGAGCGCGGTCCACCGCCGGTCCCGCAACCCTCGGCTCGTCGTGCGGAGCAAGCCCCTCCCGCACCAGTAGCTCGCTGAGCGCACGCAGTTGCTCGGTCAACGCATCGAGATACTCCGGGTCGCCGCCGTCTGCCACGGCAAAGGCCAGCCCCCCGGTTCCCACTGAAAGTCCCATGGGCGCAAAGCTAGCCTGACCGTCTGACAGCTATCCGGGCGTCGCTGGTCAGGGTTTGTTGGACATGGCAGCGATGAGGGAGGAGGGGCGCATGTCGAGATCGGCGCTCCTCTCCGTAGAACGCCCCCTCGAGGTCTTAGAAGCGCGCTAGCCCTACATCGGGAACCACCCGCGGCCGCCAATCCGATTGTGGCGACGACCAATAGCGGTCACCTCGGCGCCCCGCTACGGTTGGCCGGGTGAGTGTTCCAGGGGGGACCGGTCAGTCGCTGACAGTAGTCCCAGATGATGTTCGAAATGTCGGCAACTACGTATACGGATTGGCCGAAACGCTGAGGTCAGCGCTGGATTCGGCCGGGCGCGAGGTCGACGCCCTTGATCGAACATGGTTCGGTTCCGCAGCATCGGGGTTCAGCACCGGCTGGTGTGAGACGAACAGCAGTGGGCAACAGATCATCTCAGCGCTGACTCAGATGGCCGAAAAGCTGGGAGTGACTGCTGCCACATACCAGCGACAAGACCAAGCACAGGCCTCGGCGATGGGGACATTCAGCCTCGACCTTCCGGGGCAGTCATGAGTGACGAGTTCGCAGTAGACCTTGACCACCTCGATCAAGTAGTCGCCCGGCTGACCGGACTGGCTGGCTTCATCAACGAACATCTAGATGAGATCGACGACAAGGTGGCCATGCTCGCCGGGACCGGTTGGGAGAGCGTCGCCGCGACGGCTTACGAAGTCGCCCACCGGCAATGGGCGGTCAGTGCTCGAGAGTTCACCGAAGGCGTGCAGGACATGAGCGATGCAGCCAAAACTGCGCATACCGCCTACTCGGATGCGACAGATGCCAACACGAAGATGATGCGGGGCGCGTGAACGGTGGCAATCCAAGTCAATCCTCAAACATATTATGATGCTGCCACGAGCTGCGCGAAGGTGAACTCAGAATTCCTTTCCGCCCTGTCCGCCCTATGGAAATCGCTACAAAACAGCGGCGAAATGGCGGGGAGTTACGACAGAGTCACCAAATGGGGTTCCGACTATGATGAACATTCACTTGACCTACTGAGCACATCCGCATCACTGTCGAATGCGCTCGCAAATTTTTCCAACATCTTGAACACGGCCGGAAACAATTGGGCGCACTCGAACTGGAATGCCAATCCCGACCCGACAAAGGGGGCCGCTCCTACCTTGCCCATGCATGTCCCTCAGGGGTTGGTGTTCCAAAACGATATTCAGGCACCACCTTCATCATGCGGTGGAGATGCCAAGGGACTTGATACGAGCATCCCTGGGCTACTTTCTCAAATTGGCTACACCGTCCCCAATGGAGACCGCGATAAGCTGCTGTCAGCGGCAGAAGCATGGAAGAAATTCACGGAATCTGCAGCCGTGAAAAATGCCGAAGCGGAGATCAAGAAGATTTCTTCAGCGTTCGATTCAGCTGGAACCAACGCACCCGACCTGAACGACGTGAAATCACATCTCACAACCCTCGCCGGTGGGGCCGCCGCGATCACAGCTGTCTCTGCGACATTGACCAGTTCCGTCGGGGAGCATCAGACCAGTCTCGTCGCGTTTCGTTCCGATCTGGACACCCACGTCAACGACCTGATGCGCGAACTGTTGACCATCGCAGCGGTCACTGTCGGGGTGATGGTACTGACGGAGATATTGACGATCGGTATTGCAACCCTGGGACCTGTCGAGGCAGAGGCGGCTGCCGGCGCCGCCGCAGGCGCGGCCGCAATCACCGCAGGCGCTGCCAGGATTCGGAAGCTATGGGATATCTGCAGACTCTTCCAGACCCTACAGCTCGGCGTCGGAATCGCCTTGGCAGCGGACGCAGCTCATCCGTTGGGGGTCCAGTCAGCATTGGACGACATTGCATCGCTCACAGCAGTTGCTGTGGCCGGCGCCTTCGTCGCCGAGATGGCCAAGGGTGGGAAGCAGCGCGTCGCCGATAGCGGTATCGAGCAGGAGATGCGCGATCTCATGTCCAGAGAAAGCCTGGACAAATGCGGTGCCCTCGCCAAGCTGTGGGACCTGGCAGATGCCGCGAAGCGACAGAGAATCAAGAAGACTCAGAAGGCTCACGACTGCCGGCAATCAAGCGGTGGCGGTGGTCGATAGCCGCGAGTATGCGAAGTAGCTGTCATTGACTCTGAACTCTCGAAGGCGAGGAAACATGCAGGACAACCCGGGTGACCCTGTCGAATCTCTCAGCTCCGGCAATCCAGACAGGCAGGTAGCCGCGCTGATCGAACTGATCAAGGAAGATGATCAATCAAAGATTGATCTGGTGCTCCCTCTGTTCGGAAGTTCGGATATTGCAGTTCGAAGCGAGGCGGTCCGCGCGGCAGGGTTCCTTGGCGGAGCCTCCGTCGACGACGTTGGACCATTACTTGTCGGGATGCTCGAAGATCCAGACGAGCTCGTTCGCACCGAAGCGGCCGAAGCGCTCACTATGATCCAGTTCGCGCCTGCCGTCGGACCGCTGACATCGCATCTTCGATCCGACGATTCATGGATAGTCCGGGCGTCGGCGGCGGAAGCATTGGGACGCTATCCGGGAAGTTCGACAGCGGCGTTGTTCAC
Source organism: Nocardia sp. NPDC058114 (assembly GCF_042884695.1). NCBI lineage: Bacteria > Bacillati > Actinomycetota > Actinomycetes > Mycobacteriales > Nocardiaceae > Nocardia > Nocardia sp. NPDC058114. Next base: position 462,592 of record NZ_JBHVTK010000003.1, on the reverse strand, counting down.
GTGTGCGGACGATGATGACGAGCTGGACGAGGTTCGCAGGTACGCGATTCACTCTTTGGGTCAGACCCCGATCAATGACCCCGACAATAATATGGAAGCCCTTGTCAATAAGCTCGAGAACGACCCCGATCTCGGACTGCAGGTTCGTCTCGCCGCCTACCGAACCGGAGATAGGTCACAGATAGAGGCGGTGAAGAATGCCGCTGCAACGATGAGTGAGTTCGATGCAAGTTTGGTCCTCAATGATATCGATGCTTTCCTGGACCATCCACGCCCACCGACACTGGAGGCCGATATTCCGACCATTGGCAACATTGTCGACATCATCGCTCTCCGTTGGCCGTTCGAACGACCGCACGCCGCGAAAGTCCGGAACAGATTGCCCGACGTGGAGGGACAGTAGCTCATTCAGTTCATCGCTCCGCCTTCAAGCATGAGAATGCTACGAGACACCGTTCAAATCGCATGCGCCGATCTGTCCGGACCATCTCTTCGCCGAGGAAGACGTGGACCAGATCGTTGCTGGCGTCCGCAACATCCGGACGACACCCGTTCCCAGCCAACCCGAGAAATCTGCGGCGGGCTGATCCCTCAGGGTTTGTTGGACATGGCGGCGATGAGGGAGTTGGGGCGCATGTCGAGCCAGTGGGATTCCACGTAGTGGAGACAGGAGGTTCGGGGGGCGGCGCCGAAGGCTACCGACCAGCCGCCGGGGACGGCGGCGAAGGTGGGCCAGAGGGAGTGTTCGCCTTCGGTGTTGACCAGGACGTAGAACTGGGCGTTGTCGTCGTCGAACGGGTTGGTCATGGGGTGGCCTTTCCGAGGAGGGTGCCGAGGTGGGCTAATGCTGCCGGGGTGCCTTCGATTTCGTGGTGGGCGAGCTCGCTCGTGCGGAACAGGCGGTCGCTGTGGCTGGTGCGGGCGGGCGGGAAGTGGGGGGTGAAATCGGTGACGGTGACGCCGTAGGCGGCGATGAGGGCGGCTAACCGGGTGGGGTCGGGCGGTTCGGTGAGGACGACGGTCGCGCCGACTCGCAGGGGAAGCAGGTAGCCGTGCCAAGCGGTGGCGTCGCCGGTATGGGATTGGTGCAGATAGACATCGCGAGTGGTGAGGTGGTGGCGGGCCTGCATGGCGGTGACCCGGTGCACGGCGGCTGCATGGCTGATGGTGACGCTGTGCGTTGCGCCAGGGGGGAACAGCACGAAGGCGGGGTGCTGCGGCAGGATCGGGGCGCGATGTTCGCCGCGGGCGATGGGTTCGCTCGAATAGGTGGACAGAGATGCCCGATCGACCGTCACCGTCGGGATGTCGTAGGTGCCGAGGTGCTCGCGGGCGGCGATGGTCAGGGCCAGTGCCGGGTTGACGATCGGTGGGAGCCGGGGGTTCGCGGTGTCGATCGGCACCACGGTCCCACCGGCTTTGAGGACCGCGTATGCCGCGACTACGAACTCGATGGAACCTGGGACATCCACGAGCACAGCCGATTCCGGTCCGATGCCGAGCGCGGTCAGATGCCGGGCCAGCTGATTGGTGCGCCGGTCGAGGTCACCGTAGGTGATGATCGAGGTCGGGCCGTCGGTCGGCGCATGGACGACGGCCGGGTCGAAAGGGGTTGCGGCGGCTTGGGCTTCGAACTCGTCGAGCAGTAGTTCGTCGGCGAGACCGGTCGCGCGGGCGTAGGGCCCGTCATCGATGCGGCCGACGAATTCGATCTCGGCCGTCCAGGCGTCGCCCGGCGGCCTGCGGCGCACGAGGTCGCCGGTGGCGAACATGCGGTCGTCCACCGGACCGATGGGGTTCGCGAGGAAGGTCGCCGCGGTGGCCTGTCTGCCGACGTATCCGCGCGCCAATTGCACACCGGAGACATAGAGTTCACCGATTTCGCCGTCAGCTACCGGGCACAGGTGCTCGTCGAGGATCAGCAGTTCGACATCGTCAGCGGCCGATCCGAACGGGACCACCTCCAGGTCGGCGCCGGTCACCTCGTGCGCGACGAACTCGCCCGCCGTCTCGGGCCTGCCGTAGACGTGCCACAGCGTCGCACCGCTCACCGCGCGCAGGGCGGCGGCGGTTTCCGCGAGCAGTGGCCCACCCGAGCCGAGCACCACGCGCAGCGAGTCCAGACGCTGCTCGGCATCGGGCAGTGCTGCCAGCTCGGCGAGCTCGGCATGATCGAAACATGCTGCGGTCACCTGTGTTTCGGTAATCGCGTCGGCGAGCACCGCCGACGGCGAGACCACCAGCGTGGCACCGGTTTGCAGCGCGAGCAGCATCTCCCCCACCGCGGCCTGGCCGGCCAGCGGTGCGTGCCAGAGCACCGAATCGCCGATACCGATACCGCAGAGTCGCTGGCGCCAGCTCGAATTGGCCTGCGCCGCGCGATGCCCGACGACGACGGCGGTCGCGGCAACGACATCGACGACCAGGTAGGCGGGGTTGTCCGCGCCCGGCCCCGGTAGCTCATCGGGGGTGACGTCGACCGTGGCGTCGGTGTGCACGACCGGGAACCCGGCGGGGTGCGGTGTTCCGTCGCTGGTGAGGATCAGGGCGGGCGCGGCCAGCGCGGCAGTGCGACGTTGCACGTCACCGGGGCCGGTGGGGTCGAGCAGCACGAACGCACCGCCGGCGGCGAGCACCGCGTGCACAGCGACCACCAATTCCACCGAACGCGGAAGCGACACCGCGACAGTGGTTTCGGGGCCGACACCGTGCTCGAGGAGCGCGGCGGCCAACGCATCGACTCGCTCGGCCAGTTCGCCGTAGGTGAGGCCGATTTCGCCGTCGCGGACCGCGAGGATGTCGGGTTCGCGGTCGGCGTAGGTGGAGAAGGCGGCGAGCAGGGTCGCCGGGTCACGTGGTCGATCGCCGTCCAGGTCACGCAGGAGCGCGGCGAGGGTGGCAGCGGTCGTGACCGAATCCGTGTGCGACATCAGAGTTGTCCTTCCGAGTCGTCAACCGACGCTGTCCCGGCGATTACCGCGGCAGCATCGGTCACCAGTGTTTGCAGAGTCGAAGTGAGACCGGCCGCGCCGAGTGCGGCGAGCACGCCGGGCACGAGGCCGGCCAGCGCGACGTTCACCAACGCTTCAGGTTTCATCTTCGCGCCCATCGCCCTGCTCACCGCGGCGAGCTTGGCGTCGAGTGCTCCGTAAGAGATGGCGTGCTCGCCGTGGGTGAATGCCACGGTCGCCGGCGCGAGCCGAGCTGCCGAGCCGACGAGGCCCGGAAGATCGGCGATGGTGTAGGTGGTCGGGGTCTTTTCGGCATCGGTGCGCAGGTCGATCGCGCGCACCGCCACGGTGGGGTCGGCGGCGACGGTGGTGAGTACCTTGCGGAATCGCTCGGCCATGGTCTGGACCGTCGACGCGTCGAACAGGTCTGTGGCGTAGCCGAAGTGGATGTCGAGGCCGTCCAGCGCGCCGTCGTCGCGATAGCGCTGCAGGGCGGTGAGATGCAGGTCGAATTTGGCCTCGGTGAGCCCGGGGTCCAAGGTTTGGACGTGGAGGCCGGGGAGCTCGATACCGCCGGGCGGCATGTTCTGGAAGGTCAGCATCACCTGGAACAGCGGGGTGTAGGCGCCGGTACGGGTGCGACCCACGGCGTCGACCACCTGCTCGAACGGAACATCGGCATGGGACAGCGCGGCCAGATCGCGGCGCTTCGCCTGGGTGAGCAGGTCGGTGAACGGTGCGCGGGCGTCGACTTCGGTGCGCAGGGCGACGGTGTTGACGAACATGCCGACGAGGTCGTCGAGTTCGCGGGCGCCACGACCGGAGACCGGTGCGCCGATGGTGATGTCCGCGCTGCCGGATTGCTTGGCCAGCAGCACTGCCAGCGCGCTGTGGATCAGTGTGAACAGGGTGGTTCCGTTGGCGCGGGCCACGTCGTCGAGGCGGGTGGTGAGTGCGGAATCGATGTCGAATTCGACCGTCGCGCCGCGCATTTCACGACGGGCCGCGCGCGGGCGGTCTGTCGGCAACGCCAGTAGTTCGGGTGCGCCGGCGAGCTCGCGGGTCCAGTAGGCGAGCTGCTGGGTGAGCACACTGCCGGGGTCGGACTCGGAGCCGAGCAGGTCGCGCTGCCAGGCACTGAAATCGCCGTACTGGATCGTCAGTGGGCCCCAGCCCGGTTCGCGCCCCTGGCCGCGATCCACGTAGGCGCGCACCAGGTCCCGGGTGAGCGGGTCGATCGAGTATCCGTCCGCGCTGATGTGGTGCACCACGACGACGAGGACGTGATCGTTGTCGCCGAGGCGGTAGAGGGCGACCCGGATCGGGGGCGCGGCGGTGATGTCGAAGGGCTGCGCGACGAGCGCCGCGATCCGGGTTTCGACATCGGCGGGCGCCACCGGGAGAGGGGTGAGGTCGACGGCGGCGGACCAGGCGGGCATCACCTGCTGGATCGGGCCGTCGGTGGTGTCCGGGTAGCGGGTGCGCAGGGTGTCGTGGCGGGCCAGCAGGTCGGCGACGGCCGCCTGCAGGGCGGGTAGGTCGAGCTCGCCGGTCAGTCGGATGGCGGCCGGGATGTGGTAGGCCGAGGACTGTGGCGAGAGCTGGTGCAGCACCCACATGCGCTGCTGCGCGGGCGAGAGGACCGCGGGCCCTTCGCCGGTGCGCTTGGTCAGCGGGGGGCGGGCGATGGCGCGATCGGCGGTGGCGAGGTGCGCGGCCAGCGCGCCGACTGTCGGTGCGTCGAAGACCGCGGCCACGGCGACGTGGACGCCGAGCGCGGCGCCGAGGCGGGCCGCCAGGCGGGTCGCCATCAGCGAGTTGCCGCCGAGGGCGAAGAAGTCGTCGTCGAGTCCGGCGGCGGCGCAGCCGATCACCTCGGTGAACGTCTGGGCGACAAGCTGTTCGACCGCGGTGACCGGAGCGCGGAAGGCCGCTTCGGCGAACTGCGGTTCGGGCAGCGCCTTCCGGTCGACTTTGCCGTTGGCGTTGAGGGGCAGCGCGTCGAGTACCACCAGCGCCGCCGGAACCATGTAGGCGGGCAGGTCGGCGGCGAGCTCTCCGCGCAGGCGGGCAGCGATGGCGGGCTCGTCGCCCGGGGCCAGGTCCGCGACCGCCGCGTAGGCGATCAGGCGGGCGCCCGCCCGCTCGTCGGTCGTGGCGATCGCGACTGCCGCCCGGACTTCGGCGCAGCGCAGCAGGGCTGTTTCGACCTCGCCGAGTTCGATGCGGAAGCCACCGATCTTGACCTGGAAGTCGGCGCGTTCGAGGTATTCGACCGTGCCGTCGGCGCGCCGACGGACGATGTCGCCGGTGCGATACATCCGCGAGCCGGTGTCGGCGAAGGGATTCGCGACGAACCGGTCGGCAGTGAGGGCGTGGCGCCCGTGGTAGCCGCGGGCGAGCTGATCACCGGACAGATAGAGCTCGCCCGCGACGCCGATCGGGACGGGATGCAACCGGGCGTCGAGAACGTAGAGCGCGCTGTTCCAGACGGGAGTACCGATCGGCACGACGTGCGACAGATCCTGCGCCACTTCGTATTCGGTGATCGAGACGGCCGCCTCGGTCGGGCCGTACAGGTTGTGCAGGACCGCGGTGGCGCCGACGGCACGGAACTCGGTGGCCGTCGCCGCGGGCAGGGCTTCACCGATCGCGAGGACGGCGCGCAACGAAACAGGCAGGGCGGGTGTCGCTTCGGTGGCCAGGAGCATGCCGACGAGCGAGGGAACGGCATGCAAGACCGTGACGCCGTGCCGGGTCATGGTGGCGCGCAGGCGATCCGGGTCGCGTTCGTCACCGGGGCGGGTGACGATCAGGGCACCGCCGGAGGTGAGGGGTGACCAGAACTCCCAGACCGAGAGGTCGAAGGTGGCGGGGGTCTTCAGCAGCACCCGGTCGGCGGTGGTCATGGTGAAGCGCTCGCGCAGCCAGCCGAGCTGGTTGACGATCGCGGCGTGCGGAACGGTGACGCCCTTGGGCACGCCGGTGGAGCCGGAGGTGAAGATGATGTACGCGGGATGCTCGGGGCGCAGCGGGGCGATGCGCTCGGCATCGGTCACCGGCTCCGTCGAGAGTTCGCGCAGCGCGCGGTGGTCCAGCTCGAAGACCGGAACGTCCACGGCGATCGGCAGTCCGTCGGCGGCTGTGGTGAGCACGCACAGGGGCGCCGCGGTGGTGACGATGTAGGCGATACGGTCGGCCGGGTGGTCGGGGTCGATCGGCACGTACGCGCCGCCCGCCCGGACGACGGCGTGCATGGCGATGACGAGGTCGATGCCGCGGCGCATGGCCAGTACGACGGTGCGCTCCGGGCCGACTCCCTCGGCGATCAGGAGCCTGGCGACCTGGTTGACCTGTGCGTCGAAGGTGGCGTAATCCAGGGACTCGCCGGTTTCATCGTCTACCAGCGCGAGCGCGCCGGGGGTCAGGTCGCTCTGGCGCGCAACCAGTTCGGCGAGGGTGGTGGACTCGACGGGACGGGCGGTGTCGTTCCATGTTTCGAGCAGCAGCTCGCGGTCGGCACCGAGCATGTCGAGGTCACCGATGGCGGTCTCCGCCGCGCCGCTGACGGATGCGAGGATCCGGCACAGCTGACCGGCGAAGCGTTCGGCTGTTGCGGCGTCGAACAGCTCGGTGGCGTAGCCGAGGGCCATCTCGATTCCCGCCGGGGTGCCGTCCGCGGTGTAGTTGTCCAGGGCGAACAGATGCAGGTCGAACTGCGCGACACCGGCATCGAATTCGACAGCGGAGACGGACAGGCCGGGAAGTTCGAGCTGAGCGCGGTCGTGGTTCTGGAACGAGTAGCCGACCTGGAACAGCGGGTGTCGCGCGGTGGAGCGGGCGGGGTTGAGCACCTCGACCAACCGCTCGAACGGCACATCGGCGTGCGAGAACGCGGCGATGTCGGCGGCCCGCGCGGTGGCGAGCAGTTCGGTGAACGGGGCGTCGCTCACGACCTGGGTCCGCAAGACCAGGGTGTTGACGAACATGCCGATGACCTCGTCGAGCTCGGCTTCGCCACGGCCCGCGTTCGGGGTGCCGACGGCGATGTCGGCGGTACCGGAGATGCGGGCCAACAGGGCCGCGAACGCCGCGTGCACCACCATGAACAGGGTGGCGCCGTTGTCGCGCCCGAGCGCGGACAGCGCGGCGTGCAGGTCGGCGTCGACGGTGAAACTCACCTTGTCGCCGCGCAGGGTCTGGCGGGCGGGGCGGGGACGGTCGGTCGGCAGGGCCAGCTGGTCGGGAAGTCCGGCCAGCTGGGTCTGCCAGTAGCCGACCTGCTGGGCGGCGAGGGATTCCGGGTCGGCTTCGTCGCCGAGCAGGTCACGCTGCCACAGCGCGTAATCGGCGAATTGCACGGCGGGCGGCGCCCAGCCGGGGGCGGTGTCGGCGAGCCGGGCGGTATAGGCCCGCATGAGGTCGGCGACGAACGGGGCGATGGAGGAGCCGTCGGCGGCGATGTGGTGCAGGACGCCGGCCAGCACGAATTCGGTGTCGTCCACCCGGAACAGCCGCATGCGCACCGGGATCTCGGTGGTGACGTCGAAGGTGGTCTCGGCCAGTTCGCGAATCGCGGCGGGAAGCGCTGCCTCGCTGGTCGCCACCGGCGTGAGCGTGTCGCCCACGGCCGCTTCGGTGTTCACCGGTGGAGCCAGCGTCGGCATCGCTTCGGCGGCAGCGACGATCGACTGCGCGGGTGTGCCGTCGACCTCCGGGTACACGGTGCGCAGCGATTCGTGGCGGGCGACCACGTCGGCCATCGCGGCGCGCAGCGCGGTGACGTCGAGCGCCCCACTCAGGCGCAGCGCGAACGGGATGTTGTAGGCCACCGAGGCGCGGTCGAAGCGGTTGAGGAACCACATCCGCTGCTGGGCCGGGGACAGCGGGAGCAACTCGGGGCGAGCCCGGCCGACCAGCGCGGGGCGATCGACCTTCGACTGGGCGTCGATCGCGGCGGCCAGTTCGGCGACGCTCGGCGCCTCGAACAGCAGCCGGACACCCACGCGCCGGTCGAGCGCGGCGCCGATACGGGCCACGGCCTTTGCTGCCAGCAGCGAGCTGCCGCCGAGGGCGAAGAAGTCGTCGTCGGCGCCGATCGGCTGATCGTCGGCACGGCCGAGCACCTCGGTGTACACGGCGGCGATGATCTGCTCGGTGACAGTGGTCGGCCTGCGGTAGGTGGTGGTCTCGAAGACGGGGGCGGGCAGGGCCGCGCGATCGAGCTTGCCGTTGACCGTGAGCGGAATGCGCGCGACCGGCACGACGGCTGCCGGGAGCATGTGCTCGGGCAGGGTGCGCGCCAGCTCCTTGCGCAGGGCGGCGGTGTCGAGGTGGTCGGACTCCCCGACCACGTAGGCCACGATGCGCGGCTCGTCGACGAGGTCGGTCCGCACCAGCACGGCGACTTCGCGAGGCGCGATCGAGCTGTGCAGCAGCGCCGCTTCGATCTCGCCGAGCTCGACGCGGAAGCCACGGAGGTTGACCTGCTGGTCGGCGCGGCCGAGGTATTCGAGGTCGACGTGCGTGGCGCGCGACGACGCGAGCGCCCCCGTGGCGTCGTCGGCCACGACCGTCCAGCGGGCGAGGTCACCGGACCGGTAGGCGACGGATCCGGCAGGACCGTAGGGGTCGGCGACGAAGCGGCTCGCGGTCAGGTCGGGTCGACCCAGGTAGCCGCGCGCCAATTGCGGTCCGGAGACGTAGATTTCGCCGGGAACGCCGAGCGGGACGGGACGCAGGCGCGAATCCAGCACGCGCACTGTGAGTCCCGCGAGCGCACCGCCGATCACACTGGCCGAGCCGGTGTGCGGGGTGATCTCCCGGTAGGAGGCGTGGACGGTGGTCTCGGTGATGCCGTACATGTTCACCATGCGGGGCGAGTCCGGGTAGCGGGCGAACCAGCCGGCGAGGCGTTGCGGTTCGAGCGCCTCGCCACCGAAGATCACTGTGCGCAGGGCGTATTCGGTGGGTGCGGGCGCGGCCAGGTCGGCGGCGATGAGCTGGTAGAACGCGGACGGCGTCTGGTTGAGAACGGTGACGCGTTCGGTACGGAGCAGTTCGCGGAACTGTTCGGGCGAACGGGAGGTGAAGTAGTCGACGAGAACGATCGAGCCACCGTGGAGCAGCGCGCCCCACAGTTCCCACACCGAGAAGTCGAAGGCGTAGGAGTGGAACATCGTCCACACGTCGGACGGTCCGAAGCCGAAGCGCTGCGCGGTGTTGTCCAGCAGCGCGATGACATTCGTGTGCGGGACGACGACGCCCTTGGGGCGGCCGGTCGAGCCGGAGGTGTAGATGACGTAGGCGGCGTTGGCGGGAGCCAGCGGGCTACGCCGGTCCGCGTCGGTCAGGGCGTCGGTGCCGAAGTCGGACAGGTTGTCCGCGCCGGGATCGATGACCGGACCACCGAACCAGTCGTGCGCCAGGCCGGTGTCGTCGTTGGTGATCGCACACTGCGGGCGGGCATCGTCGAGGACGTATTCGATGCGATCGGCGGGGTAGTTGGGGTCGATCGGCAGGTAGCCCCCGCCTGCCTTCAGCACGGCGAGCAGAGCGACCGGCAGCTCCACCGACCGCGGCAGGGTCACCGCTACCAGCGATTCCGGGCCGACGCCCGCGGCGACGAGTCGGCGGGCGAGACGGTTGGACCAGGCGTCGAGCTCGCCGTAGGTCAGCGCGCGCTCGCCCGCTTTCACGGCGATGGCGGTGGGGTCGAGGGCGGCGACGCGGGCGAACCGGCCCACCATGGTGTCGGCGGCGGCCACCGATTCGCCGGTGGACGACCAATCGTGCAGGGTGCGCTGCTGTTCTTCGGCGCTGAGCAACTGGATGTCGCCCACCACGACAGTCGGGTCGGCGACGACGGCGGCCAGCACCTGAGTGAAGCGCCGGGCCAGCACGGCGACGCTGCCCTTGTCGAACAGATCGGTGGCGTAGGCGATCTCGATGGACATGCCGTTCGCGCGGCCGTCGATGTCGTCGGATTCGCCGAGGGTGAACTGCAGGTCGAACTTCGCCACGGCGGCGTCGAAATCGAGGGGTTCCACGCGCAGGTCCGCGGCTTCCAGCGCGGGGACGGTGAAGTTCTGTAGCGCCAGCGCCACCTGGAACAGCGGGTGCCGGTTGCGGGCTCGCGCCGGGTCGATGGCATCGACGACCTGCTCGAACGGGACGTCGGCGTGCGAGAGGGCGTCGAGGTCGCCGGCCCGGACGGCGTCGAGGGTCGTTTCGAATTCGGCGCGCGGGTCGATCTGGGTGCGCAGTACCAGGGTGTTGACGAACATGCCGATCAGCCCGTCGAGGGCGGCCTCGCCGCGGCCCGCGACCGGTGTGCCGATGGCGATGTCGCTGCCCCCGGACAGGCGGGCCAGCAGGACCGCGAGCGCGGCGTGCACCGTGCTGAACAGGGTGGCCTCGTGCTTGCGCGCGAGTTCGCGCAGTTCACTGTGCAGATCGGAGTCGATCTGGAAGCGGTGGACGGCGCCACGGAAGGTGGACTCGGCCGGGCGGGGGCGGTCGGTGGGCAGGTCGAGCTGCTCGGGGAGACCGGCGAGACCATGGCGCCAGAACGCCAGTTGGGTGTGCGCGAGCGACGCGGGATCGGCTGTCTCGCCCAGGTTTTCGTGCTGCCAGAGGGCGTAGTCGGCGTACTGGACGGGCAGCGGCGTCCAGGTGGGGGTGGCGCCCGCGCGGCGCGCGGCGTAGGCGGCCATCAGATCCGCGGCCAGCGGGCCGAGCGAGAAACCGTCGGCGGCGATGTGGTGGACCACCAGGACCAGCACGTGGTCGGTGTTCAGCGCGAACAAGGCCGCGCGCAGCGGGATCTCGGCGGTGAGGTCGAATCGGACCGCGGCGCACGACAGCAGGCGTTCGGGCAGCTCCGTCTCGGTGATCGCCTCGGGCCGCAGAGTGATTGCGGTGGCGTCCGAGATCACCTGTTCGGCGCCCTCCGGCCCCTCCGGGTAGCTGGTTCGCAAGGTTTCGTGCCGGGCGACCACATCGGCGAGAGCCGCTTCGAGGGCAGCGAGGTCGAGGTCGCCGGTGAGCCGCAGCGCGACGGGGATGTTGTCGACAGCGTCGCCGATGCCGTCGACGTCGGCGAGGTAGCGGTTGAGAAACCACATCCGGCGCTGCGCCGCGGACAGCGGAATCCGCCGGGGCCGTTCCCGAGTGGTGAGTTCGAGCCGCCCGCCGGTGCCGCGCAGGACCGTGCACCGGTCGGCCAGATCGGCCACCGTCGGTGCGTCGAACAGCAGCCGGACCGGGATCTGGGTGTCGAGGGCGGCGCCGAGGCGGGCCGCGACCTGGGTGGCGTTGAGGGAGTTGCCGCCGAGGGCGAAGAAGTCGTCGTCGAGACCGACTTCGCGGTCGGCGGGGAAGCCGAGCACCGTGGCGAAGGTGGCCGCGACGATACGCGCGACCTCGGTGGACGGCGCCCGGAAGACGGCCGCCTCGAAACTCGGTGCGGGCAGCGCCTTTCGATCGAGCTTGCCCGACGAGTTGAGCGGGAACTCGTCGAGAACGACGAAGGCCGCGGGGACCATGTAGGCGGGCAGGGTGCGGCTGAGCGTGGACTTCACCGCATCCACGTCGACATGCTGTGCGGCAACGAGATACGCGACCAGAGTCTCGTCGCGCACGATCACCGCGGCCTGGGTGATCTCGGGAACCCCGGAGAGCACGGCTTCGATCTCGCCGAGTTCGATGCGCAGACCACGCAGCTTCACTTGGAAGTCGGTGCGGCCCAGATACTCCAGCTCGCCGGCCGACGTCCAGGTGACGAGGTCACCGGTGCGATACATGCGCTCGGCGGTGGTGAACGGGTTGGCGACGAAGCGGCCGGCGGTGAGGTCGGCGCGGCCCGCGTAGCCGCGAGCGAGCTGGGCGCCCGCCAGGTACAGCTCGCCGGGCACGCCGACGGGGACCGGGCGCAGGCGGCCGTCGAGGACGTAGACCTGGGTGTTGTGCACCGGCGCACCGATCGGCACGGTGACGGTATCGGCGTCGATCACCTCGTGGAAGGTCACGTCCACTGCGGCCTCGGTGGGGCCGTACAGGTTGTGCACAGCCGTCCCCGTGAGCCCGCGCAGCAGCTGGGCGGGCGTGGGCGCCAGCGCCTCGCCGGAGGCGAACACCAGACGCAGCGATGCGCAGTCCCCGGCGGTCCGCGTGGTCGCCTCGTCGGCGTGCGCACTGTCGAGCACCGCGACGAAGACCGACAGCATCGACGGGACGAAGTGGGCGACGGTGATCCGCTCGTCGGTGATCAGCCGGATCAGATAGGCGGGGTCGCGGTGACCGTCCGGGCGGGCGAGCACGAGCCGGGCGCCGATCTGCAAGGGCCAGAAGAACTCCCAGACCGAGACGTCGAAGGTGGCCGGGGTCTTCTGCAGCACGGCGTCGTCGGGGGTGAGCCGGTAGGCGTCCTGCATCCACACCAGACGGTTGACGATCGCAGCATGGGAGACGACGACGCCCTTGGGCGTGCCGGTGGAGCCCGAGGTGAAGATCAGATAGGCGGCGTTGTCCCGGGTGAGCGTGGCCAGGCGGTCGGCGTCGGTGATCGGCTCGGCCGAGTAGTCGGTGGTGTCGACCTGCTCGAGATCGAGGACCGCGCGGTGCTCTCCCGCCCCCTCCACCCCGGTGAGGTCGAGGTCGTCGCTGCGGCGGGTCAGTACGCAGATCGGGTCGGCGTCGGCGATCACCTGGGCGATGCGCTCGGCGGGGTGATCCGGGTCGAGGGGCACGTAGGCGCCACCGGCGGCGATGACGGCGTACATGGCGACGACCGAGTCGATCGAACGGCGCATGCCGATTGCCACGGTGCGGTCGGGGCGCACGCCGATCGAGATCAGCAGGCGGGCGAGGCGATTCACCGCATCCGCGAACCCGGAATAGCTCAGCGACTCGCCCTCGAGGGTCACCGCTGTCGCGTTCGGGGTGCGCTCGGCCTGCGCCGCGAACAGCGAGGCCAGCGTCATGCGTTCGTCGACCGGGTACTCGGTGGCGTTCCAGGCGCCGAGCACGCGAATACGCTCGTCGGCGTCGAGGAGGTCGATGTCGCCGATCACCACGTCGGGATCGGCGGTCACCGTATCCAGCGTCCGCAGGAAGCGGGTGCCGAAATCTGTGATGGTCTGCGCGTCGAAGAGGTCGGTCGCGTACTCGAAGCGGGCGAGCAGGCCGTCGGTGGTCTCGCGCAGCGTGAGGTGCAGGTCGAATTTGGCTGTGTGGGTATCGATCTCGAGCTCCGTGGCGGTCAGGCCCGCGAGTTCGAGTTCGGTTCGGGAGTTGTTCTGGAAGTCGAGCATCACCTGGAACAGCGGGTGCCGGGCGGTCGATCGCTCGGGGTTGAGCATCTCCACGAGCCGGTCGAAGGTGACGTCGGCGTTGGCGAGGGCGCGCAGGTCGCTGTCGCGGACGGTGCCGAGCAGTTCGGCGAAGGTGGCGTCGGGGCGGATCCGGGTGCGCAGCACGAGCGTGTTGACGAACATGCCGACCAGGTCGTCGAGCGCCTGGTCACCGCGACCGGCGACCGGGGTGCCGATCGAGATGTCCTGCTGACCCGACAGTTCGGCGAGGGTGGTGGCGAAGGCGGTGTGCAGCACCATGAACAGCGAGGCATTGGCTCGCGCACCGATGCCGCGCAGTCGGTCGATGATCTCGGCGGGCACCGTGAACGCCTGGCGCGCACCGCGTCCCGAGGCCACGGCCGGGCGCGGTCGATCACTCGGCAGCGAGAGCAGGTCGGGCAGGTCGGCCAGTTCCGTCGTCCAGAACGTGAGCTGTTGTGACAGTGCGGATTCGGCGTCGTCCTCGGCGCCGAGCGCATCGCGCTGCCAGAGGGCGAAGTCGGCGTACTGCACCGGCAGCGGCGTCCACTGGGGTGCTGCGGCGGCCAGGTGGGCGGCGTAGGCGACCATCACATCGCGGGTCAGCGGCGCGACCGACCAGCCGTCGGCGGCGATGTGGTGCAGCACGAGGACGAGGACGTGCTCGTCGGTGCCGGTGTGCAGCAGGTGCAGGCGGACCGGGGGTTCGGAGTCCACCGCGAACGGGACGGCGGCCAGCGCGCGGATCCGGTTGCCGAGGTCGACCGGGGCGATCGCGCGCGGTTCGAGGGTGATCGTCAGCTGGTCGGCGTCGAGCACCTGCTGGAACGGGATACCGTCGACGGCGGGGTAGCGGGTCCGCAGCGCCTCGTGTCTGGCGAAGACCGCGGCGACGGCCGCGTTCATCGCGGCGTAGTCGATGACGCCGGTGAGGCGGATGGCGGCGGCGATATTGTCGGCGACCGATTCGGCGTCGAACTGGCTCAGGAACCACATGCGCTGCTGTGCGTAGGACAGCGGAATCCGGTGCGGCCGTTCGCCTGCCACCAGCGCGGGCCTCGGCGCGACCGCGTCCGCGGTGCCGAGCAGGGCGGCGAGCGCGGTGACGGTCGGCGCCTCGAACAGCGACTTCAGCGAGACCGTGCGGCCGAGCGCGGTGCCCAGACGCGACACCACCTGGGTGGCGACGAGCGAGTTGCCGCCGAGGGCGAAGAAGTCGTCGTCGGCGCCGATCGGCGCGGCACCGAGCACCTCGGCGAAGACCTGGGCCACCACGGACTCGGTGCCTGCGGCGGGCGCGCGGAACGAACGCGCGGCGAACACCGGCTCCGGCAGGGCCTTGCGGTCGAGCTTGCCGTTGGGGGTGAGCGGCAGGGCATCGATCACCACGAACGCGGACGGCACCATATGCGCGGCGAGGGTGCCGCGCAGGGCGGCGGCGAGCGCATCGATCAGCTCGTCGGTCTCGACAGCGGGCACGATATAGGCGATGAGCTGATCGCCTCGGTGCGGGTCGGCGCGCACCAGCACCGCGGCCTGACGAACCGAGGGCTGGGCGAGCAGGGCGGATTCGACTTCCCCGAGTTCGATGCGGAAACCCCGGAGTTTGACCTGGTCGTCGTTGCGGCCCAGGTAGTCGAGGGTGCCCTCCGGAGTCCAGCGGACCAGGTCTCCGGTGCGGTACATGCGCTCCGACGACGCCCACGGGCAGGCGACGAAGCGGGTCGCGGTGAGTGCGGCGCGGGAGCGATAGCCGCGCGCGAGCTGGGCACCCGCGACGTACAGCTCGCCCGCGACGCCGACAGGGACCGGCCGCAGCCGGGAGTCGAGGACCCACTGGGTGATGCCGCGCAGCGGCGTGCCGAGGGTCAGCGGGGAATCGGCGGTGAGCGGGGCGCTGATGTTGGTGGCGACCGTGGTCTCGGAGGGGCCGTAGGCGTTCACGAACGCGCGGGGAACGGGTCCGGTTGTCCAGCGGGCGATCAGGTCGGGCGGGCAGGCTTCGCCGCCGACCATCACCATGCGAAGGGCGTCGAGCGGGGTGGGGTCGAGCACGGACAGACCGGACGGGGTCATCAGGGCGTGCGTGACGCGCTGTTCCGAAAGCAGTTGGGCCAGTTCAGCTCCCACGTGCCGCCCGGGCGGGGCGATCACCAGCGTCGCGGCGGAATTCACCGCGAGCAGCAATTCCATCACCGAGATGTCGAAGGACGGGGAGCCGACCTGGAGGACGCGGGCGTCGGCGGTGCCGAACATGCGCGCGGTTTCCTCGGCGGCGAAACCGGCGATACCCGCCTGGGTGACGAGCACGCCCTTGGGCAGGCCGGTCGAGCCGGAGGTGTAGATGACGTAGGCGAGGTGCTGGGCGCGCAGGGGTCGCACGCGGTCGAAGTCGGTGACGGGATCGCTGGAACGCCCGGCGCATTCGGCCATCAGCTTCAGCTCGTCGAGGACCAGCCAATCGAGCGGGCCGGGCAGCGCGGACAGCGACTCGGACACTGTAAGACCTAGTCGGGCCCCGGAATCGGTCACCATATGGGTGATCCGATCGAGCGGGTAGCTCGGGTCGACGGGCAACCAGGCGGCACCGGACTTGGCGATCGCCCACACCGCGAGAACCGACTCGATAGAGCGGGGGATGCCGACGGCGATCACGTCGTCGGGGCCGGCGCCGCTGTCGATGAGGACCCTGGCCAGGCGTGACGACGCCCGGTCGAGTTCGCGGTAGGTGAGGGTGCGGTCGCCGTCGGTGACGGCATCGCGATCCGGGTCGGCGGCGACCGCGCCGGCCAGGAGGTCGGGTAGCAGACCGGTGGCGGTGACCGGTGCGCCGCGCATGCCGGTGAGCTGGGAGTGTTCGGGCGCCGACAGCAGCGGTAGGTCGCCGACCGCGGTGTCCGGCGCGGCGACGGCCGCGGCGAGTAGCCGCACGAAACGCACACCGAAGGTGTGCATCTCGGACGCGTCGAACAGGTCGGCGGCGTACAGGGTGACGGCGTCGATGCCCGCGGGTTCGCCTGCGGCACCGCGTCGTTCGGCGAGGGTGAGCTGTAGGTCGAACTTGGTGATGTCGAGCTCGATCTCGCGCACCGTCACCGGCGAGCCCGCCAGGTCGAAGGTGGTGTCGAGGACGGCCTGGAAGTTCAGCGCCACCTGGAACAGCGGGTGCCGGGACTGCGAGCGGGCCGGGTTGACCACGTCGACCAGGCGATCGAAGGGAACGGTGGCATGCGCGAAGGCGGCCAGGTCGGTTTCGCGGGTGTGCTCGAGCGCGGCGACGAAGCTCGCGGCGGGGTCGACCTCGGTGCGCAACACCAGGGTGTTGACGAACATGCCGATCAGGTCGTCGATGGCCCGGTCGCCGCGGCCCGCGACGCCGGTGCCGATGGCGATGTCGGTGGTGCCGGACAGGCGGGCGAGGAGCACCGACAGCGCGGTGTGCACAACCATGAACAGCGAGGCGCCTGCCCGCTGGGCCAGCCCGGCGAGCTGACGGTGCAGATCGGCGTCGATGGTGAAGGCGGTGCGGGCGCCGCGCATGCTCGGCTCGATCGGCCGCCGGCGACGCGAGGGCAGCTCGAGCTGGTCGGGCAGACCAGCCAGAGTCCGCTCCCAGAAAGCGATTTCGCGGGAGGCCAGCGACTGCGGGTCGGTTTCGGCACCGAGGAGCTCGCGCTGCCAGAGGGCGTAGTCGGCGTACTGCACACTCAGCGGCGACCAGCCGGGCGCGACGCCGTCGGTGGCGGCGCGGTACGCGGTGAGCACATCGCGGACGAGCACCTGCAGCGAAACACCGTCTGCCGCAATATGATGCAGCACGACAGCGAGGACACACTCCTGCGCCGCGACGCTCGGTGGCCGTGGTGCCGAGTTGTCCACAGTTGTGTCGGGGGCCGGAACAACGAAGATGCCCGCACGCACCGGTGCTTCACGTTCGAGGTCGAACCCGGTACGCGCGAAGCGGGTGAGCTCCGCGTCGAGGTCGGCGGCCTGCACTTCGACGGGGTCGCCGAGACGGACCAGCCCGGCATCGCGGACGACCTGCTCGGCCACCTCACCACCGGGAGTGCCGACCGCGGGGAACACGGTCCGCAGCGCCTCGTGGCGGTCGACCACCGCGTGCAGGGCCGCGACCAGGGCGGGGAGATCGGCGGTGCCGCGCAGGCGGATGACGAACGGCATGTTGTAGCCGGGCGCCGAGGGATCGAAGCGGTTGAGGAACCAGATCCGTTGCTGTGCGGGCGACAGCGGGATCAGCGCCGGGCGGGGGCCCGCGGTGAGCACCGGGAGCTGGGCCGAGACGCCGGTGTCGTCGCGATCGGCGATGGCGGCGGCGAGGCGGGCCACGGTGGTCGCGCCGAACAGATCGCGTACGCCGAGGCGGCAGCCGAGGTCGGCGCCGAGGCGGGCCGCGACCTGGGTGGCGACCAGGCTGTTGCCGCCGAGGGCGAAGAAGTCGTCGTCGCGGCCGATGCGGTCGAGGCCGAGGACCTCGCCGAACACCCTGGCCACCGTCTGCTCCACCGGGCCGACCGGTTCGGCGTAGGTGACGACCGCGCGGATGGGAGCGGGCAGGGCCTTGCGGTCCAGTTTGCCCGACGCGTTCACCGGAAGGGCCTCGAGCAGCACGAACGCCGCGGGCACCATGTAGGCGGGCAGCGCGCGCAGTGCGGTCTCGCGCAGATCGTCGATCGACACCGAGCCCGGCTCGGCTTCCACGACATAGGCGACCAACTGCTCGCCGACGCCCGCGTCGTCCCGGACCAGCACTACCGCGCGCGCCGCGGCGTCCACGCTCTCCAACACGGACTCGATCTCGCCGAGCTCGATGCGCAGCCCGCGCAGCTTCACCTGGAAGTCGGTGCGCCCCAGGTATTCCAGCTCGCCGTTGGTGGTCCAGCGGACCAGGTCACCGGTGCGGTACATCCGCTCACCCGGCAGTGGATGGGTGGCAGTGCTGCCGGAACCACCGTCGGGCAGCACACGCCCGGAGTCGGCGGCGACCACCGCGGGCGCGGCGACGAAACGTCCGGCGGTGAGCTCGGGACGTCCGACATAACCCCGGGCGAGCTGTACCCCCGACAGATACAGCTCACCCGGAGCCCCGACCGGAACGGGCCGCAGCCGTGAGTCGAGAACATGGAGCCGGGTGTTGAACACCGGCGCGCCGATCGGCACCGTGACCCGGTCGCTGTCGTTCACCTCGTGGAAGGTGACGTCGACGGCGGCCTCGGTCGGGCCGTAGAGATTGTGCAGGCGAGCGCCCGTCAGCAGCCGCAGCCGCTGGGCAGGCGCGGCGGGCAATGCCTCGCCGGAGGCGAAGACCAGCCGCAGCGAGGTGCGCTCGGCGATTTCCTGTTGGGCCAGGAACACTTCGAGCATCGAGGGCACGAAATGTGCGACAGTGACGCCGTATTCGCTGATCACGCGGCGCAGATAGCCGGGGTCACGGTGGCCGTCCGGCTCGGCGAGCAGCAGCGTCGCACCGATCTGCAAGGGCCAGAAGAACTCCCACACCGAGACGTCGAAGGTCATCGGCGTCTTCTGCAACACCACGTCGACCCCGTGCAGGCGGTAGGTGTGTTGCATCCAGACGAGGCGGTTCACGATCGCGGCGTGCTCGACCGCGACGCCCTTGGGCAGACCGGTGGAGCCGGAGGTGAAGATGACGTAGGCGGGATGGCCGGGGCGCAGCGGCGCGGTGCGGTCGGCATCGGTCAGCGGGGCGTCGTCGTAGTCGCTCAGATCGAGGGCGTCGACGGCCAGCACCGGCCGTCCGTCGACAGGTGCACTATCGCGGGTGGTCGTGAGCACGGCCGCCGGTGCGGCGGTGGCGAGGATGTGGGCGATGCGCTCAGCCGGATGATCCGGGTCGATCGGCACGTAGGCCGCGCCGGCGGCGAGCACCGCGTACATCGCCACCACCAGTTCGGGCGAGCGCCGAATACTCAGCGCCACCAGCGATTCCGGCCCGATGCCGTCCGCGCGCAGCCGCCGGGCCAGCCGGTTGGCCCGCTGCGCCAGCTCGCGATAGGTGAGGGTCGCGTCCGCCGAAGACACGACGGCGTTGTCCCGACCAGCGTCTGCGTGCGAGGACGTCGCCATCCGCACGGCCACGTCATCGGGGGTGCGCGCGACCTGGGCCTCGAACACGGCGGGCAGAGTCGCGACCGGCACCGAACGCTCGGCCAGCGCGGCGTCGATGTCGAATCGGGTGGAGTTCCAGATCCGGGTGCTGACCTGCAGCTCCAGCTCGGTCGCGACCTCGATCGCGCCGAGCGCGGTGTCGAGGTCGGTAGCGGCCAGCCGCTCGAGGAAGCCGAGGAAGCGGGCGTGGTGCCTGGCCAGGGTGTCGGCGTCGTAGAGATGCGGGTTGGCCTCGAAATCGACGTGCACCCGGTCGCGGTCGCCGTAGTAGACGTTGAGACTCAAGTCTTCGATCGGGCCGGTGGACAGCACCCGGTAGCGGCCGGTGGTGGTGCCGAGGGTGAGGTCACTGCGGAAGAGCATGAAGTTGGCGAGTGGGCCGAACAACGCGCGCCGGGCGGGGCGGCCGTCGTCCTCGGCGTCGCGGCGGATGTCCTCGGCCCGGTAGCGCTGATGACGCAGCGCACCCGCCACCTCGACCCGGGCCGCGCGCAGCAGTTCACCCCAGGTGGCGGGTGAGCCCGCCGCACCCGTGGGCAGTCGCAGCGGCACGATGTTGGACAGCATCCCCGCCGAGCGGCGCATGACCGCGGTGGTGCGAGCGGTGACGGGCAGGCTCAGTACCGCGTCCGGCCGGTCGGTGAGGCGGCCCAGGTAGGCGGCGAAGGCGGCCAGCAGTACCGCGGAGATGGTCGAATCATCGCTGGCGGCAATGGTTTCCAGGCGGTCGACCAGCTTTTCCGACAGGCGCCCGCCGGTCACCAGGTTGATCGCCGAACGCGGCGCGGTGCGGCCGTCGAGCGCGGTGGGGCTGTCCAGGCCCGCGATCCGCTGAGCCCAGTGCTCACGATCGCCGACGAAACGGGTGCTCTCGCGGTAGCGCTGTTCGCCCTCGACCAGCGCCGACAGCTCACCCGGCACCACCTCGCGCGCCGGGGTGTCGAGCATCCGCGCGGTGTACAGCTCGGCGATGCGCTGAGAGTTGGTGAACGCGCCGTACCCGTCGAGCACGATGTGGTGGCCGCGCAGGTACCAGAACCAGCGGGTCTCGCCGACGCGCAGCACCGCGCCCGCCACCAGCCGGTCGGTGAGCAGGTCGATGGGGGCGCCGAATTCCGCGCGCATCCATTCGTGCGCGGCGGCCACGGGGTCGTCGTGGTGGCGCAGGTCGATCAGCGGCAGCTCCTGCTCGACCGCGATGGTGTGGTCGACGTACTGGTGCGGGACACCGTCGAACTCGCCGATGCGCACCAGCGGTGAACCGTAGGCGTGCGCGGCCTCGGCCGTAACCTGCTGCAGCACAGCGGCATCGAGCTCGCCGTCGATATCGACGTACTGGGCGATGGTGATCGGGACATCGGGGTCGAGCAGCTGTGCGTACCAGACACCCAGCTGGGCCGGGGTCAGCGGAAACGGCAGACCGACGACCCGCGCTTCCTGTGGTCGCGCACTGAACCCACCCAACTCCGTACCGTGCACCAGAGCCTCCTCGTATCGCGAAAGAACAGCAGATCGAATGTTTTCGGGCAGCACGAATACACCTCGCGCAGCGAAAGATTCGATATGAACGCGGTGGGCGTGCCGCCACACTCGCGCAAGATCCCCGACAGATCATGTGGACGAGATCGACGACCGAGGGGTCGCCGAGGCAACGGACGCTGGGTCCGTCGCGGGTGCCTAGCTGTTGATCGTTCCTCCAACGGCTTTGTCAGTTACATCACATGGGCGCCTGTCCATGCAGTGCCGACAGTAGGCCCTCAGTTAATAAAAAGAAACTTTTTCCGCTAAAAAAATCGGTCAGACGTCCAGTCCGTACCGGCGGGTACCCACGACCAGGGCATGAGTGTGGGCTCCAACACATCGGCCATCCATATGTGAGCCACCACACCTTCAGACCGGGACACTATGAGCCGAAACGTTGCATCTGCGTTGCATCGGCGCCGATGCGCCGGTCGAGTACCCGGATCTTGGCTTCTATCTGCGCATACAGCGGCGAATCGCGATCGACGGTCGACCGGTAGGCGGCCCACGCGGCAGCATCGTCGCGGCCTTCCGGACACGAGGTCCATCGGCGCAGTACGGCGGCGTCGGGGGCGGCGAGCACGGCGGTCCGCAACCGGACTCGCAGCTCGTCGCGGATATCGCAAATGCCGGGAGCCGAGGAGCGCGGCAGCACCGGACCCGCGTACAAGTTCAATGCGGATGCGGTATCACCGGAGTCGAGTGCGGCCCGGAGCTCCTCCACATCGGTTGCGACATGCACGCGCAGACGGTATGGGCGCGAACCGACCACCGAGGCGCCGATCACCGACCGCAGCCGCGACATCGCCGCGCGGATCGTGCCGTTGTCCAGATCGGTGTCGTCCAGCAGCAGCGCCAGGTGATCGGCGCCGAGACCTTCGGGATGTTCGGTGAGCAAGAGCAGGATCTCGGCGTGGCGCTGCGAGAGCGGCACCCGCTCCCCCGCGATGCTCAACTGAGGTTGACCCAGACCCAAGACGTCCAGGCCGAGCCTGGCCTGTCCGGTGCCGTCGCGGTTCGCCGCAGCCGGCGCCTTGATCCCGTGGCTCGCGCGCATGGCTCGCAGCACCAGATCCATCTCGGCCGCGGTCGCGGCGGCTTTGACCAACGCGAGAATTTCGGGCTTGGCCACCCGCATCCCGCCGGCAATCATCAGAACGCCGATCAGTCGGCCGTCCGGCTCGTGCACGGGCGCCGCGGCGCCGGTGATCTGGTGCATGCGATGCAGGAAATGTTCGGGTCCGTGGATCCAGGTGGCGCGGCCGGTGCGCACGACGAGGCCGACGGCATTGGTGCCGATCCGGCGCTCGCTGAGATCGTCGCCCTCGCGCACGCCGATCTCGGCGGCGGCGGCGACCTGCTCCGGATGACCGTGCACCGACAGCACCCGACCGAACTGGTCGGCCACGGTCACGATCAATCCTGCGTGCGACGCGTCCTGGACCAGCAGTTTGTCGATCAGCGGCATGAGAGCGGCGATAGGGTGGGCGTCGCGATAACGCTCCAGATCGGCGCCGCGCAGCCCGCGACCGTCGAGGACGTCCGTCGGGTCGACACCGCCGCGCACACTGCGCAGCCATGATTCGAGAACGAGCGGACGTAGAAGACCGGCCAGCTGGGTAAGCTGTTCACCACCGGCACTGAGAAATCCATGGGCCTGTGCGGCATAGGCTTCCAGAGCACCGAGCTGTGCGCCCGACTCCGATGCCTGCCGTGGGGGCCTCCCACCTGCAAGATTGCTGACCATTTGCCTTTCTTTCCCGCTACAAACTGTACCGGGCAGATATCAGGCCAACCGCCAGAAGTCAGGGTTTGTCCCGCAGGTCACATCGTGGTATCAATCGTCACTTCGTCACACGACCATGTGGTCCGCTATGGACGCGGCGAGCATCACTGTGGTGGCCTGTGGACCGCGCCGCAGCGGGACCGGGACGACCGACAGATCGGCCACCGTCAGTGCCTCGATGCCGTGCACACGCCCCTGTTCGTCGACCACCGCGCGCTCGTCCCCCGCGGGGCCCATGCGACAGGTACCGGAAAGATGTTGAGACGTGCCGAGGTTGGCGCGCAGCCAGGAGTCGTCGACGGGTCCGATTCGCCGACCCAGGAGATCCGCCGTGAGTGCCACTGCCTCGCGCAACCGGGCTCGGTCCCGCTCGGCGCGGAGATAACGGTGGTCGACGCGGGCTGCGACAGCCGGATCAGTCGAAACCAGGGTCAGCTCGCCGGTCGACTCGGGACGCATCAGGGCGACCCCCACCCGGCGAAGACCCGGCGTGAACATCGCGGTGTACGGACGTAGTTCCAGGTCGTCCATTTCGAGGACGTATTCGAGCGCGACGGTCGACCACGCGGGTTGCGCACCGGCGAATTCGATGCCGATCTCCGGATGATCGGTGCACCACGCGCCCACCGGAGCGGGTCGCAGCACCGGAACACCGAGCGAGCGCAGCAGCGGTTCGGGGCCGATCCCGGATCTGATCAGCAGCGCGGCCGACTCCACCGCACCCGCGCACAACACCACCTCGTCGGCATACGTCGTCCCACGTTCTCGCCCGCGGGCCCACTCCACACCGATTACCCGGGTGCCACGCAGTAATAACCGGGTCACCATTGTTTCGCCGGTGAGGATCAGATTGCTTCGGTGGAGTGCGGGAAAGAGATGGGTGATCGCGGGCCCGGCGCGGCGGCCTCGCGATATCGCCAACGGCACGCGCCCGAATCCCGCACCGGTATCCGCGGACGGTGCGTTGAGATCGGGGATTTCGGTGAATCCCGCTGCCACGCACTGTTGCGCGAATTCGACGCTGAACTCGGTGGGGTCGCTGGTTCGTGAAATCGGGATCGGGCCGCCGATTCCGTGACCGGGCACAGCGCCGAATTCCGCATCGTCTTCCAGAGCACAGAACACCGGAAGGACCGATTCGAACGACCAGCGCGGGCCCGCCACCACGCTCCAGGCGGCGAAGTCGTCGGCAGGTGGGCGGATGAAGTAGCTGCCGTTGATCGCACCGGAACCACCGATCAGCTTGCCTCGCACCAGATTTCCCGGATACCGCCACACCAGTCGAGACTCGGGGCCGACCGGGAGATGACCTGGGTCGAGCAGTTCGACGGGCAGCTCCCCCAGCGCCGGGAAAACCGGTCCGGCTTCGATGACGCGCACCGAACGCGCAGGATCGGCGCTGAGCCGCGCGGCGAGCACGCAACCCGCCGACCCGGCTCCGACGATGAGAGTGCTCGTCACGCAGTCGGCTTCAGCGGGGCGGCACGCTCGGCTTGAGCGCTTCGAAACTGCGCGCCCGGATGACGCCGAGCCACAGGCCCGTGCCGTAGGCCACGTCGTCGAGACGCTTGTAGGCCACATAGCGGACCGGGTCGAGCCCGCCCGAGTCGCGATGGGTGAACCAGTCGGCGAGACCGTCGGCGAGTGCCATCGTGATGGCGATCTTGCGGATCCGGCTCGACGCGATCACCGCCAGGAGCGTCACCGGCCAATAGTCCCGGCACATCGCCGAAGCCAGTCGCCACATCCCGGCGAAGTAACCGCGCGCGAGGTAGACCGCCGCGATCCGGGTCGGGTTGTCCAGTTCGGTGAAGACCCGGCGCAGGCGGACCAGGGCCGTCGCCAGAGTGACGAGTCCGCCGAGCAGACCCCATTTCGACAGTGTCGCGAACAGCAGACTGGCCAGCACGGTCCAGGTCGGCACCGACAGCGGCGAGACCAAGCCCGAGTGCCGTTTCCCGAGCGGTGCCGCGCCCGTGCCGTAGAACAGCTTTCGCCCGAACCAGGCGCGGAAGGCGACCCGGTGATCGTGGGCGACGTGCGCGGCGGGCTCGTAGCGCAACCGCCAGCCCGCGCGTTCGAGGCGCCAGCACAGGTCGACGTCTTCGGCCACCTGCATCGATTCGTCGAATCCACCCTCGCCGAGCAGCGCCGCGCGCCTGGCCAGCAGCGCCGCGCTGGGCACGTACGACACGATGCCGCGAGCGTGCACCGCCGATTCGCGCCGGCCGAGGTCGAGTGAGGAGCGAGTGTGTTCGTAGCGAGCGAGCGCGTTGGATTCGGAATCCAGGGCCACGATGCGCGGCGCGACCAGCGCGACCTGCGGATCGCTGAAATGTCCGAGCATGACCTCGAGCCATCCGCTGCGCGGCACCACATCGGAGTCCAGGAACGCCACGAAGCCCGTTGTCGCCGCCTGCAATCCGGCATTACGGGCGGCGGCGGGGCCGAGCGGGCTCTCGTGCCGCAGCACCGTCACCTGACCGCGGCCCGGCCGTGGTGGGATGCGGACCGGCTCGTCGGAGCCGTCGTCGACGACGATCACATTGTGCCCACGCAGCACTGCCAGCAGCCGTAACAGCCCGTCGGCGTTGTTGTAGAGCGGGATGACCACGGTGACGTCGTCGAGGGATGGTTCGAGCCGCGGGCGCGGGTTGGCCACGCCGGAATCGAGCAGTCGGCGCGCGACGATCGCGGACTTGGTGTCGGTCACCTCCAGGTATCCGTCGCCGATCAACTCGGCGGCCTCCGGGGCCAAGCGCAGCATCCGTGCGGGCGATCCTCCGATCAGGATCCGACCCCCGGAAAATGCGCGTACCCGTGGATCGATCCGTACCCCGAAGCCGTCGGGCAGACGATCATGGCGCATTCCTCGCATGCTATTCGCAGTTGGCCCCGCAGACATCATCACCCCACAAAAAAGGACCAAAGTCTGTCCGAAATACGGCTGTGACCGGTTGCCGGACGCGTCAACAAGATCGGCAGCGCACTTCCGGCAACCGGGATGGGCTCAGCCGAGCGGACTCTCGTTGCACGCCTTGGCCGGTGGCCGCTTCACGGTCAGTGGCAGCGACACCCTGGTTCGGCTGCGAACCGGGCGCGAGTGGTCGACGGCGGGGCGCGGAATGGTGCGTCCCGGCGCCGACAGCGCCGCTTCGCCGTAGCCCTGAACGCATTCCGGGTCCGGTCCGTTGGCGGGCAGGCCGGTGAAGAACTTCGCGGCCATGCAACCACCACGGCACGAGTCGTAGTGCGAGCACTTCGTGCACGCGCCACCGTCGACCGGCTCGCGCAGTTCGGCGAAGAGTTCCGAATCGGTCCAGACCGCCTCGAAACCACCGTCGGCGACGATGTTTCCGGCCTTGAAGCGGTCATGGATGGCGAACGGACAGGCGTAGACATCACCGACCGGATCGACCAGACAGACCACCCGGCCCGCACCGCACATGTTCAAACCCGGTAGCGCCGAGCCGAATGCGGACAGGTGGAAGAACGAGTCGCCGGTGAGAACGCCCTCGCCGTTGCGGACGAGCCAGTCGTAGAGCTCGCGCTGCTGTTCGGGCAGCGGGTGCAGCTCGTCCCACACGTCCGCGCCTCGACCCGAGGGACGAAGGCGGGTGAGTCGCAAGGTGGCGCCGTACTTGTCGGCGATGGCCTTGAACTCGTCGAGCTGGGAGATGTTGTGCCGGGTGGCGACCACCGAGAGCTTGGCGTCCTTGAAACCCGCCGCGGCGAGGTTCGACAGCGCCTTGATCGCGGTGTCGTAGGAGCCGGGACCGCGCACGGCGTCGTTCACCGCGGCATCGGCGCCGTCGAGGGAGATCTGCACGTCGACGTAGTCGCTGGCCGCCAAACGCGCGGCGACCTCTTCGTTGATGCGAACGCCGTTGGTGGAGAACTTGACCCCCACATTGTGCGCGGTGGCGTAGTCGACCAGTTCCCAGAAGTCGGGGCGCACAGTCGGTTCACCGCCGCCGATGTTGACGTAGAAGATCTGCATGCGCTCGAACTCGTCGATCAGCGCCTTGCACTGCTCGGTGCTCAGTTCGTTCGGGTCGCGGCGACCCGACGAGGACAGGCAGTGCACGCACGACAGGTTGCAGGCGTAGGTGAGTTCCCAGGTCAGGCAGATCGGTGCGGCGAGGCCCGATTCGAAACGGTCGATCAACCTGCCGCCCTGGGTGGCGTCACCCGCCGCCAGGGCTGTCGGTGCGGCGGTGACCGGTCCGGGCGATGCCACGATCATGTCGGTGTCGGCCAGCTGCGCGAGCGCTTTGACGTGCGCGTCGGAGGCGTCTATGCCCTTGGCACGCAGTGCGTCGCGCACGGAGGGGTGCGCGGGCAGCGACCGGACCACATCGACGAGATCGCGGCTCTTGAGGAACGAGAGCTTGCGGGTGCCGAAGTGGTACAGCAGCGCGCCGAAGGATTCCGGGCGCAACGAGACCCGAGGGTGCAGCGTCCAACGGGTGTCGAGGTCCAGCATGGTCAGTACACGCCGCACATGCCGTCGATGCTGACCTCTTCGATCAGCGTCTCGGTGACCAGGTCCTCGTCGGATTCGACGGTCGCAGGCGTGGTGTTCTCAGGCATGACTACCTCCATTGTGTTGCCGGTCACCTCGCACCTTAACGTCAGTGACTGCCATAAAGGGCGGAATCGGAAAATCTTTCTCTGAGCACACCCCGCCCCCCTCGGCTGCGAACCCCTCTAGACTTCCGGAGGCAGGGACGGGAAAGGGCTGATGGCCCGGTGGCAGCAGAGGTGAGGCAGAGGCTTGCGTAACCATGGCGGGGCGGGTGCTGGTTCGACACTGTCGGAGGCAGAGATCGTCGACGCGGCACTGAAAGTGGTGCGCGAGGACGGGGTCGAGAAGCTGTCGATGCGGCGGCTCTCGCGCGAGCTCGGGGTGTCACCGATGGCGCCGTACTACTACGTGGCCGACAAGCGCGAGCTACTCGATCTGGTTGCCAGCGCGGCCCTGGTCGGGGTGCGCAAGCCGCCGCGCGAGTCCGGTCCGTGGCAGGTGCGCCTGCGCGATCTGATCGATCAGATAGACGATAAACTGCGCACGCATCCCGGCCTGGGCGACATCTTGCTCGAGCAGATGCTCGGCAAGCAGCTCGACCTGATCGACGCCGTGATGGAGATCCTGTTCGACGCGGGCTTCAGCGACCGCAACGTGCTGGCCGCCTACGCGACCATCCACACCTACCTGTTCGGCCGCAGCAGAGTGAACCCGCGCGACCGTTCCGCGCCCGCCGACGTGCTGCTGCCCGAGGCAGTGGCCCGAGCCACGAAGTACATGTCCGACCTGCGCGGCAAGTACTCCTACGACTTCGGGATGGAGGTGCTGGTCGCCGGACTCGAGGCGCAGCTTGCCCTGCAGGCGCGTCCCGGCCTAGCATGAAACTGAAACACGTTCTAGTTTTGCCCGAGAGGACGACATGACCACAGTCGAGGTTCCGCACGGCTCGCGCTCGGTGGTGCTGCGAGTAGCCGCGGTGATCGCCGAAACGGCCGACACCCACTCCGTGGTCTTCGAGGTACCCGCCGAACTCCGCGAGCGCTTCGCCTACTCCCCCGGCCAGTTCCTGACGCTGCGCATCCCGAGCGAGCAGACCGGTTCGGTCGCCCGCTGCTATTCGCTGGCCAGTTCGCCGTTCACCGATGACCTGCCGAAGGTGACCGTCAAGCGCACCGTGGACGGATACGGCTCGAACTGGCTGTGCGACAACATCGCCGCGGGCGACGAGGTCGAGGTGCTGCCGCCGTCAGGTGTGTTCACGCCCAAGGATCTCGACGAGGACATGCTGCTGTTCGGCGCGGGCAGCGGAATCACGCCGGTGATGTCGATCCTGAAGTCGGCGCTGTCGCAGGGTTCGGGCAAGGTCGTGCTGGTTTACGCCAATCGCGACGCGACCTCGGTGATCTTCGCGGACGAACTCCGCGATCTCGTCGGTAAGCATCCCCAGCGACTCACCGTCATCCACTGGCTCGAACCGCTGCTCGGTCTGCCGACCGCCGGCATGCTGGCCACCCTGGTCCGGCCCTACACCGCCTACGAGGCGTTCATGTGCGGGCCCAAGCCGTTCATGGACCTGGTGCACGACGCGCTGGCCTCGCTCGAGGTCCCGCGCAACCGCACCCACGCCGAGGTGTTCAACTCCCTCGCCGGAGATCCGTTCGCCGACCACGCGCCCGCCGAGGTGTCCGAGGCCGAAGCGGCCGACGCGGCGACGGTCGAGGTGGAACTCGACGGCCAGGTGCACGAGATGTCGTGGCCCCGCAAGCAGACGCTGGTCGACATCATGCTCGACAAGGGCCTCGACGTGCCCTACTCCTGCCAGGAGGGCGAGTGCGGGTCGTGTGCCTGCACCGTGCTGGAAGGCAAAGTGGAGATGGCCAATTCGGAGATCCTCGATCCCGAGGACATCGAGAACGGGTACATCCTCGGCTGCCAGGCGCGGCCGGTGACCGATCGCCTGCGGATCCAGTTCTAACGCATGGCGCGGTAGGCGGCGCGTTGCTCGGGGTCGAGGTGTTCGGTCGCGTAGCTCAACGCGGTGCGGCCCAGCTCGGGTGCGTTCCGGTTCAGGAAATCGGTGAGTGCGGTCTGGTCGACGCGCTTGCCGATTTCGCGCAACATCCACCCCAGCGCCTTCTGGATCAGATCTCGGCGGTCCGTCCGAAGGATTTCGGCGAGCTCCAAGGTGGTGCTCGGATCGCCCGCCTTGATGAACGCGAACGTCGACAACAGCGCGACCCGGCGCTCCCACAGCGAATCCTGTTCGGCCAGTTCGAACAGCAGCGTGCGGTCTTTGTCGAGTAGCCAGGGGCCGATGATGTTCTCGGCGGAGGCGTCGACCAGATCCCAGTTGTTGACCCGGCCGCGCCGGACGGCCGCCAGGTAGAGATCGACCATCTCCTTGCGGGCCGTGTCGTCGAGGGCACGCGGTTTCGATGCCGCCGCGAAGCGGGCGTTGAGGATGAACAGGGCAGCCAGGCGTTCCTCGTGGAGGGGACTGTCGAGGAGTTCGTCGATCTGCGAAAGCGGCAGTGCGGGGAACTGTTTCGCCACTTTTCTGGTGACGGGGACTCGGATGCCGAGAAAGATGTCGCCCTCGCCGTATTCGCCGGGGCCGGTCTTGAAGAAGCGTTGCAGGTGATGCGCGTCAGTGGGGTTCGCCAGGTCGGCGAGGGCCTTACGCACCTGTGCAGCGGTGGGAAGCTCGGACACACGCACCTCCGGGTCGGCGGATTCCCTCCGCATTCAACACCGGTGCGGTGACATGCCGGAGCAGGCTCCCCGCCGTCCGATCAGGCCGGTAGTGCGCCGAGGAGGCGGCCCGACTCGAATGTCGCCGCACCGGAGGGCAACTCGCCCGGCCGACCGCTCGTGCGGACGGTGACGGTGCCGGAGCCGGTGGTGGGGCGGCCGAGTTCGTCCATCTTGCGCACGGTCTGGGCGGCGACAGCTTGGGCGCTGTCGAACAGGCGCACTCCGTCGGGCAGTGCGGCGATGATGGCGTCGATGACCAGCGGGTAGTGGGTGCAGCCGAGGACAACGCCCTCGACGTCGGCCGGGGTGCGCGCGGCCGAGTCGGCGATCGACTCACGGATCGCCACGATGTCACCGCGGTCGATCGCATCGGCCAGGCCGTGGCAGGCGACTCCGACGACCTTCGCGTCACCGCCGAACCTGGCGATCAGATCGGCCTGGTAGCGGCTGGCAGTGGTCGCCGCCGTCGCCCACACGGCCACCGAATTGCACTGTGCGGCAGCAGGTTTGATCGCGGGAACCGTGCCGATCACCGGCACCGAATCCCCCACCTCCGCCCGCACATGCGCCAACGCGGTTACGCTGGCGGTATTGCACGGCAGCACGATCACCTCGGCCCCCGCCTCGATCGCCTGCCGTGCCGTGCCGACGACCCGCTCGACCACCCACTGCTCCGGCTTGGGCCCCCAGGGCGCACCATCGGGGTCGAGCAGCAGCAGCAAGTCGACGTCGGGCCGCAGCTTGCGCAACCACGAAGCCGTAGGCAACAGGCCGAGGCCGGAATCGATGAGCGCGACGATCACCGCTACACCGTATTACAGCGGCGAGCCCGGCCGATCGCGACCATACGCACCGGCCCGGGCGGGCTCAGCCTGCGGCGGCGAGGAGGTCCGCCACCGGCGTGGGGGTGGCCAGTTTGGCGCGCAGTTTCATCACCTGGCTGGTCAGGCCCGCACCGAGCACGGCCGTGAGGATGCCGTCGCGGGAGTAGTAGGCGAGGAACTTGCGGCCGTCGTCGGTGACCACGGTGACGTCGTCGCCGGCCGAGGGGGTGCCGAGGGCCTGGATCTTGATGTCGTACTGGTCGCTCCAGAAGTACGGGACGCGGGCCATGGTGGGCGGAGTACCGCCGAGGAGGGCGGTGACCAGCAATTTCGCCTGCTCACCCGCGCTCGTCCAGTGTTCGACCCGCTTGCGGACGCCGGAGTCGTGCTGCCAGGCGGCGACATCACCGACCGCCCAGACGGCGTCGGCGGAGGTACGGCCGACCTCGTCGGCGAGCACGCCACCGCCCGCGGACCTGTCGGCCAGCTCGATACCGGAGTCGGCCAGCCAGTCGGTGACGGGGACCGAGCCCACGCCGACCACGACCAGGTCGGTGTCGAGGTCGGTGCCGTCGGTGAGGACCGCGCCACACACCCGGCCGGAATCGTCGGCGCGCAGGGTGTCGACGCCGACACCGCAGCGCAGGTCGACGCCTTCGTCGCGATGCAGGCGCGCCACCAGGCCACCGATCTGCTCGCCCAGGACCGAGGCCAGCGGGGTCGGCTGGGGTTCGACGAGGCTGACCTCGACTCCGGCGGCGCGGAAGCTGGCGGCGAGTTCGCAGCCGATGAAACCGGCGCCGATGATCAATGCCCGGTTCGCACCGTCCAGTTCGGCGCGCAGGGATTCGGCGTCCTCATGGGCACGCAGCACATGTACGCCCCCGACCTGGGGAAGACCGGGGAGCCTGCGCGGGCGCAGACCGGTCGCGATGATCAGCTGGTCGTAGGCGATGGTGGCGCCGTCGGCCAGGGTGACGGCGCGCGCGGCGGTGTCGACACCGGTGACGGCGGTACCGAGGCGCAGCTCGATGTTCTTGTCCGCGAAGAACTCCGGCGGGCGAAGGGTGGTGTCGTCGGTCTCGCCGCGCACGAACTGCTTCGACAGCGGCGGGCGGTCGTACGGCGCGCGCGTCTCGTCGCCGAGCAGCAGCACACCGCCCTCGTATCCGGCCCGGCGCAGTTCCTCGGCCGTGCGCAGGCCTGCCAGACCCGCTCCGACGATCACGATGGGCGCGCTCATATTGTGTCCTCTCGGCATGCGCGGTCGCTGACCGCTCGTGCCATGTTTCTGCTGTGTCGCGGACCACTACGGCCCCCAGATGTTTGTACCAGTGCGCCGGGTCACCTGTGACACCCACGTCGCAACACAACCGTGCCGCTTCCGATGTCGACCGGGCGGTCAATCAGGAGTAGACCGAGGTCAGAGGTATTTTCGTCTCAACGAGGAGGCATTTCCCATGTTCACCAACAGTCGCGCACAGGACTTTCTGGCCGTTGTGCTCGGCGCATTCACCGCACTGTCGCCCCTGTGGCTCGACACCAACGACAACGCCCGCTGGACCCTGATCGTGCTCGGCGTACTCATCGCCGCGACCGGTCTGATCCAGATGGTCAGGGACGATCTGACGGTCGCGGACTACGCGATGGGCGTGTTCGGCGTGCTGCTGTTCATCTCGCCGTGGGCCATGGACTTCACCGCGTTCAGCGGCGCGTCCTGGACCGCATGGGTGGTCGGAGTGGTGACGGCGGTGGTGGCGGTCGCCGCGCTGCCTGCCATGAACCAGCGCCTGCACAACATGGCTCCACATCACTGATGCCGGGCCGACGAGTCGGGCGCCGCAACGCGAAACGCGATGGCGACGCCCGGCAACTCATCCTGGATGCCGCCGAGACCCTGTTCGCCGCACAGGGATTCGACGCGACGCCGACCGCGGCCGTCGCCGCGGCCGCCGATGTGCCGAAAGGACTGGTCTTCTACTACTTCCCCACCAAGAACGCGATCCTGTCCGCGCTCATGCGCGAACGCGTCCCCGAACACCCGATCGACGACCTCGCCGCCGTGGTGACCCCCGGCGATCCGGCCGCCAGCCTGATCAATCTCGACACCGCGATCAACCTGCGCGACCATCACTCCTCGGTCCTGCGGGTGATCATGTGGCGCGAAGCCGACACCCACCCCGACGTGCGCCGCAAACTCCGCGCCCTGCGCGATCAGCTCCTCGATGTCACCACCAGGGTCCTGCAAGCCAGCACCCCCGTCCCCGTCCGCCCCGGCACCCTCCACGCCTGCGCCGCTGCCTGGGTGTCCGCCATGTTCGCGATCGCCAGCACCGACCGCCTCCACGCCCTCGACGACCTACCCGTCCCGACTGCCGACGACCTGCTGAACGTCGCCCAGGTGGTCGCGGCGGGCATGACCCACCTCGGCTGACGACAGCGTAGATCCGTCAGCTTCGGCTGTCCGCCGGGCGTCGTCGACGAGATGCCGATCCGGTCGGCGCCGCATCCGCCGCGGTGAGCGCCCCGCCACGGAGAACGCGGAGGGCCACCGAGCCGAGGACCCCGTGCAGGACGGCCGCGGTGGCGGCGACGACGTGCAGTCCACTGACGAAGGCGCTGCGGGCGTCGTCGAGCACGGCGGGGGCGAGGCCGGGCAGGTGCAGAGTCTCGCCGAGGGTCGGGGCTAGGTCCGGACCGTGGACGCGGAACAAGACGGCGGCCAGCGAACCGAACAGGGCGATACCGAGCGCGTTGCCGAGTTCGTTGCCGGTCTCGGCCAGCGCGGCCGCCGCGCCCGCCCGTTCGGCCGGCACCGCGGCGACGGCGATCTCGGCGACCACGCTGAACGAGATGCCGTAGCCGATGCCGGCAACCGCCGTCGCGGCGATATACCAGCCGACCCCGCTGCCGGTGCTGGTCGGCAACAGCAACGACAGTCCGATCGCGATCGTGAAGTGGGCGGTGATCAACGCTGCCGACCGGCCGATGCGGGCCACGACGGCCGGGGTGACGACGGCGGCCGCGGTGAGCACGAGCGCGCCGGGGACCGCGAGCAGCGCGGCGTCGGCGATGGACCTGCCGAGCACGGATTGTAGGTACATCGCCGCCAGATACGCGGTCGCCGACCAGGCCGCCAGCGGCAGGAACCCGGTGACGATAGCGATGGTGAAGACCCGGTTGCGGAACAGGGTGAAGTCGATGAGCGGGTTGTCGATGCGCCCCTGCCTGCGGCCGAACCACGCGAGCAGCGCCACACCGACCAGGCCCACAGTCACCGAGGAAATGGATATGCCCTGCGCAGCGCCGTGTTTCACCGCGTACATGGCAGCCAGAAGTCCGGATGCCGAGGTGAGCACACTCGCCACGTCGATGCGGCTGAGGCCGGTCGCGCGCACCTCACCGAGCAGGATCGGCGCCAGCACCAGGAACACCAGCACCACGGGCACATTGATCAGTAGCACCGATCCCCACCAGAACCGGGTCAGCAGCTGCCCGGCGACGATCGGGCCGATCGCGAAACCCGCGGCGAAGGTGGCGGCGAAGATGCCGATGGCCTGCGCCCGTCGGCGCGGGTCGGTGAACAGTGTGCCGAGCACGGCGAGCGCCGACGGCAACAGCGTCGCGCCTGCCACCCCCATCAGGACACGGAAGGCGATCAGCAGTGCGGGGCTCGTGGCGAAGGCCGCCCCCACCGAGCCGAGGCCGAACATCGCCGCGCCGATCATCAGCAGGCGTTTGCGGCCGTATCGGTCACCGATGGTGCCGAACGCGATCAGCAGGGCGCCGACCGCGAAGCCGTAGCTGTCCAGGATCCAGAGGGCTTCGTCGGCCGAGGGTGAGAGCGCCTCGGTGATGGCGGGCATGGCCAGGAACAGCACCGAGCCGTCCATGGCGACGAGCAGGACGGGGCCGAGCACCACCAGCAGGCCCAGCCAGGATCGCAGCTCGATATCGATTCGATTCATGTCCCCACCCTGCGATCGCGTGCGAGTGGTAACCAGACCCCTGACGTGGGTACACCCGGCCGGGATAGGCAGGACAGCCCGGTGGTGCCTACGATCGGAACGATGGAGTTGGAAAGCCTCGGAACGTTCCTCAAGTCCCGCCGCGACCGAACTACCCCTGAGCGGATCGGCCTACGCACCTTCGGCGTCACCCGCCGCGTCCCCGGACTTCGCCGCGAAGAACTCGCTCAGCTCGCCGGGACCAATCTATAATTAGTGGTCCCTTAGCCTAGGGAGCGTCGAGTTGGCAAACAACCAGGTCAAAGCCGGTCAAGACCCCGTCCTGGACATCTACGCGCGGGTTTCACGTCTCACTGACGACCGGCAACGATCCACCGAAGGACAGGTCGACGACTGCACCGCGCGCATTGCCGACCACGGCGGCCAGGTCGGGGAAGTCCACATCGATCCCGACCGATCGGCGTGGAACCGGCGCGTATACCGCCGCCAGTGGGAACGGCTGATGACACGACTCGAGTCCGGCGCGACCGGCGGTGTGGTCGTGTTCGACATGGCGCGCTTCTCCCGCCGTCCGATCGAGGGCGAGCGGTTGATCGATGCCGCAGAGAAAGGGCTTACGGTCCTCGACAGCGAAGGCGAATACGATCTGTTGACCGCGAACGGACGCAAAGCTTTTCGCGATCAGCTCACCGCCGCCGCCTACGAGTCGGATCGATTGTCCTCGCGTGTGAAGCGTGGCAAGCGATTGAAGGCCGCGCGAGGCGAACCCAACCACACTCACCGCCCGTTCGGGTTCGAGCCCGACGGGGTCACCCCGCGTGCCTCCGAAGCGGCGGTACTCGGGGAAATGGCCGCTCGCCGGTTGGCCGGGGACAGCTACCGCGCTATCGCTGCCGATCTCAACGCTCGGGGAATCACGACCTCGGTCGGGGCGAAGTGGTCCGGGGAGAAGGTCAAGCGAGTGTTGTCGAACCCGCGCAACGCCGGGTTCGTGGTCCATCACGGTGAACTCGTGTCCAAGATGGCGGGCACACCGTTGATCGCCGAGTCCGATTGGGAACAACTGAGCGCGATGTTCGACGCGGCGGGGCGAGGCCGACCGGCGAGCGCGGAGTACGCGTGTTCGGGTGCGGTCGAATGCGGTGGGTGTGGTCGCGGGCTGACCGGCCGCCCGCAGCCGAACCGGGCACCGTACGCCGATGGGCCGATGCGGCGGCGGTACTGGTGCCAAAAACGCATGACCGGTGGCGGGTGCAACAAGGTATCGATCGACATGCGCCAGCTCGATACCGCCATGGGTGGGTTGGTGGTATCGATCCTGTCCGACCCCGCCCATAGTGAAGCCGTCTCCGCCGCAGCGACAGCAGCGAACGAGGCGCGTCGGCCGGTGGCCGAGAAGCTGGCCGAGTGTGAGGAGCTGGCCGAGGCACTGTCGGACCGGTTGGGGCGCGGGGAAATCAGTCTGGCCCGCTACGACAAAGCGGTCACGCCACTGGATCGGCGTATCGCCGTGCTGCGCCAACAACTGGCCGAACTCGACGCCGCGCCCGAGCTCGACGAACTCCGGCACAGCGGGGCGCACGCGGAATCGGTGCAGGAGTGGACGCAGCGGTGGAACGACGCGAACACTCAGGAGAAGCGGGTGATGATCAAGCGCGCGTTGCGGGGCCGCCGGGTTCGGGTCATGCCCGCCACCAAACGCGGTCCGAAGTTCGACCCGAACCGGATCGTGGTCGACCCGATCGCCGCGTAAGCATCAGGCCGCGCGCCGACCGGCCACACCTCACCGCCGCCGCTGTCCTCAGCGGCGGCGGTGTGCTGTCGCCCTACGGGCGGTGTGTCTCACCGTGCCCCCGGATTCTCGCCATCTCCGTCATCGCCGCCGTCGGTGGTGTCGGCGCGACGGCGCTCGATGCGGGCAACGACCGCAGCAACGGCCGCGATCCCTTCGGCATCCAGCGGCGGCCACTGCCGAGTGATCGGCTGCCAGTAGGCAACCCAGTCTTCGAACGCAGTGCGCTGCGGTGCCTGGTCGAGCGCGCTCGCGCCGTTGCCTGCCGATCCCGGTGTGGCACTAGCCGTCCGCGCCTGCGCGTCATGGCGTAGCTGTGTATCACCGGGCTCGGCAATATGCGGTCGAACTTTTCTGTTGTGGCTGGGCATTGGTCGCCTTTCGACTAGCCAGCCCGCTGATCATCCCCCATCGAGTATGCCTGTCGATCACAACCTGCCTTCGCCTGCGGGACCAGAGCGCACACAGGGGACCCGACCACCAACATGCCCACCGACCCACGGCCGCACCGTGCCAGGCTCATTCCGCCCCCGATATCTGAGGGTCGTCATCATCGGTGGCGTCGGCGCGGCGGCGATCGATGCGCGCCACGATCGCAGCAACGGCCGCGATCCCTTCGGCATCCAGCGGCGGCCACTGCCGAGTGATCGGCTGCCAGTAGGCAACCCAGTCTTCGAACGCAGTGCCCGGCGGTAGTTGGTCGGGTGGACTTGCCTCCTGTCGCTGCGCGTCATGGCGTAGCTGTGCGTCACCGGACTCGGCGGTGCGCGGTCGATCTTTTTTGTCACGGGACATTTCGATTTCCTTAATCGACTGCCCGATCAGTGGCTCTTCCCCTTTCAAGTATGCCTGTTGATCAACAGTGGTCGCAGTCGGCGCGATTCGCAGCCACCGCGCGAGCACGGCCAACCGCCGCCCGGCGCGCGCCCGACCGGCGCGCCGGATTCATCACCGCAGCACTACCGGACCCATCCCACCGGTACCCAACACAGCCCACTCACACCCACACCCCCGCAACCCATCCCACCCCACCCCATCAATGCCCCACCCCCGCAACTAAACTCACCCTCATTTCTACATACCCCCTACCCCTATTTTTCGCTCCTTCACATTCAGACATCTTGCATCTCAGGGTAACGAGTTAATAACGTTCTGCGGAAACCCCGTCTGCGGCAAGGATTCACAGACTAGGTCGTCTTGAAATTGCCCCTGTTTGGTTGTCTCATGGAGGCATGGTCGCGACCATGCACAAGGTCGCCGCAGGCAACGGCTACGAGTACTACCTGCGCAATACCGCCGCCAATGACACCACAGCGCGCGGGCGAGCATCGCTGTCCGACTATTACAACGAGCACGGCGAAGCCCCCGGAACCTGGCACGGCAGCGGACTTTCCGACCTCGAGATCACCCCCGGCGACGAAGTCACCGAAGATCAGATGAAGTTTCTGTTCGGTGCCGGGATGCATCCCAACGCCGATCAGGTCCGCGAACGCGTCCACGCGCACCACCTCGCGGCTGGAGTGCGCCCCGCCTACGCCGCCCGGTTGGCCGAGAAAGCGACCAAACTCGGCAACAAGTTCGCCGTCTACTCCACGACTTCGGGGTTCCCCGCCGCCACCGCGCAGGCATACCGCGACTACAACACCAGCCAGGGCAAGTGCGTCACCGCCCATATTCCCGACCAGATCCGCGCGCAGATCCGTACCGACGTCGCGACCGAAATGTTCACCACCGAGTACGGACGCGGCCCGTTGGACCCACGCGAACTGTCGGGATGGGTCGCGAAAAACTCGCGCCCGGACCGCACAGCGGTCGCCGGTTTCGACTTCACGTTCAGCCCTGTCAAGAGTGTGTCGGCGTTATGGGCGATCGCGACACCGGAGCTGGCGCACAAGATCGAGACCGCGCACCGCGCCGCGATCACCGACGCGCTGTCGTGGTTGGAGCACAATGCACTGTTCACCCGGTTGGGTCGCAACGGGATTCGACACGTCGACGTGCAAGGAGCGGTCGCCGCGACATTCGACCACCGCGATTCGCGCGCCGGTGACCCGGACCTGCACACTCATGTCCTGGTCGCTAACAGAGTGCGGACCGAGGACGGCAAATGGCGTACCGTCAACGGCACCGTGGTTCATGAAGCGGTGGTCACGGTGTCAGAAATCTACGACACCCGCCTCGAGCACTACCTGGAAGCCGCGATCGGAGTGCGGTTCGAAACCCGCCCCGACCGCAACATCCACCAAGTCCGCGTCCGCGAAATCGTTGGCGTTCCCCTGTCATTGATTCACCACTGGTCACGACGCACCGCCGTGATCGCTGACCGACTCGACACCCTCACCGCCGCATTCCACACCACGTTCGGGCGCGAACCCACCCCCAGCGAAGTCCACGACCTCGGCCAACGCGCCACCCTGGAAACCCGCCCCCGCAAACATGCGCCCGCTTCACGCACCGAACAACGCGCGCTCTGGCGCGCGGACGCCGAAACGCTGCTCGGTGGGCCCGACGCGGTAGACGACATTTTCGTGCGTGCCCTCGCTGCCCCGCACGTCCCGCGCCGCGAACTCGATCATGCGTTCATCACCCACCTCGCCGACCAAGCGTTAGCGGCAGTGTCGGACAAGCGCGCGACCTGGCGTGAGTTCAACCTCCGCGCCGAAGTGGAACGACAAATCCGCGGGAACATCGCCCCCGCCGAATGGGCCCAGGCCACCGAAAAGTTGCTGGCACAAGCGTTATCGCCGTCGTCATCGGTCGCGCGCGGTGACCCCGACGTGACCGAGCAACCGGACTTGCGGGCGGTCCCGGCGTGGTTGCGTCGCCGCGACGGCACCCCGATCCACACCCGCGCGAACTCGCAGATCTACACCACCGAATCCACGTTGGCCGCCGAAGCCGAACTGATCGCGCTCTCCGTCGAGCCCGGCGGAGTCACCCTGAACCCCGGATTGGTCTCGCGTGCGGTCTACGAGTACAACACCGCCCACCCCGACCAACCCTTGAACCCCGGACAAATTCGGGTCATCGAATCGTTCGCCAGCGCCGGAATGCGTGTCCACACCGCCAACGCCCCCGCCGGAACCGGCAAAACCACCGCCATGCAAGTCCTCGCCACCGCGTGGGAATCCGGCGGCGGAACCGTTCTCGGGATGGCACCCACGGCCGCCGCCGCGTCCGTGCTGGGCGAGTCGATCGGCACCCGCGCCGAAACCGTGGACAAGCTGTTGCACGTCATCGACACCCACAATCAAGCCGCGACGACTGGCGACTACCCGCCGTTTCTGCCGCAATGGGTCCTCGACATCGACACCACCACGTTGGTCATCGTCGATGAACACGTCACCTTGCCCACCACCAAACGCCTGCAACTGCTGCGGTATCTGGCCGGACGCGGTGCGACCGTGCGGTGCATCGGTGACGACCGGCAGCTCTCGGCGATCGATGCCGGTGGCGTCCATGCCGACATGACCCATGCCGCACCCGAGCAAGCACCGACCTTGACCGAAGTTGTGCGGTTCGCTCATCGAGGCGAAGCGTTGGCGTCAACGGGGCTGCGTGAGGGTGACCCGCTCGCGTTGGCGTGGTATCTGGACAACAACCGCATCCACGCCGGACACCTCGGCACTATCTACGCGGACGCTTACCGGGCGTGGGCGGCTGACATCGAGCACGGGTGGGATGCGGTGATGTTGGCCCCCACTCACGACATCGTGTCCGCGTTGAACGTGCGAGCCCGCGCGGACAGGATCGCGCGCACCGCTCCCGCGATCACCGCTGCCAGTGCACCCGACCCGCATGTGTTCCTCGCTGACAGGTTGGTGGCCTCAGCCGGGGACATCGTGCGCACCCGCCGCAACGACCCACGCTTACGAGTCGGTGCCCGCGATTGGGTCCGCAACGGCTACACCTGGACCATCCAGCAAGTCCATTCCGACGGCGCGGTCACCGTCGCACGCCGCGTACACGGTCGCGATACCGACGCCGTGGTGCGGTTGCCGGGCGACTACGTGCACGAACACCTGCACCTGGGCTATGCCGCGACCATCGATTCCGCGCAGGGCATCACCGCGGATTCCTGCCACGTCGCCATGTCGGGACGTGAGTCACGCCAACAGTTCTACGTAGCGATGACGCGCGGACGCCAAGCCAACCACGCCTACATCGCTACCGCGCTCGACGGCGACGAAGGCGATATCTACACCCTGCCCGCGCACTACCCGCGTACCGCCGTCGAGCACCTGCACCACGTGTTGGACCGTGACGGCGCGCGCACGTCCGCTCACACCGAACTCCGTGACGCGCTCGACCCCGCACGCCGGATCGGGCGAGCGGTAGACATCTATCTCGACACACTCGGCATGACAGCCGAAAACGCTATCGGCGCAACACGACTCGACACCATCGACCGCATCGCCGAACGACTCGTACCAGGGTTGACCGAGAGCCCCGCCTACTCGGTCCTGCGCCATCACCTCGCGATGCTCGCCCTATCCGGGGCCGACCCGGTCACCGAACTCCGCACCGCGATCGCCGCGCGTGAACTCGACACCGTGACCGATCCCGCCGCCGTGTTGGACTGGCGACTGGACCCCACCGGCAACCATTCCGCCGGACCCGGACCGTTGGCGTGGACACCAGGACTACCCACCGAGGCCCCCATCGCCGACAACGACACGGCCCCCGTGCGAGCGCGCGAACGGATCGTGGCCGAACTTGCCCGACAGATCAGCGATACCGCCCGCGCTTGGACCTCCGCTACCGCCCCGAAATGGGCGCGACCCTTGCTCGGTACAGATCCCGAACTCGTTGCCGACCTCGCCATTTGGCGTGCGGGATTGCACGTCCCGGAGTCCGACCCCCGCCCGACCGGACCCGCACGATACATCGCGATCGAACGCGCGCACCAACAACAATTGCACCGCCGCATCCTCGAAGTTGACGGCAACACCCG
The DNA here is from genome assembly GCF_042884695.1 of Nocardia sp. NPDC058114. NCBI lineage: Bacteria > Bacillati > Actinomycetota > Actinomycetes > Mycobacteriales > Nocardiaceae > Nocardia > Nocardia sp. NPDC058114. The sequence goes on along the minus strand of NZ_JBHVTK010000003.1, from coordinate 421,033 downwards.
CCTACCGCAGCACCGGTGGGCCGCCACCGTCGACCGCATCGACCCCCGCATCAGCGCCGATCCCACCTGGCCGATCATCGCCACCAACATCGACGCCGCCGCAGCAGCCGGCCTAGACATAGAAGACCAGCTCACCGATGCCGCCGGCGCCCGCCCACTACCCGATGAAATGCCCGCTGCCGCGCTCTGGGCACGCCTAGAAATCACCGACACTGACCTCAGCGGTCCCGAGCCCGACCAGTACAGCGCGACCGAACCCCGACCCTCCGATGCAGTCGAACCGGGCGACGAACCGGACCCGGTCGGATCGGTCATCGCCAGCGCGATCGATGCCGCTACACCTGGCGGCTACACCGAATACGCCGGTGATGACGACGGCATTGAGGAGTTCGACCCCTACAGCCACCGGGAACGCGACGCTGGTCACGGATTCGGCTGGTAGGCCATCGTCGGTCTCGACCGTCGGCACATCCGGCGACAGCGAGCATAACTAGGAACAGCCTGTTCGCATTGCGCTCCCTAGACTGTCCCCGGCAAGGTTGGCACCGCTCCGTAGGGCGGTCGAAGTAGGAGTTGTGTGGTGATCCGGGCTGTTGTGTTCGATGTCGGCGAGACCCTTGTGGACGAGACTCGGGAGTACGGCACCTGGGCGGACTGGTTGGGCGTACCTCGCCATACCTTCGTCTCGGTGTTCGGCGCTGTGATCGCCCAAGGTCTGGATTACCGAGAGACGTTCCAGGTGTTCAAGCCAGGGTTTGACTTGGACCAGCAGCGCCAAGCTCGCGCGGATGCAGGCAAGCCGGAGTGGTTCGGCGAGGAAGACCTCTACCCGGATGTCCGTCCAGCTTTGTCAGCCCTGCGCGAGTTGGGTGTCTGGGTGGGCATCGTCGGGAACCAGACCGTACGCGCGGGTGGCCTGCTGCGTGGGCTCGATCTGCCAACCGACTTCATCGCGACCTCCGATGATTGGGGGGTAGCAAAGCCGGACGTCGCGTTCTTCGACAAGGTTGTCGAGGTCGCCGGATGCCCGCCAGAGCAGATCATCTACGTCGGTGACCGCATCGACAATGACATCACCCCGGCCAAAAAGGTCGGGATGCGAACCGCCTACATCCAGCGCGGGCCTTGGGGATGGATTCACAAAGACCGGCAGGACGTGAAGGAGCTCTCGGACTGGCGAATCCTCAGCCTGTCCGAACTCCCCGACATCGTGAAGGCTGAGCGCTAGCCAGAGAGCGAGTTGACGGTTGTATGCCAGTCATACAACCGCTCATCCAACGCCCGCACCTCAGGGATCGAGTCCCACTTACGCAGGTCCTGCCGAACCACCTTGATCCGATCCAAAGTCGTTGCGTACCAATGCTCGCCGATTCCATCCAACGCATCCTCGAGGAAGCCACACGCTTGCTCGGGGAGCTTCTCCAACACACACGCAGCCGCAGCATCGGCAAGATAGACCGAACGTTGTTTCACCGATTCCGCGGGGAGTTCGTCGAGGACTTGCCGCAGGGTGTCCAGGGCCTCACGGCCGTCCCCTGCGGAAATCAAGGTGTTGGCCTTGAAACCCGCGAGCCGCGTCGGGGAGAACCAATCCAGCCACTGCGGTGACGGTTGCACCTGTGGATCATGCGAGGCGTAGGACTGTTCGGCGTGCCGGATGAGGCCCAGTGCCTGTCGCGTATTGCCGAACCGCGTCTCGACTTCGGCCTCGACAGCATCGAGCCAGGCCGTCAGTTCGTGATTTCCGTTGCCCCGCCGCGCGAATGCCCGAGCCGCCCGTACCCTCTCTCTCGCTTCCTCGGCCCTTTTCGCCTCGCCGGAGAATGCGGGGATGAAGGCCATGTGTGCGAGGACGGCGCAACCGAGCAGGGCGTCTGCTGCTTCGTGGGCTGCCTGTAGCGCGAGGACGAAACTTGTCTGGGCTTCGTCGGGCTGCTGAAGATCGAAGAACTCGAGACGGCCCGCCAGCAGCGCCGTTTCAGAGACTGCTTTTGCCAACGGCACGGTGGCCCGTACGTCGATCTGCGGGATGAGATCGGACCCCATCCGAGCGTGATAAGAGACGGATCGGTGCAGTTGCTTTGCTGGGAGCGACCAGTACATCCCGCGATGAGCGACCGTGATCGCCACAAAGTTCTTCGCGACCGTCGCTGGCAGTTCTGCTCCACCCATGACGCGCCGGTACCGACCTGTTTTCTGAATCCCGTTGGTGCCCAATACTTCTCTGGAACCTCGCCCTTCTGGGCTGTTCGGCCAGGGAGGTGTGAACCCGAGTTCGGTAATCGGGCGTTTGAACAGCGCTTCCAGGGCTGCGGCATGTTCTGGATGCGGCCAGGGTGGATCTGTCGACTCCCAGCGTCGTACGGTGCGGGCAGCTACTTCGATGCGGAGTCCGATCGCGCGCGCGGCGTCAGTCAACGCGTCGGCCAAAGCCGCCTGGGATCGATATCCCAGCGCCTGGCGGGCCGCGCGAAGAGCCGCATTCCCATTGTTTGCCATGGAGGCGAGCGTAGTCCGCTATCGGGACATTTGACGAGAGAGCTAGCTCCATGTGGCCGCTGCATGTCCTCGTATATGGCCTTCTTTCGACCTTTGCATTGAGTCAATGTTGATCGCGTAGAGCTACCGAGCTTGCGGTAGTCACCCGTTTCGTCACACGAAACAAGCATCCGCGATGGATGACACGGAGGAACGATGAACGAGCCGGACCCGTCAATAGGTCAGACAAAAGTGGTCATGGCTGGGCGGCCTACTTCATCGGAGGCCCAGTGACATCCACCCTGGAAGCCGATGTTCTCGCCGTCCTCACACCCGGCGGGAAGCTCACTACCGACACCATCGCCCGCAACCTGAATGTGCCGCCATGGCGTGTAGCGCGCGCCCTACACTCGTTGAGCCGTAACGGCGACGCCTTCCGGAACCGGCGTGCGGAGTGGCAGATCACGGCCGGACAGCGCCGCCCAGCAAGGCAGGGCACGCGATGACACACCTCATCCCCGTCACCCTCGAACACACCCGTGCCGACCTCACCCGAGCGCTCGACGCCATGCGCAAAGCCGGATTCATCAGCACAACGCCCACTCCGCCAACGGTCGACGCGCCAGGACAGCGCCCCCGAGACCGGGTCGCTCAAGGAGTTCTCATGACCCAGGCAAGCCCACCCGCCGCCACCGCCTACACCGAAACCCCACGATCACGGTGCGAGTTCTACCGCCGCACATGCTCGTTGCCCACGGTGATCGACCCGGCGACCGGGCGGATCACGATGAAGGCCGGGATGGTCGGGGCAGTGATGATGCCCGCCGACCTCGCCCGACGAGTCAAAACCGACCTCGACGTTCGAGGGGTCACGCCGCTGCCGATCATCGGCCACCCCCGATCCAACATGTGGACGTTCTTGGTGCGCTCCGATATCAAGCCGATCGGGGAGCCCGAAAACGTGGCCCGGTTGTGGGAAGCGCGAGTGGTGGTGATCCGTGAAGGCGATATCGCGTTGCCGTCCCCAGTACCGGACCCGCTCATGGTCCGCACATGGGTATCCCCGGCGATCAGCGCATTCCGGCCATCAGGGTCGGTCGTCCTCCATTGCGCCCTAGGGTTCTTACCCGGTCGGCACCTGCGATGAACCACGGTCTCTCACCCTGCCCCGACGAACCCGACATCCATCTCACAGTCCAATTCACCAGTGTCCGAATGGATTTCGTCGCCTGCTTGACAGCAGCACTGGTGTTCGTGTGCGAGGTGACCACCCGCCGACCCGGCACCGTCACCGTCGATCCCAGCCACTGCGCGGGCCTGTCGAGGCTCCCCAACGAACGGCTCTACCTCCAACCCTGACCGCGTGAACACCGCACGTTCCCCGACCAACCGAATGCCCTCGATGCGATGCGCCCCGGTCGGCCTCCCAGTGCCCCACCGGCCCGCTGCGCGAGGGCGGCCCCGGAATCGTTTCCCGACGATTTTCGGGGCCACCCAAACTTCCTTCTCGACCAACCGGAGAAACGGAGACAGCCACACGTGAGCACCCATGCCCGCCAACCCTGGACCGCCAACCAGCGAGCCGTCCTCACCGCGATGAAAGACGGCGAACCCCAATGGGCCGAACGCCTCTACCAACAACTCGGAATGCCCCGCCGTCACAGCGCCTCGGCCGCATTCTACTGGTTCTTCAAACACGGCTACCTCACCCTGGTCGGCGGCGAGGACGGCTACGTCGTCATCGGCACCGACCGCACCGACCGCAAGTTCGTGATCACCGACAAGGGCCGCGAAGCTGCCAACAATCTCGATGCCGGGTACGACCGCCTCAAGGATCTCGAGGACTGATCCTGTTGCACCACAAAGCTTTACGCCACCCGCCACGAGCGCGGGCGCGACGCCACAAGATCACCTGAATACCTCGAACCACCGGCGACCCCCGAGCCGCGCCGGTTCGAGGGTGGGGAAAACCCCCGGAGGCCGCCCAACCGGCCTCCGGGGGCACCCACCACCCACTGACCCGCAACACTGGAAGGCCCCGACCAACTCCCACACCGTGCACCCCTCGCCACGGACACCCGGAGCTGGTCGGGGGCCTTCCGTCGCACACGACGCGGCAGGAGCCCCGACCGTGACCACCCGCCCACCGCACTTGATCGACCCCTACCAGCCCACTCCCGCACGCCTGCACAGCGCGTTCCTGGGCGGGAAAGACCACTACGAACCCGACGAGGCGCTAGCCGGGGCCCTGTCGAGCAGCACGATCAGGTCCGCGCTCACCGAATCCCGTCGATTCACCCGACGCGCGGTTGAATACCTGTCCGACCAGCACGGGGTGTCCCAGTTCGTCGAACTCGGATGCGGTCTGCCCCACGCCCCGAACATCCACGACATCGCCGAACCGAAATGCGACACCGCGCGCACGTTGTATGTCGACTCCGACATCGTCGCGGCTGCTCATGGTCGCGCGATGTTCCACGACCCGCCTACCCGGTTCTTCACCGATACCGACTTCACCGACACTGACACGATCTTCGGCGATATCACCACGGTGATGGACATGTCGGCACCGGTGGCGGTGTGTGTGTCGGGCACCGCGGAATGGATTCCCGACGCCCCCGCCGTGCTCTCGGCGTTGACCGCCCGGTTCCCGGTCGGGACGTGGCTGGTGCTCACTCACGTCACCGACGAGTTCTACCCCGACCACATCCGGGCCGCCGCCGACACCCTGCGTCGAGCGGGCATCCCGTATCACCCACGCGGACGAGACGAGATCACGGCCATGCTCGCCGGGTACCAGCTCCTCGCGCCCGGTCTGATCGTCCCGCATCGGTGGGCACCCACCCCCAACAACGACAACGGCGACGACGGCGGTGACCCGGATGGAGTTCGGCGGGTGTCGGCTACCGCGCCCCGCAATCGCGCGGCGTGGGATCTGAGCGCCTACGCAGCGATCGGTCAACGATGCCGGACTTGAGCCGATCCCGGCTAACAGGCCGGACCGGCGACGAGCATGATCGTGACGCACAAGCGATCTCGGCCCGCACAGCGTTCAGTCCCAAACTCCCGGCACCACAGTGAAATCGAAAGGCTGGAACACATGATCCCCATGACCCTCGCCGAGATCGCCCACGCGGTCACCGGTCGGCTCGACACCGTCACCGACGACCAAGCCACCGTCACCGCACCGACCGCGTTCGACTCCCGCCACGTCGAGGCCGGAGGACTGTTCGCCGCACTGGGCGGCAACCACGTCGACGGCCACGACTTCGCCAGCGCTGCAATAGAAAAAGGCGCGGTCGCAGTCCTGGCCTCCCGACCAACCGGCACCCCGGCGATCATCGTTGACGACGTGGTGACCGCGATGAGCGATCTGGCCCACGCTGTCTCTACCCGCTACACCGGCCGGGTTCTCGCAATCACGGGATCGGCGGGCAAAACCTCCACCAAGGACCTGCTCACCCAGATCCTGGTCCGCCACGGCAGCGTCGTGGCCACCGAGCGTTCGTTCAACAACGAGATCGGGTTTCCGCATACAGTTCTGCGGGTTAAGGCCGACACCGATTTCCTCGTGTTGGAGATGGGTGCGCGCGGGCGCGGCCATATCAGCCACCTCGCCGCCATCGCCCGCCCGCAAATCGGGGCGGTCCTGGGCATCGGCTCGGCCCATATCGGCGAATTCGGCAACCGCGAAGCGATCGCGGTCGCCAAACGCGAACTCGTCGAAGCTCTCGACACCACAGGAATCGCGGTCCTCAACACCGATGACCCACTAGTCGCCGCGATGGCCGACCACACCCGCGCCCAAGTCCTGCGATTCGGCACCGGTCCAGAAGCCGACGTGCGCGCCACCGACATCACCCTCGATACCAGCGCCCGCGCACAGTTCACCCTGCGCCACCGTGACGACGCCGCAGCGGTCACCCTCGGCGTGGTCGGTGAACATCACCTGACCAACGCACTCGCCGCAGCCGCACTGGCGTTGAGCGCTGGTGTCGAATTCGCCACTGTCGCTGAAGGTCTCGACGGCGCAGGGTTGGTGTCGGGCAGCCGAATGGAGGTCACCGAACGCCCTGACGGGGTCACCGTGATCAACGATGCGTTCAATGCCTCCCCGGAAAGTGTCGAAGCCGCACTACGGTCACTCGCCACGATCGCCGCCACCGTCCGGCCCACCGTCGCGGTCCTGGGGGAGATGCGGGAACTCGGCGACACCGCATCGGCCCTGCACGCGAGGATCGGACGTCAGGTCGCTGATCTGGGGATTGGCACGCTGATCACTGTCGGCGGCCATCATGCCGAACTCATGGCTACCGCCGCTCGCGACGCGGGCTCCGAACAGGTCACCCACGTCGAAACCAAGGACCAGGTACTGGACCTGCTCAATGAAGGTTTGCGCGGTGACGATGTCGTCCTGATCAAGGGTGCTAACTCCGCTGGTCTGTTCGAGACCGCCGCAGCGCTCGCCACCGGTCATTGACCAGAAGAGACGAAACATCATGAGAAGCAAAGACATCGTGGCATTGGCCCGAGCCGCCTGCGCCCAGGCCCAGGTCCCCGCTGCCCGGATCGACCCGATTCGGTTGCGCGATAACGCCATGCTGCGCACTGACACCGCGACCATCATCCGCGTCCATCAACGCGGGGAACTCGCGACGGCGGTCCGGGAGCTACGCGCGGCGGACTGGTTGCGTTCCCACCACGTTCGCGCACCCGAACCGTTGGTGCCCGACCCGGTCATGGTTGCTGAACGTCCTGTGACCTTTTGGGAAGACCTCGGATCAGGCGGTCCGGCCGAGGCCGCCGAAACTGGGGAGATGCTCGCCCGCCTGCACACTCTGCGCGTGCCCAGCCACCTCGGGTTACCCCGCTTCACCCTGCCCGACTTCACCGACCGCATCGACCAAGCCCTTACCGACGACACGGAAAAGGCGTGGCTGCAGGGCTACGCCGACAACCTCGCGGCACGGTGGGACGCGCTGGAATGGCCGAGCCCGTGGTGTGTCATCCACGGCGACCCTTCCCCGGCCAACACCATGGCAGCCGCCAGCGGAGGACATGTCGTGGACCTGGAACGCTTCTGCATCGGACCGCCGCAGTGGGACCAAGCCACCGTTGCGTTCCAGTCCGACACTCTCTCGGACCCCCCAGAGAGGTGGGAGGAGTTCGCCGACGCCTACGGCTCCGACGTCACCGAGTGGGAGGGGTACCCAGTGATCCGCGATGTCCGATCCTTCGAGCTGTGTCTGTTCGCGCTACGTCACGCCGCTGTCTCCGAGCACGCCCGGTACCAGGCGGATTACCGGCTGGCCTGCCTGCGTGGGTACCAGGGCTTGCGGCCATGGAGGTGGGTTGCACCCTAAGTTCGGTCGCCGAGACAGTTGCGCCGCAATAGGATTGAGTAGATCTTTTAACCTTTAGCCGATTCTTCCGAGTCGAGCGTGAGCGTATCAGCGAGACTGCCAATCCCATCCAAGGCGTGCAGTCTCTTTGCATTCGCATACGCGATCGCTCTTCCTGGATGAGTAATTCGAACATGCTTGCTTATTCCGTCAATCCAATCGGAGACGATGCGCAAAGGTTCCCGCGATAAGAAATCTTCGGCGAAGGCGCTGCTGTAGCCGGAATCAACTTCGTCCATCTTGGCAAGAATTTCTTCAACCCGTGCGCGTGAGTCCTGGCTCATAACCTGCCCGTTGACTCCATGAATTTCCTCGATACGACCAATAACAGCTTTTGCCGATCGCCCGGGGAAGAGGGCACGTTTGGCGTCGTATGGATTTACAGAAATTGCCGCACCGTGAAATGTAACACCGGTCAGAAAGGAAAGCTCACCCATTGCTTCAGCCATCTCGGAGCTTGTATAGCCCGTACATGCCCACGCTGGGCCTGATACCAACACGATTGAAGGTAGTTTATTAAAATTTGAGCTACGATCCTCCCGGACCAAATTCAGAGCTTCGAGATGATCGACCCAATAGCGGCCGCGTGGCAAATTTTCGCATTGAAGGGAGCTGTAGACATCCTCAAGAAGCCGAAGACTAGCCTTTGCGTCGCTCGTCGAAGGGGCTAGATTCGTACAGGCCCAGATGAAGGTCAGGCCGCACAAGGCTTTATCATCGATCAGGTCTACGGATTCTATCGCCTTTATCGTTGCGGCTCTTACAGGGCTGGCAGTAGTTCGAGCTCGCTCTACCATAAGGTTTGCCAGGATTTCGTAGGAGTCTTCGCTATCAGTTTGAGCCGCACCTATCTGAGCCCTCTGATATGCGGATAGAAAAGCTGGTTCACCAAATACATCAAGAAGTTCATTTGCGGCAAGCTTAGCGATTATCTTTTGGTCCGCCCGAGTGATTCTCTTATGCGCAACAGATGCCGCTTCTTGCGCATAAGCGACCTTCACCGCGAGATCTGCCTGCTGTCGAGCAATCTCGGTGGCACGTTCTTCGGAAACTCCTTGGACAACATTCTGCTCAAGAATAACCGTCTGTATAGAACCGTCGCCTGCGCGCTGAACGGTCTTATCTCCGATCATCACGTCCCGTAATGCTGTCGCCACCAGTCATGTACTGGTTTGAATTGTGGCCCGCCTTCTGGTTTTGCGCATGCTTTGAAATTGCGATGCGATACCCGACAAATCCACCGCCCCCCGCCCCGAGCACAAGGCCGAGCAGTAGTGTGCCGACGCCCTCGAATATCCATTCCACAGCTATGACCCCTACTTCATCGTCGCTACGTTGCAGCCAGGTTGACCGAAGTATACGGCCGACTAGACTCGCCGGGAGTGCGCGGTTGCCGCCCATCGCTGTCTTGCCACTCACTCGTCAGCAACTCGGCGATAGCCGTATTCCCTAGCTGGAAAGCATATCCGGTCGGTTGCGGAGTCTGTGCGCGAGGTGCGATTGCCCGAAAGCGGGCCGCCTTCGTTGAGATGGGTTGCGCTGTGAAACAAGCCCTCCACAGCCCTGGCCTACGTCCCAGATCTCCTACCGTCCACAACGACACTGGGAACGGGCGGCGATGCCAAACGAGCTGCCGCACCCCTTCGGGGCTTGCCACGAAACCACAGCGCAAAACTAGGCGGTGGCCCCGACCGAACTTCCCCTGGGGCCATCGCTGCGTATGCGACACGATCGGGCACACACCAAAACCCCACGTACTACGCCGTTTTCAAAGGTAGTATGAACTAATAATGTACTGATCGGAGTCAGCGCCGGTTATTACACGCGCCTCGAACAAGATCAGGCCGGAACCGTTTCCGCGCAGGTCATCGACGCCATCGCCCGGGTGCTCCAGCTCGATCCCGCCGAAACGGCCCACCTGCACAACCTCGCAGGTCAACCGGCCGTGCCGCACCTGGTCCGGGCCGAACCGGAACAACCACATCCGCGGGTTCTCACGCTGCTCACCTCGCTCGGCAACACCATGCCCGCGGTCGTGCTCGGACGCCGTGGCGATGTGCTCGCCTGGAATCACGCCGGGCACGCGCTCGTCGGCGAGCACCTCGACTTCACCGCGCCCGACGACCCCGCACGACGTCCATCGATTCCGCGACTGTTCTTCCTCGATCCACTCGCCAGGGATCTGTACCGGAACTGGGACGAGCTCGCCCGCATTCACGTGGGCTACCTCCGGCTGACCGCTGGGCGCTACCCCACCGACGCGCGGCTGGCCGAACTGATCGGCGAACTCGTCATGCGCAGTACGACTTTCGCGACACTGTGGGCCGGCGCGGAGGTCGCCGATTGCACCGTCGGGCCGATGGATCTGCGTCATCCGACGGTCGGCCGTGTCGACGTCGACTATCAGGTGTGGTTGCAGCCCGACAGTCCCGACCACCGGCTCGAGGTCTACACCGCGCGCGATGCGAGCTCGGCAGACGCGCTGCGCCTGCTGACCGCCGGATCCACCAGGACGCGTCGGGTGCCGGCGATGGTCGACTCCGAGACACCGGACGCGACCCCCACCTAGGGCTTGTCGACGAACCGGTGACGCCGCGGGTATCGCGGCGCCACCGGTGTCGATCAACTGCCCGCGATGATCGACTCCGCAGCACCCGGCGGGACCGGGGCGTAGGAGTCGAACACCATCGAGTAGTTAGCTCGGCCACGGGTTTTCGAGCGTAGGTCCCCGATGTAGCCGAACATCTCCTGGAGCGGGGTCAGTGCGCGGATGATGTGCGCGCCGCCCCGTTCCGTGAGCTCGGTGACCCGGCCACGACGCGCGTTGAGGTCACCGATCACCTCGCCGACGTACTCCTCCGGTGTCACGACCTCCACGGCCATCACCGGTTCGAGCAGCACCGGCTTCGCTCGCGCGAGCGCCGCGCGCACCGCCGCCGCTCCCGCGAGACGAAACGCCAGTTCCGACGAATCCTGCGCGTGGGCAGCGCCGTCGAGCAGCGTCACCTTCACGTTCACCAGCGGAAAGCCGGCGAGGGTGCCGACGCGCAGCGCGTCTTGCGCGCCCGCGTCCACCGCGGGGATGTACTCCCGCGGTACGCGCCCGCCGGTGACCCGGCTCTCGAATTCGTAGATCGCGTCGTCCTCGGCCACGTGGGGTTCCAGCGCGATCACCACCTTGGCGAACTGCCCGTGCCCACCCTGTTGCTTACGGTGGGTGTATTCGAACAGATCGACTGCCGCGGTGATGGTTTCGCGGTAGGCCACGCGTGGGGCGCCGATGTCGGCGTCGACCCGGAACTCCCGTTTCATCCGGTCGACCAGGATCTCCAGATGCAGTTCGCCCATGCCGCCGATGACCGTCTGGCCGGTTTCGGCGTCGATGCGCACGGTGAACGTCGGGTCCTCGTCGGCCAGGCGCGCCAAGGCGGTGCCCAGCTTGTCCTGGTCGGCGCGGGTCCTCGGTTCGATCGAGACGGCGAGTACGGGGTCGGGGAAGGTCATCGACTCCAGGACGACGGGGGCTGCCCGATCGCACAGGGTGTCGCCGGTTCCCGTCGCCTTCAGGCCGATCACGGCACAGATCTGCCCGGCCTGCACCCGCTCGACGGCGATCTCGGTGCTCGAATGCATCTGGAACAGTTTGCCGAGACGCTCCTTTCGTCCATTGGTCGAATTCAGTACGGTCGCACCGGGTTCGGCGGTACCGGAGTACACCCGCAGGTAGACGAGCTTGCCGAAGAACGGGTGCAGCGCGACCTTGAACGCCAGCGCCGCGAACGGCTCGGCGATATCGGGCGCGCGGTGGATGTGCTCGCCCTCCGGCGAGAACCCGTGCACAGCGACGACATCCAGCGGCGACGGCAGGTAGTCGACGACGGCGTCCAGCAGTGGCTGCACGCCGATGTTGGCCAGCGCCGAGCCACACAGCACCGGGTAGGCCCGTGCGTCGATCGTCATCCGCCGGATAGCCGCCTCGAGAACATCGACGGTGATCGGCTTGCCTGTGAGGTAGCGCTCCAGTACTTCCTCGTCGGCCTCCGCGACGGCCGCCTCCAGCGCATCACGATGCTGGAAGGCTTTGGTACGCAGATCTTCCGGAATCTCGATCGTCTCGAAACGAGCACCGCGGTCGGTGTCGCCACGCCACACCTTGGCGGTCATCTCGACCAGGTCGATGATGCCGTCGAACTCGCGTTCCGCACCGATCGGCAGCTGAATCACCAACGGGCGCACCCGGAGTCGCTCCGCGATGGTCCGCACGGTGAACGCGAAATCGGCACCGAGCTTGTCCATCTTGTTCACGAAACAGAGCCGCGGGACGCCGTACTTGTCGGCCTGCCGCCACACCTGCTCCGACTGCGGCTCCACGCCCTCCTTGGCGTCGAACACGGCGATCGCACCGTCGAGCACCCGCAGCGAACGCTCCACCTCGACGGTGAAGTCGACGTGGCCGGGGGTGTCGAGGATGGTGATCTGGTGCTCGTCCCACCAGCAGGTGGTCGCCGCCGCCGCGATGGTGATGCCGTGTTCGCGCTCCTGGATCATCCGGTCCATCACCGCGGTGCCGTCGTGCACCTCGCCGAGGGTCCGGGTGACACCGGTGTAGAACAGCACCCGTTCGGTGGTTGTGGTCTTGCCCGCGTCGATGTGGGCGGCGATGCCGATATTGCGAATTCGGGCGAGATCGATTCTGGTCATGGGAATCCCCCAGGCTGGTTCTTGTCGATGAATCGACGCTCGCCAGTGGGGCGTTCCGGGAACGGCACGGGCGTCGGATCACGCGGCGCCGCACCGGCGCCGAAGGACCCGATGCGAGCTAGAACCGCGACTGCGGACGTGCTGTAACCATGCGACAAGTTCTACGCGCCCGATCGCGCGCTGTCGACGGGATTTCCGCCGCCCGGGCATAAACGCGCGACCACGACGGTTCGACACAACGAACAGCCCCGCCACCCCCTAGGAGCCGATCGATGCCCGAAACCGCGCTCGACCTGCACGCCCTCATCGCCGACTCCCGCATCGGCATCCTGGCCACCATCAAATCCGACGGCCGCCCCCAACTCTCCCCCGTCACCCCGTACTACGACCGCGCCGCGGGCATCATCTACGTCTCCATGACCGAAGGCCGTGCCAAGACGATCAACCTCCGTCGCGACCCGCGCGCCGCCCTCGAGGTCACCAGCGCCGACGGCTGGTCCTGGGCCACCGCCGAGGGCACCGCCACCCTGACCGGCCCCGGCACGGACCCGAACGGCCCGGAAGTCGAGGCCTTGGTCGACTACTACCGCGCCGCCGCGGGCGAGCACCCCGACTGGAACGAGTACCGCGAGGTCATGGTCTCGGACCGCCGCGTACTCATGGCCCTGTCCGTCGAGCACGTTTACGGCGCCAAGATTCGCTGAGTCAGCCCGTTGCCGAAAGGAATTCGGTGACGTCCGAAGCGAACTGGGCGTGTTTGATCGCCCCGAGGTGGTCTGTCGCGGGGTAGATGATCAAGCGGGAATCAGGAATGCCGTCGGCGGTGTAGCGGAAGGAGGATTGGTCGTAGAACTCGTCGCGGTCGCCTGCGACGACCAGCGTGGGGGTCGTGATGTCGGCTAGGCGGCCGGTGAGGTCGAAGGCATCTTCGGCATGAACGAAGGCGAGGGTGTCGGCGGGGTTCTTCGGGCGAAACAGCGGGTCCGCCAGCCAGGCGGCGGCGCCGACGAGGCGCGCCTTCAGCGAAGATTCGATGCCCTGGGTCGCCATGTGGTGCAGGGACCGTTTGCCCGCAGCGGCGGCCTCCGCGTATTTCATCTGCGACACGCGCGCGGACTGGTCGAGACGGTAGGAGGAGGAAGCGATCACCAGTCGGCGTACTGCTGACGGATGGTCGGCGGCGAGCTGCAGCGCTACGGAGCCACCCGAGGAAATGCCGAGAACGTCTACGGGACCGCCGAATTCGTTGTGCAACGCTTCCGCGTGCTCCCGCGCGATATCGCCCATCGAGGTACCGGCCGCCATCCCCGGCGCGCGATTGACCGCGTACACCCGGAAGTTCCTGGCCAACGGCGCCATCGTCTTGATCTCGCTGGACCGCAGCCAGCCACGCGGATTGGCGTGGTCGGGCATGAACCACCGCAAGAACACCAGTGGACGCCCCGACCCGAACGCGAGATAGGGCATCCCGTGTTCGAGCACCCCTTCGCTGACATCCAATTCCCGTTCGAGCGCGGCCTTGCCCACGAGGTCTCCGATCCTCTCGAATGCGATAGTGCCCCAACGCTACCGAGCACGACCGACAACCACGATGACGTCAGAAGTCATACACCGTCGGTAGGCTGACGGTTCGTCGACTACAGGAGAATCCGATGGGACAAGAATCGCTGTTGCGCCGCGGTGTCGGCGCGTTCAACACCGGCGTGGTCGCCCTGACCAATGCCCCCGTCATCGGCAAGCTACTCGGCAAAGCCTTCGCCCAGATCACCTACACCGGCCGCCGCTCGGGCCGCACGTTCAGCACCCCCGTCAACTACCGCCGCTCCGGCGACGAATACCTCATCGGCGTAGCGATGCCGGACAAGAAGTCCTGGTGGCGCAACTTCCTGGACGAGGGAGCCTCCGTCACCCTGCGCATCGACGGCATCGATCACCGCGGCCACGCCATAGCCCACCGAGACGACCGCGGCCGAGTAACCGTCCGCGTCCGACCGGCGTAGTGGATCCGTCCGAGTCGCACGATCGCCCCTGAAAACGCCGAACGGCGCCGCTCCCGAAGGAGCGACGCCGTTGCGGTGTCAGCAAGTCAGAGACTCACTTGATGATCTTCGTGACGCGACCGGCACCGACGGTGCGGCCACCCTCGCGGATCGCGAAGCGCAGGCCTTCGTCCATGGCGACCGGCTGGATCAGCTTGACCAGCATCTCGGTGTTGTCGCCGGGCATGACCATCTCGGTGCCCTCGGGGAGGGTAACGACGCCGGTCACGTCCGTGGTACGGAAGTAGAACTGCGGGCGGTAGTTGTTGAAGAACGGGGTGTGGCGGCCGCCCTCGTCCTTCGACAGGATGTACGCCTGGCCCTCGAACTCCGTGTGGGGAGTCGTGGTGCCCGGCTTGACGACAACCTGGCCACGCTCGACATCTTCGCGCTTGATGCCACGAACCAGCAGGCCGACGTTGTCGCCCGCCTGGCCCTGGTCGAGCAGCTTGCGGAACATCTCGATGCCGGTGACGGTGGTCTTGGTCGACTTCTCCTTGATGCCGACGATTTCCACCTCCTCGTTCACGTTGACGATGCCGCGCTCGACACGACCGGTGACGACGGTGCCACGACCGGTGATCGTGAAGACGTCCTCAACGGGCATCAGGAACGGGAGCTCGGTCTCGCGGACCGGGTCCGGGATCGACTCGTCGACAGCGGCCATGAGCTCGACGATCGCGTCGGCCCACTTCTCGTCGCCTTCGAGGGCCTTCAGACCGGAGACACGCACGACCGGCGCGTCCTCGTCGAATTCCTGCGAGGCCAGCAGTTCGCGGACCTCCATCTCGACGAGCTCGAGGATTTCCTCGTCGTCGACCATGTCCGACTTGTTCAGCGCGACCAGGATGTAAGGCACGCCGACCTGACGGGCGAGCAGCACGTGCTCGCGAGTCTGCGGCATCGGGCCATCGGTGGCCGCGACCACCAGGATGGCGCCGTCCATCTGCGCCGCACCGGTGATCATGTTCTTGATGTAGTCCGCGTGGCCCGGGGCGTCGACGTGCGCGTAGTGGCGCTTCTCGGTCTGGTACTCGACGTGGGAGATGTTGATCGTGATACCACGAGCCTTCTCCTCCGGCGCCTTGTCGATCTGATCGAACGCGAACGCGTCGTTCAGATCCGGGAACTTGTCAGCCAGCACCTTGGTGATCGCTGCAGTCAGCGTGGTCTTGCCGTGGTCGACGTGACCGATGGTGCCGATGTTGACGTGCGGCTTCGTCCGCTCGAACTTCGCCTTCGCCACTTTTGGGTCCTCCTGGACTTGTTGGTGCGTGCATTTGCAGCAGTGCGTGTGTCATCCCCGCTGGAGGCGGGGATCGGGGGTATTACTTGACGCCCGGCACTTGCGGTCCAGTGTGCCACTGGACCGCAAGAGGGTTTTATTCGCCGGTCGCCTTGGCGATGATCTCCTTGGACACATTGGCCGGAACCTCTGCGTACTGGGCGAACACCATGGAGTAGTTCGCGCGACCCTGGGTCTTGGACCGCAGGTCACCGATGTAACCGAACATCTCCGAGAGCGGAACCAGCGCCTTGACGACACGGGCACCACTGCGTTCCTCCATGGCCTGAATCTGGCCACGGCGGGAGTTGAGGTCGCCGATCACGTCGCCCATGTATTCCTCGGGCGTGATGACCTCGACCGCCATGAGCGGCTCGAGGATCACCGGACCGGCCTTACGGGCCGCTTCCTTGAGGGCCTGCGAACCCGCGATCTTGAACGCCATTTCCGAGGAGTCGACGTCGTGGTACGCGCCGTCGAGCAGGCTGACCTTCAGGTTCACCAGCGGGTAGCCGGCGAGCACGCCGTACTGCATGGCATCCTGGGCGCCCGCGTCGACCGACGGGATGTACTCACGGGGCACGCGACCACCGGAGACCTTGTTCTCGAACTCGTAGGTCGCGCCGTCTTCGCCGACGAACGGCTCGAGGGCGATGATGACCTTCGCGAACTGGCCGGAGCCACCCGTCTGCTTCTTGTGGGTGAACTCGTGCTTCTCGACCTTCTTGGTGATGGTCTCGCGGTAGGCCACCTGCGGCTTGCCGACGTTGGCCTCGACCTTGAACTCGCGACGCATACGGTCGACGAGGATGTCGAGGTGGAGCTCGCCCATGCCGCCGATGACGGTCTGGCCGGTCTCCTGGTCGAGCTTGACCGAGAACGTCGGGTCTTCGCGCGCCAGCTTCTGGATCGCGGTGCCGAGCTTTTCCTGGTCGGACTTGGTCTTGGGCTCGATCGAGACCTCGATGACCGGATCCGGGAAGGTCATCGACTCGAGGACGACCTGGTTCTGCGCGTCGGACAGGGTGTCACCGGTGGTGGTGTCCTTCAGGCCGATGACCGCGTAGATGTGGCCTGCCGAAGCCGTGGCGACCGGCATCTCCTTGTTGGAGTGCATCTGGAACAGCTTGCCCAGACGCTCCTTCTTGCCCTTGGTCGAGTTCACGACCTGGGCGCCGGAGGCGACCTGACCCGAGTACACACGCACGTAGGTGAGTTCACCGAAGAACGGGTGCACCGCGATCTTGAACGCCAGGGCCGCGAACGGCTCGTCGACGTTCGGCTTGCGGGTGATCAGCTCTTCTTCCTTGTTGGGCACGTGGCCGGTGGTGGCCTCGACGTCCAGCGGGGAAGGGAGGTAATCGATGACCGCGTCGAGCATGGGCTGAACGCCCTTGTTCTTGAACGCGGAACCGCACAGCACCGGGTACAGCTCGGAGTTGACGGTCATCTTGCGGATGGCGCCCTTGATCTCCTCGATGGTGAGATCCTCGCCACCGAAGAACTTCTCGAGCAGTGCCTCGTCGGACTCGGCGACGGTCTCGAGCAGTTCCTGACGGTACTGCTCGGCCTTCTCCTTGAGGTCGGCCGGGATCTCGACGACTTCGTACTCTTCGCCGAGCTTGGTCTCGCCCTTCCAGACCTTGGCGTTGTTCTCGACCAGGTCGACGATGCCCTCGAAGTCGTTCTCAGCGCCGATCGGCAGCTGGATCACGAGCGGACGAGCGCCGAGACGGTCCTTGATGGTCTGCACGGTGAAGTAGAAATCCGCACCGAGCTTGTCCATCTTGTTCACGAAGCAGATACGCGGCACGTCGTACTTGTCGGCCTGACGCCACACCTGCTCGGACTGGGGCTCGACACCCTCTTTGCCGTCGAACACCGCGACCGCGCCATCGAGGACGCGGAGCGAACGCTCCACCTCGACGGTGAAGTCGACGTGCCCGGGGGTGTCGATGATGTTGATCTGGTTGTCTTTCCAGAAGCAGGTGGTAGCCGCGGAGGTGATGGTGATACCACGCTCCTGCTCCTGCTCCATCCAGTCCATCGTGGCCGCGCCATCGTGAACTTCACCGATCTTGTACGTGATACCGGTGTAGAACAGGATGCGTTCGGTCGTGGTGGTCTTGCCCGCATCGATGTGGGCCATGATGCCGATGTTGCGGACCTTGTTCAGGTCGGTGAGCACGTCCTGTGCCACGAAATTCTCCCTTTTAAGTGACGGGCCGGGCTATCACCAGCGGTAGTGCGCGAAGGCCCGGTTCGACTCGGCCATCTTGTGGGTGTCCTCGCGACGCTTCACGGCGGCACCGAGGCCGTTGCTGGCATCGAGGAGCTCGTTGGCGAGACGCTCGACCATGGTCTTCTCGCGACGCGCGCGGGAGTAGCTGACCAGCCAGCGCAGCGCCAGGGTGTTGGCGCGGCCCGGACGGACCTCGACCGGCACCTGGTAGGTGGCGCCACCGACACGGCGGGGCTTCACCTCGAGGGCGGGCTTGACGTTGTCCAGCGCGCGCTTGAGGGTGACGACCGGATCGGTGCCGGTCTTCTCACGCGCCTGCTCGAGGGCACCGTAGACGATGCGCTCGGCGGTGGACTTCTTGCCGTCCATCAGGATCTTGTTGACCAGCTGAGTGACCAGCGGGGACCCGTAGACCGGGTCGTTGATCAGCGGACGCTTGGGTGCGGGGCCCTTGCGTGGCATATCAGCTCTTCTCCTTCTTGGCGCCGTAGCGGCTGCGCGCCTGCTTGCGGTTCTTCACGCCCTGGGTGTCGAGCGATCCACGGATGATCTTGTAACGGACACCAGGGAGGTCCTTCACACGACCGCCGCGAACGAGCACCATGGAGTGCTCCTGCAGGTTGTGGCCTTCACCGGGGATGTACGCCGTGACCTCGATCGCGCTGGTCAGGCGAACACGCGCGACCTTACGGAGCGCGGAGTTCGGCTTCTTGGGGGTGGTGGTGTACACGCGAGTGCACACGCCACGACGCTGCGGGCTCCCCTTCAGGGCCGCAGTCTTGGTCTTGGTGACCTTGTCGCGGCGACCCTTGCGGACCAGCTGGTTGATGGTTGGCATAGACCGGCTTTCCTTATTGGTAATTGCGCTTGGTGTGCAGTGTCTTGCAGTTCATCGAGCTTTCACCCGCACGTCAGACCACGTTTCCGTTAACCCGTGGTCGGGCGTGTCGCTGAGGCGCTCAGTGCCCTTTTCAAGGCACGTTGGAACGTATCGGCCGCTTTCGCTGGCCTACGTTCACACACGAACTTGCCCGCAGTAATCCGGGCACAGGGATCCACGATACCCGCGTGCCCGATTCGGGGTCAAAGCGGGGGGCCGCGTCAAGCCTTCTACCGGGCGAGATCCAGGGTCAGCTCGACCAATTTCTGGGCGCCCACGCACGGATCGGGGTGCGCCGAGCCGGGCCGGTAGTTGATCCACCACCCGACGACGCCGACATCGGCGGCCGGGGCGGTGACGCCGCAGGAGTCGTTGTCGCCCGGTCTGCGCACCTGCAACGCCCTGCGGCCCTGCACGGTGATGTCGCCGGAGGTGTAGCCCAACTTGTCGTTGGTGGTCTTCTCGTTGTTCAGCGTACCCATCTCGTACCAGTTGAGGCTGGCCATGGCGCCCCCGCCGGGTGCGTCCTCGATGTCCCACATGCAGACGGCACCGCTGAACGAGGCGCTCACGCTCTTGGCGTTGCCGATGATCTCGCCGATCTTGGCCGCGGCCACCACCTCGCACTCGCGCAGCAGCTTGTCGAAGTCGGTATTGATCGTCTCACCGCCGCCGCCCTTCCCCAGCGGCTGGGCAGTGCCCTCGATCTTCTGGCCGCAGCCTGCCAGCGCGAGGGTGAGCATCAGCGCCGCGGCGGCGACCTTGCCGGCGCTCACTGCAGCCGTCCCACGGTCAGCTCGGCCAGTTTCCTGGTCCGGTCGCACGGGTTGCCGCCGGTGGCGAAGATGCCGGTGGACATCGACCACTCGAAGAAGTCGTCGTCGAGTTGCACGGCGAGGTCGCAGACAGTGCCCTGCGGGTCGAGCGCCATGAAGCCGGAATGCCCGCCCACGTCGATGGTCTCCGGTGCACGGCCCACGTTGGACACCCACGCCTTCTCACGTTCGATCGGACTGCCGCGGTACGAGGCGAAAGTGACGCTGGGCGACGATAATCCGGCCGATTGCCAATTGCAGCCGGTCGCGTTCTTGTAGACCCGCGCGATCTGGCCGAGACCGGCGAGAGTGCGCACTTCGTCGTCGGTGACATGGCCGCACTCGCCCACGAAGGGACCCAGTGAGGCGACCTTCGGTGGTGGACGGTTGGGCCCTGTCGGCGTATCGGAGTCGCCCCCCGATCCGCACGACGTCAGCATGACGACCAAGGTCATGCCGGTGATGATCGCCGAGGGGATCCGCATGGCCGCAACTGTAGTAGGTCCGCGGACCCGGTCACAGGTTGCCGCGAGCCTCCTGTTCGCGCTCGATGGCCTGAAAAAGGGCCTTGAAGTTGCCCTTTCCGAAGCCGAGTGAGCCGTGTCGCTCGATGAGTTCGAAGAAGACGGTGGGGCGATCGGTGAGGGGACGGGTGAAGATCTGCAGGAGGTAGCCGTCCTCGTCGCGGTCGACCAGGATGCCTCGGCGCTGGAGTTCGTCGACCGGTACGCGCACGGCGCCGATGCGAGCGCGCAGTTCGGGATCCTCGTAATAGGTGTCGGGTGTCGCGAGGAATTCGACGCCCTCGGCGCGCAGGGCGTCGACGGTTTCGAGGATGTCGCCGGTGGCCAGTGCGATGTGCTGGACGCCGGGGCCGCGATAGAACTCGAGATACTCGTCGATCTGAGAACGCTTGCGGCCCACCGCCGGTTCGTTGAGCGGGAACTTCACCCGGTGATTGCCGTTGGCGACGACCTTGCTCATCAACGCGGAGTACTCGGTGGCGATGTCGTCGCCGACGAATTCGGCCATGTTCGTGAATCCCATGACGTCGCGGTAGAAGTCGACCCAGCGGTCCATCATGCCGAGTTCGACATTGCCGACCACGTGATCGATGGCCTGGAACACGCGCTTACCCGGCTCGCGGGTGGAGGTGCGCGCGATATAACCGGGGAGATAGGGACCCGCGTAGCCGGAGCGGTCGATCAGGGTGTGCCTGGTGTCGCCGTAGGTGGCCAGTGCGGCCGAGCGCACGGTGCCGAATTCGTCGGTCTCGTCGTGCGGTTCGGTGAGGACGGTCGCGCCGTGATCGCGAGCCCAGGCGATGCAGCGGTCCACGTCGGGGACCTCGAGCGCGATGTCGACGACACCGTCGCCGTGGCGGTCGTGGTGGGCGACGAGCGGGCTGTCGGGGTCGACCGCGCCGGTGATCACGAATCGCGCTCCCCCACTGCGCAGCACGAACGACTTGTGGTCGCGATTACCGGTCTCGGGGCCCGAGTACGCCTCCAGCCGCATGCCGAACGCGGATTGCAGGAAGTGGGCGCTCTGGGTCGCGTTGCCGACGACCCAGACGAGGGCGTCCCATCCGATCACCGGAAACGGATCGACACTGTCGTCGTGCTCGATCAGCCCGACGAGCTGCTGCTCAATGGTCATGACCTAGGAAATCGCGCCGGGCCGCAGGTGGGCAACTACACCATCTTTGTCTGAGCAGGCTGGCTCGAGAAGCCACCGGATGCCCACAAATGATGGACAATTTGAATAGCAACCGGACATGGAGGTCTTCGCATGCGCACCCCCGCGAAATTGGATGAGCTCGACCTGGCGATCCTCACCGCGATGCACGAGTTCCAGAAGGCCGGAATTCTCGAACTGTCGCGGCGGACGAAGGTCGCGCGGGCGACGGTGCAGGCGCGGATCAACCGGATGGAGGAATCCGGGGTGATCGCGTCCTACGATCCGCAGATCGATGTCACCGCAGCGGGTTTCGATGTGCAGGCGTTCGTGACCCTGGAGATCGCGCAGGGCGCGCTGGATACCGTGAGCGCGGAGCTGGCGGCGATTCCGGGAGTGCTCGAGGCGTACGCGACGACCGGTTCCGGTGACGTGCTGTGCCGGATCGGGGCCGATTCCCATGCCGGTTTGCAGGCGGTGTTGTTGAGCATCGATCGGACCGGGTCGGTGGTGCGGTCGCACAGTGTGATCGTGTTGTCGACGGTGGTCGCGCATCGGACCATGCCGCTGCTGCACACCTTGACCCCGGCGGGGACCGCGAAGGCCCCCGCGTACCGCGATCACCGCTGACGGTTACTGCCGGGAGCCGACTCGGGCTGCTATTGCCTGGCGAGGCGGGTGAGCAGACCCTGCACGTGTGCCTCGGCGGCCGCGCGGGCGGACTCGGGGTGGCCGGATTCGAGGGCTTCGACGATGCGGCGGTGTTCGCGCAGGGCGACGCGGCGGTTGCGGGCCGAGCACCACAGGTCGCCGCGGTAGAGGTGGGCCTGGGCTTCCAGGCGGGCCAGTTCGTCGACGACGCACGCGTTGCCGCAGGCGTCGCGGATGAACGTGTGGAACTCCAGGTCGAGCTGGGCGTCGCGAGCGGGATCGGCGGGGTCGTCCAGATGCGCTTGCTGGGCGGTGATGATGCCGGTGAGCGTGTCGAGGTCGGCCTCGGTGAGGCGGGTGGCCGCCGCGGCGGCGGCGAGACCGTCGAGGGCGGCGCGGACCGCCAGGACATCGCGGATGCGATCGTCGTCGACGGCGGCGACCTTCGCCCCCGCATGCGGTGCGCTGACCGCGAGACCCTCGTAGATCAGCTGCTGCACCGCTTCGCGGACGGGGCTGCGACTGACCCCGAGCTCGGTCGCCAGCGCGGGCACGCTGAGCGACTGGCCCGAGGTCAGCTCGCCGGAGAGGACCATCTGCCGGATCCGTCGATGGACAGACTGGCCGAGCAGCGAGGCTTCGGTCATCGCAGTGCCCTTTCCGTTGGTTGCGGTGATTATCCCTGGGGGCGGTAGTTCGCCTGTACCCGCTGAGTCAGGAAGTCGGCCGCGGTGACGGGCGGGTACTTGCCCGCGGGCCCCTGGATGACGGCATCGCGGTCGGCCTGGGCGAAGTAGGCGATGCTGTAACGCTCGCCCTGGTACTCGCCCTCGCCGGGGCTGCGCACGCGGTGGAAGTTCGACGGCAGCAGGTCGTCGCTCCAGCGGGTGAGCATGTCACCGATATTGCAGGTGATCAGGCTCGACGACGCAGTGATGGAGGTCCACTGCTGCTCTTGCATCTCCTTGCCGGGACACACCTGGAGCCCGCCCTGCCCGTCGCGCTGGAAAAGCAGTGTGAGGCAGTCGAAGTCGGTGTGCGCGCCGGCCCGCCAGCGTCCGGGGACGCCGCGCAGTTCCTCGGGAACAGCGAAGTAGTGCAGCAGCCGCAGGGCGCTCTGGTAGCTCTCGGAGCCGGGATCGTGTGCGGCGGTGAAGTGTTCGCGGTCGAGTCCGAGGCGGTCGGCGAAGCAGGACAGCACCCGCATCGCCACTGCCCAGGCCCGGCTCTCGAAATCGAGGACGCGGCTGCGGAATCCGGCCAGCTCGGTCTCGCTGGGCCACAGCTGGTCCATGTGCGGCCGGGTGATCTGATACGACTCCTTCTGATCGGGAACCCCGATGGACGGGCGCACCTGACTCAGGCTCTCCCAGCCCGCGTTGTTCTGCTTGACCAGGGGGTACTGCCCCTTGATCTGCTCGGGGAGGGCGAAGAAATCGGCGGTGGCGCCGAACATCTCGTCGATCAGGTCCTGCGGGATGCCATGGCCGGAGAGCTGGAAGAAGCCGATCTCGGTGGCGGCGGCCCACAGTTCGTCGGTGATCTCGGCGCGGCGGTTGTCGAAGTCGGTGAGGTCGACGACGCGGATCTCGCGGTCGGTGGTCTCCTTGCCGAGACCACCCATCTGCTTCTCGCGCGAGACTTCGGACAGGTCGTAGCTGGTGGTCATGGGTGTCTCCTTAGCCGGTGACGGAAATGGCGGGGTCGAGGAATTCCTTGGTGACCAGGTCCTTCGCGGTCAGGCCGGTCGGCACGTTCGCGCCGCCCGATCGCAGGATGGGGGCGAATTCGTCGATGATGCGCTGGACGCGGGCCTCGTCGAAACTGCCGAGCACGCCGTCGGTGTCGTTGCCGATCAGGCCGCCGTCGATGAGGGCCTTTGACCCGAATTCGGCCAGTTCGGCGCTGTAGGGATTGAGCTTGGGGTTCTGCTCGACCACATCGACGACGACGTCGTTGACGTGGCTGGGATCGGCCTTGAAGGAGGCCGTGGCCTGCTGGATCATCGGCACCAGCTTCTGCAGGCACGGATGCAGCTCGGCGAGCTTGTCGGCGCGCACGTTGACGGTGCGGGCATAACCCTCGTAGCCGACATCCTTGAGCAGCTGGTAGCCGACCGGCTTGTTCCAGGCCCGCACCTCGTGCTCGTAGGTGAAGGGTTCGGCATTGGCGAAGCCCTGCTGAGCGAAGGACGGATCGGTGACGAAGCGCGAGGGCGAGTTGTCGTAGGAGGCGTCGACCTGCTCCTTCTTCACCAGTCCGCGCGCGACCAGCCAGTCCGGGTACAGCTGGCCCTTGGAGACCACCACCGGCTTGCCGGACTTGCCGATATCGGTGATGCCCTTCCAGTCCGGGTTGGTCTTCGGGTCCCACATCAGCATCTGAGGGCTGTTGCGCAGCAGCGTGGTGACGGCGACGATCGGCTGCTGACCCGCGGCGGCGATGGCGTGCTCGGAGTGCGCGAGACCGAGGGTGATGCTCTGGTCGACGTACATCTGCGACGGCACGGTCTGGAAGCCGATGGCCGGGCCGCCCGCGCGGATCTCCAGCTGCACGCCGGTGTCCTTACCGTCGGCGACGAGCGGGCCGGTGATCTTGTTGTTGTCGGCGTCGACTGTGTAGCCCGGGCCGAGCAGGCCGAAGATCGGGCCGGAGTCGGTTTCCGGCGCCCACTGGAGCTGGACGACCACGGTGGCCGGGCAAGCGCCCGCGAGTTGCTGTTCGGCCGGGGCCGGTTCGAGCGCGACGGCAGGGGTGTCGGAGGCGTCGCCGGAACAGGCGGACGCGGTGCCGGCCAGCAGCACCGCCAGCGCGGCGATACCTACGCGACGTAGGGGAAGTGTCTTCATGGTGATCCTTAGTTGGCGGAGTTGTGCCAGCGGCCGACGCTGACCTTCTGGATGACCGTGAACACGGTGAACACGAGCACGCCGAACAGGGCGGCCAGCAGCAGTGCGCCGATCAGATCCTCGGATTGCAGCCGGGCGCGGTAGGTGTCGAGCAGGGTGCCGATGCCGGGTTTGCCCTGCGCGAAGAACATGTCGCCGATGATGGCGCCGGTGACCGAAAGTCCCGCGGCGGTGCGCAGTCCGGTCAGGGTCGAGGGCAGCGCGGCGGGCAGTTGCAGCGACCAGAGGCGGCGCAGGCGGCCCGCTCGGCCGAGGGTGAACAGCTCTTGGAGATTGCCGTCGACCGACTTGATACCGAACAGGGTCATCGCGATGATCGGATGGATCGCGATCAGCACACACACGGTGGTGCGGGCGGCGAAGCCGTAGCCCAGCCACAAGCCGATCAGCGGGACCACGGCCAGCACCGGGATCGCCTGGAGAACAACGGCGTACGGGTAGACCACGTTCTCGATCGGTTTGGCCTGACTCATCAGCACCGCGATCGCCACCCCCAGCACCGCCGAGATCAGCAGGCCGGTGATCGCGACCCTGGCGGTGACGGCCAGCGCCTCCAGCATCACCTCGAGTTTCTTCGGGTCGGCGAGCGATTCACTGAACACCACGTGCGGCGGCGGCAGCAGGAAGCGGCGGCCCTCGCTGAGGACCAGCATCGACACCGCGTACCAGGCGGCCAGCGCCAAGGTGATCGAAACAATCGGCGCTACCAGCGAACTGCCGAATTTGCGCAGGTGCGCGGTGGGCAGCTGCATCTTCGTGGCGGCGGGAACACGGGCCGCGACACTCACCATCAGGCAGCCTCTTTCAACGAGCGCGAGATGCGCGAGACGAGTTGGGTAAACGCGGGTTCGAAGCGCAGTTCGCGTTCCCGCGGGTAGGGCAGGTCGACGTCGATCACCTCGTGGATGCGGCCCGGCCGGGCCGACATCACCACCACCCGCGAGGCGAGGAATACGGCCTCGGAGACCGAGTGGGTGATGAACAGGGCGGTGAAGGCGTTGTCGCGGTAGAGGCGAAGCAGCTCCTCCTGCATGTTCAGCCTGGTCATCTCGTCGAGCGCGCCGAACGGTTCGTCCAGGAGCATCAGGCGCGGTTCCAGCGACAGCGCCCTGGCCAGCGAGACGCGCATGCGCATGCCGCCGGAGAGCTGGCTGGGCAGCTTGTTCGCGAAGTCGGCCAGGCCGACGGCTTCGATCGCCCGCTCGACCCGGTCGCGGCGCGTCTTGCGGTCGACCCCGGCCAGTTCGGCCGAGAGTTCGACATTGCGGCGAACCTTGCGCCACGGCAGCAGCGTGGCCTCCTGGAAGATGAAGCCGATCGAATTCGTGCGCACCGCAACGGCTCCCGAGCTCACCGGCTCGAGACCGGCCGCCAGGCGCAGCAGCGTCGACTTACCGCAGCCGGACGGGCCGACCACCGCGACGAATTCGCCTTCGCGGATGTCGAGGACGACGTCGGTCAGGGCGAGTGTGCCGCCTTCGCCGCCGAAGCGCTTGCTCACACCGGCGAAGGAAACCTCCATGCCGGACAGCAGCGTCCTCGCGTCGGCGTCGTTCACCGTGTCGTAGAGCGTCACCGTGATCACCTTCTCCTGCGGTATATCGGTTTTGCGTGCAACCTTGGGATGGATTCAGTTTGATCTAGCTGAATTACATGCAATGTGTCGTTCGTTTCCGATGGATTAACAGTCATCGCATGCGGATCAGACGTCGCGCGAGATCCTGATGATCGACGCGGGTGCTGCGGCCGTCGCGGATCACGGCCTCGCCGTCGACCCACACGGTGTCGATCACGCGCGGCGACGCGGCGGTGAGCAGGGTGGCACCGGGGTCGAGAACCGGCAGGCAGGCGAAGTCGCGGTCGAAGCGAACCAGGGTGAGATCGGCGCGGTCACCCACGGCGATGCCGGTGCGCGCAGGGCGGCCGAGCACCCGGCCCGCGGCCCCGGTCGCCATCCGCAGCATCTCGTCGAAACCGAGCAGGTCGGCCTGCTTATGGGCCGCACGCTGCAGGTATGCGCCGATGCGCAGGGCCAGCAGCATGTCCTGAGTGTCGTTGCTCGCGGCGCCGTCGACACCGAGGGTGACGTCGATGCCTGCCGCGAGCATCTCCGGAACCGGGGCGACGCCGCTGCCGAGGCGCATGTTGGAAACCGGGTTGTAGGAGACGGCGACACCGCGTTCGGCGAAGACCTCGCGGCCGTGCTCGTCGAGGTTGACGCAGTGCACGGCCAAGGTGCGGTCCCAGAGGAAACCGCTCGCGTCGAGGTAGTCGACGGCTGAGACACCCGCATGCAATCGGCACATGTCGTCGTCGGTGGTGGTCTCGAGTACATGTATCGACACGGTTTTGCCGGCGGCTCGGGCGTACTCGCGGGCGGCCGCCATGCCGTCGGGGGTCAGGCAACGCGGATTGGGGACGGCGAGCGCCGTCGTGATGCGGGTACCGACGAGTTGCTTGTCGAGCTCGTCGACGTGGGCGAGAGCCTCGTCGAGCGGCTGCAGGAGCCGCGGATCGAGGCCCCATTTGCGGGTGATGTCGGCGCGGTCGGCGATGCCGCGACCGAGGACCACACGGATTCCGAGCTCTCGCAGCGCGCGGATCATCGCCTGGTGGATCTCGTCGGACGGGCTCGGCCACATGTGTTCGACGACCGTCGTGACGCCGCTACGCAGCAGCTCGAGGCCACCTGCCAGCGCCGAGAGATAGGTCTGTTCCGGGGTGGCGGCCACGGTGCGTTCGCCGACGCAACGCAGCCATTCCAGCAGCGGCAGGCCCTCGCCGACCCCGCGCAGAACCGCCTGCTGAAGGTGGGTGTGGGTATTGACGAAGCCCGGCAGCAGATAACCGCCACCACCGTCGAAACGGGGCAGCTCCGTGTGTTCGGGGGCGGCCCCCACGGCGATGACCACGCCGTCTTCGATCACGACTTCGCCGGGCGCCCAGCCCCGCTCGGTATAGACGGTGACATCGGTAATGACTACGGACGCGACAGAATCCATGCGCGCACCTCTTTCGGGATGCGGCTGGTTCGCTCGCCGGATTCAGCGGAGCACGTCGTCCGTTGCAGCCATGAACGTCGTGGGACCGACCCTAGGAAGCCGTTGTTGCCTCGACGTTAAAGCGACGTCACGGGCGAAGGTCGGCGCCCGGCTCGAGGATCTCGACGACCGGTTCGGATTCGGCCTCGAGGAAGGCGAGCAAGGCACCCGCTTCCGCTTCCACCTGCGCCGCTTCGGTTTTCGTCCACGGGCGAGCCGGACTGATCCGCAGGCGAGCGGTTCCGGACTTGACGAAGATCTTGTACACCCCGGCCGCGAAACCGTCGATCAGGATCGGCGAGACATTGGTGGCGAAGGCGCGCAGGGTCGGCGGGTTGTCGTCGCCGGTGATCCGCGCGCGGTCCTGGTGGGACAACAGCGCGTTGTCGTACCAGCCGAGCAGCCGGACCGGGGCGGGCAGGTCGGGATCGGCGAGTTCGAGGTCGGCCGGGTCGTAGAGGGTGCGGCCGCGGGCGTCGGTGTAGGTGCGCACCCGGTCGCCGAGTTCGGCGACGGCCTTCTTCATGGCGGGCAGGCGCGACCACGCCTGCATGTCCATCGTGCTCGCCGGGCCGAAGGCGCGCAGGTAGCGCAGGATCAACTCCGATACCGGGTAGTCCGGATCGAGTGGGGCGCCCAGCCAGGGTTGAACCCGCGACCAGACCGGGCGGCTGTTGTCGCCCCAGCGGCCGCGCGGGGGTGTTTGCAGGACGGGGAGTTGATACAGCCAGGTCTGCAGGACCGCACCGGCGTCGCGGTCGGGGTAGCGGCGGGCGGCTTCGGCGCGCAGGTCGGCCGCCGACTTCGGCTCGTCACCGAGCGCCGCCTCCCCGTGCGCGCGCACTTCGTCGGGGTCGAGGCCGACCATCGCACCGTAGTTGAAACCCTGACGGAACGGGGCTTTCTCGAGCTCGGGCTGAATGTGCGGCGCGATCCGCAACGCATCCGGCGGCGTGACGAGGTGAATCGTGCCGCGCATCAAGGTGATCCGCACGAGCGACCGATCATCGAGGCCCTTCGATACCGTCGCCGGATCGAAATCGGCTATCCGACTCCACAAGCCGATGAACGGCGGCGGTACGTCCTGGGCCTGCAAGCCGACCAGGTGCTCGCACATCTGGTCGGTGGTCAGCGTCGAACGCTCCAGCAGATGCTGCCGGGCCAGCAACGTCCGGTTGAGTGTTCTGTTCGACAGCTGCATTCGGTTTCCTTCGTCGACCCGCGATGACCCGCCGAGAGTACCGCCGACCTGTGACAGCCGGCGCGGTCAGCGCAGCCGCACGACCACCTTGCCGGTGGCGGTCCGGTTGTCCAGTGCCGCAACGGCTTCGGCGGTGCGCTCCAGCGGGTACAGCACCGGATCGGGAGCGGGGATCGCGCCGGACGCCAGCAGCGGGGCGATCTCGGCCCACTGCTCGGCGAGGTAGGTGGGATGGCTCATCACCCATTCGCCCCAGGCCGCGCCGACGACCTCGACGTTCTTGAGCAGCAGACGGTTCACCTTCACCGTCGGGATCTCCCCCGCCGTGAAACCGACGACCAGCAGACGGCCGCCGCCCGCCAGGGAACGGACGCTGTCGGTGAAGCGGTCGCCGCCGACCGGGTCGAGGACGATATCGACGCCACGACCGTCCGTCAGGTCCTTCACCGCGGCGAGCCAGTCTTCGGTCAGCACCACATCGGTGGCGCCATTGGCCTTGGCCACCTGTGCTTTCGTATCCGTGCTGACCACCGCGATCACCCGGCCCGCGCCGAGCGCCCTGGCCATGCGCAGCGTGGAGGTGCCGATACCGCCCGCCGCGCCGTGCACCAGCACCGTCTCGCCCTCGACCATCCTGGCGCGCTTGGTCAGGCAGAAGTGGACGGTGAGGTCGTTGAACAGCACGCCCGCACCGGCTTCGAGAGAGACGTTGTCCGGCAGGGCGAACACCGCGTGCTCCGGCGAGACCGCCACCTCGGCGACGCCGTTGCCGAGCATGGTCAGCGCGGCCACCCGGTCACCGGGGCGCAGCGACGAACCCTCCGGCGCCTCGCGCACGACACCGGCCACCTCGCCGCCGACGACGAACGGCAGGCCCGGCTTCATCTGGTAGAGACCGCGCGTCATCAGCACGTCGGGGAAGGCGATGCCCGCGGCGTGCACGTCGATCAGCACACCGCCCGGATAGGCCACCGGCTCGGGCAGATCGACGATCTCGATCGCCGACGGTCCGTCCAACTTGCCGACCTGGGCTGCGCGCATTTCCGACACCTCTCTTGATGACATTCACCCGCGAACATAACCCGCCGGTGGGATCAGCGATGGGCGAACTCGGTGACCGGCTCGCTGGCGAGCACCGAACCGGCCTTGATGATCGTCAGACCGGAAGAGTCGAGCTGGTACTGGGTGCCGTCGGTCGGGTTGGTGACGGTGTACGCGCCACCGCCGTTCGGTACCGGATCATCGAGTTCGATCCCGGCACCGTCGCTGGCGCGTACACCCTTGTAGTAATACCGCTGGTCGCCGGTGTGACAGATGACGACACGCGATCTGGTGGTGCGGGCGATGGACATCGCGGCGTCGTTGTCGTTGCACCGCGGGCCCGCGTTCAGGAAACCTTGGCCGTCGGCGCCGGAGACACTCGATTGCAGCGGGGGGACGGTGGTCGTGATCGGCGATTGTTCTGTGGTGGGGACCGTCTGGCTGACGGTCTCGATCACCGAGGGATCGACGACGCCGGACGCGGGCGACGGCGGCACGGCCACATCGCGGCGGTCGTCGACGGTCATCATGAACCACACCCCGATACCGACCGCCGCCAACACGATCAGCGAACCCAGCGCACCGGCCAGCACCGGCGTGGCCGAATTACGTTGCGGGGGAATCGGGAGCGGTGCCGACGGATGGGTATAGCCACTCCCCCGGCCGGGACCGGTCACACCGGGTGCCGCGCGCAGGACCGTCGGTTGGTGCTCTGCTGCCCGATACGCGTCTGCGGGTTGGGGTCCGGTCACCCGGCGCGTCGGCTGCGGTCCGGCGGAATGCGGGCCGCTCACGCGATGCGTCGAATACGGTTCGGCGGATTGCGGCCCCGTGACCCGAGTGGTCGGCCCGGCGCCGGTCGCCTGCCCTCCCGGCCGGGACACCGGCCCCCTTGCCGTCACCGGTGAGTGCGAGTCGGGCGCATAGGCCGCCGAGCCGTAGATCGCCGGGGGCGATTGCGAATCACGAAACAGCGCTGCGGAATCCCGGGTAGCGGGTGACCGCGAGTCCGGCGACAGCGCCGCGGAGTCCCGCGTCGGGGGCGAATGCGAATCCGGCGAAAGAGCCGCGGAGTCGCGAGTCGGCGGTGGCTGCGAGTCGGCGGGCACGACCGCCGAGCCGCGGGTTGTCGGCGGGGAAGCGAGATCGCCGACCCGGCTCGGCGGTGTCTGCGGGCCGGTGATCTCGATCCGGGGCCCGGATACCGTGGCGGGAGTGGAGCGTTCGGCTTGGATCAGCGCCGCTCTGGCGGCCCGAGCCAGGTCGACGGGGGTCGCGTAGCGCTGGTCGGGCCGCTTGGCCATGCCCCGTTCGACGACCGGGTCGAAGGTGGTCAGCGTGGCGTCGGCCGCGCTGGGGCGCGGGGCGGGGGCCATCTGATGCGAGCCGATCGCGCCCGCGAGGCTGTTCACCGGGTACGGCACCCGGCCCACCAGGCATTCGTAGAGAACACAGGTGAGCGCGTAGGTGTCCACCGACGGCGACATCGGCACACTCTCGAACCGCTCCGGCGCCATGTACGCCATCGAGCCGACCGCGCTGCCCGCGCTGGTGAGCTGCGGGTCGGTGGCGGTGTGGGCGATGCCGAAGTCCACCAGGTAGGCGAACAGGTTGCCGGTGAGCAGGATGTTGCCCGGTTTCACGTCGCGATGGACCAAGCCCACCTCGTGCGCGGCGTCGAGCGCGAACGCGATCTGCTCGACCACCTGCACCGCCTCGACCGGCGTGAGCCTGCCGTACTGCTGCAAGCGCTCCTTGAGATCGACGCCCTTGACCAGGCGCATGTCGATGTAGAGAACACCGTCGACCTCGCCCCAGTCGTGCACCGGGATGACGTGCGGTTCCTGCACACTCGCCATAGCCTGCGATTCGCGACGGAAACGCTGCACGAAGGTGGGATCACCAGCGAGTTCACGGTTGAGCATCTTGAGGGCGACAACACGATTCTTGGACGTGTCGTATGCCTCGTAGACCTCCCCCATACCGCCGACTCCGAGAAGTCTGCGAATTTCATAGCGCCCGAACATCGAGCCCGCCATCGCTCCG
The DNA here is from genome assembly GCF_042884695.1 of Nocardia sp. NPDC058114. Classification (NCBI taxonomy): domain Bacteria; kingdom Bacillati; phylum Actinomycetota; class Actinomycetes; order Mycobacteriales; family Nocardiaceae; genus Nocardia; species Nocardia sp. NPDC058114. The sequence goes on along the minus strand of NZ_JBHVTK010000003.1, from coordinate 388,625 downwards.
CCGGCCATTACAGCAGGCTACCTGGGCGCCGATAGGTCTGTCATGTAGGACAACCCCGCTGCTAGGCCCTTGGTGACCCACACCTGGTACCGCTAGTCCCGGCTCGGCGTGAGGGTGTGATCTGCGACCCGTAAAGTCGTCTACAGAACTACGCAAGAAGTCGCGGCGCACTGGTGTGTCGCGCAAGGAGCACACGTGTCACTCGATCAGCCACTGGCCCCGCTTCCCGAGGAGGGCACGGGTTTCGCCACGGCGTGGCCCGTCCGGGCAGGCGACGTGGATCCTTATCAACGACTCCGCCTGGACGCCGTAGCGCGCTACCTGTCCGACATCGCCTGGGACGAGCTCAATCAGACCGCGCTGCACCTCACCGACCCCACCTGGATCGTGCGCCGCACTGTTATCGACGTGATCCGCCCGGTCGTGTGGCCCGATCACGTGCATCTCGAGCGCTGGTGTTCGTCGATGTCCACCCGGTGGACGAATATGCGCACGCGGATCACCAGCGAACGCGGTGGGTTGATCGAGACCGAGGGATTCTGGATCAACCTCAGCGAGTCGAGCAATCTGCCCGCCCGGATCAGCGACGACGGCCTCGCCTACCTGGCCCGATCCACCGACGAGCATCGCCTGCGCTGGCGGCCCTATCTCACCGATCCGGCGCCGCGCGAATCCGACGCCGACCTGCCGTTCCCGGTACGGGCGACCGATATCGACCAGTACAACCATGTCAACAACGCCTGCTACTGGCAGGCCGTCGAACAGTTCCTGGTCGACTTCCCGAAGCTGGTCGCCGGACCGCATCGCGCCGTGATCGAGTACGTGGCGCCGGTGCTGGCCCGCGAGCACATCACCGTGCGCGCCCGCCACGAACCGGGCGACCGGACCGGGCAGATGGTGCTGCGCCTGTGGTTCGTGGTCGGCGGCGTCACCACAACCGTCGTCCGAATCATGCCGCTACCGTAATTTTGGCGGCTGGCGCCGCGTGTTCTCGGCTTGCGGCCGTTCCTGCGGCGCGGCCGGCACGGGTACCCGACACCGCGGGTACCCGTGCCGGCTCTGCACCTAGCCCTTGGCTGCTTTGAGCAGGTCGGCGCGGGTGGTGAACTTGACCCGCGGCCTGCCTGCCGCCTTGCCCGCGGTCTTCTCGGCCTGGTCGATGGTCTTCCAGCCCTTGCGGTCGACCAGATCGGGCTGGCGCTGCGCGAGCAGTGCCCGCAGGGCGGCGCGGTCGCCGGTCGGCGCGGTGAGTTTGCCCGCGATGAAGTCGGCGATCACCGCTTCGACGGTCTCCTCGGCGTCGATCCGGTTGGAGCCGATCACCCCGCGCGGGCCGCGCTTGATCCAGCCGGAGACGTAGACGCCGGGGACGGGCACCGTCGCGTCGATGACCCGGCCGTGCTCGCTCGGCACGGTGCCACGGCGCTCGTCGAAGGGCAGCCCGGCGACAGGTTCGCCGCGGTAGCCGATCGAGCGCAGCACCAGGCCGGTCTCGATGGTCTCGGTGCGATCGGTGGCGGTGGCCACCAATTGCCCGTTCTCCTCGGTCAATTCGTTGTGCGCGAACTCGATCGCGGTGACCGCGTCGGTACCGTGCACGGCGGTCGGCGCGGCGAGGTAGCGGAACACGATCCGCTTGTTCGACAGGTCGGGCGCAGCCGTCGAATACTCTTTCGCGAGCTCGTACTTCAGGCGCAACGAGGGTTCGATGTTCGGATCGTCGAGCAACGCGCGGCTGTGCGGGTCGAGTTCGATATCGGCGGGGTCGACGATCACATCGACGCCCGTGCGATGGGTGAGCGCCAGGAACTCCGGCGAGCTGTAGGCGGCTTGCAGCGGGCCGCGTCGCCCGAGGATCACCACCTCGCGGATGTTGCTGCGCCGCAGGGCGTCCAGCGCGTGGTCGGCGATGTCGGTCTTGGCGAGCTCGTCCGGGTCGCCGGTGAGCACGCGCGCCACATCGAGGGCCACGTTGCCGTTGCCGACGATCACCGCACGTTCGCCGGACAGGTCGAACTCGTGCTCGGCGAAGTCGGGGTGGCCGTTGTACCAGGCCACGAACTCGGTGGCCGAGTGGCTGCCGGGCAGGTCCTCGCCGGGGATGCCGAGCGCGCGGTCGCTCGAGGCGCCGACGGCGTAGATCACCGCGTGGTGGTGGTCGAGGAGCTCCTGGTGATCGATGTGCTCACCGACCTCGACATTGAGGTAGTACTGCAGCGTGTCGCGGCGGAACGCCGACTCGAACATCTCGGCGACGCCCTTGGTGCCCGCGTGATCGGGGGCGACGCCCGCGCGCACCAGACCCCACGGGGTCGGCAGCCGGTCGAACATCTCCACCTCGACATCACTGCGCCGCAGCAATTCGTCGGCGGCGTAGCAGGCAGCGGGGCCCGCGCCGACGATCGCGACGCGCAGCGTGCCCAGGCTCTTGGGCGGGCGCACCGGTGTGCTCAGCGGGTCGAAGTTCGACTCGAGCGGGTGACGCTGGAAGTAGGCGGCGTTGATCTCGCGGTATCTGGACAGCGAGGCCAGCAGGTCATCTTCGGAGAAGATCGCGTCCACCGGGCACGCGTCAACGCAGGCACCGCAGTCGATGCAGGTGTCGGGGTCGATGTACAGCATCTCCGCCGTGGCGAACTCCGGTTGATCCGGAGTCGGGCGGATGCAGTCGACCGGGCATTCGGTGACGCAGCTGGCGTCGTTGCAACAACGCTGCGTGATGACGTAGGCCATAGGTGCAGATCCTCGAAATGTGTGGTCGGTGGCTCGAGACGCCCCCTATCAGGGCCCGTGGCGGGTGAACCACGAACCCATCGATGGTGACGCAGCTTTCAGTGTGCCTCGAGTGTGACTGCTACCTCACCGCTGCCCACGATTACGGTGGTCTCATGGTGGCGACCCTGATCCTGATGCGGCACGGAAAATCGGCCTATCCCGACAACGTCGACGACCACGCGCGCCCGCTGGCACCGCGTGGCGAGCGCGAAGCGGCGCTGGCCGGGGACTGGTTGAGCGCCGCCGTGCCGCCGATCGACGCGGTGCGCTGCTCGACCGCCGAGCGCACCAGACAGACCCTCGCGGCCACCGGCATCACCGCGCCCGTCGAGTACACCGACGACATCTACGACGCGAACCCGCACACCCTCATGGAACTGATCGGGCTCACCGACGACACGATCTCGACGCTGCTCATCGTCGGCCATGTGCCCGGGATTCCCTGGACCGCGTGGGAGCTGGCGGGCAACCGCGAATCCGATCAGGCGACCGAGCTCAGCCGCAAGTTCCCCACCTCGGCGCTGGCCGTGCTCGAATTCGATCGGCCGTGGGCACAACTCGGCCCCGGAACGGGCGAACTCACGACGTTCCACGTCCCGCGCTGACCTCATTCGGTGCGGCTCACTTGAGCAGCTTGCCGCCGACGACGATGCCCACCCCCAGCAGCGCCAGGAGCACGAACGCGACGAATCCGTTCGTCAGCGCCCAGACCACGCCGAGCACGAGTACCACCGGGGCCACCGCGATAGCGGTGATCACCGGGCTCTCCTTGACCGTTTCCCAAGCCGAGCGGGCCCTGACGCGGTCGATGTCCTTACCAGCCATGTGATCCACACTACGTTTCCGTCGGACCACCGTGTCATGCTCGACCACATGGATTGGAAAATCGAACTCGTTGCCATCCCGGTCACCGATGTCGACCGGGCCAAGGATTTCTACACCAGCATCGGCTTCAACGCCGATCACGACCACACACCGTCCCCGGAGATCCGATTCGTCCAGCTCACACCGCCGGGTTCGGGGTGTTCGATCTGCATCGGCCGCGGGCTCACCAGCGCCGCGCCGGGCAGCGTCGAGGGGATGCAGATGGTCGTGGCCAGCGCCGACAAGGCCTATGAACAGCTGATCGCCGCGGGTGTGGCGGCCAGCCCCGTCGAGGACATGGGCTGGGGACGGTTCACCTTCTTCGCCGACCCCGACGGCAACAAGTGGGCGATCCAGGAGCTGCCGAACTACAGCTGACTTCGCTCGCCCCGAGGAACAGGCCTTGCTTGGAGTGCACTCCAGGTGGATACCGTCTAAGAAGTTCCACGGGAAGGGACGAGCACGATGGATCAGGACGCGGCGCTGCGCGCCGAGAGCGGCGACGACGAGCACGAACGCCCGAGGTATTCGATCGGCCAGGTGGCCGATCGCTCGGGCCTGAGCCGCGACACCCTGCGCTGGTACGAGCGGATCGGGCTGATGAGCTATGTCGGTCGCGATCACACCGGCAACCGCCGGTTCAGCGACCGCGACCTGGAGTGGCTGGCGCTGATCGCCCGGCTGCGGCTCACCGGCATGCCGGTGGCCGACATGATCCGCTACGCCGAACTGGTGCGGGCAGGCGAGCAGACCTACCCGGATCGGCTGGAGATGTTTCGGCAGACCAGATCCGACGTGCTCGACAAGATCGCGGAGCTGCAGCAGACCGTGGCCGTTCTCGACTACAAGATCGCCGTCTACGAAGGCCGATCGGATGTGGTCCGGCCCGCCACGATCACCGTGCACACGAGCGAAGGAAGCGACACATGAGCACCACCGCGACACTGCCGACCACGACTCTGGGCGCCGACGGACCGCTGATCGGCACTCAGGGGCTCGGCTGTATGGGCATCAGCGAGTTCTACGGTGATACCGACGCGGCCGAATCGCGGGCCACCCTCGACCACGCGCTCGAACTCGGCGTCACCCTGTTCGACACCGCCGACGTGTACGGATCCGGCCACAACGAGGAATTCCTCGGCGATTTCGTGCGTGCCAACCGCGAAAACCTGCTCATCGCCACGAAATTCGGCATCGTTCGCAAGGCAGACGATCCGTCTTTCCGCGGCTTCGACAACTCCCCCGCCTACATTCGCGCGTCGGTCGAGGCCAGCCTGCGCAGGCTCGGCGTCGACACGATCGACCTGTACTACATGCACCGGCGCGACCCGCGAGTCCCGATCGAGGAGACCGTCGCCGCCATGGCCGAACTCGTCGCGGCGGGCAAGGTGCGGGCGCTCGGGTTGTCCGAGGTGACCGGTGACGAGCTGCGGGCCGCGCACGCGGTGCACCCGATCGCGGCGTTGCAGTCGGAGTGGTCGCTGTTCTCCCGCGACGTGGAACGCACCGCGGTGCCCGCCGCGGCCGAACTGGGTGTGGCGTTCGTTCCGTACTCGCCGCTGGGCCGCGGTTTTCTCACCGGCGCGTTCACCTCGGCGACAGAGCTGAGCGACCAGGACTTCCGCAAGTTCCAGCCCCGCTTCACCGGCGACAACGCCCAGCACAACGCCGCATTGCTCGCACCGCTGGCCGCGATCGCCGCCGCGCACGGCATCACCCAGGCCCAGGTCGCACTCGCGTGGGTACACGCGCGGGCGGATGTGCACAACCTGTCCGTGGTGCCGATTCCCGGCACCCGCAAGCGGACCCGACTGGCCGATAACGTCGCCGCGGCATCGGTACGCCTGTCTGCGGACGAACTGGCGGCAGTGGAGCCGATCGCCGAACAGGTGGCAGGCAGCCGGTACGCCGATATGACGTTCACCTCGGCAGGACGCGAATAGAGTCCCGCGACGACCGACGATCGCGCGGAATAGGCTGCGGCCGACGAATGGTTCTGGTTACCGTCACGGTCGACGCAACGACGCGCCGACCATCAGCGCACCGCCGTCGGTGCGGAAGGAGCGTTTGCCGATGACCGAGACAGCAGAGCCACAGCGCCGCGTCGTGCGCAATGTCGAGAAGAATCGCTACGACGTGTTCTTCGACGACGAGCTCGCCGGCTTCACCGAATACATCGAGCGCGACAACGACACCGATTTCATCCACACCGAGATCGATGACGCGTTCGCGGGCAAGGGACTCGGCGGCGTACTCGCCCGCCAGGCAATCGAGGACGTGATCGCGCGCGGGCGCACCATCACCGCGCACTGCCCGTTCATTCGCGGCTGGCTGGACAAGCACCCCGAGTACGACGCGCACGTGGTGGGCAAGGGCATCGCCGGATGAGCAACCTGGAGATCGACCCGGACGAGGCGCTGTGTGAGCCGTCGCCGCGTCCGGGTCCGATCGCCGAGTTGTATCCGGCCAGGGAGGTCCCACTCGGCGGGGTGCGCGGGGTGTACGTGGAACGCACACTGCCGCAACGGGATCTGCCGACCGTCGGCGCGTGGTGTTTCCTCGACCGGTTCGGTTCGGCCACCGCGACCGAGGCCGGCGCCTCCCCCGATATCCTGCCCCACCCTCACATCGGCTTGCAGACGGTGACCTGGCCGCTCGACGGCCGCATCCGGCATCGCGATTCGGTGGGCTCCGACGTCGAGATCGCGCCGGGGCAGCTGAATCTGATGACCTCCGGTCGCGGCATCGCGCATTCGGAGTTCGGCGTGCCCGGCGCGGAAGCGGGCCACGGCCTCCAGCTGTGGATCGCGCTGCCCGGCACCGCCACCGGCATCGACCCGCATTTCGAGCAGCATCGCGAACTGCCGAGCTACGCGGCGCCAGGACTGCGCGCCACCGTGCTGATCGGCGCCCTGGGCGGTGTCGCCTCACCCGCGAAGGCCTACACGCCGATCGTCGGGGCCGACATCGTGCTCGACCCCGGCGCCGAGGTGTCGCTCCCGCTGGACCGCGCGTTCGAGCACGCCGTGCTGGTGATCGAGGGCGCGGTGACGATCGACGGCACCGAACTCACCCCGGGCCCGCTGCTGTATCTGGGCACCGACCGCACCGAATTGCGCCTGTCCAGCACCGACGGAGCGCATTTCGCGCTGGTCGGCGGCGAACCCTTCGCCGAGGAGCTGGTGATGTGGTGGAACTTCGTCGCCCGCAGTCATGAGGAGATCATCGATGCGCGGCAGGCGTGGGAAGCCCGCGATACCAGCCGTTTTCCGTTGGTCGTCGGCCACACCCCCGAGGAGCGGATACCCGCTCCGCCGCTACCGCCGTTGCGCTTGAAGCCACGCAAACGAGCGACCGGCTGCACTCACCTCTGACGCGGCGCCGAGGCCGCATCGCCCTCGCTGTCCGGAATCAGCCTGCGGCGAAACGGGCCACGCCGCCTCCCGATGCGGGACTCCCCGCCACCGCATCGGGTTCGCGCGCTCAGCGACGTTCGGCCAGCAGGGCGTCGAGGGCCCGGTAGCTGTCGTTGAGGCCGACCTCCATGCCCGAGGCGAGCATGCCCGCGCATTCCTCGGCCGTGTGGAAGATGCTGTCGGTGGCGACCCTGGTGCGGCCGTCGCCGAGATCGATGAAGGTGGTCGAGTCGATGCAGATGTGGGCGGGCATGCCGTCCCACTCGAAGGACTGCACGATGCGTTCCTTCGGGGTGATCTCGCGAAAGCGGCCCTCGAAACCGTAGGACTCGTCGCCGTCGTGTTCGACGAAACGCCAGTGGCCGCCCTTGCGGAACTCCCAGCGCTCGACGTCGACCACATGGCCGCGACCCCACCAGCGGGAGAGCTGCTCGATGCGGCTGTAGGCGTCCCATACCCGGTCCAGTGGGGCGTCGAAATCGCGTTCGATGTGGACTTCGCGGTCCGAGGTGGAGGTAATGACGGCGTCGTTGGTGGTGGTGCTCATTGCTCTGGCTCCGTTCGTTGCAGGAATTCACCGAGACGGTCCATCCGGGCTTCGAGCATCTGCCGATAACCCTGCATCCAGGCCACCTCACGATCGAAGACGTGCTCACAGATCCGGCAGTACCGCACCCGCCCACGCTTCTCGGTGACCACCATGCCCGCGTCCTCGAGCAGGCCGATGTGCTTCTTGATGCCGGTCAAGGTCATCTCGAATCGCTCGGCCAACTCGCTGATACTCGCGGGTCCACGCCCGAGTTGCTCGAGGATGCCCCGCCGTGTGGGGTCCGCGAGCGCCCCGAACGAGGCGTCTAGGAAGTCATACTGAACCATCTAGTTCAGTATTGCGTGGCCACGTCATCCGGTCAACCCCTTTCGGAAAACCCTGGACGGGCCGATGGATTCACTACTACGCTTTGTCGTAGAACTTGGCGGGAATCATCGAGGGGGCACACTCATGGACAAGACCACCTGTTGCATCGTCGGCGGCGGCCCCGCGGGCACGATGGCCGGTCTCCTACTCGCCAGAGCAGGCGTCGAAGTGACCGTGCTGGAAAAGCATGCCGACTTCCTCCGGGATTTCCGCGGCGATACGGTGCACCCGTCGACGGTGCGACTGATCGACGAACTGGGGCTCGGCGCGAACTTCGCCAGGTTGCCGCGCTCCGAGCTCACCCGGATGTGCATGCACGCGGGCGACCGCATGGTGGTCGCCGCCGATTTCACCCGAATTCCCGGCAAGTACCGGCACATCGCCATGGTGCCGCAATGGGACTTCCTCGACCTGCTCACCAGCGCCGCGGCCGAGGAACCGACCTTCACCCTGCGCATGCGCTCGACCGCGACCGGACTGATCGAGGAGGCGGGCCGGGTGGCAGGCGTGCGCTATCTCGATGCCGACGGCGTCGAACACGCCCTGCGCGCAGATCTCGTGATCGCCTGCGACGGACGCGATTCCGTGACGCGCGAGGCCGCGGGTCTGCGCCCGCGCATGGAGGACGTGCCGATGGACATGTGGTTCTTCCGCATCCCGAAATCGGAGGACGACATCGACGGCGGTGCCGTGCAGGCCCGCTTCACCAACGGCAACTCCGCGGTGGCCATCGACCGCGGCGACTACTACCAGACCGGCTACATCATCGAAAAGGGCTGTGACGCAGAGCTTCGCGCCGCACACGACGTGCGGTGGCTACGCGATCGCGTCACCGAACTGTTCGGCTGGTCCGCCGAGGCGACAGCGGCGATCCGGACCTGGGATGACGTCAAACTGCTCGAGGTGACGGTGGGCATGCTCGACCGGTGGTACGTCCCCGGCCTGCTGTGCATCGGCGATGCCGCGCACACGATGTCACCGGTTGGCGGGGTCGGCGTCAATCTCGCGGTGCAGGACGCCGTCGCGGCCGCGCGCATCCTGGCCCAGCCGCTGCTCGACGGCACCGTGCGGACCGCCGACCTGGAAAAGGTGCAGCGCAGGCGGATGCTGCCCGCGAGCTTCACGCAGCGATCCCAGCGCGGCGAACACGACATGCTCATCACGCCCGCGCTGCGGGGAACCCTGCACACCGCACCCTTGCCGCTGCGTGTTGTCGACGCCGTGCCCGCGCTCGCCGGAATCACCGCTTATCTCGGCGGTATCGGGCTGCGCCCCGAGCACGCGCCGGATTTCGCCCGACGTCCACAGACCGGCGCCGGATCGTCGAACGCGCGGCGCTGATCCGTCCCGGCCCCGCCGGCTGTGGACTTTCCGAACGGGGCCGTAACGGCTAGGTTTGCCGCGACGAACGGGACGAACCGGACCCGGGTGTAGCAGCAGGAGGCTTGCGGGATGAGGATCGGCACTGGGGTCGGGGCGGCACTGCTCGCGATGGGGGTCATCGTGGCGGCAGCCGGGAACGCGCACGCCGAGCCCGCGCCGGTGATCGCCGAGCAGCCGGTCGCGGCGCCTTCGCTGCGCGGCCTCGACAAGGGCGTGAACTACCAGGTGAGCGCCACCGAGGATCGGCGTGCGGTGGTCACCACCATCGACACGGGGCGGTTCCAGCTCGTCCACGACGCGACAGTCGTCGCGATCACCGACGAATCGGGGGCGGTTCTCGCGGCGCTGCCGATGGTCGTGCGGGTCGGTGCGCACGCGGTGCCGCTCACGCCGTCGATCGACGAGCAGGGCACCAGCCTGACCCTCACCCCGATCAGCGAATCGACCACACCGGTGCGCGACATCAGCGCACAGGAACGCTTCTTCGCCGAAACCCAACGCCTGCAACCGAAGATCATCGAAGGCGCCGCCATCGGGGCTGCCATCGGTTTCGTACTCGGCTTCCCGCTCGGCCTGTTCATCCTGGACTTCATCACCGTCCCGGTCGCCACCGTGGCAGGGGCGGCGATCGGCGCGCTCGCCGGGTACGCGCTGGCAGGCGGTCAGCCCGCGATCGACACCGCGCTCGCCTATGTCACCGGGACACCGTGAATCACTGTGTCGGACTGAGAAGTTGGGTGCCGATCACCCGCAGCAGCGCCATCTTCTCCGCCGCGTCGGTGCCGGGACGCGGCAGATAGACCAGCAGTCGCTGGGCGGCGTTCGGGGTGAGCAGGGTTTCGCAGATCGTATCGATCAGGCCGATTTCCGGATGCAGGAACTGTTTGGTGTCGGAGATCCGCACGGCGACCTCGTGTTCGTTCCACAGCTCTTCGAATTCCGCACTGTTGCCGCGTAACTCGCTGATGAAGCCGGTGACCTCCGCATCGTCGGCGCGACGTGCCGCGGTGGCACGCAGATCGGCCACATGGCTGCGGCTCATACGGGCCCAATCCGATTCGGGGAAGAGCGTTCTGGCCGATGGATCGGTGAACCAGCGCCAGGAATAGAAGCGATCGAGACCCCTGCGGGCGCCGTGGTCACCGGCCAGCAGACTGTGCATGCGGTTCTGGACGAGAACCTCGCCGAGATCGGTGATCACGGCGGCGGGGACGTCGTCGAGTTTGTCCAGCATGTGCAGCAGGCCGGGGCCGACGTGCTTGTCGCGCAGCCCGCGGTCCGGGGACGAGTGGCCGCACAGATGGAACAGGTGGTCGCGCTCGTCGGCACTCAGGCGCAGCGCGCGAGCCAGCGCGGTGAGGACCTGGGTGGACGGGCGTGGACCACGCGCCTGTTCGAGGCGGGTGTAGTAGTCGGTCGACATGCCGGTGAGCAGAGCCACCTCGTCGCGTCGCAGACCGGGGGTGCGCCGACGCACGCCGGGCGGCAGGCCCACGTCGGCGGGGGTGAGCAGTTCCCGGTGACGGCGCAGGAAGTCGGCCAGCTCGGATCGGTCCATGTCTCCATGGTGCGCTTCGCGGCGGCGCCCAGCCAGGGACCGGCGATCCCCCGATGAACGATCTCTGCCGCGAGCGGCGCTCGCGGCGCAGGCTCGAAGCATGACGAACTCACAGATTCCCACCGTCGGCCTCGGCGACACCGGTCCCCGCGTCAGCCGCATCGGCCTCGGCGCGATGGGCATGTCCGGGATATACGGCGCCTCCGACGACCGTGAATCGGTCGCGACCCTCCATGCCGCCATCGACGCGGGCATCAACCTCATCGACACCGGTGACTTCTACGGCGCGGGTCACAACGAGATGCTGGTCGGCAAGGCCATCGCCGAACGCGCCCGCGAGGACGTGGTACTCAGCGTGAAATTCGGTGCGCTGCGCGGGCCGGGCGGAACATGGGGCGGCTTCGACGGGCGACCGGCCGCCCTCCGCAACTTCCTCACCTACACACTGACTCGACTCGGTGTCGATCACATCGACGTCTACCGGCCCGCGCGCCTGGATCCCGAGGTGCCGATCGAGGACACCGTCGGCGCGATCGGCGAACTCGTCGAGGCGGGGTACGTGCGGTACATCGGACTCTCCGAGATCGGTGCCGACACACTGCGACGGGCCGCCGCGGTGCACCCGATCGCCGACCTCCAGATCGAGTACTCGCTCATCTCCCGCGGCATCGAAAAGGAAATCCTCCCGGTCGCACGGCAACTCGGCACGGGCATCACCGCCTACGGCGTGCTCTCGCGGGGGCTGCTCAGCGATACCTTCCGCAATGGCGGGCCCGCGACGGCCGGCGACTTCCGTGCCCACAGCCCCCGCTTCCAAGGCGAAAACCTCACCAGGAACTTGCGCTTGGTCGAGGCGCTGGCCGATATCGCTGCCACGAAACAGGTTTCGGTCGCCCAGCTGGCGATCGCCTGGGCACTGAGCCGAGGCGAGGACATCGTGCCGGTCATCGGCGCGCGCAGCCGGACGCGTCTCGACGAGACGCTCGGGGCGCTCGCGATCTCGCTCACGCCCGACGAGCTGGCCGTGATCGAGGCGGCAGCCCCGGCCGACGCCGTCGCGGGCGAGCGGTACGCGGCCGAGCAGATGGCGATGCTCGACAGCGAACGCTGATTTTCGCTGTCCGCCGACCGCGCGTTGCCGCCGGTCTCCGCTACCGTTGACACCAGTAAGTCCGCACGGGTGGGTGGTGATGAGAGTGGTGTTCGACCCGCTGGCCGATATCGAACGCGCCCTGGCCGAACAGGCCGGGTGGACGTGGTTCGACGACTACCTGCTGTACACCTGCGGGGTGGCCGATCTGCTGGCGCGCGGCGAGGTGGGACTGATCCCGCACACGGCGACGCGGGTGCGGATCGAGCCCGGCGAGGTCGGTCTCGCCGAGGGAGCCGTCAACTGGTACACGTGGCGGCCGACCGGCGACGGAAATCGGACCAGGAGCCGGGGGCCCGTCGCCGGTCCGGCCCCGATCGTCGCGGCCGCACAGTTGGGTAATGCGGTCGTGAACCGGACCCGGCGCACTCAGGCAGCGGCCGCCGCGCAACCGCGCTGGGTGGCGGAACGGCCGGGGTCGGTGATGATCTCGGACCGGCGGTTGCATCTCGCCAACCCCGATCGGTCGTTCTCGCTGTACTGGTCCGCGCTCGAGTCCATCGACCTCACCGCGCCGGATCGCGTCGGCTGCCGATTCCCCGACCGAGACGGCAAGTTGCAGCAGATCCAGATCCAAAGCCCGTGGGCGGTATTGCTTTTCGTCACCGCCGCCCTGCGGCACTTTCCGCACCACCCACTGCTGAAGACCGGCACCTGGCTGCCCGCGGGATTCGAGGACAAGTGCCATCTGGCGGGCAAGAAGTGCCCGAAGGTCAGGTAGGCGCGCTGCGGGCACGACCGAACCGCCGGGTGGCGAAACCCGGCGGTCCACCCGACGCGCGCTAGCCGATGCGGGTGAACAACCGGCCGGCCAGGTCCACTCCGATCACCCCGCCGTCCTCGTCGCGGCTGAAGTATCCGCGCTGACCGACGAAAGCCCCTGAGGTGACGATGTATTCGTCACCGGCGCCGGGCAGCAGGCCGACATCGAACGGCGCGTGGTCGGGCGGGAGATCCTGGCCGGCCGCCGCACGCAGCTCCGGCTTGATCCTGACCTCGAGGACCAGACTCGACGGGGTCGCGGTGATGTCGAAAGTCATCGCGTCGATCTCGTAGCGGCCGACCAGTTCCGCGGCCGCCGCGGCGTCGAAGGGCAGCGGTGCCGGGTCGACATCATCGATGCCGAGGTAGTGCGCGAGGACCCAGCGGACGATGCGCTGGTTGCACGCGATGCCATCGGGACCGGCGTTGGCCATCACCACCACCGCGAAGTCGCGTTCGGGGACGAGAAGCAGTTCGGCGAATTGCCCGAAGCCCGAACCGCCGTGGCCGATGGTGCGGACGCCATCGATGTCGCGGACGAACCAGCACTGACCGATCGCGTCGCCGAGCGAACTGGCCCGCAGCTGCACGGTCGGCTCCTGCATGCGGGCGAGCATGTCGGTCGGCAGCACGTCGCTCTTCCCCAGGTGCACGCGCATCCACCGCAACTGATCGGCGACGGTCGTGGCCAGGCCACCGCCGGGATTGTTGGCGCGGTTGCCCTTCCACGGCCGGACGACGCTCATTTCGTGGTCGGCGCCGAGTTCGTGACCGATCGCGAAGCGGCGGGTCATGACATCGGAGAGCTGGAAGACGCTGTTGTCCATACCGACCGGTGCGAGCACGAGGTCGTGGACCGCGCGCTCGAAACTCTGGCCGGTGACAGTTTCGATGACCCGGCCGAGGAGGTTGAAACCGGCCTGACTGTAGGAGGAGCGTTCGCCCGGCTTGCCGATCGGCGGGAGATCACTCAACCGGCGGGCGAACTCGGCGAGCGCGTCGTCACCCTCGCCGGTATCGACGAGGAGGTTCCAGTCCAGGCCCGAGGTGTGGTTGAGCAGGGCCCCGACGGTGATGTCGGTCGAGGCCGTGAATTCCGGAACATACTGCTGAACAGTCGCGTTGAGGTCGATTCGGCCTTCGGCGACCAGCCGCATCAGCGCGGTCGCGGTCACCGGTTTGGTGATGGAGCCGGCGGCGAACAGAGTGTCGGGGGTGATGGGAAGCGGGTTGTCGATGCCGGTGACGCCGTGCGTCGCGAAGATCTCGTGACCGTCGGCGAAAACACCGACGGCTAGGCCGGGGATGCCGAATTCGGTGGCGGTAGCGGCGATGAACTGGGCGAGATCGGACATGGTTCTTCTCCTTGCTTGCTGTTTCAGGAAAGTACGAGGGCCGCGAGGCCGAGGACGGCGCTGCCGAAGACGGTGATGTTGCGCAGCGTCTGCAACGTCCACGTCCAGGCCGGGAAGCCGGATTCGGCGGCCGCGAGCAGTGCGGGAACGTCGATACGGATCAGTTCGGGATCGCCCTTGCGGTGGAACGCGGCGCGCACCGAGCGCACGGCGGTGTGATTGCTGTAGACGATGACGCTGTTGCCGAGCAGAACCAGCGTCAACAGCACCCAGTTCAGCGGCCGGGCGACGGCCAGGTCAGCGAGGTTGACGCCGGCGAGCGCGATCATGATCGCGGCGACGCTCAGTGGCGCGGCACTCTCGTGGCCACTGGCGTCGAACCGCATGCCGTTCTCGGTGAGCGCGGTGGTGCGCACCCCCTGTCTGGCCAGCTCGGACTCGGCGGTGACCATGGCGGCCGCGCCGTAGCGATTGCGCACGAACGGCATGCTCACGAACGCGGCGGCGATGGCGAGGTCGATGGTGGCGAGGAAGACATTCATGCTGGTCGATCCCTTCTTGAACTTTGTAAAAGTAGCGTAGCGGTCTACTTGAACTAAGTGCAAGAGATTTCTTGAACTTTGTGAAAGTGCCAGGTGAACCCCTATGGTCTAGGCATGCCGCGTGAGACATTGACCCGCGAACAAATCGTCGCCACCGCGATCGACCTGCTCGACGAAGAGGGACTCGACGGGCTGAACATGCGCAGCCTCGGCAAGCGGCTCGATTCCGCACCGACCGCGATGTACTGGCATGTGAAGAACAAGGACAACCTGATTCGCCTCGCCGCCGACGAGATCTGGGGCGAAATCACCCTGCCCGATCCCGACTCGCTCGACTGGCGCGCGGCCGCCGAACAGCTGGCCCGCGGGTTGTACACAACCATCACCAGGCATCCCTGGCTGGCGCAGGCGCAGTCGAGCTACCTGCTCTACGGGCCGAACAAGGCTCGCCACGACGAGGTCGCACTGACGGTGTACGAGAACGCCGGGTTCGTCGACGACGCGGCCGACCAAGCGATGGGGTCGGTGTTCACGCTGATCCTCGGCAGTGCCGCCGGCGCCGCGGCCGATGTGTCACTGCGGCGACGGCTCGGGCGCGGAGATCGCGATCCGGCGGTAGAACTCCAGGCCGCGCTCGACGAGGCAGGCGAGATCGCCCTGCCGTATCCGCGGCTGCGAGCCCGGCTCGAGCGCGCCGACACGGAAACCCTCACGGCCGTGGGGAGTTTCGAGTTCGGGCTCGCCGCATTGCTCGACGGGCTCACGCAGAGACGGCCGAGCTAGCCCGAGACAGACTCAGTCCGGCATCGGCTACTCCGAACCACGTTGCAGTGGGCTACTTCTGGCGCGCACGGTAGGCGGCGACGGCGTTGCGGTTGCCGCATGCGGTGCTGCAATAGCGGCGGGAACGGTTGCGGGACAAGTCGAGTACCAGTCCCGCACAGTCCGCGTCGGCGCAGATCGAGAGTCTGCTCAGGTCGTCGGCGCGGATCAGATCGATCATCGCCATCGCGGTTTCGACGGCGATGCGGACCGGAAGTGGGGCTTGCGGCGGGACCGCGTGCACGTGATAGTCGACGTCGCCGTGGCGGACCAACTGCGGTACGGCGCGGTGCCCGGCGAGAGTCTCGTTCACGAGCGTGACGGCGGTATCACGGTCGCTGGTGAGCATCGCGCGCAGCGGCGCGCGCAGGGCCCGGACAGCGGTCAGTTCGGCCGCGTCGCCGGTGTGCGCGCCCGTGTAGACGTGTCGTTCGAAGAACTCGGCGAGCTGAGCTGTCTCGGTCAAGGTGTCGGGGTCTTCGGCGGAATTGACCAGTTCGACCGCCGCCAGCAGGGCCGCCTCGGTGTCATGAGCAAAAACCACATTGACATATTACCGCAGGCTCCTTACCGTCATTAGTCATGGTGACTTTGACTCATGACAGCGCGATCCGGATGCGGTCCGGACTGCTGCTCGCGCTGGCGTCGGCCACCTCGTTCGGGCTGTCCGGTCCACTCGCGCGTGGGCTGATGAACGCGGGCTGGAGCGCCGCCGCCGTTGTCGCCGCGCGCGTGCTGCTGGCCGGGGTGGTTCTCGTGCCGCTCGCCCTCCCCCACCTGCGGGGAAACTGGAAACTGTTGCGCACCAACGCTAATCTCATCGTCGCGTACGGCCTGGTCGCCGTGGCGGGCACCCAGCTCGCCTACTTCAACGCCGTCGCGCACATGGAAGTCGGCGCCGCGCTGCTGATCGAATACACCGCGCCGATCGTCGTGGTGGGCTGGTTGTGGGTGCGCCACCGGCAACAGCCCGGCGCGGCCACCATCGCGGGCGCGGTCCTCGGAATCACCGGCCTGCTGCTCGTGCTCGATGTGACCTCCGGCCTGTCGACCGACCCGATCGGCATCGCCTGGGCGCTGGCGGCGATGCTCGGCGCCGCGGCCTATTTCGTCCTCTCCGCCCAGGGCGGGGACCTCCCCGGCACCGTTCTGGCCTGCGGCGGACTCCTGATCGGCGGCCTCACCCTGATCCTGGCGGGCGCCCTCGGCATCGTCCCCCTGCACGCCACCACCCACCGGGTCGCCTTCGCCGACTTCACCACCCCCTGGTGGATCCCCATCCTCGTCATCGGCATCGTCACCGCCGCCATCGCCTACGTCACCGGCATCGCCGCCACCCGCCGCCTCGGCTCCCGCCTGGCCTCCTTCGTAGCCCTCACCGAGGTCCTCGCCGCCCTGATCTTCGCCTGGATCCTCCTCGCCGAAGCCCCCCGCCCGATCCAGCTACTCGGCGGCGCGTTGATCCTCATCGGAGTCGTCTCCGTCCGCCTCGGCGAGCCCACCGCGCCCGCGCTCGGCGACCCCGAGACACCGGCAGACACCCCGACGGAGCTCCCGCGGACTCGGACCGAGCAAGGATCCTGACCGTCGACAGAACCCGATTCACCAGCGGTAGTCGAGGAATTTGCCGTCCAGGGTGATGACGACGCGGTCGCCGTCGGGGTGGGGGCGGCGGGCTATGTCGATGTTGAAGTTGATGGCGCTCATGATGCCGTCGCCGAATTCCTCGTGGATGAGTTCCTTGAGGGCGGGGCCGTAGACCGAGACGGCTTCCACGAGGCGGTAGATGGTGGGGTCGGACAGTGTCGCCGGGTCGGCGCCGCGGGAGGGTTGCAGACGCAGGCTTTCGGCGACGGTGTCGTCGAGGTCCAGCAGGGTGCAGACGGCGGCGGCCTGTTCCTCGGTCATCGGGTGCTGGCCGAGCAGGGCTGCCGTCGTCCAGACCACGGGTGCGCCGATCGATTCCGCGATGCCCGCCCACGTCATACCCTTGCGGATACGAGCGGCGACGATGAGGTCGGCGGCGGCGGACTTGCTCAGGATCGGTTGCATGCAGGGGCTCCTAGGGTCGGGGTCGCAGCCAGCCTGCCATTCGGAGGCACTCGCCGCCATAGTGGAATACCACTATTTACGTGGGAGCAACGTCCGGTGACCGCGAGGCAACCTCGACAGCGAAAACTCCTGCGCTAGAGCCACTACGAAGGGTTTTCCATGTCCTATCTCACACCGGCGGACTTCGTCGAGAAGATGATCGACGCGGGCGAGGCCAAAGCCTTCATGTCCACCCGCGACACCGTGATCCGCGCCTACATGGCGGGCGCGATCCTCGCCCTCGCCGCCGCGTTCGCCGTGACCATCACCGTGAACACCGGCGAACCACTACTCGGAGCCGTGCTCTTCCCGGTCGGGTTCTGCATGCTCTACCTGCTCGGATTCGACTTGCTCACCGGCGTTTTCACGCTGGTTCCGCTGGCCCTGATCGACAAACGACGCGGCGTCACGGTGCGCACGATGCTGCGCAACTGGGGACTGGTGTTCGTCGGCAACTTCGCGGGCGCGTTCACCGTCGCGGTGATGATGGCCATCATCCTCACCATGGGTTTCTCCGTCGACCCCAGCGCCGTCGGCGAGAAGCTCGGTGAGATCGGCGAATCCAGAACCCTCGGCTACGCCGAACACGGAGCCGCGGGCATGCTCACCCTGTTCATCCGCGCCGTGCTGTGCAACTGGATGGTCTCCACCGGCGTGGTCGCCGCCATGATGTCGACCTCGGTGTCGGGCAAGGTGATCGCGATGTGGATGCCCATCATGCTGTTCTTCTACATGGGCTTCGAACACTCCATCGTCAACATGTTCCTGTTCCCCTCCGGCCTGCTCCTGGGCGGCGACTTCTCCCTCGGCGACTACCTCGTATGGAACGAAATCCCCACCGTCCTCGGCAATCTCGTAGGCGGGCTCACCTTCGTCGGCCTGACCCTCTACGCCACCCACGCCCGCACCGCCCCGTCACGCCGGCCCGCCGAATCGGCAGTGGACTAGAGCTCCTCCGACGCCCGCAGGGTTGGGTCCGGGTACTCGTACGCCGAGCGAATCCACTCGACCCTGGGGCGGCCACCCGCACCGTCGAACTCGAGGAAAACCGCGTGCCGGTATCCGAGTTGCTCGATGAACGCACAGAGTTTGATGTAATCGCCTTCGCGTGCCCGCGCTGAAACGCGCCCCTTCTTGGCTTCCAGCACAAGGATATTGCCACGTTTCGAACCACTGTACGGTTCGTGCACGATCAAGTCCGGTACCACGAAGCTGACATCGTCGAGCCCCGCGCGCGCCAATCGCAGCTGCTTCCGCACCATCGAGAATTCTAAATTCGTGACACGATCGTATTCGACATCCGCGCGCCACTTCCCGGGCAGAACCGACAATCGCTGATTCAGCGCGGATGCGATGTGCGCCACCACAGTTCGCTCGTGAACGGCATCCACGACCAGATCCGGACAGTCCGCCCACACCTGCTTGATCGCGCCACGGACCATGTCCTCGATCGACAGGGCCTCTGCGGTTTCGGGCATACCGAGATGGTCTCACCCCACACCGACACAGAAACGACGAACGCCCCGCTCCAAGAAGGAACGGGGCGTTCGGGTTACTGCTTAGCGGTAGTCGCTGAAGCCGTAGTCGTCCAACGGCACCGCTGCGCCGGTGGAGGAGCCGAAGCTGTCCGGGGAGTAGTAGGTGTCGTCGTAGGACGGCACCGCGTACGCCGCGGCACGGGCTTCTTCGGTCGGCTGCACCTGGATGTTGCGGTAACGGTTGATACCGGTACCGGCCGGGATGAGCTTACCGATGATCACGTTCTCCTTCAGGCCGATCAGCTTGTCGGAGCGGCAGTTGATCGCCGCGTCCGTCAGCACTCGGGTGGTCTCCTGGAAGGAAGCCGCCGACAGCCACGAATCGGTGGCCAGCGACGCCTTGGTGATACCCATCAGCACGGGACGGCCCGAGGCCGGCTCGCGGCCTTCGGCCACCACGCGACGGTTCGAGTTCTCGAACTCGGCGCGCTCGGTGAGCGAGCCGGGCAGGAACTCGGTCGCACCCGAATCGATGATCGTCACACGACGCAGCATCTGGCGAACGATGACCTCGATGTGCTTGTCGTGGATCGACACACCCTGCGAGCGGTAGACCTCCTGGACCTCGTGGACCAGGTGGACCTGCACCTGACGGGGACCCATCACGCGCAGCACCTCGTGCGGATCGGCAGCGCCCTCGAGCAGCTGCTGACCCACCTCCACGTGGTCACCGTCGGCCAGCAGACGCTCGGAGCCGTCGTCGTGCTTGAACACCCGCAGACGCTGACGCTTCGAGAGCTTGTCGTAGACGACTTCCTCCGACCCGTCATCAGGGATGATCGTGATCTTGTAGAAGCGGTCGTCGTCCTCGAGACGCACCCGGCCCGAGACCTCCGCGATCGGCGCCTTGCCCTTGGGGACACGGGCCTCGAAGAGCTCCTGAACACGCGGCAGACCACCGGTGATGTCGTCGCCTGCGACACCACCCTGGTGGAAGGTACGCATGGTCAGCTGGGTACCGGGCTCACCGATGGACTGGGCCGCGACGATGCCGACGGCCTCGCCGATATCGACCAGCTTGCCGGTGGCCATCGAACGGCCGTAGCAGGTGGCACAGACGCCGGTGCCGGTGGTGCAGGTCAGCACGGAGCGGACCTTCACCTCGGTGATACCGGCCGCGAGCAGCGCGTCGAGCGCGGGGTCGCCGAGGTCGGCGCCCTTCGACACGATGACATTGCCCTTGGCATCCACCGCGTCGGACGCGAGCGTCCGGGCATAGGTGGAGGTCTCGACGTGCGCGTCACGGATGATCGTGCCGTCGGCCAGCTTCTCCGCGATCGGCACCAGGATGCCGCGTTCGGTGCCACAGTCCTCTTCGCGGACGATGACGTCCTGCGACACATCGACCAGACGACGGGTCAGGTAACCCGAGTCGGCGGTACGAAGCGCCGTGTCGGCCAGACCCTTACGAGCACCGTGGGTGTTGATGAAGTACTCGAGCACGGTCAGGCCCTCACGGAACGAGGACTTGATCGGGCGCGGGATGAACTCACCCTTCGGGTTCGTCACCAGGCCCTTCATACCCGCGAGGGTACGGGTCTGGGTGAAGTTACCCGTGGCGCCGGAGTCGACGATCGTGATGATCGGGTTGTCAGGCGGGTAGTGGGTACGCAGCGCGGCGCCCACTTCCTCGGTGGCTTCCTGCCAGATCTTGACCAGGGCGTTGTTGCGCTCGGAGTGATCGAGCGCGCCACGCTGGTACTTCTTCTCGATCAGGTCCGCCATCGACTCGTAGCGTTCCATGATCTCGGGCTTCTCCGGCGGAACGAGCACGTCCGACATGGAGACGGTGACACCCGAACGCGTGGCCCAGTAGAAGCCGGCGTCCTTGAGCTTGTCGACGGTCTGCGCGACGACGATCATCGGGTAGCGCTCGGCCAGATCGTTGATGATCGTGGCCTGACGCTTCTTCGGCATCGGCTCGTTGATGAACGCGTAGTCCGCCGGGAGCAGATCGTTGAAGATCACGCGACCCAGCGTGGTCTCGGCCAGCCACGCTTCGCCGCGCTTCCAGCCGTCCGGGAACAGCTCGTTCTCGATATCCCGCGGCGGGCGCTGCTCGGTCAGCCGCACCTTGATGGTGGACCGCACGGTCAGCTCGCCACGATCGACGGCCATCTGTGCCTCGGCGGGCGAGGAGAACACGCCGTACTCCGGCTCGTCCTTGGCGGCGGCCTTGTAGGTGCCGACACCGTTCTCGTCGAGACGGGTCAGGTAGAACAAGCCCGTCACCATGTCCAGACGCGGCATCGCCAGCGGGCGACCCGACGCCGGGGACAGGATGTTGTTCGACGACAGCATCAGGATGCGTGCCTCGGCCTGCGCCTCCGCGGACAGCGGAAGGTGCACGGCCATCTGGTCACCGTCGAAGTCGGCGTTGAACGCCTCACAGACGAGCGGGTGCAGCTGAATGGCCTTGCCTTCGACCAGCTGGGGCTCGAAGGCCTGGATGCCGAGGCGGTGCAGGGTGGGCGCGCGGTTCAGCAGCACAGGGTGCTCGGCGATGACCTCTTCGAGGACATCCCACACCTGTGCGCGCTGACGCTCGACCATCCGCTTGGCGGACTTGATGTTCTGCGCGTGGTTGAGATCGACCAGACGCTTCATGACGAACGGCTTGAACAGCTCGAGCGCCATCAGCTTCGGCAGACCACACTGGTGCAGCTTGAGCTGCGGACCGACCACGATGACCGAACGGCCCGAGTAGTCGACGCGCTTGCCGAGCAGGTTCTGACGGAAACGACCCTGCTTGCCCTTGAGCAGGTCGCTCAGGGACTTCAGCGGGCGGTTACCCGGTCCGGTGACCGGACGGCCACGACGGCCGTTGTCGAACAGTGCGTCGACCGACTCCTGCAGCATCCGCTTCTCGTTGTTGACGATGATCTCGGGCGCACCCAGATCGATCAGTCGCTTGAGGCGGTTGTTGCGGTTGATCACGCGGCGGTACAGGTCGTTCAGGTCGGAGGTGGCGAAACGGCCACCGTCGAGCTGGACCATCGGGCGCAGCTCCGGCGGGATCACCGGAACAGCGTCGAGCACCATGCCCATGGGCGAGTTGCCGTTGGTCTGGAAGGCCGCGACGACCTTCAGACGCTTGAGCGCGCGCAGCTTCTTCTGACCCTTGCCGGAGCGAATGGTCTCGCGCAGGCTCTCGGCCTCGGCGTTGATGTCGAAGTTCTCCATCAGCTTCTGGATGGACTCCGCACCCATGGCGCCGGTGAAGTACTCGCCGTAGCGGTCGACGAGCTCGCGGTAGAGCACCTCGTCGACGATGAGCTGCTTGACCGACAGCTTGGTGAAGGTCGTCCAGATCTCGTCGAGGCGGTCCAGCTCACGCTGCGAGCGGTCGCGCAGCTGACGCATTTCGCGCTCGCCGCCGTCCTTGACCTTGCGACGCACGTCGGACTTGGCGCCCTCGGCTTCCAGCTCGGCCAGATCGGCTTCGAGCTTCTGCGCGCGGGCCTCGAGGTCGGCGTCGCGCTGATCGGCGACAGCCTTCTTCTCGACCTCCATCTCGGCTTCGAGCGTGGAGAGCTCGTTGTGACGCAGCTCCTCGTCGACGCCGACGATGACGTAGGCGGCGAAGTAGATGATCTTCTCGAGATCCTTCGGCGCCAGGTCGAGCAGGTAGCCCAAGCGCGACG
The DNA here is from genome assembly GCF_042884695.1 of Nocardia sp. NPDC058114. Taxonomy (NCBI): domain Bacteria; kingdom Bacillati; phylum Actinomycetota; class Actinomycetes; order Mycobacteriales; family Nocardiaceae; genus Nocardia; species Nocardia sp. NPDC058114. The sequence continues at coordinate 365,809 of NZ_JBHVTK010000003.1, read as the reverse complement.
GAACGCCCTTGAAGTACCAGATGTGAGTAACCGGAGCGGCCAGCTCGATGTGGCCCATCCGCTCACGACGCACCTTGGCGCGAGTCACCTCGACGCCACAGCGCTCACAGATGATGCCCTTGAAGCGGACACGCTTGTACTTGCCGCAGTAGCACTCCCAGTCCCGGGTGGGACCGAAGATCTTCTCGCAGAAGAGCCCGTCCTTCTCCGGCTTGAGCGTGCGGTAGTTGATGGTCTCCGGCTTCTTCACCTCGCCGAAAGACCACTGGCGGATGTCATCGGCGGAGGCAAGGCCGATCCGGAGTTCATCGAAGAAGTTGACGTCTAGCACGTAACTTCCTTTCCCCTGTTCGGGTCGAATTCGAGCAAAAGTTCACTAGTTGTCGAGCGCGGTGCGCGGCGCGGTCGCTTCCACAGCGACCGCACCGCTTACCACCTAGTTCGCCAGATCGTCGATGGTGGCGGCTTCGTTCCTGGACAGGTTGATGCCCAGGTTCGCGGCCGCGCGCTCCAGATCCTCGTCTTCGCCGCCGCCCATCTCGATCGCGGCACCATCCGAAGACAGCACCTCGACGTTGAGGCACAGTGACTGGAGTTCCTTGAGGAGCACCTTGAACGACTCCGGGATGCCCGGCTCCGGAATGTTCTCGCCCTTGACGATGGCCTCGTAGACCTTCACGCGGCCGACCACGTCGTCGGACTTGATGGTCAGGAGTTCCTGCAGCGTGTACGCCGCACCGTAGGCCTGCATGGCCCAGCACTCCATCTCACCGAATCGCTGACCACCGAACTGCGCCTTACCACCCAGCGGCTGCTGCGTGATCATCGAGTACGGACCGGTCGAACGGGCGTGGATCTTGTCGTCGACCAGGTGGTGCAGCTTCAGGATGTACATGTAACCGACCGCGACCGGGTACGGGAACGGCTCACCCGAACGACCGTCGAACAGCGTCGACTTGCCGTCGGCGTTGACCATCCGCTCACCGTCACGGTTGGGCAGGGTCGACCCGAGCAGACCGGTCAGCTCGTCATCCTTGGCGCCGTCGAAGACGGGCGTGGCGATGTTCGAGTCGGCCGGCGCGGCCAGCATCTCCTCGGGCAGCGTCGCCGCCCAGTCGGGACGGGTGCCGTCCGCGGCCACGTCGATATTCCAGCCGGCCTTACCGATCCACCCGAGATGGGTTTCCAGGATCTGGCCGATGTTCATACGACGGGGCACACCGTGGGTGTTCAGGATGATGTCGACCGGCGTGCCGTCGGGCATGAACGGCATGTCCTCGATGGGGAGGATCTTGCCGATGACACCCTTGTTGCCGTGGCGACCGGCGAGCTTGTCGCCGTCCTGGATCTTGCGCTTCTGGGCCACGTAGACGCGGACCAGCTCGTTCACACCGGGAGGCAGATCGTCGTCGTCTTCACGCGAGAACACGCGAATGCCGATGACCTTGCCGGACTCACCGTGGGGCACCTTGAGCGAGGTGTCGCGCACTTCGCGAGCCTTCTCACCGAAGATGGCACGCAGCAGACGCTCTTCCGGGGTGAGCTCGGTCTCGCCCTTGGGCGTGACCTTGCCGACCAGGATGTCGCCGTCGCGGACCTCGGCACCGATGCGGATGATGCCGCGCTCGTCGAGGTCGGCGAGGACCTCGTCGGAGACGTTCGGGATGTCCCGGGTGATCTCCTCGGCACCGAGCTTGGTGTCGCGGGCATCGATCTCGTGCTCTTCAATGTGGATCGAGGTGAGAACGTCCTCTTCCACGAGGCGCTGCGACAGGATGATCGCGTCCTCGTAGTTGTGGCCTTCCCACGGCATGATCGCGACGAGCAAGTTCTTGCCCAGCGCCATCTCACCGTTCTCGGTGCAGGGGCCGTCCGCGAGGACCTGCCCCTTCTCCACCCGATCGCCCTCGTCCACGATCGGACGCTGGTTCGAGCAGGTGCCCTGGTTCGACCGGTTGAACTTGCGCATCCGGTAGGACTTGCGGCTGCCGTCGTCGGCCATCACGGTGACGTAATCGGCCGAGACCTCTTCGACAACGCCGGGCTTCTCGTTGACAACAACGTCGCCCGCGTCGACGGCTGCGCGCAGCTCCATGCCGGTACCCACGATCGGGGACTCGGAACGGATCAGCGGCACGGCCTGACGCTGCATGTTCGCGCCCATCAGCGCACGGTTGGCATCGTCGTGCTCGAGGAACGGGATCATGGCCGTCGCGACCGACACCATCTGGCGCGGCGAGATGTCCATGAAGTCGACCTGAGCCGGCGTCACGAACTCGACCTCTTCGCCCGCACGGCGGACGAGGACCTTCTCCTCGAGGAAGCGACCCTCGGCGTCGACCGGGGAGTTGGCCTGCGCGCGAACGTAGCGGTCTTCCTCGTCGGCGGTCAGGTACTTGACCTCGTCGGTGACCTTGCCGTCGACAACCTTCTGGTACGGCGTCTCGATGAAGCCGAACGGGTTGACCCGCGCGTACACCGACAGCGAACCGATCAGGCCGATGTTCGGGCCTTCCGGGGTCTCGATCGGGCACATGCGGCCGTAGTGCGACGGGTGGACGTCACGAACTTCCAGACCGGCGCGCTCACGGGACAGACCACCCGGGCCCAGCGCCGACAGGCGGCGCTTGTGGGTCAGACCCGACAGCGGGTTGTTCTGGTCCATGAACTGCGACAGCTGCGAAGTTCCGAAGAACTCCTTGATCGCCGCGACGACCGGACGGATGTTGATCAGGGTCTGCGGCGTGATCGCCTCGACGTCCTGAGTCGTCATCCGCTCACGAACGACACGCTCCATGCGGGACAGGCCCACGCGGATCTGGTTCTGGATGAGCTCACCGACAGTGCGCAGACGACGGTTACCGAAGTGGTCGATGTCGTCGATCTCGACGGGGACCTCTTCACCGCCGGGGGCGGTCATCGTGCGGTCACCGGCGTGCAGACGCACCAGGTACTCGATGGTGTCGACGATGTCTTCCTTGGTGAGAACCGAGGAGGTCACCGGCTCGTGCACGTGGATGCCGAGCTTCTTGTTGATCTTGTAGCGACCGACGCGGGCCAGGTCGTAGCGCTTCTCCTTGAAGAACAGGTTCTCCAGCAGAGTCTGCGCGGACTCCTTGGTCGGCGGCTCGCCCGGACGCAGCTTGCGGTAGATATCGAGCAGCGCCTCGTCCTGGCCGGGCGTGCTGTCCTTCTCCAGGGTGGACATCATGATCTCGGAGAAGCCGAAACGCTCGACGATCTCCTCGGTCGTCCAACCCAGCGCCTTGAGCAGCACGGTGACCGGCTGACGACGCTTGCGGTCGATACGGACACCGACGGTGTCGCGCTTGTCGACGTCGAACTCCAGCCACGCGCCGCGCGACGGGATCACGCGCACGCTGTGCAGGTCCTTCTCGGTGGTCTTGTCGATGTTGTGATCGAAGTAGACGCCCGGGGAACGGACCAGCTGGGAGACGACGACACGCTCGGTGCCGTTGATGATGAAGGTGCCCTTGTCGGTCATCATGGGGAAATCGCCCATGAACACCGTCTGGCTCTTGATCTCGCCGGTGTTGTTGTTGATGAACTCCGCGGTGACGAACAACGGCGCCGCGTAGGTCATGTCCTTCTCTTTGCACTCGTCGATGGAGGCCTTGACCTCTTCGAAGCGCGGATCAGAGAACGACAGGGACATGGATCCGGAGAAGTCCTCGATCGGCGAGAGCTCTTCGAGCACCTCTTCGAGGCCGCCTGCGAGACCGACGTCGCCGCGAGCGGCCGCCTTCTCACGCCAGTCGGGAGTACCGACCAACCAGGCGAACGAGTCCGTTTGTAGGTCGAGAAGTCCGGGCACCTCCAAGGGCTCTCGGATCTTCGCGAACGAAACCCTCAAAGGGGCTCCGGGGATACCAGCCTTGGTCTGGGTGGAGACTGCCAAGATGCGTCCTTCCAGCACCTCACGCGCGTCGCGTGGTGGTCCGCGACCGTCGCTTGTCTGCTACGAATTCCGCTGGTTACAGCCCGAACGAAACCAGAACAAGCAGCAGCGGAAGTAACACCGGAAGGGTGGAACTTTCGAGTGCGAATCAAGGTGTGGACAGGAGGCAGCCAGCGCAACGTCCAAACTTACACCCCTAGACAAGGGAGTGTCAACATACCATCCGTGTGACCGGACGCACGGGATAACGCGCCGAAGCCCTGGACGCTGGCCGCGTCGGGTTCCTTCACCGCTGCGCGCCCTGCCGCCGACTCCCCCGAGACGACCGCTCACTTGGCGCTGAGCCCTCTATTCAACTGGCGCCGACCCCTGTCAGCTGGTGCTGGGCCGAATTCTCGCTGGCGTTGATGCCCCTCAACAGCTCACGCTGCTGTGAATAGGGTGACGGTTTGCGAGCCCCTCGTCAAGTGGCGCGCGAAGGTCTGTTCGCGATGCGAGATCGCCTGGCGCGCTGGGGATCCCCCACCCCGCGCCGCGGTCATTTTACTCGCGACACGCCGTGCGCGCCACCCCGGCGACGGCCGGTCAGCAGTTGTTTTCCGCCCTGTCACGCAGAAGAGCCCCGGCCGTAGGCCGGGGCTCATCCGAGGCGTAAAAGTCGCTCAGCCGTTGATCTGGCCGTGCGGAACGGTCTTGAACGTTTCGGTGGGCTGATCGTTGCCGCCGTAGGCAGCCATCACCTGAGTGTCATCGGAGGAATCCAGCGACTCGCGGATCGCCACCTGTGCCGCGTGCGGCAGGGTGTGGATGATCTCGCGCACGCGCGCCTGACGGCGGAACACGGCCTGGCGGGCGGGCATGCCGGGCTCGGCCTTCATCTGCGGGATGATGCCGTCGATCTCCTCGGCGCCACCGTGGTGGTGACCGGCGTCGACGAGCGCCTGCTCGCGCGCCATCTGCGCCTCGTCCTTCTCCTCCGACATACCGATCGGGCCGATCATGCGGCCGTTGAGGAACTGCTTGACCACCGGCTCCTCGCTGGTGAGCAGCACCTCACGGGGGCCGAACATCACCAGGTTGCGGCGGAAGAGCATGCCGATGTTGTCCGGCACGGTACGGGCCAGGTTGATGTTGTGCGTCACGATCAGGATCGTGGCATCGATCTGCGCGTTGATGTTGAGCAGCAGCTGCGCCAGGTACGAGGTACGCACCGGGTCGAGGCCCGAGTCGGGCTCATCGACGAGGATGATCTGCGGGTCGAGGACCAGCGCGCGGGCCAGACCGGCGCGCTTGCGCATACCGCCGGAGATCTCGCCGGGCAGCTTGCCCTCGGCGCCGAGCAGACCGGTCAGCTCGAGCTTCTCCATGACCACGCGGCGGATCTCGGATTCCGACTTCTTCGTGTGCTCACGAAGCGGGAACGCGATGTTGTCGTACAAATTCATCGACCCGAACAGCGCGCCGTCCTGGAAAAGGACGCCGAACAGTTTGCGGATCTCGTAGAGCTCCTTGTTGGAGCAGGTCATGATGTCGGTGCCATCGATGAAGATCGACCCGCGCTCGGGCCGCAGCAGACCGATGAGCGACTTCAGGAACACCGACTTACCCGTACCCGATGGGCCGAGCAATGCACTGACCTCACCCGAAGGGAGCGTGATCGACACGTCCTGCCAAATTCGCTGTGAACCGAAGGATTTTGTTACACCCTCGGTCCTGACCTCGACGCCCACTGCTACCTCCATTGATCCCTGCGAGCACCCCACCCGCGTTCCCGCGCGCTCACATCACGGCGGTGCGCTACGACTCTGTGGGTCCGGTCACTGTAACCCATCAGTGAGACGGGGCACACCCCTACATGACTGAAGAGTAACCTGGCGCGGCTACTACGACCCGGATCACTTTCGCATGTCCGGACAAATAGCAAACGGACGGCCCGGAAAGGACCGCCCGTTCACAACAGCACTGGTTCCGAATTACTTGACGGAAACCTTGGCGCCGGCCTCTTCGAGCTTCGCCTTGGCGGCCTCGGCGGCATCCTTGGCGACCTTCTCCAGGATCGGCTTCGGGGCGCCCTCGACCAGGTCCTTGGCTTCCTTCAGGCCCAGGCCCGAGACGATCTCACGGACCACCTTGATGACCTGGATCTTCTTGTCGCCGGCACCCTCGAGGATGACGTCGAACTCGTCCTGCTCTTCGGCAGCCTCGGCCGGAGCAGCGCCACCGGCGGCCGCGACGGCGACGGGGGCAGCGGCGGTGACGTCGAAGGTCTCTTCGAAGACCTTGACGAACTCAGCGAGCTCGAGCAGGGTCAGCTCCTTGAAGGCGCCGATCAGTTCTTCGGTGCTCAGCTTTGCCATGGTGGTTCCTTTCGTGGTGTACCTCGCAGCGCATACGCACCCCGAGGCGGGTAATAGATGTCTTATTCGGCGTCAGCCGCGGGTGCTTCTTCGGCAGCAGGAGCGCCTTCGGCACTCGTGCGCTTCTCGAGCAGCGCCTGGGCGAGCCGGGCGACCTGCGAAGCGGGAGCGGCGAACAGGGCGGCAGCCTGCGAAGGCTTGGCCTTGAACGCACCGGCCAGCTTGGCCAGCAGCACCTCGCGCGAATCGAGGTCAGCGATACGCTCGACCTCGGACACGGACAGCGCGCGGCCGTCCATGTATCCGCCCTTGATGACCAGGGACTTGTTGTCCTTGGCGAACTGCTTGAGCGCCTTGGCGGCATCGACCGGCTCACCCTGGATGAAGGTGATAGCGGTCGGGCCGACGAACAGCTCGTCGAGACCCGCCACACCGGCTTCGCCGGCAGCGATCTTGACCAGGGTGTTCTTGGCGACGGAGTACGTGGCGTCGGCGCCGAGCGCACGACGCAGCTCGGTGAGCTTGCCGACCGACAGGCCACGGTATTCCGTGACAACAGTGGCCGTGGAGTTCTTGAACTGCTCCGCGATCTCCGCGACAGCGGTGACCTTTTCAGGTTTCGCCATACTTCGCCTCCTCTCTGATGTCGGTTTCGTTGGTGCACTACCGAATCAGGGGCCGGCGACAAAACGAACGCCCCGGACGCAAGGCGTACCGGGGCGCAAAATATCTTCGGCCTCAGCTCTCCCTGCGTGGGTCGCCGGCAATGTCGCCGGACCTTCGATCGACACCGTGAAATTCGGCATCAACGACCAACGGTCTTCGGTAGAACGAATGGGTGTGGTCTTCGCCGGATGTATGCACATCCCGCATGACCGTTGACCACTGTACCTGCACCTCCCCCCATCTGCCAAAACGGGTATCCCCCGGTCCGATTCGGCCGGATCTGCTGTGATACAGACCACTTCGGCGACACAATGTGGCAGTGATCCTACCGAGAAGGTGTTACGCAGGGTGACAGTAATCTGGTTCACTCCAATGCTATGGCAACCTCCATAGTCGCTCCATCAGTGCTGCTGGACCGGCGTTCGCAGCGGTTTCTCGCGCTCGCCGTCATCTGTCTGGCCGAATTGCTCGTGGTACTCGACAACACCATCGTCAACGTCGCCCTTCCCTCGATCGGCGTCCAGCTACGGACCGGAGTCTCCGGCCTGCAGTGGGTCGTCGACGCCTACACCCTCACCTTCGCCGGCCTGCTGCTGGCGGCGGGCAACCTCGGCGACCGCTACGGCCGCCGCCGGATCATGACCATCGGCCTCGTCGGCATCGCGGTGATGTCGGTCGGCGGCGCACTCGCCGAAACGATGACGCAGGTCATCGTCGCCAGAGCCGCGATGGGCGTTTTCGCCGCCGCGGTCTTCCCCGCCACCCTCGCCCTGATCATCAATATCTTCACCGACCGGCGCGAACGCGCGCTGGCCATCGCCGCGTGGACCGCGATGGCCGGGTTCGCGATCGCCATCGGCCCGATCTCCGGCGGCTGGCTGCTCGAACATTTCAGCTGGCATTCGGTGTTCTGGATCAACGTGCCGGTGGCGCTGGTCGCACTGGTCGCGACGCTGATCTGGGTGCCCGAATCGCGCGCCGACCACATCGGCAAGCTCGATCTCGTCGGTATCGCGCTCTCGATCGCCGGGATCACGTTGCTGGTGTGGTCGATCATCGAAGCGCCGCACAATGGCTGGCTCTCGCTCACCACACTGTGCACCGCGGCGCTCGGCACCGTCCTGCTCGCCGCCTTCGTCACCTGGGAATTGCGCACTGCCGCACCGATTCTCGACATGCGGTTGTTCCGCAACCGCCGATTCTCGTTGCCCGCGCTGGCAATCGCCATCGGCTACTTCTCGATGTTCGGATTCCTTTTCCTGATCACCCAGTATTTCCAGGGCGTGCGCGAATACACCCCGCTCGAATTCGGTATCGCCTCATTGCCGTTCGCCTTCTCGGTCGCCATCGGCGCACCGGTCGCGACGCTGCTGGCACAACGGGTCGGTACCACCGCGGTACTGGTGATCGGCCTGCTACTCATCGGCGCGGGCCTCTACCTCGGCGGACAGGTCACCGTCGACAGCAGCTACCTGATCGGCGTGCTGCCCTCGATGGTGTTGATGGCGCTGGGTCTGGGCATCGTGCAGGGACCGGCCACCGAATCGATCATGTCCTCGCTGCCGCTGAACGAGGCGGGGGCGGGTTCGGCGGTCAACGACACGACCCGCGAGATCGGCGGCACGCTCGGTGTCGCGGTGCTCGGCTCGATCGTGGCCTCGTACTACACCAGCCGGATCGGCGCACGCATCGACGCCATCCCGATGGGCATCATGAACGACAACGAGAAGAGCCTGGTCAAGGCCAGTCCGCTGAGCGTGCTGGAACTGCGCAAACGTGAGCTCGCGCCGTTCTTCGAGACCCAACGCGAGAACCTGATCGTCGCCATGAAGGCCGCGACGCTCCAGGGCGCCCACGCCGCGTCCCTGGTCGCCACCGTCGCGGTGCTCGTCTGCGCGGTGATCGTGGCGATCTTCCTGCCCTGGCGGCCGCATGACGGAGAGTCCGTCCTGCTCGGCTGGCGCGAGACCGAGGACACCGAGGCGAAGAACTGACCGCACGCGCACCGGGCTGTCGCGGCCCGGTGCGCGCACGTCACACTCCGATTCGACGCAGATGAGCAGCCAGCTCGATCAATGCGATCGATGCGTTCAGCGCAAACTCCCGATCCGCGACCAGCCCGTCCTCGTCGACCTCGGCGCCGAGCACCGGCACTCGCAGACACGCCCGCTCGACGACATCGGCGCCGACGTAACCGAGCACCGTGGACAGCGTGTCCAGCGCACCCTCGCCGCGGCCCGGTTGGGCCACCGACAACCAGGCCGTGGGCTTCTCGTACAGGTCCGCCGTACCGACGGTCCAGTCGAGCAGGTTCTTCAAGCTGCCGGGCAGCGTCCCCGCGTATTCGGGGGTGCAGATGAGCACCGCGTGCGCGGTGGCGAGCTCGGCGCGGAGGTCGACCACCGCGGGATAGTCGTCCGGATCGTCGCCGGGAACGAAAGCGGGCAGGTCACGCAGGCCGGTATAGAGGTCGGCGCGCATCCCGTCGGGCGCGAGCCCGGCCAGGGTGCGGAGGGCGGCGGTATTGGTAGATCCGGCTCTGGTGCTACCGGAGATCAGCAGAATCCTGGTCACACCTGTGCGCAACCGGGATGCCGGGGCGATTAGTCCCCCGAAAGACCACGAGGGTGGGAACGCTGTGCGTTCCCACCCTCGTGTTGCTCTCAGGAGCTAGCTGTCAGCCGAAGCTCACGCATCCTCGTCGAGGAGGTTGCGGGTACGGTTCGGGTCCACCGGGATGCCCGGTCCGGTGTTCGTCGAAACCGTGATCTTCTTGACGTAGCGACCCTTGGCGGTCGACGGCTTCACACGCAGGATCTCGTCCAGCGCGGCGCCGTAGTTCTCCACCAGCTTGGCGTCGTCGAAGGACGCCTTGCCGATGACGAAGTGCAGGTTGGCCTGCTTGTCGACGCGGAAGTTGATCTTGCCGCCCTTGATCTCGTTGACGGCCTTGGTCACATCGTTGGTGACGGTGCCCGTCTTCGGGTTCGGCATCAGACCACGCGGGCCGAGGACACGCGCGATGCGGCCGACCTTGGCCATCTGATCCGGGGTGGCGATCGCGGCGTCGAAGTCGAGCCAGCCGCCCTGGATCCGCTCGATCAAGTCCTCGGCGCCCACGGCGTCGGCGCCTGCGGCCTCGGCCTCGGAAGCCTTCTCACCCGCGGCGAACACGATGACGCGAGCGGTCTTACCGGTGCCGTGCGGCAGGTTGACGGTGCCACGGACCATCTGGTCGGCCTTGCGGGGATCCACGCCGAGACGGACGGCGACCTCGACGGTTGCGTCGGTCTTGGTGGTCGCGGTCTCCTTCGCCAGGCGCGCGGCGGCCAGCGGGGAGTACAGGTTGTCGCGATCGACCTTCTCAGCAGCGGCGAGGTACGCCTTGCTTCGTTTTGCCATGATTTTCTGTCCTTAAAGTTTCGAGTTCAGATGTGGTTGTCGGGCCTGGCCGGCCCTCCCACATGAGAGCGAGATTCGCTCAGCCTTCGACGGTGATACCCATCGAACGCGCGGTACCGGCGATGATCTTCGCGGCCTGATCGAGATCAGTGGCGTTGAGATCCTCGGCCTTGGTCTTGGCGATCTCCCGGACCTGGTCCATGGTGACCTTCGCGACCTTGGTCTTGTGCGGCTCAGCGGAGCCCTTCTGCACACCGGCGGCCTTGAGCAGCAGACGAGCGGCAGGCGGGGTCTTCAGCTTGAAGTCGAACGTCCGGTCCTCGTACACCGAGATCTCGACCGGGATGACGTTGCCACGCTGCGACTCGGTCGCGGCGTTGTACGCCTTGCAGAACTCCATGATGTTGACGCCGTGCTGACCGAGCGCGGGGCCGACCGGCGGTGCCGGGTTGGCTGCGCCGGCCTGGATCTGCAGCTTGATGATCCCGGCGAGCTTCTTCTTCTTGGGGGGCATCTTTCTTCCTTGGCTTTCTGGGGTTCGGTTCCTTACGGTTGCCGTAAGCCTCGTATCCGCGCACGACTAGGCCCCGACAAGTACTGCGGGGAAGTCAGAACACGAACCATCACACTCTACCGGACCTGCCACACGACCCAGCAATCGGGTGGTGACCAGCACAAACACCAACGGCACCGCCGGTGAGCGGTGCCGTTGACGCGAGTGTGGAAAATCCTAGATCTTGGAAACCTGGGTGAAGTTCAGCTCGACCGGGGTCTCGCGACCGAAGATCGACACCAGCACCTTGAGCTTCTGCTGCTCGGCGTTGACCTCGGAGATCGAGGCGGGCAGCGTCGCGAACGGGCCGTCCATGACGGTGACCGACTCGCCGACCTCGAAGTCGACCTCGATAGTGGGCTTGCCCGAAGCCGCGCTACCGGTATCCGAACCACCGGCAGCGGCCGCGGCGGCCTTCTTCTGCGCCTGCGCACCGGCCGGAACCAGGAACTTCACGACCTCGTTGATGGTCAGCGGGGTCGGCTTGGCGCCGGGGCCACCGCCGGTCATACCGACGAAACCGGTGACGCCGGGGGTGTTGCGCACCGCGCCCCACGACTCGTTGTTCAGTTCCATCCGGACCAGGATGTAGCCCGGCAGCACCTTGCGGTTGACGTTCTTCTTCTGGCCGTTCTTGATCTCGGTGACCTCTTCGGTCGGCACCTCGACCTGGAAGATGTAGTCCTCGAGTCCGAGGTTCTGCACGCGGGTCTCGAGGTTGGTCTTGACCTTGTTCTCGTAGCCCGCGTACGAGTGCACGACGTACCAGTCGCCGGGCACGCGGCGCAGCTTGGTCTTCATCGACTCGATCGGGTCGGCCTCGGGGTCGTCCTCGGTGGCGACTTCTTCGATCACGGCTTCATCGACGACCTCGTCGGCAGCGGCTTCGTCGGCATCGGCGAGCTCGGCGGCCTCGACCTCGTCGGTGGCGGTTTCCGCCACGACAGCGTCGTCAACCGGGAACTCGTCGTTGGTGTCGTTCTCCGGGGTGCTCACTGAGGCACTCGCTTCCTGTGTCGTCACGTACATCCTCTGGGCCGGGTCGGGTGCGCGGAGGCACACTCCGCCGTTCCGACCCGCGATCGGCTACCGGCGTGGGTGTCGGCGATCAGCCGAACAGCCAGTCGACACCCTTGACGAACGCCACGTCGATCCCGGCGATGAACGCGACCATGAAGACCACGAACACCAGAACGACGGCCGTATAGGTGACCATCTGCTTCCGGTTGGGCCAGATCACCTTGCGCAGTTCCGCGATGACCTCTCGCAGGAACTTGAGCAGCCGCTTGAACGGGTTGCCCGTCTTTGCCTTACCGGCGGTCTTGTCTGCCTTGCGCGAGGCCGACGGCCGATCGAGCGTGGCCACCGATCCGTTGTCTGCCGGAGCATCCGACGCGCGCACACGACGAGCAGACCGCTTGCCACTCGGTCGAGTGGCAGCGGCGGTGTCCTCGCTGTCTTCGCCGCGAGTATCCCGCTCGTCGCTCACGTCGATCCTCTCTCGTCGCTGGCATTCAGGGCAGGGGCGACAGGACTTGAACCTGCAACCTGCGGTTTTGGAGACCGCTGCTCTGCCAATTGAGCTACGCCCCTTCGGTTGGACCAGCCTGAGCCGTAATGCCCAACCACATTCGATATTCGGTTGTCTCCAGTGTCACACAACACGCGCGCCGCTTCCATGAGGAGATAACCCCTCGGGAAGATCAGCGCGCAGCATCTCGTGACCCCAGAGACCCGACTATACGTCACCGCGCGCGGTTATCGCCAATCCGGGACACCCGACCAGGTCAGGACAGCTGAACGGTTGCCGTGGCGCGGCCGAAGATCTTTTTGCCCGCCGACTTCGCCGTGATGGCGACAACAGCGGTGCGGGTCTGCGGATCGACCGATTTCACCTTGCCGGTGTATTCGACCTCCGCCGGGACATCGGAACCGACGTAGACCGGGCTGGTGAAGCGGACGTTGTATTCCTTCACCGCGCCGGGATCGCCCAGCCACGACGTGACGAAACCGCCGCCGAGCCCCATCGTGAGCATGCCGTGCGCGACCACGTTGTCCAGGCCGACCAGCTTCACGACCTCGTCGCTCCAGTGGATCGGGTTCGCGTCGCCGGACACGCCCGCGTAGTTGACGAGGTCGCCGCGGGTGAGTCGCGCCACGCGGGCGGGCAGCTCGTCGCCGACCGACACGCTGTCGAAGGACAGGGCGTGCACGCTGACCGTCGGCTCCGGCTGCTTGGTGACCGGGATGATCCCGACGGACAGCTCGGCCGGCGCGTGGTGGGCGGGCTCCTCCTCGCCGAGTCCGTGCATCAGCACGTTGCGGACCGCGTCCGACATCCGAGGATCGATGTCGCCACCACTGCGGCCGATCAGCGTGGTGTAGGTGGTGAGCACCAGTTCGTCGTCCTGGGCGGTGACGATGTTCTTGGTGACGATGATGTCGCCACCGAAGGCCTGCCGGAAAGAATGCAGATACACATCACAGGTCAACTGGTCGCCGACCCGAATCGGGCGGTGGAATTCCAGGATCTGATCGGTCTGCATGATCTGGCTCAGGTCGTAGCCGGTCACGATCCGTTCGAACAGCTTGCGCTGGGCGAGGATGCCCACCAGGGAGATGAACGTGAGCGGGGCGAGCAGACCCTGGTGGCCGTACTCGCGCGCGATGTCTTCCTCCCAGTGCACCGGGTGGTAATCCTGCACCGCACGGGCGTATTCGCGCACCTTCTCGCGGCCGACCTCGTAGTAGTCGTCGACGCGGTAGTGGTGGCCGACCATCGATGCCGCATGGGCGGCGGGATCGAAGGTTTCGGCGGCTGCGGCAGGGACCGCTTCGTGAGTTCCGGTGTTCACTGTCACAACGTGGACCTTACTCACTCGTAAGACAGCACCGAAGTCGACCGGTGTAAAACGTGATGCGTCCGGGTACTGTATCGGCCCCGAACTTTCCATGAACTTCCCGGGAAAAGCACAAAGGCCGGACTCTCGTCCGGCCTTCGGCAGATGTTTCTGAAAACTAGCGCGACTCGCGGTGCGCCCGGTGAGTTCCGCAGTTCGGGCAGAACTTCTTCAGCTCGAGGCGATCCGGGTCGTTACGCCGGTTCTTCTTGGTGATGTAGTTGCGGTGCTTGCACTCGTCGCAGGCCAAGGTGATCTTTGGCCGGACATCGGTGGACTTCGCGGCCACGATTTGCCTTCTTTCCGGTCTGGGCTGAGTTGAAATTGGTAGCGATGGCCGGACTTGAACCGGCGACACAACGATTATGAGTCGTTTGCTCTACCAACTGAGCTACACCGCCACGGCGGACTAATATCCCGATGATGCCGCGGTAAGCCGCTCACCACCGGCAATCCGGCGAGCCCCCTAACGGAATCGAACCGTTGACCTTTTCCTTACCATGGAAACGCTCTACCGACTGAGCTAAGGGGGCATGACTACGTGGCACAGAGTCTGTATCGGCAAGCCGATCAGCGTGACCCCGTGCTCCGGCGTCCTGAACGAGATTACACACTCCCCGGCCAGAGCACCAAATCGGCAGCTCAAAGGGCATTTTCACGGGGTTCAGATCGCTGATTCCGACCCGCTCACATCGAGGCTACCCGGATCCGCGCGAGAACAACCCGCAGAACCAAGGAACCCCCGCCGATCTTCATGATCGACGGGGGTTCGATGTGGCAGATGTAGGATTCGAACCTACGTAGGCATAAGCCGACGGATTTACAGTCCGCTCCCATTGGCCGCTCGGGCAATCTGCCGTGTGCGCCGTTTCCGGTGCGCTGAGCAGCTTACAACGTACCCACCCGGACTATCAAAACGCCTGCACAGACCCCCTGCGAGCACCGGTCGTCCCCCGATGCGGGTACAACTGTCTCGGTGGCCGGCACATCCCGGCCCCGGAGTTCGCCGGACCTTCACAGGACAGGAGCGCAGTGTGGCTGATTCGTCATTCGACGTCGTGAGCAAGGTCGATCGACAGGAGGTCGACAACGCTCTGCATCAGGCGGAGAAGGAGCTGAACTCGCGCTACGACTTCAAGGGCACCGATGCGTCGATCGCATGGTCGGGCGAGGAGGCCATCGTGCTGACCGCCAATGCCGAGGAGCGGGTGCAGGCGGCGCTCGACGTCTTCAAGGAGAAGCTGATCCGTCGCGACATCTCGCTGAAGGCGTTCGACGCCGGCGAGGCGCAGCCGTCGGGCAAGATCTTCAAGATCACCGGCACCTTGGTGCAGGGTATCGACACCGAGAAGGCGAAGAAGATCTCGAAGAAGATCCGCGACGAGGGCCCCAAGGGCGTCAAGGCGCAGATCCAGGGTGAGGAGCTGCGGGTCAGCAGCAAGAAGCGCGATGACCTGCAGGAAGTGATCTCGCTGCTCAAGGGCGAGGACTTCGGAATCGCCCTGCAGTTCGTCAACTACCGATAGGTCCGGTGTGGGCGGCACTCAGTCGTGATGAGTGCCGCCGGCCATCTCCTCCAGACGCTTGATGCGCTCGTCCATCGGGGGGTGGGTGGAGTACCAGCGGGCGACGCGGTCGCCCGCGCGGAACGGGTTGGCGATCATCAGATGCGATTCGCTGGTGATCTTGGGGTCCGGCGGCAGCGGGGCCGCCTGGACGCCGCGTTCGATCTTGCGCAGGGCCGAGGCAAGGGCCAGCGGGTCGCCGGTGAGCTCGGCGCCGGACTGGTCGGCCTGGTACTCCCGCGATCGCGAGACCGCCATCTTGATCAGGCCCGCCGCGATCGGCCCGAGCAGTGAGACCAGCAGCACACCGATGATGTTCGGTCCGTTGCCGTCTCTGCTGCCGAACGAACTCGCGAAGAACGCCATGTTCGCCAGACCGGTGATGACCGAGGCCATCGCGCCCGCCACCGACGAGATCAGGATGTCGCGGTTGTAGACGTGGGACAGCTCGTGGCCGAGGACCGCGCGCAGCTCGCGCTCGTCGAGCAATTGCAGGATGCCGCTGGTACAGCAGACCGCGGCGTGGCGCGGATTGCGGCCGGTGGCGAACGCGTTGGGGGCGCTGGTGGGACTGATGTAGAGCCGCGGCATCGGCTGGCGCGCCGTGGTCGCGAGCTCGCGCACGATCCGGTACATGACCGGCGCCTCCAGTTCGCTCACCGGTTGCGCGTGCATCGCCTTCAAGGCCAGCTTGTCGCTGTTGAAGTAGGCGTAGGCGTTCATGCCGATGGCCAGCACGATCGAGATGATCAGGATCGTCGGGCTGCGGAACATCGCCCCGATGGCGACGATCAACGCCGACATCCCCACCATCAAACCGAACGTCTTGATCCCATTGGGCATTTCCGCCTCCCCGCGCCTTGTGCCGGTCGTCAGGCGCTGCGTTCGTCAGGCATCGGGCCTGCGGTGGACAACGGGAACGGTTCTGGGCGTACCCGGCGAGTTACCCATGTGCTGTCGAAATCTGTTGTTTCGTCGCGACAGGACAACGTGCGCCGGGTGGTGTTGGTTCCTGGTCAGCCGACGCGTTCGATCGTGTAGCGGACGAGGCGGGTGAGGGCGTCGTTGGCGGGGCCGGGCGGAAGCGCGGCGAGCTCGGTATCGGCGAGGTCGGCGTATTCGGCCAGCTTTTCCTTGGCCAGCGCCATGCCGGGCGAGCGGCGCAGCAGTTCCAGTGCCTCGTCTACCCCGGCGTCGGTTTCCAGCGGGCGCGCCAGCAGGGTGCGCAGTCGGTCGCCGTCGGCGCCGGTCTCGCGCAGGGCGTAGAGCACCGGCAGGGTGTGCACGCCTTCGCGCAGGTCGGTGCCCGGGGTCTTGCCCGACTGCTCGGCAGAGGACGAGATGTCGATGATGTCGTCGGAGATCTGGAACGCCGTGCCGACCGCGTCGCCGAGGCGCGCCAGGCGTTCCACGTGCTCGAGTCCCGCGCCGGAGAAGGTGCCGCCGAAACGGCCCGCGGCGGCGATGAGCGAGCCGGTCTTCTCCCACACCACGCGCAGGTAGTGCTCGACGGGGTCCTGGGTCTGCTTGGCGCCCATGGTTTCCCGCATCTGGCCCGTGACCAGCTCGGCGAAGGTCTCGGCGATGATGCGGACCGCGTCGGGACCGAGGGTGGAGGTCAGGCGCGAGGCGTGGGCGAACAGGTAATCGCCCGCCAGGATCGCGATGTTGTTACCCCACCGCGAGTTGACGCTCTCCGCGCCACGACGCTGCGTCGCCTCGTCCATGACGTCGTCGTGGTAGAGCGTCGCGAGGTGCACGAGTTCCACGACCGTGCCCGCGGTGATCAGCGCCGGGTCGGTCGGATTGGGTCCGAGCTGGCCGGTGAGCACGGTGAACAGCGGCCGGAACCGCTTGCCGCCCGCCCTGGCCAGGTGCAGCGCCGCCTCCTGGAGGAATTCCTCACCGTCGGAGAGTTCGTCGACGAGCAGTTTCTCGACCGCGGCCAGTCCGTCGCGCACGGTGACGGCGAGTTCGGGATCGACGAGATCTACCCCGGCAACCACGGTGCTTTCGTCGCTCACAGCCGATGTGCTCATTATCTTCTCCCAGCGATGCGTCCGACCCCGACGGGTAGCAACCTAGCGTGTCCCGGCACTATGGCCGATGAACCCCGTCACACAGTGACAATTCCCGGTGTACCCGACACTCTCGCACAGCGGCCGACAGTGCCAGTATTGAGCCATGGGTTCACCGGATCTCACCCCTGCCGACCGCGCTCCGCTGCCTGCCACCGTCGAGGTGCTGGTCGTCGGGGCAGGGCCCGCCGGTTCCGCGTCGGCGGCGTGGGCCGCGCGCGCCGGACGCGATGTGCTCCTGCTCGATTCGGCGGTTTTCCCGCGCGACAAGACGTGTGGTGACGGGCTGACGCCCCGCGCCACCGCCGAGCTGGAACATCTGGGTCTCGGCGAATGGTTGCGCGCGCACACCGTGAACCACGGCCTGCGGATGGCGGGTTTCGGCAAGGAAGCGCTGCTGCCGTGGCCGGGTGGGTCGTTCCCGACGTACGGAAGTGCGGTTCCACGAACCGAACTCGACGACAAACTGCGCGAGACCGCGATCAAGTCGGGTGCGCGGATGGTCGACGGCGCGAAGGTCACCGAGGTATTGCGCGAGGGTGAGCGGGTCACCGGGGTGACGGTGCGGATCGGCGCGGCCACCCACACGGTGCGCTGCCGGGTACTGGTGGTGGCCGACGGCGTGCGCTCCCCCGTCGGAAAACAGCTGGGTCGCACCTGGCATCGCCGCTACGCCTACGGGACCGCGGCCCGCGCCTACATCAAGTCCGGTCGCAGCGACGATCAGTGGATCTCCTCGCATCTGGAGCTGCGCAATGCCGCCGACGAGCTGGTCCCCGGCTACGGCTGGATCTTCCCGCTCGGCAACGGCGAGGTGAACATCGGCGTCGGCTCGCTGGCCACCGAGGCGCGGCCCTCGCACGTCGCCCTCAAGCCGCTGCTCGAGCACTACACCCAGCTGCGTCGCGAGGAATGGGAACTCGAGGGCGAACTGCGCGCGGTGGCCTCGGCGCTGCTGCCGATGGGCGGCGCGGTGTCGAACGTGGCGGGCCCGAACTGGGTGCTGGTCGGTGACGCCGCGGGCTGCGTGAACCCGCTCAACGGCGAAGGCATCGACTACGGCCTGGAAGGCGGGCACATGCTCGCGGACCTGCTCGACGAACCCGATCTGAGCCAAGCGTGGCCGCAGTTGCTGCGTGACCACTACGGACGCACCTTCTCCGTGGCGCGCAGGCTCGCCGGCCTGGCCACCCAGCCGAAGATGGTCCCACTCGGGGGGCCGCCGGTGATGCGCTCGAAGTATCTGCAGCGCACGGCGGTTCGCGTGATGGGCAATCTGGTGACCGACGAGGACCTCGACCTCACAGCCCGCGCCTGGCGAGCGGCCGGACGGGCGTCGCTGCGGGCCGACGAACTCCCGCCGTTCAGCTGATGGCCGACGCGAGGGTGCCGCTCACTGGAGCGGCACCCCTCGCTGTCGGCTCAGAGCTTGGCGAACCAGTTCTCGATGAATTTGCGTTCGCTGTTCAGGACGCGCTGGTGCAACTGTTCGGCCAGCGGCTCGATAGCGCCGCCGACCAGCGGAACCTTCACCTTGACCGTCCCGACGACCTCGATCTCGCTGCCCTCGGCGGTGGGCCGCAGTTCATAGGTGCCCGACATCTCGGTGGTGATGCCGCTGGTGTTGCCGGTGAAACTGCCCTTGGCGACCTCGCCTGCCAGTGGCTGCCAGTTGTCGGTGCGGACCAGGACGAGATCGCTCTTGAGCACCTTGCGCACCAGCGCGGGAACCTTGTCCTTACCGGGGGTTTCGGTCATATGGATGGTGATCGAATCGGGGCCGTCGGGATGGGAGAGTTCGATGGTCGCGGTCTCGGCGCCGGCGAAACGCGCCTGCCAGACGGCGTCGTCGACAAGTGCCCGGTGAAGCTCTTCGACCGGGACGGTGTAGGGCACGGTGAAGCTGAATTTGCGGGACATAGCGGGAATGTTAGGGGAGGGACTCGTGGGGCGTCGGCGCGTGCGGGAACTTCCGGTCCCCTAGGTGACCGGTACTGTGTGGCGGGTGTCGGAAACCAGCCTGTCGGAGCGGCGGAACAAGCGCCTGCGCCGGGTTCGGGTGTGGGTGGTCGGGGCAGCGACCGTGGTCAGCGTGCTGATGGTGTTGCTGGTACTCGCGGCTTGGCGCAACGACTTCGAAATCGAGCGCCATCGTGGCGTGACCTCCGGCGAGGTGCTGTCGGCGGGCCGGTTACGTTCGGCGGTGATCTATGTGACGCCCGACAGCGTGACCCACAATCCGAAGGTCGGCATCCTGTATCCGACAAATCTGACCGCTGGTCAGCGGATCAACGTGGAGTACAGCACGCGTGACCCCGACCTGGTCCGGGTGGCCGGGCGCGACGCACGGGTGGCGATCATCCCGGCAGCCTCGGTGATCTTCGTGGCGTGGGCGCTCGCCCTGCCGGTGCTCTGGATCGTGCGCCGCAAGCAGCGCGAGTCGTAACTTCGTTTGCTGTTCGCCCCGGCTTCACGTCGGTGTGGGGGTGTCGCGCGGTGTGGCGGTCACCCTGGAAGAGTGCGCGTAGCCATCGTCTCGGAGTCTTTCCTGCCGAACATGAACGGCGTCGTCAACTCCGTGCTGCGGGTGTTGGATCACCTGGACCAGCACGGTCACGACGCGATGATCGTGGCGCCCGATTCCCTGCGCGGCGCCCCACCCGCACCTCGCTTCCACGGCCGATTCCCGGTGCACCGCGTGCCCGCGATGATGGTGCCGAAGGTGAGTTCGCTGCCGGTGGGCCTGCCACAACCGGGCATCACCGCCGCCATCGCCGCATTCGATCCCGATGTGGTGCACCTGGCCTCGCCGTTCCTGCTCGGCGCGGGCGGGCTCGCCGCGGCGACGCGCTTGGATCTGCCGACCGTCGCTGTGTATCAGACCGATGTGGCCGGGTTCGCCAAAAGCTACGGGCTCGGGCTGGCCGCACGGGCCGCGTGGGCGTGGACGCGCCGGATCCACGAGGGCGCCACCCGCACGCTGGCACCGTCGTCGGCGGCCGCGCACGATCTCGCCGAGCACGGGATTCCCCGGGTGCACCGCTGGGGCCGTGGCGTGGATATCGCCCGGTTCAACCCGGCCGCGCGCAGTGCCGAGCTGCGGGCGAGCTGGCTCGGTTCCAGTGACCGGCTCGTCGTCGGGTTCGTGGGCAGGCTCGCACCGGAGAAGCACGTGGAACGGCTGGCCGCACTGGCCGGTGACCCGTCGATCCAGCTCGTCGTAGTGGGCGACGGACCGGAACGGGCCCGACTGCGCAGAGTGATGCCGGACGCGGTGTTCACCGGCGAACTGGGTGGCAGCGAGCTGGCCACGCACTACGCCAGCCTGGACGTGATGGTGCATCCCGGCGAGCACGAGACGTTCTGTCAGGGCGTGCAGGAAGCGCTGTCCTCGGGTGTGCCGGTGATCGGGCCCGATGCCGGTGGGCCACGGGATCTGATCTCGCACTGCCGCAACGGCTATCTGCTGCCGGTCGACCGGTTCGCGGAATTGCTGCCGAGCGCGGTGTCGGCCCTGCGTGACGCGGGCCAGCGCGGCCGGTTCGCGGCGGCGGCGCGCAAGTCGGTGCTGCACCGCACCTGGCCCGCGATCTGCACCGAGCTGATGGGTCACTATGCCGACGTCACCGGGATGCGCGAGCGATTGCCGCGCACGGCCTGAGTGGCGCAACCCACCCGCGCTATCGCGGCGAAAAAACTCTAAGCTCGGTGCGTGGCGACAACAGAGCAGCGAGAACCGATTCGGGCTTCGCTGGACAAGCAACCCCACGAGGTCGCGTCGATGTTCGACGGTGTGGCGAAGCGCTACGACCTCACCAATACGGTCATCTCCGGTGGCCAGGACCGGTACTGGCGGTGGGCGACGCGACGTGCTCTCGCGCTGCGTCCCGGCGAGCGTGTCCTCGACCTGGCCGCGGGTACCGGTGTCTCGACCGTGGAACTCGGCAAGTCCGGCGCCTGGTGTGTGGCCGCCGACTTCTCCCAGGGGATGCTCGCGGCGGGCCGGTTCCGGCAGGTGCCGATGGTGGCCGGCGATGCGATGGCGCTGCCGTTCGCTGATGATTCGTTCGACGCGGTGACCATCTCGTTCGGGCTGCGCAATGTCGCCGACATCGATCTGGCACTGCGCGAGATGCTGCGGGTGACCAAACCGGGCGGCCGGGTGGTGGTCTGCGAGTTCTCCACACCGGTGTTCGGACCGTTCCGCACCGTGTACATGGAGTACCTGATGAAGGCGCTGCCCCGGGTGGCACGCGCCGTGAGCTCCAACCCGGACGCGTACGTGTACCTGGCCGAGTCGATCCGTGCCTGGCCGAACCAGCGCAGGCTGGCCCGCCGGGTCGCGGACGCCGGCTGGGACTCGGTGCAGTGGCGTGACCTCACCGGTGGCGTGGTGGCACTGCACCGCGGCTACAAACTGGGCTGAAACACCGGCGGCGGCGGGGGTGAGTCCGGTCACCCCGACTCGTCCGTGGTCGTGCGCCGACAGCCCGGAATGCGCCCTGATCAGGGGTGATATTCGGGCCGAATCCTCACCGTCGGGATTTCGTCTTGTGAGGTCGATTGTCACCTGGACATAACGTTCGGTAAATCGAGCGCAACGACCGATGCGGATGATCGAGTCATGACAGGGGAAGCGGACGGCCGCGGCACGGACACTGTGCGTACACAGTGCTCGTATTGTGGCGTCGGCTGCGGCATAAACGTCCAGACAAAGACTGATCAGTCTGGTGCGCGGTTGATCGCGAAGGTCAGCGGCGACAAGCTGCATCCGGCGAACGCGGGCAGGCTGTGCACCAAGGGCGCCACCCACGCGGAGATGATGGCCGCGCCCGGCCGGATGGACACCGCCTACCGGCGCCCCGAACGCGGGCAGGTCCCCGTCCCACTGCCGGTCGACGAGGCCGTTCACGAAACCGCCACCCGCCTGCGCGCGATCCTCGACGAGCACGGCCCCGACGCGATCGCCCTCTACGTCTCGGGGCAGATGTCGCTGGAAGCCCAGTACTTGGCCACCAAACTGGCCAAGGGCTACCTGCGGACCAAACACATCGAGGCCAACTCGCGCCTGTGCATGGCCAGCGCGGGCACCGGCTACAAGCAGTCGCTCGGCGCGGACGGGCCGCCCGGTTCCTACGACGACTTCGAACACGCCGACCTGTTCCTGGTCAGCGGCGCGAACATGGCCGACTGCCACCCCATCCTGTATCTGCGTATGGCCGACCGGCTCAAGGCGGGCGCCAAGCTGATCGTGGTCGACCCACGCCGCACCGATACCGCCGCGCGCGCCGACCTGTTCCTGCAGATCGCACCGGGTACCGACCTCGCCCTGCTCAACGGGCTGCTGCACCTGCTGGTCACCACCGGTGCGATCGACACCGACTTCATCGCCGAGCACACCGAGGGCTGGGACGCGATGCCCGAGTTCCTCGCCGACTATCCCCCGGACCGCGTCGCGGAACTGACCGGCCTCGCCGAAGCCGATATCCGCACCGCGGCCACGATGATCGCCGAAGCCGGTGAGTGGATGTCGCTGTGGACGATGGGGCTCAATCAGTCCACGCACGGCACCTGGAACACCAACGCGCTGGTGAACCTGCACCTGGCCACCGGCACCATCTGCAGGCCGGGCAGTGGGCCCTTCTCGCTCACCGGCCAGCCCAACGCCATGGGCGGCCGCGAGATGGGTTACATGGGCCCCGGCCTGCCCGGGCAACGCAGCCTGCTCTCCCCCGCCGACCGCACCTTCGTCGAAACCGCATGGGATCTGCCCGACGGCACGCTGCGCACCGAGTCGGGCCCCGGCACGATCGACATGTTCCGCGGGTTGGCCGACGGTGAGATCAAGGCCGCGTGGATCATCTGCACCAATCCCGTGGCCACCGTGGCCAATCGCAAAACGGTGATCGCGGGCCTCGAGGCGGCCGAGTTGGTCGTGGTGCAGGATGCCTACGCCGAGACCGCGACCAACGCCTACGCCGACCTGCTGCTGCCCGCCGCACTGTGGGCCGAAGCCGATGCGGTGATGGTGAATTCGGAGCGCAACGTCACCCTGTTGCAGCAGTCGGTCGACCCGATCGGCGACGCGCGACCGGACTGGCTGCTGATCGCCCAGGTCGCCACGGCGATGGGTTTCCCGGGCTTCGATTTCGCCTCCAGCGCCGAGGTGTTCGCCGAGCTGCGGCAGTTCACCAACCCGGCCACCGGCTACGACCTCAGCGGCATGAGCTACGAACGCCTGGCACAGGGGTCGATGCAGTGGCCGTGCAATGACGCGGATACCCCGCGCAACCCGATCCGCTATCTCAACGACGGCACCCATCAGCCGCTGCACACGGCGGCCGACGGCACCACCCCGCGGCTGGCTTTCGCTACAGCGAGCAGGCGCGCGGTGTTCTTTCCCCGCCCGCATATGCCCGCCGCCGAACTGCCCGACGACGACTATCCTTTCCTGCTCAATACCGGTCGGCTGCAGCATCAGTGGCACACGATGACCAAGACAGGCAAGGTCGCCAAGCTGACGAAGCTGAACGGCGAGCCGTTCGTCGAAGTTCATCCCACCGACGCCGAGAAGCTCGATCTGAAGCCGGGCGATCAGCTCGAGATCGCGTCGCGCCGGGGCCGTGCTGTGCTGCCGGTGCGGATCAGCGACCGGGTGCGACCTGGTGATTGTTTTGCTCCTTTCCACTGGAATGACGAACAGGGCGAATATCTGACGATCAACGCGGTCACCAACGACGCGGTGGATCCGGCTTCGTTGCAGCCGGAGTTCAAGGCGTGCGCGGTGGCGCTGCGCCGGGTCGGCCCGGCCGCCACACCTGAGCAAGCACCCCCGCACCCCGCGCAGCTGCCCGCACAACCGGCCGCGCATCCACTGGCCGGCATCCTCGGCCTCGACGCCGGCATCTCCCCCACGCTCAGCGAGACCGAGCGCATCTATCTCGGCGGTTACCTCGCCGCCCTGCAGTCGCTACCGGTGACCGGGCAGCCGGTGCTTCCGGTGAGCGCACCGTTGTCGACACAGTCACGCCTGTGGGTCGACGGACTACTGGCCGGCATGTACTCCCGCAACGCAGGCGCCGCCAGCGAAGCCACCGACAGCCCCGACTCCCACCCGGTCACCGTCCTGTGGGCCTCCCAGACCGGCAACGCCGAAGAACTGGCCGCCACCGTCGCGGCCCGCCTCTCGGAGGCGGGACTCACGCCGTCGTTGCTCGACATGGATTCGTGCGAGCTGACCTCGATCACCGGTGACGTTCTCCTCGTCACCAGCACCTTCGGTGACGGTGGCCCGCCGGACAACGGTGCCGACTTCTGGACCAGGCTCGAAGACAGCATCATTCGCCTCAACGGTGTTCGGTACGCGGTGTTCGCGCTCGGCGATTCCTCCTACGACGACTTCTGTGGCCATGGCCGCAAGCTCGACACCCTGTTCGCCGAACGGGGCGCGAAGCGACTGCTGGCGCGGGTGGACAGCGAGCCCGATTTCGCCGACACCGCCGATCAGTGGCTCGACGATGTCCTGATCGCGATCACCAGCGGATCGCCCGACGACGGCGGTCCGACCGGTGGCGCTCCGCGCGGCCGCGATGCCTCGCTCGTCGGCGCATCGAACGGCCGCGATTCGATCGGCACCAGCAACGTTGCCCGGCACGCCGATTCGGGCCGTGCGATGCCGTCACCGGCCGGTCGCGGTGGAACGACCGTGCTCGACCGGCAACTCGCGCCCGCCCGAGCGAAGCGCGCCGCCGCCGCTCCGTTCACCCGCCAGTCGCCGGTCCGCGCCACCCTGATGCGCAACGAGATCCTCAGCGCACCCGGCTCACCGAAAGAGGTGCGGCGCTTCGGTTTCGACCTGCACGACCTCGACGCCGGGTACGAAGTGGGCGATTCGCTGGGCGTGCTGCCCGCCAACTGTCCGGATCTGGTCGACGAATGGCTCACCTGCACCGGACTCGACGGCCGGCGCGTGATCGAGGTAGACGACCGCGAACTCACGCTCACCGATGCTCTGCGCACCCACTACGACATCACCAAGGTGAGCCAGGACCTGCTCGGCTTCATCGGCGAGCGCAACCCACACCCACAGCTGGCCAAGCTGCTGCGCCGCGACAATCGCAACGAGCTCGCCTCCTACCTGTGGGACCGCCAGGCGGTCGACGTGCTGCGTGACTTCCCGGTACGCACCGATCTCGTCGACTGGCTGGGCGCACTGAAAAAGCTGCAACCACGCCAGTATTCGATCTCCTCGAGCCCGTTGACCACGCCCGACGAGGTGCAGCTGACGGTCGGTGTCGTCCGCTACGGCGACCCGGTGGGCACCTCGGCGCGGCGCGGTGGGGTGTGCTCGACGTTCCTGGCCGACCGGGGCACGACCGAGGTGCCGATCTTTCTGCAGCGGGCACCGCATTTCCGTCCGCCGTTGGACCCGAACGCCCCGATGATCATGGTGGGGCCGGGTACCGGTATCGCTCCCTTCCGCGGTTTCCTGCACGAGCGCCGGGCCATCGGCGCGACCGGTCGCAACTGGCTGTTCTTCGGCGACCAGCACGCCGCCCAGAACTTCTACTACCGCGCCGAGCTCGAAGACATGTTCCGCTCCGGTTTCCTCACCCGGCTCGACCTCGCCTTCTCCCGCGATCAGCGCGAGCGGGTCTATGTCCAGCACCGAATGATCGAGCACGGCGCCGAGCTGTGGTCGTGGCTGCGCGACGGCGGCCACTTCTATGTCTGCGGTGATGCCGCCCGGATGGCCAAGGATGTCGACGACACCCTGCTGCGGATCGCCCAGATCCACGGAAAGCTGGACGAGGCCGGCGCGCTGGCCTTCAAGAAGCAGCTCGTCGCCGAGAAGCGGTACGTGCGCGACGTGTACTGATCCGATCAGGCCGCCGCGTGGATCGTCGGCGGGTTGAGCCGGGCGAAGTCGGGCAGCCGGTGGTACGGGTAGTAGGGGTACGGGGGTGTCGTCGCACTCGCCGCATCGAGCGCGGCCAGGTGTTCGGGGTCGAGCTGCCAACCGACCGCACCGAGGTTCTGGCGTAACTGCTCCTCGTTGCGGGCGCCGATCAACACCGTGGCGACCGTGGGCCGGGTGAGCAGCCAGTTCAGCGAGATCTGCGGAACGCTGCGGCCGGTTTCGGCGGCGATACGATCGAGCACCTCGACAACGTCGTAGAGCCGTTCATCGTCGACGGGCGGACCCGCCTGAGCCGTCTCGTGCAGTCTGCTTCCCGTCGGAAGCGGTTGTCCGCGACGGATTTTGCCGGTGAGCCTGCCCCAGCCGAGCGGACTCCAGACGATGGAGCCGACGCCCTGGTCGGCACCGAGCGGCATCAGTTCCCATTCGTAGTCGCGACCGACCAGCGAGTAGTAGACCTGGTGCGCTACCGGCCTTTCCAGGCCGAGAGCCTCGGCGGTAGCGAGTGTTTTCATCAGTTCCCAGCCGGCGAAGTTGGAGACGCCGAGGTAGCGGATCTTGCCTGCCCGCACCAGATCGTCCAGGGCCGTGAGTGTTTCCGCCAGCGGCGTGCCCGCGTCGAAGGCGTGCAGCTGGAACAGGTCGAGGTAGTCGGTGCCGAGGCGGCGCAGCGAGGCGTCGACGGCGCGGATCAGCCTGGCGCGGCTCGAGCCCGCCTCGTGGGGGCCGGGGCCGGTGGGCAGCGCCGATTTGGTCGACAGCAGCACCTGTTCGCGCCTGCCCTTGATCGCCGCACCGAGTACCTCCTCCGACGCGCCGTCGGAATAGACGTCGGCCGTGTCGAACAGGGTGACGCCGGCCTCCACGCTGATGTCGATCAAGCGCCTGGCCTGCGCGGCATCGGTATCACCCCATGCGCTGAACAGCGCACCGCGACCGCCGAAAGTACCCGCGCCGAAGCCGAGTGCCGGAACGAGAAGACCAGATGCGCCGAGCCGTCGGTACTCCATGAGAGCTCCTAAAGGGTCTATAGTTTCGTTAACACGATCGACAGTACACCCGATCCGCGCTAAATGAAACAGGAGTTCCGTTATGGACCACGACATCGCTTGGCCGGGCTCCGTTCGGCCTGGTGGACGCACCGCCCGGGTGCGCGAGTCCGTCCTGGAAGTGGCCGGTGATCTGCTGGCGGACCGCGGATTCGCGCACCTCGACCTGACCGAGGTCGCCACCGGTGCCGGGGTCGGCAAGACAACTGTCTACCGCCGCTGGCGCACGCCCGCGGGGTTGGTCGCCGATCTGCTCGTCGACATGGCCGAGCAGTCACTGCCCCGCGCCGACACCGGCTCACTGCTCGACGATCTGACCGCGAACGCCCGCCTGGTGGCGAAGACTCTCGCCGACGGTCGCCAGAGCAACCTGTTTCGCGCGGTCATCGCGGCCGCCACCTGCGACGATGCCACCGCCGCCGCGCTGCACACCTTCTACGACACCCGGCTCAACGAATGGGCGCCGTGTGTCGAGGCCGCCGTCATCCGTGGCGAGGCGCCCGTCGGCACCGACCCGCGCGCCGTGCTCTCCGCGGTCTCCGCGCCGCTCTACTACCGATTACTGGCCAGCGGCGATCCCATCGACGACGACATCGCCGACCGATCGGCCCGGGCCGCCGCCATCGCCGCCGCCGCGGGGACATTCGTCATCGCCGCGGAGAGCCTCGACGACTGAACGCAGGGGACGACGGAGCGCGGTGCTAGGCGACCGCCGGGGAACGCCAGGCCGGGTCGCGACCGGTGAGACCGAGCAGTCGGTCGAAGGCGGAAGCGTCGGCCGGGATCTCGACGACCGGGCCGAACAAGCCGGGAGTGCCGGCGGGGTCGGTCTCGCGCAGGAACTCGTGCAGGATCGCGAGGTCCGCGGGGGCGACGGTCACATGCTGTCCGGTGGCGACGGCGAGATCCCACGCGTGGATGGTGATCTCGTCGAGCGCGACGATCGCCATGACCGCGGCGGGCAGCTCCACTCCACCGGCCTCGGTGTCACCCTCCCATGCCTCGGGCACGCGCCACACCGACGTCAACGTCTCGAGCTGCGCGGCGATGCGAGTGCGCCAGTCATCGGGCAGCGGGCTGTCGGAACCGGCGGGCGGTGGCACGGACCGGCCGATCGACTCCTTGGTCGCGGCCTGGCGGAACGCCTCGGTCAGCCCGACCACGTGGGCGAGCAGATCGCGCACCGTGGACTCGGCGCACGGCGTCGGGTCGGCGAGCTGGTCGTCGGTGATGCCGTCGACGACCGCGGCCAGCGATCGGGCGGCTGGTTCGAAATCGAACTGTGGTTCCATGAGCGCTCCTCAGCGATGGCAGGTGGCTGCACTCATGCAGACGACACCGTCGCCGGAAAGTCATCGGTGCGGGTTGCCGCGGGCACCGGATCGGCGCACCCTGGACAGCGCAGGACCCGATCAGCGTCACATCACGTCCGAGGCTCAACCGATCGAGCAGGCCGACGAACGAGGAGCACCGATGATCGACTACGAAAGCTCTCGCCCACTGGACGAGGTCCCCGAGGCCGATCGCGTCGAACAGGAACAGTCCGCCTTCCGCGATGACGACCCCGACGATCCCGCCTACTCCGACGCCGCCGACTACACCGACGAGATGGCGGCCACCATCGCCCGTGAGGCCGAGACCGCGAATCCGGCGGACGTGATCGAACAGACCATCCCCGTCCCCTTCGACGAGGGCGGCGAGGAGTTCACCGTCGCCGAGGAAGGCTGACGGGCGCGACAGCGTTCGACCGCCGTTCGCGCACGGCCGCGGCGAGGGCGGAGGTTCGCCTAACCGGCGATCTTCGTCCGCAGACCCGCGTGCAATTCACGCAGGCTGGACCGCTCGGTCGCCACCTCGAGCACCCGCAGACCGTGCGCGTCGGCGGCCAGTTCCACGGCCAGTTCGGCGGGATCGAGCTGACGGTGCGGGATGCGGTAGGCGGCACACAGTGCGGCCAGATCCATGCCGTGCGGTGTGCCGAAAACCCGCTCGAACACACCCGCGTACTGCGGATCGCCCTGTTCGAGCAGCTCGAAGATGCCGCCGCCGTCGTCGTTGGCGACGACGATCGTGAGGTTGTCCGGGCGTGGTTCGCCACGACCGATCAGCAGGCCGGACGCATCGTGCAGAAAGGTGAGGTCACCCATCAGCGCCACGGTGCGGCCCGGATGCGCCAGCGCGGCACCGACGGCACCGGAGACCGTGCCGTCGATCCCGGCCACGCCGCGATTGGACAGCACGCGGATACCCGGCCGTGGATGCGAGACCAGGGCGGCGTCGCGCACCGGGTTCGACGCACCGAGCAGCAGCTGATCGCCTTCGCGTAGTCCATCCATGACCACGGCCGCCACATGCAGGCCGGTCGCCTTGGGATGCGCGGCCAGCTCGGCCCGCACCACCGATTCGGCCTGCTGGTTCAGTTCGGAGCAGCGCGCCAGCCACGCGGGCGCGGGCGCGCCGGTGGTCACCGCGCGAGTGCCGGTGCCGACGACATTGCCGGAGACATCGGGCCAGCGCGGACCGGTGGTGAGCGCGAACACGGTGACGTCCGGATCGGCCAGCACGCGCGAGACCTGCCGGTGCAGGGTGGGGCGACCGGTGATGATCGCCTGGGTGGGCTTCAGCAGCGACAGCGCGAGCGGATGCAGGGCGGGGCCGTGCATCGGCGCGGTCGGCTCGGCCACCGTCGGCAGCGCGGCGAGTTCGGGCAGCAGCCGGGCGCCGTGGCCGGAGATGACGACGGTGTCGGGCGTCAGATCGATGTCGAGCGGCACGTCGAGGGTGGCGTACTGGGTTGCCGTCCACGGCCGTTCGCCCTCGCGGCCGAGGGGCAGCGGGTCGTCGGACAGCTCCGGGACCAGCGGTTCCCGCAGCGGAATGTCGAACTGGACCGGACCCGCATTGCCGGAACGGGTTCCGCGCGCGGCGGCGAGCACCCGGCACACCGACGAACGCCACACACTGTTCTGTCGCGGGTAGGCCGACTCCCCCGCTTCGGCTTCGGCCAGCCCGAGGCTGATCGTGGCACGCACCTGAGAGCCGAACAGCCCGAGCTGTTCCACCGTCTGATTGGCGCCGGTACCGAGCATCTCGTAGGGCCGATTGGCACTGACGACGATCAGCGGCACCCGCGCGTAGTTGGCCTCCAGGACCGCCGGGCCCAGGTTCGCCACCGCGGTGCCGGAGGTCATCACAACCGGAACCGGCCGCCCCGACGACACCGCGAGACCGATCGCGAGAAATCCCGCGGTGCGCTCGTCGACGCGCATGTGCAGCCGCAGCTCGCCGGCCGCGTCCGCCGCCTGCAGCGCGAAGGCCAGTGGCGCGTTACGCGATCCGGGGCACAGCACCACTTCGCGGACGCCGCCGCGGACGAGCTCGTCGACGACCACTCGAGCCTGCGCAGTAGACGGATTCACAATCACAGCCTGTCAGACCGGCGCGCACCCGTCTGCCCCCGGCCCGCGTTGCGTGCGTCACCGAGCCGGGCGGCGTATCGATTTACGAACGCCTCAACCAATTACCGAAGAGCCGGACAGCTATTCATATCCAGCGGCAACCGATATTCATGAAATCGCAAAGAGAACAACAAAAGAAAGAAATCCGGCGACGAGCAAGACGCCCGCCGCCGGAATTTCCGCCAACCCGGTAAAAGGCCGGCCGAACGAAGAGTCAGCTCACTCCGCGGGGGCGGTGAGATCCTGGATGCCCGTGATGGACTCGATGATGTTGAGAACAGCGGAGGTGGCGCTGTCGGCAGCGGCGCTGCCCGACTCGAGCACGCCGGAACCCGAGGACGAGCCGGTCAGCACATCAGCCGAGCCGCTAGAGGCCTCGGCGGAGCCGGTGTCGGCGCTCGCGACGGCGGGACCGAAGAACATGACAGCGGCGGCAGCGGCAGCACCGGTGGCGGCTAGGGTCTTGCGAGAGATCATGTGAGCAAACTTCCTTTCGACCTGTGCAATGCAGTCACTTGAAGCAATTCACCTTTCGAATCGCTTGATTGGCAACGTAACCGATAAGGCCGGGTAGTTGTCAATCGCGAAGATGACGCACGCGCATATGACGAATTCGTGGCAACCCGCAATTATCCTGGCGTTCACCGGAGCGGTAATATTCCTCACACAGACCGACCCGGAATTTACCGCCGACCGGGAATCGATGTGTCCGCCACCACCGCACACCCCTGTTGCGTGAGGGTGGTCACCCACGAACGCGAAAAGGCCGGTGCGGTTCGGTTACCCGAACTCACACCGGCCCAATCGGACGATCGCGGCGAGGGCTACCTCGCCTTACCGCTCAGCCTGCGTGCTTCTGCACCAGATCGCCGACGCGCGGCAGTGCCTCGATGACGTGCTTCTTGGCCGAACCACGCATCGACGAGTACACCTTCTTCAGCGCAGGCCGGGTGGACGACTCGGCGCGGGCGTCGGTGACGGCCAGCAGCGACTCGGCAACCTCATCGGACTTCGCGGCCAGCAGATCGGCGAAGGTGCCGGTGCCGGAGGTGGTGAACTCCGCCCAGTACGGCTGGAGCTGGTCGAGCAGTTTCGGCGCCAGCGACGCGAGGCCGTCGGGAACGATGGTCGGGCTGATCTTCTTGACCGCCGCGTAGCCACCCTTCACTGCCAGGCCGGACGCACCACCTTTGTCCGAGACCTCGGCGTCGAGCACCTCGACGGCGTCAGCAAGGAAAGCCGGACGCTTGGCGTCGTCGAGCAGGGATTCAGACAGTGCTGCAACCACTTTCAGGTTCCTCCGGATCGGTTCGATGTACGAGCAGGCGCAACTATACGCATCGGGTGCTCAGAGTATGCGGCGACCGCTCGAGCTGCAGTGTTACGACCTCGTACCGCGACGTCGGAAGGTAGGGCAATAATCGTGGTCGTGACTTTCGATCCGAAGCTGTGGCAGCCCGTCCCCGGGTTCGAGGACCTGACCGACATCACCTATCACCGCCATATCGAGCAGGGCACGGTGCGGGTCGCGTTCGACCGGCCCGAGGTCCGTAACGCATTCCGTCCGCACACCGTCGACGAGCTGTACCGCGCGCTCGATCACGCGCGGATGAGCCCCGACGTGGGCGCGGTGCTGCTCACCGGCAACGGTCCGAGCGAGAAGGACGGTGGCTGGGCGTTCTGTTCCGGTGGTGACCAGCGCATCCGCGGCCGCAACGGCTACCAGTACGCCGACGGCGAGACCGCCGACACGGTCGACGCGGCGCGCGCGGGCCGACTGCACATCCTCGAGGTGCAGCGGCTGATCCGTTTCATGCCCAAGGTGGTGATCGCGCTGGTCAACGGTTGGGCGGCGGGTGGCGGGCACAGCCTGCACGTGGTCTGCGATCTGACCCTCGCCTCGCGCGAGCACGCGCGGTTCAAGCAGACCGACGCCGACGTCGGTTCGTTCGACGGTGGTTACGGCAGCGCGTATCTGGCGAAGATGGTGGGCCAGAAGTTCGCGCGCGAGATCTTCTTCCTCGGCAGGCCGTACACGGCCGAGGAGATGCACCAGATGGGTGCGGTGAACAAGGTCGTCGATCACGACGAGCTGGAGAACGTCGCGCTCGAGTGGACCGCCGACATCAACGGCAAATCGCCGCAGGCGCAGCGCATGCTGAAGTACGCGTTCAACCTGCTCGATGATGGCCTGGTCGGTCAGCAGCTGTTCGCGGGCGAGGCGACTCGCCTGGCGTACATGACCGACGAAGCGGTCGAGGGCCGAGACTCGTTCTTGGAGAAGCGCAAGCCCGATTGGACGCCCTACCCCTGGTACTTCTGAGAACGGACACCCCATGGAGATTCTCAACAGCCGGATCATCGTGCGTCCCAGCGACTACGGTCGCACGCTGGCGTTCTACCGCGACAGCCTCGGCTTGGCGATCGCGCGGGAGTACCCGGGCGGCACGGTGTTCTTCGCCGGGCAGTCGCTGCTCGAGGTCGCCGCACACGGTGGCAGCGGGCAGGCAGGCAGCTTCGACGGCGCGATCTGGTTGCAGATCCGCGATGTCGAGGACGCGGCGGCGGAGTTGGCGCTGAAGGGAATCGAGATCGAGCGCGCACCGGTGCTCGAACACTGGGGTCTGTGGGAGATGTGGGTGCGCGATCCGGACGGGGTCGCCATCGTGCTGGTGCAGGTTCCCGCCGAACATCCGATCCGGCGGGATCAGCGCTGGTCACCGGAGTGAGAGGGCTGTGCCCGCGGCCGAGCCGAGTTGCCGATGACGGCTCGGCCGCGCACGATAGCTGCGAGCAAGCGCCCGACCGACGCCGTCCGGACCGCAGTGCGAGTGGTGTTGTCCATCTACTGAATCGCAGTCGCTATGTCTGGCTTTCCCGACCCGTTTCCCGACAAACCGACCCGTTGGCCGGGTCTTGTCGGTCGCATGACACGATCGAAGCCGTGAGGGCGCGCGGCAAGCTGTTTCCGGAGGTGGTGGGCATGAGGGAGCACAGCGAGCGAATCATGTGCCAGCGCGCGATGCGCACGGTGCGGCCGAGCGCCAGCGAGGCCGCGGCGTGAGCAGAACCCTGCGGACGCTGCAGATGCCGACCGGCGCCGGGGTGAGCGAAGTGATGCCCCACCTGCGCCAAGCCCTCGACGGCAGCGGCCCGGCGTGGCTACCGATCCCGACCACCGATCGCCGGGAGGCGCGCAGACTCTCCGACGCGCTCAAACCGGGCGATCCGATCGATGACGATGTCGCGCTGGTCGTGACGACCTCGGGGACCACCGGTATCCCCAAGGGCGCGCTGCTCGGCGCCGAGGCACTGCGTGCCAGCGGTAACGCCACCCACGACCGCCTCGGCGGGCCGGGCAGTTGGCTGCTGGCGCTGCCCACCCATCACATCGCCGGTATCCAGGTACTGCTGCGCAGCATTCTCGCCGGTACCGAGCCGACCGTGCTCGACGTGTCGGGCGGATTCCTGCCCGAGGCGCTGGCCGGCGCTGTCGGCGCGATGCGCGGACCGCGTCGCTACACCGCGCTGGTACCCACCCAGCTGATCAAGTCGCTGGATTCGCCGATAGCGGCCAAGGCGCTGGCCGAACTCGACGGTGTCCTGGTCGGCGGTGCGGCCACGCCCGCGCCGGTGCTGGACCGGGCGCGCGACCTCGGTATCACGGTGGTTCGCACGTACGGGATGAGCGAGACCTGCGGCGGGTGCGTCTACGAGGGCGTGCCGCTCGACGGCACCGAGGTGCGGATCGAGGACGGTCGCGTCATTCTGGGCGGTGCGATGATCGCGCGCGGTTACCGCAATCTGCCCGATCACCCAGCCTTCGCCGAGCCCGGCTGGTTCCGGACCGAAGACGCGGGCTCCTTCGACGACGGTGTGCTCTCGATTTCGGGCCGCCTCGACGAGGCGATCATGACCGGCGGACTACTGGTGATTCCGCAGGTGGTGGAGGCTGTGCTGGCCAACCACCCCGGTATCCGCGAATGCATCGTGCTCGGCCTGCCCGATGAACGGCTGGGTCAGCGGGTCGCGGTCGCGATCGTGCCGACACCCGGTGCCGCGCCGACACTGGACGAACTACGTGCCCACGTAGTGGCCGAACTCGACTCGATCGCCGCACCGCGTGAACTGGCCGTCCTGTCCGAAATCCCGCTCCGCGGCCCCGGCAAGCCCGACCGCGCGGCCCTGCGCACGCTCCTGCTGGCCGAGTAGCCGCACGACGACAGCGCTGCGCAAGGGGCGTGCAAGTCGGGGTGGGCACGGTAGTGCTCATGACTTACACACCCACTTCATCCCTCGCCGTCGAGGCGGACGGGCTGGTCAAGGTGTTCGGGAAGCAGCGGGCGGTCGACGGGGTCAGCCTGACGGTGCCGCGCGGCGCTGTGTACGGCGTGCTCGGACCGAACGGCGCGGGCAAGACCACGACCATCAAGATGCTGGCGACCCTGCTCCGCCCCGACGGCGGTAGCGCCCGGATCTTCGGCCGCGACGTCGTGGCCGAACCGAACGCGGTGCGCTCGCTGATCGGCGTCACCGGCCAGTACGCCTCGGTCGACGAGGAACTCACCGCCACCGAGAACCTGATCATCTTCGCCCGCCTGCTCGGCCTGAGCAGGGGCGATGCCCGGCGCAAAGCCGTCGAGCTGCTCGAGGAATTCGACCTCGTCGAGGCCGCGTCCAAGCCGTTGAAGAACTTCTCCGGCGGTATGCGCAGGCGCCTCGACCTCGCTGCCAGCCTCATCTCCACCCCGCCGCTGCTGTTCCTCGACGAGCCGACCACCGGCCTCGATCCCCGCACCCGCGCGCAGATGTGGGACACCATCCGCAGGCTGGTCCGCGAGGGCGCGACGGTGCTGCTCACCACCCAGTACCTCGACGAGGCCGACCAGCTGGCCGACCGGATCGCGGTGATCGACCGCGGCAAGGTGATCGCCGACGGCACCGCCGACGAGCTCAAGGCCTCCATCGGCGGCGCGTCGGTCCACCTGACCCTGGTCGATCCCGAGCAGCTCGACGAGGCCCGCCGCATCGTCGGCGACTTCCTCGACGTGAGCGCGCAGATCAGCCCCGAGGCGGGCAGGCTCACCGCGCCGCTGCCCGACCCGAATCTCACCGCCGACCTGCTGATCCGGTTGCGCGACTGGGAGATCGGGGTCGAGGAGATCACCGTCAGCAAGCCGACGCTGGACGAAGTCTTCCTCACCATCACCGGCCACCCGGCCGACGAATCCGACGACACCGAACGGAGCGCGGCATGACCGCAGTTCTCACCGCTCCCACAACCATCGACGACATTCCCCAGGCCAGCGACCGAATCAGCCTGCGCGACACGATCTCCACGTCGTTCACGATGGCCTATCGCGGCCTGCTCAAGATCAAACACAATCCCGAACAGCTCTTCGACGTGACGGTGCAGCCGATCCTGTTCACGGCGCTGTTCACCTACATCTTCGGCGGCGCGATCTCGGGCAGCGTGTCCGGCTACCTGCCGGTGCTCATCCCGGGCATCCTCGTGCAAACCGTGGTGCTGACCTCGGTGGTCACCGGCACGCAGTTGCGTGAGGACATGGACAAGGGCGTGTTCGACCGCTTCAAATCCCTGCCCATCGCCCGGGTCTCGGCACTGTCCGGTGCGCTACTGGCCGACATGGTGCGCTACGCCATCGCCTCGACGCTGACCGTGCTGGTCGGGCTCTGCCTGGGCTACCGGCCAGGCGGCGGTCTGGTCGGGGTTGTCGCGGCCTGCCTGGTGGTCGTGGTGTGCTCGTTCGCGGTCAGCTGGATCTGGGCGCTGGTCGGTGTCACCGGCAAGAGCGCCGCGTCGGTGCAGGGCATCTCGATGATGGTGATGTTCCCGCTGACGTTCATGTCGGGCGCCTTCGCCCCGGTGAGCACCATGCCGGGCTGGATGCAGGGTCTCAACCACGTCAACCCCGTGTACTACATGGTCAACACCTGCCGAGAGCTGATGAACACCAACAGTTACGGCACCGACCTCGTCTGGTCGCTGGTCGGATCACTCGTGGTGATCGCGATCTTCGCGCCACTGGCGGTGCGGGCCTACATGCGCCGCGCCTGAACACCGCTCCTCCGCAACGGCATCCGATCCGGTGGGTCGGATGCCGTTGTCGTGTCAGTGCAGTCCGGCGATGATCTCGACGATGCGCTTCGCGGCCTCGAGACGACGCGTACCCGCCGCGCGATGCAAGGCCGCGTCCATCGCGGCATCGCCGACGACACCCCGGTGCAGGGCGATGTGGGCGGCCAACTCCATCGAGGGGCCGTCCTGCCTGGCCACCGATGTCCTTGCGAGGGTGAGCAGTTCGAGACCGTCGGCGCGCCCGGAGTCGGTGGTGAGCAAGTAGGACCCGAGCCCGCACGCGACCGCCCCGATCTGCGGTAGGTCGATGTACTGCGCCAACCGCTGATCGGCGGTCTCGATCAGCTCGGTCGCCAGACCCGCGGCAGCGGATGCCCGGCCGTGGAGCACGTGGGCACTCAGGGTGGCCGCCGCTACCATCAGCGAACCGGGGCCCGGCGTCGGTTCGAAATCGGGCCATCCGAGTAGCTCGAGCCCGCGGCGGTAATGGCGGAGCCCGGCGTCGACATCGCCCTCGGCGAGTTCGAGTTCGGCGAGCGCGGTAGCGGCGTTCGCCAGCCGGTGGTTACGGCGAACCATGGGGTCGTCAACGGGGCTGACACCGGAATCGTTCGGTCGCACGATGAAGTCGAGTTCGGCACGCGCCTGCTCGAGGTGCCCGCCGCCGACCAAAGCGGCGGCCAGGTAGCAGCGACTCTCCATGATCTCCTCGTGCACGCGGAGCTCGCCCATCAACTCCAGCGTGCGGCGGTAATACTTCACTGCGTCGTCATAGTTCGCGGACTGGCCGGACAGCTGGGCCAGGTGCTGGCACACCGTCGCCGTCCCCCACACCTCCGCCGGATCCATGTCGTCGAGGGTGCGGAAAGAGTCGCGGGTCGAGCCCGCGACGTTGCCGCCGGTCTCCCAGAAGTTGGCTCGCGCCACCAGCGCGGCGACCCGGACCTGCTGATGGTGTGAACGCGCGCCCCGGGCGAACAACCTGCCCAACCGGAACGGCTCGGGCCGCAAGGTGATCACCGTACCGAGGAAGTACAGGCCCGGATCGAGAACAGGGTTGGTCAGCAGCCGCCGCGCACGGGTGCGCACGATCGCCGTCGCGCGGATGCCGCCATCCTTGAGGAACAGCATGTGCAGGCAGGTCAGCAGATGCGCGATCATCTGCAGGTCGGCGTCCTCGGCCGAGGACGGTGGCGGCGGCGCGAGAGCGACCAATCGCATTGCCCACCCGGTGAATTCCAGGTGCGCGCCACGCATCACCCAGACCATCGCGACCACCGGGAAGACCGAGTACGCGGTCGGCGCGTCGGCGCGATCGACAGCGGAGCGCAGCACGGCGACCAGGTTGTCCAGGTCGGCCGACACCGCGAGTACGGACCTCACCTGACCGCCGCCGCGGTAGTCGCGGAACGACCCCAGCGCGAATTCCCTGGCCCAGCAGAACATCCTGTCGAGAACGAGCGCGGATTCGGCGCCATCGGTCACCGCGTCGACGGTGGCGATCTGTTCGGCGCCGAACTCACGGACCGTTTCGAGCATGCGATAGCGGATGCCCGCGCCGTCGGGGTCGTCCAGGACGGTGAGCAGGGACTGGGCGACCAGCCCGTCCACCGCGACGGCCACATCCGGGCCCGCCGCGACCACCTCGGCCGCGGCCGCGGTGAACCCGGCCGGGAAACGGCTCAGCCTGCGCAGGGTCACCTGCTGATCGGGGTCGAGGAGGTTCCAGCTCCAGGCGATCACCGCGTGCAGCGTGCGATGCCGGTGCGGCGCGGACCGATCACCGCTGCGCAACAGGGCGAAACGATGGTCGAGCCTGGTCTCGATCTCGGCGACGCTCATCGTGCGCACCCGTGCGGCGGCGAGCTCGATCGCCAGCGGGAGACCGTCGAGGGTGCGGCACAGCCGGGCCACGGTGTCGGGGTCGAGGCGGACATCGGGGCGTACCGCCCTAGCGCGAGCCGAGAACAGGTCCGTGGCAGGCGAACCGGCCGCGTCGATCGCCAAAGGAGCTAGGGGATAGACGGATTCGGCGGTGATCGACAGCGGCGAACGACTGGTGGTGAGCACGGTCAACTGGGCGCAACTGCCGACGAGATCGGCGACCACCTCAGCCGCGGCATCGATCACGTGCTCGCAATTGTCCAGGATCAGCACCATCGGCCGCGCCGCGAGCGCCTCACGCAGACGGGTGCTCACATCCACGTGCACGCCCGCCCGGATGGCACCCGTCTCCCGCATCTCACCCAGGCCGATCACCTGCCCGATGGCGACCTCGATGTCTTTGCGCGATTGCGGTCCGGCCTCCGATTCGGGCTGCACCGAGGCCAATTCGACGAGTACCACCGGCACCGAACCGGCCATGCGTTCACCCACCGCGTTGGCGACCCTGGTCTTGCCGGTGCCGCCTGGTCCGAGGACGGTCGTCACTCGGGAGCGCCGTGCCAGGTCAGTGATCGCGTCGAGATCCACTGTGCGACCGAGCAATTCGTTGGGCGCCGCACGTAGTCCGACGGCGGTGCGCGGTGTGGGGCTGCCCGGGCCGCGCCGGTCGGTAGCCGCGGTATCTCCAGCGCCGGCCACGGACTGGGAATCGGCGGTCCCACCGGAGTCGTTTCCGGTGGCGCCGACCGGCCGGCCGCGCTGACCGGTCCCCACCCCGTCTGTGAACCCGGGACCGGCTCCCCCACCGTCGGAGCTCCCGGCGTCGCTGCCCGACCGGCCGGGCCGGTCGCCGTTGACGCCGACCGACGACCATGCGCCGGCGGATCGGCTGCTGGTCGTCGCGGCACTCGGACCCGACTGGACGCGGTGTTGTGGTGCGCGTCCGGGCAGCTCGATCGGTTCTCCGCGGAGGACGGCGGTGTTGAGGGCGAGGAGGGTGGGGCCCGGGTCGGCACCCAGTTCTTCGATCAAGCGTAGGCGGTAGGCGGCGAAGACCTCGAGGGCTTCGCTCGGCCGGCCCGCGGCGGCGAGGACACGGATCAGGGTCGCGTGGGCGGATTCGTCCAGCGGGTTGGCTACCACCGCGGCGCGGGCGAGGGGAATGGCGTCGGCCACGTCGCCGTGCGTGAGGTGGGCGGTGAGTTCGGTGTGATCGAGGCGGCGGCCCAGGTCGGCGGCGGCTGTGCGCAGGTCGGCGGCCGGGGCGGAATCGGGGAGATCGGCGCCCGGTTCACCGCGCCACAGGGTCCGGGCCAGTGCGATCGCGGCGAGGCTGTCGGCGACGTTTCCCTCAGCCAGGTGTTCATCGGCTCGGCGGGCGAGCGCGGCGACCGCGGTGAGGTCGACGCTGTCGGCGGGCAATCTCAGCCGGTAACCGGCCGGGCCGATCTCCAGTGCGCCGTCGGGCAGCATCGCCCGCAGGCGTGAGACCTGCGTGTGCAGCGCGTTCATCGGTGCGCGGGGTGGTTGTTCGCCCCACACCTCGTCGATCAGCGTTTGGGCGCTCCGAGCCCGCCCTGGATGCACTGCGAGGGCGGCCAGCAGCAGCCGGGCGCGGGCGCCGGGTAGCGCGATCACGGCGTCGTCGCGGCGGATCGCGATCACGCCGAGCACCCCCACGACAACGCGGGAGAGTGCCTCGGAGGGCGACCCCTCGGGGCCGCGATGCTGTACAGACATGCCGGATGTCATCGTAGGCGAGGGCGGCGACGGGTTCCCGGTTCGCGCCCCAGCGCGACACCGCCGACGTTGTGTCCCGCGATTTTGTCCCCACCTCGCTTTAGGCTCACGCACATGGGCAACTTCGAGGTGTCGCGGCGCACCGTCATCGCCGCTGAACCGGCACGGATCCACGCACTGATCGACAACTTCCGCCAGTGGCGGCTGTGGTCGCCGTGGGAAGACGCCGACCCGCAGCTCGCCCGTACCTACACCGGCCCGGAATCCGGCGTCGGCGCCCGCTACGCCTGGCGGGGCAACCGCAAAGCCGGTGCGGGCGTGATGGAGATCAAGGCCGACGCCGAACGCGAGATCGGCGTGGAGCTCACCTTCGAGAAACCGTTCAAAGCCACCAATTTCGTCACCTTCACGCTCGCTCCGGTTGCCGGTGGCACCGAGGTGACCTGGCAGATGACCGGCACCCACTCCGGGCTGATGGGCGTGCTCGGCAAGGTGTTCCCGATCGACAACCTCATCGGCAAGGACTTCGACAAGGGACTGGCCCGGCTCAAGACGGTCGCCGAGTCCACCCCGGCCTGACCGCGATCAGGCGCCCTCCGGCCGTGCGCGAGGGGCTCCAGGAGCGGGGAGCGTCCGTGTCGGATTAGGCTTCGATCCATGGCTACAGCAGCGGAATGGATCGAGGGCGCCCGACCGCGGACGCTGCCCAACGCGATCGCGCCGGTACTCGCGGGCACCGGCGCTGCCGCATCCATCGACGGGGCCGTCTGGTGGAAAGCAATTCTGGCGCTGCTGGTTTCGCTGGCGCTGATCGTCGGGGTGAACTACGCCAACGACTACTCCGACGGCATTCGCGGCACCGACGACGTGCGGGTGGGCCCACTGCGCCTGGTCGGCTCGAAACTGGCCTCCCCCACAGCTGTTCGCACCGCCGCGGTGCTCAGCCTCGCGATCGGCGCGGTCGCCGGCCTCGTGCTGGCCGTGACGACGGCGTGGTGGCTGGTACTGATCGGCGCGCTGTGCCTGGCGGGCGCGTGGTTCTACACCGGCGGCAGCAAGCCGTATGGCTACAGCGGTTTCGGCGAGATCGCCGTGTTCGTGTTCTTCGGGCTGATCGCGGTGCTCGGCACCCAGTACGTGCAGGCGCTGCGGGTCGACTGGGTCGGCCTGCTGCTCGCGATCGGCGTCGGCGCGTTCTCCAGCGCGGTGCTGGTGGCCAACAACCTGCGTGACATCCCGACCGACACCGAGTCGGGCAAGGTCACGCTCGCGGTGAAACTCGGCGATGCGCGCACCCGCACCCTGCACCTGGTGTTGCTCGCGGCGCCGTTCGTGATCAGCCTCGCGCTGATCGCGCGCACGCCATGGGCGCTGGCCGGACTGCTCGCGTTGCCGCTGGCGATCCGGGCCAACGCCCCTGTGCGCACCGGTAAGGGCGGGCTGGAACTGATTCCCGCCCTCCGCGATTCGGGGCTTGCCCTGCTGGCTTGGTCGGCGCTGAGCGCGCTGGCCGTCGGGCTCGCGGGCTAGTCGCCGTCGGGCACCAGAATGCCGAGCACCCAGTTGACCAGCGTGATGATCAAGCCACCCCACAACGCCGCCCAGAAACCGTCGACGCGAAGGCCGTAGTCGGTGAGCTCGGTGATCTTGGCGGTGAGCCACAGCATCCCCGCGTTCACCACCAGCAGGAACAGGCCGAGCGTGAGGATCACGAACGGCAACGACAGGAGTTGCACGATCGGCTTGATCACCGCATTGACCGCCGTGAACACGAGCGCGACGATGAGCAGGACCAGGGCCTTGCCCCAGTTACCCCACTCCGCTGACCACTCGGGCGGCACGTAGATATCGATCTTGTCGATCCACGCGGCCGCAGCCCAG
The DNA here is from genome assembly GCF_042884695.1 of Nocardia sp. NPDC058114. Lineage (NCBI taxonomy): Bacteria > Bacillati > Actinomycetota > Actinomycetes > Mycobacteriales > Nocardiaceae > Nocardia > Nocardia sp. NPDC058114. Next base: position 323,337 of record NZ_JBHVTK010000003.1, on the reverse strand, counting down.
ATGGCTATGGCGTTGATGACCAACCGGATTGCTAGTTGCATGCACGCAATGCTAGGCCGGGAAACGGACATTGCGGCGGGTCTGACACACACCCGATGTGGAATTCACGCGGCGCGGTCGAGCATCGCGTAGAGATCGGCGCGTAGGCCGGACACCGCGTCGCGGCCGCCGAGCAGGTCGGTGGTGGCCGGGTCGGCCCCGCGCAGGATGCCGAGCAGCAGGTAGGTCGAGGAGATCTCCCGATCCTTGCGGTGGATCGCCTCGCGCAGCGCGAGTTCGAGCGACTTCTTGGCCGTGCTGGTGAACGGGATGTGCCCGGAGCCGAGCAGTCGGCCGAACATGCCTCGTTTGGCCTCCGGTTCGGCCTGGTCCCAGGCCTGCGAGCCGAAGTTGTCGGCGATGCTGGCCTGCACAGCATCCAGGTCGATGCCGATCGAGCGCAGGGCCTGCGCGTCATCGGCGCCCAGCGGCGGCTCGCTCGTGCGGGCGGCGAGGGCGGCGCGCACACCGCCGGCGGTGATGCCGCGCGCGTCGAGCACCGCGCGCAGGTCCGGTTCGGCGTTCGACAAGGTGCCGAGCAGCACATGCTCCGGCCCGATCCGCTTCGCGCCCAGCTCCTTGGCGTCGTCCTGGGCACCGACCACCGCGACTCTGGCCTCGCGGCTGAATTTTTCGAACATCAGCGGGTTCCACCTTTCCGGTTGTGTTTCTGATGGACCGCTTGCTTACTCACCTCGAGCGCCTCGGCGATGGCCTGCCACGACCAGCCGTTGGCTCTGGCATTGGCAACCTGGATGGTTTCGAGCCGGTCGGCCAGCCTGCGCAGGGCGAGCACCGCGCGCAGCCCGACGGCGGGGTCGGGGTTGCCTGCCGCTGAGGCGAGGGTTGTTGCATCGGTCATGGCGTCAATTTTGCTTGACGACAGCCGCGTTTGTCAACAAAAATTGACATCGCTGAGCGCGAACAGACCCGAAAAGGGTGTGGGAGGTTGTCAGCCGTTCCAGCGGCCGGTGGTGGCGAATTCCGTGAGAATCTCGGTCGGGCCGGTCAGATCCATGTTCTGGGCGGCCACCCAGTCGTCGTCGAAATAGGTGCCCGCGTACCGGTCGCCGCCGTCACACAGCAGCGTGACCACGCTTCCGCTGCGACCCGCCGCGACCAGCTCGGCGACGAGGTGGAAGGCGCCCCACAGGTTCGTGCCGGTCGAACCGCCGACGCGACGGCCCAGTGCGGCGCTCGCATGACGGGCGGTGGCGATCGAGGCCACATCGGGAACCACGATCATCCGATCGACCACCTGGCCCACGAACGACGGCTCCACCCGAGGACGGCCGATCCCCTCGATGCGCGACGGCATTCCGGTCTCATAGCCCGCGTCGCCCGACTCGTAGCCACCGTAGAACGCCGAATGCTCCGGGTCCACCACGGCCAGCCGCGTCGCGTGCCTGCGATACCGGATGTAGCGCCCGATCGTCGCGCTGGTGCCGCCGGTACCCGCACCGACCACGATCCACTCCGGCACCGGGTGCTTCTCCAGCGCGAGCTGTTCGAAGATGGACTCGGCGATGTTGTTGTTGCCACGCCAGTCGGTGGCCCGCTCGGCGTGGGTGAACTGATCCATGAAATGCCCGCCGGATTCGGCGGCGAGACGCTTGGCCTCGGTGTACATGTCCGGTGGTCGATCGACGAAATGACATCGGCCACCCTGCGCCTCGATGAGCGCGACCTTCTGCGGCGACGTGCTCGCGGGCATCACCGCGACGAAGTCCAGACCGAGCAGCTTCGCGAAGTAGGCCTCGCTCACCGCCGTCGAACCCGACGACGCCTCGACCACCGTCGTGCCCTCGGTGACCCAGCCGTTGCAGATCGCGTACAGGAACAGCGACCGTGCCAGCCGGTGCTTGAGACTGCCGGTGATGTGGGTCGACTCGTCCTTGAGGTAGAGCTGCACCGGCCAGTCGGCGGGCAGCGGATACCGCAGCAGGTGGGTGTCGGCGGAGCGCTGCGTGTCGGCGTCGATCAGCCGGACGGCATTGTCGACCCAGTCACGCGGGGCGCTGCGATCGAGGTACTTCACGCCGAGGCGCCGTCGTCGTCACCCCGCAAGCGGGCCCGCAGCTGCGCCTTGTCCTGGCGGCGGCGCGCGTCGACCACGGCGATGTCCTCGTTCACCTTCACCCGCAGCTTCTTGAACAACGTCAGCGACAGCGGCATCGCGACGATCAGCGCGAACAGCGCCGCGACGATGACCGGCACGTCGACACCGATCAGCTTGGCCACGCCTACGATCAACGCGGCGATCACCACGACCAGCCCGAGACGAGCCAGCGTGTAGAGCGCGAGATTGCGGACCAGCCGCTTCCCTGCGCCAGGACCCTGCTGACCTGTTGCTTCACTCACGACTACAGCGTAGCCCGGCGCGAATCTCGCCGATGCGGCCCCGTTCGCGGCTTTTGTCTATTACTTCCCCTTTACCAACAGTAGGTGGTTCGACTACATGGGGGTCGCAGTGCGACGATGACGCCACTGATGAGGGAACTGTCGAGAACGGAGAGGTTAGCTATGACTGCGATCACCGTCGGCCTTCAGGACACTCTGCTGACACCAGGCCAAGTGGCCGCCATGTTCCACGTAGATCCCAAGACCGTCACCCGGTGGGCCCATGCGGGCAGACTCGGCTCACTGCGTACACCGGGCGGACATCGCCGTTTCCGCGAGTCCGAGGTCCTGCAGTTGCTCAGATCACTGACCACCGAGGCAGCACCCCGCTGACTCACCGGCCGACGCGAGCCCACCGCGGGCTCGCGTTCGCCAAAAATTTCCCTCCCGTTGCGGATGTGCACACGGCGCGGACACGGCTACCCTCGATAGCAGGAGGTGAGCGACGTGACGTACCTATTGGCACTCATCGCGATCGTGGCCATCGCGGTGTTGTGCTGGAAGGCGTTCGGCCCCGAAATGCAACGCCCGAATCCCGGCCCACCCTCGCGCAGACCAGTTCTCGGCCCCGACGACGACCCGGAATTCCTCTGGCGCCTCGGCAAACAACCACGTGACGACTCCGGCCCGGCCGAGTGACCCTCACGATGTGCGTCGCCGTGAGCTGACGCACATACCCCCGTTGCGCGTCGAAAGAGCTGGGTAGATAACGTATTCCGGTGATTGATGTGCAGCAGGGTTCTGTCCCGACCACTTGGCGCGCGGCCGACGGCAGCGCCGTGACGTTCACCGAGGCACGGTCGGAGTGGACTCGCGCCGCACACGAGGTGCTGGCCGACACCGCTACCCGGTTCAACAACTTCATCGTCAACACGGAGTTGGCCGAGCTGGTCCAGGAAGAATCCGGGATCCGCACCGCGGTGAAGTGGCAGCACTGGCTGCCGGTCGTGCTGGACAAAGTCGCCGAGCACTGTCACAAGAACAACGAGCCGCCGCTGAGCGCCCTGTGCGTGCGCAAGAACCAGACCGTCGGCACCGGCTACCGCTACATCCTCGAACTCGCGGGCCTGCCCATCCCCGACGACCTCGAAATGCACGCGGCCGCGGCCCGCTGGCAGTGCTACCAGCACTACGCCACCGACCTCCCCGCCGACGGCGGCCTGCCCACCCTCCCCCCGAAGGTCGCCGCCATCCGCCAGTCCACCTCCGCGGACCTGGCCACCGCCGAAGCAGCCGAGGCAGCCGTCAAACGACCCTCCGCCGCCCGCCGCACCGTAGCCGCCATCCCCAAGCCCGAACCGGTGCGCAAGCCGGTCTGCCTCAACTGCCACGTGGAACTCCCCGCCAACAAGATCTGCTACTACTGCTGACTCCGAGGCGCCTCAGGGCTCCCACAGCGGGTTGTGCAAGATGGCCAGGTTCTGGCGTGCGGTGACCGCGAGACTGTGCGCGTAACTGTCGGGATGCAGCCGATCGAGGATGCTCCAGTACGAGGCCGCAGCGCGTTGCCGAAGCCCGGCCAGCGCCTGTGTCGCCGCCAAGTTGTTGCGACGCCCGAGAGTTTCGAGACTGTCGTCGCCGAGTTTCCGTTCGCTGTAGTCGACGTTCAGGTCGAGTAGGTCAAGGGCATGACGGTACTCACCGGCAGCGGAATACCCCAATGCCAGATTGTTGCGAAGGGTGAGCGTCATGTCGTCGTCGACGCCGAGAACATGCTCGGCGATCGACACGATATCGTTCAGCACCTCCAGTCCTTCGGAGAAGTACCCTGCATCGCAGTAGGACCGGCCGAGGGCATTCCGCACCTGCAACGTGATGGGCTGGTCGGCACCGAATTTCTCCGCGCACTGTTGAGCGAGCGGCTCCAACACCGCGATCGCTTCCGAGTAGCGTCCGCTGTCGCGGTGATTCTCCGCGACAGCCACCCGATACGACGCCGTAGTGATCTCGGAAAACGGTGCGCGTCCCAGGCCGCTGGCTCGCCAGATCGCCGCCGCCGCGTACGCGATATCGACCGGTGCCCGCGCCACCACCGGTCGGGCGGGCGCCACGGGCCACGGTTTCGACGGCGGCGCCTCGCGAACGACCCATGCCATCAGCGTTTCTCGCAGTTGCTCGGGCTGCGTGCCCGCAACGTGGAATCGGTGGGTAGCCCCCGCCACATCCAGGCGAATCACGGAGCCGTCGGCCCACCCGACTCCGGCACTGATCACTTCGACAAGGTCGGGCGTGCGCACATCGACGCCCGTCACCTCGCGCCAGCCGACCACGAACGCCGAGCGCACCGATCGGCGCCACCGGATTTCCGAATGCGAGAAACTCAACTTCCCCGCACGCTCAGTCGATCCCCCGGACCGATCCCCCGCCCCGTAGGTCACACCGGACAGCCGAAGATCGTGTGCCACAAGACCTATGGTCTCATCTCGGAGCTATGCAGACACGCTATATCGGAGGTAGCGGCCGCTCAGTTCAGCCCCGCGTAGCTGTGCAAACCGCTGATCACCATGTTGATGATGAAGAGGTTGAACAGCATCGCTACGAAGCCGGCGATGTTGATCCAGGCTGCCTTGGTGTCTCGCCAGCCCGAGGTGGCTCGGGCGTGCAGGTAGGCCGCGTAGAGGACCCAGGCGATGAAGGAGCAGGTTTCCTTGGGGTCCCAGCCCCAGAAGCGGCCCCAGGCGGCTTCGGCCCAGATGGCGCCGAGGATGACGCCTGCGCCGAAGAGGGGGAAGCCGATGATGGTGGTTTTGTAGGCGAGCTGGTCGAGGGTGCGGGCGTCGGGGAGGCGGCGGGCGATGATGCCGACGATGTTGGTGGATTCCTCGCCCGCGGGCTGACGCATGCGGAACAGGTAGAGCAGGCTGGCCACGCCCGAGACCAGGAAGACGCCGCTGCCGATGCTGACGATGGTGACGTGGATCGGCAGCCAGAACGAGCGAAGGGCGGGGACCACGGGGGCGGCGTCGGCGTAGAGGACCGTGCCTGCCAGGAACATCAGGATCAGCACGGGGACCAGCAGGAACGCCCACATGGCCCGGTAGCGCTGGTCGCGCAGGAAGATCAGGCCGATCACCACGGCGGCCGCGGTGGCCATGGTGGTGAACTCGTACATGTTGCCCAGCGGGAAGCGGTGGGTGGCGAAGCCGCGCAGCACGATCGAACCGATGTGCAGGACCGCGCCGACTACCAGCACCGAGAAGGCCATGTTGCCCAGCCGTTCGGCGAGCGGTTTGGCCTCGGGGGTCTCGATCCTGCCGGGCAACCCGGGGTCGCCGGCGGGGACGAGTTCGCGGGCGGCGACCTGCTTGGCGCGCGCCGAGGCGTACTGCACGATCAGCAGGACCGTGGCCAGGGCGTAGATGGCCATGGCCGACATGAACGCGAAGTCGCTGTACCGTGCCAGCGTTTCGTCGATCTGCATCAGGATTCCGTCTCCATGTCGAGTGCGCGGATCACTTCTCCGCTCCCAGCAGCCGTGTCCGCAGTCGATCGAACTCGGCGCCCCAGCCCGCTTGATCGCTTCTGGCCAGGCCGCCCATTTCTACTACGGCGCGTCGTTGACCCACGGTACCCGCCGCGGCCTCGACCGGGTACGCCCGGATCCAGATCCGTCGCCGTTTCAGCAACAGCGACACCAGCAGACCGGCCATCATCGTCAGCGCGCTCACCAGCACCCACTGCTGGGCGGGGTCGTGCGAGACCTGCAAGTTGACGAATTCCTCGGCGCCGTCGAAGGTGACCTTCGCCCCGCTCGGCAACGTGGTCGACTCGCCGGGACGCAAGTTGACCCGCGCCTCCTTGGTCAACCGACCCTGCTTGATCATCTCCGGGTCCAGCGAGAACAGCGACTGGGAACGCCCGGTGTCGAGACCGGTATTGCCGCGGTAGACATCGACCGCGACCGCCGGGTCGTCCATCCGGGGGAACGACGAGGTGAGCAGGCTGCCGTGGAACATCGCGGTCGGCGCGAACAGGCCCTCGATGGCGATCTGGTTCTGCCTGCGTTCCTCGTCGGTGGCGTACATACCGCCGGGCGGGTCGATGCGCAGCACACCGCTGGACAGGAAGGTCTGCGCGTCGTCGGGCCGCCACTGGATGGTCTCGGTGCGGGTCTGCCCGTTGGGGAAGGTGACGGTGAACGTCGGCGCGAAGCCGTGCCCCTGCAGGTAGACGCGGTCACCGGCGACCCGCAACGGATGGTTCACCTGGAGCTCGGTGCTGCGCCACGTGTCGGTGCTCAGGTCCGCGCCCGCCTGGTACTCGATGTTCGAGTGGAACATCTCGGCCTGGCCGGTGGGCAGGTAGTCGGCCTTGAAGTCCTTCACCTTGATGCACAGCGGCGTCATGCCGGTGCCGTCGTTGGTGTTGCCCGCCCGGAACGAGTCGAAGACCGCGGGCGAGGTGGTGCAGAAGCCGGGACCATCGTTGGCGATCACGATGACATTGCCCTCGTACCCGAGCAGCTTGCCCAGCGCGATCGCGACGAGCAGCCCGACCAGCGACAGGTGGAACACCAGGTTGCCGAACTCGCGCAGATAGCCCTTCTCCGCGGACAGCGTCACTTCGCCGTCGCGCTGACCGGGGCGCACCTCGGTCCGCCACCCACGCAAGGAAGCCTTGGCGGCCTCGATCACCTCGTCGGGAGTCCGGTCGTCGGTTTCGCTGGAGTGGTGCGGCAACCGGCTGAGGTTGCGCGGCGCGGGCACCGGCGGGGTACGCAGTGCCCGGTAGTGGTCCCAGCAGCGCGGCAGGATGCAGCCGACCAGCGAGATGAACAGCAGCACGTAGATGGCGGTGAACCAGAAGCTGCCGAACACGTCGAACAGTTCGAACCGGTCCATCCACGGACCCAGTGTCGGACGGTCGGCGATGTACTGGTCGACCTTCTGCGCGTTGAGGCTGCGTTGCGGCAGCAGGGCGCCGGGGATGGCGGCCAGCGCGAGCAGGAACAGCAGCACCAGTGCGGTACGCATGCTCGTGAGGCCGCGCCAGGAATTACGGACCAGGGCCCAGGCCCGGCCCAGCAGCGACTGCCGGACGGGCGGGGTGGGGGTGGTCGGTGTGGTCAGCGTGTCAGTCATCAGATCGGAAGAGTCACCTCGGAGACGAACCCGTCACGCACCCAGCCGACGAACTGATCCCATGCCCCCGTGACCAGCGCGACGCCGACGGCGACGAGCAGAAAACCCCCGATTACCTGAATGGTGCGCGAATTGCGCCGCAGCCAGCCGACCCCGCGCAACGCACCGGCCGACCCGAAGGCCAGCACGATGAACGGCAGCCCGAGACCGAGGCAGTAGGCGACGATCAACGTCACCCCGCGCACGGCGGTGGTGCCCTCGGTACCCGCGGACACCGCCATCACACCCGACAGCGTGGGCCCCAGACACGGCGTCCAGCCGAGCGCGAACACCCCGCCGAGCAGCGGCGCGCCGAGGATGCTGGTGAGCCTGCGCGGCTCCATCCGCGTGTCGCGCTGCAGGGCGGGGACCAGGCCGATGAACACCAGACCCATCAGGATCGTCACCACACCGCCGATGCGCTGCAGCAGTTCCCGATTCACATTGAGGGTCTGGATCACGCCGAAAACAGTGGCCGTGGCCAGCACGAACACCACCGTGAACCCGGCGACGAACAGCCCGGCGGCACCGGCCACCCGCATCTTCGCGCTACGGCGCTGCGCGGTGAGCGTGCTCGCCTGCGCGTTGGTGGCAGGCGGCGCCTCGGCACCGACCAGCCCGGCCAGGTAGGACAGATAGCCAGGGACGAGCGGCACGACACACGGTGAAGCGAACGACACCAGGCCCGCGAGCAGGCAGGCTCCCAGCGCCAGCAGAAGCGGACCCGATGCCGCCGTCTGCTGGAAGGAATCCCCGACTGCGGCGAGCGGAATCACTCGTCGGTGTCCGTATCCATGTCATGCTGCTCGTCGCGCGGCAACGACAGGGTTCGCTCGGTCTCGGCCGGATCAGCGGGGCCGAAATCGAACAGACCGGCGCCGGCGACACTGCGCGGCACGGTCGCGATACCGGCCCAACGGTCGTCGACCGTCCAGCCCGCACCCATTCGGCGGGCGCCCTGACGGGGACGACACGCGGTCAGATTTCCTGGACGACGACGGCTGCTCACTGCTTCTCCTCGGCGGCGATGCGCTCGACCACGGGCTGAAGGTCTTCGGCCAATAGCGAGCGAAGGAAGACCGCGGCGACCCGGTGCTGACGATCCAGGATCAACGTGGTCGGAATAACACTGGTGGGAAAGTTTCCGCCGAGAGCGAGCAAGGTCCGCATCGACGGGTCGTAGATGGACGGGTATTCGATCTTGTTGTCCACTACGAAGTCCTGGGCTTTGTCGCGCTGATGGTCACGGACATTGATCCCCAGGAACGCGACGCCTTGATCTCTGGTCGCCGCGAAGACTTTTTCGAGAGCGGGCGACTCGGCGCGGCACGGGCCACACCACTGTCCCCACAGGTTCACGACCACGATCTGGTTCGGGAAATCGTCGACCGAAACGGTCTTTCCCTCGTTCATCAGATCGGGCCCCGAGAGCGTGCCGATCGTCCCGCGCGTGGCGGGCGGATCGTAGTAGATATCCGTTTTACCACCGGGTGAGACGAATTCGAAGGTCCCACCACCGGTGGCGACCGCATCGGTACCCGTCGAACAGCCCGCCGCGGCGATGATCACCAGCAGGGCGGACAGAACGGCGGTCAGCGCCCGCGGCCGACGGCCACGGGCGGTTCCCGACGAGGTGCAGCGTGTCATGCGCCGTGGACCGACGGATCCGACGCCCCGGCGGGCTCGGAATAGACGATGTCGACGAGCGTGTCGCCGTGGTAGACCAGCGAGGTCAGCGATGCCAGCGAGCACTGCCGGTTGCGCGGGTCGTGCCACAACCGCTGACCCTGCAGGAAACGGCGCAGCGTCCACACGGGCAGCTGATGCGAGACCAGCACCACCTCGTGACCGGCGGCCTCGACGCGGGCCTTGTTCACCGCGGCGAGCATGCGATGAGCGATCTGCAGATACGGCTCGCCCCAGGACGGGGTGAACGGGTCGCGCAGCTTCCACCAGTGCCGCGGCTTGCGCAGCGCACCGTCACCGACGGAGACGCGCAGGCCCTCGAAGGTGTTGCCCGCTTCGATCAGGTTCTCGTCGGTGCGCACGATCAGGTCGTGGGCGGCCGCGATCGGCGCCGCCGTCTCCTGGGCCCGCTGCAACGGGGAGGCGATCACCATCGCGATGTCGTGATCGGCCAGCGAGCGCGCGACCGCACCGGCCTGCGAGCGACCGGCCACCGAGAGGCTGAAGCCGGGCAGGCGACCGTAGAGGATGCCGTTCGGGTTGTGCACTTCGCCGTGGCGCAGCACGTGCACGATGGTTTCGACGCTCGACGGGTCGTCGTCGAGGGCGGGGGGTGCGGCGGCGGGGGCAGGATGGGGCGCCTCGTCGCTATCCGCCGGGACTGGGGCGAATTCTGCGTCGGGCTGGTCGGAGCTCACGCTGGGGATCCTTCGGGGGTTGCGGCCGCGGCCGCGAGGGCGGCGGCGGGCAGAGCGGCGGCGATACGGTCGAACGCGTCCTCGTCGAGTGCCGCGGAGACGAACCATGCCTCGAACGCGCTCGGCGGCGCGTACACGCCCGCGTCGAGCAGGGCGTGGAAGAAGGCAGGGTAACGCCAGGTCTGGCTCGCTTTGGCGGCGGCGTAATCGGTCACCGGACGCTCGGCGAAGAACACGCTCACCATATTGCCTGCGAACTGGACTTGATGCTCGACACCGGCCTCTGTCAGGGCTTTCGCGAACAACGCGCCGAGACGATCGGCATTGCGGTCCAGCGCCGCGTACACCTCGTCGTCGGCCGCACGCAGGGTCGCCAGGCCCGCGGCGACGGCGACGGGGTTACCGGACAGCGTGCCCGCCTGATACACCGGGCCGAGCGGGGCGAGGTTGTTCATGATCTCGGCGCGACCGCCGAACGCGGCGGCGGGCAGGCCACCGCTCATCACCTTGCCGAAGGTGTAGAGGTCACCGGCGACGCCTTCGCGGCCGTACCAACCCGACGCGCTGACCCGGAATCCGGTCATCACCTCGTCCATGATCAGCAGCGCGCCGTTGTCGTGGGCGAGGGTGCGCAGGCCTTCGTTGAAGCCGGGCAGCGGCGCGACCGCGCCCATGTTGCCCGCGGCGGCCTCGGTGATGACGCAGGCGATCAGGCCGGGGTGCGCGTCGAAGGCGGCGGCGACGGCGGCGAGGTCGTTGTAGGGCAACACGATGGTGTCGGCGGCCTGCGCGCCGGTGACGCCGGGCGAGGTCGGCAGACCGAGGGTCGCGACACCGGAGCCCGCGTCGGCCAGCAACGCGTCGACGTGACCGTGGTAGCAGCCGGAGAATTTGATGATCTTGGATCGGCCGGTGAAACCGCGGGCCAAGCGGACCGCGCTCATCGTGGCCTCGGTACCGGAGTTCACCAGGCGGACCCGCTCGACGGGGTCGACGCGGGCGGCGATGGCCTCGGCCAGCTCGATCTCGGCCTCGGTCGGCGCACCGAACGACAGTCCGCTCGTCGCGGCCTTCTGCACGGCCTCGACGACGGCGGGGTGGGCGTGACCGAGGATCATCGGCCCCCATGAGCACACCAGATCGACGTAGTCGTTGCCGTCGGCATCGGTGAGCGTGTAGCCGCTCGCGGAGGTGATGAACCGTGGCGTACCGCCGACCGAGTTGAACGCACGAACCGGGGAATTGACGCCACCCGGGATCACGGCGGCCGCCCGCTCGAAGAGCTGGGCCGAAACCGGTACCTGCGTAAGACTCACGGATTCCAGTGTCTCAGTTCGCCTCGGCACGCCGGACGACAGGGTGGAGCACAGTGACCCAGACCGCAGCGACCCACCGACGACACGCCCGACACGCCGCCCCGATCCGGGAAAGAATTCGATCTAGGCCCATTGGCCTGCGACTACGCTCCGGGCGGCTCAGCACCTGAGCCATAGGGAAATCAGGTATCAGCGAGAGGGTATTTCATGCGTTTCGGCGTCACCAGCACTGCCCTTGGCACAGGATTCGTCGCGGCGGGAGTGCTACTCGGCGCGGGTTCGGCCACCGCGTTCGCACCACAGGCCCAGCCCGATCGGATCGGTGCCCAACTCAGCCACGAGGAGACCGCGGCCCTCGGGGCGGGGCCGATTCCGGCGATCACCGCGATGCTCGTACCCGCCAATCGGATCGGCGCGGGTCTGCATCCCGACAGCGATCTGTACCGCGACGCCGACGGCGGCATCCACGCCACCCTGCGTCAGGTGGTGACGGAAGCGGCGGCCCATCCCGACGGCACCGTCTCCGTCTTCCTGAACGCGCCCGGCACGCGCGGCGGCCGCATCGTCGACGTCTACCAGCAGTGGACCAGCTGATCAGGTGTACATGCAGGGCACTTCGGCCGAGATCGTGTGCAGCTGGCACATGATGCCGTTGTAGATGCCGCTCGAGCCGGTCTCCGGGGCGAAACCGTCGGCGGCCGGCTCGGCGATCATCGGGGTGAGCGGCAGGCCGAGGGCGGCCTGGGCGGGCGCCGCGGCCAGGGCGATCGTCGCCACCGCGGCGGCGACGGTACAGATTCCTGCGGTCAGTCTGGTCATCGATTCCTCCTCGAGGGAGCCCGCGGTGCGAGCTCGCGTCCCGAACCCCCACGCACACATCGGAATTCGGCTTCCTCTAGATCATCGGTTCGAGATCGCGCGGTGCTACAGATCCGCGGTAGATCCTGGTGACGACATCGATGACCAGCACCCCGCTCACGATCACCAGCGCACAGGCGAGCAACAGCAACGGCGGCACGTAGCGCACCGCCTCGAACCCGGGGTGCTCATCGGTGCCGGCGAATTCGGTCGTGCGCCGTGCGGCGCGCCAGCTGACGATCGCGCAGGCAAGGAAGAGCACGGCGAAGCCGAGTTCGAACAGCGCGATCCAGCGTCTCATTCCTGCGATCCTGCCAGGGGCGAGATCGAATCAGCCGACCAGGCTCGGTAGCAGAATCAGCGCGATGACGGCGAGGGTGAGTACAACCATCAGCCCGATCACCAACAGGTCGCGTCGCAGGCTGTGTGGTTGCTCGATCACCACGCGCATCATTGCCTCCGCTCCCCCGGCGCTCAACCGGTGTGACAATCCTCACCATACACTGTGTGGTGTCACTTCCGGCGGGACTGGAAGTACTTCGTCGACTCGGGCCGGTAGCTGAGGAACGCGGCCCCCGCGGCGAGCACGCCCTGCACGATCGCCGAGCCGCCCGCCACGATCGTCGCGGGATTGGCAACAGCGGAGAAGCTGAACATGGTGGCGACGGCGCCGAGTCCGAGCCAGATCGCGACAACAGTGAGCACCGTGCGCGCCCAGCTCTTGCCACGGCCGAGCTGATGCGCGATCGCCACGGTGACACCGGCCAGCAGCACCCCGACCAGCGCGGTCAGCGCGAAAGCCACCAGCACCATCACGTCGACGGTCGACGCCGGGAAGTTCGGATCCGACTTGTGCATCTCGTCGAGGAACTGCTTGCTGAGCTTGTCGCGCTCCCCGGTCATGGTGATGACACTGGCGAAGGTGTAGACGACACCGAGGCCGGCGATTCCCCACCACAGCTGACGAGCGGTGCCGACGTCCTCCGGCACGGGAAGGGTTTCGGGTTTGTTCGGCGGAACGATCACGACAGCCAGTGTGCTGCCTCGGTCGCCCAGTAGGTGAGCACGATGTCCGCGCCTGCCCGCCGGATGCCGATCAGCGACTCCAGGATCGAAGCCCGGCGATCGATCCAGCCACGCTCGGCGGCGGCGGTGATCATCGCGTACTCGCCGGAGATCTGATAGGCCGCGACGGGGACGGTGGAACGGTCGGCGACGTCGCGCAGGATGTCGAGGTAGGACATCGCGGGCTTCACCATCACGATGTCGGCGCCCTCGGCGAGGTCGAGGTCGAGCTCGCGCAGCGACTCGCGGCGGTTGGCCGGATCCTGCTGATAGGTGCGGCGATCGCCTTCCAGCGACGAGCCGACGGCCTCACGGAAGGGGCCGTAGAAGGCCGAGGCGTACTTGGCCGCGTAGGCGAGGATGGCGGTGTCGGTGCGCCCGACCGCATCGAGCCCACGCCGGATCGCGCCGACCTGTCCGTCCATCATGCCGCTGGTTCCGAGCAGATCGGCACCGGCTTCGGCCTGCGACAGCGCCATCTCCACGTAGCGGTGCAAGGTGGCGTCGTTGTCGACCGCGCCATCGGTGCCGATGACCCCGCAGTGGCCGTGGTCGGTGAATTCGTCGAGGCAGGTGTCGGCCATGATGACCGTCGCGTCCCCGACTTCTTCGGCCAGCGCGCGCAGACCGCGGTTCAGGATTCCGTTCGGATCACTGGCCTGGCTGCCGGTGGCGTCCTTGTCCTCGGACAGCGGCACACCGAACAGCATCAGTCCGCCCACACCGGCGGCCACCGATTCCACGGCGGCCTTGCGCAGCGAGTCCAGCGTGTGCTGATACACCCCCGGCATCGAGCTGATCTCCCGCGGCTCGTCGAGTCCGTCGGCCACGAACATCGGCAGTACCAACTGACGCGGCTGCAGCGTGGTCTCGGCGACGAGTCGACGCAATGCGGGTGTCCTGCGCAACCGCCGCGGGCGGTCGAAAGCGGTCATAGCCCGCAGAATACGCCTGTCCCCCGATGGTCGCCGCAGCGCCTACAGCGGGTCGCGACGGCGGGCGGTTTCGCCCAGAATCTGCTCGAAAGTTGCGAAGACCGGGGACGGGCCGGCCGAACTCCACGTTTCGTTGGTGAGCAGGATCGCCGTCACCGCGCCGTCATTGGACCAGGTCGAGCCGAGACCGCCTGCCCAGCCGTAGGCACCTGCGCGTGGGCCGTCGAGTTGGTCGCGTAGCTGGACGCCGACGCCGTAACCCCACCCCGCACTGTTGCCGGGGCCGGGTCCGCCGCGGGCCAGTTGCTCGGCGGTGAGGTGGTTGGTGGTCATGGCCGCGACGGCTCGCTCGGACAGCACTCGGATGCCGTCGAGTTCGCCGCCGTCGCGCAGCATCCGCGCGAAGCGGTAGTAGTCGGCGAGAGTGGAGACCAGGCCGTCACCGCCCCCTTCGAAGGCGGGTGGAGTGCTCCATTGACCGTCGACGGGGTCGAAGACAGTGCGGGTGCCGTCTGTTTCCGAGTAATGCGGGCCGAATCGGGCCAGCTTGTCAGGCGGGACGGAGAAACCGGTGTCGGTCATGCCGAGTGGGCGCAGGACACGCTCGGCCAGGAATTCCGAGAGCGGTTTGCTCGCTGCCCTGGCGACCAGGAATCCGAGGATCGACGCGCCGACGTGGTAGAGCCAGCGTTCGCCGGGCTGATACTGCAGGGGCAGGGTGCCGAGCCGGCGCAGCCAGATGTCCGGAGGCAACATCCGCGCGGGCGTCGGCGGGCCCCAGCCGAGGTCGAGGGCACTCCAGGCGGCGTCGAACGGCTTGGGTGCGAAGTCGGCGAAATCCATGCCCCAGCCGAGGCGGAAGGTGAGCAGGTCGCCGACGGTGATCGGGCGGTTCGCCGCGACCGTGTCGGCGACTTCGGCGGTGGGGTGCGCGAGTACACGTAAGCCGGCGAGTTCCGGGAGGAGCCGGTCGACCGGTTCGGCCGGATCGAGTACGCCGTCGTCGATCAGAATCGAGGCCGCCGCCGCGGTGAGCGGTTTGGTCATCGAGGAGATCCGGAAGATCGTGTCGGTGCGCATCGGGGTGGCGCGGGTGGCGTCGAGGTGGCCGATGGCGCCGGTGATGACATCGTCTCCGGTTGCCACGAGCCATGCCAGGCCGAGCAGTTCGTCCGCCGCGACGTGCGCGCCGAGCCGCTTGTCGATCTCGTTCACGGTCATCGCCTCTCCCCGGGTTGCCTTGCGCTACTAGACCACAGCGGTCCGACAGCTACCCGCGAATCACCACGCGCGGCGCTTCGCCGAGGTCGGCGACCGGTCGCGGCGAACCTGTGGATAACATCGAAACCCACTGGAGCTCAATGGCTTCCGCGAGAGATCGACGAAACCTGTCGGTGCCCCTCGGTATAATCGAAAGCGTGTTCGAGGGTTCCGACGATCGGGGGCGGGACCCAAACGCAACGGGAGGACGCCGAATGAATGCCATTGCCGCTCAGACCACTTTCATCACCGCGCCGTACGTGCCGCTCGAGAAGAAGCGACTGCCCGCGGGCCGTCCGCGCCGCTGGTACGTGGCGCACAACCGTCGGCTCAAGGCCATGCGGTTGACGATCGCGCTGCTGGATTCCGGTGTGTACCTACCCAATCAGGCCACCAACGACACGATCCGGCGCACCGCCGAGAAGATCGACATCCGCCCGCCGTCCGATGCCACCTGCCGGCTCGTGCGCACACTGCTGCGCTACAGCCGATGACCTCGATACGCCGAAAGCCCGCCGTTGCGGGCGGGCTTTCGGGGTATCTGCTGAGATCAGCGGCTGCTGCTGCGGCGGCTCTTCTTACGCGGCGGCGGCAGCAAGCCCTCGGCGCGCAGGCGCGACGCGTGCTCGGCCAGTGCCTCCACCAGTGGGCCCACCTGAGCCGTCTCGGGCTGCACGTCCACACGCAGGCCGAACTCGATCGCGGTCTCCGCGGTCTTCGGGCCGATGCAGGCCACGATGGTGCGAGCGTGCGGCTTGCCCGCGATGCCGACCAGGTTGCGCACCGTGGAGGACGAGGTGAACAGGACCGCGTCGAAACCGCCGGTCTTGATCATCTCGCGGGTCTCCGCGGGCGGCGGCGAGGCGCGCACCGTGCGGTAGGCGGTGACGTCGTCGATCTCCCAGCCGCGCTCACGCAGACCCTCGGCCAAGGTCTCGGTGGCGATGTCGGCGCGGGGCAACAGCACCCGGTTCACCGGATCGAACACGTCGTCGTAGGGCGGGAAGTCGGCGAGCAGGCCCTCGGAGGACTGTTCGCCGCTAGGCACCAGTTCGGGGTTGATACCGAAGGAGCGCACCCGCTCCGCGGTGGCCTCACCGACACAGGCGATCTTCACACCGGAGAACGCGCGAGCGTCCAGTCCGAACTCGGCGAACTTCTCCCACACCGCGCGCACCGCGTTGGTGGAGGTGAACACCACCCACTGGTAGCGCCCGTCGACCAGACCCTTCACGGCCCGTTCCATCTGGGCGGGGCTGCGCGGCGGCTCCACCGCGATGGTCGGCACCTCGATCGGGATCGCGCCGTGGGTGACGAGCCGCTCGCTCATCTCCCCCGCCTGATCCTTGGTGCGCGGGACGAGCACGGTCCAGCCGTAGAGGGCACGCGACTCCCACCACGACATCTTGGCGCGCTTGTCGACTTCCTTGCCGACCGTCACGACCAGCGGGCCGACGAGCTCGGACGCGGCGTTGTTCAGCGAGGCCAGCGTGGCCTCGATGGTGCGCTGCTGACGAGTGGTGCCACGCACGGTGACCGCGACCGGCGTCTGCGGCGCCATACCGTGTTCCACCAGCGCGCTGGCGGTCTCGGCCAGGTGACCGGAGGTGGCGTGCAGCACCAGCGGGCCGGGGGCGGCGGCCAGCGCCGACCAGTCGACCTCGCCGCGCACATCGGCCTCGGTGTGCCCGGAGCCCAGCGCGATGCCCGCGTAGCTGGGCACGGCCGAGCCGTTGGGCAGGCCCGGCAGCACCTCGAACACCATGTGCGAGCGGGTGACGGCGTTGACCTCGTTGATCACCGAATCGGTGGTCAACGGGTCGCCGGTGACGATGCGGACCACGTCGTGACCGTTGCGCGCCTCGGCGATCAGCGTCTTGGCCACCTCGGCGGGTTCGCCGAGGGCAGGCCGCACGTCGACCGGGCTCTCGCCGTCCTCGCCCACCTCGACCGCGCTACCGATCAGGGCGAGCACGCCCTTGTCGACATCGGGGTCGGTGAAGGCCAGCATCGCCCGCTCGAGCACCTCACGGGCACGCACGGTCAGCAGGGCCGGGTCGCCGGGGCCGGATCCGACGAAGAGGATCCGCCCTGGTTGCTTCTTGGTAGCTCGGCTGCTGCTCATCGGTTGTTCTCCATCGGGCTGGAATTAGTGAAGTCGGTGGGCGCCGGTTCGTCTGTGACGCTCAGCAATGCGCGAGCACCCAGGTCCAGCAGTTCGCGCGCCAGCGTGCGACCGAGTTCGGCCGCGTCTTTCGGCGCGCCGACGATCGAGGCGCGGAGGACATCGGAGCCGTCGATCGCGGCGGCACAGGCGCGCAGCGAGAGTTCGTCGAAGATCCGGCCGTCCTCGTCGATCGACTCGACGATCTCGGCGAGCGCTCCGATCGGCGCGGTGCAGCCTGCCTCGAGCTCACCGAGCAGCGAACGCTCGGCGAGCACCGCGGCTCTGGTCGCGGCATCGTCCAGACCGGCGAGTATCTCGATCAATTGCGGGTCGTCACTGCGGCATTCGACCGCGAGCGCGCCCTGCGAGGGGGCGGGCAGCATCTGCACCGGTTCGAGCGATTCGGTGATCTCGTCGGTGCGCCCGATCCGGCACAGGCCGGCGCGGGCGATGACGATCGCGTCGAGTTCGCCCTCGCTCACCTTGCGCAGGCGGGAGTCGATATTGCCGCGCAGCGGAAGGATGTCGAGGCCGAGGCCGAGTGCGCGCAGCTGCGCGGCACGGCGCGGGGCCGAGGTCCCGACGCGAGCACCGGCGGGCAGTTCGCCGAGCACCATGCCGTCACGAGCCACCAGCGCGTCGCGCGGGTCCTCGCGGGGCGGGATCGCGGCGATGGTGAAGCGCGGGTCCTGCGCGGTGGGGAGGTCCTTATAGGAATGCACCGCGATGTCGATGCCGCCCGCGGCGAGCTCGTCGCGCAGCGCGGAGGTGAACACCCCGACACCGATCTTCTGCACCGGATCCGAGGACAGATCGCCCGGTGTCTTGATGACCACCAGTTCGGCGGGCTGCCCCGCCGCGATCAGCGCATCACGGATGGTGCCCGCCTGTGTCAGCGCGAGCAGACTGCCGCGCGTGCCGATCCGCCACGGCGCACTGCTGCTGCCTGCGGTCACGGTGTCCTCTTCCTGCACTGTCGTGGTCATGCGGTTTCCTCCTGCGCATGCCCGAGCGGCGCTGCGTGGTTTCGCATGCTGCCTGTGTCGGGTCTTGACTCGGTCAAGCGTGACGGCCCATCGCCGAGGTGGCCTGCGGTGAAGTCGTCGGCCAGCGCGGACTCCGCCGCGGCGACCTCCATCGGGGCGGCAACCGCTTGTACCGCACCAGGTTTCAGTTCGAACAGCTCACGCAACGCTTCGGCGTAGCTGTCGCCGCCCGGCGTCGATGCCAGCTGCTTCACCCGCACGGTCGGCGCGTGCAGCAACTTGTCGACGACGCGGCGCACCGTGCGCGCCACCTCGTCGCGGGCCGGGTCGGCCAGGTCGGGCAGCCGCGAATCGAGGCGGAGCAGTTCGGCCTCCACCACATCGGCGGCACGCTGACGCAGCGCGGCCACCGTAGGAGTGACCTCCGCCATGCGTTGCCCGGCAAGGTATTTGGCGAGTTCGTCGGCGACGATGACGCGCGCGGCGGCGGTGTCGTCGGCCGCGGCTCCCGCGGCCGGATCGCGCTGCAGCGATTCGATGTCGATGACGGCGACGCCGGGCAGGCCTGCCACGGCGTGCTCCACATCGCGGGGCAGGCCCAGATCGCAGAAGACCAGTGGACGCTCGGCGGCGTCGGTGCGCGCCCGGCCCGCGAGTGCGCGATGGGTATCGGCCAGAGTCACCACGGACCCGACCGCGCCCGTACAGGTGATCACCACATCGGTGCCCGCCATGGCCTCGGTGAGCCGCGACATCTCGACCGCCTCGGCGTCGACACCGTGCATGGTGCGCCCGGTCTCGGCGAGACGCTGTGCGCGTTCGAGGGTCCGGTTGACGACGATGATGCGCCCGATCCCGGCCCGCGACAGATGCGCGACGGCCAGCCCGCCCATCGCGCCCGCACCGACCACCACGGCGGTCCGTCCGGCGAGATCGCCCACGACACCGCGCGCCCGATCCAGCGCCACCGACACCACCGAGGCACCGGCCCGGTCGATCCCGGTCTCCGAGTGCACCCGCTTGCCGACCCGCAACCCGTGCTGGGCCAGCTCGTGCAGGGTGCGCCCGACCGCCTGCTGACCGTCGGCGCTGGCGTAGGCGCTGCGAATCTGGCTGAGCACCTGCTGCTCGCCGACGACCATCGAGTCCAAGCCGCTGGCGACCGCGAACAGATGCTCGGCCGCGGCCTCGCTGTAGCGCACGTAGGCGTGCTTGGTGAGGTCGCCCAGCGGCAGTCCGGAATGCTTGGTGAGCAGCTCGCTCACCTCGCCGAGTCCGCCGTGGAAGGCGTCGACGACCGCGTAGACCTCGACCCGGTTGCAGGTGGAGACGATCATCGCCTCCGACACGTGACTCGAGGCGAGCAGCCGATCCACCAGCTTCGGCCGATCGGCCTCACTGATGGCCACCTTCTCCAGCACCGACACCGGGGCGCTGCGGTGCGAAATCCCTACCAGCAGAACACTCATGACCACACCTCGCCGGCGCTGTGCCCTGTCATGCGTGTCCGCACGCCGTGTCGCTGTTCAGCTCGCTGGCGCTCGCTCATGGCGTGATCACCGATCCCTTGGTGCTTGGCTCCGTTGCCGAGTGGGGCGTGGCCGAGTGCGGCGCGGTACGCCGCGTCGGCCTGCCGCGGGCCGGTTCGACCGGTGCGGCATGGGTGAGGTGGTTCGGCGGCGGTACCCGGCGCGCGACGCGGCCGGAGCCGACCTCGGCGATCTCGGGCAGCGCGGGCGCGTCGTTGCGCGCGGCATCGAAGGACAGCATCTGCAGTTCCATCGCCAGGTCGACGCGGCGGACCTGGACATGGGCGGGCGCGCGCAGTTCCAGCGGCGCGAAACTCAGAATCGACGGCAGTCCGGCGTCGACGAGCCGGTCACACACATCCTGGGCGGCTTCGTCGGGCACGGCCACCACCGCGATCGTCGGCGTCAGCGCCGGAATCTGCGCGGTCAGTTGCTCGACATCGCGCACGACGAGACCGGCGTACGACTGGCCGATCACCGACGGGTCGTTGTCGAAGATCCCGACCACGGTGAAGCCTCGTACCCCGAATCCGCCGTAACCGACCAGCGCGCGACCCAGATTGCCCGCGCCGATCAGCACGACCCGATGTCCCTGCGACAGTCCGAGCACATCTTCGATCCTCGTGCGCAACTTGGCTACGTCATAGCCGACACCCCGCACACCGTTGGGTCCGAGGAAGGAAAGATCCTTGCGCAGCTTCGCCGAATTGACACCCGCCGCGACAGCGAGTTCCTCACTCGATACGATGACTACACCCTCGTCGGCCAACCCGGCGAGAACCCGGAGATAGGTAGCAAGACGAGTCACCGTGGCCTGCGGAATGTCCCGCACAAGAGCCTTGCCGGAGACGCCACTCGGCGTCTCGTGCTGCTCTGTCACGTCGTCGGCTCCTCGTTCCGGGCCTGATCGCGGTCCGGTTCCTCTGTTTCGTTCACCGGTGTGGGTCGCTGCAATTACGAGAGCGCGACCGGTGCCATAGGGGCGGTACAAACCCGGCCACCGCCGCCGCGTGGAGCGGCGGTGCGGATTGCGTGTCACCACCGTAACCGCTTGTGCAGGCGTTCACAAAGTCGGTGAATTCGGCCTCATTTTCCGTCGCGACCAGCGATCCGGCTCAGGTCCGCCCGCAAACGGGGCTCATCGACGTCGAAATAGCTGTGTTCACGGCCGTTCAACAGGACCACCGGCAGGCGATCACCGTATTCGGCACGCAGTTCCGGCTCCCTGACCGCGGCTTCGTCGACGTCTACAGTGGCGACCGGGAGACCGAAATCACCACAGATCATCCGCAATTGCTCCAGTGCCGCGCTGCACATGCCGCAACCAGCGCGGGTCAACAGGGTCACCGTCGGTGTGGGATTAGTCATGAGCCCTATTTAATCCCCGAGCCCGCAGCGGGTTGTCGGTGCAGCCGGTTACTGTGGACATGGTTCGCGCGACTAGCGGAGGGTACTGGTGCCGGAACGTTCGAAGGTGACTAGGGCCGGATTCGTCGCAGGGCGATTCGGGGAGTTCCCTGCACGGTGGCAGCCCAGCCGCCTCGGTCAGGAACTGCAGGAACAGTTCGCACGGCTGCCACGCAGCCCGTTCGGACCCAGCGAAGAAGAGTTACGCGCCAACCTGGCCGGTGAGGCCAGCGCCGACGCCGCGCTCGAGCTGCACGATGCCGAGCTCGCCGAGCAGGGTGCCGACGCGGGCCCCGAGGTTCCGCGCGACCTCACCGCCGCGGCGTTCTTCGACGTCGACAACACCCTCGTGCAGGGTGCCTCGATCGTCCACTTCGCCCGCGGGTTGGCCGCGCGCAAGTACTTCAAGACCTCCGATCTGGTCGACGTCGCCTGGAAGCAGGTGAAGTTCCGGGTCACCGGCAAGGAGAACTCCTCCGACATGGTCTCGGGCCGGGAGAAGGCGCTCAGCTTCATCGCGGGCCGCCCCACGGCCGAACTCGCGGCACTCGGCGAGGAGATCTACGACGAGATCATCGCCGACAAGATCTGGCCCGGCACCCGCGCACTCGCCCAGATGCACCTCGACGCCGGCCAGCAGGTCTGGCTGGTGACCGCCACCCCGGTCGAGCTGGCCAATGTGATCGCCAAACGCCTCGGTCTGACCGGCGCCCTCGGCACGGTCGCCGAGAGTGTCGACGGCAAGTTCACCGGCCGCCTGGTCGGCGACATCCTGCACGGCCTCGGCAAGGCGCACGCGGTGCGTACCCTCGCCATCCGCGAAGGGCTCAACCTCAAGCGCTGCACCGCCTACTCCGACAGCCACAACGACGTCCCCATGCTGTCGCTGGTCGGCACCGCTGTCGCCAT
Source organism: Nocardia sp. NPDC058114 (assembly GCF_042884695.1). NCBI lineage: Bacteria > Bacillati > Actinomycetota > Actinomycetes > Mycobacteriales > Nocardiaceae > Nocardia > Nocardia sp. NPDC058114. Next base: position 300,962 of record NZ_JBHVTK010000003.1, on the reverse strand, counting down.
CAACCCCGACTCCGACCTGCGCGAGGTCGCGAAGAACCGCGGCTGGGAAATCCGCGACTTCCGCACCGGCCGCAAAGCAGCCAAGATCGGCGTCCCCACCGCCCTGGCGCTGGGCGCCGCGGGCGGCGCGGTAGCAGCAGTAGTAGCCCGCCACCGCGAACACTGAGTCCCGGCCGCCTTCCACACCCCATAAACCCCAACCCCGCACCCGCGACCCCTAGGGAGCGGCGGCCACGAAGTGGCCGGTCGCGGCCGGGTCGCCGGTTAGCCGCCGGGGCGTAGGCGACGAAGGAGCAAGCCCCGGTGGCTAACCGGCGGCCCCTCAGGGCCGCGACTCGAGCGCGCCAGCGCTCCAACTAACACAGCCTCAACCCTGCCTGGGACTACCGAACAAGTGATCCCGAACGATCTACCCCAGAACCACGTTCCGGCGCTTGGCCAGCAGCTTGTAGAGCGTCTGCTGGATGGTCTCGCGGACCTGGTCGGTGACCTCGAACATCGTCATCGGGTCGTCGGCCTCTTCCGGCTCGAACGCCGTGGTCGCGATCGGCTCACCGAATTCGATGTACCACTTCGACGGCATCGGCACCGCGCCCAGCGGCCCCAGATGCGGGAACAGCGGCGTCACCGGGAAGTACGGCAGCCCGAGCAGGCGTGCCAGCGGCTTGATATCGGCGAGTTTGGGGTAGATCTCCTCGGAACCGACGATCGAGACCGGAATGATCGGCACCCCGGCCCGCACCGCCGCCGACACGAATCCGCCGCGCCCGAACCGTTGCAGCTTGTACCGGTCGGCGTAGTTCTTTCCGACGCCCTTGAACCCTTCCGGGAACACGCCGGCGATGTGCCCGGCGCGCAGCAGCCGCTCGGCATCGGGATGGCAGGCCAGCGTGTGCCCGGCCTTGCGTGCCAGCGCGCCGAGCAACGGCATCTCGAAGATGAGGTCGGCGGCCAGCAGCCGCAGCGCCCGCTGATGCGGATGCTTGTCGTGCACGGCCAGCTGCAGCATCAGCCCGTCGATCGGCACGGTGCCCGCGTGATTGGCGACCAGCAGCGCGCCACCCACGGCGGGGATGTTCTCGATCCCCGCGACCTCGACCCGGAACCAGTAGTCCGACAACGGCCGGAGCGCGGGCAGGATCACCGATTCGAGCAGGTGCCGGTCGTAGCCGAACTCGTCGACCTGGTAGTCCCCGGTGAGCCTGCGGCGCGCGAACTCGGCGGTCCGTTCGATCTGCTCGCCGACGGCATCGCGCACGATGTCGGTCAGTGACTTCGGCGGGCGGGCGGGCATTCCCGGTCGACGCTCGCTGAGGGAGGTGACCGGCATCGCCTGCGTCGGCTGGTCCGGCCATCGCCGGGTCTGCGGTCGCTGCCGGGTCTCGACATTCACGTCGAGACGAATGACTTTCGCTCCCTCGTTCATGTACGCGCTCCTGTACCGGCCCCGATGAGGCCGAGCAGTTTGTGTTCCGCGGCGTCGATCCAAGCCGGATCGAAGACGGGCCGCAACGCTGCGCCCGCGATGAAGTCATCGAATGCCTGGACCGTGGTCCAGCGTGGGGTGAAGCCGAGTTCGGTTCGCATACGGGTGGTGTCGAGCCCGCAGCCGAAGTAGAAATAGTCGGGTTGTTCGCCACTGAATCCGCGCATGATCGGGCCCATCAGCGAGCGACCGACCGTGCGGAAGACGAAAAAGGGAACCGGCGCGACGATGCGCCCGGCACGGCGGATCGCCTGCGACATGGCCAGCGCGCCGTCACCGGCGATATTGACCGTGCCACCGTGTGCACGCTGCGCCGCGTGCACCAGCACCGCGACCGCGTCTTCCTCGTGCAGCAATTGCAGTCGGGCTTCGCGACCGAGAACGGTCGGGGTGATCGGCGAACGCAGATATTGCACGCCCCGATCGGCCAGGCGAGGACCGACGATCGGCGCGAAACGCAGAATCGATGCGGAAATATCGGGCCTGCGCCGCGCCATTCCACGCACCAGCGCCTCGATATCGATCATGTCGCGTGCGAACCACCCCGCGGGCGGAGTGCGCGCGCCCATTTCCTCGGTGAATTTCGCCGGATCCTTGGCACTGCAGCCGTACACCGCCGACGACGATCGCACCACCACGCGGCGCACCGTCGGCGCTTTCTGACACACGGCGAGCAATTGCATCGCGCCCAGGACATTGAGGTCTTTCATCACCGCGCGACCGCCACCGGCGGGCGGACGGGTGAGCACAGCCGCGTGCACGACGGTATCGACGTCGTTGCCCTCGACGACTTTGCGAATCAGTGGATTCCGGATATCGGCACGCACGAACTCGGCACTACCCATTTTTCGCCGGAGCTCACGGCTGGGAGTGACGGTATCCACCGCGATGACACGTTCGACGCCGGGTTCGGCAGCCAAACGTGCCGCGACATTGCCACCGAAGAAGCGGCTGGCACCCGTGACCAGCACAACTCTCGGTGCGTGTCGTTCCCGTGTATCGGAACTCGAACCTGACCCCACTCAAAGCCCCCTGCTCATCGTGTTTCGCGTACCAGAGTAGCCGCATTCGCGCCACTCGCCGTCACGATCTACAAGCTTTTAACATCGGCGACCCGTCCTCGACCGATGAGCTTCACAAACCCGCGTATTTCACAGCGCGAGCCCGCCACCTGGAAGGTGACGGGCTCGTCGCGGTACGCAGGCTTACTTGCCGAGTTTGCGCCGCTGAACACGCGTGCGGCGAAGCAGCTTGCGGTGCTTCTTCTTCGACATACGCTTGCGGCGCTTCTTGATCACAGAACCCATAGGGTTTCCTCGCGTTCTCTCTACTCGGCATACACACGCGGTGTTCACGTGCGTCGTTTGGCGTCCGCGCCGCCGGGGCAACCGGACACCACGAACGGTGCCACCGGCAGGCGGACACGAACCAGTTGTCCATGCTACCGGGGCACCCGAGCAGCAACGAAACCGCCCTTGTACCTGGCCGAACTACGTCATCCGGCGTCGAAGTACGACGTCTCCAGGTAGTCGTGCACCGCCTTCGCGTGCACTCGGAACGAGCGTCCGACACGCACCGCGGGCAGTTCACCCGAGTGCACGAGCCGGTACACCGTCATTTTCGACACCCGCATGAGATCGGCGACTTCGGCGACGGTGAGAAACTGAGTGCCACCGCCGATCACCGTTTGCGGGGTGGCGCCGACCCGTGGAGCGGGCGAACCCGAACCACCGCCCGACGCCGATGGATTACTTGACATTCTGTTCGCAGACATCATGGCACCATTGACCTCCGGCACGCCCGCGCCGCCGGCTTCCCCACCAGCGGAACAGACACGCACGTGCTTCTACGAGCTTAGCGGGACCAGTGGGATTACTGCGACGGGTGTGAGAAATCGGTTTTCAAACCGGGTACCCGTTTGTCACTCGTTCGTTGCGCCCTGTTCGGCGGACCGCTGCTTGGCCGCGTGTAGCGCCTCGGTGAACGTCGAGCGCAGCGCACCACGTTCGAGTTCGCGCAGTGCCGCGGCGGTGGTACCACCGGGCGAGGTGACCGCGGCACGGAGCTCCGCCGCGCTCTGCCCGGTCTCGTCCAGCAGCGCCGCCGAACCGATCATGGTCTGCACGACCAGTTCGCTGGCCACCTCGCGGGTGAGGCCCAGGCCGACGCCCGCATCGATCATCGCCTCGACGACAAGGAAGAAATACGCCGGTCCCGAACCGGAAACCGCGGTGACCGCGTCCATCTGCGCCTCGGGCACCGTCACCACCTTGCCGACGGCTTCGAGCATCTCGCCGACCTGCTCGAGCTGCTCCGGCTTGGCGTAGCGACCGGGCGATTGCACACTCATACCCTGCCCGACCAGCATCGGCGTGTTCGGCATCACCCGCACCACCGGGAAACCGGCGGGCAGTTTCGACTCCAGCCGGGCGGTGGAGACACCGGCGGCCAGCGAGACGAGCACCTGATCGCGACCGTTGTCGAGGTCGGCCTTGGACAGATCGGTGAGCACCGAGTCGACCACGCCGGGCTTCACCGCGATCACCACGATGTCGGCGCCCTCGACGGCGTCGGCGACCGAACCGCTCACCCGCACCTTGAAGCGCTCGGCCAGCTGCGCGGCGCGCGCGGCGATCGGCTCGACCACGACCAGATCTTTGGTCGCCCGACCGGATTCCAGCAATCCGGCCACCAGCGCCTCACCGATCCGACCGCCACCGACCACCGCAATTCTCGTCATGAGGACAAGGTTAGTTGGCCCGGTGGCGTCAGCGTGCCAACGGGATCAGGGCCAGCTGGCGACTCTGGGCGACGACCGCACCGGTCGAGTCGATGACCAGGTGGTCCTCGTCGAACATCCGCTCACCGACCTCACGGGCGGTCGCGATGACGCGCAGCCAGCCGGGCGCGGGGACGCGGCGCAGATAAGTGGTCATCTGCACGGTCGGCGACCAACCGAAGTGGCCGAGGTTCATCGGCACCGGCGGGCTGATGTCGGCGGCCATCATCGCGAAGGCGGCGCGGGCCCGCGGATCGGCTTCGTCGCCGTCGAACGGGCGGATCCACAGCCGCAGCCGGGGCGGGCCGGTCTCACCGCGCAGGAATTCACCCCAGGTCGGGTCGATCACCATGTGGGCGCCCTGGCTGACGTGCACGATCTTGCCCATGGGCGAATCGGCGGAGTAGCGGAACGCCTCGTCGACCGGCTCGGCGGGCATGTCGGTGTCGGGGCCGCTCCAGCGCGTCTCGGTGGAGTCGAGGTGGCCGAAGGTGAACGCCGTCCGGACGAGGGTGCGGCCGTTCTGGATCAGGTCCACGTCGGCCAGGCAGATCTGGCGGCCCTTCTTGCGGATGTGCACCGCGTATTCGACCTCACCGGGGTCGGGGGCACCGAGGAAGTCGGTGCTGGCCGCGATGGGCGCCATCTGGGCGAGCGATTCGTCGGCCTCGGCGAGCCAGCGGGTCGCCGCGGCGGCGGTGGCCGCGACCATGGTGCCGCCGTGGACTTTGGGGCCGATGGTCCAGGTGGGCGCGATGATGCCGGCGTAGCGGCCGGTCTCGGCATCGGTGGTGGTGAGCTCGGTCAGGTCGAGGACCTGACTGAACGGCGCGTCGGTCGCGAGTTCTCGCGTCATCGTCACTCCTGGTCGGGGGGCCACAGCAGTTCGTACAGCGTACAAGCTTGGTGATGGCCTGTGTATTCCGCGCTGGGCAGGGGGTGGGGTTCGAGCAGGTGGTGACGCATCGAGGTTCGAGCAGGTGGTGACGTATCGGGATGCGGGCGGGTGACGTATCGGGATGCGGGCAGGTGACACATCGCGATGCGAGCAGGTGACGTATCGGGATGCGAGCAGGTGACACATCGCGATGCGAGCAGGTGACACATCGCGATGCGAGCAAGTGACGCATCGGGATGCGGGCAGGTGACACATCGCGATGCGAGCAAGTGACGCATCGGGATGCGGGCAGGTGACACATCGCGATGCGAGCAAGTGACGCATCGGGGTTACCGAGTCCGGGATAGTTGGGGGCTGTGTTTTTGGAGCGCTGGCGCGCTCGAGCGGGGCCCTGGAGGCCCCGATCTTCCCTCCCTCCGGGTACTCCTTCGTCGCACCCTCCGGTCAGTCCAGATCGGGGCGGGCCCCTTTGGGTAGAGACATACAGGGACTACCCGGCCAGGGTGGTGGTGGTGGTCGTTGGTGGTGACGGATCCGGCTGACTCCGTCTCGCGTTCCGTTAGGGCAGGTCGGCGTGGCGCGGTTGGGGGTCGGGGGTGGCGCCGGTGAGGTGGCGGCGTGCGAAATCGAGGGTGCGCGCCAGCTGGGTGGAGCGTTCGGCGGTGGTTCGCGCGTTCTGGGTGTTGATCTCGGCGACCGCGTGGCCGCGAAAACCGGTGTGTATCAGGTGTTCACACAGTTGCGCGCAGGGCTGGGTGCCGTCGCCGGGCACCAGGTGCTCGTCGTGCGCGGCGCCGCGACCGTCGGCCAGGTGCAGGTGGACCAGGCCCTCGCCCATCCGGCGCGCCAGCTCGAGCGCGTCGGCGCCCGCGGTCGCGGTGTGCGAGAGGTCGAGGGTGTAGTGATCGAAGCCGGTGTCGGTCGGATCGAAGGACGGGCTGAACGCGCTCACCGCGCGGCCGGGGCCCGCGCGCCGTTCCAGTCTGCGCACCGCGCCGTCGCGGAACAGGGTGTCGGCCCGCATCGGGAACATGTTCTCCACGGCCACCTTGACCGGGTGATGCGCCTCGAGCTCACCGACCTGATCGGCGAAACCTCTCGCGTAGCGGCGCTGCCAGCGAAACGGCGGGTGCACCACCACGGTGTCGGCGCCGAGCGCCTCCGCGGTCCGCACGCTGCGTTCCAGCTTGGCCACCGGGTCGGCGCCCCAGACCCGTTGGGAGATCAGCAGACACGGCGCGTGCACCGCCAGCACCGGGATGCCGTAGCGCTTCGCGTAGGACTGCACCGTCGCGATGTCCTGGCTGGCCGGCTCGGCCCAGACCATCAATTCCACACCGTCGTAACCCAATTCGGCGGCATAGCGGAACGCCGCCTGCGTGTTCTCCGGATACACCGAGGCCGTCGACAGCCCGATCGCGATGTCCGCCCGTGCGTTCCCCACAGCCCACTCCCTGTATTCAGCTGGTACTGAGGAGAAAGGCTAGCGGTCCCAGCGTCACGAAGACGCCCACGACGACGGCGATCACAGTGCTGTAGATGTCGTCGGTGCGGCGCAGGATGCGAACCAGCGCCACCAGACCGAGGATCACGACCGTCGCCAGCGCCAGTGCCACCAACGCCATCGACTCCCACAACGTCTCGAAACCCTTGAACAGCAACATTCCGGCGACCGCCGCGCCCGCGCTCTGCGCGCCCAGGATCATCCACTGGCGGCGGTTGGCGTTGTCGTCGTCGCCGCGCGCCATGCTCGATACGCGCGCGGCACGCCCGGCCACCGACCCGCCCGCTCGGTTACCCGACAATCTGCTCGCGGCTCGCGACTCGGCGACGCTGCCGGTCTTCGACTTGGCCCGGCTCGCCACCTTCGCCCTCGCCCGGTCGGCCAGGGTCACGGCGGCAGCCTTGGTCGCGGCACGCCTGCTCGCCCTGGTCGGCTTGGGTTCGTAGTCGTCGTCGTAGTCGTCATCGTCGAATGCCGCGTCGTCGTACTCGGATTCGGCGTAGTCGGCGTCGGAGTAGTCGTTGTCGACGTAATCGCGGTCGGCGTAATCGGACTCGGCGTAGTCGTCGGTGTCCTCGTCGTCGGCCTGGTCGGCGCCGACTCGGTAGACGACCTCGGTGTGCGCGTCGGCGTCGGGGCCGCGTTCGGCGCGCTGGCGCAGCAGGTCCCCGGCCACCGACTGCCCGGACACCAGCGGCTGCTCCTGGCTGACCGGCGACCACGCGGCCGTCGGGAAACCACCGCTCTCCGGCGCGGGTGCGTTCTTGTCCGGACGATGCCTGCGCGCCGACCACGACGGCAGCCCGCCGGACTTCGGCTCGCCCCGTCGGCGATCAAGCGAGGGGCGCTGATCCGCGCCGCGGGCCGGCGGGGCGTCGGTGCCCGGCGCGAGGTTGTAGGCCTGGGTGGCTTCGGCGCCCGGCGGCGGATATCCGTTGAAGGCTTGCGCCGCGTCGACACGACCCGGCGCAGGCTGCCCGTTCAGGCCGGGGGCGCCGTTACGCCCCGCCCCGTTGAAACCTCGCGCGGGCTCGGCGCCCGGCCGCCCGTTGCCAGGCTGACCATCGAAAGACTCGCCCGGCCGCCCGTTGAAGCCCGACGCGGGCCTGCCGTCGAAAGACTCGCCCGGTCGGCCGTTGAAGCCCTGCCCTGGCCGGCTGTCGAAGGACCCGGTGCCCCGATGCTCGTCGAAGCCCGGCCCGGCCTGATTGTCGAAACCGGGCCCGATATCGGGGAGCGCGTCCAATCCACGCGACTGCCCCGGCCTGCCCATGAAGGCCTGTGGCGCGTCGATGCCCGCCTCGTAGAGCGGCGCGTCGAACGACGGGCGGCCCGGCGCCGGGCTCGCCTCGATGGCTTCTTCCGCGGCTTCGGCGGCTCGCCTGCGCGCGGCCCGGCCACCGGTGACCGGCGGCGGTTTCGGCGGCTCGGCGTACGGGGCGACCTCGGGCTCATCCGGTCGATGCCGTCTGCCCCCGCCGACCGCGGGCAGCGCACCGGAACCGAACATCTCGGCGATACCGGGATCGACCGGCTGCGTGGGACCGCCGGGAACACCGAGGCGACCCGGACCGCGTCCTCCCCCACGAGAACCGGCATCGCGCGCTTCGGCACGGAACGGCCCGAACGGATCGGACGACGGTCGCTGTTCGGCAAGTCCGAGTGGGTCGCGCGGATCGGGCGCGGAGTACCCCGCATCGGGGTCGAATCGGGTGATCGGGCCCGACATCGGCGAGAAGGCCGGTTCGGCCGGACCGGGCGGCGGGTAGGGCGCGGGCTGGTAACTCGCGGGCGGTTCGTAACTAGGCGCGGGCTCGGGGGCGTAGGTCGGCGGCGGGACATACGCGGGCGGGGGTTCCGGCGCGGGCGCGGCGTGCGAGTTCGGCTTGACCGCCGCGTTCTCACCGGTCAGATCGTTGACCGAGAGTCCGCGCCCGCTGCGCCGTCGTCGTCCACCGCCACCGGAGGTCGCGGGCGCGGCCCCTTGCGCGGCGTTGCGCGCCAGCAGCTCAGCCACCGATAGCTGTTTAGAATCCTCGCTACTCATGCCGACTCCACTTCCGCGACCGGCGTGACCGGCGGCACCGCGGCCGGTCCACCTCCGTTGGGCTCGGAGTCCAGTTTGCGCAAGATGAGGCCTTCGCGCAGCGCCCATGGGCAGATTTCGATGCTGTCGAGCGACAACGCCCGCATACTCGCCTCCGCGACCAATGCGCCGGCCACCAATTGCTGGGACCGATCCGAACTCACGCCTTCCAGTTCCGCGCGGTCCGACGCGGTCATCCGGGAGATGAACGCGATCAGCTGGCGCAGACCGGAGCTGGTCAGTGTACGTCGCACCCGCGGACCGGCCGCCGAGGGTGCCGCGCCGGTCAGCCGGGCCAGCGAACGGAATGTCTTCGAGGTGCCCACGGCCAGGTCGGGCCTGCCCGCGTCGATCATCGTCTTGGACGGGACGACCAGTTCGGCGTCGAGCCAGTCGCGCAGGACCGCGATCTTGCGCTTGCCCGGCGGGTCGTCGCGCAGCCACTCCCTGGTGAGCCTGCCCGCGCCGAGTTGCAGCGACAGCGCCACGTCGGGTTCCTCGTCGCCGCCGTTGGACAGCTCCAGCGAGCCGCCGCCGATGTCGAGATTGATGATCCGGCCCGCGCTCCAGCCGAACCAGCGGCGCACCGCGAGAAACGTCAGCCTGGCCTCGTCGTCGCCGGAGAGCACTTGCAGATCGACTCCGGTCATCGCACGGACGCGGGCGAGTACTTCCTCGGAATTGGTTGCCTCGCGCAGGGCCGAGGTGGCGAACGGCATCAGCTCCACGCACTTGGAATTGCGTGCCAGATCAGCGAATTCGAGGATGGTCGCGATCAGCCGCGCCTCGCCCTCCTCGGTGATCCGGCCCACCGAATCCATGCTCTCGGACAGGCGCAACGCCGACTTCGTCGAGCTCATCGGCATCGGGTGGCCACCACGATGCGCGTCCACCACGAGCAGGTGGACGGTATTGCTTCCGACATCGAGAACACCAAGCCGCACACGAATACGGTACTTGGTGATCCGGTACAGCAGGCCAGGCGACTGAACTGTTAGCGTCACGAGTTGTGACCGAAGGCGCATCTGGCACCGCGGAGACCGGGCTCCGACCTGGGCGAAAGATCGACCCAACCCCGGAAGTCGAGCTCGATTTCCCACGGGAGTGGATCGAGTTCACCGATCCAGCAAACGACGAGCACCAGATCGTCGCCGATCTGACGTGGCTGCTGTCGCGCTGGACGTGCGTGTTCGGCACGCCCGCCTGCCAGGGCATCATCGCCGAACGCCCCGACGACGGCTGCTGCTCACACGGCGCTTTCCTGGCCGACAAGGACGACCGCAAGCGCCTCAACGGTGCTGTGAAGATGCTCACACCCGATGACTGGCAGCTGATGGGCGAGGCCACCGAGAACGGCAAGGTCGTCAAGAAGGGTTACCTCGAACTCGACGAACTCGAGGACGAACCGGCCCTGCGCACCCGTCGCTTCGACGGCGCCTGCATCTTCCTCAACCGTCCCGGATTCGCGGCGGGCCCCGGCTGCGCGCTGCACATCATGGCCGTGCGCAAGGGCATCGAACCCCTGGAAGTGAAGCCGGACGTGTGCTGGCAGCTGCCGATCCGGCGCACCCAGGGCTGGGTGGAACGCCCGGATGGCGAGCAGATCCTGCGCACCGTGGTCACCGAATACGACCGGCGCGGCTGGGGACCCGGCGGCCTGGATCTGGATTGGTACTGCACGGGCTCTCCCGACGCCCACGTCGGCGCGAAGCCGGTCTGGCAGTCCTACGGCCCGGAACTGCGTGAGCTGCTCGGTGCGCCCGCCTACGACGAACTCGCCAAGCACTGCCGCCGGCGCGAGGGCCTCGGCCTGGTCGCGGTGCATCCGGCGACGGTCGAAGCCGAGCGGATGAACCCCGAACCTCACAGATCGAATCACGCGGAGTGAAAGCCTCGTAACCATTCGGTTCATCTGTAGGTCGTGCATCCGTCACCGAACTCGGGTTGGATAGCTGTTCATGTCCAAGAAAGCGATCTACGCAGCGACCCTCGCGATCGGCGCGACCCTCTCCATGACCGGCCTGGCCAATGCCGAACCGAACGGTGATCCGGCCGCGTACGCGGACTTCACGGCCGACTTCGTGAACTACAACGACCCGGCCGCGATCGACGCCGCCAAGAACGGCAAATACATCATCATCAGCACGAAGGGCACCTCCTCGCCCATCGGCTGCCGCGGCAACGGCGCCGACGTGCCGATCTACGACTGCAAGCAGTTCGACGGCGTGGAAGTGGTCGCCCTGAAGAAGATCGACACCCCCCTCGGCACCGCCTGGAGCGTGCTCTGACCGCCTCTCCGCGACTCTTGGCCAGATCTAGGTGCGGGGAGACCTATGTACGCGGCCGACGGCAAGGCATCCAGTTCGTTGGCTCGTGCCCGGTGAGTTACCCATGTTCTCGCTAGATCAGTCATTCCGTCTATGAACGAAAAGGATCCCGTCGGTGTGCCGACGGGATCCTTTCGTTCTCGGGGTGGTGTCAAGCCTCGAGCTTGTAGCCGAGGCCTCGCACAGTCACCAGGTGTTCCGGCTTGGCCGGGTCTGCCTCGATCTTCGAGCGCAGGCGCTTGACGTGCACGTCGAGGGTCTTGGTGTCGCCCACGTAGTCGGCGCCCCAGACGCGGTCGATCAGCTGGCCGCGGGTCAGCACGCGGCCGGAGTTGCGGAGCAGGTACTCGAGGAGGTCGAACTCCTTGAGCGGCAGGGTGACCTGGCCACCGTTGACGTGCACGGTGTGGCGGTCCACATCCATCCGCACCGGTCCGGCCTCGAGGACGCCGTTCTCGCTACCGGAATCCAGCTCGTCACCGGCGCCGCGACGCAGCACGGCCCGGATCCGCGCGATCAGCTCGCGCGCCGAGTACGGCTTGGTGACGTAGTCGTCGGCACCGAGTTCCAGCCCGACGACCTTGTCGATCTCGCTGTCGCGGGCGGTCACCATGATCACCGGCACGCCGCTGCGCGTGCGCAACTGCTTGCACACGTCGGTGCCGCTCATGCCGGGCAGCATCAGGTCCAGTAGCACGATATCGGCGCCGGAGCGGTCGAATTCGGCCAGCGCGGACGGGCCGTCGCCGACGACGGTGACGTCGAAGCCTTCCTTGCGAAGCAGGAACGCCAGCGGCTCCGCCAGCGAATCCTCGTCTTCGACGATCAACACACTCGTCATCTGCGTGCCTCCACACCGTTCGTTCGTCCCGCGAGAGTGCGCGGGACGGTGGTTTCTCTCGTGGTGGACTCCGGCGTCTGTTCCGCGTCCTCGTCCCCATCGGTTTCCAGATGGGCGGGGATGCGCAGCGTGAACGTCGAGCCGGTGCCCAGTTTGCTCCACAGGGTGATTTCGCCGTTGTGGTTGGCCGCAACGTGTTTCACGATGGCCAAGCCGAGCCCGGTGCCGCCGGTCGAGCGGGAGCGGGCCTTGTCGGAGCGGAAGAACCGCTCGAACACCCGTTCCTGGTCTTCCTTGGCGATCCCGATACCACGATCGGTGACCGCCATCGCGACATGATCGCCGCGCAGCGACCGGCTCACCGACACATGCGAACCCTGTGGTGAATACGCGATCGCATTCTCCACCAGATTCGACAGCGCGGTCACCAGCAACGTTTCGTCGCCGAGCACTTCCAGCCCGCTGGGCCGGTCGGTGCTGACGGTGATGCCCGCGGCCTCGGCGGCGGTGCGCGAGCGGTCGACCGCCTGCTGCACCACCGTGTCGACGTCGACCACGGCCAGGTCGGGCAGTTTCTCGGCGCCCTGCAATCGCGACAGGGCGATCAGCTCGGTCACCATCTTGCCCAGGCGCCGCGATTCGCCCAGCACGCGCGAACCGAAGTGGCGCACGGCCTCGGGGTCGTCGGCCGATTCCAGCATGGCCTCGGCCAGCAGGCTCATCGCGCCGACGGGGGTCTTGAGTTCGTGGCTGACGTTGGCGACGAAATCGCGCCGCGTCGCCTCCATGCGGGCCTGCTCGGAATCGTCGTCGGCGAACAGCACGACGAAGCTGGTTTCCTCGCGGGAGAGTTTGCGGGCCACACCACGCACAGCGATCCGGCCGCGGCCGGGTAGCGGGTTCTTGGCGGTGAGGTCGTATTCGGCGGATTCGCCGGTCGCGAGAACCTTCTCCACGGCGGCCCACGCGCGTTCGTCGAGCAACCGGTTACGGACCAGCCCGAGTTCCTCGGCGCGCGGATTCACCAGCACCACATCGCGGTATTCGTCGACCACCGCGATGCCGGACTCGGAGGCGAGCACGATCAGGTCGAGCACCTGCGACATCGTCAGCCCGGTGTCTTCCTGGGTGCGGGCGGCCTGCCTGGCATTGACGAACGGGATCAGCAGGCCACCGACTGCCAGCCCGACGACAGCCGCGAGGACTGCCAACAGCACGGCCTGCGGAACACTCACAAGATTGATCGTACGAGTGCGGACCGACATAACGTCGGCGGGTCGACGAAGTTTCGCGCAGGTCACAGGCACTTGGCATGGCGTTCTTTTGCCGTTCACCCAGCGGGCACCTGGACCTTCGCCGGGCGTGTCAGCCGGGCGGTTCGCCGTACATCGCGGTGGTCACCGCGGGCCCGTGTCGGTCGACCCATGCGCCGAGCGCATAAATCGGAACCAGCAGATCGCGGCCCGCTTCGGTGAGTTCGTACTCCACTCGCGGCGGCGCTTCGGCATACCGCCGCCTGCGTACGAGCGTCATCCGCTCCATCCGCCGCAACGTCTGGGTCAACATCTTCTGACTGATCCCACCGGCCCCCGTCAGAAGTTCGCTGTGACGTTGCGGACCATCGCGCAACAGGTACACCACCACCGGCAGCCACGAGTTCGCGAACAGGTCCACCGCCATTCGCGCGGGGCAGTCGGCCTCGTAGTCACCGTAGGGCGGGTATTGCACCGGTTCGGCGGCGGTCATGGGTACCAGCGTGCCACCGCCGAAAGGCACCCGCGGGTGCCTTTCGGCCTTTCTAGCGTCGGTGTGGCCGATGCCACCGGGCTCGGCACGAATCACGGGAGTTCTCATGCGTATCGGAATCATCGGCGCGGGCGCGATGGCGTCCGCTTTGGGTGGCGGCTGGGCCACGGCGGGCCACGAGGTGCGGATCGGGGCCCGCTCGGCCGATTCGGCGCGGGCACTCGCGTCCGAGATCAACGCGATCAGCGGACCGGATGCCGACCGGGCGAGCAGATCTCCGGTCGACGTGCGACCGGCGACGATCAGCGCGGCGATCGCCTTCGCCGAGGTAGTGCTGTGCGCGGTACCCGTGAGCGCGCTCACCGAACTGCTCACCACACACGGCGCCGAGCTGGCCGGAAAGATCGTCATCGACTGCACCAACGCGTTCCTGCCCGACGAATCGGCACCCGACGGCGTCACCGCGTTCGTCCTGAGCGAGGACGCGGTGGCCGAACGCATCGCCGCGGCCGCACCGAAAGCCCACGTGGTCAAGGCCTTCAACCTCCTCGCCGCCGAGGTGTGGGCGGGCGCCGACCGAGTCTTCGACGGTGTGCGGTTGGCCGTCCCGATCTGCGGCGACGACGCGGCGGCGGTACAGACGGTGGCCCGGCTCGCCGAAGAACTGGCCCTGCAACCGTTTACCGCGGGCGGTCTGCACCGCGCCAGATATCTGGAGGCGACCTCGGTCTTCACCGTCGGCCTCTGGTTCGCCGGCCTCGATGCCCGCGCGATATTGCCTCCACTGTCGGCGGCCTTCGCGGTCGCCGACGCCTGACACACAGTCGGGCCGGCGCAATCGTGGGGATGCGTCGTCATCCACACGATCACGCCGGCCTCGGCCGTGCCGGAACGTTCAGGCGGCGATCCCCAAACCCAGCGCCACGGCGACCGGCGCCAGGTACAGCACCGGGAACGCGACCGTCTTGTACGACCGCGCCCGCAATACCGTCACCACCGCACCCGCGAAGTACAGGATCAGCCCGACAGCCGCGAGAACCCCGATCACCGGCACGAACAGGCCGACCAGCAGCCCGATCGACCCGAGGGCCTTGGCGATGCCCAGCGGTGTCCACCAGGTCTGCGGCACACCGTATTCCACCAGCGGATCCACCACGAACGGCGCCTTGCGCAGCAGGGAGAACGCCGAGAACCCCACCCACAGTGCGGCGACGACAGTGACGATGACGTAGGCGGTGTACATGGCGGAACTCCTTCGGCAGCCGCGTGTTTCGCGGTATCTACCGAGGTGACGACACAGCCCCCGCGAGTGTGACATCGCCCGGAAAACCACGACGGCCCCACACCGTTGGACGGTGTGGGGCCGAAGCGCTGGGAGTTACTTGCCGCCCTGGTTGGCGACAGCGGCGGCACCGGCGGCGGCAGCGGCCGGGTCCAGGTATTCGGCGGCCTTCACCGGGCGCATGTTCTCGTCCAGTTCGTAGACCAGCGGAATGCCGGTGGGGATGTTCAAGCCGGAGATGTCCTCATCGGAGATGCCGTCGAGGTGCTTGACCAGCGCGCGCAGCGAGTTGCCGTGCGCGGCGACCAGCACGGTCTTGCCGGTCAGCAACTCCTTGGAGATGGTGTCTTCCCAGTACGGGACCATCCGCTTGACGACATCGAGCAAGCACTCGGTCTCGGGGACCTCGATGCCCGCGTAGCGCGGGTCGCCTTCCTGGCTGTACTCGTTGTCGGGCTGGATCGGCGGCGGCGGGGTGTCGTAGCTGCGGCGCCACAGCATGAACTGCTCCTGGCCGTACTGCTCGCGGACCTGCTCCTTGTTCTTGCCCTGCAGATCGCCGTAGTGGCGCTCGTTGAGGCGCCAGTCGCGCACGACCGGGATCCACAGCCGGTCGGCGGTGCCGAGCGCGTTGTCCGCGGTGCTGATCGCGCGGCGCAGCAGCGAGGTGTAGACGACATCGGGCAGGATGCCTGCTTCTTTGAGCAGCTCTCCGGCCCGCTTGCCCTCGGCGATGCCCTTGTCGGTGAGTTGGACGTCCACCCAACCGGTGAAGAGGTTGAGGGCATTCCATTCGCTCTCGCCGTGGCGCAGCAGCACGAGGGTGTAGGTCATAGGGGTCATTCTGACATTGCGGTGATGTCAGGCCCACTCCACCTCGTCGAAGCCGATGACGATCTCGTACGGCCCGCCCTTGACCAGCGCGTCGACCTGTAATCGTGACGCCACCGAGTCGACTTCGCGCACTACGGCGCACACTCCTTGGAACGGACCCTCCGGTATATGGACGACATCGCCCGGCACGTAGTCGGCAGCCACCTCATGGAGGCTACGCCCGCCGGTGACCAGGCCGAACGAACGCGCCGAGCACACTGTCGGCCGGACCGAAGAGTCCTCACATCGCCTCAATCCGCGGCGGCCTCGACCGCTAGCACCCCCGCACCGACCAGTGTGGCGCCTTCGCTCAACGTCGACAGTTCCACCGACAGTTCCTCGACGAACTCGAGCCGCGCATGCCGGGCGACGGCAGCGCGCAACGGTCCCCACAGCGGCTCCCCCGAATGCGCGAACCCGCCGCTGATCACCACCCGATCCACATCCAGTAGCGCGGCGGCCGACGAGATTCCCGCACCGAGGCCGGTTCCCGCACGCGCCATGGCGGCGAGCGCGATCGGATCGCCACAATGCGCGGCCTCGGCGAGCTCCATCCCGCTCGCCCCCGCCCAGCCACGTGCCCGCGCCCAGCGCACCGACGACATCCCGCTCGCCACCGCTTCGACGCACCCGAATCCCCCACAGGGACAGGCGGTGTCATCCCCGGGCACCACGATGTGCCCGATGTGACCGGCGTTTCCCGTGCGCCCCACCACAACCCGACCGTCGGCGACGATCCCCCCACCGACTCCCGAGGACACCGTCATGGCCAGGCCGTTGTCCACCCCGCGCAACCCGCCCACCCGATGCTCGGCCAGCACCAGACAGGCGCCGTCGATGGCCAACCGCACCACCGCGTTCGGGAACAGCGCGCGCACGTGGTCGACGATCGCGAACCCGCCGCGCCACGCCGCCAGGTTCAACGGCCTGATCGTTCCCGCGGGCACATCGACCGGCCCCGCCGCTCCGATCCCGACCGCGCTCACCTCGTTGTCACCTGCCACAGCGACCAGAAGGTCTCGACACGCCGCCCACGGATCGTCCGAGGCGGCGGGGACCCGGCGCACCCCGTGCAGCCGGTAGTGCGGGTCCACAAGTCCCGCAGCGAATTTCGTTGCCCCGATATCGAGCGCAAGCACCGCCATCACCACTCCTACCTCCCGTGCCGGGCCGCGTCGCCGCACACCTCGCCCGCACCTGATGTGAGTCATCACAACATGTGGCACGCGACACTTTGACTACTGGTCGGTACAAATCACAGGTTTTCGTTAGATACTTCGACACGGGTCGGGTCGTCTCGTTGGGCAGCACTACTGTTGATGAAGGAAAGCTGTGTCGAAAATCGCTGTACTGGTGTTGAGTCTGCTATCTGTGGGCTTGTTCGCCGCGCCCGCGGGCGCGAACCCGCTGTATCCGACGCCTGATCCGGATCCGTTCTTCACCGCACCCGCCGACATCGCCGCGCTGGCACCCGGCGACGTTGTGCGGACCCGCCACATCGACACCTGGATGTACCCGGGCACCGAAGGCCACCAGGTCGCGTTCCGCTCCACCAATTCGGCGGGCAACGCGATCATGGGCATCACCACCGTGCTCATGCCGATCGGCGTGAAGAACCCGCCCCTGGTGTCGTACCAGGCGCTGATCAACTCCATCGGCACCCGCTGCAATCCGTCGCAGTCGCTGTTCAACGGCGAGCTGCAGGACGCGCCGGGCGCCATGCTGCCGCTGGCGCGCGGCTGGGCGATCTCGGTGCCCGACTACCTCGGCCCGACGGTGGCCTATGGTGCGGCCAAGCTCAGCGGCATGGTCACCCTCGACAGCGTGCGCGCGGTGCAGAAGGTCGCCGAGCTCGGCGTCGGCAACTCGCCGGTGGCGATCGCCGGCTACTCCGGGGGCGGCATGGCCACCGCGTGGGCGGGTGCGCTGCAGCCCACCTACGCACCGGAACTGAAGCTCGCGGCCGTGGTGTCCGGCGGCATCCCCGCCGACCTCGAATTGATGGCCGACGCACTGGGTTTCGCGCCGCACCCCGGCTTCGGTCTCGCCTTCGCCGCCGCGATGGGCATCGAGCGCGAGTACCCCGAGCAGGTGCCGGTGTCGGACCAGCTCAACGAGAACGGCCTGTGGTTCCGTGAATTCACCAAGGACGCGTGCCGTCGCTTCCTGCTGTTCCACGGTGCCCTGCGCAACGCCGAGCAGATGGCGGCGTCCAAGGAGCTGATGGGCAGCCAGGTGGCCCGTGGGGTGCTGCGCGAGAACAGCCTCGTGCACTTCCAGGGCGCGCCGACCGCACCCACCTACATCTGGCAGGGCAAGTACGACATCCTCACCCCGTACGCTCCGGTCGCCGAGACCATCGCCCGCTGGTGTGGTCAGGGTGCCCCGGTCCAGCTGAACACGGTCGAGATCTCCGAGCACATGACCGCCGCCGTGGCAGGTTTCCCGGACGCGTGGAACTACGTCGAGGCCCGCTTCCGCAACGAACCGGTCCCGACGAACTGCTGAGCTGAAAAACGATGCCGGACAGGAACTTTCCTGTCCGGCATCGTGGTGTTCTCAGACCTTGTCGGCGTCGTCGATGAGGTGCTCGAAGGCGCGCAGGTTCTTCAGTGACTCACCGCGCGAGACCCGCCACTTCCATTCCTTGCGAATGGATTCGGCGAACCCGAGCTCGAGCAGGATGTTGAAGTCGTTGTCGACCGCTTCGAGGATCTGACCGAAGATGCGGTCGAGTTCGTCGGCGGTGACCGACTCGGCGGACATCCGGCCAACCAGGTAGATGTCGCCGACATTGTCGAGGGTGTAGGCCACGCCGTAGAGGCGGCGGTTGCGGCGCAGCAGGTATTTGTAGACGCCTTCGAAGTTCTCGTCCGGCTTGCGGCACACGAACGATTCGATGCGGACACCGTGCTTGCCGACGGTCAGCATCACCGTGGTCTTCAGCTTGCGCTCGCCGGGCAGCACCACGATGAAGGTGTCGTCATCGTGGCGGGTGTACTCGATCTCGCGATCGCGCAGCGTGTCGTCCACTACCTGCGAAACGGCGCTCACCTGCGCACTCCCGTCCGGCGCCGCAACAGCGCCCGCGATCTGGCCTGCCTGGTCTCGCCCGCGTGCAGAGCGATGGGACCGCGTTCGGTGCGGAATCCGGCCATCGCGGCAGCGTAGCTGTCGAGCAGGCCGTCGGCGGTGTGCGCCCAGGAGAACCGGCTGGCGTGCTCCACGGCGGTGGCGCCCATGCGGGTGAGCCGGTCGGGATCGTCGAGCAGGGCGGCGAGCGCGTCGGCCCAGTCGGGGGTGCGATGCCCCGGCACGAGCAACCCGGATTCGTGGTTGCGGACCGCGGTGCCGAGACCGCCGACGTCGGCGGCGAGAACGGGGGTACCGCTGGCCTGCGCCTCGATGGCGACCAGACCGAAGGATTCGTTGTAGCTGGGCACGGCCACCACATCGGCCGCGCGATACACCTGCACGAGCTTGTCGGCGGGCTGCGGCGGCAGGAACGTGACCCGTTCGGCGATGCCGAGGTCGGCGGCCAGTTCGATCAGCGCGTCGGGTCTGGCCAGTCCGGTGCCGGACGGCCCGCCCACGATCAGCACGCGCAGCTTGCGGCTCGGATCACGGCCGAGGAGCTCGGCGGCCGCGCGCACGAGGACATCGGGGGCCTTGAGCGGCTGGATCCGGCCGATGAACGCGACGATCTGCTCGTCGGCGCGCAACCCGAGCTCGGTGCGCGCGGCGAGCTTGTCACCGGGCCGGTAACGGGTCAGGTCGGCGCCGGGCGGCACCACGTCGATGCGGTCGGGCGAGGCGCCGTAGAGCTCGACGAGCTGACGGGCTTCGTCACCGGTGTTGGCCACCAGCCGGTCGGACTCGGCGATCACCTGCTTCTCGCCGATCACCCTGGTCTCGGGTTCGGGAGTATCGCCCTCGGCCAGCGCGGCGTTCTTCACCGCGGCCAGGGTGTGCGCGGTGTGCACCAGCGGCACCCGCCAGCGGTCGCGTGCCAGCCACCCGACCTGGCCCGACAGCCAGTAGTGCGAATGTACGAGGTCGTAGTGGCCGGGCAGATGCCGCGCTTCCTGGCGCAGCACCTCGGCGGTGAACGGACACAGCTGGGTGGGCAGCTCGTGCTTGTCGAGTCCCTCGAACGGGCCCGCGACCACGTGGCGCACGATCACGCCGGGTGCGGCCTCGGCCACCGGCGGCAGCTCCGAGGAGGTCGCCCGGGTGAAGATCTCCACCTCGGTGCCCCGTTTGGCCAGCTCGAGCGCGGTTTGCAGCACGTAGACATTCATCCCGCCCGCGTCCCCCGTACCGGGCTGCGCCAGCGGCGAGGTATGCACCGATAGCACCGCGATGCGATGGGGCAAAAGATCGGGACGACGCTGGCTCACACCCTCCAGTGTGCACGCCGCGACGCCGCCACCGTTGCCCCTACCGGGTTCGGTGACGGCTGTCACAGCGTGTTCGTGAGTGAGTTCACGTCCTCGTCGTGGTCGAGCCTGCCCGATCCGCGGTCCGCGCGCGAGCGGATTTCGGCCCTCGCGTTCGGCCGTCACGCGCGGTGCAGCGCCGCCTCGAACACGGGCCACGATTTGTGCATGTCCTGCTCCCAGTAGCCCCACGAGTGAGTGCCGTTGGGGCGCATGTCCACGGTCGCGGGGATGCCGAGTGTTTGCAGTCGATCGCGCAGCTGCTGGGTGCACACATTCGTGACGGCTTCGAGCCCGGCGCCGAACAGCAACTGCATGGTCAGCTGCGCCGGGTCGCCCTGGGCGGCGGTGATGGTGTCGTACGGTCCGGGAATGCCGGTGCCCGAGGAGATGTAGACGTCGGTGCCGCGCAACGCTTCCGCGTGCAGGTAGGGGTCGTTGGCCGACCACGCGGGATCGGTGGGTGGGCCCCACATATTGGCCGCGTTGCCGAGCCTGCTGCCCACCACCGTCCGCACGATCGCCTGTCCGCGTGGATCACTCGTGCGCACGCACCCGCTGTAGGACCCGATCGCCCGGTACAAGCCCGGCTCGGCGAGCGCGAGCTGGAACACCGAGGTACCCGCCATCGACAGTCCCGCGATGGCATTGGCGCCGGTGCCGCCGAACTCCGCGTCGATCACGGGCGGTAGTTCCCTGGTGAGAAAGGTGGTCCAGCGCTGCTTGCCCAGCACCGGGTCGTCGGTTCGCCAGTCCGCGAAATAGCTTCCGGCCCCGCCGAACGGGATCACCACATTGACCTGTTTGTCCTTGAAGAACTCGACGACATCGGTGCGATCGAGCCAGTTGCCGTCGGCACCTCCACCGACCCCGTTGAGTAGATACAGCGTCGGCGCGGGCGCTTTCGGATCCGCGGCCCGCAACACCCGCACCCGGGTGACGATGTCCATCGCCGGCGAGTACACGCCCACATCGATGGTGCGATCCGGTTCGACCCGCTGATCCTCGATGTGCGCCGCCCCCGGTTCAGCGGCTGCGGGCACCCCGGCCACGACACCGGCCAACAAGCCCAGCACGGCCACTGCGACCCGTACGCCCACTGCCCGACCAAACATCATCGAACTCCGTTCTCGACGCCGAATCCTCTTCTCCACATACGATCCAACGACATTCCAGAACGCTACACACGAATTCAGCGGAAGTCTGTGACGATTCCCAGAAGATTTTCCTGAACTCTGGACGCTCGATCCGATTGGTTAGCGAGAACAATCACAGGCCGATCACATCAGCACGGCAGACCAATCACACCGATCACCCTACCTGCGCAGACACCTGGTCTGCTCGTCACGGCCCGCGCACCCGCCGACAGATATCGTCTCCGCGAATAGACCGACCGGACCTTTTCATCGGATACCGCGAATTGCGAAACATGACGCAACATGTCTGCGAACTTATTCGCATCACTGGAATCGGCGGTGAAGTCCGCACCGAAAACCGCAGGCAGGTCACGTCGGTACCGGCCGTCGGCGCGACCTGCGGGAACGTTCAGCCGACGCGCAGGGCCGCGGCGAACAGCGGCCAGGAGTGACGGAGATCCTCGCGCCAGTAGCCCCAGGAGTGAGTTCCATTGGGGCGCAGGTCGACCGTGGCGGGGATGGCCAGGTCGTGGAAGCGGGTGGCGAGCTGCTGGGTGCACAGCGCGGTGACCGCGTCGAGCGCGCCGCCGATGATCAGCTGGTCGACGAGCTTGATCGAATCACCGTGTAGCCCTGGCCCGTCGACGGTGTCGAGTACACCGGGAAGACCGGTACCGGAGGAGACGTAGATCGCCAGGCCGCGCAGGCGCTCGGCGTGCAGGAAGGGATCGTTGGCGGCCCAGAGCGGGTCGCCGGGTTGTCCCCACATGTTCACAGGGTCACCGTTCTGGCCGGAGACGACGGTGTTGACGATGGCATGACCCTGCGGACCGCTGGTGGAGACGCAGCCGCTGTAGGAACCGACCGCCTTGTACAGCGCGGGCGCGGCGAGCGCCAGCTGGAAGGCGGCGGTGCCCGCCATCGACACGCCCGCAACGGCATTGGCCCCGGTTCCGCGGAACTCACGGTCGATGACGCGGGGTAACTCACGGGTGAGGAAGGTGGTCCAGCGCTGACGGCCGAGAACGGGGTCGTCGGCCTGCCAGTCGGCGTAGTAACTGCCCGCGCCGCCGATCGGCATCACGACAGTGACCTGTTTGTCGGCGAAGAAGGTGCCGGCGTCGGTGCGGGTGAGCCAGTTGCCGCCGTCGCGCCAGTCACCGGCCGGGCCGACGCCGCCGTCGACGCCGTTGAGCAGATACAGGACGGGCGCAGTCGCCGAACGGTCGGCCGCGGGCAGCACCGCGACGGTCACCGGTTTCGCCATGGCGGCGGAGTGCACCACGAGCTCGACGACGCGGCCGGGACCGGGCTCGACGGAAATCAGCCGCGCGGCGTCGGTGGCCGGACTCGCTCCGGCGACCGGGGCGGCGCACACCAGGCCTGCCACGAGGGCCAGCACACATCGCGTCAAGACGCTCATGCGCCACCTCCATGCCCGGCCGCCAGAAATGGCCGTCGAGCTCAGAGTAGGTCGGCCTCACCTGCCCCGGACATGTTTCTGAAACATTGCCGATTCAGAGCAGGTATGGCCCGCCGAGCTCACTCCAGCGCGTCGACAAACGCGCTGACCTCGGCGAGGAAGCGTGGCCGGTCCTCGATGAACAGCCCGTGCAGAGCCCCTTCCCAGAAGGAACCGCGAGCGTCAGGGGCATTGTCGAGGATGTACTGACCATTGGCCGCCGGGACCACCGGGTCATCGGTGCCGTGCAGCACCAGAACCGGAACATCCAGGGCGCGCAGGGTTTCGGTGTTGTCGATCGTGCGGTAGAACAACGCCTTGCGCACCGAGGGCGGGGTCGCGAGACTGCCGCCGAACAGCCGCTGCGCGTCGACGCCCTTGTCCGCGCCGGGCCCGGTATTGGCATTGCCGAACACCGAGAACGCCCGCACCGCCCGCCCGGCGGCCTCGTCGAACACGCCCGGAATCGCCTTCTCCATCGACGGCCCCGGTGCCGCACCGGGCACATCGCGTCCGATATGGGCGGGCGCCCCGCAGTAGACGACGCCGGCGACAGCCGAGGTGCCGTAGGTGGCGAGGTAGTCGGTGGCGACGATCCCACCGTAGGACCAGCCCAGCAGCACCGCACCGGCGTCGACGCCCTCGGCGGCCAGCACCGCGGCCACATCGCCCGCCCACGCTTTGGGGTCGTCGTAACCGGCGCCGGGGTCGTCGGAGTACCCGTGTCCGCGCAGGTCGACCGCGATCACTCGATAGCGCTCGGCCAGCTCGTCCGCGGCCGCCCCCCAGCACCGCAGATTCCCGGCCCACCCGTGCAACAGCACCAGTGGCCTACCGGTACCGATCACCCGGTAGACGATCCTCGTTCCATCGGCACTGACAGCATCGCGAATAGCCATACCGACAGGTTAATCGGCGCAGTCGCGAAGGATTCCCCAGCTGCGCGGCCGCGGCGAACGCCTGACATCACCGTGATCGGAGCCATGGCGGCCGGGAATCGCGGGCGAATAAGATCGGCAAACATGAGCATTCGCACCGCTGTCGTCACCGGGGCCAGCTCGGGAATCGGTGAAGCCACCGCCCGGGAACTGGCGAAGCAGGGTTATCACGTCTACGTCGGTGCCCGCCGGTTCGACCGCGTGCAGCGCCTCGCCGAGGAGATCGGCGGCACCGCCATCGAACTCGACGTCACCTCCGAGGAATCGGTACGCGCGTTCACCGACGCCATCGACCACGTCGACGTGCTGGTCAACAACGCGGGCGGCGCGAAAGGCATGGCCGCGGTCATCGACGCCGACCTCGACGACTGGCGCTGGATGTGGGAGACCAACGTCGTGGGCACCCTGCGCGTCACCAAGGCGCTGCTCCCCAAGCTGATCGCCTCCGGCGACGGCCTGATCGTCACCATCACCTCCATCGCCGCCCTGCACACCTACGACAACGGCTCCGGTTACACCTCCGCCAAGCACGCCCAGGCCGTCGCCCACCGCACCCTGCGCGGTGAGCTGCTCGGCAAGCCGGTCCGCCTCACCGAGATCGCCCCCGGCGCCGTGGAAACCGAGTTCTCCCTGGTCCGCTTCGACGGCGATGCCGACCGCGCCGCCAAGGTCTACGAGGGCATCGATCCCCTGCACGCCCAGGACATCGCCGAAATCGTCGGCTTCGTGGCCACCCGCCCTCCCCACGTCAACCTCGACACCATCGTCGTCAAACCCCGAGACCAGGCGGGCCCCGGCTCCTTCGCCCGCCGCACCTGAGTACATTTCCCCAGTCCCGCACCACTTACTCCCCGCAAACGTGAGACTCGACACCTGGCCTCGCCGGGTCCGCCGCCCAGCCCATCGCACGACGCGACGATCCGGGCGGTCAATCCGCGCGCGGGACAGGCGAATCCGGCGCGGCAGCCGTTCGAGTGGCGAGAGCGGGCGTGGGAATTGATACTGGGGGCGGGCGGTTCGATCGTTGCTGCGAATTCGCCGCGATACTCGAACTGGCATTAACATCGCCGTTTGCCGTTAGCCAGCCCTAGGAGTAGAAGTTCGATGCTCGGTATGAAGTCTGTTTTCAGTGGGTTCAAAGATTTCCTGATGCGCGGGAACGTCATCGACCTCGCGGTCGCGGTCGTGATGGGTACCGCGTTCACCGCGGTGGTCACCTCGTTCAGCAAGGGACTCATCAATCCGCTGCTCGCGGTGTTCGGCTCGACCAACGAACTGGGCCTCGGCGTCCAGCTGATCGCCGACAAGCCGGCGACGTTCATCGCGCTCGGCCCGATCATCACCGCGTTCATCGACTTCTTCATGGTCGCCGCGGTCCTGTACTTCGTGCTGATGCTCCCGATGAAGTCGCTGAAGAACAAGTTCGGCACCACCAAGGACGCCGAGCCCACCGAGACCGAACTGCTCATCGAGATCCGCGATCTGCTCGCCAAGCAGCAGGGCCTGAGCACCGACCAGGCCGTCGCGCTGAGCAAGGAACGCGCCAGCGAGTCCGTCGAGGCGTAGTCGCTTCCGATTCCCCCGTCCGGCCCACCGGACGCGAACGACCCCCCCGACCGTCGAGTCGGGGGGTCGTTCGCTTTCCGGGTCGGGTTCAGGCGTAAGCCAGGGTCTTGGCAGGCCAGCGCGGGTGGTCGGAGTCGATCACGTAGGGGTGGGTGTGCTGGAAGTGCCGGGGGCCGACCTGGATCGCGTCGGCCAGGATCGCCGGGTCGACCGCGCCGAGTTCGTGGATATGGGTGATCTCGGCCGGGTCGTGGCGGGGCCACAGCCGGATCGCCGCGACGGTGCCGATGCCGGCGATAACGGCCAGGGTCGCCCAGGTAGTCGTGAAGCCGGCAGTGGTGGCCAGCCAGCCGGTGATCGGGTAGGTGATCAGCCAGGCGAGGTGGGACAGGGAGAACTGGCCGGCGAAGAGGGCGGGACGGTCTTCCGGTCGGGCGGAGCGGCGTAGGACGCGGCCCGTGGGGGTGAGGATCAGGGCGGTGCCGGCACCGATGGTGGCCCAGGTGGTGAGGGCGGCGGGCCAGTGCCACTCGCCCGTCGGCAGGGTGGAGAGAACGAGCGCCGCGGTCAGGCCGGTGAGCAGCACCGCCGCCCCGGTGAGCATGACCGGGCGTTCGCCGCGGCGGTCCAGGATCTTGGGCAGAGTGAGCGCGATGAACATCGTGCCGAGACCGTTCGCCGCGAGCAGCAACGCGACGCCGGACTGGTTGCCGCCCAGCACATCCCGCGCGTAGTTCACGGTGTTGACCATCACCACCGAGCCCGCCGCGGCGACCACCAGGTTCAATCCGAGCAGTCCACGCAGTCGCGGCGTCGCCGCGAACAGCCGCAGCCCGGCGGCGAGCCGTTCGGTGATCGCGCCGTCACCGACCGCCGCGTTCGGGATGCGGGCGGCCGTCACCAGGGCGACCGACACCGCGAAACCGAGGCCGGTGCCGACGAACAGCCAGTGGAAGCTGATCAGGCTCAGGGCCAGCGCCGCCAGCATCGGGCTGAGCAGCGTTTCCATGGTCGCCGCGAGCTGGGCGGCCGACAGCGCCTTCGTGTAGTCGCGTTCGTCGGGCAGGATGTCGGGCAGAACCGCCTGGTAGGTGGGGGTGTAGGCGGCCGAGGCGATCTGCAGCAGCGTGATGAGCACGTAGATCTGCCAGATCTGGTCGACGAAGGGCAGGGCGAGCACGATCGCGCCGCGCACACCGTTGAGCGCCATCAGGAATTGCCTGCGCGGCAGCCGGCCCGCGTAGGCGCCCGCGATCGGCGCGACGGTGACGTAGGCGACCATCTTCAGCGTCAGCGCGGTGCTGAGCACGATGGCCGCGTTGCCGCCTGCCAGTTCGTAGGCGAGCAGACCGAGGGCGACGGTGGTGAGCCCGGTCCCGAACAGGGCCGCGACCTGGGCGGTGAACAGCAGTCGGTAGTCGCGGTGCGCGAACAGTGAGGTGCTCATGATGCCTGCCCTTTCAAAACTGCTTATCTGCGTATGAACGCAATAAGCAGCATAAGCCGAGAAGTATTCCCGGACCACCCAAATCTTTGCCGACTTGACCTCAACGACCGTTGAGGTAGGACGGTAGAGCGCAGCGGCGGCCGAGGGCCGTCACCGACGAAGAGGAACGTCATGAGCGCCACGGTTGACCACGTCCGAACCGCCATCAGCCCGCTGCGGCTCGCGGTCGTCATCGGCAGTACCAGGGAGGGGCGCTTCGGTCCGACGATCGCGAGCTGGTTCGTCCGGCAAGCGGCCCTGCGCGACACCGTCACCGTCGACATCGTCGACACCGCGAGTATCGAACTGCCGCACGCGTTCGGCGCCGCCACCGACCACCCCTCCGTCGCCGAAGCCACCGAAAAGCTCTCGCGCGCCGACGCGTTCGTCGTGGTGACACCCGAGTACAACCACAGCTACCCGGGCACGCTGAAGAACCTGATCGACACCCACCACGCCGAATGGCAGGCCAAGCCGGTCGGTTTCGTCTCCTACGGCGGCATCTCCGGCGGACTGCGCGCCGTGGAACACCTGCGCCCGGTCTTCGCCGAACTCCACGCCGTCACCGTGCGCGACTCGGTCTGCTTCCCGAATCCGTGGGGCCGATTCGACGACGCGGGCGAGCTGTCCGCGCCCAACGATGCCGACGCCGCCGCGGCGACCATGCTCGATCAGCTCACCTGGTGGGGCGAAGCGCTGCGCGCCGCCCGCCTGGCCCAGCCGTACGGGAAGTGACCGCCGTGATCACCACCGTCGAACCGGCCACCAGTCGCACTCCGATGCGGATCGCCCTGGTCCTGGTGGTCGGCATGATCATGGCGACGCTCGATCAGACCATCGTGAACGTCGCCATCAACAAGCTGTCGATGGAGTTCCACGCCGGCCTGAGCACCATCCAGTGGGTCGCCACCGGCTACTCGCTGGCCCTCGGCGCCGTGGTGCCGACCTCGGCCTGGCTGGTCGGCCGATTCGGCGCCAAGCGGCTGTATCTGACGGCGATCACGGCGTTCGCGGTCGGCTCGGTACTGGCCGGACTGTCGTGGAACATCGAGTCACTCATCGCTTTTCGATTGGTTCAGGGTGCCAGCGGCGGACTGCTGATGCCGGTCGGCATGACGATCCTGCTGCGCGCGGCCGGGCCGGAGCGCCTGGGACAGTTGATGAGCACGCTCGGATTGGCCATTCTGGTCGGCCCGCTGCTGGGCCCGGTGATCGGCGGATACCTGATCGACGAGGTGTCGTGGCGGTGGATGTTCTTCATCAATCTGCCGCTGGGCGCGCTGGTGCTGCTGCTGGCGGTGCGGGTGGTGCCCGACGATGCCCCGGAACCGCCGCGGGCGCTCGATATCCGTGGGCTGCTGCTGATGTCGCCCGGGTTGGCGCTGGTCATCTATGGCGTCACCGCCGCGGGCGAGAGTGCCGGATTCGCCACGCCCGCGGTACTGGTGCCACTGCTGGTGGGGGTCGGCCTCATCGCCGCGTTCGTGCGCCGTTCGCTGACCACCTCGGTGCCACTGCTGGATCTGCGCGTGCTCGGCAACCGGATCACCGGCACCTCCGCGGTGCTGCTGGCGGTGTTCGCCGGCGGCTACTTCGGTTCGATGCTGCTGCTGCCGTTGTACTTCCAGGTGGTGCGCGGTGAGTCAGCGCTGGTGGCAGGCGCTTTGGGGATTCCGTTCGCCCTGGCATCGGGTGCGACCATGCAGGTGGCGGGCAGGCTGATCGACCGGATTCCGCCCGGCCGGTACCTGCCCGCGTCGATCACGGTGGCGCTCACCGGTTTCGTGCTGTTCGTGATCCAGCTCGACGCGGACGCGCCGTACTGGGCACTGTGCCTGACGATGGTGCTGATGGGCGCGGGTGGCGGCGGGACCCTGATGCCGGTGATGACCACGGCGACCCGGCCGCTGAGCCGCGAGCAGCAGCCCGCCGGTTCGACGGTGCTGAACATGATCAGCACCACGTCGATGGCGATCGGGACCGCGGTGGCCTCGGTGACATTGGGCGCACTGCTCCCGGTGACGGGTGGCCTCCAGGCGCTGCACGCCATGACGGCGGACCAGCGGGCCGAACTCGCTCCCGCCCTGGCCGACGCGTTCCAGCACACCTATCTGATCGCGCCCGTCATGATCGCGCTGGCGCTCGTCCCGGCGCTGTTCCTGCCCCGACGTTAGGGGCGGCCGAGCCGTCGTGCCGTGGTGTCGAACCACCGCGGCACGACGGCACAGGTGCGCGCTATTCGGCGGGCAAGGCGGACATCGACTTCCACGTCGGCCAATCGAGGGCCCAGTCGTAGACGTCGCCGTCGGCCTGGGACAACTCGATCGAGGTGCCGGTCACCTCCACCGGATCGCCGTAGAGGGCGGTCGGGAAGTAGGCCTGGGCGTCGGCGGGCGAGAGGTTGATGCAGCCGTTGGTGACGTTCGAGGAACCCTGCGCCGAGAGGGATTCGGGGTTGGCGTGGATGAATTCGCCATTGTTGGAGATACGGACGGCCCAGCGTTCACGGACGTTGGTGTAGTACGGCGGATTCGACATCATGAAGTCCTCGTACTTCTCGGTGACGATGTGCACGCCCGAGCGAGTCACGTTGCGCGGCTCGTTGCCTTCGCCGTAGGACACCGCGAAGTCGAAGATCGTGGCGCCGTCGCGCACCACCCGCATGCGGTGACTCGGCGCGTTCGCGATGACGATCTGACTGCGGCCGATGGTGAAATCGGAGGTGACATCGGAGTCGCCGTAGGCGCCGCCGCCGAGGTCGACGCCGTAGAGCTTCGCGGCGACGTGCACGGTGGTGCCAGGGGTCCAATAGTCCTTCGGACGCCAGTGCACCCGCGAGCCGCCGTCGTCGGGCAGCCAGGCCCACGAGCCTTCGGTGCCCTGGTCGGTGGTGACGGTGAGGGCCTTCTCCACGGCCGCTTTGTTCGTGACCGGCCCCGCGAACTTCAGGATGATCGGCGCCGCGATCCCGACCTCCTGGCCGTCACCGATGTTGATCGTGGCCGGGATGGTCGACTGGGGGCTGATCGTGGTGAAGGTGGCGTCGATCGGGATCGGTTTCGCGTCGGCGCCGATGGCCGTACCGGCCCAGGTGTACTCGACGCCGTAGCCGAGCGGTTCGGAGACCTTGTAGGTGGTGCGATCGGGGCTGAGCTGACCGGTGATCTGCTTGCCGCCGGCATTGGTGAGGGCGATCTGGTCGATCGTGCCGTGCGCGACCGTCACCGACACGGGCGATACCGGATCCACCTCGGTGGCTCCGGGCGTGGGCGCGATGGTGACCTGCGCCACCGGCGCCGCCTCGGCGGCCTCGCCCTGCCGGTCGATGGTGCACCCGGTGAGCACGACGAGCACCGCCAGCACCATCACCGCAACCACGGATCGACCGCCCCGAACGCCCACTTCACGCCTGTGCGCCGACGAATTACGCCGCGCGGTGGCCCGCGCGCGCAACAGTTCGGTTACCGAATGTTTGCTCACGCATCGAATGTACGCCGAGCTACCGACCCATACCCCGTGAGCGCGGTCTCACCGAGACCGCTACGACCGGTTGAGCCATTCCTCGGTGAAGGTGGCCTCGTTGCCGAGGAGTTCGATCAGGCGCTCGGAGATGGCCGCCTCGATCTTGCCGCCGAACAGCGGGATCTTCACCTCGATGGTGCCGTTGATGGCGGTGGTGGAGCCGGTGCCGCCGTCGGGTGCCATGGTCACCGTGCCGCGGACCACCGCGGGGGCACCGTCGACGTGGGCCTCGAAGATACCGCCGGTGCCGGTGTAGGTCTCGGTGCGCGGAATGATCAGGTCGCCGGGGCGTACCGCGGTGATGGCGGGTGGGAGCTGGTCGGCGGGGATGGACTGCACCATCTGGACGCGGACCTGGTCGCCGTCGACGGCGAAGGCGTCGAGCCGGGCACCGGGCCCGCCGACCTCGGCGATCCGGGCCTTCCAGTACTGCTCGTCGGAGTACGCGGCGCGCACCGCATCGACGGAATGCGTGTAGCCGGCAGTGAACGCCAGAGGTGTAGCCATGCTCGACACGGTACCGTCTGCGGACGTGCGTACAACACGGGTGGTGTCCTCCGATCAGCTGCGTGACCTGCTTGCCGATACCGGCGCGACGGTCCGCGATTCGGTGCGTTTGTCCGAATTGACGACCTTGCGGGTCGGCGGGCCCGCGCTGCTCGCCGAATGCGCGAGCACCGAGGCCCTGGTGGCCACGGTGAAGACCCTGGACGCGGCCGGTATCGCGGTGCTGCTGGTGGCGGGCGGGTCGAACCTGCTCATCGACGACGCGGGCTTCGACGGCGTGGTCGTGCTGGTCGGCACCACCGGCGTCGAGCTGGGCACCGACGGCGTGGTGGCCGAGGCGGGCGCGAACTGGGACGAGGTCGTCGCGGCGACCGTCGCGGCCGGGTTGGGTGGGCTGGAGTGCCTGTCCGGCATTCCGGGTTCGGCCGGTGCGACACCGGTGCAGAACGTCGGCGCGTACGGCGTGGAGGTGGCGTCGCTGCTGCGCCGGGTACGCCTGCTCGATCGCAGGACCGGGGACGTGCGCTGGACCGAACCCGCCGAACTCGGCTTCGGTTACCGGACCAGCGTGCTCAAGCACAGCGACGACGCGGTGGTCCTCGCGGTGGAGTTCGCCCTCGATCCGAGCGGGATGAGCGCGCCGCTGCGCTACGGCGAGCTGGCGAAGGTGCTCGGGGCGGGCGACGGCGAGACCCGCCCGGTCGAGCAGGTGCGCGCCGAAGTGCTTCGCCTGCGGGCGGGCAAGGGCATGGTCCTCGACCCGGCCGACCACGACACCTGGAGCGCCGGTTCGTTCTTCACCAACCCGGTCGTCACCGAGGAGCAGTTGCCACGGGTACTGGCCGCGATCGCCGCGCACGTCGGCGACGACGTCAAGGTGCCCACCTATCCCGCACCCGACGGCACCAAACTCTCGGCGGGCTGGCTCATCGAACGCGCCGGTTTCGCGAAGGGCTTCCCCGGCGACAGCGCCGCCGCGCGCCTGTCGACCAAGCACACCCTGGCCCTGACCAACCGTGGCACCGCGACCGCGTCCGACATCGTCGCCCTGGCCCGCACCGTCCGCGCGGGCGTCCAGGAAAGGTTCGGCGTGACGCTGGAGCCGGAACCGGTAACCGTCGGCATCGATTTATAGGACCGAGCACAGACAACCCACCTCTTCCCTCCGCCCGCACCCCAACCACGTAACGTGTGCTGCCATGGCACGCAGACTGGACTACTCGGCTCGCTACCCCCTGCACACCACCGAAGAGCTGTACGCAGCCCTCCAGAGCAGGGACTACTGGGAAGCCCGCGTCGCCGAAATGCGCAAGTACGCGCCCAACAACGAAGTGGTGAGCCTCGACGTCACCGACGACGGCATCGACGTGGTCCTGCACCACACCCTGCCCCGCGAGATGCTCCCCGAGATCGCCCAGACCGTGATGCGCAAAGACATGGTGATCACCCGCAAGGAGAGCTGGGGCCCGTTCGACCACGACGAGACCGAGGGCAAGTTCTCCGCCTCGATTCCGGCCGGCCCCGGCAGCCTGACCGGCACCATCCGCCTGTTTCCCACCGAGACCGGCGCCACCATGCGCTTCTCCCCCACCGCCAAGGTCTTCATCCCCATGGTCGGCCCGCGCCTGGAGCAGTTGATGCTGGTGAACCTGGTCGACCTGTTCCGCGCCGAGCAGGAAGAAACCCTGCGCTACCTGGACAATCAGACCGCCGACAAGTCGGTCTGACGCACCGGAGAACTTCGACGCCCGTGGCCCCCAGCCGCAAGGCCCTCCCCCCGGTCGGCACCATCACCCGTGGCACCACCGGCGTCAACCGTTTGCGCCGCAGTGACCGCTGGCTCGTCAACGACGAACTCGTCAGCGCGACACTGCGTGAATCGCCGAATCCCCTGGTCGTCGACCTCGGCTACGGCGCCGCACCGTGGACCACCTTCGAACTGGCCGCCCGGTTGCGCACCGTGCGCCCCGACCTCGAGGTGGTGGGCCTGGAAATCGACCCGGCCCGCGTCGTGGCACCCCGCGACGGCGTCCGTTTCGCCCGCGGCGGCTTCGAACTGGCGGGCCTGCGACCGACCCTGGTCCGGGCGTTCAACGTCCTGCGCCAATATCCCGAGGACGCCGTGCCCGACGCGTGGTCGCGCATCCAGTCCAATCTGGCACCCGACGGCCTGCTCGTCGACGGGACCTGCGATGAACTCGGCCGCCGCTGCGCCTGGGTGCTGCTCGACCGGCACCGCCCCCTCTCCCTGACGCTGGCCTGGGATCCGTTCACCGTGGACCGGCCCTCCGACATCGCCGAGCGCCTGCCGAAAGCGTTGATCCACCGCAACATTCCCGGCGAACGCGTCCACACGCTGCTCACCGCCGCCGACCGGGCCTGGGAGCGTACCGCGGCCATGGCGCCGTACGGCCCCCGCATCCGCTGGCGTGCAGCGGCGGAGATGCTGCGCGCCAACGGTTTCCCGGTCCACCCCTACAACCGGCGAATGCGCGACTGCGTGCTGTCGGTGCCCTGGGACGTGGTCGCCCCGTCAGACCCGGCTTAACGCCCGCCGCACCCTCGCCGACGCTCGCGGCGCCAATTGCTGCCCACCCCACCAGATCTCGTCGGTATCGCATCGGTGGATCGCCACCGCGTCGGCCACCACCTCGTCCAGCGCCGACTGCGAGATCTCGGTCTCGGCCAGATCCAGGACCGTCCGCACCGGCGTGGTCACCAGAAACGGCCCAGCCGACTCGACATCCGCCGCGCAGAGCTTGCGTCGGGTCAGCACCAACCGTGGGGTCACCGGCGGGCGACCCGCCGACACCGACAGGTGCAGAAACCGCGGCTGCAACCTGCCGATCCCGTGCAGTTCCGCCGCACTCTGATACGACACCGCCGCCGCGCCGTCGAACCACGCCGCCCACATCGCGTACTCGTCGAGCGGCCCCACCCGCCACTGGCCCAGCCGCATCATCCCGACCCCGGCCCTGGTCACCGACCCGTCCCCCAGGGCGGCTCTGACCTGCGATTCGCAGCCGGTACGCAACACCTGACGCGTGGTGAAGAAGCCCGCGTGCCGCCCGGCGAGGCGCCGCAGCACCCGCCATCGATGATCCGCTGTCCCCGCCACCCGGCGCGCGCCCTCGCCAGTCATGCAACCCAGAT
Organism: Nocardia sp. NPDC058114; assembly: GCF_042884695.1. Classification (NCBI taxonomy): domain Bacteria; kingdom Bacillati; phylum Actinomycetota; class Actinomycetes; order Mycobacteriales; family Nocardiaceae; genus Nocardia; species Nocardia sp. NPDC058114. The sequence continues at coordinate 266,931 of NZ_JBHVTK010000003.1, read as the reverse complement.
TACGCCCGGTTGCGTGCGCCAGGTCACATTTTGCTGTGAAGGCTTTCACTACGTCCTCAGAGCGGACACAGAAAGATCGGGAAGAATCCGATGCCATGACCACACAAAAGCCCCCTCGCCCCAGGATCGGTCGGCGCTCGCTGGTGATCGCGTTGGCCGTGGTCGCAGCCCTGCTCGTCGCGGCCATCGGCGGAACCGAAGCCTATGCCAGGCACAAGATCTCGAGCTGCATCAGCGGCGCGTTCGAGCAACAGATGGGCTCGAGCATCGACGTGGGCTTCGGCCCGCGCCCGATCCTGCTGTCCTATGTGGACGGCAAGGTCGGCACGATCACCGTCGACAGCGAGGACAACAAGTTCGGCCCCGCTGTCGGGATGGTGGTGCACGCGAAATTCAACGACATCGAACTCGTCGACCGCGGCCGAGGCGGCGGCACCATCGACAGCTCGACCGCCGACGTGACCTGGAACAACGACGGCATCCGCGAGACCCTCGGCACCATGGTCAGCGGCGTGAGCTCCTCGGCGAGCACCGGAGTGATCACTCTCGATGTGCTCGGCGGCCTCGCCCAGCTGGAGGTGCAGCCGATGGTCCGCGACGGCAACGTCACGGTGGAGACGAAGTCGGCGCAGATACTCGGCATCGGCCTGCCCACCGACCTCGTGCAGGACATCGTCGAGACCTTCACCCAGAGCTTGCAGAGCTATCCGCTCGGCCTGCGCGCGCAGGAGGTCAAGGTCACCGATGACGGTGTGAGCGTGCACCTTTCGGGTGGCAAGACCGCACTCGAGAGCGACCCGGCCGCTCAGCAGTCCGGGTTCACCTGCTGATCGCGCGCGGCGGTGACGACTCGGGGAAACCTCGGCTAGTCGGGAAATCCGTCGAGGACCGCAGCCGATTTCGACAACCCGAGCCGCGTAGCACCGGCCTCGATCATCGCGGCGGCATCCGCGGCGGTGCGGATGCCGCCGCTGGCCTTCACCCCGAGTCGTCCGCCGACGGTCTCGGCCATCAACCGCACCGCGTGCACGCTCGCACCGCCCGCGGGATGAAAACCGGTGGAGGTCTTCACGAAATCGGCGCCCGCCTGTTCGGCCGCCCGGCACGCGCCGACGATCGCCGCATCGGTGAGCGCCGCCGATTCGATGATCACCTTGAGCACGGCCCGATCCCTGGTCGCCTCGCGCACGGTGATGATGTCGGCGAGCACGGCGTTGAAATCACCGGCCAGCGCGGCGCCCACGTCGATCACCATGTCCACCTCGGCGGCGCCCTGATCCACGGCCAGCCGCGCCTCGGCACCCTTCACCAGCGAATGGTGTTTGCCGGACGGGAAACCCGCCACGGTGGCCACCACCAGCCCCGGCGCACGCACCGGCAGCATCGAGGGCGACAGGCAGATCGCGTACACCCCCAGCTTGCGCGCCTCGACGACCAGCGAGTCGACCTCGGCCGGAGTGGCTTCCGGCGCGAGCAGGGTGTGGTCGATCATGTCGGCCACGGCGGCCCGGGTCAGCGGCGCGGAAGTCATTTCCCGAGCATCGCACACGCGCGGCCGAGTCCGGAACATCGGGCACGGCACATCATTGCGCTCCCGTACCCAAATCCTGGAGACTTAAGCCTGTGCTGATCCGTCGCGAGACCCCAGCGGACGCCCCGGCGATCGCCGCGATCCACCGCGCCGCTTTCGCCCCGCACTACGCGGGCGATCCGGCCGTCACCGAACCACCCGAACCCGCCCTCGTCGAGACGCTACGGACCGACGAGTCGTGGATGCCCACGCTGTCGCTGGTCGCCCTCGAATACGACACCGTCGTGGGGCACATCTGTCTCACCAGAGCCGGAATCGGCCCGTTCCCGGTGCTCGCGCTGGGTCCGCTCGGCGTCGATCCGGAGCATCAGAAGTCCGGCGTCGGCTCGGCATTGGTCCACGCCGCCCTCGGCGCCGCCGACGCTCTCGACGAATCGGTTGTCGGCCTGGTCGGCGATCCCGACTACTACGCCCGCTTCGGCTTCGTCCCCGGCACGCGCCTGGGCGTCGTGCCCGACGAAGCCGAATGGGCGCCGTATTTCCAGGTCCGCCCGCTCACGGCCTACGATTCCGCCGTCACCGGCGAATTCCGTTATCCGGCACCGTTTTACGACCTGTAGGTCACTCGAAGACGACCGTGCGCCGACCGTGCACGAGCACCCGGCCCTCCAGGTGCCAGCGCAGTCCACGCGCGAGCACGACCCGCTCGATGTCGCGTCCCTGTCTGACCATGTCGCGCGCGTCGTCGGCGTGATCGACGCGGATCACGTCCTGCTCGATGATGGGCCCCGCGTCCAGCTCGGCGGTGACGTAGTGGCAGGTCGCCCCGATCAGCTTCACCCCGCGCGCGTACGCCTGGTGATAGGGCCGCGCGCCGACGAACGAGGGCAGGAAGCTGTGGTGGATATTGAGCGCGCGCCCGGCCCAGTGCTCGCACAGCTCGGCGGGCAGCACCTGCATGAAACGGGCGAGCACCACGGCATGCGGATCGTGGGAGTCGACGAGGTCGCGCACCTGCTCGAAGGCCGGACCGCGCTCGGCCGGGTCCTTCGGGAACGGCACGTAGTGGAACTTCACCCCGTGGGCCTCGGTCATGCCCGCGAGGTCGGGGTGGTTGCCGATCACGGCCTCGATGGTCGCGGGCAGCTCACCGGCCTGTGCGCGGCCGAGCAGGTCGTGCAGGCAGTGCCCGTCCTTGCTGACCAGCAGCACCGCGCGCCGCGGCGCACCGGAATCGTGCAGCTGCCAGTCGGTCTCGGGACCGAACTCGGCGGCCACCTCGGCGAAGCGCACCCGCAGCTCGTCGATGGAGAACGGCACCGTCGAGGCCTTCACCGCCTGGCGGGTGAAGAACCAGCCGATGTCACCGTCGGAGTGATACCCGGCCTCCACGATCGAGCCGCCGAATTCGGCGATGAACGAGGAGATCCGGGCGATGACGCCCGGCCGGTCCGGGCACCCGAGGGTCAGCACGAACCGACGGTCGTCCGAGGTCACAGCGGTAGAGCTCATCCGCCGATTCTCGCAGGCGGTCAGGCCAGGGCGCGCACGGGCTCGCTGACGGCGGCCAGCACTCGGGCCACCTCGGCATTGAACAGGTCGTAGCGTTCGACGTTGCCGAGGTGTCCGGTCGGCAGCACCTTGAGCCCGGCGAGCGTGCCTGCTTCCTGGAGCAGCGCGGCCAGTCGCTCAGCGTGGATCGCGGGGGTCATGTCGTCACGATCGCCCGCGAGCACGGTGGTCGGGACCGAGAAGTTCTTCGCGTCATCGCCGAGGTGCAGCTCGGTGAGCAGGAAGCCGTAGCGCGAACGCGTCATCATCGGGCAGCCACGCACCACCGAGAGCGCGTAATTCAGCTTCTCGCGCGAGGTATCGAGGGTCATCACCTGCCGGGCGAAGATCCAGCGCACCGGCTTGATCGGCGGGAACACCACCGGGGTGCCGAGGATAAGCTTGCCGAGCCAGTCCGGCGTCGGCATCGAACGGCCGCCGAGCATCCGCAGCGGGATGTTCAGGCCGGGAACCATGGTCGACACCTCGACCAGTGAGTGCGCGCCGGTGTTGGTGAGGATCACCGCGGCGGCCTGTTCGGCGACCCGCTCGGGGTACCGGCCCGCCCAGGCGATGAGCGTCATCCCGCCCATGCTGTGCCCGGCCAGTACCGCGCGCTGCCCCGGCAGCAGTACGGCGTCGAGCACGTCGCACAGGTCGTCGGCGAGCAGATCGGTGCTGGGGCGGGCGTAGCCGTTGGTGCTCTCGCCGTGGCCGCGCTGGTCGTAGGCGACCACGCGGTACTCGCCGGCGAAGGCGTTGATCTGGGCGTTCCAGTATTCGATCGAACACGTCCAGCCGTGGGCGAACACGATGACGGGCGCGTCGACGGGGCCGTAGGCGTGCACCCGCAGGCGGGCGCCGTCGGCGGTGACCACGGGGATCACGTCGTGCGGTATCCGCGGCGGATCGAAGGCCGCGATCCCGTGCGTCCGTGTCCGCAGGTCCGCCCGGTGGGCCGCGAGGGTGGTCTCGACCACGGTGGACACCCGGTCGACCAGGTTCACCAGAGCCGTCGGCAACTTTGCGCGCATCGGCACACTCCTTTGTGTTACTGATAGATACAGTAACACCGCGTACCACTCACCCGCGAGCCCTTCGAGGGGCTGTTTACCAGCGCGGGCCGCGCTGCACCTCGTCCACCTTCGGGCGCACATCGGCCAGGTACACCCCGGTCGCGATGATCGCGATGAACGACAGCATCCCCAGCCCCCCGATGCCGATCAGCAGAAACACCAGCGCACCACCGAGAATGGCCAGCCAGATCGGCTTGGTCATCTTGTCGACGGCGGTGAAGGCATCCGAACGCTGGCGCACAGCGTGAATGAGCGCGAACACCGTCGCGCCGAAGGCGCCGATCCACAGGATCAGCAGAATCAGCGAGGTCATCCCATTCACCAGGTTCACACCCCCATCATACGAACAGCGGCCCCGCACACACCTGGTGTACGGGGCCGCTGTCAGCGGTGCTGCGCGAAGGCTAGACCTTCTTGGGCGCGGCGGCCTTCTTCGCCGGAGCGGCCTTCTTGGCCGGAGCCTTCTTGGCGACGGGAGCCTTGGCCGGAGCCGGCTCGGTGGTGACGGCGACGACCTCGGCCTCGACCACGGCGTCGACCTTGTCGGCCACGGCCTCGGCCTCGGCCTTGGTGCGACCCAGCAGGTCGTTGACCTTGGTCAGGGCATCCTCGGCGCGAGCGGAGGCATCCTTGTAGAGGTTCTCGACGCGCCCGATCTGCTCGTCGACGGCCTGGTTGGCACGCAGCCGGTCGACGGTCTCCTCGCCGCGAACGGCGAGATCGGCGTAGATGTCGAGCGCCTGGCGGTAGTACTGCTCGGCCAGCTTGCGCAGCTCTTCGGGGGTGAACTTCTCGCGCAGCTCGGCGAGGTCCTCCGGCAGCTCCGACGGCAGGCCGGAGATACGGTCACGCAGGGTGTCGAACTGGGCCTGCACGTCGGCGGGCACGTTCGCGATGCGCTCGCGGGCCTCTTCGACGCGGGCCTTCGGGTCGGCGGTGGCAACGCGGCCACGCACGTCGGCGACGACGTCGTTCACGGCGGCGTAGATGGCGTCACCGGCGCCGACGGTGGCGAACAGCGGCTTGGTCACAGTGGCGGTCTTCTCGGTCATCAGTCTTCAGTCTCCTGGTGTGGCGGAGTGTCAGTTGTCGTGAACGAAACGTCAGTGTCTCGTTCGTTCCCCCCTGAGCCGGCTTCTTCCCCGTTTTCCCGGCGAAACGACTCATAGATTTCCAGCAACACCTGTTTCTGCCGCTCGGACACCGAAGTGTCGGCCAGCAGGGCGTCACGGACCGGGCTGTGCGGACGCTGTTCCAGAAATCCTGCCCGCACATACAACACCTCCGAGGAAACCCGCAGTGCCTTGGCGATCTGCGCGAGTACTTCGGCGGAGGGATTACGTAATCCGCGTTCGATTTGGCTCAGGTACGGATTACTTACCCCCGCCAGAGCGGCGAGCTGACGCAGGGACACCTGCGCACCTTCGCGCTGTGCCCTGATGAAACCTCCGATGTCTTGAGCCGCGTGCGCTACACGACTCTCGGGTTGGTCTGTCATCGCTCACCTTCTGGCGTTGTAAGGCCAATAGTAGAACAGGGTGCTAGCTATTGCAAGCACTACAGTTAGCACCCGGTCGGCTAACACGTACGCAGCCCCGGTTACCAGGTCGTTCAGTGGAACAGCAGCTGCGAGATCGTGTAGATGGCCAGGCCGGCGAGCGAGCCGACGACCGTGCCGTTGATCCGGATGAATTGCAGATCCCGACCGACCTGCAATTCGATCTTCCTGCTCGCCTCGTCGGCGTCCCAGCGCGCGACCGTATCGGTCACCAATGTCGTGATCTCCGCGGAGTAGTTACCGACCAGATAGCGAGCACCGCGATCGATCCACCCGTCCACTTTGCCACGCATCTCCGGGTCGTCGCGGAGGCGCTCGCCGAGCTGCTGCACATTCTCGGCCACCTTGCGGCGAAGGGTGGAATCCGGGTCTTCGGCCGATTCCAAGATCAACCGCTTCGCCGCCCGCCAGGTGGCCTCGGCCATTCCGGTGATCTGCTCGCGGCCCATGATCTCGGCCTTGACCTTCTCCGCCTTGGCGATCATCGCGTCGTCGTGTTGCAGGTCCTCGGCGAAATCCTGGAGAAAGCGATCGGCGGCCCGCCGCAATTCGTGTTCAGGATCGGAGCGCACCTTCCAGGTGAACTCGACGAGTTCCCGATAAATTCGCTCCGACAGCAATGTATTGACAAATTTCGGCGCCCATTGCGGCGCATCGCGCACCACGATCCGGTCGATCGTGTCCTGGGAACCCAGCGCCCACTGATGCGCGCGCTCGGCCAGCAGGTCGATCAGCGGCCGCTGCCGGTTGTCGGCGATCATCTCCGAGAGCACCCGGCCCAGCGGCGGCCCCCACAGCGGTTCGGCGATCCGCTTGACGATGGTGTTGTCGATGATCTGCTCGACGTCCTCGTCGCGCAGGGTGTTGACCACCGCGGTCAGGATCGTCGCGCTCTCCTGCGCCACCCGCGCCGCGTGCGCCGGATCGGCCATCCACCGGCCCACGCGCAGCGAGATCTGCGCCGAGTCCAGGCGCGCCGAGACCACGTCGGGGGCGAGGAAGTTGGTGCCCACGAAGGCGCCGAGGCTCTCCCCGAGCTGGTCCTTCTTCTTGCGGATGATCGCGGTGTGCGGGATCGGCAGACCCAGCGGGTGCTTGAACAGCGCGGTGACCGCGAACCAGTCGGCCAGCGCGCCGACCATGCCCGCCTCCGAGGCCGCGCGGACATAGCCGACCCACTCGCCACCGCCGCCACGCGATTCGAGCCAGCGGCACAGCAGGTAGATCACACTGGCCACCAGCAGGAAGCTGGTCGCCAGTGCCTTCATCTTGAACAGGTCACGTTTTTTGCCCGCCTCGTCGGTCATCACCGCGAAGCCGGCGGGCTGTGCGGCGGGCTCGGTGCGCGGCGTGAGAACCGCCGTGTTGCCGGGAGATTTCTCCATAGCCCCCATTCTGCTGTGCGCACGGCGAGTGCGCCGCCGCCAACCCCGCGTGGCGTCGCCCACGACACGGCGAACCGCGCGGTTTGTCGTACGCGCGCGTAAGCACTCGAGTGTGGTAAATGCCGCAACGTGGGCCAAAGGAGCGCCACCCCACACCGGCGCGCCTAAGCTGTTGACTAAAGACGCCAACATCGATACGAGGGGGCTGTTCTGTCCACCGAAGACCTTGTCGAGATCGGCGAGCAGTCGAGCCGAGCAGGAGTGCGCGGCGGCGGCCAGGCTGACGGCCGCAAACGTCGGTGGCGACAGCACAAGATCGACCGCCGCGAGGAACTGGTCGACGGCACGCTCAACGCCATCCGCGCGCGGGGCAGCCAGGCGGGCATGGACGAGATCGCCACCGAGATCGGCGTGTCCAAGACCGTGCTGTACCGCTACTTCGCGGACAAGAACGACCTGGTCCACGCCACCATGCAGCGGTTCATCGAAACCACGCTGCTACCCCGGGTGTACGGCGCGATCAGTCTCGACGCCGACGAATACCAACTCGTGCGCGCCGCGATGACCGAATACGTCGGCACCGTCGACGACGACCCCGAGGTCTACCGGTTCATCATGAGCAATGCCGCGGGCGACAAGTCCTCGCTCGCGGAGTTCGAGCGCCTCTTCGCCGATGTGGTCACTACGGTGCTGGTCGACCGGGCGGGCGCCAAGGGCATCCGCACCGAGGGCGCGATGCTGTGGTCGTACGTGCTGGTCGGCGGCATCCAGCTGGCCACCCACTGGTGGACCACCACCGACAAGGCCATGCCGCGTCAGGACGTCATCGACTACCTCACGATGATGGCCTGGAGTGCGATCGAGGGCATGGCCCGCGCGGGTGGCTCACCCGAGATCTTCACCGCGCAGCCGCATCCGCTGCCCGAAATGCCGCAACAGTCGCCCTGAGCTGGGATTTCCCGCGTTCGAGGGAGCCGGGCTCGACAACGGCGCACGGTTGGCTACGCTGAACGCGGGCGGGACGCTGTGGCTTGTGTCACCGCCGTGCGCGTCGGCACCAACGGAGGTATCTCGATGGCGAAGAACGTGCCGACTTCCCGGCTTGCCCGCGGGACGAAGCTGGGGGCAGTCGCGGCGGGGTCGGTCATCCGCTCGAAGAAGACCAGATTATCGATGCGCGGCCGCTCGGAGGCCGTGCGCGCGCGGATGGCCGAGGAGTCGATGATCCGCACCACCGAACAGGTGGTCATGGTGCTGGGCACCATGAAGGGCGTCGCCATGAAGCTGGGCCAGATGATGTCGGTGCTCGACCTGGATCTGGTGCCGGAGAACCATCGCGAGCGGTTCCAGCAGCGCCTGGCCGTGCTGCGCAACGCCGCACCCACGGTGTCGTTCGAGTCCATGCGCACGGTGATCGAGCAGGATTTCGGTGCCCCGCTGGCGGAGATCTTCGCCGAATTCGATCCGGAGCCGATCGCCGCCGCCTCGATCGGCCAGGTGTACCGGGCCACGCTGAACGACGGCCGTGCTGTCGCGGTGAAGGTCCAGTACCCCGGGGTCGACGCCGCCGTGCGCGCGGATCTGAAGAACCTCACCATGTTCCGCCGGGTGCTCGCCTCGGCGATGCCGTGGATCACCCCCGCGGTGCTCGACGAGCTGAAACTGAACATGGAGAGCGAGCTCGACTACCAGGCCGAAGCCGCCACGCAGGCCGAGATCGCGCACCTGTACCGCGACCACCCGTTCATCGTGGTGCCGTCCTCGGTGCCGGAGCTGTCGACCACCCGCGTGCTGGTCAGCGAGTTCATCGACGGCGACGGATTCGACGAGGTGCGGAAAATGCCCGCCGCGGTACGTAACCGGGTCGGCGAGATCATCTACCGCTTCTACGTCGGCTCGCTGTTCAGCTTCAACGAGTTCTGTGGCGACCCGCACCCGGGCAATGTGCTGCTCGCCAGGGACGGCCGGGTCGCCTTCCTCGATTTCGGGTTGTTCAACCGGATGGACCCCAAGCTGGTCGGATTCGAGATCCAGTGCCTGCGCGCGGCCGCCGAGGATCGCGCGGAAGACCTGCGGCAGCTGATGATCGATCGCGGCGTGATCGATTCGCCCGAGGAGATCGGCGCCGAGGAATGCCTCGAATACGTGCTCGCCGCCTCGGAATGGTGTCTGGTGGACGAGGAACTCACCATCACCCCGGAACTGGCCAGTGGCGCGTTCCTGCTCGCCGTCGACCCGAGGGCCAGCGAGTTCACCGGCATGAAGCAGCAGAATCTGCCGCCCGAACACCTGTTCTCGCGCCGCGCCGACTTCCTCACCTTCGGCATGCTCGGCCAGCTCGACAGCACCAACAACTGGCATCTGGTCGCCAGGGAATGGCTCTACGGCGATCAGCCGGTCACCGAACTCGGGCTGGCCCATCGTGATTGGCTCGCCACTCATCCACCGAAACCGGTGAAGAAGACTCGTGCCCCCCGCAAGGCGAGCGCACCGGCCACCAAGCCCTGAATCATCTTTCGAAAGGCGCGTCATGCCGCAGCACCGTGAGTTCGACCTGATCCTGTTCGGCGCAACAGGTTTCGTCGGCAAACTCACCGCCGAATACCTGCTCACCGCGGCCCCGGCCGACGCCAGGATCGCCCTGGCCGGCCGTTCGGCGAGCAAGCTCGCCGCCACTCGCGACGAGCTCGGGCCCGCCGCCGCGACATGGGAACTCGTCGTCGCCGATTCCAGCGACCCCGCCTCGCTGGCCTCGATGGCCGAGCGCACCAAGGTCGTGGTCACCACGGTCGGACCGTACCTGCGCTACGGCATGCCCCTGCTGGGCGCGTGTGCCGCGGCAGGCACCCACTACGCCGACCTCACCGGTGAGCCGCTGTTCATCCACGACGCCATCGAGAAGTACGAGCAGACCGCGGTCGACTCGGGCGCCAAGATCGTGAATTCCTGTGGCTACGACTCGATTCCGTCCGACCTGAGCGTGTACGAGATCTACCGGGCCACGATCGCCGACGACACCGGCGAGCTCGAGGACACCACCCTGGTCGCCTATCTCAAGGGCGGCGCGAGCGGCGGCACCATCGATTCCGGGCGTGCCATGTGGGAGGACGTGGCGGCCGACTCCGCGCGCGGCAAGATCCTGGCCCACCCGTATTCGCTGAGCCCGGATCGCAGCATGGAACCCGATGTCGGCCGCCAGTCCGATCTGGCGCTGGCCCGCGCCGACAGCATCGACCCCGGCCTGGACGGCTGGGTCACCACGTTCGTGATGGCCTCGCACAACACCAAGGTCGTGCGCCGCACCAACGGCCTGCTCGGCTGGGTCTACGGCAAGCAGTTCCGCTACCGCGAGGTGATGAACGCGGGCACCTCGGCCGCCGCGCCGCTGGTCGCCGCGGGTATCGCGGGCGGCATCGTGGCGGGCATGGCCTCGGGCGCGGTCCTGTCGAGAGTTTCGCTCGGCCGTAAGCTGCTCGACCGGATTCTGCCCAAGCCCGGCACCGGCCCCAGCGAAAAGGCCCGCCGCAGTGGGTGGTTCACCATGAAGACCTTCGCCCGCACCAGCTCCGGCGCCAAATATCAGGCCACCTTCTCCGGCACGGGCGATCCCGGCTATCAGGCCACCGCCGTACTGCTCGGCCAGAGCGGCCTGAGCCTGGCCTTCGACACCCTGCCCGAGCGCGCGGGCGTGCTCACCCCCGCGTCGGCGATGGGCGAGGCGCTCACCACGCGGCTGCGCGAGGCCGGGATGACCATCGAGGTCGCGCGCCGGTGAATCTCGCGCGCAGGACCATGAACGCCCCGGCGCTGGCCGCGGTGTACGAGCACGCGTGGCGACCCACGCTGTTCTACCTCGCCAGCGGCCGGACCACCGGCACCGACCGCCACGAAGCGGTCGGTGCCCTGCGGCTGAGCGGCCCCATGAAGGTGCTCGATGTGGCGTGCGGCCCAGGCAATTTCACCGGCTACCTCAGCGAGTACCTGACCAAGGGCGGTTTCGTCACCGGCCTGGACTACTCGGCGCCGATGCTGGCCAAGGCCGCGACCGACAACGCCAGCCCGCGCGTCGGTTATGTTCGGGGCGACGCGCGCATGCTGCCGTTCGCCGACGGGACCTTCGACGCCGTCTGCTGTTTCGGCGCCCTCTACCTGATCCCCGATCCGCTGGTCGCCACCCGCGAGATGATCCGCGTCCTCGCCCCGGGCGGCCGTATCGCGATCAGCACCAGCTATGCCGAGGACAACCTCTTCGGCTCGGCGAGCAGCCTGGCCGCGAGCCTGAGCGGCCTTCGCCTGTTCGACCGCGATACCTTCCCGAAGCTGTTCGCCCGCGCGGGCCTGACCGAAATCGACCAGCGCGTCCACCGTTTCATGCAATACGTGGACGCCACCAAGCCGGTGTCAGACCAGGCTTAGCCAGTAGTCCTGGAACTTCAGGAACACCAGCAGCAGCACCACCGCGTAGAACACCACAACCAGGGTCCAGCGCCATTCGGCGAGGATTCCCATCGCACCGCGCGACCGGCCCCACAGTTCCTGCGTGGTCACCGCGAACAGCACCGGCACCGCCACCCACACCACCATGCAGTACGGGCACAGCGCGTTGATCCGGTACAGGCTCTGGAAGATCAGCCAGCACAGCCCGGCGATGCCGAGCACGGTGCCGAGCCACAGCCCGCCCCAGATCCAGCGCGGGAAGCCCACGCCGACCACCGACAGCACGGCCAGGGTCACCACCACCGAGAACCCGACGACGCCGATGAGCGGGTTGGGGAAACCGAAGACCGCGGCCTGGTCGGTCTTCATGATCGACCCGCACGACAGCACCGAGTTGATGCTGCACGAGGTCACGTAATCCGGGTCGACGAACAGCTTGAACCGTTCGACGGTGAGCGTGAACGACGCCAGCCAGCCCGCCAGCCCGGCGATCAGCAGCAGCCAGGCCGAGCGGGCGGGGGCGGTGATCACTTCGCCGCGTCAGCGATCACGGGGGCCAGGCCGTTCTCGGTGAAGATCGCGTCGGTCTGGTTCAGCTGGCCGTTGATGTACACCGACGGCGTGGACTTCACGCCACTCTGCAGCGTGGTCTGGGTGACCTGCTGGATGTAGTCGTTGTACGGCTTGTCGTTGATGCAGGTCGCCACGGCCGGATCGGTGTACCCCGCGTCGGTGGCGATCTTGATGAGCTCGTCGTTGCTCAGGCCCGCACCGCCCTCGGCGGGCTGCTTCTCGAACATGGTCTGCAACCAGGACTGGTACTTCGTGGTGTCCGACTTCGCCACGCAGAACGACGCGTTGGCCGCACGCGAGGAGTACTGGTTGGTCGAGGCCTTGTCGAGGAACGAGATGATCTGGTACTCGACGGAGGCGGTGCCGTCGGCGGCGGCCTTGGCGAGTGTCGCACCGTTGGCTGCCTCGAACTGCTTGCAGGCCGGGCACTGGAGGTCGGCGACCACGCGCACCTTGACCTTGGCATCGGGATTGCCGATCACGACCGTGCCGGTCTCGGTGACCGCCCCGCCCGTCGCGGGCAGCTGCGCCGCCGAGGTCGTCGACGATTCCTTGTCGGAATCGGACTTGTTCACCGCGATGCCGATGCCGATGGCCGCGACCAGCGCGACCAGGACGGCGGCGACGCCGGCCTGGATCGCGATCTTGCGCTTCTTGTCGGCCGCCTCGGCCGCCGCCAGCGGATTCCTGCCCGAGGGACTCTTGCCCGTGCTCACCGTCGTCACACGCCTTTCGCTCGTTGGCTCCCCACCGGGAACATCATGCGGGCCGAACCTGAGAGTTTCCGCAATGCGCGTCTTGCCCGTATTCAGGACTCGTCGAGTCGACGCAACTGCTCGGCGATATCGAAGTCGGCGGGCGGCCAGTCGAGTTCCATCTGCGCCAACGCGGCGATCAGCAATTCGGTGACCGCGAGGCGCGCGTACCACTTGTGGTCCGACGGCAGCACGTGCCAGGGCGCGTAATCGGTGTTGGTGCGGTCGAGAACGGCCTGGTACGCCTTCTGATATTCGGGCCAGTAGGCGCGTTCGGTGATGTCGGAGGGGTTGAACTTCCAGTATTTGTCCGGGCGTTCCAGCCGTTCACGCAGCCGGCTCTTCTGCTCGTCGAGGGAGACGAACATCGCGACCTTCACGATGGTGGTGCCCGCGTCGGCGATCTCCTTCTCGAACGCGTTGATCTGGTCGTAGCGCTGTTCCCACTCCGCCTGCGGCACGAGGTCGTGCACCCGCACCACCAGCACGTCCTCGTAGTGGGAGCGGTCGAAGACGCCGATCTGGCCGTGGGCGGGCAGCTTGTTGCGGATGCGCCACAGGAAATCGTGCTGCTTCTCCAGCTCGGTGGGCACGCCGAACGACGCGTGGTCGACGCCCTGCGGGTCGACCGACCCGATGACGTGGCGCACGATGCCGCCCTTACCCGCGGTGTCCATGCCCTGCAAGATCAGCAGCACGCTGCGCTGTCCACCGGTGCGACCGTGCGCGAACAGCTTCTCCTGCAAGACCGAGAGCACCGTCGCCCGTTCGGCGAGCAGTTCCTTGCCGAGGCGCTTGCCGCCGCTGAAGCCCGGCGTGCTCGAGGTGTCCAGATCAGCGACGCGCTGACCGTCGGCGCGCAGCGCGATATCGGCCGTTTCGGTCCACTGTTTCGCCATTTCCCATGCCTACCACTAATGGGCGGGTTTGCCGGGCAAGCTCGACGCAATCGTTGCCTGCCAGCACTGCACGCCCGCCGGGTCGGCGATGTCGGCACTGTGCACATACACGGGGTCCGCACCCGCACCGCGCTGAGCGCGATAGTCGGCGAGCAGGCGGAACGCGACGACGCCGAGCGGGATGATCGCGGCCAGGTTGACCAGCGCCATCACGCCCATGAACACATCGGCCAGGTTCCAGATCAGGCTCACCGAACCGAGCGCGCCGCCGAAGACCGCCACCAGCACCAGGATTCGGAACGCGGTGAGCACCTGGGGACGGGTGGTGATGAATTCGATATTGGCGCGACCGTAGTAGAAGTTGCCGATCATCGAGCTGAACGCGAGCAGGAACACCACCGCGGTGAGCACGTGCCCGGCCCAGGTGCCCAGCGACGCCTGCAGCGCGCTCTGGGTCAGGTCGGCGCTGCGCCGCTCGGACAGATCAGGGTCGCTGGTCAGGATGATGAACGCGGTGATCGAGCAGATCAGCAGGGTGTCGAAGTAGACGCCGAGCGATTGGACCAATCCCTGCTTCACCGGATGCGAGACATCGGCCGCCGCAGCGGCATTGGGCGAGGACCCGAGTCCGGCCTCGTTGGAGAACATGCCGCGCCGGATGCCCTGCGCGAGCGCGGTCCCGATTCCGCCGCCGACCACCTCACGCAGCCCGAACGCCCCGCCGACGATATCGGCGAGCACCCGCGGCAGGTCGGTGATGTTCAGCGCCACCACCGCGATGCCGAGCAGCAGGTACACCACCGCCATCACCGGAACCAGCACCTCGGTGATGTGGCTGATCCGGCGCACCCCTCCGAAGATCACCACCCCGAGCAACGTGATCAGGCAGAGCCCGACCAGCGGCGCGAACCAGTCACCGTCCAGCGCCGACAGCGACGCCCGCCCGGTGGCCACGATGGTGTTGGACTGCACCGCGTTGAACACGAACCCGAAGGTCACGGTGATGATCACCGCGAAGGTCAGCCCCTGCCACCGACGGCGCAGCCCGTACTCCATGTAGTACGCCGGACCGCCGCGGAAGGTGCCCGGCTCGCTCTCCCGCCGCTTGTAGAGCTGGGCGAGCGTCGATTCCACGAACGCCGACGCGGCCCCGACCGTAGCCATCGCCCACATCCAGAACACCGCCCCCGGCCCACCGACACTGATCGCGGTCGCGACCCCCGCGATGTTGCCCGTGCCCACCCGAGCCGCCGCCGAAATACTGAACGCCCCGAAGGCCGACACCGCCTTCTTCCCATCCGCCGCCGTCGGCCCCTTCTCGGCCACCACCCGGAACATCTCCGGCAGCATCCGCAGCTGTACCACCCCGCTGCGCACGGTGAAGTACACCCCCGCCGCCACGACCAGCGGAATCAGCAGCCAGTTCCAGAACACATCATTGACGTCGACGATCACCGAGTTCAGCGTGTCCATCCGCCGAACGCTACCGCCGCCACACCCCACGACCGATCAGGCCGCGCTCATGTTGCTCAGTGGCTGAAGGCGGCGACGGCGAACATGGCGGCTACGCCGAACAGGGTGCACAGCAGGGTCAGCCGGGAGGGGTGGCCCGCGTGGGCCTCGGGAAGGATGTCGGCGGTGGCGAGGTAGAGGAGGAAACCGGCGAAGTAGCCCATGTAGAGGCCGATCCAGTTCTCGGGGACGTGGATCAGGGTGCCCAGGACGGCGCCCACGACGGGCGCGATGGCGTCGAGGGCCAGCAGGGTGAGGGCGCGTTTGCGGGCGTTGCCGTAGACGGTGGGGATGGTGAAAGTGTTGAAACCGTCGGCGAAGTCGTGGCAGATCACGGCGATCGCCACGGACAGGCCGACCGCCGCGCCTGCCTGGTAGCCGAGGCCGATGCCGAAACCGTCCAGGGTGCTGTGGAAGATCAAGCCGCCCGCCGCGAGCAGGCCGACCGACTCGAAACCGTGCTTGTGCGTACCGAATTCCTGCTCGTGGCCACGGTGGACGGCGACCGCGCGCTCGATCACGTGCAGGCTGAGGAAGCCGAGGACCGCGGCGATCAACACATACGGAATGCCCCGGAACATGCCGTCGGACTGTTCGAGCGCCTCGGGGATCAGGTCGAACGCGACCACACCGAACATCACCCCGGCGGCCAGCCCGAGAACCAGGTGCTTGCGGTCGCCGATCCGCATGGCGACGAAGCCGCCGAGCAGCGTCGACAACATCGACACCAGGGACAACAGGATCGCCATGAGCTGCCTATTCGTCGGTGGATGCGGCTTCGGTCTCGGCTTTCTTGCGTTTCTTCTTCTTGGCCGGTGGCGCGTCGGCCTCTTCGGTGACTTCGTAGCGCCGCACGTAGGCACCCGCGAAACCTTGCAGCGTGGCGGTGACGGGGATGGCGAGCAGGGCGCCGGTCGGACCGAGTAACGCGGCGCCCGCGATCACCGCCCCGAAGGCCACCGCCGGATGCATGTCCAGGGTGGTCGCGGTGATGCGCGGCTGCAGAACATAGTTCTCGAACTGCTGATAGGCGATGATGAACAGCAGAATCCACAGCGCCGTGATCGGGTCGTGCACCAACGCCACCAGTACCGGTAGCGCGCCGGCCATATAGGTGCCGACGGTCGGAATAAACTGGGAGACAACGCCGACCCACAATGCCAGGGCGAACGCCGACGGCACATCGAGCACCCGCAACGCGACGTAGTGCGCGATCGCCGAGCACAGGGCAAGCAGTGCGCGCGAATAGATGTAGCCCCCGGTCTTCTCGACCGCGATGTCCCAGGCCCGCAGCACATGCTTCTGCTGTTTCGGCGGCAGCAGCGAACACACCCAGGTGCGGAAACGCGGTCCGTCGGCGGCGAAGTAGAACGTGAACAGCAGCACGCCGAGCAGCTGGAACAGCGCGCCGATCGCGACAGTGCCGATGCCCCAGACATTTCCGGCCAGACCGACCAGGTACTTCTCGATGGTGGAACTCCACTCCGAGGCGTACTTGGTCAGATCGTCGCCCGAAATATCCTGGTGGAAGGTCGAATTGACCCAGTCGACCAGATCCTGGACGTAGTCCGGGGCGTTGGTCACCAGCATGGTCACCTGGTTGACCAGCAGCGCGCCCAGCGTCCACACGAACGCGACGATCACCACCAGCACCACCAGGAACACCGCGCCGGTGCCCGCCCCGCGCCGAACACCGCGCGCGGCAAGCCAATTCACCGCGGGTTCGATCGCGAACGCCAAAAAGATCGACACCAGCAGCACCGTGAGCAGGCCCTGCATCTTGCCGAGCACCCAGAACGCCGCGATCAACCCGGCGACCGCGAGCACGGCGTACAGCAGTGCCCGCGGCAGCCAGCGCGGCGGCGTACGCACCGACCAGAAGGCGGGCAGGGCGCTCACGTCGACGGACTGCGCGGCGGGTTCAGCGGATTCGTCCTGGGCAACCACGAATGTCACGGTACCCAGGACGTGCGCCGACAGCCTGTCGGCGCGCTCGCCTCACACGGTGGCTGTGTCGATCACGAACCGGTACTGCACATCGCTGGCGACCACGCGGTCGTACGCGGAGTCGATCTCGTCGGCGGAGATCAGTTCGATCTCCGCGCCGATGCCGTGCGAGGCACAGAAATTCAGCATCTCCTGGGTCTGCGCGACGCCACCGATCATCGAACCGGCCAGCGACCGGCGGAAACCGGCGAGGTTGCGCCCGGTGACACTCATCGGGTGCTCCGGCAGGCCGAGGATGACGAGCGTGCCGTCGAGGGCGAGCAGGCGCAGGTAGCTGTCGATGGGCAGGTCGGCCGACACCGTGTTGATGATCAGGTCGAACTGGCCGCGCAGCTGACGGAAGGTTTCCTTGTCGCTGGTGGCGTAGTAGTGGTGAGCGCCCATACGCAGGCCGTCGTCACGCTTGCGCAACGACTGGCTGAGCACCGTCACCTCCGCGCCCAGCGCCGCGGCGATCTTCACGCCGACGTGCCCGAGCCCGCCCATCCCGATGATCGCGACCTTCTTACCCGGCCCCGCGTTCCAGTGCTTCAGCGGTGAGAACAGCGTGATGCCCGCGCACAGCAGCGGCGCGGCGACATCGAGGCCGATGCCCTCGGGAATCGCGACGACGAAGCTCTCGTCGACCACGATCTGAGTGGAGTAGCCGCCCATCGTGTAGCCGCCGGGCTGCGCGGACTCGGGCACCCTCGAGTTGTAGGTCCAGGTGGGGCCGTTGGTGCAGTACTGCTCCTCACCCGCCAGGCACGGCACGCACTTGCCGCACGAGTTCACCAGGCAGCCGACGCCGACCCGATCGCCCACCTGGTACTTGTGCACCGAC
The DNA here is from genome assembly GCF_042884695.1 of Nocardia sp. NPDC058114. Lineage (NCBI taxonomy): Bacteria > Bacillati > Actinomycetota > Actinomycetes > Mycobacteriales > Nocardiaceae > Nocardia > Nocardia sp. NPDC058114. The sequence continues at coordinate 248,824 of NZ_JBHVTK010000003.1, read as the reverse complement.
GAGCCGACGGCGGCGACGATGCCCGCGATCTCGTGACCGGGCACGCACGGATACTGCGCGCCACCCCACTCGTCACGCGCGGTGTGGATATCGGAATGGCAGATACCGGCGTATTTGATATCGATCAGCACATCGTCGGGACCGACTTCGCGACGTTCGATCGTGACCTTCTCGAAGGCCCCGTCGGGAGAGGGCTTGGCGTAGGCGGCAGCGGTGCTCATGGCTACATGCCTACAGCCGCATGCGTGTCTTTGCCAACCCACCGCGTCCGTATCGAGACCAGCGGACGCCGAAAACGGGTCACAATGGACTGGTCGGCTCGCGAGAGAGGACATGTGCTGTGAAGCGTGTCGGACGAGTGCTGGTGACGATGATGGCGGCGCTGCTCGGGGTGTGCGCGTTCCTCGGGTATCGCGGGGAGATCGCCGTGGTCGAGCCGGAGTTCGTGGCGCAGGCACAGGCGCCCGTGCTGGTGCCGCTGGATCCCGCGCTGGTCGCCGGGCAGGTGGGATCGGCGCTGGTCAATATCGATGTCGACGCGGCCGGTTTGGGGATCGGAGCGGCCGGGTCGGGGATCGTGCTCACCCCCGACGGGCAGATCCTCACCAGCCATCACGTGATCAAAGGCGCCGAGGCGCTGACCGTCACCGATATCGCCAACGGTCTCGTCTACGAGGCCACCGTCCTGGGCTACGACTCCGGCGCCGATATCGCGCTGCTGTCGCTGGGCGGGGCCACGGACCTGCCGACCGCGCGCCTCGGCACCTCGGCTGATCTGCGGATCAGCCAGGACGTGCTGGCGATCGGTGATGCGGGTGGCGACGGCGGCGAGCCGACGGCGGTCGCCGGTCCGATCACCGATCTGGACGCCACGATCGTCGCCATGAACTCCGCCGACCTCACTCGCAAGGCATTGAACGGGATGGTGGAGGTCGCCGCACCGGTGATGGGCGGGCAGTCCGGCGGCGCGCTGGCCGACGCGTCCGGTGCGGTGGTCGGGGTGATCACGGCGGCGTCGGGCGAGGATTCCCGAGCCAAGGGCAAACCGGCCAACGGCTACGCGGTCCCCATCGACACCGCCCTGCGGATCGTGGCGCAGATCCGTTCGGGCACGCCCACCGACACCGTCCACATCGGCCCGACCGCCACCCTCGGCGTGCAGGTGATCGATGCCAGACCGGCAGGTGCCCAGGTGAGCTGGGCGTTCTACGGCCAACCCGCTCGCGAAGCCGGGATCAACATCGGCGACGTGATCACCGCGGTCGACGGCACCTCGATCACCACCGCCAAGGCACTGAGCGCGGCCATCAACACCCGCAAGCCCGCTGACTCCATCCGGCTCGAGGTGACCTCCCCCCACGGCACCACCCGAATCGTCGACGTAGTCCTGGCCTACGGAACACCCAACTGACCCGTGGCCGCTGAGAACGACGTCACTCGAGCGTGTGCAGCAGTTCGATGAGGGTGAGGCGGAGCTTTTCCATCTGGGGGCGGCTGTAGAGGGTGGTGTCGTATTCGAGTTGGAGGGTGAGGCGGCCCGCGATGGTGAAGGCGGTGAGTTTCGGGGGCATGGCGGGACCCATGGCGTAGATGTCGTCGCGGACGAACGCGATGTGGCCGGGGATCGCATGGGGTCGGACGCGGCCGATGTTGGAGAGCGCGAAGGTCGGCGGCGCGGTGAGGAGGGCGGCGGTGACGTCGTCGTTCACGAGCTGGGTGGCGAGCGGGAAGAGCGCGGGTTCGCGACGGTCCAGGCCGGCGCGCAGGCCGGTGTCGACCGAACGAGCGAGTTCGAGCTGAGTGGTCTCGCCGGTCGCCAGGACCAGCGTGCCGCCGCCCGAGGCGTAGTTGACGATCGTGTCGACGGGCACCGGCGGGTCGAATTCCGCGCGGACGTCGGCCGCGTAGCCACAGAACAGCGGCACGCTGCCCGATTCGGGGAACCGGGTTCTGACGGCCGCCAGCACCGCACCGGTGAGCACGCTGTTCACCGAAAGACCGTGGGAGCGCGCCGCTGCCACCAGTTCGGCGGTCTCCTCGGCGGTCAGTTCGATGCGCTGCATCGCGAATCGGCCGAGCCGGTCGGTGCCGGTGCCGTCGCGGGGCAGTGTTCGAGGCGCGTCCTCGGGGTTCATCGTCGCCGCGCCCGCCCTGACCTCGGCCAACCACGCTTCAGCCGCCGCGAACGAAACCACGTCGGCCAAGCGGGTATCCATGGCCTCGGGCATCGACTGATCCGAATCCACTTCCGGCACAGACTTATCCGTCACGTGCGCCGTGTAGTGCCGCCACAGCTGTCCGAGCAGCGCGAATCCTGATCTGCCATCGGAGATTCCGTGATGGATGACCAACACGATCTGCTGACGCAGGCCCGCACGCAGCAGGTATGCGCGGAACAGCCCGTCGCTCCAGTCCCGCGGGCCGTTGACCAGCGCCAGATATTCGGCCTCCCCACCTTCGACCAGGTCCAGCCGAGGCCGGAACGCGTCGTCGCGGACGAAATAGCCCACACCGTCCTCGGTCACCACCCGGCTGCGCAGCAGCGGATGCGCCGCGGCGAGCTCGTCGAGCACCGTGCGCAGGATCGCGGGGTCCAGCTCGCCGTGCACGGTGGTGCCGAGGAACAGCGGCATCCCGCCGGTCGGGACGCTGCCGATGGTCGTGCCGGTGCCGAAGTAGCTGGATTCGAACGGGGAGATACGTCGCCGAGAGGTCATGGTCGAGAACATACATCTGTTTCATACACTTGTCACTGACGTTTGTTTGAAACTGATGTCACAAACAGATGTATGCGCGACTTGCTATCGTGCGCGAGTGGGAACGCGCGAAGATCTCCTGGAAGCCGCCAAGCAATGCCTGGCCGAACGCGGCTATGCCCGCACCACCGTGCGCGACATCGTCGCCGCCTCCGGCACCAACCTCGCGGCCATCAACTACCACTTCGGCACCCGCGACAAGCTGCTCCAACAGGCGATGCTGGAATCCAGCGCGACCGCGGTGACGCAGATCCTCGACGCGCTACCCGCCGACGACCCGACCGATCCCACCGCCCGCCTCGAAGCGTTCTGGCACAGCCTGATCACCTCGTTCGTCGAGAACGCGCCACTGTGGCACGCCAACGCCGAAAGCCTGAACCAGGCACTGCACTCCCCCGAACTGCGCGCCGAACTCGCCGACGCGCAGGGACGAGCCCGCCGCGGCCTGACCGATGCCTTCGGCGACGGCGACAACAATGTCGGCGCGATCCTGCAGACGATGATCGGCGGCCTGCTCCTGCAATGGCTGATCGACCCGGACAACGCCCCCTCCGCGGCCGAGCTCACGGCGGGTGCCCGCGCCATGATCCGCGCCTGACGCGCTCCACCACCGACCGGCACGCGACGATCTCACCCGGTCCGGGCGATGTGCGCCGGTCGCGCATCAGCGGATGCTGGTGTCGCGCGGTCCGACGACGGTCGCGCGACGTGGACGCCAGGACGAGGAGCGCACATGCCGGATCAGAACGTCCCCGCATTGACCGCACAGGCCTATCTGTACGGATTCCCCCTGGTCTTCAACCTCGATTCGATCGAGCGATTGCTCCGCGAGGGCATCGGCGGCATCCCCGCGACGCCGTTCAACGACTTCTCCCATGCCCGCACCCTCGCCGACGCCTCGGCGACCTTCGTCTCGGTCAACAACGACACCGTGTATTCGATCGCCCTGATCGACCTTTCAGTCGGCCCGATAACCTTCCACGTGCCTGATGCCGGCGATCGGTACTACGTCATGCAGTTCATCGACGCCTGGACCGACAACTTCGCCTACGTCGGCACCCGGGCCACCGGAAACCGCGCGGGTGACTACCTCCTCGTACCACCGGGATGGACCGGTACTGCCCCTGACGACACGACGGTCATCCATTTCCCCACCGTTGTCGGCGTGATCGCCGGTCGATGGGCCTGCGCCGGCGCGGACGACCTCCCCGCCGTGCACGCCCTGCAGGACGCACTGACCTTGACACCCGCCGACCGCGGCGCACAGCCGACGGGACTTCCGTCACCGGATCCGACGGTCGCCCCGGATCTGATGTTCCTCGAGAAGGTCCGTGTCTGGTCGCAGGCCTTTCCTCCCGCGAAGCGCGATCTCGCGCTCCAGGAATCGTTCGCGCCGATCGGCCTGACGACAGCGGGCACCTCGCCCTACCCGTCCCTCGACCCTGATCGAGCATCCGCGCTGCGCGCCGGATTGGGTGAGGGCCAGGAAGAACTGAGCAACGCGACGAAGGGCGGGGCAGGCGCCGGGGAGAACGGCTGGCAGTCGACACTGCACCTCTTCGACTACAACATCGACTTCTTCGAGGTCGGCACGCTCGACGACGAGAACTTCAAGATCACCGACCCCGAACAGCGCATCATCGCGCGCGCCGTAGCCGCCAAGGCCGGACTCTGGGGCAACCACGCCTACGAGGCCGCCTACGCGATGATCTACACCGACAGCACCGGCGGGCAGTTGACCGGCGCGAACACCTACACCCTGCGCCTGGACCCCACCCCGCCGGTGAGCGCCTTCTGGTCGGTCACCATGTACTCGACCCCGGACTTCTACCTCTGCGCCAACCCGATCGACCGCTACTCGATCGGCGACCGCACCCCCGGCCTCGTCTACGACGACAACGGCGCCCTCACGATCACCATCAGCCACGCCGAGCCCACCGACCCCAAGGCCCGCGCCAACTGGCTCCCCGCCCCGGAAGGCGACTTCCGCCCCTGCCTGCGCATGTACGAGCCCCAGCCACCGGTCCTCGACCAGACCTACGTCCTCCCCCCGATCACCAGAACCTGACCCCAGGCACAGCCCGCGGCCCGACCTCATCGAACGGTTCGAGTATCAGTCGAGGTGCTGGCGCCCTCAGCTATCGAGCGGGCGCACCAGGCGCAGGACGGCGTTCACCGAGGCATCGACGAGTGCGTCGTCCAACGGCAGATGACCGAAGAGTGCGCGGAAGTAGATCGTCGCCGCGACCGTGTCGAGGACGAAGTCGAGATCTATGTCCGGATCGACCTCGCCGCGCCTCATCGCCGAGCGCAGGGCGTTCGCGGTGGTTTCCCTGCGTGGCTCGAAGACCGTGGACAGGAAGTGCGCGCGCAGTTCAGGGTCGTTCGTCAGGTCTGCCACCAGCGCGGGCAGCACCCGATCTAGTGGGGTGTCGCGCAGCGCGGCGACGAGGCCGCGCAGGGCCGCGGTGAGATCTGCGCGCAGATCGCCGGTGTCGTCCGTCGGCCGGACACCGAGCAGATCGGCGACCACCGCGACGACCAGATGCCGCTTGGACGGCCAGCGCCGGTAGATCGCCGGGCGATGGATGCCCGACCTGGTCGCCACCGCACCGATCGACAGTTCGGCGTAGCCGTTGTCGTCGAGCAGCTGCCGGGTGGCGGCCAGCACCGCGACATCGATCCGGTCCTCGCGCGCGCGTCCGGGCATCAGAAGACCGGCCGTGGCACGAGCATGACGATCCACCCATCCGGATCGGGAAATGCCATACCGCCGTTGGCCGCCCAGTACGGATTCTGCGCGGGCACCGGCTCGACCCCGAACTCACCGAGCCGCTCCACCACGTCGAACATCGGCGCCGCACCGTCGAAATAGAGCACCAGCAGGTTCTCCGCGCTGGGCGCCGCACCCGGGCTGCCGTCGACATGACTGGTGAACTCGAGGTGGTAATCGGCGCCGGGCAAACCGACCATTACCCCGTCGTATCCGGCATGGTTCTCGAACCGGTACAGCTCGCGCAGCCCGAGCCCGTCGACATAGAAGCGCACCACCTCGTCGAGCCGATCCGTCGGGCGCGCGATCCGAACCTGCGCTACACGTAAGGAATCCGGCCAGGTCATCACAGTCATACCACAACGGTACAGTACGTACCGTAATAAACCCGGTGCTGGGCGTAGGGACCATCCGGCAACAAAAAAGGCGCACCGAAACCCGGTGCGCCCTTTTTGCTTTGTTCGCTTACTTCTCGGTCGCGGCAGCCTCCTGCGCGGCCAACGCGCGGCGGCGGACCCGGCGAGCCGCGGCCACCATGTTGCGCAACGACGGCTCCAGCTGCCAGTAATGGCGGGTCTTGAGGCCGCCGTCGGGGTTGGCCCACAACCGTTGCGGGGTCACGGCATTCGCGGCCTGGGTGAGCAGCTCGTCGAACTCGTCGATATCGGGGATGCGGGCCGAGCGGCTCTCGTACACGCCGGGGCCGACGCCGTGGGTGAGGCCGTGGCCCGAGGACAGGTCCTCGGTGAGCGCCTCGATGACCCATTCGATCGAGCGGGTCGCCACGATGGCGGTGACGTCGGCGTCGAGCTGATCGATCGCGTCGACCACCTCGGTGCGGCCGGAATAGCCGATGTGGGTGTGGATCTGGGTGTCGGAACGCACGCCGGAGGTGGCCAGCTTGAACGCGCCGACCGCCCAGCGCAGGTACTCCTCACGGCCGTGCGGGCGGGCGGGGAGCAGCTCACGGATGGCGGGTTCGTCGACCTGGATGATCGCGATCCCGGCCTTCTCCAGGTCGACCACTTCGTCGCGGATGGCGAGTGCCACCTGGTCGGCCGTCTCGTAGAGCGGCTGATCCTGGCGGACGAACGAACGCGCCAGCATCGTGACCGGCCCGGTGACCATGCCCTTCACCGGTTTGTCGGTCAGCGACTGCGCGTAGGTGGTCCACTCCACCGACATCGGTGCCGGCCGTGCCACGTCGCCGTAGACGATCGGCGGTCGCACACAGCGCGAGCCGTACACCTGCACCCAGCCGAAGCGGGTGGTGGCGAAACCGTCGAGCTGCTCGGCGAAGAACTGGATCATGTCGTTGCGTTCGTGCTCACCGTGCACGAACACGTCGAGGCCGATGTCTTCCTGGAGCCGGATCGTGGCCTCGATCTCGGCCTCGACCTGCTTGCGGTAGTCGTCGTCGGACAGCCGGCCCGAGGCCACCTCGTGGCGGGCCTGGCGCAGCTTGCCGCTCTGCGGGAACGAACCGAGCGTGGTGGCGGGCACCAACGGCAGGTTCAACCGCTCCTGCTGCGCGGCCGCGCGCTCGTCGTAGGGCGCGCGTTCACGCATCTCGGGCGTCACGGCGTACACCCGCTGGCGCACCGCGTGCTTCTGCTTGAAGTGCACCTCGGTCGGCCGCTTGCGCCAGTTCTCCGACGGGCCCTCGGTGAGTGCCTTGGCGAGTGAGACGACCTCGCCCACCTTCTGTTTCGCGAAGGCGAGCCGGTCGGCGACATTGCCTTCGATGTCGTACTCGGCGAGCACGTCGTAGGGCACGTGCAGCAGCGTGGTGCCGGTCGACACCACCAGATCCGGGCACACCTCGGCGATCGCGTTGAGGTAGCTCAACGTGACGAAACGGTCGGCCCGCCACACGTTCTGGCCACTGATGACACCCGCGTAGATCCGCTTGCGCCGGATCCCCGGGATCGCCGCCAGTTCCTCCGGCTGCATCCGGTAGGAGGCCAGATCGAGTCCGATGGCCTCGACATTGCTCGCGGCCAGAATCCGCAGCGCCTCGCCGAAGTCGCCGTACTGCCCGGTGACCAGGATGCGCGGACGCAGCGGCGCCTTCGCCAGCTGGTTGTAGGCCTTCTCGAACGCGGCGAGCTCGGCGGGCGTGCGCTCGCCGGTGAAGCAGGGCTCGTCGAGCTGCACGCAGGTCGACCCGCGCTTGGCGAGGATCTCGAACAGCTCTTCGTAGAACGGCAGCAGCTGATCGAGCAGGCTCAACGTGTCGAACTCGGCCTCGCCCGGCACATGCCCGGCCTTCGACAGCAGCAGCAACGACACCGGTCCGAGGACCACCGGACGCAGCTCGATCCCGCGGGCGGCAGCCCGGTCCCACTCGTCGAGCAGGGCCTGCGGATGCAGCGAGAACGTGGTGTCGGCGTCGAGTTCGGGCTGGCGGTAGTGGTAGTTGGTGCCGAAGAAACGCACCAGCTCGAGCGGCGGGGTGTCCGGGTTGCCGCGCGCCATCAGGAAGTAGAAGTCGAGCGGGTCGAGCCCGGCCTCGAACTCCTTGAAACGCGAGGGCACAGCGCCGAACAGCAGCGCGTTGTCGAGGATGTGATCGTAGAAGGAGAAGGTGTTGCCCGGCACCTGCGTGAGTCCGGTCGCGGCCAGTTCGTTGAACTGACGCTCCTGGATATCGCGTCCTACCGTGAGCAGTTCCTCGCGTTCGAGCGATCCGCGCCAATACGACTCGAGCGCACGCTTGAGCTCTCGGTGCGGACCGATCCTCGGGTATCCGAGAACGCTCGACCCGAATCCATCGGTGACGTTGACCATGACCGCCGATACTCCCTTTCGATCACACGCTGCGCTCGAGACATAGCACCGGGCAAGCAAGCACGTCCGGCAACAGCAGCTTAAGCCGCAAGAACGCCCCCGCGCCGCTCCCCCCGCAAACCCCGAGCACCTGAGCGCCTTTTGTAAGTCTCTCTAGGGGCCCGCCCTGATCTGGACTGACCGAAGGGTGCGACGAAGGAGTACCCGTAGGGAGGGAAGATCAGGGGCCCGAAGGGCCCCGCTCGAGCGCGCCAGCGCTCCAATGAACACAGCCACCAGACGACCCCGAGCGGGTAAACCTGATGCGTCCCTACCGAACAGCCCGAATCCGGGCTGTTCGGACGAGTCCCCTATTTGCCGTACTGGTAGAACCCGGCTCCGGTCTTCTTACCGAGCAGGCCGGCCTCCACCATGCGCATCAGCAGCGGCGGGGCGGAGTACAGCGGCTCCTTGAACTCCGAGTACATCGAGTCCGCGATGGACTTCACGGTGTCGAGGCCGACGAGGTCGGTCAGCGCCAGCGGCCCCATCGGGTGGGCACAGCCGAGCACCATCGCCTTGTCGACGTCGTCCTTGGTGGCGAAGCCCGACTCGACCATTCGGATGGCCGAGAGCAGGTACGGCACCAGCAGCGCGTTGACGACGAAACCGGAGCGGTCCGCCGAGCGCACGATCTGCTTGCCGAGGATCTCGGCGGCGAACTGCTCGGCGCGCTTGGCGACCGGCTCGCTGGTCTTGAGCGTGGTGACCAGCTCGACCAGCGGCAGCACCGGCACCGGGTTGAAGAAGTGCAGACCGACCACGCGCTCGGGGTTCGCGGTGGCGACGGCGATCTTCATGATCGGGATCGAGGAGGTGTTGGAGGCGAGCACGGCGTCGGGGTCGGTGACGACCTTGTCCAGCTCGCTGAAGATGGCCGTCTTGACCTCTTCGTTCTCGACAACGGCCTCGACCACCAGCTGACGGTCGGCGAAGTCGCTGAGATCGGAGGTGAAGCGCAGCCGCCATGCGGCCTGCTCGCGCTCGCGCTCGGTGATCTTGCCGCTGCTCACGCCACGGTCCAGCGAACGCAGGATCCGGGCACGGCCCGCGGCGGCGAGTTCACGGGTGGTCTCGTAGACGAGGACGTCGACGTGCGCGCGTGCGCACACCTCCGCGATGCCCGCGCCCATCTGTCCGGCGCCGATGATGCCAACGCGCTGAATCTTCTCGCTGCTGCTCACGTCCCGCTCCTGCTGTGTGTCTGGCTGTGGGGTGGCTGGGGAGGTCATAGCGACCAAAGTATAGGGATGCCCTCCCTCACCGAGGGCTGATCGGCGAGGGAGGGCGTACACCCCTACCGGAGTAGAGGGAAGGCGTTGCCGGTCAAAGCAACTCCGAGGGGGATCAGTGGAACTGACCCTCTTCGGTGGAGCCCTTCAGGGCGGCGGTCGACGTGTTGGGGTCGACGGTGGTGGCGATGGTGTCGAAGTAGCCGGCACCGACCTCACGCTGGTGCTTGATGGCGGTGAAGCCACGCTCGGCAGCGGCCTTGAACTCGCGCTCCTGCAGGTCGACGAACGCGGTCATGCCCTCGCGGGCGTAGCCGTGCGCCAGGTCGAACATGCCGTAGTTGAGCGAGTGGAAGCCCGCCAGGGTGATGAACTGGAACTTGAAGCCCATCGCGCCGAGCTCACGCTGGAACTTCGCGATGGTCGCGTCGTCCAGGTGCGCCTTCCAGTTGAACGAAGGCGAGCAGTTGTAGGCCAGCAGCTGGTCCGGGAACTCGCTGCGAACCGACTCGGCGAACTTGCGCGCGACCTCGAGATCCGGGATACCGGTCTCCATCCAGATGAGGTCGGCGAACGGGGCGTAGGCCTTGGCACGCGCGATGCAGGGCTCGATGCCGTTCTTCACACCGAAGAAGCCCTCGGCGGTACGGGTGCCGTCCAGGAACTCACGGTCGCGCTCGTCCACATCGGAGGTGATGAGGGTGGCGGCCTCGGCGTCGGTGCGGGCGATGATCACCGACGGCACGTCGGCGACGTCGGCGGCCAGACGCGCGGAGGTCAGGGTGCGGATGTGCTGCTGGGTGGGGATCAGCACCTTGCCACCGAGGTGGCCGCACTTCTTCTCCGAAGCCAGCTGGTCTTCCCAGTGGACACCGGCGGCACCGGCCACGATCATGGCCTTCTGCAGCTCGTAGGCGTTCAGGGCGCCACCGAAGCCGGCCTCGGCGTCGGCCACGATCGGGGCCAGCCAGTTCTTGACCGACTCGTCGCCCTCGACCTTGGAGATCTCGTCGGCGCGCGACAGGGCGTTGTTGATGCGACGCACCACCGCGGGAACCGAGTTCGCCGGGTACAGCGACTGGTCCGGGTAGGTGTGGCCGGACAGGTTGGCGTCACCGGCGACCTGCCAACCGGACAGGTAGATGGCCTTCAGGCCGGCGCGAACCTGCTGCACGGCCTGGTTGCCGGTGAGGGCGCCCAGCGAGTTGATGTAGTCCTCGTTGTTCACGAGGTCCCACAGGATCTCCGAACCGCGACGGGCGAGGGTGTGCTCCTCGACGACGTTGCCCTGCAGCTTGGAAACCTGCTCGGCGGAGTAGGTGCGGGTCAGGCCCTTCCAACGCGGGTTGGTGTCCCAATCCTGCTGGATTTCCGCTGCGGTCTTCGGGGTGCCGGGGAGAGACATCTCTTGACTCCACTTCCTCGTGTGGTCGGTGCTCCACGCAGTCGGCGTGCGAATCAACCGGTGGCTGAACGCTTTCGGTTGCACATCTCGTACTGCTGGAGCAATTTGCAGGCTTGCTAGGACTTACTAGGGCCCAAGGGGTGTACTTCCAAACAATGGCACACCCAGAAATAGCCGTCTACCTGTTGGTTGTGTGAATCTCAGCTAGTTTTGCCGACGCGTTTGCTAACTTTGCGAAATTAGCGGGCCGATTGCAAGGACTCCGCCTACCAGCGAGTAGCGCTGACCTGGAGTTTTAGCATAACGCTCGTACTGTTAGCGATCATCAGGTGGGCACGCGCCGACACTCCCGAGCCTGGCAGTCTGTGAGTCGTTTCACACACCACGCCGGACACGAATGATGTGCGTGTCGTCACTCGATTCGGTCACGACGCGGGTATCGATCCCATCGCCCCCCAGAAGTGGACACTCATCCGCCGAGGCGAAAGAGTGAGCCCATGAGGATTCCGAGGATCGCGGCGGCAACGCTGACCGCGTTGGCGGCGGCGCTGAGCCTGGCGCCGGTGGCGAGCGCGCAACCGGCCGAGGCGGCAGGCACCGTCGTCGGCGTCGAGTCACTGTCCCCCGCGGCCACCCTGCCCGGATCGGCCCGCGCCGAGCGCCTGCTCTACCGCTCGACCACCGCGGGCGACCAGCCGACCACCACCAGCGCGGCCGTGTACTTCCCCGCGGGCGAAGCCCCGCAGGGCGGCTGGCCGGTGATCGCGTGGGCACACGGCACCGTCGGACTCGGCGACGACTGCGCCTACAGCGTGGCCGGGCCCGCCGCGGTCGAGCGGGACCGGGCCTACCTCGGCACCTGGTTGAAGCAGGGCTACGCGATCGTGGCCGCCGACTACGCGGGCCTGGGCGGACCCGGCGAACATCCCTATCTGAACGGCATCGCCGAAGCGCACAACGTGGTCGACGGGGTCAAGGCCGCGACCGAGCAGTACGCGTCCCTGTCGAACAAGTGGGCCGTGGTCGGCCAGTCCCAGGGCGCCGGCGCCGCGGTGTTCACCGCTCGCTACGCCACCGAATTCGGCGGCACCGGCCTGGACTACCGCGGCGCGGTCGGCACCGGCGTGCCCGCCTACATCGAGGACGTCATCGGGCTCATCGGCCCCGGCGTGCCCCCGATCGCCCTGAGCTCGCACCTCACCGCGTACGTCCTCTACATCCTCAGCGGCCTGCGCACCACCTACCCCGACCTGGATATCGACGGCCTGCTCACCGACACCGGCCGCGCCTGGCTCGCCCGCGCCCAAACCGGCTGCATCGGCCCACTGGGCGACGAGCTGGCCGCGGCGAAGCCCTCGGTCGGCAGCATGTTCGCCCGCCCGCTGTCGTCGATCCCCGACGTCCACGGCCTGCTCGCGCGCTACATGGGCCTGCCCGAATCCGGCTTCGACCGCCCCCTCTTCCTGGGCCAGGGTCTGCGGGACACCGATGTGGTCACCCCTGAAACCCTCCGCTACGCCGCGCTCCTCCAGGCCAACGGCCAGCCCGTCACCTTCCGCACCTATCCCACCGACCACGACGGCACCGTCAACGCCTCCCTGGTCGATTCCCTCCCCTTCGTCAGCGCGTTGTTCGACTGACGACGAGCACGACAACGGCCCCGCGCTACGCCGAGTAGCTTGGGGCCGTTGCTGTTTCGATACGTAGAGTCGCCGGAGTGAGAATTATTCGATCCGCCGCCCTGGCCGCTTTCGTGCTGCTGCTCGCACCGGCTTTCGCGCACGCCGACCCGCCGCCGCCGATCTTCACCCCGGAAGAGCAGTGCGAGACCACGCGCACCCTGGTCGACAACGTCCGCGCCGCGAAACCGGATGCGACGCCGGAGGAGATCGCGGACACGTTCGTCGACTACATGGACTCCATGGGCGCCTACAACCGCGTTCCGCAGGCCAAGGAATCCGATCGCCAGATCACGCTGAGCAATATCGAACGCTGCGGTTTGGCCTAGACACCGAGTCGACGTCGGCCCCTTAGAGGGGTCGACGTTTCGCGTCAGTTGCCCAGGAGCCGGACGCCCGCCGGATACACCTTGCGCCAGTGCTCGGCGATGTCGATGCGGCGGGTTATCCACACCCGGTCGTGGGATTGGACGTGGTCGAGGAAGCGTTCCAGGGCGGCGGTGCGGGCGGGACGGCCCGCGATACGGCAGTGCAGGCCCACGGAGAGCATTTTCGGGGTGTCCTCGGCCCCTTCGCGGTAGAGGACGTCGAAGGCGTCGCGCAGGTGGGCGTAGAACTCCTCGCCGTTGGCGAAGCCCGCCGGGGAGGCGAAGCGCATGTCGTTGGTGTCGAGGGTGTACGGAACCACGAGGTGGCTCTGGCCGCGCACCTCGGTCCAGTAGGGCAGGTCGTCGGCGTAGGAGTCGGAGTCGTAGACGAAACCGCCCTGTTCGACGACCAATTCGCGGGTGTTCGGGGAGTCGCGGCCGGTGTACCAGCCGAGCGGGGCGGAGCCGGTGAGCTCGGTGAGGATGCGGATCGCCTCGGCCATGTCGGCGCGTTCGATATCGCGATCGATCAGCTGATAGGACTTCCATTGCAAGCCGTGGCAGGCGATTTCGTGGCCCAGTTCGGAAAAGGCCGCCACCGCTTCGGGATTGCGCTGCATGGCTCGCGCCACCGCGAAGACGGTGAGCGGCAGGTCCCGCCGTTCGAAGGCGCGCAGCACCCGCCACAACCCGGCGCGCGAACCGTATTCGTAGAGCGATTCCATGCTCATGTGCCGGTTCGGGAAGGCATCGGCGGGCGTCATCTCGGAGAGGAAGGTCTCCGAATGCGGCGAACCGTCGAGGACGTTGTTCTCCCCGCCCTCTTCATAATTCAGTACGAACTGCACGGCGATCTGCGCATCGTCGGGCCATTGCGGGTCGGGCGGATTCGGCCCGTACCCGACGAAATCGCGAACATCGCGCCCACCCGTCGCCCGGCCACCACCGCCCATGGAATCGCTGCGTGATACTGCGCTCATCCGAGCTCCCCGTAGAGCCGCAGCCGCGCGAGGCCGCCGTCGGGATAGATGTCGAGGCGTACCTCCACGACGGAGGCGGCTGCGGGCTGTAGCACGAACCGGTGGCGGGTGTCGGGCAGCAGGTCGGTGCGCGGCAAGAGCTCGACTTCGGTTCCGTCACTGGTGAATCCGGTGAGTGAGGCCGCGCCGGGGCTGTTGCCGAGGAAGCAGGAAGTGTCGATCTCGGCCAGCCGGATCGCCCCCGGGCCCGCGAGCTGGATTCGTACCCAGTCGTTTCCGTCGTCGCGGCGGCGTGCCGTCTCCCAGCCGTCGCCCATTTCCCTGGCCAGGCCGGGGTAGAGCAGCTGGTTGGGCGAGCTGTAGAACCGGTTGGAGCAGTCGAGCACGACGGCGCCGTTCTCCAGCGCGGCGAGATCGAGTGGGCCGAGGCCGAGCAGCGCGGGATCGGGGCGGCCTTCGCCGTGCACGCGCAGGCGGGCGACGCCGCCGTCCGGATGCATGGTGAGTTTCACATGGGTCCAGCGGTTCTCGCTGTCGATGGCGAAGGGGTTGCGGCTGTCACCACCGACCTTCACGCGGTCGAGCAGGGTCACCCAGTCGGTGCGGGCCGCGATCTGCTCGGCAGGCGGGTAGCCCTCGACAGCCAGCGCCGACAGCGATACCTCGGGCGGGAAGTTGCCCTTGAACCAGGCGGTGTCGACCACGACGCCACGGATCACGCCGGGCACGCCGAGGCGCACGACGGCCGAATCGTCGCCGGGCTTGCCGCGGTGCCTGCGGGTCTCCCAGCCGTCGTAGACCTGGCCCTTGTGGCCGAACGTCGCCGGCTGGTACTCCGACGGACCCGGGCTGACCAGGTTCTCCTTCTCCGCGAAGAATTCGTCGTTCGCCCAGATCACGGAACCGCCGAGGGTGCGGACGGCCAGATCAGGGAGCAGGGTGAAATCGTCGCTGCCGGTGAATCGGCTCACGGGTGCCTCCTGGGGTCGGGTGCCATATTACTGGTATACCGCTATTTGTGCCGGGCTCATCACGTCGCGCGCACCCGTCGAGCGGCGAGATCGAGCAGAACCTCGCCGGTCAGACCCGGCGCATCGGCGAGCAGTTCGGCCTCGGTGAACGCACCGGCACGCAGGCCGCGCAGCACGGTGCTCGCCAAGGCTTCGGCGGTCGCGGGCTCGTCCATCACACCCCCGCCACGCCGGTCCAGGTAGGCGATCAGGCGCGGCACCGCCACCTCGCGCGCGCCGCGGAAGAAGTCGTAGGTGGCGAGCCAGCGGGTGATCAGGTGGCCGGGGTGCATGTCCCAGCCCTGGTAGTAGCCGCGGCGCAAGGCCCGCTCGACCAGGCGGTGGTGGTTGGCCATGGCGCCTTCGGGATCGACGTCGGGGACGATCTGGGTGGAGCCGTCACAGATCCACACCCCCGTCTGCGCGGCGGCGACCTGCATCACCGACTTGGCGTAGTCGGCGGCGGGATGGTCGAGGGCCTGATCGGTGGCCGCGATGCCGCAGGCGGCGGTGTAGTCGTAGGTACCGAAATGCAGTGCGCTACAGCGGCCGTCGGCCAGGTGGATCATCTTGACGATGGGCGCGGTGCCGTCGGGGGCGACAATCGCCTGCGGGCTCTCGATCTGGAGCTCGAAACGTAGCGACCGTTCGGGCAGGCCGTGGCCGCGCTCGAGTCCGGTGCACAGATCGACGATCGCCGACACCTGTTCCGCGGCGCGGATCTTGGGCACCGTGAACACGAATCCGGGCAGTGCGCCGCCCGCCCCGTCGAGGACGAGTTCGAGAGTGCGCAACGCGCGCCGACGTTCGTTCGCGGCCAGACCTTTCGTCCGAACACCGAACGAGACCGGTGCGCCGGGCTTGTCGGCCCATGCCGCCAGCGCCTCGCCCGCCGCCTTCGCCGCCGCGTCCTCCTCGTCATCGGCCCGGAACCCGTAACCGTCCTCGAAGTCGATGCGCATGTCCTGCACCGGCCGGTCCGTGAGTCGACGGCGCACGACCGGGAGCGAACCGGTGACATCGAGACCGACGAGGAAGTCGGCGTGGCGATGCAGTAGCTCCAAGGCGGTGGCGCCCCACTCGGCGGGGGTCTGCGCGGTGGCGCGGTCGGCCGGCACGTAGGCGGTGTGCACGGGTTGGACCCGGTCACCGGCTCCTGGGTAGCGCACGCGCAGTTCGGCGTCGAC
The DNA here is from genome assembly GCF_042884695.1 of Nocardia sp. NPDC058114. Lineage (NCBI taxonomy): Bacteria > Bacillati > Actinomycetota > Actinomycetes > Mycobacteriales > Nocardiaceae > Nocardia > Nocardia sp. NPDC058114. The sequence continues at coordinate 232,605 of NZ_JBHVTK010000003.1, read as the reverse complement.
GGAGTCGAGCACCGAGTCGATGCGGGCTCGAATATGTTCGGGCAGGCGAGTATTCACCCGGCGGTTCCTTCCTTGACGGCCCGCCACACACGATCGGCGGTCATCGGTAGTCGGTAAGGGCGGACACCGACGGCGTCGCGGATCGCGTTCGCCAGGGCGGGGGCCACCGGGTTGTAGGGGGACTCACTCATCGATTTGGCACCCAGCGGGCCCAGTTCGTCACTGGTTTCGGCGAAATACACCTCGGTGCGGGGCAGATCGGCGAACTGCGGAACGTGATAGTGGCGCAGCGTCCGCGTGGTCACCACGCCGGACTCGGATCGCATGTCCTCGTAGAGCGCGGTCCCGATCGCCTGGGCGACGCCGCCTTCCACCTGCCCACGCAGCTGCACGGGGTTCAGCACCGTGCCCGCGTCGGCGACCTGGACCGACTGCAATATCTGTACCGCACCGGTCGAGGGCTGGACCGCCACCCGGAACGCGTGGACATTGAAGCTCACCGAGCGCGGGGTGCCCGCGTGGCTGCCGTGGGCGACGAGCTCGCCGTCGGCGAGCAGTTGCGCCGCGGTGATCAGTTCGTCGCCGCAGCGCACGCCGCTCGCTTCGAGCAGACAGTCGCGTTCGGGGTGACCGCTCACCTTCGCCGCCCTCGCCAACATCATCGCGTGCAGTTCGAGCGCCGCCGCGTAGGAGGCTTTGCCCGCGACCATGGTGCCGGTGGAGCCGAACGCGCCGGTATCGTGGCCGACCACGTCGGTGTCGGACTGACGGATCACGATTCGCTCGGCGGCGGTGGCCAGCGCCGTTGCCGCGAGCTGGGCGTGGACGGTGGTGGTGCCGTTGCCGAATTCCGCGGTGCCGACCCCGATTTCGTAGCGGCCGTCGGGCAGCAGGCTCGCCGTGGCATCGGCATGATGTCCGCGCGGGGGCACGGTCGCGATCATCGCCACCGCCATGCCCTCCCCCACCTGCCAATCCGGTCCGGGCGCGGCGACACCGTTGCCGCGCAGGAGCGCCCGCTGGGCGGTGTCGAGGCACTGGTCGAGGCCGTAACTACCGAAGGTCAGGTCGGACTCGTCGATTTCGGCGGCGGTGAACCGGTCGCCCGGGATCACCACATTGCGACGGCGGAATTCGAAGGGGTCGATGCCGAGTTCGCGGGCCAGTTCGTCGATCGCCGACTCGACACCGAAGATCACCTGGCCGAGTCCGTAGCCACGGAACGCGCCAGAGGGAACGTTGTTGGTGTACACCGCTTGTGCGTCGACCCGCTTGTTCGGGCAGCGGTAGACGGCCACCGATTCGCCGACGGAATGGAACATCACGCCGGCGCTGTGGTTGCCGTACGCGCCCGCGTCGGCGAGTACGTCCACCGAGAGCGCGGTCAGGATGCCCGCCGCGTCGGCGGCCACGGTGACCGCGACCCGCATCGGATGACGGCACGTGGCCGAGGTGAATTCGTCGGTGCGGGTGAACTCGTACTGCACGGGATGCCCGGTGCGGAGCACGGCCAGGGCGATCAGGTCCTCGGCCAGCATCTCCTGCTTGGCCCCGAAGCCGCCGCCGACGCGAGTCGCGAACACCCGCACGCGGTCTCGACCCAGCCCGAACAGGTGGCACAGTTCGTCGCGGACCAGGAACGGCACCTGGGTACTCGAGCGAACGACGAGCCTGCCCGTGTCGTCGAGCCAGCCGATCCCGCCATGGGTCTCCAGGTGCACGTGCTGCACGCGCGGCGAATTCCACACGCCGCTCACCACTTTCGCGGCCTGCTCGATACCGGCTTCGAAATCACCGACACCACCGTGGATCTCGGCGATCAGATTGCGCTGCGCGTCGGCGATCCGTGCCGAGTCCGGCTTGTCGGCATGCAGCACCGGCGCGCCATCGGCCAACGCTGCCTCGGGCTCGAAGACCGCGGGCAGCACCTCGTACTCCACGTGCAGCGCTCGCACCCCCGCACGTGCGGCGTCCACGGTCTCCCCCACCACCGCGGCTACCCGCTGCCCCACGAACCGGACCGTGCTGTCGAGCACGAAGGTGTCGTCCGGATCGTCCTCGCGCAGTTCGTGGCGAGCCGTGGAGAACGCGGTTCGCGGTCCATCCACATGTGTCAACACCACCCGCACACCCGCAACAGCCCGCGCCGCGGCCACGTCGATGGACACGATCCGCGCATGCGCGTGCGGACTGGTCAGCACGGCCAGATGCCACGGGGCCACCGGCGGCATCCGCTCCCCCGCCCCCGGCACCACATCCATCGTGAACGCCTCCGCACCCCGCACGATCCGCGCCCCAGCGGGCGCCCCCACACCGTCTCCGATCTGCCCCGCCCGATACTTCCGCCGCATCACCCCACCGACCCGCGCCTGCGCCCCCACCACGGCAGACACCCCGACCTGCGGCCCCTCCGCCGCCGACACCGTGGTGACCTCACCAGCCAACCTGCCCGGGTGACCGTGTGTCACATACGACTCGACAGCAGGGCCCGCCGCATCGAACGACTCACCGGATCGCGCCACCTCATCGCTTCCCGGCCGAACATCTCCTCCACCGATCGAATGAGCGGACCGACCGTCATCGCTACGCACCGCGGGGGCCGGGTACGCGTCGGGCGAAGCTTCAGCGGGGGATGATTCCGCGCCCGCCTGCTTCCCGACTTCTTCGGCAACGCTGCGCGTGCCTGACGAACTATCGTCGAATCGGTCAGCAGTCGCCTCACCGAGCCCGGACGTCTCTTCCGCGACATGGGTCCGCGTCGAGGCGTTCGCCGCACGATGCCCCTTCCCCGTGCACAGTGGGCCGGATTCCTCCGCGCGGTGCGGCGACGAGTCGGCCTCGCCAGTTGTACACAGTGATGCACAGGGTGCGGCCAAGGCATCGGCGATGGCGCGATAGCCCGTGCAGCGGCACAGGTTTCCCTTCAGCAGCTCGGCGCGTTCGGCGTCGGTGACTGCCTGAGCAGGCAAGTTGTCCACAGCTGTGTCGGGGCGGGCGGCGGCCAGACCCGATGCTGTCACCACCATTCCCGCAGTGCAGAAACCACATTGGAAAGCGGCGTTCTCGACGAAGCCGCGCTGCACCGGGTTCGGGGTATCCGCGTCGCCGAGGCCCGCGGCGGTCGTCACCGCGCGGTCGGCGGCGCGGTGGGCCGGGATCAGGCAGGAGTGGACGGGTTCGCCGTCGAGCAGCACCGAGCAGGCTCCGCAGTCGCCGGAGTCACAGCCCTTCTTGACCGCGAGCTCGCCGTGCTCGCGGAGCACCGTGCGCAGGCACTGGCCGGGCCGCGCGGTCACTTCGACCGCGCGGCCGTCGATATCGAGCCTCATGAACCACCTCCGTGTTCCGTGGTCAGCACGAGGCGGCCGCGCAGGCCACCTCGGGCCAGTCGGGTGTGCGCATCGGCGGCTTGCTCGAGCGGCAGGGTGCCGGCCACGCGCAGGGCGAGGTCGTAGCCGACGAGCGTGGCCAGGGCTGCGCCGTCGGCGCTGATCCAGGCGTGGTGAACGCGAATGCCGCGCAACGGAACCGGGTCGGCGCCACCGACGACGGTGACGAACGACCCCCGGTTGCGCACTGCGGCAAGCGCTCCGGCGCCCAGGCCCGCCGTGTCCAGGACGGCATCGACACCACCGGGCACCAGCGCACGGACCGCCTCGGCCAGGTCCGGCGTCTCCCGCGGCACTACCCACTCCGCACCGAGCCCGCGCACGAAGCCGGCGTCCTCGGCGCGGACCTGCGCGATCACCCTGAGTCCACGCCACCGCGCGGCGATCTCGACCGCGAAACCGCCCACTGCACCGGCCGCACCGGTCACCAGCACACTGTCGCCTTCGGCGAGATCGAGCAGATCGAGCGCCTGAAAAGCGGTGAGCCCGTTCAGCGGGAGCGTCGCGGCCTCCGCCGCCGAGCGGCCGACGGGAGCCGCTGCCACCGCCGACGCGTCGAGCACGAGGTAGTCCGCGTAGCTGCCCAGCGACCGGTCGAGCAGATCACGAAGCCCGATCACGGGCTGTCCCACCGCGAAACCGGGCACGCCGGCGCCGACCTCGTCGATCTCGCCCGCCACGTCCCAGCCGATCCCGGTCACCGGTCGCGGCGCCATCAGACCGGCTTCGACCAGCGCACCCGCCCTGGTCACCGCGTCGACCGGGTTCACCGCGGCCGCCGACACCCGGATCCGCACCTGACCTGGCCCCGGCGCAGGCACCGGCACCTCGACGAGTTCGAGTGCTTCCGGTCCGCCGAAGGTATGGACGACAACTGCGCGCATGATGATCTCTCTCTTCCGTAGGTACTGACCGAACCTAGGGAGAGCTACTCTCTATCGGGAAGTACGCACTGCGAAGTGCCTACCGCACGCGAGGGAGAGCGATGAGTACGCGGACCGCCGCCGAGCGCCGCGCCGAGGCGGGCGCGGCTTACAACGCCTACGTGGCCGAATGCCCGGCGCGTCAGCTGCTGGACCGGATCGGCGACAAGTGGGTGAGTCTGGCGATCAACGCGCTGGCCGACGGTTCGCTGCGCTACAGCGAACTGAACCAGCGGCTGGCGGGGGTGAGCCAGAAGATGCTCACCCAGACCCTGCGCAATCTCGAACGCGACGGCCTGGTCACCCGCACCGTGCTGCCCGAGGTGCCGGTTCGCGTCGAGTACCGGCTCACTCCGCTCGGCGAGGACTTGCTGCCGGTGATGCGCACCATCAAGGGCTGGGCCGAGCAGCACATGGATCGGGTGCTCACCGCCCGCGCCGCCTACGACGCCACGCGCTGAACTCACGACGCCTCCCGCAGTTCGGCGGCCACCTCTGCGGCCAGCAGCCCGGTCACGTGCTCGCGCCAGTCCGGCGCACCGTGTGGATCGTCGAACCACACGTCGGGATCGATCTCGGCCAGCGCGTAGTTCAGCTCGGATGGCGAAGGGACGGAATCGAAGTCGAGAACGATCGGGCGAACGGTCGCCGCCGTGACGGTGATCGCGCACCGGCCGTCGGCCGCACGCCTGCCCATCACCACCGACCCGGAACGCCCGAGCGGAGCCAAGGCCACCTTGCGAAAGCTGGTGCGCGCCACCAGGCTCGAGGTGGGAACGACGAACGAGCGCACGACAGCGCCCGAGCCCAGCAGGTTCTCCCCCGGTCCGGTGACGAAGTCGCGCAGGGAGATTCGTCGCTCGCCACCGCCGCGCGGCCAGATCACCGCGGTCGCGTCCAAGGCGACGAGCGCGCCGAGCACCGCGCCTGCGGGCAGTGACAGACACACGTTCCCGCCGACCGTCGCCGTACGCCAGATCTTGTGCGAGGCCAGCAGCGCCCGGCAGGACTGCGCGAACAGCGCCGTACCCGGCCACTCCGGTCGCATGGTCGAGGTGCCGAGTTCCCGGCCGGGACGGGCACCGGCGAACTCCGCCAGCGTGCACGTCGCGGCGATCTCCAGCCCCGGTGCGGACTCGGTCAGCGGCGCCCAGCCCAGGGTGGTGATGTCGACGAGCGTATCGAGATGATCGTGCGGTTCGGAGAACAGGAAAGTACCGCCCGCCAGCACCGCGCTGCCCGCTCCGACCTGCGCCAGATCGGCGCGTTCGCGGGCGAGAACAATCTCGGAAACAGTGTCCAGATCCACGTTCACCTCGCTAACCTCACCGGCCACAGTAGGGGCCGGGAGTTGCCACGATGTTGCACGAAACCCGCGCCAGATTGCGCCGCGGTTAACCCGGTGTACGCCATCCAGTGTGCGCCGATCCAGGCAAAACCGCAGATCAGCACGCCGACGACGAGCATGGCTGTCGGCCCGACATCCGAGCTCACGTGCCGACCGGCGCGCGGATGACGTCACGGCCCGCCCCCGCCGCGCGTGATCACACGCCGGGGTCCGAGCGTGATCACGCACCGGCCAGCAGCGTGGCCTGGGCCTGGGCCACCTCGGCACCCACCGACGCCTCGTCCACCGTCAGCACGACATCGTCGCGAACGACCTCACGCCCGTTCACCAGCAGTGCGGCCAGCGGCGGCGCCGAGCCGAGGATCAGCGCGACGACCGGGTCCTCGATACCGGCGTGAGCGGGCGTATCCAGCCGCCACAGCGCCAGATCTGCCAGCTTGCCCGGCTCGATGGATCCGATCTCGTCCGCCCGCCCGAGTACCCGCGCACCACCCATCGTCGCCAGCTCCAGCGCCGTGCGCACCGTCATCGCCCGCGGACCGCCGACCGCCCGCGCGTACAGCAGCGCGTTGCGCGGTTCCTCGATCATCGAACTGGACTCGTTGCTGGCCGCACCGTCGACTCCGAGGCCGACGGGCACACCGGCCGCCACCAGGTCGGCGGTCCGTGCGATCCCCGCGCCCAACCGGCCGTTGGAGGTCGGGCAGTGCGCGATCCCGGTCCCGGTGCGCGCCATCGCCGCGATCGCCGGATCGTCGAGGTGCACGGCGTGCGCGTACCAGACGTCATCGCCGAGCCAGCCCAGCTGCTCCATGTACTCGGCGGGCGTGCACCCGAACTTCTCCTGGCAGAAGTCCTGCTCGTCGAGGGTTTCGGCGAGGTGCGTGTGCAGCCGGACGCCCGCGGAACGAGCCAGCGCCGCGGACTCGCGCAGGAGATCGGCGGTCACCGAGAACGGCGAGCAGGGTGCCAGCGCTATCCGCACCATCGCGTCGAACGACGGGTCGTGCCAGTCTTCGATGGCCGCCGCACTCGCGGCGAGGATGTCGTCGATCGACTCCACCACGGAGTCCGGCGGCAGCCCGCCCTTGCTCTGCCCGAGATCCATCGACCCACGCGCCGGGTGGAAGCGCAGCCCCACCTCGACCGCCGCGCCGATCTCGGCGGCGAGTAGGTCACCGCCGCCGCGCGGGAACACGTAGTGGTGATCCGACGACGTCGTGCACCCACTGCGCGCCAGCGAGACCAGCGCGCCGGTGGCCGCCGTCCGCACCGACTTCTCATCGATCCGCGCCCACACCGGATACAGCGTGGTCAGCCACTCGAACAGCGTGTTGTCGGCGGCCAGCCCACGGGTGATCCATTGGTACAGGTGGTGGTGGGTGTTGACCAGACCGGGCGTGAGCACGCAGCCGCGCCCGTCGATCCGCGCGACCTCCGGCCCGAACTCGGGCGGTGCACCCACGCCCACAGCGTCGATCTTGTTGCCGCGCACCGTGACCCAGCCGTCGCGGTATTCGGTGCCCGTCGCGTCGACGGCGATCACCGCACAGCCGTGAATCAGCAGATCGGGCGCGCTCACGGCTGCCACGCGATCCCCGCATCGGGCGCGTCCGCTCGCGCCAGGGTGGCGTGGATCGAGCCGTAGGGCCGGTCAGCCGCCCAGAAGACCTCACCCTTGTTCTCGATCTCGAACCGCGCGAGGTCGTAGTCGAAGTGGTGTTTGTTCGGCGCCGACAACCGGATCTCGGCCAGCACCGGAAAGCGTTCCAGCGCGGCCGTTCCCATCGCGTACAGCGTCTGCTGCAACGCCTTGGAGTACGTGGTGGCGAAGAGCTCGAGCAGCGTGGCGCGGATCCCGGCGTACACCTCGTCCCAGTCGAATCCGCTGGTCTCGGCGAACCGCCACTGGACCACCAGCGAACTGGCCAGCACGCGATCGTGGGTCGGCGCGAGCGTCGTGTACTCGTCGGTGAGGAAGTCGGCGAACTCCGATCCGGTCGACTTGAGCAACACCAGGTCCTTGATCCCGCCGATCACCCACCGCTGCTGCTGCGCGCCCTTGCCCGCCACGGTCACCGCGGCCGTGCGCACCTCGGGGCCCTGACGCACCCAGGTGTGATCGTGTTCGGCACCGTCGACCGAAACCCGCTGCCAGCCATAGGAGTCCACATCGATACGCGCACTCGACACCGGATCGACCGAGTCCACGAAATGCTTGCCCAGCGCGATCGCGTAGTCCTCGATGGTGTCGAGACCGGGCTTCTTCGAATACACGAAGGCCATGTGCTTCTGGGTGTCGGTGGGCAGTACGTGACGCTGGTCACCATCGGTGTATGCCGCCTCGAAATCACCGCGCAGGGTGGTCGAGACGTTCACGTCGCGAATCTCGTGGCGCGCGTTCTCTTTGTAGAAACGCACAACCCGATTCTCGGCTTTGCCATATCGATTGTCGGTCAACACGATCGGACCGGTCAGTGCCATCTCAGCTCCCTCGGTAGGTGGAATAGGCGAACGGCGACAGCAGCAGCGGCACATGCAGATGCGGCTGCTCACCCACCGTGAACGCGACGCAGACTTCCGGATAGAAGGTCTCGACGCCCTGCGCCGCGAAGTAGCTGCCGGTATCGAAGAACAGCCGGTAGTCGCCCGGATTGAGTCCGGCCGCCAGCTCTTTCACCCGGCCGTCGGCGTCGGTGAGCGCCTCGGTGAGCCGCTGCTCCCCGCGCATCAGCAACACCGCGACACCTGCGGCGGGGACCCCGCGCACGGCGTCGAGCACGTGGGTACTCACGCTCGTCATGGCGTCACCAGCCCCGCCAGGCGCAGCCGGTTGATCTTCGTCAGTTCTGTTCGCATGACCTGCCTTTCAGTAGACGGATCGTTGTCCAACCGCGCGCACAAGATCGCCAGCAACTCCTCGCCGCTGCGACCTGCCGCGCAGACCAGGTAGATATGGCCGAACTTCGCCTCGTAAGCGCGATTGCCCTCGGCCAGCGCCACGCGCACGTCCTCGCCCGCCACCCCGGACTGCTCGCGCGCGGAGGCCGCCGAGGTCGGGCGGTCGCCGATCCGCGGGTGACCGGCCAGCGCCTCGTCGATCTCGGCGTCGTCGAGTGCGGCCGTTCCCGCCTCGGCCGCCGCCAACAGCGCGTCGGTGGTGGCATAGGGACGCGCGGCCGCGATCGCCCGCGCCCAGCGTGGCGCCGAGCAACAGGCAAGCAGCGCATCTTCGGCAGTCTTCGCAGGTAGATCGTTGAAACCCGCGAGGCTCAGCCCTTCGCTCGTCATCGATCCAGCATCGCGCGATCCCCGGCCCGCCGCCACCGATGTGCAGTCCATCACGTCGGCGTGTCGTCGCCGGTGCGCTCCCCTGCTGTAATCGACCGGCAACATTGCGTCATTACCTTCGCTCACATGCCTCCACTCGACCGTTCCGCGCACGCCTCGTGCACGGGCATCGTCCTCGCGGCGGGTGCTGGCACGCGATACGGCAAACCCAAGGCACTCGCCGAGGACGGCGCCTGGTTACGTTCGGCGATCACCGCCCTGCGCGACGGCGGCTGCGGTCCGGTGGTCGTCATGCTCGGCGCGACCGGACCCGATCCGGCCGCCCTCGGACTACCCGACGGCACCCGATGCCGGTGGGTCGCCGACTGGGCGACCGGACTCTCCGCGACGGTGCGCGAGGGCCTGCGCGCCGCCACCGAAACCGACACCCGTTACGTGGCGTTTCTGCCCGTCGACATCCCCGATATCGGGGGCGATGTCGTCGCCAGAGTGCTCGCCGCGGCGCGCGCGAGCAAGAGCGGACTTGCCCGCGCTGTGTTTCACAACACACCTGGACACCCCGTTGTGATCGAGAACAAGCACTGGGAAGCCATTTCCGAAGTAGCCGCAGGCGATATCGGGGCCGGTTCCTATTTGGGCGGTCGACAGGATATGGTGTGCGTCACGTGCGACGACTTGGCGACAGGGACCGATCGCGATTTCCCGGAAGTCGGCGCACGGTGATCGGAGTTGTGAGATATGCGCGATATCGTCGATGACCTTCTGCGAGTGTGGCATTCGGGCCGTACGGGCGGCCTCGCCACCGTGGTCCGTACCATCGGCACCAATTCCCTGCCCATCGGCTCTTCGATGCTCGTCACCCCCAACGGTGGCGTCTTCGGATCGATCGCCTCCGGACGGCTGGAAGAGACCGTCTACGACGCGGCATTGGAAGCGGGTCGCACCGGCGTCCGGCAACTGCGTCGCTACAGCATGCTCACCGGTCTGGAATCGAGCGCCGACGACGGAACACTCGTCGATATCTTCGTAGAACCGTTCTCCTGCCGCGATTTTCCCGAATTCCCCACTATCGCCGCCGATATCCAAGCCCATCGCCGGGTCACCGTGTTCACCGTGGTGTGGAATCAGGATCCCGATGTCATCGGCCAGCATCTGGTCACCGATCGCAAGCACGCGACCGAACTCGTCGCGCTGCCCGAGTCGGATCTGTTCGTCGCCTCGTACTGCCCGCCGCCGCGCCTGATCATCTTCGGCGCCAACGCCTACGCGGCCACGCTCGTCGCGCAGGCGCGGATGATCGGCTACCGGGTGACCATCTGTGACTCGCGTCCCGAGTTCGCCGACCCGGCCTCGTTCCCGGGCGCTGAAGTGGTCGTCGACTGGCCGCATCGCTACCTCAACACCCTCTCGGCCGCGGGCGAGGTCGACAACAGCACCGCCATCGTTGTGCTGGCCAACGAGCCGCGCTTCGAGATCCCGCTGCTCACCGTCGCGTTACGACTACCCGAGCTCGGCTACCTAGCCGCCCTCGGCACCCCTGCCGACCAGGCTCGTCGCCTCGACGACCTGCGCGCGGGCGGCTTCGACGAGCCGACCCTGTCGCGCGTGCACGTACCCGCGGGCCTGGAAGCGGGCCCGCGCACTCCCGCCGAGACCGCCGTCTTCATCACCGCCGACTTCCTCGCCTCCCGCGCGGGCCTTCGCCTCGCGGCTCAGCGCGACTACGGGTCGACAGCCGCTGTGGGTATGGCCATTTGATGTACCGGTCGGCGCCACGGCTTCGCGGCGCCGACCGGGTTCTTATTTCAGGCCCGGGTTCTCGGCGTACACCTCACGCAGGACGGACAGGTCGAAGAGCTGGCCGGCCTTGATGTCGATCTTGGCGGTGCGCAGCGCGGCGATGTTCTGCTCGATCAGCGCGTCCGACATCGTCAGCAGGCCGTCAGTCTTGGTCGATGCCGAGACGACCAGGTCGTTCTGCGCGATGGCCTCCTCGGTCTGCTCGGCGAGGTCGAGTTTCAGGTCCTTGCCGTAGACCTCGACGGCCAACCGCGCGGACTCGGCCGGGTTGGCGACGGCGTCCTTCCAGCCCTTGATCTGGGCGGTCAGGAAGGCCTTGAGCTTGTCGCGCTCGTTGTCGATGGTGTGCTGGCTCACCGTCAATGTCTCCGCGACCAGCGGCAGACCGAAGTCGGCGAACAAGAAGTGGTCGTTGGCGAAGCCCTTGGCGGCCAGGGTGATCGGCTCGTTGGTCACATAACTCACCCAGCCGTCGACCTCGCCGTTGGCCAGCGGGGTCGGATCGAACTGTGCGGGCACCACGGTGACATCACCGGGACTGATGCCGTTGGCCGCCAGCAGGGCGCTGAAGATGAGCTGATTGGTGTCCTGCACACCGATCTTGCGGCCCTTCATCTCCATGGGTGATGTGATCGGCTTGCCCGCCGAACTCACGATCGCGAACGGGTTCTTCTGATAGGTCGCGCCGACGATCTTGGCGGGTAGTCCTTCCAGCACGGCGGGCGCGGTGGTCTGCGGCGCGGAGAGGCCGAGCCAGATCTTGCCGGTATCGAGACCGGCTTCCACCGAAGTCGACGCCGCGCCACCCGCGACGAGATCTACCGCACCGAATCCCGCATCCTTGAAATAGCCCTTCGAATCGGCGAAATACTCACCCGCGAATTCGATGTTCTTGATCCAGGACAACTGGACAGCGACCTTGCCGAATTTCGAGCCGTCGTCGGTCGAGCCGTTCGAGGAAGTGGCCGAACTACCGCCGCAGGCGGCGAGTAGCCCGGCGCCGCCGAGCGCCGCGCCGGTCAATGCGGAAAAGCGGAGAAAGGAACGACGGTCGATACTGTTCATACGCAAAATGTAGGTTCGATGCGTTTCGTTCTCTTTGCCGCCACGTTCCGCCGCTATTCCTTACTTTCCGGCGCTCGGGCCGAAGCGCGCGAGCACCACGTTCTCGATCACGCCGACGATCGCGTACAGCAACACCGATACCACCGTGACCACCACGATCGACGCCCACAGCCGGTTGTACTGGAACATCGGGATGGCCCGTACCAGGCTCGCACCCAATCCTGTTCCACTGCCGAGCCATTCACCCAGCAGGGCGCCGATCAACGCGCCGGGCACCGAGACCCTGGCCGCGGCGAACACCGACGGCAGCGCGGCGGGCACCGCGACCATCCGTAGTCGCGTCCACCGTGTGCCGCCGTAGGCCGTCACCAATTCCATTGCCTGCCTGGGCGCTTCGCGCAGGCCCGTCATGATCATCACCAGGGCGGGGAAGAACACGACGATCGCCGTCAGCACCGTCACCCCCGCCGTGCCTCGGCCGAAGATCAGCACCACGATCGGACTCAGGGCGACCAGCGGCACCGACCGCAACAGCATCGCGACCGGCATGAACGTCTGCCGCACAGCCGAATACAGCACGAACAGCGCGGCCACGCCGATCGCGCCGAGCATCCCGACGACGAACCCCGAAGCCGCGTCACCGAGGGTGATCGCGAGGTCGTCGACGATCGCCTGCCGCGCCGCAGGCGCACCCGCCGAAGTGACCAGATAGGCCCAGACATCCGACGGCGTCTTGCCCACTCGCGGCCCGATCTGCGGGAACAGGCGAAGAAACAGCGTCCAGATGACGAGCAACAGAATCAGCGACGTCGCCAGCGGCAGCAGGAAGCGGCCGATCCGGCGCGCGACGGTGGTGGTCATCGCCCCTCCTCCACCGTCGTCCACGGCGTGATCAGGCGGGCCGCGCCCGCCACCAGCAGGTACCCGAGCCCGGCCAGCGCGGCCGCGGCGATCGCCATGCCCCAGGTGCGTGGCACGTTGTAGGCGGTCTGGGCCGCGGTGAGCGCGACTCCGATACCGCTGTCGACGCCACCCAGATACTCACCGATGATCGCCCCGAGCACCGCCGACGGCGCGGCGATCTTCAAGGCGGCGAACGTATTCGGCAGCGCGGCGATGGCCTGCACCCGATACAGCTGCTGCCAGCGGCCACCGCCGTAGGCGCGCACCAGATCCAGGCTCGCCGGATCGGCCGAACGCAATCCACTCACCGCGCCGACCATGGTGGTGAAGAAGCAGTACATCGCGGCCAGGAACACCGTGGGCGTGCGCCCGCCGAACACCACCAGGATGATCGGGCCCAGCGCCACCAGCGGCGTGCAGTAGCTCAGGATGGCCAGCTGGGTCGCGAGGGGTTCGATCCGCGGCACCAGCATGATCAGCGCCGCGACCCCGATCGCGAGCACGTTGCCCCAGAGGAAGCCCTGCAGCGCCCCAATCGCGGTGACCTGGAAGTTGGGCCCGTAGAGGCCCCACCCGTCCGACCACATGGTCGAAAGGACCCGCCCCGGTGAGGGAATCGTCCCGCCCGCGGTTCCGGCGGCGGCCAGCGCCCACCACAGGGCGATCAGCACCACCACACCCAGTGCCCCGGCCACCCGGCCCAGGTCGGCCGGGATCCGCCAGGCTGTCGCCACACTCATGCCACCCCACCCCGCCCGAAGAGTAGCTCCGACAGGTAGTCACAGAGCTTGTGGAATTCGGGTGTGCGCATCATCTCGGGTGTGCGCGGACGCGGCAGGTCGATCTCGACCAGTTCCAGCACACGGCCCGGTCGCGGACTCATCACCGCCACCACGTCGGACAGGAACACCGCCTCGCCGATGCCGTGGGTGACCATCAGTGTGGTCGCGGGCTTCTCGGTCCAGATGCGCAGCAGTTCCAGGTTCAAGCGCTGGCGGGTCATGTCGTCGAGCGCGCCGAACGGTTCGTCGAGCAGCAGCACCGACGGCTGCACGACCAGCGCTCGCGCGATCGAAACCCGTTGGCGCATACCGCCGGACAACTGCGCGGGCTTGGCCTTCTCGAACCCCTCCAGCCCGACCAGCGCGATCAGTTCGGCGATCCGGTCCGGTTCGGCGGGCAGCCCGGCCACCTGCAACGGCAGCCGGATGTTCGATTCCACACTGCGCCACGGCAGCAACGCCGAATCCTGGAACGCGATACCGAGCTCGGCGCCACCGCGCAATTGTTCCGGGGACATACCGTTGATCCGCGCGGTACCCGCACTCGGCTCGTCCAGGCCGGCCAGAATCCGCAACACCGTCGATTTGCCGCAGCCCGAGGGCCCGAGCAATGACAGGAATGCGCCGTGAGAAGTCCGCAAATCGACCGAGTCCAGCGCGTCGACAGTGTTGCGGCCCACTGTGAAGGTCTTGCTCAACCCACTGATCTCGATCCCGGTGGTCGCGCTACCGGGGATTTCCTTACCCATGCTCGTCACCATAAGAGCGCCTGGTTGCGGCGGCATTTCCGAATCACAGCCCAGATTGCACCCCCGTAAACCGTGCTCGAGGTCACCATAAAAGTGAACCGGTAACGATTCGGTCCTGTGAGAGGACATAGAGTGTCGGAGGATCTGACAGCCCTGCAGGCGTCGAGCGCATATGCTCTCGGCGACCGGGGGAAGCACTGCGATGACGTGCCCGACAGGGCCCGTGGACTGGAACCGACTGTTCGATGAAGCTCTCTGCACTACGTACCGTGGCCGCGCTGCGCACCACCGCCGTGGCTCTGACCGCCGCATTGTCGGTGGCCGTTGTCGCCGGTGGCGCCGCGACCGCCGAACCCGAGAAGCCCTCAGCCGTGTCGTCCATCGTCAAAGACGGACGCGTGTGGCATCTGAAGGTGTACTCGGCGGCGATGAAGAAGGACATCACGATCGACGTGCAGCGTCCCGTCGACGAGTCCAAGCCGGCCCCCAACTTCTACATGCTCAACGGCCTCGACGGCGGTGAGGGCACCGCCAGCTGGGCTGCGCAGACCCAGGCGCTCAGCTTCCTGGCCGACAAGCAGGTCAATGTGATCCAGCCGATCGGTGGCCGCGGCAGCTACTACACCGACTGGAAAGCCGAAGACCCGAAGCTGGGCCTGAACAAGTGGAGCACCTTCTTCACCCAGGAGCTCCCGCCGCTGCTCGACGGCGCACTGAACTCCACCGGCCTGAACTCGCTGGCCGGCCTGTCCACCTCCGGCACCTCGGTGCTGCAGCTGGCCGAGGCCAACCCGGGTCTGTTCAAGTCCGTCGCCGCCTACAGTGGCTGCGCGCAGATCGCCGACCCGATGGGCAAGCAGGCCGTCAAGTTCTCCGTGGAGACCTGGGCCGGTGGCAAGACCGCGAACATGTACGGCCCGGACAACGATCCCGCGTGGGTCGAGAACGACCCGGTCATCAACGCGGAGAAGCTGCGCGGCACCAACCTCTACATCTCCAGCGGTAGCGGCATGCCGACCAACGCCGACGTGGCCTACTACCTCAACGGTTCGCCCGGCCCGATGGGCGTGATCAACCTCGGTCTCGGTATCGGCATCGAAGCGGCGACCAACGCTTGCAGCCAGAACCTGAAGACCAAGCTGGACTCGCTGGGTATCCCGGCGACCTACCAGTTCACCCCGATGGGCACCCACTACTGGCCGTACTGGGAGCAGGCGCTGCACGAGTCGTGGCCGCTGCTCGCGCAGGGCATGGGTATCTGATTTCCCACTGAAAGCGGGAGGCATCCGGATTCGGATGCCTCCCGTTTCTGCGTTGCCGGCAGCTACGTGGTGGGCGCGACCGCGGTGCGCACCGTGAGCCCGGAGCGGATGAAATAGGCGATCTCCTCGCAGATCTCGTCGACCGAGATCGCGTCGCCGGGAACGGTGGCGTGCACCATCTCCTGGGCGAGGGAATTCACGGCGCCGATTACCGCGAGGCCGAACAGGTGCAGGCTGCGCGATTCCGCTTCGCCCCGTTCGGCGGCGCGCTGCGCTTCCCGGGTGAGCAGTGCCGAAATCGACCGCCGCTGCGCGCGCCGCCATTCCTCCACCACCGGACTCACCCCGACGACCTCGACATAGAACACCCGCGCCGCCCGGCGATCACGGCAGGTCACCGCGAGGAACGCGCGGAAACTCTCCACCACGCGGACCACCAGCGGCTGTTCGCTGGTGTGCTCCAATGCCTCGTCGAGGCGCCGTAACGCGGCCGCGTTCAACCGGTCGACGAGTGCGATCAGTAATGCCTCACGGCTACCGATGTCTTCGTAGAAACTGCGGGTCGACACATTCGCGGTCGAACACAGCCGCTCGATCGAGGTCGACGAATATCCCTGGGTACCGAATAGTTCCAGCGCCGCGTCGGTCAACCTGTTGCGGCGTAGCGCGACTCGCTGCTGGCGCGACAATCCACCGTAACTACGACCACTATCGGTTACATCCGCACGCCGAACCACGGATGCATGCTAGCGCGCGATGGCCGGGCAGCCGGGCGATTCGCCATTGTCGCCGCGAGCGAATTCCGCTGGCGTATCGGAATTGTCGAACTGGCGATGATCAATTCTGTTCGGTAGTGGGTTCGCCGTCGTCGAGCGGTTCGGCCAACGGCCAGCCACCGGCGGCCAGATGCGAAGCCACCCGCGAGACGTCGTCGGGCGCGGGCTGCTGCTTCGCGAAATCGGCGATGGCGGCCGCGATTTCGGCCTCGCTGATCGATTCCCGATTCGGATTCGCCTCCACCAGTTTCTCCCCGATCACCGTCACCTCGTAGTCGGTGAGGTGGCGGTGGAGCACGGCGAACAAGGCGACATAGTCGGACTGGGGAATGCCCTGTGGGTAGCCCGCGCGCAGCCACCCGAGCACCCGCGAGAGCAGGTTGCCACGGACCGGCGGGGTCGCGGGGGTGGGGTTCGGATCGGTCATGGCTTCCTCACTCATGATTGGCCGAACAGGTGGATGCCGAACTGGTGGGCGATGAACGCCTTGGCGGTGAACAGGATTCCGGTGATCACCACGACGACGATGAGGACCAGACAGGTCACCGCGCCCGCCAGCGCCGGATAGTTGCGCCGGACTCGGCCCTCGGCGTCGACGGTCTCGGCATTGCCCCACCACCGCACCGCGAAGGCGAAGACCGCGGGGACACCCGCGCCGAAGATCAGCGCGGCGAGCACCACTTCCCACAGTGAACTCAGATTGGTGATCACGGTGTGCACGATCGCTCCCCTCTACCCGGCATGGTTCTGGTCGATCGGCGCCTGTGCCGAGGTGGGTGGCTGATGGCCATCGGGCCATTCGTTCACATTGTGAGTGCCGACCGGGTCACGGCGCGACCGGAGATAGATTCCGAGCGCCCCGGCGATCAGGAGGCCGAACACCACGAGCACGCCGGGAAGTCCACCGATGACGTTGGCGATCGCCCAGCAGATCGCGCCGACGATGCCCGCCATCGGCAGGGTCAGCAGCCAGGCCACGGCCATCCGGCCCATCACCCGCCAGCGCACCTCGGCGCCCTTGCCGATGCCGGTACCGAGGATCGCACCGGTCGCGGTCTGCGTGGTCGACAGCGGCAGACCGAAGTGCGCCGAGGTGAGAATGATCGCCGCCGAGGTCGACTCGGCGGCCAGGCCCTGCGGCGACTCGATCTCGACCAGGCCCTTGCCGAGGGTCCTGATGATCCGCCAGCCGCCGAGATAGGTGCCGAGGGCGATCGCGACGGCGCAGGCGGCCATCACCCAGAGCGGCATGTGGTCGTCCTTGCCCAGCGAGCCGTAGGCGACCAGCGCGAGGAAGATGATGCCCATCGTCTTCTGCGCGTCGTTGGTGCCGTGCGCCAGCGAGACCAGGGAGGCCGAACCGATCTGGCCCCAGCGGAAGCCCTCTTCGGTTTTCTCCCGGTCGACGCCGTGGGTGATCCGGTACACCAGGAACGTGCCGATGGCCGCCACGATGGCCGCGATCACCGGCGCGAGCAGCGCGGGCAGCACGATCTTGATCAGCACCCCGTCCGACCCCGACGCCCAGATCACCCCGTTCCAGCCCAGCGCGGCGATCGTCGACCCGATCAGGCCGCCGAACAGGGCGTGCGAGGAACTCGACGGCAGGCCGAGCAGCCAGGTCAACAGGTTCCACAGAATGCCGCCGACCAGGCCGGCGAAGACGATGACCAGCAGGTCCTGCCCGCCCACATCGTCCAATTGGACGATCCCCTTCGCCACCGTCGCCGCGACCGATACCGACAGAAACGCACCGATCAGGTTCAGCACGCCCGAGAGCGCGACTGCCGTCTTCGGCTTCAGCGCACCGGTGGCGATCGAGGTCGCCATGGCGTTGGCCGTGTCGTGGAATCCGTTGGTGAAGTCGAACGCGAGAGCTGTGACGATGACGATCAACAGGACCATTAGTTCGGCGCTCACCGGAACAGTGTGTCGTATGCTGCCGCCGGATTGCCAAACTGTTGCGGGTAAGTCGCACGACCAGCGGCTGAGCTCAGCCGGCGGCCACGCCGAGCGCGCGCACCGCCTCGATGGTGTCGGCCTCCGCCGGTTCCTTGTCCGGCCGGTACCGCACCACCCTGGCGAAGCGCAGCGCGACTCCGCCCGGATATCGGGTACTGGTCTGGACGCCGTCCAGCGCGATCTCGACGACGAGTTCGGAACGCAGGTACACGGCCTGACCGTCGCGGTGGGTTTCGTGGCGCGGGAATTCCTCGGTCTGCCAGCGCAGCAGTTCGTCGGTGAGGCCCTTGAACGTCTTGCCGACCATCACCGGCTCACCGGTCTCCGGATCGCGGGCCGCCAGATGCAGGTTGGACAGGAACCCGGTGCGGCGGCCGTAACCCCATTCGGCGCCGATCACCAGTAGGTCGAGGGTGTGCGCGGGTTTGATCTTCTGCCAGGCTTTGCCGCGCCTGCCCGCGGCGTACGGGGCATCCAGCGCCTTGACCATCACGCCCTCGTTACCGACCGCCAGTGCGTCGTCGTAGTAGTCGGCGGCGGCCTCTGGGGTCGGCGCGATGAGCGCGGGAATGCTGTGATCGCCCGCGACCCGCTCCAGCGCGGTGCGCCGGATGCGCAGTGGTTCGTCGATCAGATCGATGCCGTCCAGGTGCAGGCAGTCGAAGAAATAGGGGTGCAACCGGCGTGGATCGCCGATGGTCGCGAACCTGCTCATCGTCTCCTGGAACGGGCGCGGGCGGCCCGCGTCGGTCAGGGCGAGGGTTTCGCCGTCCAGGACCACGGTGGCGCAGTCGAGGGTCTTGACCAGCTCGACGAGTTCGGGGACGCCCGCGGTGATGTCGCGCAGGGTTCTGGTGAAGACCCAGACCTGGTCGCCGTCGCGGTGCACCTGGATGCGGGCGCCGTCGAGCTTGTGTTCGACACTGATGCCGGAGCCCAGCTCGGCGAGGGCCTCGTCCAGCGAACCGCCGGGTGCGGCGAGCATCGGCGCTACCGGGCGTCCTACTTCGAGGCGGAACGCGGCCAGGGCTTGCTCGCCCCCGGCGAGCGCGGCGATCGCGGTGACGGGCAGCCGGCCCGAGAGCATATGGGCTCGGCGCACCACGTCGACGGGGATGCCGGTGGACTGTGCGAGCGCCTCGACCACGATCGCGGTGAGCGCGCCCTGCCGGAGTTCGCCGGTGAGCAGGCGGACCAGGAAGGACTGTTCCTCCTCGGTCGCGGCGGTGAAGAGCGCGGTCAGCAATTCGCGGCGCCGGTTGGTCGAGCCCTTGCCGTTCAGGCCGGTGAGCTGGGAGAAGATGTCGTCCACCGCGCCGACGGTGAGGCTCGCGTCGCCGCTCGGCGGGGTCTCGAGCCCGGCCACCGTGCGCCACCCGGCCCCGATCCGGCCCTGCACCAGCTCGCCGGACAACCATGTCACCACGGTCCCGATCTCGGACGGGTCCGCGGCGCCGAAGAGCTCGGCCAGCGCGGCGGTTTTCGCCTTGCGCGACCGGGTCGCCCGCACGGCCGCGGAGGCCGTGACGACATCGCTGAACAGCACCCAACGACAGTATCGCGAGGGTGTGACACAGAGCTCGAGCCCCGTTGTTAAGAATCCATTGGCAAGCCTGCGAAACCGCCCCTAAACTGGACATATGGCCAAGACCTATGTCGGAGCGCGGCTGCGCCAGCTGCGGACCGAACGTGGGCTGAGCCAGGTCTCGCTCGCGCAGAAACTGGAGATCTCGGCCAGCTATCTGAACCAGATCGAACACGACGTGCGACCGCTCACCGTGCCGGTGCTCACGCGCATCAACGAGGTCTTCGGCGTCGACCCCACCTTCTTCTCCGCCCAGGACGACACCCGGCTCATCGCCGAGCTGTCCGAAGTGGTGATGGACGCCGAGCTCGGCATCGAGGCCGACACCCAGCAGATCGCCGACATGGTCTCCGCCCATCCGTCGATGGCGCGCGCCCTGGTGGCCCTGCACAACCGCTACCGCAACACCAGCGCGCAGCTGGCCGCCGCCACCGAGGATCGGTTCGCCGACGGTTCCGGCAGCGCCGCGATCAGCAAGCCGCACGAGGAAGTGCGCGACTACTTCTATCAGCGCCAGAACTACATCCACGAATTGGATACCGCCGCAGAGGATCTCACCGCGCGCATCCGGTTCCACGGTGGCGAGGTGAGCACCGAGATCGTGCGCCTGCTGCGTGCGCACGGCGTGCGGATCAGCGAGCGCATCGACCTCGGCGAGGGCGTGCTGCACCATTTCGACCCCGAGACCAAACAGCTCGAGATCTCCCCACACCTGTCCGGTGGACAGCGCACCTTCAAACTCGCCGCCGAACTCGCCTATCTGGAATGCGGCCCGCTCCTCGAAAAACTGGTCGACGAGGGCAATTTCGCCTCCGATGCCTCGCACAAACTCGCGATGCTCGGCCTGGCGAACTACTTCGCGGCCGCGATGGTCTTGCCCTACACACACTTTCACGAAGTAGCCGAGAATTTCCGCTACGACATCGAACGCCTGTCGGCGCATTTCTCGCAGAGTTTCGAAACCATCTGCCACCGCCTGTCGACCCTGCAACGGCCGACCCTGCGCGGCGTCCCGTTCTCCTTCGTCCGCGTCGACCGCGCGGGCAATATGTCGAAGCGCCAGTCCGCCACGGGTTTCCACTTCTCGGCCAGCGGCGGTACCTGCCCGCTCTGGAACGTCTACGAGACCTTCGCCTACCCCGGCAAGATCATGACCCAGATCGCCCAGATGCCCGACGGCCGCAAATACCTCTGGATCGCGCGCACCGTGGAACGCCGCGCCACCCGCTACGGCCAGCCCGGCAAGACCTTCGCGATCGGCCTCGGCTGCGAGCTGCGCCACGCGGGCCGCGTCGTCTACGCCGACGGCATCGACCTGGGCGAAGCCAACGCCACCCCCATCGGCGCGG
Source organism: Nocardia sp. NPDC058114 (assembly GCF_042884695.1). NCBI lineage: Bacteria > Bacillati > Actinomycetota > Actinomycetes > Mycobacteriales > Nocardiaceae > Nocardia > Nocardia sp. NPDC058114. The sequence goes on along the minus strand of NZ_JBHVTK010000003.1, from coordinate 211,421 downwards.
GCTGCCGAGTGTGCGTGCGCTCCAACTGCCCCCAGCGCGCCTTCCCGCCGCTGGGCAAGGCCCTCGACATCAGCGAACACCGCAGCTCGGTCTCGCCCTACCTCATCAAATAGCTGCTCAGAAGGCTTCCTCCGGGACCGCCATGATGTCGTTGTCGATGGCGGCGAGGATGTTCTTGGTAGCGGTGAGTTCGGGGAGGACATTCTTGGCGAAGAAGCTCGCCGCGGCGACTTTGCCCTGGTAGTAGGGGCGGTCCCGCGGTGCGGCGTCGGAGGCCAGGGCGGCGGCGGCGATGTCGGCCTGGACCAGCAGACGCCAGGCGATGAGGAGATCGCCGACCGCCATCAGGAAGCGAACCGAGCCGAGGCCCACCTTGTAGAGCTCGGTGGGCTCGCTCCGGCCCGCCATGGCGTAGCCGGTGAGGGTGGCGGCCATCGCGCCGACGTCGGCCTGGGCGGTGCGCAGCAGGGCGCGCTCGGTGGCGAAACGGCCGGTGTCATTGTCCAGGTAGCCGCCGATCTGCGCGTTCACGTGGGCCAGGGCGACCCCGCGATCGCGAATGATCTTGCGGAAGAAGAAGTCCTGGGCCTGGATCGCCGTGGTGCCCTCGTAGAGCGAGTCGATCTTGGCGTCACGGATGTACTGCTCGATCGGATAGTCCTGCAGATAGCCGGAGCCGCCGAAAGTCTGCAGCGACTCGGCGAGCAGCTGGTACGCGCGCTCGGATCCCACGCCCTTGACGATCGGCAGCAGCAGATCGTTCACGCGGTGCGCGGTCTCCGGATCGGCACCGGACACCAGCTGCGCCACATCCGCATTCTGATGCGCGGCGGTATACAGATACACCGCTCGCAACCCCTCCGCGTAGGCCTTCTGCATGGCCAGCGACCGGCGCACATCGGGGTGATGGGTGATGGTGACGCGCGGCGCCGCCTTGTCGGCGACCTGCGTCAGATCCGCGCCCTGCACCCGCGTCTTGGCGTACTCGAGCGCGTTCAGATACCCGGTCGACAACGTCCCGGACGACTTCACACCGACCGTCATCCGCGCGTTCTCGATCACCTTGAACATCTGGGCGATGCCGTTGTGCACATCGCCGACCAGCCAGCCCTTGGCGGGCACCGCGGTGCCGCCGAAGGTCACCTCGCAGGTCGGCGAGGACTTGATCCCCATCTTGTGCTCGACCCCGGTCACGTACACACCGTTGCGGTCGCCCGGTTCCAGCGTCTGCGGATCGAAGAGGAACTTCGGCACGTAGAACAGCGAAAGCCCCTTGGTGCCGGGGCCTGCACCCTCCGGCCGGGCGAGCACCAGGTGGAAGATGTTCTCGGCCGTATCCCCCACGTCACCGCCGGAAATGAACCGTTTCACCCCGTCGATGTGCCATGACCCGTCGGGCTGCGGCACGGCCCTGGTGCGACCGGCGCCGACATCGGATCCGGCATCCGGCTCGGTGAGCACCATGGTCGCCTGCCACCCGCGCTCGAACCCGCCCTGTGCCCAGCGCTTCTGTTCGTCGTTGCCGATCTCGTAGAGCACCGAGCCCATCATCGGGCCCATGTTGAAGAAGCTGGCCGCCGGATTGGCGCAGATGATGAGCTCGTTGATCGCCCACATCAGCGCGTTCGGGGCGGCGGTGCCGTCCATACCCGCCGGCATGGCCAGGCGGTACCAGCCCGCTTCGTGCACCACGTCCACCGTCCTGCGCAGCGGATCGGGCACGGCGATGTCGTGGGTATCGGGGTGGAAGACCACCGGGTGCCGGTCGGCCTCGGCGAACGAGTCCGCGATCGGCCCCTCGGCCAGGTGTTTCACCTCGTCGAGGAGCTGGCGCACCGTATCGGAGTCCAGGTCGCCGTAGGCGCCGGTGTCCAGAACCTTGTCCAGGTTCAGGACCTCGAACAGATTGAACTCGATGTCACGCACGTTCGCCTTGTAGTGCCCCATTGGGCCCTCCTCGACTGACCGCACACGGCCGATTGCCGTGTGGCTCGACGGCTCGACGTTGTACAAATCGAAGCGTGCCGCACCTGCGCGCCCCTACGCAACCGTAGGCAAGGCGACCCTTCTCCAGCTGTCGCGGACGAACAATTCACACGGACGAAACAGACGAAACGGGCACGTGACCGAGAGACATTCGGGTGCAACAAGTTCCATCTACTGTCTCGAATCACGAATACAGCTTCTGTATACAACTCGGTGTACATCCAGTCTCCGGGGCAGACAGCGGCGGTATTCGTTGTGGCGCGTGTGGCGCCGCCGTTACACCTGATGAGGAGAACCGCCCCATGTCTGAATCCCGTTTGGTCAAGGCACTTGTCGTGCCTGCCGCGGTGGCCGTCGCCGGCCTGCTGCTCACCGGCTGTGGTGCGCGCGACGACGCGTCGACCGGCTCGACCGCAGCCTCCTGCGTCGACACCAGCAAGGACACCATCAAGGTGGGCTCGCTGCACTCGCTGTCGGGCACGATGGCCATTTCCGAAGTCACCGTGGCCAATTCGACCAAGCTGGCGATCGACCAGATCAACGCGGCGGGCGGCGTCCTCGGCAAGAAGATCGAGATCGTCCTCGAAGACGGCGCCTCGGACCCCAAGACCTTCGCCGAGAAGGCGGAGAAGCTGATCAGCTCCGACTGTGTCGCTTCGGTGTTCGGCGGCTGGACCTCGTCGAGCCGCAAGGCCATGAAGCCCAAGTTCGAGAGCCTGAACTCGCTGCTCTACTACCCCGTGCAGTACGAGGGTCTGGAAGATTCCAAGAACATCTTCTACACCGGCGCCACCACCAACCAGCAGATCATTCCCGCGCTGGACTACCTGAAGCAGAAGGGCATCAAGTCCCTCTACCTGGTCGGCTCCGACTACGTCTTCCCGCAGACCGCCAACCGCGAGATCAAGGCCTACGCCGCGGCCAACGGCATCGAGATCAAGGGCGAGGACTACACCCCGCTGGGCTCCACCGACTTCTCCACCATCGTCAACAAGGTGCGCGCCGCCAAGGCGGGCGCGGTGTTCAACACCCTCAACGGCGACTCCAACGTCGCCTTCTTCCGCGAGTACACCAACGCGGGCCTGAAAGCCGCTGAGATGCCGGTGGTTTCGGTATCGATCGCCGAGGAAGAGGTCGCGGGCATCGGCGCGCAGAACATCGCGGGCCAGCTCACCGCCTGGAACTACTACCAGACCGTCGACTCCCCGGCGAACAAGAAGTTTGTCGCCGACTACAAGGCGGCCTTCGGCGCCGACAAGCCCACCTCGGACCCGATGGAAGCCGCCTACGCCTCGGTGTACCTGTGGAAGAACACCGTCGAGAAGGCGAAGTCGTTCGCCGTGGCCGACATTCAGGCCGCGGCCGACGGCGTGAGCTTCGACGCCCCCGAGGGCACCGTCACCATCGACGGCTCCAACCACCACATCACCAAGACCGCCCGGATCGGCGAGATCCGCCCCGACGGCCTGATCTACACCGTCTGGGATTCCGGCAAGGCCATCACCCCGGACCCGTACCTGAAGTCCTACGAATGGGCCAAGGGCCTCAAGTAAACAGCCCGACAGATGTGGGACGCGCAGTGCGCGCGTCCCACATCGCCCCATCTCCAAGGAGTCCACTGCAATGGACGTGCTGATCAGTCAGCTCTTCACCGGGCTGAGTCTGGGATCCATTCTTCTGCTCGCCGCGCTCGGCCTTTCCCTGACGTTCGGTCAGATGGGCGTCATCAATATGGCGCACGGCGAATTCATCATGGCCGGTTGCTACACCACTTATGTAGTGCAGCAAGTCTTCTCGTCGGCCGGAGTGTCGCTGGTCGTGTCCCTGCTGATGGGCTTCCTCATCGGCGGCCTGCTCGGTGCCGCCCTGGAGATGGGCCTGATCCGCTACATGTACGACCGACCGCTGGACACCCTGCTCGTCACCTTCGGTGTCGGACTCGTGCTCCAGCAGGCCGCGCGTGACATCTTCGGCGCCCCCGCCAAGAACGTGCTGGTGCCCGAATGGCTCAGTGGCGGCATCACTATCGCGGGCGCGGTCGTGCCGAAGACCCGCATCTTCATCCTGGTGCTGGCGATCGTCGCGGTGACCACCCTGGCCGCCGTGCTCAAGACCACCCCGATGGGTCGACGGATTCGCGCCGTCGTGCAGAACCGTGGACTGGCCGAAACCAGCGGCATCTCCAGCAGATTCACCGATATCAGCACGTTCTTCATCGGTTCCGGACTGGCCGGCGTCGCCGGTGTGGCGCTCACCCTGATCGGTTCGACGAGCCCCACCATCGGCCAGAGCTATCTGATCGACGCGTTCCTGGTGGTCGTGATCGGCGGCCTCGGCCAGATCAAGGGCACGGTGATCGCGGCGTTCGCGCTCGGGCTGCTCAACTCGTTCATCGAATACTCCACCACCGCGTCCATCGCGAAGGTGATCGTGTTCGTGCTGATCGTCATCTTCCTGCAGGTCCGCCCGCAGGGCCTGTTCACCGTGCGGACGAGGAGCCTGGCATGACCGCACTCACCGAACGTCTCCGCGAATACCCGCGGCTCACACCACTACTCGGCTTCGGCGTCGCGGCGATCCTGCTGTTCGCCGTCGCCCCTGCGGTTCTGAGCGATTTCCGCCTGAACCTTCTGGCCAAGTTCCTCTGCTTCGCCATCGTGGCGGCCGGCATCGGATTGGCTTGGGGCCGTGGCGGAATGCTCACCCTCGGCCAGGGCGTGTTCTTCGGCATCGGCGCCTACATCATGGCCATGCACATGCAACTCGCCGACGCCGCGCGCCTGGGCAACGACGTTCCCGAGTTCATGGAGATCTCCGGCATCAGCGAACTGCCGGGATTCTGGCAGCCGTTCAGTTCCGCGCCGGTGGCGATTCTCGGCATCCTGGTGCTGCCCGCGCTGGTCGCGGCGGTGCTCGGGTACGGCGTGTTCAAGCGCCGGGTGCGCGGCGCCTACTTCGCCATCCTGAGCCAGGCACTGGCCGCGGCGCTGGCGATCCTGCTCACCGGTCAGCAGGCCATCGGCGGCTTCACCGGACTGTCGGACTTCCGCTCCTTCTTCGGGTTCCGGCTGTCGGACCCGGCCAACCGGCAGATGCTGTTCTTCATCGCGTCGGGCACGCTGCTGGTGGTGGTGGCGCTGATCCGCCAGCTCAACCGCAGCCGCTACGGCGAACTGCTGGTGGCGGTGCGCGATGCCGAGGAGCGCGTGCGTTTCCTCGGCTACGACCCGGCCAATATCAAGATCGTCGCCTATGTGGTGGCGGCGTTCCTCGCCGGTATCGCCGGTGCGCTGTTCACTCCGATCGTCGGCATCATCTCGCCCGCCGACATCGGCGTCATCCCGTCGATCGCCTTCCTGATCGGTGTCGCCATCGGTGGCCGCACCACCCTGCTCGGACCGATCCTCGGTGCGATCGGCGTCGCCTGGGCGCAGACCTCGCTGTCGGAGTCGTTCCCGTCGGGCTGGACCTACATGCAGGGCATCCTGTTCATCGTGGTCGTCGGGTTCATCCCCGCCGGTCTGGCCGGGCTGTGGCCGATGTTCAAGGGCTGGCTCGACAGCCGTAAGAAGCTGCCACCCGCACCGGAAGAACCCGCCGCCGTCGTCACCGAGGAGAAGGTGCAAGCGCGATGACACTCGAACCCAAAGCCGGCGGCAACGCGGGCATGGACAGCGACTACCTCGAAATCCGCGGTCTCACTGTCAGTTTCGACGGCTTCAAAGCCGTCACCGATGTCGACCTCACGGTGTTGCAAGGCGACCTGCGGTTCCTGATCGGACCGAACGGCGCGGGCAAGACCACGCTGATCGATGCCATCACCGGCCTCGTCCCGGCGACCGGCTCGGCGCAGAAGTCGGGCACCGAACTCCTCGGCAAGAAGGTGCACCAGATCGCGCGCCTCGGCATCGGACGCACCTTCCAGACGGCCAGTGTGTTCGAGCAACTCACCGTGTTGCAGAACCTGGATATCGCGGCGGGCGCGGGGCGTTCGGCCCTGTCGCTGCTGCGCATGCGCAAGTCGGTGCTGCCGAGCATCGAACAGGCATTGGAGACAACGGGTCTCACCGCACTGCGGGACAAGCCCGCCGGGGTGCTCGCGCACGGACAGAAGCAGTGGCTCGAGATCGGCATGCTGCTGGTGCAGAACGCGTCGGTGCTGCTGCTCGACGAGCCGGTCGCGGGCATGAGCGCCGAGGAGCGCGAGGAGACCGGAAACCTGTTGCGCCGCATCGGCAGTGATCGCGTGGTGATCGTCGTCGAGCACGACATGGACTTCATGCGGTCCTTCGCGACCTCGGTCACCGTGCTCGCGGGCGGCAAGGTCCTCAGCGAGGGCAGCGTCGAACAGGTACAGGCCGATCCGAAGGTGCAAGAGGTCTATCTGGGCACCGCGACTCTGGTTGCGACAGACAAGGAGTCGGCCGATGCTTGAGCTACACGACATCCGTTCCGGATACGGGCGCACCGAGGTCATCCACGGTGTCAGCATGACCGTGCCCGACGACAGCGTCGTCGCGATCATGGGCCACAACGGCGCGGGCAAGACCACGCTGCTGCGCGCGGCGGTGGGGTTGCTGCCCACCAAATCGGGCACCATCACCTTCGACGGCGAGAAGATCACGAAACTCTCGCCCTCCCAACGGGTCAAGCGCGGCATCGGTTATGTGCCGCAGGGCCAGCAGAGCTTCGGGCAGCTGACCACCGCCGAGAACCTGCAGGTGGTCGCGGACGGGCGCAAACGCGGCAAGGCGCTGATCGACGAATCCCTCGATCTGTTCCCCGCGCTGAAGGACCTGCTCACCCGCAAGGCGGGCCTGCTCTCGGGCGGGCAGCGTCAGCAGCTGGCCATCGCCCGGGCACTGATCACCGAGCCGAAGCTGCTCATCCTCGACGAACCCACCGAGGGCATCCAGCCGTCGGTGGTCGCCGAAATCGAGCGCACCATCATCGAATTGACGCAGCGCGGCGGTTTGAGCGTGCTGCTGGTGGAGCAGCACATCGGCTTCGCACTGCAAGCCGCGCAACAGTACTACGTGCTGCACTCGGGGCATCTCGGCTCGACCGGGGCAGGCGGGGCAGGTGCGGAATCCGCGGTCCGCGCGGCGATGGCGATCTGATCGCAGCGGCGCACATGGCCGGGAGGGGATCGGGCGAGGACGCGCGTCCCGCCGGCGGCGGGCGGCGGGTGCCGCTGGCCGCGCGCGTCTACGACGAACTCCGCCACGACCTCGCCACCGGGGAACTGGCGCCGACCGAACGGCTGCGCGCCGAACGGCTGGCCCAGCGCTACGGCGTCTCGCGCACCCCGGTGCGCGAGGCGCTGGCCCGGCTCCAGGCCGACGGGCTCGTGCAGCGACATCCCGACGGTCTCTACCTGTACCGGCCACGCCTGAACGAACTCGACGAGCTCTACGAACTGCGAATCGTGCTGGAATCCCGTGGTTTTCAGCGCATCGCCGCGGGTGGTTCCGTCCAGGTGCACATCCCGGCCGAGCACGACCTACCCACCGTGCGCGCCGAGCTGGCCCGCTGGCTCGAATACCGCGACACCCCACCGGAACCCGGGCCCGACCTGGTCGCCGCCGACGAGCGGTTCCACACCGAGCTGCTCAGAGCGGCGGGCAATTCCGCCCTCGCCGAGGCGTTGGCCGCCGTCTACCTGCGGGTTCGCCCGGTGCGCACGATGGATGTGCCGACCGCCGAGCGGGTGGCGGCCATGACAGCCGATCACATCACCATCGCCGAGCAGGTGCTCGCCGGGGACGGCGAACAGGCCCTGCACACCCTCACCGCCCACATCGATTCCTCCCGCGCGCACGTCCGGGTGCGCGCCGAGCAGGCGATCGCGTTCACCAAACTCGGTCGCGCCGTGCGGGATTGATCAGCAGTCCGTCTGGAACGGCCAGCACTCGGTCTTGCGCGGAGTCGCCGACGTGGGCGCACGGGTAGTCGAGGTCTGCGAGGTATCCGACATCGGGCGCGGATGCGGCGAATCCTGGATCAGCGCCACGCCGACGACCACGAAGACCACGAAGATGCCGAGCACCGCGGCGGCGAACAGTCCGATGCCGACGAGCTTTCCCCGCCGCGACGGATCCGGCGGCGGGGCGGGCTCGCTGAATGCGCGCACCTGCCGCGCCACCGGAGTCGGCGCGGGTCGATGGGTGTCGAAGCCCTCCTCGACCAGTTCGGCACGCGATGGCGCCTCGACCACACCGAGCGCCGTACAGGTGGTGAGCACGCGCTCGACTGTCCATTCGCGCGGCCCCGCCGAGAACCCTTCCAGGTACACCCGCAGCTCGTGCGCATCGACGCTGTTCGCGACCAGTACGTCCAGACCCGGCCGCAGCGCGGTGCGCGCCGGCCGCACCACCACGCCCCGATATGGCACGAGCACCACCGCGCCGGAGACGTGTCTGCTGTCCTGCAACGCCTGCTCCAGCGCGACCCGCACCGCGTGCACCCCGTGTTCGACCCGGTCGGTGAGACCGTTCGACGTGTCGGCTTCTAAATCCAGCGCACTGTCGCTGATCATCCAGGTGCCGTCGGCGGCGGCGGTGAGCAGCCCGCTCTGCCGTCGCCGGAAACCCTTCACTTCGAGCACCGTGATCCCGCGCGGCGTCACGATCACCGCGCCGAGCCGCCGGTCACCCACCCGGCAGTCGACCAGTGCGAGCCCCGTACTCGGATAGGCGCGCAGGCAGTCCACGAGCTCACGCTCGGCGCCGGTGAGCTCGGCACCCGGTCTGATCCGAACCAGCATGTGCGATGTTCCCCTACCAGTGCTGCGACCTCACACCGCCGCTGCGCGCTGCGGTACCCACCGATCATGACGCGCAACTGTTCCGAAAACCACTGGAAACCAAAGAAAACCGGCACGAATACAGGAGTGGCCCCTCGAGCGGATACCGGCGAGTACGCTCCGATCCTGGCCGACGATGTTCGAGAAGACAGGTGGATCAGAGATGGATTCAGCGCCCCTACCACGCGTTTCGCCGGGACGGTTCGGTGAACTCGGGCCGATCAACTGGGTTGTCTGGCAAGTACTTTCCCGCGCGTCGGGCACCGAGGACGCGCATCTGTTCAGCACCCTCGGGCGCACCGGCGGGCTCTTTCGCGGCTGGCTGCATTTCTCCGGCAAGCTCATGCCGGGTGGCAGGTTGGCGCGCGCCGAGGCCGAGCTGGTGATCCTGCGCGTCGCTCAGCTGCGCGAATGCGACTACGAGGCCGACCATCATCGTCGATTGGGCCGCAAGGCGGGGCTGTCGCCAGTCGAGATCGAGCGGGTTGCCGCAGGTCCCGAGGCCCAGGGCTGGACTCCGCGGCAGCGGGCGCTGCTGAATGTCGCCGATCAGCTGGTGAACACCCGGAACGTGGACGACGCGGCGTGGAACGCGCTGGCCGAGCACTACGACGAGCGGACGCTGATCGAGATCGTGCTGCTGGTCAATCAGTACGAGGGTCTGGCGTCGACCATCACGACCTTGCGGATCGAGCGTGACACGTTCTGACCGTGTGACCCAGGTCATATAGCGAGACGGCGCGGAGTCTCCCACAGTAAAGGCGTACAACGTACGGAGTTCACCGCTACCGAGGAGACCCCATGCAGATCAGCGCTTCCGCTCTCTCGCTCAATGTCGCCGACCCCCAGACCTCTGCCCAGTTCCTGATCGAGCACCTCGGCTTCACCGAGAAGATGGCCGCCGACGGGTTCGTCAATGTGACGCGGGCCGATGCGGGCATGGACGTGATCTACCTGCGCACCGGCCTCGGCTCGTTCAAGCCCGCCCGTATCGCCGGCAGCGCGGGCGAGGGACTGCTCGTCGTGTTCGTCGTCGACGACATCGACCGCGAATACGACCGCCTGCGGGCCGAGGGCGTCCCGATCGAGACGCCCATCGAAACCGAGGAGTGGGGCGAGCGGTACTTCCAGATGACCGACCCCAACGGGATCGTCATCCAGCTCGTGCAATGGGTGTGATCAGCGGCGAGCGACGCGCAGCGCGGCCACGATCATCGGGATCTGCAACGGCAGCCGCGCCAGCACGCCTGCCTTGAAAGCCTTGGGCGCCTTCGGATTACCGACCACATCCACCGTCATCTGGATATTGGCCGGGAAGACGCCGATGAACAGCGCCGCGGCCAGCCACCCGCCGAGCCGCCGGGTGCGCGGCACCGCAAGCGCGGTCGCCACACCCAGCTCGGCAACCCCGGACCCGTACGTATAGGTCCGCGGGTTGCCGGGCAGCTGCGGCGGCACGATCTTGTCGAACGGCTTGGGCGCTACGAAGTGCAGGATGCCCATGACGAACAGCAATCCACTCAGCCAGGAGTGCGAACGTCGACGGGGATTTTGATCAGCCACAACCCCGACGGTACCGCTTCGCCGGGTACTCCGGCCGAACCAGGGCGGTGGTCGCCCACCGGGTGAGCCCGCGCCCGGTGAGCTACCCCTGTGCTGCCGTCATCGGGGCGGCGACTACTGCGCGAAGACCGTGGACGCCGAGGTAGCCGGGCGGCCGAGGAGCTTGGTCAGATCGCCGGTGGTCACCTCCAGCAGACCCTCGCCGATGCCGGCGTCAGCGTCCGCGAGGACGGCGGCGTACTGCTCCTCGAGACCCGCCGCGCGCAGGGCTGCCGCGTAGTCGTCCTTGGCGAGGTCCGCGTAACGAACCGGGGAGCCCTTCGCCTCGGTGGCCGCGGCCGCCAGGTCGGCGCCGGTCAGCGCCTCGTCACCGCCCAGTTCATAGACGCGGCCCTCGTGGCCCTCGCCGGTCAGCACGCGCGCGGCCGCCTCGGCGTAGTCGGCGCGTGCGGCGCCGGAGACACGACCCTGGGCCATCGCGCCGTGCAGGACACCGGACTGGGCCGCGTTCGCGACGGCTCCGGCGTAGTTCTCCCAGTACCAGCTGTTGCGCAGCAGCACCGTCGGCACGGTGGCGCTCGCCAGCACCTCTTCGGTGCCGCGATGCTCGGCGGCCAGCAGCATCGGATTGCGGTCGGCGCGCGGAATGCTGGTGTAGGCCAGCAGTTCGACCCCGGCGCGCTCGGCGGCGCGAAGCACAGTGGTGTGCTGGGCTACTCGCTTGCCGAACTCGTTGCCCGAGATCAGCAGCACCCGATCCACACCGGCCAGGGCGGCGTCGAGAGCCGCCGGATCGTCGTAGGACGCCTGTCGCACTTGCGCGCCGCGCGCGGCGAGGTCGGCCACCTTGCTCGGATCGCGCACGATCGCGACCGGTCGCTCCCCTGCGGCGAGCAGAGCCTCCACGACCAACCGGCCGAGCTTTCCGCCTGCTGCTGTCACTGCCACGGTCATTGCTGCCTCCATCGGTACAAGTACTAACTATTAGTAAGCACTATGCCTTCAGTGGGCACTTGCGTCAAGTGGGTACGATGGAGGCATGCCCGAGACGACCCACGAGGACCACGACCCCACGCTGGAAGCCGACGTCTTCGCGCGCAATTGCCATTCCCGCCCCGTCCTGCAGAACATCACCGGACGGTGGGGGGTGCTCGCCCTGGTCGCGCTGCTCGACGGTCCGGTCCGGTTCAGCGCCCTGCGCCGCCGGGTCGACGGCGTGAGCGAGCGCATGCTCTCGCAAACCCTGCAGGCGCTGGAACGCGACGGCATGGTCCATCGCGAGGTGCTCGAAGCGATCCCACCCCGCGTCGAATACAGGCTCACGGAACTGGGCACGGCGGTCGCGAACCAGCTGAAGTCGCTGATCGTCGTCGTGGAATCGAACATGGACACCGTCCGCGCGGCGCAGGACACCTACCACCGCGCAGACGGCATCGACCAAGGATCGGCTCAGCGCGCGAGCAGCTCCGAGACCGTGACGAATCGGTAGCCCTGCGCGCGCAATCCGTGCACGATCTCCGGCACCGCGGCAAGAGATTCGGGCCCGTACATGACATGCAGCAGGATGATCGATCCCGGTCGCGTCTCGGCGAGGGTGTCGCCCACGATGGCCTCCCGCGACGCGCCCCCCGCGGAATCGGGCTCCACATCCCAGGTCACCGAGGTGCGATCGTGGTCGGCGAGGTAGTGCGGCAGCGTCCACAGTTTCTTGCCGTACGGCGGGCGGAAGCTGATCGGCCCCGGATACCCGGCACGACGGATCTCGGCGTCGGTCCGCTCGATCTCCTCGCGCACGGTGTCGCCGGAAACCAGCACCATGCGCCGGTGCGAATAGGAGTGATTCCCGATCTCGTGACCCGCGCCCACGATCGCCGCACCGTATTCGGGATGCGCGGCCAGGTCCGCGCCGACCAGGTAGAAGGTCGCGGGAACCTGTAATTCCCCCAACGTCCGCAACACGTCCGGCGTCCGCGCGGTGGGTCCGTCGTCGAAGGTCAACGCGACGACCTTCTCGTCGGTCTCCACCCGATCGACCAGCCGCCCCGCCACCTGATAGGTCCGCGAATTCGCCAACACATACAGACCTGCCAGCACCGCCGAAACCACGACGATGCCGACAGCCCCGCCCACCAACCACCGACGCATGGACCGACGCATGGACCGACGCATGGACCGACGGTAACTCACCGGGCCGGATAAGCCCGGTGAGTTGTCCGGGTACCTACGCGATGACCTGGGTGATGTCGCCGGGGTTCAGGTAGTCGAAGAAACGGTGGGCGCCGTCTTCGGTCATGCGCACACAACCGTGTGATTTCGAATCGACCGGACCCACGTGGAATGCCATGTCGCCGTTGAAGAACGTGGCCCAGCGCATCGGCGCATTGTGCATCGTGCTCCAGTGGAATTCCCGCTTGAAGGAAATCTTGGTCACCGCGGGCGGCGTTTCGAACCCGGCCATGCCGTGCGAGATCGGCGTGGGTCCGAAGATCACCCGGCCGTTGTCGACCAGCCACGCCTCGTTCGTCGACAACCGCATGCATGCCCTGGCTTCGACGACCGGGCACGGCGATGCGGTGGGAACGATGGCGGGAACACCGGGAACGTCCGGGCCACCGGGGAAAAGAGGTTCAGCGACGGCCGGTGTCACCGTGCCGAGTCCGGCCACAGCGACCGCGACGACCGCCGCGAATCGTGCTGTCCAACCGAGAATGCGCTTGCTCATCGAGTCGTAACCTCTCAACCGTGCCCGCCACCGCGAGTCAACCCGGGTGAGGGGACCATCTCATGGAACGCAAACATGTCGAACACGAGCGTGGAACAGATACCTGGAGGTGTTGTCGATCATCGTGGTAAAGACCCCGATTCACCAAATCAACGCCCGGAAAAAGACCGAATAGAAACCAAAAGGCCGGGCACGCGATCGCGCACCCGGCCGTTTCAGCTGTTATCTCAGAAGTTGATCATGTGCCCCGCGAGGCCGTGGATCGCTTCCTGCACCGCTTCGCTCAGCGTCGGGTGGGTGTGCACATTGCGGGCCACCTCGTTGACGGTGAGATCCCATTTCTGGGCGAGGGTGAGTTCCGGCAGCAGCTCGGACACGTCGGGCCCGATCAGGTGGCCGCCGAGGAGCTCGCCGTGCGCGCTGTCGGCGATCAGCTTCACGAAGCCGGTCGGGTCGCCGAGGCCGTGGGCCTTGCCGTTGGCCTGGAACGGGAAGTTCGCGACCTTCACGTCGTAGCCCTCGTCGCGGGCCTGCTGCTCGGTGAGACCGAAGCTGGCGACCTGCGGCTGGCAGAAGGTGGCGCGCGGCATCATCCGGTAGTCGCCCAGGGTCATCGTCTCGGCGCCGCCGATGGTCTCGGCCGCGACCACGCCCTGCGCCTCCGCCACGTGGGCCAGCTGCAGCTTGGCGGTGACGTCGCCGATCGCGTAGATGTGCCCCACATTGGTGCGCATGTAGTCGTCGATCTCGATGGCGCCACGGTCGGTGAGCGCGACGCCGGTGGTCTCCAGGCCGTAGCCCTCCACCCGCGGCGCGAAGCCGACGGCCTGCAGCACCTTGTCGACCGTGACGGTCTCGATCGCGCCGGACTTGTTGTCCTTGATCTGGACGGTGACCTTGGAGCCGTCGTCGTCGATCGACTGCACGGCCGCACCGGTGCTGATGGTGATGCCGAGCTTCTTGTACTGCTTGGTGATCTCTTTGGAGACGTCGGCGTCCTCGTTGGGCAGCGCGCGGTCGAGGAACTCCACGATCCGCACGTCGACGCCGTAGTTCTTGAGGACGTAGGCGAACTCCATGCCGATCGCGCCCGCCCCGACGATCAGGATCGAGCCGGGTAGATCACGGGTGAGGATCTGCTCCTCGTAGGTGACCACGTTCTCGGAGAGCTGGGTGCCCGGCAGCAGCTTGGTGGTGGTGCCGGTGGCGATGATGACGTTGTCGAACGTGAGCGTCTCGGCGCCGCCCTTGGTGAGGGCCACGTCGATCGAGTTCGGGCCGGTGAAGGTACCGAGGCCGTCGAACTCGTCGATCTTGTTCTTCTTCATCAGGAAGTGCACGCCCTTGACCCGGCCGTCGGCCACCTTGCGGCTGCGATCGAAGGCGGCACCGAAGTCGAAGCTGACCTCACCGGAGATGCCGAAGGTCTTGGCTTCCTTCTGGAAGATATGGGCCAGCTCGGCGTTGCGCAGCAGTGCCTTGGACGGGATGCAGCCCACGTTCAGGCACACGCCACCCCAGTATTTCTGCTCGACAATCGCTGTTCGCAGGCCGAGTTGAGCGGCACGGATCGCGGCGACATATCCGCCGGGACCAGCGCCGAGAACGACGACATCGTAGTGGGAAGTCACGTCACCGAGCCTAACTCTGTTTCGAGGAGTTCACCCACCCGTCCCCCACATAGGTGAGATGTGCCCCGACCGGCCGCCGGTCACCGTCGACGCGGACGCGGCGCGGCCAGATCGGTAGCGCCGAGCACTTTGCGCAAGGTGGCGGCGAGGGCCTCGAGTTCGCCGGGGTCCGCGTGGGCGCCGAGCCGGCGTTCGATGCCGTCGAGGTAGTGCGGTGCGGCCTCGCGGAACCGCTGCCTGCCGAGCTCGGTAATCGCGACGATCGCGGATCGGCCGTCGTCGGGGTTGTGCTCGCGGCGCAGGAGGCCGTTCGACTCCAGTTCCGCGACAAGGCGACTCACCCTGGTGCGACTGAGGACGACCTTCTCACCCAGGTCGCTCATCCGCATCGGTCCGGCGGCGTCCAGTTCGAGCAGGACGTCGTACCAGGTCAGCGGGAGTCCGGCGGCTTTGCGCAGTTCGGCGTCGAGCTCGGGAACGAGGGCGGCGTGCACCTGCAGCAGCGCGGCCCACGCGGCTACCGCGGGACGACGGGACGACTGTTCGTTCGGCACCACCTCACCCTAACCACTTGCGTGCGTGCGCACACAACTAGTAGCGTGTGCACGCACATAAATTCTTTCGAACGACATGAGGTGAACGCCATGACCGCACTCATCACCCGCGACGAACTGGCCGCGGAAATAGCGGCGAACAGCGTGATCGTGCTCGATGCTCTCGGCCCCGAGTACTACGCGAAAGCCCACCTGCCAGGTGCGCTGAACCTGACCGCCGACGAGGTCGCCGACCGCGCCGCCGAGCTGCTCCCCGACCGTGACGCCGCCATCGTGACCTACTGCTCGAACGCGGCGTGCGGCAACAGCGAGGCCGTCGCGATGAAGCTGGAAGCACTGGGCTACACCAACATTCGCAAGTACCGCGAGGGGATCCAGGACTGGTCCGACGCGGGCCTGACCATCGAAACCTCGGCCTGAGCACAACGTCGGCCCGCCACCGCTCACTACCGCGCCCAGTACTGTCGGTCCGGTGAGCGGTGGTGCGTCGGCGGAAGGCATCGGTAGCCGGCTCGATGGCACCGCGTCCACCCACCTCGTCCGGCTGCTCGTTCAGGCGGCCAGGGAGGCGGCGGTCGCCGAGGAGCAGCTGGCCCGCGTGGCCGGCATCGACGAGGCGACTCTGCGCGGCGAGCTCAATCGGATCCCGATGGGTTCACTGCTGCGATTGTGGGAATTGATCGCCCACGCCCGGCCCGGCGCCGGATCAGGGGCCGCGATCGCCGCCGCCGCACCACTCGGCGCACTGAACACCTGGGACTATCTGGTGACAACCGGTGCGACACTCGTGGATTCGCTGCGCGCGGCCCAGCCGTACCACCGCCTGGTCACCGCGGCCACCGAGGGTTTCGACCTGTCCGGCGACGGGGATCTCACCATCGGCTACCGGACGTCGGCCAGCGATCCGGCGGTGGCCGCGGTGGTCAACGAGTACGTGCTCGCCTACTACTTGCGCCGCGCGCGCGAAGCGACCGGCCGACCGCTCGTGCCCACCCGGGTGAGCTTCGGTCACGCCGCCCCGGCCGAACACTCCGGACTGGTCGCCGTATTCGGTACCGCCGATATCGAATTCGACGCCGAATCGGACGCGATCACCTTCCACGCCGACGACGCCAACGCACCGTACACCCGCGCGGACCCGATGCTGGCCGACTTGATGCGCAGCCACGCCGACCTGGTTCTGGCCTCCGCCCGCCCGATCGCCGATCCCCTCGACGCCTTTCGCAGCGCCCTCGGCGCGGCTCTGGACGCGGGCGATCCAGCCCTGCCCCGGGTCGCGAAAAGCCTCGCCATGAGCCAGCGCACCCTGCAACGTCACCTCGCCGAACACGGCACGTCCTGGCGCGACGAACTCGACCTGCTCCGTCACGAACGGGCGAAAACCCTGCTGGACCAGGGACACAGCACCGCCACCGTCGCGGGCCGCCTCGCGTTCACCGACGACCGAGCACTGCGCAAGGCCTTCCACCGCTGGACCGGCACCTCGCCCACCGCGACCCGCTAGTCGCGCTCACCGGGCCGCAGCGCTCCCACGATCTCGTCCGCGAGCAGCAGACTGGCCAGGCCGTGACCGTGTTTCTCCCGTCGTACGAGGGAGATGACGTTGTCGCTGAAGGCGTCGCGGACCGGCCGGAAGGCCAGACGACCGTCGCGCATTTCCTCGGCGATGTCGAATTCGCTGAGGAAGGCGATGGCCTCACCGGACGTCGCGAGCCGTTTCATGGTCTCGATCGAGTTGGTGTGAAACGCGGGCTGGATATCGAGATCGGCTTTCGCGAAAGCCTCGGCGACGATGCCGTGGATCACCATCGAGCGATCGGCGAAGATCAGCGGAAACGGCGTGCACTGCGCGAGCGGGACCGTGTCCATGGCCGCCAGCGGATGACGCGGGGAGACAACGACTCCGAGCCGGGTGTTGATCCGCCAGTAGGTCTCCAGCCGCGTGGAAGACGGAATATTGAAACCGAGACCGAGGTCGGCCTCGCTGTTCTCGACCGCCTGCACGATATCGAGGGTCGACATGGTGCGGATCGATATCCTGACCTGCGGATGACGGGTACGAAACGTCGCCGCGGCGGTGGCGACGACGCTGCTGGCCAGGCCGGTCATCGTGGCGATCACGACCTCACCGCTGCCGAGGGCACGCAGATCGCGGATATCGGCCACGGTTTCCCGGTATTGCCGCAGCGTCTGCCGGATGTGCGCGAGCAGCGCCTCACCCGCCGGGGTCAGGCGCATGCCGCGGGGCAGGCGCTCGAACAGCGGCTGGTCGAGTTCGGCCTCGAACAGCAGGATCTGGCGGTTGATCGCCGAGGGCGCCACGTGCAGGCGGGCACCGGCCGCGCGGATGGACCCCAGACGCGCCACCTCGTCGATGTACTGCAGCAAACGCGAATGGAGCATTGCGCACCTCCTCCTCGGAACTGTACGAAAATTTAGTACACCTCGTGCGAAAACGCATGCTTGTGGGCAACGGTGTTTGTCGCGTCCAATCAATACAGGCAAGCAACAGTGAATTTCGAAGTGAGGACCACCATGGCCCAGCAGAATTCGACCACCGAGGTCGCCACCCAAGACGACCACGTACGGACAATCTTCGGCATCTTGGAGGGGGAGCAAGAAGCCGACCTGCTGCTGCGCAATCTGCATATCCTCGATGTGCACACCGAATCCGTTTACCCCGGTTCGCTCTTGATCCACGGTGAACGCATCATCGCGCTGAATCCCGACGAATCGATCGTGCGATACCGCGAATCCTTCGACGGCGAGGGCCTTTACGCGATTCCGGGCCTGATCGACGCGCACCTGCACTTCGAATCCCAGCTCGCGCATCCGGCGGCATTCGGTGAGGCGATCGTGCCGAGCGGAACGACCACCGTTTTCGGGGAAACGCTCGATTTCGCCAGTGCCGCAGGCGACGATGCGATCGATGCCGCCCGCGCGCTGTTCGCCGACCACGAGAAGCTGCCGTACCGGCTCTATGCCTTCGCACCGGGAAAGAAGACCTCACCCGAGGTCACCGAGGCGATGCTGGCGATGGATCCGGTGATCGGCCTCGGCGAACTGGCCCACCTGTCCTATATGACCGGCAACGCCGACGATTTCCGCAAGTCCGCGCTCGGACGCGCGAACGCGGGATTCGTGAACTGCCACTGGGGCGTCACCTCACTGTCGGACATGCTGCTGAATTACATGCCCGCCATCGGCGTCGACAACAACCACGACGTCTGGAACGAAGACGATATCGAGAAAAGCATCCGCTACGGGCTCAATACCCAGATCAAATTCGGTGTCGGCAGTCCCGAGGTCATTCGAACGATGCTGCGCGCCATCGTGAAACGCCGTTGGCCCGCCGAGAACTTCCAGCTGTGCGCCGACAATATCTCGGTGGATCGGGTGCTGCGGCAAGGCCATATCGACTGGGTCATCTCGCTGGCCGTCGAGATGGGCATGCCGCCGATCCAGGCGATCAAGATGGGCACGCTGTACACCGCGCGCTCGTTCCACAAGGACCGCGACCTCGGTTCGCTGAGCCCGGGACGATTCGCCGACATCGTGCTCACCGACAGCCTCTCCACGATCAACCCCCGCTATGTGTTCAAGGGCGGCAAGCTCGTCGCCAAGGACCGTCGCCTGCTCGAACCGGTCGGCATCGACTACTCGGTCCTGACCAAGCAGCCCCGGCCCGGCCTCGCCGACCTGCGCGCCGAGCAGCTCGAGCTCACCCCGATCGAGATCTCCGAGGACGGCACGCGGGCGAAAGTACTGCTTTTCGACGTGTACGGACGCGGGCATCTCAAGTTCGCGCAGGAGGTCTGGGTCCCGATGCGCGAGGGCGTCGTCGTCCCCGAGCTCGAAGGCGTTCGCCTCAACCGGATCTCGGTCGTGCAGCGCTATGCCGACGGGCAGCGCCACATAGTCAACGCGCTGTTCACCGGCGTTTCGCTCGACCGCGGCGCGGTCTCGACCTTCTGGCCGGCTCCGGCGGCCTACTTCGTGGTCGTCGGCAGCGACAGTACCGAGATGCGCGAGAACCTCCGGCACCTGGACGGTCTGGTCGGCGGCTGTGTCGTGACCGAGGATGCGCAGGTGAAAGCCGTTCTGCCGCTCGACTTCTACGGAGTGATGGCCGATATGGACCTCGCCGAGCTCGTCGAAGCGACCCGCTCGATCGACGACGCACTGGCGAAGCTGGGCAACCACAACGAAGGTGAGCCGGTCGTCAACAAGCTACTCACCCTGTTCATCTCGCTCGACCGCTTCGGCTTCATGAAATAGCCTCGGCTACCAGAGCAAGGGATCCACCGCAATGCAACACGACAACGACGCGGCAGTCATCGACAACGGAAACAAGGTCCGCCGCTGGATCACCTACGTCGCCGGAATCTATATCCTCACGCTCGGCCTCAGCCTCGCCATCAGGGCCGGGATCGGCATCTCCCCGCAGAGCAGCCTCACCCGCACGATGACGCTGGTGTTCACGCCGCTGAGCCAGGGCAACTACAACCTCATCCTCGAGGTCATCATGCTGGGCCTGACCTTCCTGGTCAGACCGAAGGCATTCAAGGCCGGCTACCTGCTCTCGATGATTCCGGCGCTGGTCCTGGCGGTGCTGCTCGACGTGAACCTGTGGCTCACCGAGTGGATCCAGCTCGAGCCGTACGCGGCCGATGTCGTACTGCTGGTCTTCGCCGACGCGATGCTGGCCTTGGGCCTGTTCATGATGATCCGGGCGAACCTGATCCTGATGCCGATCGATCTGTTCGTGAACACGATCCAGCAGAAGACCGGCCGGAAGTGGGGCAACATCAAGACGGTGTTCGACTGCACGCTGCTGGCGCTGTCGGCGGGCATCGGCCTGCTGTTCCTCGGCGCACCGCATTTCATTCGCGAGGGCACGATCGTCAACGCGATCCTCGTGGGGCAGTACGTGAAGGGGTACTTCTTCCTCTACGAGAAGTTCGTGGCGCGCAAGCGCTCGGCCGCGCTGGTGCCGACGCCCGTCGCCGACTAGGAGTAACCACCACCGCCCGGTCTGTCGTGAACGGACCGGGCGGTGGCGTGCGCGGACCTGGGAAGGTGAACTCGGCCGCCATAACGTAGTCATCACCGGCAAGAAACACCGGCTGACCTCGAAAGAAGGCTCGATCATGTCGAATACGGCCACCCGCGCACTGCCCACCCGCACCCGCGAGATCCACCTCGCCGCCCGCCCGAACGGCGCACCGGTCGCCGGCGACTTCGCCCTCGTCGAACGGGAACTGCCGGAGCTGGGCGAAGGCCAGATCCTGGTCCGCAACACCTGGATGTCGGTCGACCCGTACATGCGCGGCCGGATGGACGACAAAGCTTCCTACATCCCGCCGTTCGAACTCGGTGCGGCCCTCGACGGTTCAGCCGTCGGCGAGGTGATCGCCTCCCGCTCGGCCGATATCGCGGTCGGCGCGACGGTCTCGCACTTCACGGGCTGGCGCGAACACGCCGTCGTCGACGCCGCGACCGTCACCCCGATCGACCCGGAACTCGCCGCGCCGCAGCACTTCCTGAGTGTGCTCGGCACCACCGGGCTGACCGCCTACGCCGCACTCACCGATGTCGCCCAGGTGAAGCCCGGCGACACCGTGTTCATCTCGGCCGCGGCGGGCGCGGTGGGCAGCGCCGCGGGCCAGATCGCCAAGGCGCTCGGCGCGAAGCGGGTGATCGGTTCGGCCGGTGGTCCCGTCAAGGCCCGAAAGCTGCTCGAGGAGTTCGGTTTCGACGCGGCGATCGACTACCGCGCCGGTGATCTCGGCGGTCAGCTCACCGCCGCCGCACCTGATGGCGTCGACGTCTACCTCGACAGCGTCGGCGGCGAACACCTGAAGGTCGCCATCGAGGCGCTCAACCAGCACGGCCGGGTCGCCCTGGTCGGCGCGATCAGCGGCTACAACGGCGCCACCGCCCAGCAGAGCCCGGACCTCTACCTCGCGGCGACGAAGGAGATCACGCTGCGCGGCATGCTGGTGACCAGCTACTTCCCGATCTTCGGCGAGTACATCGCCAAGGCCGCGGGCTGGCTCGCCGACGGCACCCTCACCACCACCGAAACCGTCTACGAGGACCTCGACCAGGCCCCCGCCGCGTTCCTCGGCGTCCTCACCGGCGCCAACACCGGCAAGATGCTCGTCCGCCTCGCCTGAGCGAGACCCGGAACGCCCCGCCGCGCACCGAACACGGTCCGGCGGGGTCGATCAACCGGCTTCGGCACAGGTCACGCCCGCCAGACGTGGCTCGCGGCCCGGGCGAAGTTGCCGCCGAAGATCGCCGCACGCTCGGTGGGCGTGAATCCGCGCGCGGCGAGGAGCTCGTCCAGGCCCGGCACCTCGGATTCGCCGAACAGGTCCTCGGGTGGAGTCCACTGGAGTGGGCCCCATTTCGTGTAGGACTCGGAGAACGCACCGGGGTTGTCGCGGATCTCGTCGTTGAACTCCTGGCCGTCGAACGAATAGTCCGATCCGATCCCGATGTGGTCGATCCCGACCAGATCGACGCCGTACCTGATGTGATCGGCGACCGCCGTGACCCGCTCGGCACGGGCGGCAGGCTCGTTGCGGCCGAGGAAGATGCCGACTCCGTTCACGCCGATCACCCCGCCCGTGGCGGCACACGCTCGCGCCTGCTCATCGCTGATGTTGCGCGGATGCTCCCACAGCGCGGCGAAATTGGAGTGACTGTAGATCATCGGGACGCTGGTGTGCGTGGCGATGTCGAGCCCGGTGCGGCGCGAGCAGTGCGAGCCGTCGGCGAACATCCCTACCTCGTTGAGCTTGCGCACCAAGTCTTTTCCGTACCCGGTGAGCCCGGTGTCCTCGGTGTCGAGACAACCGCAACCCGCCGCGTTCGCATGGTTGTAGGTGGGCAGCAGCGAACGCACGCCGAGGTCGTAGAACAGCTCCACATTGTCGAGATCGCCGTCGAGCGGCCCGGAATCCTCCAGATCGAACGCCAGCGAGATCACCTCCGGCGCGCCGATATCGCCGACCCGATCCACCAGCCGCAACCGCGGATCCGCTCCCGCGTCGGCGCGGAACCGGTGCAGCAGCGCCAGCGAATCGTCCCTGGTCTGCGCCGAATACCCCACGTTCACCGAAAGATACGACCCCAACGGATACCGAGCCAGCTCGGCGACCCGCGCCGTGTGCCGCAACGGCAGACAGCAGTGCTGCTCCCACAGGAACACATCCACCTCCGGTTGACTCGTGACCTGCGATCCTACGTTTCGCCGCGCACCCGACACCGGACCGACGCTAACGCGATGCCTGATCCGTTCGATAAATCGGTACTGCTCCGCGAGCCCGAAGGCCCCAGATCAAAGGCGGTGCGACATGCGTCGCTTCCTCGTCCTGTTCGCCACACTCACCGCCTGCGTCGGCCTCTCGACGCTGCCCGCGGCCGCTGCTCCGTCCGACTGCGGACTCACCTGGGGTTCACAGGACAAGACGTCGCCGAACTACTCCACCGCCACCGTCGCCGATGTTCGCGCGGGCCGCCACGAGTGCTTCGACCGACTCGTCATCGACCTGTCCGGCCCCGTCGCCGGTTACCTCGTCGGGTACGTCGGCACCGTCACCCAGGACGGCTCCGGCGCGACCGTCCCCCTCCGTGGCGGCGGGTTCCTCCAGATCGCGGTCTTCGCCCCCGCCTACGACGACGCGGGCAACAGCACCTACAACCCCTCGAACCGCACCGACCTGCTCTCGACGAGCGGCTATCCGACCTTCCGCCAAGTCGCGTTCGCCGGCTCCTTCGAAGGCCGGACCACCTTCGGTCTCGGCGTCCGCGCCCGCCTCCCCTTCCGCGTGAGCACCTTCGACAACCCGACCCGCGTGGTCGTCGACGTCGCCCACTCCTGGTGACTCACCACCCCTGCCGCTCCGGGCGCGAGCCGATCAGCTCATCAGGCTTGGCGGTCGCCCGGGAGCGGTACACGATGTAAGGGCGGTAGAAGTAGCTCAACGGTGCGCTGAAGGCGTGCACGAGCCGGGTGAACGGCCAGATCGCGAACAAGATCAACGCGATCGTCACGTGGATGTGGAACGACAGCGGCGCCTCGGCCATCAGGTCGCCGCGCGGCCGCAGGATCCAGATGGAGCGGAACCACGGCGACACCGTCTCCCGGTAGTTGTGCTCGGGACCGACGGCGCCGGAACCCAGCAGGGTGGTCGCCAGCCCGGTGATCAACGCGCAGACCAGGACCAGGTACATGAGCTTGTCGTTGAGCGTGGTCGCGGTGAATACCGGGCCGTTGCGGCGGCGACGATAGATCAGCAACACGATGCCGGTGAGGGTGGCGACGCCCGCGATACTGCCGAGCACGATCGCTTGGATGTGATAGACGTGCTGGCTCACGCCGATGGCGTCGGTCCAGGATTCCGGGATGACCAGCCCGATGATGTGGCCGACGATCACCACCATCATCCCGTAGTGGAACAGCGGACTGCCGATGCGAAGCAGCGTGGACTCGTACAGCTGGGACGACCGGGTGGTCCAGCCGAATTTGTCGTACCGGTAGCGCCACCAGGTGCCCACGATCAGGATCGCCAGACTCACGTAAGGGACGATGTCCCAGTAGATCTCGCCCGCCGACACCTCGTTGGCAGCCATGTCACCGATGTCCTTTCACTACAGCGGGTTCGCGCTCGTGCGCGCTTCGGCGCGGCGGCACGGTGAGAGTGAACGGCGCCAGTCCCACCGATTCGGCGGCCGGTCCCACCTCGACCAGCCTGCGGGCCCAGCCGAGATCCTGTTCGGTCGCCGGCGGCAGGGTCGCGACCACCGCGGCCAGCACCGGGGCATAGGGCGAATCCTCGTCCGACAGTGCGAGTCCGATCGCGTGGATCGCGCGCCGATACGCGGTGAGCAGGGCCGCGCCGGCGACGGGGTCGACGGTGGCCGCGAACTCCAGCACGACGGGAAGGTGGTCGGCGACCTCGCCGGTCGGCGGCTCCACACCCGCGCCGCGGTACGCCTCGGTGAAGGCGAGCATCGCCATGCCGCGATTGCGGGTATCGCCGTCGGTCCAGTAGGTGAGCAGCAGCGTCGCCCGCCTGCGCAGGTCGAATGTCGCGGTGAACTGTTGTGCGGCAGCAACTTCGGAGAGCTCGCCCAGTTCTGTCACCACCCGCAGCAACGGTCCGGCCTGCTCGCCTGGCAGGTGGGCGCACAGTCGCGTGACGAGTTCGAGCCGCGTTCGGTGTTCGCTGTCCGGGTAGGCGAGCAGCAGCGAGGCCGCCTGCCACACCAGCCGCTGCTCGGCGGCGCGCCGGGCCGCGCGAGCGCGCATCATTTCCGGCCACCGGGGAACATGCCTTCCGGTGCGCCCTTGCCGTCCCAGTTCAGCAAGTTGACCCGGGAGCCGCCGGTCGAAGGGGCGGATTCACTGGTCTGGCGCTGTTTGAGCGCGTGGAAGGTCTCCACCGCGACCGGCACCGGCTTGCCACTGGTCTCGCCGAAGGGGCCCGAGACCTGTTCGTACATGCCGGGTCCGCCGTCGAAGTCGAGGGCGCAGTCGGCTACGGATTCCTCGAGCTGATGCCCCTGATCGGCGTAGGCCGAGGGAATCACGTAGCGGTCCTCGATTTTCGCCAGTGCCAGCAGCCGGTACATCTCGTACATCTTCTCCTCGGTCATCCCGACCGCCGCGGGAATCTCCGCTCGCGGTTCACGTCCGAGGTTGATGTCGCGCATATACGACCGCATCGCGGCCAGCTTGCGCAAAACCACCGCCACCGCGTCGGTATCGCCGGCGGTGAACAGCCCGGCCAGGTATTCCAGGGGAATTCGCAATGATTCGAGCGCGCCGAACAGGTTGCCCACATCCTCGCCGTCATGACCGTCGCGGCTGACGGCGTCGACCACCGGCGACAGCGGCGGGATGTACCACACCATCGGCATCGTCCGATATTCCGGATGCAGCGGAAGCGCGACCCGGAAGTCCTTGATCAGCGCGTGAATCGGGGATCTCCGCGCCGCCTCGATCCAGCTGTCCGGAATACCCGAGGCACGCGCTCCCGCGACAACGTCCGGATCGGCGGGATCGAGGAGTACATCCACCTGCGCCTCGTACAGATCGCGCTCATCGGCGACGGCGGCGGCGTCGAGCACCTTGTCCACGTCGTAGAAGATCAGCCCGATATAGCGCAACCGGCCCACACAGGTTTCCGCGCACACCGTCGGCAAGCCGACCTCCACGCGCGGATAGCAGAAGGTGCACTTCTCCGCTTTGCCCGTCTTGTGGTTGAAATACACCTTTTTGTAAGGACATCCGGAGATGCACATCCGCCAGCCGCGGCACTTGTCCTGATCGACGAGCACGATCCCGTCCTCGGTGCGCTTGTACATCGCACCAGAGGGACAGGACGCGACGCACGCCGGGTTGAGGCAGTGCTCGCAGATGCGCGGCAGATAGAACATGAAGGTCTGTTCGAGATCGGCCTTGACCTTCTCGCTCACCTTCGCCAGCACCGGGTCGCCGGGGAGAATCTCGGGCGACCCGGCCAGATCGTCGTCCCAATTGGCCGAACCCTTGATCATCATCGGCTCACCGGTGAGCAGGCTGCGCGGCGCTGCCACCGGGATCTGATCGCTCAGTGGGGCATTGGTCAGGTTCTCGTAGTCGTAGGTCCACGGCTCGTAGTAGTCGCCGATCGCGGGCATCTTCGGATTGGCGAAGATATTGGCGAGCTTGCTGAACCGGTCGCCACCGAGCAGACGCAACCGGCCCTTCTTCATGGTCCAGCCGCCCCGCCACTTCTCCTGATCCTCGTACGTGCGCGGATAACCCTGTCCCGGACGGGTTTCCACATTGTTGAACCACACGTATTCGGTGCCGGTGCGGTTGGTCCACGCCTGTTTACAGGTCACCGAACAGGTGTGACAGCCGATGCACTTGTCCAGGTTCATCACCATCGCCAACTGCGCCATGACTTTCATCAGTACGTCACCTCCTGGCTACGGCGACGGACCACGGTGACTTCGTCGCGCTGGTTTCCGGTCGGGCCGAGATAGTTGAACGCGAACGAGGTCTGGGCGTACCCGCCCGCCAGGTGGGTGGGTTTGATGAGTAGCTGGGTGATCGAATTGTGGATACCGCCACGGGTTCCGGTCGTTTCCGAGAGCGGGACATCGATGGTGCGTTCCTGGGCGTGATACACGTAGACGACGCCCTCCGGCATCCGCTGCGACACCACCGAGCGGCACACCAGCACACCGTTGCGGTTGAGGGCCTCGACCCATTCGTTGTCGCGCACGCCGATCTTCGCGGCGTCGGCCGGGCTCATCCACATCGTCGGGCCGCCGCGCGAGAGCGCCAGCATCAGCAGATTGTCCTGGTATTCGGAGTGGATGGACCACTTGGAGTGCGGTGTCAGATAGCGCACGCTCAACCCGATACCGTCGCGCTCGCCGATCGCCGGTTCGCCGTAGAGCTTGGCCATGTCCAGCGGCGGGCGGTAGATCGGCAACGCCTCGCCGAGCTCCTCCAGCCAGTCGTGGTCGACGTAGAAGTGCATGCGGCCGGTGAGCGTGTGGAACGGTTTGAGGTATTCGATGTTCTGGGTGAAGGGCGCGTAGCGGCGGCCACCGGTCTCACTGCCCGACCATTCCGGGCTGGTGATCACCGGCACGGGGCGAGCCTGGGTCTCCGCGAAGGTGATTCGTCGTTCCTCGCTGCCCTCGGCCAGCTCGACCATATAACGCCCGGTGCGCCGGTCCAGCTCTTCGAACCCCGCGACCGAGAGTCTGCCGTTGGAGGTGCCCGACAGCATGAGGATGGTCTCGGCCGCCTTCTCCGCCGTCTCCATCGCCGGACGACCCACCGCCACACCGGAATCCATCACCCCGTGCAGGTGGCCCAGCTCGATGACCTCCTGATCGGGAAACACCGTGACGCCCTTGGTGGTCATCCCCTTCTGCTCCACCAGCGGTCCGAGCGCGGCCCACTTCTGGGCGATCGCCGCGTAGTCGCGTTCGACGACGGCCAGTGGACCCATCGTCTTGCCCGGTATCGGCACCTCGCCCGTGGTCTGCCAATTCGACTGGGTGCCATGGGGGTAGGCCATCGCGCCGGGTGTGTCGTGCTGAAGGGTGCCGAGCACGACATCGGTTCTCGTCCCCAGGTGCACGCGAGCCATCGCCGAGAAGGCGCGCGCGATCGCGGCGAAGGCGTCGAAGTCGGACTTGGTTTCCCACGGTGGATCGATGGCCGGGGTGAAGGCGTTCATGAACGGGTGCATGTCTGTGCTGGACAGGTCGGCCTTCTCGTACCAGGTCGCCGCGGGCAGCACGATATCGGAGAACAGAGTGGTCGAGGTCATCCGGAAGTCGATCGACATCAGCAGATCGAGCTTGCCCTCCGGCACCGGATCAGGCGAGACCACATCCACTGGACGGTGCCCGGGACCCGCGGGTGTGTTGCGCACGTTGGAACCGGTGCCGAGCAGATGTTTGAGGAAGTACTCGTTGCCCTTGGACGACGAACCGAGCAGATTCGACCGCCACACGCTCAGGACCCGCGGCCAGTTCTTCGGGCTGTCTGGATCCTGGACCGCGAAACGCATTTTGCCGCTGTGCAATTGGTCGACGGTGTAGGCCACCGGGTCGAGGCCCGCGGCGGCCGCCTCGTCGGCCAGGTCCAGCGACGAACGGTCGAACTGGGGGTAGAACGGCGTCCAGCCCATGGCCACCGCCGAGCTCATCACGTCCATCGTGTGCTTGTCGCGGAACAGACCGCGACCGGTCGGCGCCGCGAGCACGTCGGCGCGGTACCCGTCGTAACGCCACTGGTCGGTGTGCGCGTACCAGTAGGAGGTGCCTGCCATCAGGCGCGGCGGGCGCGACCAGTCGGTGCCCATCGCGACGGTGGACCAGCCCGTCACCGGTCTGCATTTCTCCTGCCCGACATAGTGGGCCCAGCCGCCGCCGTTGCGGCCCATCGAGCCGGTGAGCAGCAGCATCGCCAGAATCGCGCGGTAGGTGGCGTCGCCGTGGAACCACTGGCAGATGCCCGCGCCCATGATGATCATGCTGCGTCCGCCGGAATCGACTGCGTTGGTGGCGAATTCGCGGGCGATCCGGATCACCTGCGCGCTCGAGACGCCGGTGATCGGCTCCTGCCAGGCGGGGGTGTACGGCGACCCGGGATCGTCGTAGCCGCTCGGCCATTCCCCCGGCAACCCCGGCCGTGCCACGCCGTACTGGGCGAGCATGAGGTCGAAGACGGTGCAGACCGGGCGGCCCGCGACGATCCGCACCGGCACACCACGATCGATCGTCTCGCCGTGGCCGTCGACGGTGTCGAAACGCGGCAACGTCACGATCACCGACCGCCCGTCGCCCGCGTCGGCGGTCAGCGCGGGCTGTAGGTCGCCGAGGTCGAGGTTCCATTTCCCGACGCCCTCCGGCCCGAATCGGAACCCCAGCGAGCCGTGCGGTACCGCGGGCTCACCGGTGACGCTGTCGATGAACACGGGCTTGAAGGCGGCGTTCTCCGCGCTGGAGCCGAGATCGGCGGCGGTGAGATTCTTGCCGGGAACCAGACGGCCGTCACGTTCGACCACGCTGATCAGGAAGGGCAGATCGGTGAACTGGCGGACATAGTCGACGAAGAACGGTTCCCGTTCGCGCACGAAGTAGTCGGTGAGGATGACGTGGCCCATCGCCATCGCCATCGCGCCGTCGGTACCCGCCGCGCACGGCATCCATTCGTCGGCGAATTTGGTGTTGTCGGCGTAGTCGGGGCTGACCGTGACGACCTTGGTACCGCGGTAGCGCACCTCGGCCATCCAGTGGGCGTCCGGCGTGCGTGTCACCGGCACATTGGAGCCCCACATCATCAGATACGAGGCGTCCCACCAGTCACCCGACTCCGGCACGTCGGTCTGGTCGCCGAAGACCTGTGGCGAGGCCACCGGCAGGTCGGCGTACCAGTCGTAGAACGAGGTCATGACCCCGCCGATCATCTCGACGAACCGGGACCCCGCCGCGAAGGAGACCATCGACATCGCCGGGATCGGCGAGAACCCGGCCACCCGGTCGGGACCGTATTCGGCGATGGTGTGCACGTGCGCCGCGGCGATCATCTCGACGGCCTCGTCCCAGCTCACCCGTACCAGACCACCCATCCCCCTGGCCTTTTGATAAGCGCGGCGCCGCTCCGGGTCGGCTTGCAGGTCGGCCCAGGCCAGCACGGGATCGCCCAGCCGCCGCTTGGCCTCGCGATACATCTCGACCAGCACCCCGCGCGCGTAGGGGTAGCGCACCCGCGTCGGCGAGTAGGTGTACCAGGAGAAGGCGGCGCCACGGGGGCAGCCGCGCGGCTCGTAACCCGGCCGGTCGGGACCGGCCGAGGGGTAGTCGACGTCCTGGGTCTCCCAGGTGATGATGTCGTCTTTGACGTAGACCTTCCACGAACACGACCCGGTGCAGTTCACCCCGTGGGTCGATCGCACCACCTTGTCGTGGCTCCAACGGTTGCGATAGAAGATGTCGCCCTCACGACCGCCGATGCGGCTGACAGTGCGCAGATCCGCGGATTCGACACCGGGGGTGAAGAACCGGCCGCTGCGCACGAGCAGGTCTTCGACGGCACCGCCGATTCGCGCTGGGGATGGCACTGGATCTGTCTCCTTCGACGAGGTCGGATCAAGGTGCGGCGGGGCACTGTTCGACGGCGCGCAGTTTTACCGAGGTGTAGACAAGGGCGGCCAGCGCGGTAGCGGCGAGCAACAGCAGCCCGATGGTGTAGCTGTGGCCTGCCTCGTCGTAGGTGATACCCATGATCAGCGGCGGGAAGTAGCCACCGAGACCGCCTGCGGCCGAGACGATTCCGGTGACACTGCCGACACTGGAACTCGGCGAGCGCCTGGCCACCCAGGCGAAGACGCCGCCGGTGCCGATCCCGAGGAACAGCGCCATCGTGATGAACGTGGCCGCCGAGGCCACGTCGGCCGGCGGTTTGAAAGCCGCGACCACCGCCATCACCGCCGTCCCGGCCAGCGAGGTGACCACGATGTACTTCGGCGCGATCCGGTCCGACAGCGCGCCGCCGATGGGCCGGGCGATCACCGCGGCGAGCGCGAAGGCGGCGGTGCGCGTGCCCGCGTCGACCGCGGAGAACCCGTACACATTCTTGATGTAGGTCGGCAGATACGAACTGAAGGCGACGAAGCCGCCGAACACCACCGCGTACAGGAACGACATCTCCCAGGTGACACCGAGCTTCATCGCGGCGCGCAACTTGGGCAGCACCGGGTCGGTGTTCGGAGTGAAGTCCGGCGAGTTGCGCATGAACAGGATGCACAGCACCGCGGTCACCGCGAGCGCGGCCGCCACGATCAGATGGGTGGGCAGCAACCCGAACCAGCGGACGAACCGGGGTGTGAAGAACGCCGACACCGCCGTGCCGACCATGCCCGCACCGAACACTCCGGTCGCGAAGCCGCGCCGGGCGGGCACGTACCAGGAATTCGCGAACGGGATACCGACGGCGAACACCGTGCCCGGGATGCCGAGCAGGAAAGCTGACGCCAGCATCATCGGGTAGGACTCGATGCTGCCCGCGATCCCGACCGCGACGACCGGCACGATCGAGGCCAACGAGACCCCGATGAACATCATCCGGCCGCCGATCCGGTCGGTGAGCGCGCCCGACACGATCCGGCCCAGCGAGCCGACGAGAATCGGCATCGCCACCATGATCGAGGCCGCCATACTGCTGAGCGCCATCTTGTCGGCGTAGTTCGGCGAGAGAGGACCGATGAGGTTCCACGCCCAGAAGTTGATGGCCGAAACCCAGGTGGCCAAGACAAGGTTGAGGGTCGGGGACCCGGTGCGTACCGCTGTCTGTAGCGAGGTCACCGAATCAGGAGAACACACTCCCCTACCCCGACCGGGGCAACACGCAACAGCACGGCAACCTCGACCACTACCCGCACCTACCAGGTATGGGGATTATGCGCGCAGGCCCGATGCCCTGGCGTGGCAAACCACAAACCGGCACGAGTGTGACCGCGATCGGCCGCATCGGCAACAATGTGGGAATGAGCGGCGTTGAAGAAAACGTGACCGATCCCTATCTCTGGCTCGAGGACGTGACCGACGAGGGCGCGCTGGACTGGGCGCGCGCCCGCAACGACGTGGTGGGGCGGCGGTTCGCGGCGACCGACCGATTCGCCGAGATGGAGCGTCGCGTACTGGCGATGCTCGACGACGACACCAAGATCGCTTATCCCGGCCGACGGGGGCCGTGGCTGTACAACTTCTGGCGTGATGCCGAGCATCAGCGCGGGTTGTGGCGGCGGACCACGTTCGAGTCCTACGCCACCGACGCCCCCGAGTGGGATGTGCTGATCGACGTCGACGCGCTGGCCGAGGCCGACGGGGAGAACTGGGTGTGGGCGGGCGCCGCGGTGCTGCGGCCGTCGCAGGAGCGCGCCATCATCCACCTGTCCCGTGGCGGCGCCGACGCGACCGTCGAGCGCGAATTCGACCTGACCACCAGGCACTTCGTCGCGCCCGAGGATGGTGGGTTCTTCGTCGCGGAGGCGAAGTCGCGGATCGGCTGGATCGATGCCGACACCGTCTACCTCGGCACCGATTTCGGGCCGGGATCACTCACCGATTCCGGATACCCGCGCATCGCCAAGCGCTGGCGGCGTGGCACCGAATTGTCCGCTGCCGAAACGGTGTTCGAGGGCAAGTCGAGCGACGTCTCGATCGGCGCCGGATACGACCGCCACCCCGGCTACGAACGACACTATCTGCACCGGTCGACCGACTTCTTCAACAGCGAGGTATCGCTGCTCGACGACGGGGAGTGGCGGCTGATCGAGACCCCCACCGACGCGGACGTGGACTGGTACCGCGACTGGCTGCTGGTGCGCTTGAAGACCGAGTGGACACCGGGCGAGACCACCTTCGCTCCCGGCAGCCTGCTGGTCACCGATCTGAACGAATTCCTCTCCGGGGCTCGGGAATTCGAGGTTCTCTTCGCCCCGGATCCGCACACCTCACTGGAATCGTGGGGCTGGACCGAGAACCACCTGATCCTCACCACCCTGCGCGATGTACAGACCGGATTCCGCGTGCTCACCCCCGGCCCGGACGGCTGGGCGAGCAGCGAACTCGCCGACTCCCCCGCCATGTCGTCCACCTCGGTGGCCAACCTCGACCCACTCGAGGGCGGCGACGAGTTCATGCTCACCACAACCGGTTTCACCACGCCGACCACGTTGCTCAGCAGCGCGATCGGCGAAACCGCGGTGACGCTGAAGCAGGCCCCCGGCTACTTCGACGCCACCGGCATCGAAACCGAACAGTTCTTCGCGACCTCCGACGACGGAACCGCGGTGCCCTACTTCGTGATCCGCCATCGCGACCGGCGCGGCACGCCGGGCCCGACGATCATGAACGGCTACGGCGGCTTCGAAATCTCCAAGACTCCGGCCTATCTCGGCTCGGCGGGCATGAACTGGCTCGAACGCGGCGGCACCTACGTGATGACCAACATCCGCGGCGGCGGCGAGTACGGCCCCGAATGGCACACGGCCGCACTGAAGGAGCACCGCCACCGCGCCTACGAGGACTTCGCCGCCATCGCGCGCGACCTCGTGACCCGCGGCATTACCACCGCGGACCGGCTCGGCGCGATCGGCGGCAGCAACGGCGGCCTGCTGATGGGCGTGATGCTCACCCGGTACCCGGAACTGTTCGGCGCCATCGTCTGCCAGGTGCCGCTGCTGGACATGAAGCGCTACCACCTGCTGCTGGCGGGCGCGTCGTGGGTCGCCGAATACGGTGACCCGGACAAGCCGGAAGAATGGGCCTACATCAGCGAGTACTCGCCGTATCAGAACACCGACACCGGCAAGCAGTACCCGCCGATCCTGCTGGCCACCTCCACCCGCGACGACCGGGTCCATCCCGGCCATGCGCGAAAGATGGCCGCGCTCCTGGAGTCCCAGAATCGCACCGTCTGGTACTACGAGAACATCGAGGGTGGTCACGGCGGCGCCGCCGACAACAAGCAGTCGGCGTACCTGTCCGCGCTGGTCTACGAGTTCTTCATCCAGATGCTGATCGAGGGGCGCCGCTCGGCCTGAGGGTCAGCGGTCGCGCAGCCACTTCTCCACCGCGTCGACGGTGGAGTCCGGATCGGTGATCCAGCCGTTGTGCCCGAGGGCCTCCGGCTGGAACCACCGGGTGACCTGTGTGCCGGGCAGCTTGCTCAGCAGGTGATCCGCGGAGGTCTGCGGGGCCATGTCGTCACCGGCGACGGTGATCGACAGGACCGGGAACTTCAGCCGCGACATCCGCTCGTCGTAGTCGATATCGGCGCCGACGGGCACGAAGCGCCCGGTACGCGCCAGCCTGGCCCAGTCCGACATGAGAACTTTGGACTGCCTGCCGTAGGCGCGCTTGCCGAGCAGGTCCCCCGGCCAGAACCCGGCCAGGTTCGACGCCACCGCCACCGCCGCGGTGCCCACCAGCACGCCCGGACCGAACACCCCGCGATACCCCCGGAAATACGGTGTGCCGGAGGCGATCAGGATCAGGCCGCCGAGCCTGCCGCGCACCCTGGCCGCGTACATCGCCGCGAGTTGCCCGCCCATGCTGTGGCCGAGCAGGTACGGCGTGGCGGCGGGGAACCGGTTGCGCACCGCGGCCAGCATCGCCGGAAAGTCCACCGAGACCAATTCGTGGTAGCCGTAGGTACTCTCACCATCGGGACGGCGGGTGCTCTCGCCCTGACCACGCAATTCGCCGATGGCGACATCGAATCCGCACGCGGCCAGCCGGTGTCCGAAGTACTCGTAGAACTCGCCGGGCACGGCCAGACCGGGGACGATGACCACGACCGCGCGTGGTGCGTCCGGGGTGACCGGATGCCGGTGCGCACCGGTGGCCGGAATGAGACGCACCGGCAAGGTGCTGCCGTCGGGTACCTGGATCGGGACGATCTCGACCCGCGCCATCAAGCCCCGACCGCGCCCAGGATCACCCGGCTCAGCACCTTGATCACTTCGTCGAGCGGCGGGCGTGGGTCGCTGCCGCTCCAGCCGTCGACCACGTAGTTCACCGCGCCGATGATGGCGAGCACGCGCAGTTCGTAGTCGCCGGGCGGGATTTCGCCGTGCATGGCCGCGTCCTCGGCGGCGCTGGCCAGCAGCGAACCCCACACGCGGCGCAGTTCCAGGCGGAACTTCTCGACCTTGGGGCCTGCTCCGACCACCTCGACCAACGCGACCCGCGCCTTGCGGGGATCGTTGCCGATCGACTCGACGTAGGCCCGTACGGCCGCATCGATCTGCTCGAGTACGGTCGCCTCGGACTTGTCCTCGAGCGCGGTGGCCACCGCCTCGCGCGAATGTCGGTCGATCTGCTCGTACAGCTCCAGCAGCAGAGATTCGCGACCGGTGAACTCCTCGTAGAACTGCCGAGACGATAGTCCCGCGTCCTTACAGATCGCACCGACCGAACTGTTGGCATACCCGTCGCGCGCGAAGACCGTCAGGCCTGACTCCAGAAAACGCGCACGCCGCTGGCGTTGCCGGTCCTCTACGGGTTGCCCGGCATACATTCGTCCCGTATTCGCATCCTGTGACATTGTCGCTGACAATACCGAAGGGCCTGATCCCCTCGTCATGGATCAGGCCCTTCGGCTGCCCAATCGGCCAACCGCGCGTTAGCCGAAAGATGGCTACAGACGGCTCAGTTGCCCGAGCCCTGCACCGAACCGGTGCTCAGCGAGCTGGTGAGCAGGCCGAGCAGCAGGGTCAGGATGTTGCCGTCGCTGCTGTCGTCAGTGATGTTGTAAAGCATGTGTCACTCCAAGTCGATGTTTTGTGACTTCGTTGTCACTGGCCATTTGCCGTCTCGGACGATACCCAGTGACAATGTGAAGTGGGAGTGTTTTAAAGGAATTTTCTAGAATTTTTTGTCATGGGACACAAGACCAAGGAACTCGGGGCGCGCGCGGGCCCTACATGAGCCGATTCACTCATGAGAACGAAGCCGTCGACAGCACGGGATCGCGAATATCGGCATCGCCGACTGGTCATCGACGCGCTGGGGCAACCGTGATGTGTGAAACGTGAGTGTACCGAAGCGCGGTACTCACATCCGTTGATCGCCGATACCCACGAGCAGACGGATCCGGCGGCAACCGATGTGACTGCCGGACAGTCGAATACGGCGTTATCGGATCAGCGCAGGGTGCGACAAATCATTGCCGCCGAGCACTGGGCGCGGTATTCCTGTTCCCATGACCACTCCGCTGAGCGACGGGCTCGAGCCCGTCGGCGACTACTGAAACGACGGACCGGGGGTGAGCGCCGACAGGCAGAACAGCCGCGACAATCTGTGCCGTAGGGATTCTCGTCGCCGGACAGCTCTACGTGGCGCTGCCGATGCTCGGCGACCCGACCGAGGCGCAGGACACCGCCCGCGGCGCGGCGACCTGGACAATCCCTGCTTTCAGGCTCGCCCACCACGCCGGCCGTCCGGCCACCGGCCCGTCGTGGAACCGGTGGAGCCCGGTGATCGCCGGGAGTCCGACGGCCTTGTCCACCCCTGCGGTGATCGCGGTGCGGAATTCGAGCACGGGTCCCGCCGTGCGGGGTTCGCCTCCGCGTTGCGCGCGCCGCGGTTGGTTCTGCGCTGCCTCAGCCGCCGCGCCCGGGTTGCGATCAGCCTGCAAGAATTCACCTACGGGCGGAGGCCGGTCCCCATGGGGGTGCCTATGCTGAGCGTGACAGTCCGTCACGCATACCCGGAGGCACCGTTGCCGAACACTCTCGAAGCCAGCATCGACATCGCCGCACCGCCGGAGAAGGTCTGGTCGGTACTCGCCGATCTGCGCCGCATGTCCGAGCTCAGTCCGACAACCGTGAAGATGGTCGCGCTCGGTGGCGTTCGCGACGGCGCCTTCACCGTCAACGTCAACAAGGTGGGCTGGAAGGTCTACCCGACCACCTCGCGGATCGTGCGCTTCGAGCCGAACAAGGCGCTGGCGTTCCGGATGAACGAGAACCGCACGGTCTGGGCCTACGAGCTCGAGCCGACCGCCACCGGCACCCGCGTCGTCGAGACGCGCACCGTCGACGCCAAGGGCCTGCCGGGCTGGCTGCGGGGCACGATCAAGGTCGCCATGGGCGGCGAGGAGAAGTTCGAGGCCGACCTGGTCTCGGGGATGCACGAGACGCTGAGCAAGGTGAAAGTTGCCGCCGAGCGCTGACGCCGAGCTACGCCTGAGCCCGCCGGAACCTTCCGGCGGGCTCTTTTTCGTCACGGCAGGTTGTCGCGGATCTCGTCGAGTGCCTGCGCGCTGCGCGTGAGCAGTTCCTGCACCGCCGCCAGTTCCGCCGCGGTGAATCGATCGGCCAGTGTGCGCTCCACCGCGATCGCGCGGGTGTCGGCATCGGCCATCACCGACCGTCCCGCCTCGGTCAGGCGAGTCTCCAGCACGTTCTTGTGCCACTCGTGCGGGGTCCGATCCACCAGGCCGCGCTCCTGGAGGTTGGTCAGCACGGTGTTCATCGTCGGCGGGGTGACGCCGGCCAGCCGGGCCAGGGCGGCCGCCGAGATGCCGGGGTTCTCCGCGAGGTGCAACAGCGCGCTGTACTGCGCGACGGTCAGCCCGGCCGGTTTCAGCGCGGCAGCCTTGGTCGCGATCAGGGCTTGCTCGGCGCGCTTGATGTACGAGCCGAGCCTCTCGGCGGCGGGCATGGACGTCATGGGTGCATGATATCCGCCCATCACTTCATAACTCCCTTGACGATCATAACGACTCTAATTTACATTACCTCCTATCGCTTGATGTTCAGCATTACATCACTGAGAGGCTTCATCATGTTGCGAACCATTGCCGTCGCCACCGCATGCCTGGCCCTGACCGCGTGCGGGACCTCGCCTGCCACACCCACCCTGAGCACGGCCTACGAACTGCCGGGCAGCGCCGTATATCCCGAGGGCATCGGCTTGGACGCGCGCAACGGTGACACCTATGTCGGGTCGTTCGCGGACGGAGCCGTCTACCGGGCGACGGCCGACGCCGCGCGCGCGGAGGTGTTCCTGCCCGCGGGCGCCGACGGCAGGAAGACAGCGAACGGCGTGAAGGTCGATCGGAGCGGTCGGCTGTGGGTGATCGATTCCGGTGTGGGCGTGAGTGTGTACGACACCGGGTCACGCGCACTGCTCGCGAAGTTCGCAGTACCCGGTGACGCACCACGTTTCGTCAACGATCTGGATTTCGGGGCGGACGGGTCCGCCTACCTGACCGACAGCGTGCGCAATGTCGTCTACCGAGCGGTCGTCGGCTCCGGCCGTGACGAATTGACCGTGGCCTACGACCTGACCGCCACCCTCGGACCGCGTGAGCCGAAGGTGTTCGAGCTCAACGGAATTGTCGCCGACCCGGCCGGGACGTATCTGATCGTCGTCGCCATGTCAGCGGCCGAGCTGTACCGCATCGACCTCACCGGCGGCCAGGAAACGATTCGCAAGGTGGCGCTGACCGGTGGCGACGCGCGCCACGGCGACGGCTTGGACCTGCGCGGGGACACCCTGTGGATCGTTCACAACCTCGACAACACCATCAGCCGCTGGACCCTCGGCGACAACGGCGCCACCGCCACCCGCACCGGCGAATTCCACGATCCCGCGCTGAATGTTCCCACCACGATGGTGCATTCGGGCGAGCAGGCGCTGATCGTCTCCTCACAGTTCGACAAGGGCGGACCGCTGGGGGCGCAGGGCACACCGGGGACGTTCGTGGTCTCCGCCGTCAGTGGGATCTGATGAATTCGCCCAGCACGGAGACGAACTCGTCCGGTTGCTCGACCTGGGGCGAATGGCCCGCGTGCTCGACGAGGTGGGTGTCGGCGCCCGCCGCGGCGAAGCGGGCGAGGGTCTCGGTGCTGTCGTAGAGGTTGTCGTGACGACCGTGGACGGCGAGGACGGGCTGGTCGAGGGCTTGCGCGCGGATGTCGAGCGGGGCGGCCGCGAAGTCGGCGGCACGGCCGCCCACCGCGTAGGCGAGGCCGCCGGGAAGGGCAGTGCGGAAATCGCGGACCAGCGCTTCGGCCAGGCCGGGCGCCGAGTCGTAACGGAATCGGGGCGCGAAGACCGAACGGTTCGCCAGGCGGATCACCGGTCCGGGTGTCCACCGTTGCGCCAAGCGCACCGACCACGGACGGACCACCCATCTCGCGGCGGTCGGGATGCTCGCGGCCCGGTAGTCCGGGGCCTGGCCGACGACCACGACGCGAGCCACCCGGTGCGACGCGGCGGCGAGTTCCAGCGCGATCTCGGCGCCGAACGAGTGGCCGACCACCGTCACGTCGGTGAGGTCGAGGTCGTTCATGAGGGCGACGAGCGGAGCGGTGCGGGCCGCGGCGCTGAAGTCGCCGTCGGCGCCCAGGTCGTGCATGTCCACGCGGATCACCCGGAAGGTCGCGACCATCCGCTCGGCGACCGCGGCGAACCAGTCGACCGAGCCGGGGATGCCGTGCAGGAACACGATCGCCGGTGCCGTGGGTTCGCCTTCGTCCACAACCAACACGTCAACCACCCTAGTCGCGCACAGCCGAATAGGCTCTCGGCATGTCTACCGCCCTGCTGTACGGCCTCGGTACCGCGGTCCCGCTGCTGATCGGGGTGGCGGTGGGGCTGCGGTGGACGCTGCCGAAAGCCGTGCTCGCCGCGATGATGGCGTTCGGCGCGGGCACGATGATCGCGGCGATATCGGAGGAGCTCTTCGCGCCCGCCTTCCACCGCGACGGCGCGCTGCTCGCCGGCAGCGCGCTGTTCGCCGGTGCGGGGGTGTACGTGGTCGCCAACCATCTCATCGAGAACAAACTGGGGCCCGCCGCTATCGGCTGGGCGTTGCTGCTCGGGACGGTGCTCGACGGCGTGCCGGAGAACCTCGCACTGGGTGTATCCCTCAGTGGCGGAGGCGGATTGG
The DNA here is from genome assembly GCF_042884695.1 of Nocardia sp. NPDC058114. Taxonomy (NCBI): domain Bacteria; kingdom Bacillati; phylum Actinomycetota; class Actinomycetes; order Mycobacteriales; family Nocardiaceae; genus Nocardia; species Nocardia sp. NPDC058114. The sequence continues at coordinate 172,162 of NZ_JBHVTK010000003.1, read as the reverse complement.
TGTTGGTGGTCGCGATCGCGGCGGGCAATGTGCCCGAAGCGGTCAGCGGGGCGGTACTCATGCGCGAGCAGCACGGGTTCGAGGCGGGCCGGACCTTCGCGCTCTGGGCGGTGACCGCCGCGGTGCTCGTCGCGGTGACCGTGCTGGGAAACGCTTACGCCGACTCGGTTTCGACGACCGCGATCAGCGCGGTCCAAGCGTTCGCGGGCGGCGCCACGATCGCGGTGCTGGCCGACTCGCTCGTCCCCGAGGCCTATCGCGAAGGCGGCTGGTGGGTCGGAATGGCAACCGCGGCAGGATTCTTCGTCGCTTTCGCCATCGGCTGAGCCATTCCGCCCGGTCGCGGCCAGAATTTCATCTCCGTACCGGTGGCAATATTCCGCCGGTTCGCATACGCTTCGCCGCGGATGAAAACGCCTCTTGGAGGGACGAGTGATCACTCCGAACAGGCCGGAGGACGTAGCCGATGCTCGGCACGCGGTGCCGTTGACCCAACTGATACACCTGATGGCGGAGTATCAGCAGCTCGGCGCGCACCGTGACACCTTTCTCGCCACCCCCGCCGACGACACCTTCGTGCGCGGCTGTGGCATCGTCGCGGGCTGTATCGCCACCATCGGCATCATCGTCGCGGCCGTCGGCGGCTGGCAGGGCGGTGTGGCACTGCTCGTGATCGCCGGCGCGCCCGTCCTGCTCGCACTGCGCCGCGGGGTGATCAACCGGCAGAACCGCGCCGCCCGCATCGACCTGTTCGACCAGGGCGTCACCGTCTACCGCTCGGGTCAGCGCGTGGCCGGATTCCGGTGGGACAGCACCGAAGTGCGTCAGCACGCGATCCCGTTCCACGACACCACCCCCGTCACCTACCTGCTGGAGCTGTCGGGCCCCGGCGGCGTCGAAGCGACCATCGACGAAGAGGGTTTCGCCCGCGCCCGCGAATGGGCCCGCGCCATCCAATCCGCCGTCACCGCAACCCAACTCCCCGCCGCGGTCGCCGCCATCGACAACGGCGAAACCGTCCCCTTCGGCGACCTCTCCCTCTCCCTCGACGCCCTCACCTTCCGCAGCGAAGCCCTGTCCTGGGAAGACATCCAGCTCATCGACGCCCGCAGCGGCCACATCCGCATCAAACTCTCCGGCGTGTGGATGTCGCTGGCCCCCGTCAGCACCATCCCCAACTTCTACATCTTCAACGAACTCGCCGAACGCCTCCGCCTCACACCGGTCGGCTGACTTCGCCACCTCGGCGAAGCCGCCGTTGTCACTCCCCTTTTTGTTTTTGCACGCCGAAGGCCGGCCCACCGTGGTGGACCGGCCTTCGTGACTTGGAACCAGCTGATCAGCGGATCAGAAGTCCATGCCGCCCATGCCGCCTGTGGGATCGCCGCCCGCGGGGGCGGACTTCTCCGGCTTGTCGGCGACTACAGCCTCGGTGGTGAGGAAGAGCGCGGCGATGGAGGCCGCGTTCTGCAGGGCCGAGCGGGTGACCTTGACCGGGTCGGCAACGCCGGCGGCCAGCAGGTTCTCGTAGACACCGGTGTCGGCGTTCAGGCCTTCGCCCTCGGGGAGGTTGGAGACCTTCTCGGCCACGACGCCGGGCTCGAGGCCCGCGTTGAAGGCGATCTGCTTGAGCGGAGCCGACAGCGCGACGCGCACGATGTTGACACCGGTCGCCTCGTCAGCGGTCAGGCCGCTGAAGCCGTCGAGCGCGGGGGCGGCCTGCAGCAGCGCGACGCCACCACCGGCAACGATGCCCTCTTCGACGGCGGCCTTGGCGTTGCGCACGGCATCTTCGATGCGGTGCTTGCGCTCCTTGAGCTCGACCTCGGTGGCGGCACCGGCCTTGATCACCGCGACGCCGCCGGCCAGCTTGGCCAGACGTTCCTGCAGCTTCTCACGGTCGTAGTCCGAATCCGAGGACTCGATCTCGGCGCGGATCTGCGCCACGCGGCCCTTGATGGCCTCCGCGTCGCCGGCACCCTCGACGATGGTGGTCTCGTCCTTGGTGATGACGACCTTGCGCGCGGTGCCGAGCAGCTCGATGCCTGCGGTCTCCAGGGAGAGGCCGACCTCTTCGCTGATGACCTCGCCACCGGTGAGGATGGCGATATCGGCCAGCTGGGCCTTGCGACGGTCACCGAAGCCCGGCGCCTTGACGGCGACAGACTTGAAGGTGCCACGGATCTTGTTCACGACCAGGGTCGACAGGGCTTCGCCCTCGACGTCCTCGGCGATGATCAGCAGCGGCTTACCGGCCTGGATGACCTTCTCCAGCAGCGGCAGCAGGTCCTTGACCGTCGAGATCTTGGACGAGACGAGCAGGATGTACGGATCCTCGAGGACCGCTTCCTGACGCTCGGGGTCGGTCACGAAGTAACCGGAGATGTAGCCCTTGTCGAAGCGCATGCCCTCGGTGAGCTCCAGCTGGAGCCCGAAGGTGTTGCTCTCCTCGACGGTGATGACACCTTCCTTGCCGACCTTGTCCATCGCCTCGGCGATGAGCTGGCCGATGGCCGGGTCGCCCGCGGAGATACCAGCGGTAGCAGCGATCTGCTCCTTGGTGTCGATCTCCTTGGCGGTGTCGAGCAGCTTGGCGGTGACGGCCTCGACGGCCTTCTCGATGCCACGCTTCAGGCCGAGCGGGTTCGCGCCGGCCGCGACGTTGCGCAGACCTTCACGCACGAGCGCCTGGGCGAGCACGGTGGCGGTGGTCGTACCGTCGCCGGCGACGTCGTCCGTCTTCTTGGCGACTTCCTTGACCAGCTCGGCGCCGATCTTCTCGTACGGGTCCTCGAGGTCGATCTCCTTGGCGATGGACACACCATCGTTGGTGATCGTGGGGGCGCCCCACTTCTTCTCGAGTACGACGTTGCGACCCTTCGGGCCCAGCGTCACCTTGACAGCGTCGGCGAGGGCGTTCAGACCCCGCTCGAGACCGCGACGGGCCTCTTCGTCGTACGCAATTGTCTTGGCCATTGCGTTGAGATCCTCCACATGTCTATGGCTGACACACGAGACGACCACAGGTTGGATCGCCCCAAAGTACGCTGGCCAGGAGGTGCCCGCGACGGACGACCGAGGGTGTCGATGGAACCCGATCTCACCGTCCCGACCTGGCACTCAACAGTCACGAGTGCCAAGCCATTTTTAGCACTCAGGTGGTGAGAGTGCAAGGTCGCGCCCAGCGCGCAGGACACACCGGGCGCGCCCCCGCGTTCTCAGGTCTCGTCCTGCACCGAAGCCAGGAACTGATTCAGCAGCTCGACGAGCTCGGCCTCTACGACGGCCTTGTCAAGGCCCAGACCGCTGAGTACGCCCGCGCCGTTCTCCTGTTCCAGCAGAGCCAGCAGGATGTGCTCGGTGCCGATGTAGTTGTGACCGAGCCGCAGCGCCTCGCGAAAGGTGAGCTCGAGGACCTTCTTCGTGTCGCCGTCGAAGGGGATGAGCGCGGGCACGTCACCGTCGGCGGCGGGCAGCGAGGCGGCCGCGGCAGCGCGCACGGCGTCGAGTGCGACACCCCTGGCGATGATCTCCTTGGCGGCCAGACCTTCCGGCTGGCCGATCAGGCCGAGGATCAGATGCCCGAGCGCGATCTGACTGCTCCCCGAGGCGCGGGCCGCCTCCTGCGAGCCGACGACCACCTGCCGGGCCCGGTCGGTGAACTTGGCGAAGCCCGCCTGCGGATCCATGGCGGCCGCGTCGCTCGGACCCTTGGGCACGAAGCGTTTCTGCACGGCCTGCTTGCTCACGCCCATGCTGGCGCCGATATCGGTCCAGGAGGCGCCGGAACGGCGAGCCTGGTCGACGAAGTGGCCGATCAGGTGGTCGGCGGTCTCGCCGAGGTGATTGGCGGCGACCACCGCGTCGGAGAGTTGGTCGAGGACGTTGTCGGGGCGGGCCTTCTTGATGCCGTCGATGAGGTCGTCGAGGCGAAAGTTCGGAGTGCTCATGCGTCAACCATAGGTTGACGATGTTGGATCGTCAACGATTGGTTGACGGCAAATTCCTGGCAGAGTGTCGCCATGGGGAGAATTCGGCGCTGGGCGCCGCGCGTGGTGGGGATCATCGTGACGGCGGCGTGCCTGATCGGAGCCGGGCGACTGCTGTGGCCGCAACCGGGCCTGGACGGGCAGCCCGGGTCGACCGCGCGCCAGCTGGCCTTCGTGCGTGACGCGCTCGACGACGGCTCGGATACCGCTGCGCAGCAACTGTTTCCGGAGGGGTACGTCTTCTCGAACGTGCTCTACGGCCTCGCCTGGGTACAGGCCGCGCACACCGATCCAGGACTGCGTGACAACGCGCTCCGCGAAGCACGCTGGGCGCTGGCCAGAACCGAATCCGACGAGGGCCGTGCGGTTTTCAGCCCCGGGTTGCAGCCCGCGTACGGAGTGTTCTGGGCCGGGTGGACCAACTGGCTGCGGGGCGCGATCCTGTCGCTCGATCGCTCCGATACCACTGCGGTGCACCAGTTCTCCACGCACAGCGCCGAGATCGCACAGGCGTTCTCCGCGGCCGGCACACCGTTTCTCCAGGCCTATCGAGGTCAGGCGTGGCCGGTCGATTCGACCGTCGCGGTGGCTTCCCTTCGCCTGCACGACAAGCTGTTCGGGGCGCAGTACACGGCAGTGATAGATCGCTGGCTCGCGCAGGCCGAGACCCGCCTCGACCCCGCTACCGGCCTACTGCCGCATCAGGTTTCACCGACCGACGGATCGATGCTGACCGGCGCCCGGGCAACCTCACAGACAGTGATACTTCGATTCCTGCCCGAGATCGACCCAGCATTCGCGAAGAGCCACTACGCGCGGTACCGAGACCGATACCTGACCTATCCAGGCGGTTTCGGGCCCGCCATTCGCGAATATCCGACGGGTGTCGACGGGAGCGGTGACGTCGATTCGGGACCGTTGGTCGCCGGAGTCAGCCTTTCCGCCACTGTTGTCGCCCAGGGCGCCGCCCGCGTGAACGGCGACAGCGACTTGGCGGCCGCGATCGGCTCCGCAGGTGAGCTGCTCGGACTGCCGGTCGGCCTGCCCGGCTCCAAGCGGTACGCCTTCGGCCTGATGCCCATCGGGGACGCGTTCGTGGTGTGGTCGTCTACGGCACGTCTGCTGACCGAGCCGACGACGGCGCTCGCACGAGATGTGCGCTGGTGGTGGCGGCTGCCATGGCTCAGCGTGCTCCTCGTGATCGCGATCGCGCCCTGGGCAGGGCCGCTGACCCGACACGCTCGACGCCGGTGGCCGCGCCGCAGACGAGACACCGCCACCTGACCGCACCGGACGACCCCGGCGCGATCGCCCCACTTCGCGGCCCCCGGTCAGATCTGACCCAACGGCCGCGAAGAGGGCGATTACGCCAGTCCGGTCGGACTATCGCAGGCCGACCGTGAAGGCCGTGCCGCGCACGATCAGTTCCTTGATCAGCGCCCCGACACGGCCCGTGAGCACCGTGCTCGTCGGGGTGTCATCGGCCTTGACGACCTGGAACACCGCGTCACGGCGGCCCAGGCTGATGCACTGCGCGACGTAGCGGCCCTTCATCGGCTCGGGTTCGCGGCCACGCGCCCGCGCCGTGATGGCCCCGACAACGTACTGGCCGGCGGGAATCGCTGTCGCGCAAGCCATCCGCAGCGGGCGGCCGTCCACGCCGACCATCAGCGCGGCGTCGCCGACGGCGTAGATGTCGGGGTGCGACACCGAGCGCAGCGTGTCGTCGGTGCGGATACGGCCGTCGTCGGCGACCTCCAGACCCGCGCGACGAGCCAGATCGGGGACGGTGAAACCGGTGGTCCAAACGGTGGTATCGGCGGGCACCAGAGTGCCGTCGGCGAGGCGAACCGCATCGGAGAGCACCTCGACAACCTTGACGCCGGAACGGATTTCGACGCCGGCCCGCGTGAGCGCGTCCCGGATCAACTGGTGCGCGCGCGGCGAGAGCCAAGCGCCCGGGTCCTCGGTACCGAGCAGGCTGATCCGCGAATCCGGCTGCGACTCAGCGAGTTCGGTGGCCAGTTCGATGCCGGTCGGGCCCGAGCCGACGATGACGATCTGACCCGACAGTTCCGTCAGGTCCTCGGCGGTGGCGACGAACTTCGCGTGCTCGGCCGCTCCGGGCACGGCGTCGCGGTCGGCCTGGCTGCCGAGCGCGTAGACGAGGGTGTCGTAGTGCAACGTCCACTCGCCGTCCAGGGCGACGATCTTGCGATCCGGGTCCAGGTCGGTGACCCGCGCCTGGAGGAATTCGATGCCCTTGCGTCCCAGCGACTTCCGCAGGTCGAGCCGCTTGACCGGCTGACCGGCGGCGGCCTGGTGCAGACGCACCCGCTGCACGAATTCGGCGCGGCCGTCCACGACAGTGATCTGGGAGTCGCGAGTCTTCTTCGCGAGGGCACGGGCCGCGGTGAGTCCCGCGTACCCGGCACCGAGGACGACGATCCGATGCTGACCGGTCATGGTGTGGCTCCTTCTCTCGAAATGCCTACACACACCAGACCGATCAGCCCCCGAGTTCCTGACAGGTTCTTGAAGTGATCTGGATCACATGGCTATGGCGCCCAGTTTGATCGGGTTCACGACCGTGCGGACCGCCGCGATCGAGCCCGCTTCGTCGAAGTCGAACACGAGTACACCGGCCGGAATCTCGTCCTGGATCAGGATCAGGCCCACGTCGCCGTTGATCTCGGTGAATTCGAACCGCGACGTGGGGCTGAGGAAACGCCGCAGGTTGGACAGGTAGCGCGCGACCACATCGCCACCGACCACCGGGATCTTGGCCGCGACCACCCGGCCACCGCCATCGGCGACCGACACCACGTCGTCGGCGAGCAGTTCGCGCAGACCGGCCACATCGCCGGTCGAGGCCGCTTGCAGAAACTTCTCGATCATCGTGCGCGCGTGCTCGGCCGACACCACGAAGCGCTGCTTACCGGTGCGCACCCGCTGACCGGCCCGATGGAATATCTGCTGGGTGTTGGCCACGGTGAGGTCGAGCATCTCCGCGATCTCGCCATGGGAGTAGCCGAACGCCTCACGCAGCACGAACACGGCGCGTTCGATCGGGCTGAGCCGTTCCATCGCGGTGAGCACCGCCAGGGACACCGATTCGCGTTCCTCGACGGTGCCCAGCGGACCGAGCGCGCCGCCGCCGGTCGGTACCGGCTCCGGCAGCCATTGCCCGACATAGGTCTCGCGCCGGGCGCGAGCCGAAACGAGCTGGGTACGACACAGATTCACGGTGACGGTCGTCAACCACGCTTCGGTATTGGCGATCTCGGCGTGGTCGGCCAGCGCCCACCGCAGGTATACCTCCTGCACGACGTCCTCGGCCTCACTCGCCGCACCGAACATCCGGTAGGCAAGCGAGAACAGCCGCGGCCGATGCTCCAGAAACTCAGTGATATCGGTGGCCGGCGCCGCGGGGTCCTCGGGTGGCGGAGGTGGCGTTGATTGCTCCATGTCGAAACGTCCAGTCGCGAGGGTCGGATGCCTGGTCAGTCGTCGTTGCGCGGGCGACGCAGGCGCAGGCGCGCCGAGCCACGGATCGCCGGTCGGCGGATCGCGGGCATCCGTCGCTGTGCCCGCCGTTGGGCCCGCCGCTCAGCCGGCTTGTGCTGCCAGGTCTCCGGCCGCGCGGCCACCCAGCGGGCCGACCGCCAGGCGAACGGGATGTGCGCGAGGTAGAGCGCGACCAAGATCAGCAGCAGCACGATCGGGTACGTGACCAGCAGCGCGGCGGCCAGCGCGGTGAGCACCAGCAGCCCGGCCGCGGCCTGCGGAGCGACCGACACCGACTTCATCGCCAGGGTCGGGATGGTGCTCACGCACAGCAACGCGGCGAAGACCGTCCAGGCGGCGACGAAGGCGAAACCGTCCCACCAGCCGTCGCCGAACTGCACCTTCAGCGCGATCGGCACCAGCGCGATCAGCGCTCCGGCGGGCGCGGGGACACCGACGAAGTACTCACGCGCCCAGTTGGGCCGGGAATCGTCGTCGAGCAGGGTGTTGAAGCGGGCAAGGCGCAAGACCAGGCTCACCGCGAACAACAACGCGACGATCCAGCCCGCGCTGTTGCCGTCGAGCAGGGTCACGTAGATGACCAGCGCGGGCGCGACGCCGAACGAGATCGCGTCCGAGAGCGAATCGAGTTCGGCGCCCATCTTGCTGGTGGCGTCGAGCATGCGCGCGAGCCGCCCGTCGAGCGTGTCGAGCACGGCGGCGGCACCGACCATCGCCAGCGCGATCCCGAGCTCACCGTCGAGCCCGAACTTCACTGCCGACAGGCCGGCGCACAGCGCGAGAATGGTGACGACGCTCGGCAGCAATCGCACCGAGCGGGGTCGTTTGCGAGGTGCTGTGCGAGCCTGTTCGATCATCCCAGCACAGCCAGGACTGTTTCGGCCCCGATCGTGCGCTGCCCGGGGGCCACCAGCAGTTCGGTGCCGATCGGGAAGTACGTGTCGACGCGAGACCCGAACCGGATCAGGCCGTAGGTGTCACCGATGGTGAGCAGGTCACCGACGCGGGCGTCGCAGACGATGCGACGGGCCAGCAGTCCGGCGATCTGCACCACGACGACCTGCTTACCGTCGGCGGTGTCGATGACCATGCTGTTGCGCTCGTTGGCGTCGGAGGCCTCCGGCAGATCGGCCGAGAGGAACTTGCCCGGCTGATGCAGCACCTCGCGCACGGTTCCGGACACCGGAACGCGCTGCACGTGCACATCGAGCACCGACAGGAAGATGCTGACGCGCGGCAACGGCTGATCGCCGAGTCCGAGCTCGACGGGCGGCACCGCGGTGTCGACCAGCGCCACTTCACCGTCGGCGGGCGCGACCACGATGCCCGCCCGGTTCGGCGGCACGCGATGCGGGTGGCGGAAGAAAGCGGCGCAGGCGGCGGCCGAGGCCAGACCGGCCCTCCGCACCCATTTATTACGTCCGCCGATGACCGCCACTGCCAACGGCACCGCCACGAACGGCAGTCCGGCGGGATGTAGTGGGGGTACAGCGGCCCGCACCAAGTCGACGACATGTCCGACGCCGGTGGTATCGGGCGTGCCGGGCGGGGTGGGGCGGCGTGCCACGGGCTCCCTCTTTCGTGTGATGACTACAAGCGATCACACCTTACGGGAAGCCCGGGGCAAGCACCTGTGGTCAGTGGACCGATTTACGCCCGGTGAACAGCTTCACCAGGTACAACAACACGCAGGCGCCCACCAGACAGGTGATGAAGCTGAAGATCCAGCCCGCGCCTTCCACATCGACGCCGAACAGACTCAGCACGAAGCCGCCGAGTAGCCCGCCGATGATCCCGACCACGATATTGAGCAGGATGCCCTGCTGTGCGTCGGTCTTCATGAACTTGCTCGCGATCCAACCGGCCAGACCGCCGATGATGATCCAACTGATGATGCCGAGTCCGAGCATGCTGTCCTCGATCCCTCGAAGGGTCGGCGAGCAATCGCCTTGTCCCCAAGATACCCCCGGCTCCACTGTGACAATCGACACTCTGATCATGAGACGCTAATATGAGGAAGCCTCATGTCTGAGCGTTCACATGGTGTCCACGTACGGGTCACGGGCGATGAGGGACAGATTTCGATGCTTCGGGTACACCCAGCGGTACTGCCGCAGGTTGACAGGTACATAGGAGACGCACAATGGCTCGAATCGCCCAGACGACGGGTACTGAGCACACCGCCATCCTCGGATTGGGCGTCTACCGCCCGGCTCGGGTGGTCACCAACGACGAGGTAGCGGGGCCGATCGACTCCAGCGACGAGTGGATCCGCACCCGGTCCGGCATCCATACCAGGCGCTTCGCCTCGGACGAGGAAACCATCCAGTCCATGAGCGTCGCCGCCGCGCGCGACGCGATCGCCGCCGCCGGGGTGCAGGTCGACCAGATCGACTGCGTCATCGTGGCGACGTCGACCCATCTGATGCTCACCCCGGCCATCGGCCCACGCATCGCCACCGAGCTGGGCATGACCGGCGCGGCTGCCTTCGACATCTCGGCGGGCTGCGCCGGGTTCTGTCACGCGGTGGGCATGGCATCGGACCTGGTCCGGGCAGGCACCTCGAATCACGTGCTGGTGCTCGGCGTCGAAAAACTCACCCCCACCGTCGACTTCACCGACCGCGCGACGGCCTTCCTGTTCGCCGACGGCGCGGGCGCGGTCGTCGTCGGCCCGTCCACCGAACAGGGCATCGGCCCGACCGTGTGGGGTTCGGACGGTACTCAGCACCACGCCATCCGCCAGACCAAGGACTGGGTGGAGTTCTTCGACGAGATCGAGGAGAAGGGCACCGACGCGGTGCGCCCCTATCTCACGATGGAGGGCACCGCGGTGTTCCGCTGGGCCGCGCACTCGCTGGAGAAGGTGTGCCGCGACGCGATCGACCGCGCGGGCCTGACCACCGGCGACCTCGACGCGATGATTCCGCACCAGGCCAACGGCCGGATCATCGAGATCATGGCCAGGGTGCTCGAGCTACCGGAGCACTGCGCGCTCGCCAACGACATCGAGGATTCCGGCAACACCTCGGCAGCATCGGTCCCCCTCGCGATGGAGGCGCTGTTGCGCAAGGGAGAATCGAAGCCGGGCGACACCGCGCTGCTGATCGCCTTCGGCGCCGGGCTGTCCTATGCGGCACAGGTTGTCACCATGCCCGCCTGGAAATAACCGATCAGCAAATTCTCACAAAACCGGGGTGGCCTGCGCCGAAGCAGGCCACCGACCGGTTGGCTCGCCGTGTCCACCTTGTCCCGCTTGCACCAACTCGGACATGCTGGCAAACTTTTCGCTACCGACGTTTGCTGATCGACGAAGCTCAGCCTCCAGCGTTCCCGTCGTCAACCCGAGGTGATCGGCCGTGAAACTGCGCTCACTCCTGCCACGCAGGCACATCAACGAGGTCCCGCTCCTGCCGAGCATCGGACCGGACGACGCCTTCGCGCTCCCCAGCGCGTTCGTGCCCCGCGGCACCCGCCTCAAACGCGAGGAACGCCTCGAACGATTGCTCACCCCCACCGAACTAGACCTCGTCCTCCACCACCAGCTCTGACGGCTACCTCACAGCAGGGGGATACTCGATCGGGTGAGCACTCCCTCGGTAACCAAACCGGCCATTCTGAGCGTTGACGACGATCCCGGCGTATCGCGCGCCGTGGTGCGGGACCTGCGCCGCCGCTACGGCGCCGACTACCGGATTCTGCGGGCCGAATCGGGACCGCAGGCACTCGAGGCGCTGCGCGAGATGAAACTGCGCGGGCAGCCCGTGGCGGTGCTGATCGCCGACTACCGGATGCCCGGCATGGACGGCATCGAATTCCTCGAACAGGCGATGGACCTGCACCCCTACGCACGCCGGGTGCTGCTCACCGCCTATGCCGACACCGACGCCGCGATCGACGCGATCAATGTCATCGATCTCGACCACTATCTGCTCAAGCCGTGGGACCCGCCGGAGGAGAAGCTCTACCCGGTGATCGACGGGCTGCTCGAGGTGTGGCGCAGCGCCGAGCAGCGGCCGGTGTACGAGACCAAGGTCGTCGGCGATCGCTGGTCGCCGCGGTCTTCGCAGGTGCGAGAGTTCTTGGCGCGCAATCAGTTGCCGTATCGGTGGTATCCGGTCGACGAGCCGGAGGGCACCCGGTTGCTGGAGGCGGCGGGCGCCGATCCGCTGACCTGTCCGGTGGTGATCACGGCCGCGGGCACCGCCCTGATCCAGCCGACCGACAGCGAGCTCGCCGAAAACGTCGGGCTCACCGTCGAACCCAGCGGGGACTTCTACGACCTGATCGTGGTCGGCGGCGGACCCGCCGGACTCGGCGCGGCGGTCTACGGTGCGTCGGAGGGCTTGCGCACGGTGCTGGTCGAGCGCACGGCCACCGGCGGACAGGCGGGGCAGAGCTCGCGGATCGAGAACTATCTCGGATTTCCCGACGGGGTCTCGGGGTCACAGCTGGCGGATCGGGCGCGGCGACAGGCGGCGAAATTCGGCGCGGAGATCATCACCACTCGCGATGTGGTCGCGCTCGAGATCAACGGGTCGGCGCGCACCGTGCGATTCGCCGACGGTGGAAAGCTGTGCGCGCATACGGTTCTGATCGCTACGGGCGTGGACTATCGACGCCATCCGGCACCGGGTGTGGACGAATTCACCGGGCGCGGTGTGTATTACGGTTCGGCGATGACCGAGGCGGCCGAGTGCGCCGAACAGGAGGTCTACATCGTCGGCGGGGCCAACTCGGCCGGACAGGCCGCGGTGTTCCTGTCCCGCAACGCGCGTCGCGTGCACCTGGTTGTCCGGGGCGACTCGCTGGACAAGTCGATGTCGCACTATCTCGTCCAGCAGATCGCGGCCATCCCCAACATCGTCGTACACACCGAGACCGAGGTCGTCGGCGTCGACGGTGACACACACCTGGAACGCATCGTTCTGCGCGACAACAGCACCGGCACCGAAGACAAGGTCGACGCGCAACGGCTGTTCCTGTTCATCGGCGCCGCGCCACAGACCGGGTGGCTCGACGGCGTCGTCACCCGAGACGCCGCCGGATACGTGCTGGCCGGGCCCGACCTGATGGTCGACGGCGCGCGACCACCCGGCTGGGAACTGCCGCGCCCGCCGCAACACCTCGAGACCAGCGTCCCCGGCGTGTTCGTGGCGGGCGATGTGCACGCCGAATCCGCCAAGCGGGTCGCCTCGGCGGTCGGCGAGGGCGCGATGGCGGTCATGCTCGTCCACCGGTATCTGGCATGAGAGGTCAGCGGCCGGAGGCGGTAGCGGAGCGTAACCACGCAGGCCGCCCGATCATGCCCATTGAGACAGCGTGAGTGAGGACTCTATGATCTGCGATCCGGAAGAACTGCGCACCCTGTTCCTGTTCGAGAAGCTCGACGACTCCCAGCTCGCCGAACTGTGCGCCATCGGGCGCATCGAGTACGTCGAACCGGGCCCGGTGTTTCGCGAGGGCGAACCCGCCACCTGCTTCTACGTGCTGATCGACGGCGAGGTCCGGCTCACCAAACTGTCCGGTGGGGTGGAGATCGAGATCAACCGCACCGACCATCGCGGGGTGTACGCGGGCGCCTGGATGGCCTACCTGGGCGATCGGGCGAACCAGGACTACAACGGCTCGATGTACGTGCTGCGCCGCTCCCGGTTCCTGGTCATGGACGCGGCCGATTTCTCCCGGATCATGCACGAGTGGTTCCCGATGGCCGTGCACCTGCTCGAGGGCGCGTTCTTCGGCGGGCAGAAGTCGAACCAGCGGATCGCCGAACGCGAACGGCTGCTCGCGCTGGGATCGCTGTCGGCCGGGCTCACCCACGAACTCAACAATCCCGCCGCCGCCGCGGTGCGCGCCACCTCCGGCCTGCGCGAACGCGTCGCCGGGATGCGGCACAAGCTGAAGATGATGGCCGAGGGCAAGTTCCCGGCCGACGCGCTGGTCAAGCTCGTCGAGATGCAGGAGCAGGCCGCCGACCAGGTCGCCAAGGCACCCGACCTCAGCCCACTGGAAGCGGCCGATCGGGAGGACGCGCTGGCCGACTGGTTCGAAGAGCGCGGCATCGCCGACGGCTGGAATCTGGCGCCCACCTTCGTGCAGGCGGGCCTGGACACCGACTGGCTGGAGGGTGTGCACGCGACCTTGGAAGCCTGCCAGGCGCCGGTGTTCGAGGGCGCCGTGCGCTGGCTGAACTACACCATCGAGACCGAGTTGCTGATGAACGAGATCTTCGACTCGACCACCCGCATCTCCACTCTCGTCGGGGCGGCCAAACAGTATTCGCAGATGGATCGCGCGCCCTATCAGGTCGTCGACCTGCATGAACTGCTCGATTCCACCCTGGTGATGCTCAACCGCAAACTCGGTGACGGCATCCGCGTGGTGAAGGACTACGACCGCGCGCTGCCGCCGATCCCCTGCTTCGCCGCCGAACTCAACCAGGTGTGGACCAACCTGATCGACAACGCCGTCTACGCGATGGGCGGCGAGGGCACCCTGACGATCCGCACCTTCAAGGAGAACGACTGCGCCGCGATCGAAATCGGGGACACCGGGCCGGGCATTCCCCCCGAGGCGCGGGGGCGGATCTTCGAGCCGTTCTTCACCACCAAACCGGTCGGCGACGGTACCGGTCTCGGTCTCGACATCTCGTTCCGGATCGTGGCGAACAAGCACAACGGTGACATCCGGGTGGAATCGGAACCCGGCAACACGCGCTTCATCGTCCGCCTGCCGTTGCACCCGGCGGCGGAGGATGTCAGCACACCTACTACAGGAGGTCTAGATGGCTGAAGCGGGGATCGATCCGAGCGTGCCGCCCAGTGGCGCCGGGTGCGTCGAATGCGACGCGAGCGGCGGCTGGTGGGTGCATCTGCGCCGCTGTGCCGAGTGCGGGCATGTGGGCTGCTGCGACAGCTCTCCCAGCAAGCACGCGACGAAGCATTTCGAGGCCACCGCGCACCCGTTCATGCAGAGCTACGAACCGGGCGAGGACTGGTTCTACAACTTCGCCAGCGGCGAGATGTACAGCGATGGTCCCGAGCTCGCCGCGCCGACCAGCCATCCCACCGATCAGTCGGTCCCCGGACCGGCCGCGCGGGTCCCCGCGAACTGGCAATCGCTGCTGGGCTGAGCGATGGCTAGGGCTTCATCCCGGCGGCGTCGGCAACCGGCTTGTCGGCATTGGCCGGGACGAGGCAGACCAGCTTCACAGTGCTGAGCGCCACGTTGGGGCTGCCCTCGAACGGACCGCCGGGGTGTGCCGCGAGGATCTGATCGATGGCCTTCTTCTCGCCGTCCGGGTCGAGCGTCTTGAACTGTGTGCAAGTGATGTCGGTGCCCGCCGCGGCCGAGCTCGGCGCCGCGCTCGACGTGGGCGCCTTGGTGGCGGTGGCGGACGCGCTGGAGCTCGGCGTGCCCTTGCGCAGCCCGCTCGCATCAGCGGAGTCGTCGGACCCGCACCCGACCAAGGTCAGGGTCAGTGCCCCGGCGGCCAGAACGGCGAGGGAGATTCGGTTCATCTGCTGCTTTCCCCGGTAGATCGCGGCGCCGGCACCTCCGGCGCGTCCGGTGCAGCGTACCGACTGGCGGCGATAGTTCGTCATGTCAGCCAGAATGGCCGTCTGACCTTGCCGTCGGCCTATCGATTCCTGATCGCGGCGAGAAGGGCAGAATGGGGCGGTGGCTGAACTTTCGCTCACCGCCCGGCTCAATCCCTCCGCAGCCGACGCTCGTCGCGGGGTGGTGCGCCTGCACCCCGAGACGCTCACCGCGCTCGGCCTGCGCGAATGGGACGGCATCGCGCTGATCGGCGCGCGCCGGACCGCGGCGGTGGTGGCGAAGGCGCCCGCGGACAGTCCGCCGGGGGTGGCGCTGCTCGATGACGTGACGCTGTCGAATGTGGGACTGCGGGAGAACGCGGCGGTGACGGTCGCCCCGGTGACCGTCTTCGGCGCCAGACAGATCTCGCTGAGCGGCTCGGCGCACGCTGTGGCCAGCATCCCGGCGGCCACCCTGCGGCAGGCGCTGCTCGGCAAGGTGGTGACCGTCGGTGACACGGTGTCGCTGCTGCCGCGCGATCTCGGACCCGATATCAGTTCCTCGGCGGCCACCCAGGCGCTCTCGCGTGCCTTCGGGATCGCCTGGACCACCGAACTGCTCACCGTGACGGCGATCGAGCCCATGCCGGGACCGGTGAGCGTGCAACCGAATTCGGCCGTCGGCTGGGGTGCGGGTGCGGCAGCGATCCAGCACACGGTGGAACGTGACGGCGACGTACGCCAGCCTTCGAGCACGCCGGGTCAGCAGTGGTTTTCGGAGCCGGATCAGCCGGGATCCGGCGCGGTGAAGGTGAGTTCGGGGAGCACGCCGGTCCAGATCGAGGATCTGGCGGGCGTGCAGAGCCAGGCGGCCAAGCTGGCCGAATGGCTGAGCCTGGCTCTCGATGAGCCGGAGTTGCTGAAGACGCTCGGCGCACCGGCCCATCTCGGTGTCCTCATCACCGGACCCGCCGGAGTCGGCAAGGCCACCTTCGCCAAAGCTGTTGTCGCACCGCGTCGTATCGTCGAGCTCGACGGCCCGAGCGTCGGCGCGACCGAGAGCGGCACCCGGCTGCGTGAGGTCGCCGAGGCGGTGGCCGATGTCGCCACCGGACAGGGCGGCGTGCTGCTGATCACCGATATCGACGCGCTGCTGCCCGCCGAGGCCGAGCCCGTCGCCACCCTCGTTCTCGACCAGCTGCGGGCCGCGGTGCGCGCACCGTGCGTTGCCCTGCTGGCCACCACCGCCCATCCGACACAGGTGGATTCGCGTCTGCGCGCTCCGGATCTGTGCGATCGCGAACTGGCGTTGCCGCTGCCCACCGCGGCGATCCGGCGGGCGCTGCTGGAACAGCTGCTGCGCAAGGTGCCGGCGGGAAAACTGGACCTCGACGTGATCGCCGCACGCACACCGGGTTTCGTGGTGGCCGACCTGACCGCGCTGTGCCGGGAAGCGGCCGTGCGCGCGGCAGGCCGGGCCAGCAGGGAGCACACCGAACCCGAACTCGCCCAAGACGATCTGATCGGCGCGCTCGACGTGATTCGCCCGCTGTCCCGTTCGGGCACAGAGGAATTGGCGATCGGCTCGCTCGACCTCGACGACGTCGGCGACATGATCGAAACCAAACAGGCACTCACCGAATCGGTGCTGTGGCCGCTGCGCCACCCCGACTCCTTCGCCCGCCTCGGCATCGAACCGCCGCGCGGGGTCCTGCTCTACGGACCACCCGGCTGCGGCAAGACGTTCCTGGTGCGGGCGCTGGCAGGGACCGGCCAGCTCAGCGTGCACGCGGTGAAAGGCGCTGAGCTGATGGACAAGTGGGTCGGCTCCTCCGAACGCGCGGTGCGCGAGTTGTTCCAGCGGGCCCGCGACTCGGCACCCTCGCTGATCTTCCTCGACGAGGTGGACGCGCTCGCCCCCCGACGCGGCCAGAGCAGCGACTCCGGGGTGTCGGACCGGGTGGTCGCCGCGCTGCTGACCGAACTCGACGGCGTCGAACCCCTGCGTGATGTGGTGGTGGTCGGCGCGACCAACCGCCCCGAACTGATCGACCCCGCACTGCTGCGGCCGGGTCGGCTCGACCGGCTCGTCTTCGTCCCGCCACCGGACGGCCCGGCCCGGCTCGAGATCCTGCGCACGGCGGGACGCTCGGTACCGCTGGCCCGGGATGTCGACCTGGCCGCGCTGGCAGAGGATCTCGACGGCTACTCGGCCGCCGACTGCGCCGCCCTGCTGCGCGAGGCCGCGCTCTCGGCACTGCGCCGCGATATGGCCGCCGCCGACGTCACGGCCGAGGACGTGGCCACCGCCCGCGCGAGCGTGCGGCCGTCCCTCGACCCCGCGCAGGTCGAATCGCTGCGTCGCTATGCCGAGAGCAGGGTTTGAGGCCGAACTCGCCACCCTGATCCGGCCGCGACATCCCCGGTGCGGGCGTGTGTCGCCGGTAACGTCGGCACGGTGCCCAAGATCGGTGATGGTCTGGACGTGGTCACGGCGTTCGCCGGCGCCGCGGCCGCGGGGATGTCGCTGTTCCTGCCGTTCAGCTTCGGTGACGATTCGTCGATCGATTCGCCGTACCGCGTCACCAGTCTGATCAACAGCGTTCCCCGCGCGGCCGCACTCGGTCTCATCGTCGCTGTCGTCGTCGCCGTGCTGGCCAGGCCGATCACCCGGCCGGGGCTGATCTGGCTCACCGCGACGGGCGGGGCGGCGGCGCTGGCGATCAACTACTTCATCGGCGAGGCGATGACCTCCGCCGACGTACTCACCACCCAGAACTACATCGACTCGCTGTGCGGCGGTGTGCTGTTCGGGGCGCTGTGCATCTGCGCGTGGCGGATGCGCTGGTCCGCGGTCGGTTTCGGGCTCGGGGTCCTGGTCGTGTTCGTCTACGGCGAAGTCGTGGCGGTGTTCACCTCGAACGCCGCGGCGACGGCGGACAAGGCCGTGCACACCCCGTTCTGGCTGATCGGCTCCGCCGTCGTGCTGCTGGCGGTGAACACCGCGCGCCATCGGCACGGCATCATGCTGCCCGCGGTGCCACGGATGGCGGCGGATCTGCCGATCGCCCCGATCATCGCCACCACCGTGCTGTCGCTGTCGCTGCTGATCGCCACCGAGTGGCTGGGCCGCGAGTTCGACGGCCGCCGCGGAAACTCCTGGCAGGTCGCGCTCGCCGTGATCGTCACCCTCGTGGCGGCGTTCGTGGCCGCCGCGCTCCTGCCGGGCCGCGACGGCACCGGTGTGCTGATCGCCGTGAGCGTCGCCGCCGCGGCCGATTCACTCAGTGACGCACCCCGCCTCGGCTGGCATCTCGTCCTCGTCCTGGTGGTCGGTGTGGTCGCCATCCTGGCGGGCCTGCGGTGGGCGACACCGTGGGGCGTGTTGCTCGGCGTCGCCGTGATCTGCGGTTTCGCCATTGTGGCCGAGCGTCTTCCGTGGGCATTCGTGTGGACGGCCGGGGTGGTGCTGCTGACCTGTGTCACCGGTTTCGCGATCGGCTCGATCCGGGTCAGCTACCTGCCGAGCGCGATGCTGGCGCTCGGTGCGCTGTACCTGCCGTCGATCCTGTGGTCGATTCCCACCGGGCAACGGCACTGGCCGACGGGCAGCACCGCCGTCGCCGATCGAGTGCCGGGGCAGGTGGCACTGGCCATCACCGTCGGCGCCGCGGCCGGACTCGCGGTGCTGTATCAGATCCGGCCACCCGCGCAGCCACGGGCGGCGCAGCCATAGCCGGACCGCTCGCGACATGGCCGACGCGACAACCTCGGTGCCGCCGAACATCCCGTCCGCGCCCGTAGGATCGGGACGCGCTACTCGACCGCTACCTACCCGACGGAGGGGGAGTTGCTAGCCGTACTGCTCGTTCACGCACTGGCCGCCCTCCTGGCCCCGCTGTGTGTACGAGTGCTCGGCCGCAACGCTTTCTACCTGCTCGCCCTGGTACCGCTGGGCAGCCTAGGCTGGGTGGTCGCGCACTGGGGAACCACCGTGCGCACGCATGTGCAATGGGCACCGCAGATCTCGATGGACATCGATCTGCGCTTCGATGCCCTGTCCGCGGTGATGTGCACGCTGGTGCTCGGCGTCGGCGCGCTGATCCTGGCGTACTGCGGGCGGTACTTCGAGCGTGACGAGGCCAGGCTCGGGGTGTTCGCGGCCGAGCTCACCGGGTTCGCCGGTGCCATGTTCGGGCTCGTCACCAGCGATAACATGCTGCTGCTGTACGTGTTCTGGGAAATCACGACGGTGCTGTCGTTCCTGCTCGTCGGCCACTACGCCGAACGCGCGGTCAGTCGAAGGGCCGCGATCCAGGCGCTGCTGGTGACCGGCGCGGGCGGGCTGGCGATGCTGGTCGGCATCGTCGTCCTCGGGCTGCGCTACGACAGTTTCCTGCTCTCGGACCTACTCGCGGCGAGCTCGGTCCCGGCCGGGAGCGCGGTGCCGGTCGCGATCGGTTTGGTGCTGATCGGGGCGATCAGTAAATCGGCGATCGTGCCGCTGCACTTCTGGTTGCCCGGCGCGATGGCGGCGCCGACACCGGTGAGCGCGTATCTCCACGCCGCCGCGATGGTGAAAGCCGGTATCTACCTGGTGGCCCGGCTGGCGCCCGCGCTCGCGCAGACCCCGCCATGGCATCTGATGCTGCTGCCGCTCGGCATCGTCACCATGCTGCTGGCCGGGTGGCGGGCGATCCAGGTACACGATCTCAAGCTGGTACTGGCGTTCGGCACCGTCAGCCAGCTGGGGCTGATGATCATGATGATGGGCATCGGCACGCCCGACGCGGCGCTGGCCGGGCTCGCTCTCCTGGTGGCGCACGGACTGTTCAAAGCGTGCCTGTTCATGGTGGTCGGCATCATCGATCACGGCGCGGGGACCAGGGATCTGCGCAGACTGTCCGGGCTCGGCCGGCGCGCGCCGGTGCTGTGCGCGATCGCGGTACTCGCCACGCTCAGCATGGCCGGGCTGCCGCCGCTGCTCGGTTTCGTCGGCAAGGAGTCGGCGCTCGGCGCGCTGTGGTCGGCCGAGATACTGAGTCCGCCGGTGCGGTTCGCCCTGCTGGCCGGGGTCACCGTCGGGTCGGCGTTCACCGTGGCCTACAGCATCCGATTCGTCTGGGGCGCTTTCGGAGTCACCGCGAATCCCGAACGCGCGGTCACCTGGCACGCGCCCGGCCCATTGCTGCTCGGTCCACCCGCGGTGCTCGCCGTGGCCGGGCTGGCGGGCGGTCTCGACACCCAGGCGGTCGATCGATGGTTGAGCCCCTACGCCGAGTCGCTGCCGGGCGTGCTCGACACCCATCTCGCCCTCTGGCACAGCTTCACCGGACCGCTCGCGCTGACGGTGGTCATCGTCGCGGCCGGTATCGCCCTGTTCCTGATCCGCGGCCGGATCGGCGAACCCGCGCACCCGCGTCTCGGCAACGCCGATCGCAACTACGACGCGGCCCTGCGCGCGATGGACCGACTGTCGTTGCGTATCACCGGAACTGTGCAGTCCGGTTCACTGCCCGCCAGCCAGGCCACCATCCTCGGCACGCTCATCGTGTTGCCGACGGTCATGCTCGCGATCGGCACGCGGACCGGAGTGCAACTGCGACTGTGGGATTCACCGTTGCAGGCGGCGATCGGCGCGATCATGATCGCGATGGCGCTGGCCGCCACCGTCTTGCGCAACAGGTTGGCCAGCGTGCTCGTCGTCGGGGTGACGGGCTACGGCTGCGGCGTGATCTTCGCGCTGCACGGCGCCCCCGATCTCGCACTGACCCAATTCCTGGTCGAGACACTGACTTTGGTCGTCTTCGTGCTCGTGTTGCGCGCCTTCCCGGCGGAGATCGCCGAAAGCCAGGGCACGGCGTTCAAGTTCCGCCGGGCACTGCTGGCCGTCGGCGTCGGCATCACCGTCCCCGTACTCGCCGCGTTCGCCATCGCCGCCAAGCACGGTAACCCGATCTGGGACGCCATCCCCGATGCCGCCTATCGGATCGGCGGCGGCAAGAACGCGGTCAACGTCTTGCTGGTCGACATCCGCGCCTGGGACACCCTCGGCGAGATCTCGGTGCTCGTCGTCGCCGCGACCGGCGTCGCGTCGCTGGTCTTCCGCAGCCGCCGCTTCGGCAGCGCACCCCGCGCCGCCGATTCCCCGAACTACGATCCCGACGCGGTGAGCTGGCTGCCCGCCGCCCGCCTCCTCGATCGCCGCGATCGCTCGATGGTCCTGCAGATCACCACCCGCCTGGTCTTCCCCACCATCATGGTGCTGTCGGTGTACTTCTTCTTCGCCGGCCACAACGCGCCCGGCGGCGGCTTCGCGGGTGGCCTGGTCGCCGGATTGGCCCTGACCCTGCGCTACCTGGCGGGTGGCCGATACGAACTGGGCGAAGCGCTCCCGGTCGACGCCGGGCACCTGCTCGGCGCCGGCCTCACCCTCGCGGCGGGCACCGCGA
Organism: Nocardia sp. NPDC058114; assembly: GCF_042884695.1. Taxonomy (NCBI): domain Bacteria; kingdom Bacillati; phylum Actinomycetota; class Actinomycetes; order Mycobacteriales; family Nocardiaceae; genus Nocardia; species Nocardia sp. NPDC058114. Next base: position 150,652 of record NZ_JBHVTK010000003.1, on the reverse strand, counting down.
CCGCGTCGTTGCTGCTCGGCGCACCGCCGCTGTCCTCGGCGATCATCGAGGTGACGCTGCCGCTGCTCGGCCACCTCAAACTGGTCACCGCCATGTTCTTCGACCTCGGCGTCTACCTGGTGATCGTCGGGCTGGTGCTGGACGTCCTGCGCAGCCTCGGCGCCCGCCTGGACAAGGAAATCCGATGAGTGCCGACCTCGTTCTCCTGATCACCATCGGCGTGCTCACCGCGTGTGGTGTCTACCTGCTGCTCGAGCGGGTGGTGTCGAAGATGCTGCTGGGGATGATCCTGCTCGGCAACGCGGTGAACCTGCTGATCCTCACGATGGGCGGCCCGGACGGGAAGCCACCGATCCTCGGCAGCGCCGACACCTCCCCCGACGGCATGGCCGATCCCCTCGCGCAGGCGATGGTGCTCACCGCGATCGTGATCACCATGGGCCTGGCGGCTTTCGTGCTCGCGCTGGCCTATCGCTCCTACATGCTGACCACCACCGAAGACGTGACCAACGACCCCGAGGACGCCCAGGTCGCCGCCCGCCGCGAACGGGAGGATCCCGAACAGTGACCCTGTCCCCGGAACTGTTGCCCGCCATCGCCCCACTACCCGTACTGGTTCCGCTGCTCGCCGCCGCGGCGACGCTGGTGTTCGGCCGCCGCCCACGGCTCCAGGCGATGATCACGCTGACGGCACTGTCGGTGGTGCTGCTGATCAGCGCCCTGCTGCTGTATCTCGCCGACCGCGACGGCACCACCGCGGTGCAGGTGGGTGGCTGGCCGACCCCGATCGGCATCACGCTGGTGGTGGATCGGCTCAGCGCCGCGATGCTGCTGGTCTCGGCCTTCGTGCTGCTCGTGGTGTCGATCTACGGTGCGGGACAGAACATCTCCGATGGTGGCGAACACCAGCCGACCTCGATCTACCGGCCCACGTATCTGGTCCTGACCGCGGGCGTGTCGACCGCGTTCCTTGCCGGTGACCTGTTCAACCTGTTCGTCGGGTTCGAGGTTCTGCTCGTCGCCTCGTTCGTGCTGCTCACCGTGGGCGCCACCGAGGAACGGATCCGCACCGGCATCGCCTATGTGATGGTGTCGATGGTGTCGTCGCTGATCTTCCTGATCGGCATCGGCCTCACCTACGCGGCGACGGGCACCTTGAATCTCGCTCAACTGGCCGTGCGCCTGGAAGCGACGCCCAGTGGCGTGCGCACCGCCTGCTACGCGGTGCTGCTGGTCGCGTTCGGGATCAAGGCGGCGGTGTTCCCGCTGTCGAGCTGGCTGCCCGACTCCTACCCCACCGCGCCCGCGCCGGTCACCGCGGTGTTCGCGGGTCTGCTCACCAAAGTCGGTGTGTACGCGATCATCCGCACGCACACGCTCTGGTTCCCCGACGGCGCGTTCGACAACATCCTGCTGGTGTGCGGACTGGCGACGATGATCGTCGGTATCCTCGGCGCCATCGCGCAGACCGATATCCGGCGACTGCTCTCGTTCACACTGGTCAGCCATATCGGTTACATGGTGTTCGGTATCGGTCTCGCCACCACCGCCGGCCTCACCGGCGCGGTGTTCTACGTGGCCCACCACATCCTGGTGCAGACCGCGCTGTTCCTCGCTGTCGGACTGATCGAACGCCAGGCTGGTTCGGTGTCGTTGCGCCGGATCGGCGGACTGGCCACCGCCAGTCCACTGCTGGGTGTGCTGTTCCTTGTCCCTGCCCTGAATCTCGGTGGTATCCCGCCCTTCTCGGGATTCATCGGCAAGGTCACGCTCCTGGAAGCCGGTGCCGCCGAGGGCAGCGTCCTGGCGTGGGTGCTGGTCGCGGGTTCGGTGATCACGAGCCTGCTCACGCTGTACGCGGTGGCGCGGGTCTGGAGCAAAGCGTTCTGGCGACCACGCGAAGAGGCGCCGGAAGGTCATCTCACCGCAGCGAATCTACCGACACTGGTGGAGGATTCGACCGATGTGTACTACGAGGATCGCACCGATCCCGGCCGGATGCCGGTCCTGATGGTGCTGGCCACCATCGGGCTCGTCTCCGCGGGCCTCGCGCTCACGGTGTTCGCCGGGCCGGTCCTCGGCATCGCCGAGCGCGCCGCCGGCGACCTGAACGACCCGTCGGTCTACATCGACTCGGTCCTCGGCCCGGTGCTGCGATGAGCCGATTCGTGAATCGCGACAATATCCTTCGCGTCGCCGTGCTGATCTGGCTCACTGCCGTCTGGGTCGCGCTGTGGGGTGATCTGAGCCTGGCCAACACCCTCGCCGGGGCCGTTGTCGCACTGATCGTGGTCTTCGCCCTTCCCCTCCCGTTGGTCCCGGTGTCCGGGCGTTTCCATCCGCTGTCGTTTCTCGAATTGATCGCTGTCGGTACCTATTACGCGCTCGAATCGAGCTTGCAGGTGGCCTGGTTCGCGATTCGGCCCAGCGGCCCGCCGGTCTCCGGCGTGCTGCGCGTGCATCTGGGCATCCAGTCCGATCTGGTGCTGGTGATGTGCACCGATCTGCTCAACCTGATCCCCGGCACCATGGTCCTCGAACTCGACCGCGCACGCTGCGTGGTCTATGTCCACGTGCTCGATGTGGGCAGCGACGAGGCGGTGGTGAAGTTCTACCGCACCACCCGGCGCCTGGAACACCTGATGATCAATGCCTTCGAACGACCGAGCGAACGCCGCCGCGTCGAAACACCACCGGAGGTGCAACCATGACTGTCGTCGCCGTCATCGCCGCCGTCCTGCTCACGGCCGCCGCGGTGATCACCAGCTACCGCGTCCTCGCGGGGCCGAGCACCCTCGATCGCGTCGTCGGCATCGATTCACTGATGGCCATCGCCGCGTCCGGGCTCGCGGTGTGGGCCGCCTACAGCGGCGACACCACGGTGATCCCGGCGATCGTGGCGCTCGCGCTGGTCGGTTTCCTCGGCTCGGCCGCGGTCACCCGATTCCGGGTCAGGGACGACCGATGAGCGTCTGGGAATGGGTGTCGGCGGTGCTGATCCTCACCGGCTGCGCACTCGCGTTCACGGCGTCGATCGGCATCGTCCGCTTCCCCGACACCCTCACTCGGATGCACGCGGCCACCAAACCACAGGTGGTCGGCCTCATGCTGGTTCTCGTCGGCACGGGCATCGACATCCGCGACGACGTCAATGTCTGGATGCTCGTGCTCACCGGCCTGTTCACGATCATCACCGCGCCGGTCATCGCCCATCTCATCGGCCGCACCGCCTACCGCGAACAGCGCCACCGCGACGGGTTGTTCTAGGTGGCGGGCGTCGCGATTCGCTCGAGGGCCGGTGCGGGCGCGGTGGCGAACCAGGTGTTGTGGAAGGCGATCGCGACCGCGGCCAGCAACCCGATGACGATCGCGCCCGCCGCCACCGGATACTCCGCCATCGGCACCGCCAGGTACCGGTAGGACAGCAGCAGTCCCGCGAACACCGCCACCCCGAAGCCGACCAGCCGGATCCGGAAGCCGCCCCAACCCCGCTCGGGCGCGCGCAGCGCCGACTCGACGGTCAGGCACAGCACCGCGCCCGCCACGAGGTCGACGCCGTAGTGATACCCGAAACCCAGTGTGGCGGTGACCGTGGCAGCCAGCCAGAACGCCCCGCCCCAGCGCATCCAGACCGGGGCTCGCGACCCGTCGACATCGCGCCGGGTGTGGATGAACAGCGACAGTGCCCACGCGGTGTGCATGGAGGGCATGCAGTTGCGCGGGGTGAACTCGTCGAAGGTGAGCGCGGCCGGGTTCGAATCGAGCGGCGGCATCGCGGCGGGCCAGAAATTGCCCACCTGGAAGCCGTGCCCGTCGGCGCCGAACGCGAACATCGGCCCGACCACCGGGAACAGCACGTAGAACAGCGGCCCGACCAGACCGAGCACCAGGAAGGTGCGCACCAGGTAGTGGGTCGGCCACTGCCCGGTCGTGACCACGGTGCGCAACTGCCACACGGCCACCGCGATCGCGGCCACCGGCAATTCGATGTAGACCCAGTGCAGCACCGCGTACACCTCGGGCCCGAGCACATCCAGCACACGCCCGACGACCCACGACGGATCACCGAGCGCGTGATCGGCGAGCAGCACGTATTCGTCGAGCACGGTGGGCCGCACCGCCGAAGTCAGGTGCAGCCACACATCGCCGACCTTGGTGGCCAGCACCAGCAGCGCACCGAGCGCGACCGCCGTCAACGCGTCGCGGCGTTCACGACCCCGCCATCGCACTGCCGCGACGACAGCCAGCGCGGCCAGCACGATCGTCGGCCCGTTGCCGACGGTGAACGGCTTGCCGTCGATGAGTCGCAGCGCGACCCACACCGCGTCGATCCCGATCGCGGCGGCCAGCGCGAACACCCGGCGGCGCGTGGAGATCCCGACGAGCGCGAGCACCAGTCCCGCCCAGGGCACCGACATCGACTTGGGCGTACCGACGAAGTCGCGAGCCAGGCTGGCCAGCGGTCCGTCGAAACCCATGATCCACGCGACGATCTGCAATCCGACCAGCAGCGCGAGCACTGCGGCGACCCCGGCGACGGCGAGTGTGCGTGGTTCACGTAGACGCGAACCGAGGGTGGCACCCCCCGCAACAGCGCGCGGATGTTCGACAAGCATCCGACCATCGTAAACGGCGGGTGAACGCCGTCTCCCCGCGCAGCTGAACGCTACTGATCGAGCTCGCGCACCAGCGCGTCGACGACGGCGACCATGTCGCCCTGTGTCTGCGCGGCGACCCGGCGTTGCCGCTGGTAGGAGGCACCGTGACGGGGAATGTCAGCCACCGCGGCCAGCTCGGCGGCGCAGCCGAGACGCTTCGCGGTCGGCTCCAGCCGGGTGAGCAGATCCATCAGATCGTCGGTGACCAAACGCTCATTGCTGGCGTCGTCGACGATCACGATCGCGTCGAGCCCGTAGCGCGCGGCGCGCCATTTGTTCTCTTGCACATGCCATGGCGGCAGCGTCGGCAGTTGCTCGCCGTTCTCGAGGCGCTGGTCCAGGTCGACGATCAGGCAGTGGATCAGCGCGGCCACCGAGGCCAGTTCGGTGCGGCTGGACAGCCCGTCGCACACGCGCACCTCGATGGTGCCCCACTTGGGCGCGGGCCGGATATCCCAGTGCATCCCACCGAGCTGTTCGAACACACCGGTTTTCATCTGGTCGTGCACGAAACCTTCGAACTGGCGCCAGTTCTCGAACTGGAACGGCAGCCCGGCGGTCGGCAACTGCTGGAACATCAGCGCCCGGTTGCTGGCGTAGCCGGTGTCGTCGCCGGACCACATCGGCGACGACGCCGACAGCGCGAGCAGATGCGGATACGACAGCAGCAGCGAGTTCAGGATCGGAAAGACCTTGTCCCGGTGCGACACTCCCACATGCACGTGGACGCCCCAGATGAGCATCTGGCGGCCCCACCACTGGGTGCGTTCGATCAGTTCGTCGTAATGCGGTGAGCGCGTGAGCTGTTGGGCCGACCACGCCGCGAACGGGTGGGTGCCCGCGCAGAACAGGTCGACACCGAGCGGATCGGCTGCGCGCCGCACCGCGTTCATGGTGCCGTGCAGGTCTTCGACCGCGCCGCCGACCGTGTCGTGCACGCCGGTCACCAATTCGACCGTGTTGCGCAGCAGTTCCTTGGTGACCTGCTGGGTGCCGTCGTGGGCACGCAGGTCACCGACCGCGTCGAAGACCGCCGAAGCCGTGTTGGACAGATCCCGCGTCACCTTGTCGACGAGCGCGATCTCCCATTCGATGCCGATGGTCGGCCGGGGCGAACCGCGAAACGAAACCGACTCGAATGCCCCGGCCATGGGAGTGTCTCGCTAACCGACGACGCCGCACGCCACCCGGGCGCCCGCATCACCGGTGGTCAGCGTGGTTTCGTCCGGCCCGGTGCCACCCTCGCGGGTGTAGCGCGGCGGGATGTTGCCGAAGTTGTCGGCGCCGCCGTGGATGATCAGCGCCTTGCCCTTGACGTTGTCGAGGGTGACCGAGTCGGTCCGGGTGACCAGCTTCGCGGAGCCGTCGGCGCCGACCTGCAGCGAGGTGAGGTCACCGCTGGCCGGGTGCGCGGTGGCACCGCCGACCTGCAGATGCCCACCGGCCGAGGCGAAGTCGCCCTCACAGGTGCCGTTCTGGTGGAAGTGCAGGCCGTGGAAGCCGGGCGTCAGACCGCGCGCCTCGACGGTGACGACCAGGTGGCCGCCCTCCTGGACGATGGTCGCGGTGCCGACCTCGGCGCCCGCACCGTTCTTGAGCGAGGTCTTCAGGCCGCCCGCCACGCCACCGTGGTCGTCGCCGTGGCCGGGAGCCGCGGTCTCCGACGGTGCGGCGTGACCGCCACCATGACCGCCGCTTTCGCCCGCGGGTGCCGCCGAGCTGGTCCACACCGGCGGCGTGGTGCCCTTGACGTCACTCGACTCCTGGCTGTTGGTGCAGGCTGCGAGCCCGAACGCGGCGACCGCGAGCACCGGGGTCACAATGCGCCAGGACGGGCGACGAGTTGTCGACGTGGCCATCAGGGGACTCCTTATCGGACTGGGGCTATACCGCTCAAGATGATGCCACAGCGGCGACACGGCCTACGGCACCGCGTGCCGCGCCTGGTTCAGCGACCGGTCAGTACGACGACGACACCCGGCGAGGTGTCCCCCGACTTGGGCGCGACCGTCCCGCCGACCTGCTCGGCGATCTCGGTGGCCGCGGCCTTGTCGCGCGCGCCGCCGCCGTAATACACGGTGGTGGTGGTCAGGTTCTCGCCGCTGTAGTTGCCGGTGCTCACGTTGGTCCAGCCCGCGGTGGTCAGTTCGCTCGCGGTGCGCGCGGCCAGGCCGGCGACCAGGCTGTTGTTCAGCACCCGCACCGATACCGTCTGATCCGTGCCGCCCGTAGCGGGTGCCGTGGTGGTGGTCGTCGGTGCGACGGAAGTCGTGGTGGTGGTCGGGGCGGCGGCCGCGCTGGTGGTCTTCGGCGCGGGCGTGGTGGCAGGCGCCTGCGCGACCGCGCTGGAGGTGGTGGTCTCGGTCTGCTCGGTATCCGATGCCACGGCATCGGAGTTCGACAGTGACATCGCACCCAGACCGGCGAAGACAATGGCCAGCGCGATCAACACCATCGCCAGCGCGCGCAACGGCGGGCCGCCGGGGGTGGGGTTCGGGTTGCTCACCCGCCCAACCCTAGTCGCAACGAAGGGTGTGTGGCCGTCATGTCAGACCTGGAAACCGAGTTTGCGGGCCGCACGCGATTTCTGCCTGCTCGCTCGCAGCCTGCGCAGCCGTTTGACCAGCATCGGGTCGGCGGCCAGCGCCGCGTCGGAGTCGACGACAGCGTTGAGGACCTGGTAGTACCGGGTGGCAGACATGGCGAACAGCTCGCGGATCGCGTCTTCCTTGGCGCCCGCGTATTTCCACCATTTGCGCTCGAAGTCCAGGATGTCGAGTTCACGACGACTCAGACCGGTGCTCTCGTCGGCGGCCGAATCCTGTTCGCCCGCAGTGTGGCCCTGCGCGATGTGCCGAGCTGCTGCGCCGTCCATCTTGCTCCCTCGCCGAGTATCACGAGATGGGTAGATACCGTCGTCATTCAACCACGGGTTCCCCCGATCCTTCGACCCATGTCACGGCGTGTTGACTGAAGGCCAGTAGGGGTGGCGCGGCCCACAGGGGTCCGCCGATCGTCCGCCCGCGCCAGCGGCGATAATGGCGACCATGGCAATTCTCCCGATCGTGATCGTCGGTGACCCCGTTCTCCACAACCCCACCGCGAAGGTGACGGAGACCCCCGCGGAGCTGGCCGAGCTCATCGCGGATATGTACGACACTCTCGAAGAGTCCAAGGGTGTCGGCCTGGCGGCCAATCAGGTCGGCGTCGGCAAGCGCCTGTTCGTCTACGACTGCCCCGACTTCGACGCCACCGGCAATCCCCTCCGCCGCAAGGGCGTGGTGGTGAACCCGGTGCTGGAGACCTCGGCGATCCCCGAGACCATGCCCGACCCCGATGACGACGAGGAAGGCTGCCTGTCGGTGCCCGGCGAGCAGTTCCCGACCGGTCGCGCGGACTGGGCGAAGGTCACCGGGACCGACGCGAACGGCGAGCCCGTGGAAATCGAGGGCACCGGCTTCTTCGCGCGCATGCTCCAGCACGAGGTCGGCCACCTCGACGGTTTCCTCTACGTCGACGTGCTGATCGGCCGCAATGCCCGCGCCGCCAAGAAGGCGATCAAGCGAAACGGCTGGGGCACACCGGGTTTGAGCTGGATCCCGGGAACGGTTCCTGATCCGTTCGGTCATGACGACTGATATCCCCCTCGGCCGCCGGGTGGTGATGCGGTACCAGCTGCCCGCGGGTTATCCCCAGCCACTCACCGACGTGATCGGCGAACTGGTGTCGCTCACGCCGCCGTCGGTGCGGACCGCCGAGGGTGAGCTGGTCTCGGTGTCCGCCGATCGCGTTGTGGCGTTGAAGGCGCTGGGGCCCAGGCCCATTCGGACCAAGGAGATCCGGTCGCTGGAGACCGCGGCGGCCATGGCCTGGCCGGGCAGCGCGCACCTGTGGATCGACGGCTGGCTGGTACGAGCGGGCAACGGCTACACCGGGCGCGCGAATTCGGCGGTGCCGCTGGGCGAGTCGGGTGTGCCCGCGGTGTTGTCGATCGACACCATGCGCAAGATCGCGGACTGGTACACGAGTCGGGGGTTGCCGCTGCTGCTGCAACTGCCCGACCGGCTCGCTCCCGTCCCGCCGACCTGGAACACCTGGAGCGAGACCGTGGTCCTCGGTCTCGACATCGCGAATTTCGTGCTGCCGCAGGGACCGTCGATGGTGCGCATCACCGACGAGCCAGAGGACGGTTGGTTGCGGACGCACCGCTACCGCGGCGAGATTCCCCTCGACCCCTCCGTGCGCGAACCGGACCGTGCCGTGCTCACCTCGGTCCTGGACGGCACTCTCGGTTTCGCGTCCCTCGGCCTGCCCGAACCCCTGTCCATCGGCCGCGGCGCGGTGACCACCGCCCCCGACGGCCGGCGCTGGGTCGGGCTCACCTGTGTGGCCGTGGCGACCGCGCACCGCCGCAACGGACTCGGCGCGCTGCTGTGCGCCGAACTGATCCGGTGGGGTGCCGAGCTGGGCGCGAGCCACGCCTACGTCCAGGTGGAGGTGGGCAATTCCGGCGCCCTCGCCCTCTACCGCGAACTCGGCTTCATGGAGCACCACGCCTATCGCTACGCCGCCCCGCAGAGTCATTAGCCTCGAAAGGACCGTCACAACCGTGCGTCTCGCCACCTGGAACGTCAACTCGATCCGCTCCCGCGTCGATCGGGCGATCGCTTTTCTGGACCGTCACGACATCGATGTGCTGGCGTTGCAGGAGACCAAGTGCCGTGACGATCAGTTCCCGTTCGAGCAGTTCGAGGCGGCGGGGTACGAGGTGGCGCACGTGGGGATCAATCAGTGGAACGGTGTCGCGATCGTGTCGCGCGTCGGGCTCACCGATGTCGAGCTCGCGTTCCCCGATCAGCCCGGCTTCGACAAGAACGCCGGCGATTCGCTGATCGAATCGCCGGTGGTCGAGTCGCGCGCGATCGGTGCGACCTGCGGCGGGGTGCGGGTGTGGAGCCTCTACGTCCCCAACGGGCGCACGCTCGCCGACCCGCACTACACCTACAAACTGAACTGGCTCTCGACCCTGCGCGCGCAGGCGGCAGGCTGGCTGGCCGACGACCCGCAGGCGAAGATCGCGCTGGTCGGCGACTGGAACATCGCCCCCACCGACGACGATGTCTGGGCACCGGAGCTGTTCGTCGGCAAGACCCACACGTCCGCGCCCGAACGCGAGGCGTTCCAGTCCATGCTCGACATCGGCTTCCGCGATGTGATGCGCCCGTTCGCGCCCGGCCCCGGCGTCTACACCTATTGGGACTACACCCAGCTGCGTTTCCCCCGCAAAGAGGGCATGCGCATCGACTTCATCCTCGCCTCCCCCGCCCTCGCCGACCAGATCAAGGACGCTTCGGTGGATCGCGAGGAACGCAAGGGCAAGGGCGCCAGCGACCACGCACCGGTGATCGCCGAATTCTGACGGATCCGCCACGCGTTCTCGGTTACGTTGGAGGTGGAAGTTTCAGCCTGCAACGTAGCGGGAGGCGCGCCTCATGTCGTTTTATCGCAGGGTCGGAACGGTGCCGCCGAAGCGGCATACGCAGCATCGGGATGCGCGCGGCAACCTCTACTACGAAGAGTTGATGGGCGAGGAGGGGTTCTCCGGGGACTCCTCGCTGCTGTATCACCGCGCGCTGCCGCCCGCGATCGTCGACGCTACGGTCTGGGAGCTGCCCGACCAGACGTTGACGCCGAATCATCCCCTGCACCACCGGCATCTGCGGCTGCCGCTGCTGTTTCCCGGCGATACGGCAACGACGACCGACCCGGTGGCCGGGCGCAGGTTGCTGCTGGCCAATGCCGATGTGCGGATCTCGTACGTGGTCGCCAAGGGCGCGTCCCCGCTGTACCGCAATGCCATCGGCGACGAGCTGGTGTACGTGGAATCCGGTGCGGCGGTGGTGGAGAGCGTGTTCGGGATCGTGCCGGTCCGCCAGGGCGATCAGGTGCTCATGCCGCGCGCCACGACCCACCGCTGGCTGCCGATGGGCGAGGAACCGTTGCGCGCGTATGTGATCGAGGCATCGAGCCACATCACCCCACCCAAGCGCTATCTCTCCAGATTCGGTCAGCTACTGGAGAATTCGCCGTATTGCGAGCGGGATCTGCACGGGCCACTCGAATTGCTGCTCGTCGAGGACACCGAGGTGGAGGTGCTGGTCAAGCATCGGGCGGGCACCGAGGTGATCGGCACCAGGATGACCTACGCGACGCATCCGTTCGATGTGGTCGGCTGGGACGGCTGCCTGTACCCGTACACGTTCAACATCGCCGATTTCGAGCCATTGACCGGCCGCGTTCATCAGCCGCCGCCGGTGCATCAGGCCTTCGAGGCCACCAATTTCGTCATCTGCAATTTCGTGCCGCGCAAGGTCGACTATCACCCCCTGTCGATTCCGGTGCCGTACTACCACTCGAATGTGGATTCCGACGAGATCATGTTCTATTGCGGCGGGAACTACGAGGCGCGCAAGGGTTCCGGTATCGCCCAGGGTTCGGTGTCGGTGCATCCCGGTGGTTACGCGCACGGCCCACAGCCCGGTGCCTATGAACGCAGTATCGGGGCGGAGTTCTTCGACGAGCTGGCGGTGATGGTGGACACGTTCCGCCCGCTGCAACTCGGCGAAGGGGCGCTGGCCTGCGAAGATCCCGCGTACGCGTGGACCTGGTCCGGTCGCGGGCCGGGGCTCGCATGAGTGAGCGCAGCGGCGTGGACGGCGGCGGCCGATGACGGGCGCACAGGTGTTGCGCGTGGAGGTACCGGCGGACTCGCTGTTCGGGCCGGAGAATATGCCCTACGGCGTATTCGCACCCCCCGGCGGCACCCTCCGGGTCGGTTGCCGCTTGGGCGATATGGTGCTCGATCTGGCTGTGCTGCTGGATGATCCGGTGTTCGCTCGCCCCGAGATGAACGCGTTCCTGGCACAGGGTTCCGGCCGCTGGCGTGAGGTCCGCGCGAGGTTGCGCGCGCTCGCGGACACGGCGCTGCCGATCGATGCCGTGTATCCCTTGTCCGCTGTGCGGATGGCACTGCCGGTACGGATCGGCGACTACGTCGATTTCTACGCCAGCATCGACCACGCCACCAACCTCGGCAGGCTCTTCCGTCCGGACAGTGCACCGCTGCTGCCGAATTGGCGGCACCTGCCGGTGGGGTACCACGGCCGGGCGGGCACCGTCGTCGTCTCGGACACCCCGGTCATCAGGCCGCGGGGACAACGCCGAACCGCCGCGGGCACACCTGATTTCGGACCGTCGCAGCGGCTGGACATCGAGGCCGAACTGGGCTTCGTCGTCGGCTCCGGATCCACGCTCGGCGCACCGGTCACCGTCGACGAGTTCACCGAGCACGTGTTCGGCGTCGCCCTGGTCAACGACTGGTCGGCCCGCGATATCCAGGCCTGGGAGTACCAGCCGCTCGGCCCCTTCCTCGGCAAGTCGTTCACCACGTCACTCTCGGCCTGGATCACCCCGCTGGCCGCGCTGACTCAGGCGCGGGTGCCACTACCCGCACAGCACCCAGAACCTCTCCCCTACCTGCGCGGTACCGGCGACTTCGGCCTCGACATCGATCTGACCGTCGCCTGGAACGGCGAGGTCGTCGCGTATCCGCCCTACTCACGCATGTACTGGTCACCCGCGCAGATGCTTGCCCACCTCACCGCGAACGGCGCCTCGATCCGGCCCGGCGACCTCTACGCCTCCGGCACCATCTCCGGGCCGGAGCCGTCCCAGCGCGGGTCTTTCATCGAATTGTCCTGGGGTGGAACACAACCCATCACAGTGAAGGATCAGACCCGCACATTTCTGGCCGACGGCGACGAGGTGACGATCACCGCCACCGCGCCGGGCACCGCGGGCAGGCGGATCGGCCTCGGCGCGGTCGGCGGCCGAATCCTGCGGGCACGCGATACCTGAGACACCGCTAGCGGTTGTGGGCCGTCCTCCGCGTCCACCCAGGGGCGGAGATGGTACTCGGCCGACCTCCACCCCGAGGCGGTATCGGATATAATTCGACGCGGGATACGGTGACGGTTCGAACGTTTCCGAGCAGAGGGCACCCGACGATGTTGACGAGAATCGCCCGCACCGCCGTTGCCCGACCACGATGGGTGGTCGCGGTTGCGCTGGTGCTGATGGTGTTGTGCGGCGCGATCGGCGCCACCGTGCACTCGCACATGAAATCGGGCGGATTCGTCACCTCCGATCTCGATTCGGTCCAGGCCAGTCAATACCTGAGCGAACACTTCCCCGGCAGCGAGCCCAACTACGTCCTGACGATCACCGCCGAGGGTGTGGCCGACTCCGCCGCCGCGCGCGCCGCCGCCGACCGCGCGCTCGCCGTCCTCGGCGCACATCCCGAGATCGTCAGCGGTGTCCAGTCGTACTGGACCGCGCGCCCCGATCTCAAACAGGCGATGCTCAGCAAGGACCGCACCCACGCGCTCATCCTGGCCAGCATCGAGGGCGACGACGCCGAACTGCCCGTCCGGGCGGCCCAGCTGAGCGAAGAACTACAGGTCGAGAGCGGTCCGGTGACGGTCAAGGCCGGTGGGCTCGCCGCCTCCTTCGCCGATATCAACACCCAGATCAGCAAAGACCTGATCATCGCCGAGGCGATCGCGATCCCGATCACCGGCCTGCTGCTGGCGCTGGTGTTCGGCAGCCTCATGGCCGCCGCGCTGCCGGTCGCGATCGGGCTGTTCGCCATCGCGGCGTCGCTGGGCATTCTGCGGGTGCTGACCGCGCTCGCCGATGTGTCGATCTTCGCGCTGAACATGACCACGGCACTGGGACTGGCGTTGGCGATCGACTACAGCCTGTTCATCGTCAGTCGATATCGCGAAGAGCTGGCGGCGGGCCTTACCCCGACCGCGGCGGTGACCCGTGCGATCCAAACCGCCGGTCGTACGGTCGTGTACTCGGCGCTGGTCGTCGCGCTCTCGCTGTCGGCGCTGCTGGTGTTCCCGCAGTACTTCTTCAAGTCGTTCGCTTACGCGGGTATCGCCGTGGTCGCCGCCGCGGCGGCCGCCGCGGTGATCGTGCTGCCCGCCCTGCTCGTTCTGGTGGGTCACCGCATCGATTCGGGCGACCTGCGCGCACCGATGCGCCGGCTGTTCCGGCTGACCCCGAGGACGGAAAAGGAACCGCGGCAGACCTTCTGGTATCGCCTGGTCAACGCGGTGATGAAGCGTCCGTTGCCGATCGCCCTGGCCACCACCGCGTTCCTGCTGCTGCTCGGCTCGCCGTTCCTGGGTGTCCAGTTCGGCTACCCCGACGACCGGTCGCTGCCCACCGATGTCGCCAGTCGCGAAGTGGGCGACATCCTGCGTACCGAATTCGATGCCGACCTGGCCTCGAGCGCGACCATCGTGCTACCCGAATTCCGGGGCAGCACAGCCGAACTCGACACCTACGCCCGCGACCTGTCCAAGGTGCCCGACGTACCGGCCGTGCTCAGCAGCGCGGCGGTGTACCGCAACGGGCTGCGGGTGGCCCCTGGCGTGCCCGAGATGACGGACCCGCAGCACGGCGCCTACCTGTCGGTCGCCACCACGGTCGACCCCTACTCCGACGCGGGTGGCGACCAACTCGACACCCTGCGTGCCGTTCCCGCGCCGTCGAAAGCCCTGATCACCGGCCCGGCCGCGCTGAACCAGGACTCGGTCAACGCGATCACCGGCAAACTGCCGCTGGCGGGCGCGCTGATCGCGCTCACCACGCTGGTGCTGCTGTTCCTGTTCACCGGCAGCGTGGTGCTGCCGGTGAAGGCACTGATCCTCAACATCCTGTCGCTGGCGGCGACGTTCGGCGCGATGGTGTGGATCTTCCAGGAAGGCCACCTGTCGGGCCTGCTCGGCTTCACCGCGACCGGCACCCTCAACCTGGCCATGCCCATCCTCATGTTCAGCCTGGCGTTCGGCGCGTCCATGGACTACGAGGTCTTCCTGCTGTCGCGGATCCGCGAGGAATGGCTGGCCGGGCCGAAGACCACCGAGGGCAATACCGAGGCGGTCGCGATGGGCGTGGCCCGCACGGGACGCATCTTCACCGCCGCCGCGCTGCTGATGAGCATCGTGTTCCTCGGCGTCGCCAGCTCCGGCGTGTCGATGATGAAGCTGTTCGGCCTGGGCTGCGCACTCGCGGTGATCAGCGACGCGACCGTGATCCGCGGCCTGCTCGCCCCCGCGCTCATGCGAATGATGGGCACCTGGAACTGGTGGGCGCCGAAGCCACTGGTGGCACTGCACAACAAGTTCGGGCTGCAAGAAGCCGACGACATGCCGGCCTCGGTCGAGCGCCAGCTGACCGAATCCGGCACCCGATAGCGAACGCTCAGGCCGCCGCCTAGACTGCACACCAGCCACGCATGCCCCGACCTCGAGGAGGGGCTCGCCGCGAAGCGGCGGTTCGCGGCCGTCCCGCCGATGGGAGGCCGTTGCGTAGGCGACGAAGGAGCAAGCAACGGCCTCCCATCGGCGGGACACCAGGGGCCGCGAACTCGAGCGCGCCAGCGCTCAAAGAAGCACGGGGGCTCGCACCAGCGGGCTGAGAGGACGGCTAGCCCATCTCGGGCGTTCAGGGCCGTCGACCGTATGAACCTGACCGGGTAATGCCGGCGTAGGGAGGAAATATCGTGGGCTCGAACACGTCTTCTGACAGGACGGTCGACACCGTCACCACCGGTCCGATCCAGGGCAGCGTCAAGCACTACCAGGAGGTAGACGGCCTGCGCATCCCGGTGCGCCGGATCAACCTCACCAACGGCGACCACTTCGATGTCTTCGACACCTCGGGGCCGTACACCGACGACAACGCGGTGATCGACCTCGAGGCCGGGCTGCCGAAACTGCGCGACGAATGGGACTCCCCGACCGTCGACGGTCCGCCGACCCAGCTCGCCTGGGCTCGTCAGGGCATCATCACCCCCGAGATGCGGTTCATCGCCGCCCGCGAGGGGGTCTCGCCCGAACTGGTGCGCGACGAGGTCGCACTCGGTCGCGCGGTGATTCCGGCCAACCACAACCACCCGGAGCTGGAGCCGACCATCATCGGCAAGAAGTTCCTGGTCAAGATCAATGCCAATATCGGCAATTCGGCGGTGTCGTCGTCGATCGCCGAAGAGGTGGAGAAGATGGTGTGGGCCGCGCGCTGGGGCGCCGACACCATCATGGACCTGTCCACCGGCAAGAACATCCACGAGACCCGCGAGTGGATTCTGCGCAACTCCCCCGTCCCGATCGGCACCGTCCCGATCTATCAGGCGCTGGAGAAGGTGAACGGTGATCCCACCAAGCTCACCTGGGAGATGTACCGCGACACCGTGATCGAGCAGTGCGAGCAGGGCGTCGACTACATGACCGTGCACGCGGGCGTGCTGCTGCGCTACATCCCGCTCACCGCCAAGCGCGTCACCGGCATCGTCTCGCGCGGTGGATCCATCATGGCCGCTTGGTGTTTGGCGCATCACCAGGAATCGTTCCTGTACACGCACTTCCGTGAGCTGTGCGAGATCCTGGCGCGCTACGACGTGACCTTCTCCCTCGGCGACGGCCTGCGTCCCGGCTCCATCGCCGACGCCAACGACGAGGCCCAATTCGCCGAACTCCGGACTCTCGGCGAGCTCACCAAGGTCGCGAAATCCTATGGCGTGCAGGTGATGATCGAAGGCCCAGGCCACGTGCCGATGCACAAGATCGTCGAGAACGTGCGGCTCGAGGAAGAGCTCTGCGAAGAGGCGCCGTTCTACACCCTCGGCCCGCTGGCCACCGATATCGCACCCGCCTACGACCACATCACCTCGGCCATCGGCGCCGCGATCATCGCCCAGGCGGGCACCGCGATGCTCTGCTACGTCACGCCCAAGGAGCACCTCGGTCTGCCCAACCGCGACGACGTCAAGGTCGGCGTGATCACCTACAAGATCGCCGCCCACGCCGCCGACCTCGCCAAGGGTCACCCGCACGCCCAGGACCGGGACAACGAATTGTCCAAGGCCCGTTTCGAATTCCGCTGGCACGACCAGTTCGCGCTCTCGCTGGATCCCGACACCGCCCGCGAGTACCACGACGAGACCATGCCCGCCGAGCCCGCCAAGACCGCCCACTTCTGCTCGATGTGCGGTCCGAAGTTCTGCTCGATGCGCATCTCCGCCGACGTACGCGAATACGCGGAGAAGCAGGGGCTCACCGATGTGGCCGCCATCGAGGCGGGCATGGCCGAGAAGTCCGCCGAGTTCGCCGACCACGGCAGCAAGGTGTACCTCCCGGTCGTCTCCTGACCCCGCTCCGCCCTCGCCGACGCCCGTCCGATCTCCGCGATCGGGCGGGCGTCGCAGCACGTGCACCCTGAATTTCGGGGCTTTCGCTCACCCTGGCGATCGGTAACGATTGGCAATCGTGTCGACCTACCGGCACGCCGAGCACTGGAGTGAATCAATGAAACGCATCGTCGCCGGGGCCCTCGCGGCCGCCGCCCTGTCCGTCGCCGCCCCGCTCGGCACCGCCCAGGCCGCGTCCCTCCCGGTCGCCGACTCCGGTTCGTCGTCCATCGGCTGCACCTCCGACACCAGCCCCTGCGCCCTGCGCCCACTGTTCGACCTGTTCACCGCCCTCTTGACGGGCAGCGCCTAGGCCACGGGGCGCGCGGGGTAACGTCGGCCGGATGGCCGATGCCTTCTACCGCCGAGACCCCGCGGACCCGAACCGGTACCTCTCGACCGAGCTGACCCGGGGCCCGTGGTCGCCGGACGCCCAGCACGCCGGACCGCCGTCCGCTCTGCTCGGGCATGTGATCGAGCGCTGCGAGCCCCGGCCGGGATTCCAGGTCGGACGAGTCGCCGTCGAGATTCTCGGGCCGGTGCCGCTGGCTCCGCTCACCGCGCAGGCGAAGGTGGTGCGGTCGGGGCGCAGTGTCGAACTGATCGAGGCGACTTTGTCGTCGGAGCGCGGCCCCGTGATGCAGGCCAACGCGTGGCGGCTCAAGCTCGCCGAGCCCGCCCTCGATCTGCCCGCCCAGTTCCTGCCGACCGGTACCAGGCCGCTGCCCGCGGCGACGGAGCCGGAGCAGTTTCCCTCCGATCAGGAGATCGGTTTCCACACCGGCATCGAATACCGTTTCTCCGCAGGATCATTCGCCGCGCCGGGGCCCGCGATCTGCTGGATCCGGTTGAAGTACCCGATCGTCGCGGGGACCACCCCGAGTCCGCTGGAGCGCACGCTGGCCGCCGCCGATTCGGGCAACGGGGTCAGCGCGGTCCTCGACTGGTCGAAGTACCTGTTCATCAATACCGATCTCACCGTGACCCTGCATCGTCAGCCGGTCGGCGAGTGGGTGTGCCTGGACGCGGTCACCCATCCCCAGCCACACGGCATCGGCCTCGCCGAATCCGCGCTGTTCGACGAGACCGGGCCGATCGGGCGCAGCACCCAGACGCTGCTCATCGCGCCCCGGGGCTGATCAGGGACGCGGCTTCACCAAGTCGGCGTTGCCGTGCTTGAGCAGTTCCGACTCGCCGGTGCTCGTGCGCCGGAACGGGTCGCCTTCACCGGTGGTGAGCAGACCGCGCAAGCTGGTGGTGATGTAGGCGCCCCAGGCGTTGGAGCACACCTCGTAGCATTCCCCGGCGGGCACCAAACCCACATGGGTGAAACGGATTTCGGTGCCGTCGGCGTTCTCGGTGATGTCGAAGACGACGTCGGTGCCCTCCCATTCGGTGGTGTCGGCGATGAAGGACAGGTGCGAGTCGGTGACGTGCCAGACCAGGCGCTCGCCCGGAATCGACGTGGTGGTCGTCATGGTGCAGCGGTGCAGGCCGGGAACCTCGAAGAGGTAGCTGTCACCGACCGTGCCGGTGCTGCCCTCGATGGTCTCCGACCACCAGGCCCACACGTTGTTGATGGCCGCGAAGGCCTCGTCGGGTGTCTTGTCGACGGTGATGGTGGCGGTGAAATCGTTGTCGCTCATTGCGTTTCCTTCCGGCTCAGCCGTCGAGATGCCGGCGGAGCGCGTCGAGTGGGCCGTCCCAGTCACGGGACAGGGCGGCCAGAAATTGTTGTGCCACGTGCATCGGAGCGGAATCGAGGCGGTAGCGCACGCGCCGCCGCTCCCCCGGTTCCGCGATCACCAGGCCCGCATCCGCTAGCAGGGCAAGGTGTTTGGCGATCGCCTGCCGGGTGATGGGCAGCCGATCGGCGAGGTCGGTCGCGGTGGCCGGACCGTGCGCGGCGAGTGCGGCGAGTACCGACCGCCTGCTCGGATCGGCCAGCGCGACGAAGACCCGTTCGGCGGTGGCCTCCTGCTCAGGCCGCATCGAGGTACTCGACGAGCTCGCCCAGCTCGCTCTTCCAGCCGCCGACATTGCCCTCGAACGCCGCCTTGTGCGCCTCCTCGGGCAGCTGGGCGAAGCCGGTCTCGGTGACCGTCAGCCGGGTGCCGTCGCCGACCGGCTCGAGGCTGAATTCGACATAGGTGCGTCGCGGGTCGTCGTCGGGCAGCCCGTTGATCGGCCAGGTGTAGCCGAACACCGAGGGCTCCTCGACCCGCTCCACCCGCATGTCGGCGGCGAACCCTTCCTTCCAGGTCATTCGCATGTCCCCGCCCGGTCGCAGGTCGATCTCGGCGGTATTGCCGAACCAGCTCCCCAGCCCTTCCGCGGTGGTGATGGCCGCCCATACCTTGGCGGGCGGATGCGCGAGCTCGACGGTCCGGACGATCTGATCAGGAAATCCCATGATGCCTCCTCATATATTGCAACCGACTGGTTGCAATTCAGGGTATTGCAACCGTTGGGTTGCGTCAAGGGTGTGGTCATCCGTGGCCGCCGGTGACGCGGAAGCCTTTCGGGACCAGCCAGACCGTGCCGACAGCAACCACCGCGACGACGGCGGCCGAGATGTAGGATGTGGTGGTGAGGGCGACGTCGAAGGCATGACCGGCGGCAAGGGCGAGTTCGTCGCGGGCGGGTTCGGGTAGGTCGGTGGCCACCTCGGCCGCGCCGCCGATCGAACCGCTCGCCTGATCGAGCTTGTCGGCGGGGACGGACAGGCCCGTCATGTGCTGACTGAAGATCCTGGCGTGCAGGCTGCCGAGCAGGGCGACGCCGAAACCGACGCCGACCTCGTAGTTGGTCTCCTCCACCGCACCCGCCTGGCCCGCCCGGTCCGCGGGCACGGCGCCGACCAGGACTGCGGCCGCCGCGGTCACAGCCATACCGTCGCCGAGACCGAACGACACCAGCACCAGCGCGACCACCGGATAGGTGGTGGGTTCCGGACTCACCGCCAACAGCAGGAACCCGAGGGCGACCGCGCCGAGGCCGAAACCGAGCACCGCGCGGACACCGAACCTCTCCATCAGAAACGGCGTGAGCAGGGAGGCGGTGAGCAGCGTGAGCGCGGCGGGCAACATCCGGATGCCCGCCTGCGACGGGCTGTAGCCGTGGACGTATTGCAGCCACAGCGAGATCAGGAACATGGCCGCGCCGATCGCCATCATGGCCAGCAGCGTCGCGACGGCCGCCGCGGTGAACGCGCCGTTGCGGAACAGCCGCACATCCAGCAGCGGGTCGGTGGCAGTGAGCTGACGTCGGGTGAACCAGGCCAGCGCGGCGATGCCGATCAGCAGGATCGCCCAGTCCACCTCGCTCGCTTCACCTTTCGCGAGATGCTTGACGCCCCACGCCAGACAGACGATGCCTGCCACCGACAGCGCGGCGGCGAACCAGTCCAGGCTCCCCGCCTGCGGCGCACGATATTCCGGCAACACCCACAGCCCCACCACCACCGTCACGACCACCACCGGCACATTGAGCCAGAACGCCGACGACCACCCGAAGTGCTCGACGAGGAACCCACCGACGATGGGCCCCACCGTGGCGCCGACCCCGGCGACCGCCGCCCAGATCCCGATGGCCATGGTGCGTTCGCGCACATCGGCGAAGATGTTGCGGATCAGCGACAGCGTCGACGGCATCACCATCGCACCGCCGATCCCGAGCAATACCCGCCCGCCGATCAACTGCGCCGCGCTCCCGGCGGTAGCCGCGACCACCGACGCGATGCCGAACAGCACGAACCCGCTGATGAACAACAACTTTCGCCCCACCCGATCACCGAGCGCACCGGTGGTGATCAGCAAGCCGCCGAGCACGAGCCCGTAGATATCGATGATCCACAGCTGTTCCATCGGCCCGACCTGCAAATCCTCGATCAGCGACGGCAGCGCCACATTGAGAATCGTGGCATCCATCGCCACCAGCAACAGACTGGCGCACAGCACCCCGAGCATCACCCAGCGCACCGACCCGTAGGACTCGTCCCGCGCTTCGCTCACCCTGGCCACCTCACCGGCCGCTCGGCCCTCGACGTCCGTTGACGACAAGCTACCCACACCAGTGACGCCCGTCCGGCAATGCTCGCGGCAGGTCCAGCCGCGATCCGGGCACGCGAAAGCCGATCCGGGCCGGATGAGACCCGATCACCGACGGGCGCTCAGCCGGGCAGGACCGCCGCGATGAGGGTGCGCGCGGCGCGGCCCGTACGTTCCCGGTCGCCCGTGATCACGCGGTCCTGGATGATGCCGCGCAATCCGGAGACCAGCAGCGTGGACACCACCTCGGGATCTTCGGCCAGCCCGGTCCGGCGCAGCGCGGCGGCGAGTTCGGCGACGAAGGTGGCGATCGCGGCCTCGGCGTAGTCCTGGTACGGCGAGCCGGGGGCACACGCGGCACCCAGCACCTGCAGCAGCACTCGCACGCTGTCGGCCTCGGTACCTTCGGAATTCACGTCGAAGAACCCGATCAGCCGCGCGGGTAGCTGCGCGGGCTCGGTGATATCGGCGAAGACCGCGGCGAGGTCGGGTCGCTGCGTCGCCAACGCCTGGACCAGCAGTTCTTCCTTGGTTCCGAAATAGTAGATCAGCATGCGCGAGCTGGTCCCGAGTGCCGCGGCCAGCGGTCGCAGCGAGAGTTCGGCCAAGCCGTGCGAGGCGATGTAGGTGACGACACCGGCCAGCATCTCGGCGCGCTTGCGGTGGTCGAGGGGACGGGCCATGGGTTGACTGTAGCGAGTGCTACAGGTATTCATGTCATCGTGACTGTACCGATCGCTTCAGAAACTCGGGGCGGCGTGGTGGTGACCGCGTACGCGGCGACCACCGCACTGGCCGACACCATGGACGAGACCTGGTCGCGCCTGCTGCGCGGCGAGAGCGGAATCCGTGCGCTACCCACGTGGTTCCTCGCCGAGCACGATCTGCCGGTGCGGATCGGCGGACCACTGGTCACCTCGCCCGATGCCGAGCTGACGCGGATCGAGCAGCGCAGGCATTCCTACGTCGAACGCATGGCGCTGGTCCTCGGCAGACAGGTCTGGCAGGCCGCGGGCGCGCCGGAAGTCGACCGTGAGCGGCTCGCCGTGGCCATCGGCACCGGCCTCGGCGGCGGCGACGCGCTGATCGATGCCGTCGACGCGATGCGGGCGGGCGGCTACCGCAAGGTCTCGCCGCTGGCCGTGCCGATGGTGATGCCCAATGGACCCGCCGCCACCGTCGGACTCGACATCGGCGCGCAGGGTGGGGTTTTCGCGCCGGTGTCGGCCTGCTCGTCGGGGTCGGAGGCGATCGCGCACGCCTGGCGACTGATCAGCACCGGCGAGGCCGATGTTGTGGTCACCGGTGGCGTCGAAGGGCATATCGACCCGGTCCCCATCGCGGGCTTCGCGATGATGCGGGCGATGAGTACCCGCAACGACGAGCCCGAACGCGCCTCCCGGCCGTTCGACCGCGACCGCGACGGCTTCGTCTTCGGCGAGGCCGGCGCGCTGCTCGTGCTCGAATCCGAACGGCACGCGAAGGCACGTGGTGCGCGCATCCACGCGCGAGTGCTCGGTGCGGGCATCACCTCCGACGCCTTTCACATCGTGGCCTCCGACCCGGCGGGTACCGGTGCGGCGCGGGCGATGCGCAAGGCCGTTCACACTGCGGGGCTGCGGGTTCGCGACATCGATCACGTGAACGCGCACGCGACGTCGACATCGATCGGCGATGCTTCCGAAGCGGCGGCGATCACCGCGGTCGCTCCCGATGCCTCGGTGTACGCCCCGAAGTCAGCGCTCGGTCATTCGATCGGCGCGGTGGGCGCTCTCGAAGCGGTGCTCACGATCCTGAGCCTGCGTGAGCAGATCGTCCCGCCCACACTGAATTTCGACAACGCGGACCCGGCGATCGATCTCGATATCGTCGCCGGGGCCGCACGACCGCACAAGATCGACTACGCCCTCAGCAACTCGTTCGGATTCGGCGGCCACAATGTCGCGCTCGCGTTCGGAAAAGCGTAGCGGCGCCGCCGATCCGGTGGGATCGACGGCGCCGTGACGGCTCAGCGCGACTTACGCCTTGTCGAAGCGGGTGTCGACGAACGACTTGAAGTCGACCTTGCCGGGGATGGCCTTGGCCTTGGTGAAGGCATCCGCGATTTCCTGTTCGGAGGCGATGACCTGGTCGGTGAGTTTGATCGGCTCCTTGATCGAGCGAGTCCAGGTGGTACGGGAGGCGTCGACGCTGATCTGGGTCAGCTCGGCGTATTTGGTCGACCAGGTGTCGAGATTGTCCGAGGACCACTTGGTGGCGGCGGCGTAGCGCTGGAAGAAGTCGGCGAGAGCGGCGGACTTGCCCGCGTCGGCGACGGTCTTGTTGCCTGCCACCCAGAAGTTGTAGCCGTTGGCGGCCTGGTCGGCGGTGGCGATCGACTTGGCGCCGATCTCCTTCTCCGCGATGGCGGTGTAGGGGTCCCAGGTGGCCCAGGCGTCGACGTCACCGCGGGTGAGCGCGGTGTAGCCGTCGCCGGGAGCCAGGTAGACCGGCTCGACATCGCTCAGCGACAGGCCCGCCTTCTGCAGTTGCAGGAGCAGGTTCGCGTTGGCCGAACTGCCCTTGTAGACGGCGACCTTCTTGCCTTTGAGGGCCGCGACCGAACCGATCGTGGAGTCCTTGCCGACCAGGATCGCGTCACCCTTGCCGGTGGCCGAGAGCGCCCCGACGATCTTGATGTCGGCGTCGGCGGCCGCGCCGAAGATCACCGGGGTGTTGCCGGTTTGGGCGATGTCGATGCCGCCCGCACTCGCCGCCTCGACCAGCGGCAGACCGGCGGTGAAGGTGGAGAATTCGATCTTGTAGGGCAGGTTCTCCAGCTGACCCGATGCCTTCAGCAACACCTCGATCGAAATCGCCTTCTGGTCACCGACTTTCAGCGTGACGGTGCTCAGGTCGACCGGGCCCGAGGGCGCGGCCTCGGTCGCCGTGTCGTCGCCGCAGGCGCTCAGTGCGAGCGTTGCGACGACGGCGAGGGCAATGCCTGCCAGACGGGACATCGGAGTGCGTTTCACGGGAACAACTTTCGTGCGATGGTGCGGAGGGTTCAGTGCACGCCGAGCAGCGCAAGCAGGTGCGTCGCGTACTCGGCGACTTCCGGCGCGGCGGCGGTGCGGGGGCGTGGTAGCTCGATGGGCACGTCGGCGGCGATACGGCCGTCGTCGAGAACGAGAACGCGGTCGGCCAGGGTGATCGCCTCCAGCACGTCGTGGGTCACCAGCAGGACGCCGAACTCGCGCTGAGCGTGCAGGCCGAGGAGCAGCTCGTGCATCGTCAGCCGGGTCAGCGCGTCGAGCGCACCGAAGGGCTCGTCGAGCAGCAACAGCGTCGGCTCGGCCACCAATGCCCGTGCCAGCGCGGCACGTTGGGCCTCACCACCGGACAGAGTGAGCGGCCACGCGTCGGCGCGACCGGCGAGGCCGACCTCGGCGAGCAGGTCGCGGGCGGCTTGCTCGTCGGCACGTCGATTGCGCGGCTTCGGCCTGCCGAGGGCCACATTGCGCACCACCGGCTGCCACGGGATCAGGCGGGGTTCCTGGAAGACGATCGTCGGCCTGCCTTCGACGGAAGCCGCACCGCGAGTCGCGGTATCGAGGCCGCCGATGATCCGCAACAGCGTGGACTTGCCCGATCCACTGCGCCCGACCAGCGCGACGATCTCGCCCGCGCCGATCTCGAGATCGATCCCGTCGAGCACGGTGCGGTCACCGAATCGCTTGCTGAGAGCGGTGATCCGGGCGGCGGGCACGCGAGCCGATCGCGACGAGATGGGGGTGACGGTCGTGGCTGCGGCAGCGGTCATGGGGTGAACCTCGCGATCGAACGGCGGCGGGTAGCGGGCCTGCCTGCTCTCGGGACGGGGTGGGTCCTCGAGCCGGCGGAAGAAACGGACATCAGCGGTGCACCGCCGGGCGCCAGCGCAGTGCGCGGCGTTCGAGCAGCCGCACGATCGAGTCGGTGAGCAGGCCGAGCAGGCTGTAGACCACCAGGCCGAACACCACGATGTCGGTTCGCAGGAATTCGCGGGCATTGTTGACGACGAAGCCGAGTCCGGCACTGGCATTGATCTGTTCGGCCACGATGAGCGAGAGCCAGGCGATGCCGAGACTCTGCCGGGCGCCGACCAGGATCTGCGGCAGGGCGCCGGGGAGCACGAGCAGGCGCAGGCGTTCGGCGAGTCCGAGGTGCAGGGCACTGCCGAGTTCGAGCAGTTTCGGGTCGAGCTGGCGGATGCCCGAGAAGGTATTGAGGTACAGCGGGAAGAACACACCGAGGGCGATCAGGTAGACCTTGGGCTCCTCGCCGATGCCGAACCAGATGATGAACAGCGGAATCAGGCCGAACAGCGGGATGGTGCGGATCATCTGCAGCGGCGGGTCGACCGCGTACTCACCGATCTTGCTCAGGCCGGCGAGCACGCCGAGTACCAGCGCGAGAACCGCGCCGAGGGCGAAGCCGTACAGCGCGCGCTGGCCGGAGACCAGCAGGGCCTCGGTGAGCTGGCCGGATCGGTAGGTTTCCAGACCCGCGTCCAGCACCGCGGACGGCGCGGGCAGTTTCTTGGCCGGGATCGAGCCGCTGGCACTGGCGAGCTGCCAGATGACCAACACCGCGAGCGGCGAGAGCGCGCGCAGGAACCCGGGGCGACGGTACAGCGGGATCCGTCGCTCGCCGGTTTCGGTGGGCCTCTCCAACAGCATGCGAGCATGGTGCCCGCCCGAAGCGGTATACCGACAGGGTTCGAATCAGCTCGAGGATTTGTCGGCTCGGCTGGAGATCTGCTGCACCGCCCAGCTATTCCCGTCGGGATCGCTGAAGAAGACGAAACCGACATTGTCGAGCGGGTGCGGGACGGGCCGTGGATTCTTGCCGAGCTCGCGCACCTCGCTGACCTCGACTCCCCGCGCCACCAGCTCCGCGTGCGCCTGCTCGATATCGGGAACCACGAGTTGCAGGCCCTTCAGCGAGCCCGGCGGCATCTGCGGCACCGCCCCTTTGCCGATGACGATCGAGCAGCCCGAGCCAGGCGGGGTGAGTTGCACGATGCGCACGTCGTCGGAGATCACCGTGTCGTGGTCGACGGCGAACCCGAGCTGACGCGCGTAGAAATCTTTGGCCCGATCGATATCGGAAACCGGGACGATCACAACTTCCAGGGTCCAGTTCACTACGCGCCTCCGCGTTGCAGTCCGGGTGATGCGCCAAGTCTGCCAGCTGCATGCTCGGGAGCAGAGCCGTATCGGCGGCGGTCAGGGCTTGCGTTCCCATCGCCAGGCGAATTCACCGGTCACCGGGGGTGGGCCCGGCAACTCGCCCTCGGCGGTGAGCCCGTCCACGATCAGCGCGAGGACACGGTGGCGCAGTTCGGCGGTGCGCACCGGGTCGGGCATCGTGACGGCCGAGCAGGCCTCGAAAATCAGGCCGAGGTCGAGGGCGTCGACATCGGGCCGAAGGCGACCGCTGGCGTGGGCGCGGCGGACCAGCTCCTCGCCGGCCTCGCCCGAGTGCACGACGTCGGGCAGCATCGACTCGTCGGGCGTGAAGGTGCCCGCCAGACGCACAGTGAGCGAGTGCACGTCGGCCTCGACGACCCGTTCCAAGAATCCGACGAACCCGCGCCAGCCATCCGAATCCGTCAGCGCCGCATCGGCTTCCGCGTTGAATCGGCGTAGCCCTTCGTGACAGAGGGTGCGCAGCAGCACCTCCTTGCTCGGATACCGCCGGTAGAGCGCGCTGATCCCGACGCCCGCCCGTTCGGCCACGGCGGCGATCGGTGCGTTCGGATCATCGAGGAACACCGCGCGGGCGGCGTCGAGGATCAGTCCGTCGTTGCGCGCGGCCTGCGCCTTGCGACCGGGCAAGCGGGGCTGATCTGCGGTTTCGGTCTGGTTCGCCATGAATATCAGCCTACCACTTGAAACGGAATGCTCCGTTCTGCTACGGTTGGAACAGAACGAAACATTCCGTTTCAATTTGAGGAGTCGACATGGCCACCATCAACCCGTTCCGAATCGACGTTCCGCAGGCCCGCCTCGACGACCTCGCCAACCGGCTGCGCGGCGCCCTGTACCCCGACGAACTGCCCGGCGTCGGCGACGCCTACGGCGTCCCGGCCGGTCGCGTCCGCACTCTCGCCGAGTACTGGCTCGAGGAGTTCGATTGGCGCGCGCTGGAATCCGAGCTCAACGCCTACCCGCAGTTCACCACCGAGATCGAGGGCGAGGACATCCACTTCCTGCACATCCGCTCCTCGCGCGCCGATGCGACGCCGGTGATCCTCACCCATGGCTGGCCCGGTTCGATCCTCGAATACCTCGACGTGATCGCACCCCTCACCGAGCCGGAATCGGCCGACGCGCCCGCCTTCCACCTCGTCATCCCCTCGCTGCCCGGTTTCGGCTTCTCCGGCCCCACCCGCAGCACCGGCTGGAACCGCTACCGCACCGCCCGCGCCTGGGCCGAGCTGATGGCGCGCCTGGGCTACCAGCGCTACGGCGCCATCGGCAACGACGGCGGCTCGATGGTCTCCCCGGAGATCGGCCGGATCGCGCCCGACACGGTGATCGGCGTGCACGTCACCCAGCTGTTCTCGTTCCCGTCCGGCGACCCGGCCGAGTTCGAGGGCCTGTCCGAGGCGGATATGGCCGCGCTGCAGCATCTCCAGTGGTTCCACGAGAACAAGATGGCCTTCAATACCCTGCACAGCCAGCAGCCGCAGACGCTGGCCTACGCGCTCGCCGATTCCCCGGTGGGCCTGCTCGGCTGGAACGCGCAGCTGTTCGGCGAGTCGCTCGACGCGCAGTTCGTGATCGCGAATGTGGCGCTGTACTGGCTCACCGGGACAGCGGGTTCGTCGCTGCGCTTCTACTACGAGGACGCGCACGCCACCGAGCAGCCGACCGAGCCGACCACGGTCCCGACCGGGCTGGCCATGTTCGCCGGCGATTTCCAGTCGATCCGCCGGTTCGCCGAGCGCGACCACAGCAAGATCGTCAGCTGGAATTCCTACGACACCAGCGCGGGTACGGGCGGCGCGAACGACGCGGCCGGGCACTATGCCGCGCACGAGGCGCCCGCGGTGCTGGTCGGCGACATTCGCGAGTTCTTCGCCGGGCTGGCCTGATTCGTCCAGGTGCCGCGGCCCACGCTCCCCTCATCGGTGCGTGGGTCGCGACCCATTCGAATCATGCACCAGCGCAGTGTGATACGCGCAGCAAAGATGCCAATCAGTGATGCTCGTGCAGGTCGGCCCAGGCCGGAAACGGATCGGCGTAGCCGGTCCACGCGCTCGGGCCCGCCGCGAACTCCGCGTCGGTGAGCAGCGCGGCGTCGAGTTCGCGCCGCACGGCGGGGGCGTCGAGGCGTACTCCGATGAACACGAGCTCCTGTCCGGCAGGCACTTCCAGTTCCGACCACCACGCGCCGGGTTCGAAGGTCAGATTCGGGCCCGCCTGCGACCAGATCGCCGCCAGCTCGGGACGGCTCGCGATCCAGCAGAATCCCTTGCTGCGCAACATCCCCCGCAATCGCTCCAGCACGGCGGCGAGGCGTTGCGGATGGAAGGGCCGGTCGGCGAGAAAGGTGATGCTGCTGATCCCGTACTCCTCGGTCTCGGGAGCGTGTCCCCCCGCCAATTCCTCTGCCCAGCCTTCGGATTCGGCCGCGACCACCGGGTTGTAGCGTCCCGTGGCAAGCACCTCGCGCAGATCCACGACGCCCTTTTCGGTTCGCAGCACGTGCGCTCGCGGGTTGAGCCTTCGTACGGTCGCCTCCACCGTGGCCGCGGCGTTCGCGCTGACCAGGTCGGTCTTGTTGATCAACAGCACGTCGGCGAACTCCACCTGATCGACCAGCAGGTCCGCGATCGAGCGGGCATCACCCACGCCGGCTTCGAGGTCGCGTTCCGTGAGCGCCTGTCCGCGGACGAGTTCGGCCAGGAAGGTCGAGGCGTCGACGACGGTGACCATGGTGTCGAGGCGGGCGATGTCGCCGAGGCAGAACCCGTCGTCGAACTCCCAGTCGAAGGTGGCGGCCACCGGCATGGGTTCGGAGATGCCGGTGGACTCGATCACCAGCTGGTCGAAGCGGCCCTCGCGTGCCAGACGCGCGACGGCTTCGATCAAGTCCTCGCGCAGGGTGCAGCAGATGCAGCCGTTGGTGAGTTCGACCAGCTTCTCCTGGGTGCGGTCGAGGTGCCCCTGGCCCGCGATCAGCGCGGCGTCGATATTGACCTCGCTCATGTCGTTGACGATCACCGCGACCCGGCGGCCGTCGCGGTTGGCGAGGATGTGATCGAGCAGCGTGGTCTTGCCTGCGCCGAGGAAGCCGGACAGGACGGTGACGGGCAGAGGTGTCAGGGTGTTGGTCACGAGTTAATGATAATGGTTTTCATTTGCAGTGCCCAGGTGGGGTCTCGCGACGGCGAGTGCGGTCGTAGGGTTGGGGCGTGAAGATGTTGCCGCTGACCCCCGATGGCCAGACCCCCGTTCGCGCGCTCACCATCGCGGGCACCGACTCCGGTGGCGGCGCGGGCATCCAGGCCGATTCGCGCACCATGGCGCTGTGCGGCGTGCACGCGTGCGTGGCGGTGGCCGCCGTGACCGTGCAGAACACGGTGGGCGTCAGCGGGTTTCACGAGATTCCGCCGCAGGTCGTGGCCGATCAGGTACGGGCGGTCGTGCGCGATATCGGCATCGGCGCGGCCAAGACCGGCATGCTCGCCTCCACCGCGATCATCGAGGCCGTCGCCGGGGTGTGCCGCGAGCTCGGAATCGGGCGCGAGGGCACCATCCCCCTGGTGGTCGACCCCGTCGCGGCTTCCATGCACGGGGATCCACTGCTGCACGCGGAGGCCCTGGAGGCAGTGCGCAACACGCTGATTCCGCTGGCGACCGTCGTTACCCCCAACCTCGACGAGGTGCGTCTGATCACCGGCATCGAGGTGGTCGACGACGCCACCGCGCGCAAGGCCGCCGAGGCATTGCACGCGCTGGGCGCGCAGTGGGCGATCGTGAAGGGCGGCCACCTGCGCGCCTCGGAATTCAGCACCGACCTGCTCTACGACGGCGACACCTTCCGCGAGTTCAGCGCACCGCGCATCGCCACCGGCAACGATCACGGCGGCGGCGACACCCTGGCCGCGGCGATCGCCAGCGCGCTCGCCAACGGCTACCCGGTTCCCGACGCGGTGGAGTTCGCCAAAGAGTGGACCTACCGATGCCTCGCCGCCTCCTACGATCTCGGCGCAGGCCACGGCCCCGTATCACCGCTCTGGAGACTTCACGTCGACGCATGATCGGCGCGGCCGCGCACGGCCGAGGTATGCCTAGCGTGGCGTCCCGAACATGTCGGTACCCAGGTTCATACTGAACCCATCGCACCCCCGTCGACCCCAACGACGTGATCGACGAGAACAACGGAGTTCGTGTCGGGCGCGAGATCTCAGTCGAGACCGAAAGCCGAGCGCAGCGGTTCCGACGGGTCGATCTTGACCCCGTTGAAGCGAGCGTGCGCCTGCGCCAGCGCCGAGATGCTCTCGGCCAGATAGTCGACGAAGCGCTCGACCGGCATCGCCGATACTTCGCGCTGGTTCGCGCCGAGCCACCAGTCCGTGGCCGAAGCGACCGCACCGAAAATCGAATAGTTCACCAATTCGATCCCGGTCACGTCGATCGATTCCGTCGGCAGCAGGCCCGCGAAGAATTCCGCCGCCCGCCGCGCCGATTGGCGGGCCGCGACCAGCGCGCGTTCGGTTTCCTTGGCCTGCTGGCTGAAATGGCTGTGCAGCATGAACCGGAAGACGTTCGGATGCGCCGACACGACCGCCACGTATTCGGTGGCCGCGGTATGGACGAGTTCGCTGATCGAATCGTCGGTGAGATTCACGCTGGTGAGCACGCGCTCCCAGAGCATGTCGCGTACCCGGTCGACGATCGCGTTGTAGAGGTCGGTCTTGTCCTCGAAATGGCGATACAGCTTCGGCTTGGCCGCACCGGCCTCCTTGGCGATATCGCCCATGCTCACATCGGGCCCGACCTGATCGAGCGCCCGGAACGCGGCGTCGACGAATTCGATCCGCACCTGCACGCGATGCTCACGCCAGCGTTCGGTCCGCGCGTCGACACGACGCCGCGGCGCCTCGTCCGTCTTGGGGTAACCGCGCGTCACGGTAGTAATACTAGGGCGGGCCGTACCGCGGGTTACGCACCCCACCGAGAGCGGGAACACATTTGCTGAAACAGCAAGATTTCTGGCGCCCGTCGGAGCCGCCGATGCACTATCGGATGATCCTTTCACCCTGACTGACCAGGAGCATCGATGACCGAGACCGTGGCGAACGCCGAAGAGTTCTGGGAAGACTTCTACCGCGAACGTGCGCAGATCTGGACCGGTAACCCGAACCCCCTCCTGGTGCGCGAGGTCTCCGAGCTGACCCCCGGGACCGCCCTCGACCTGGGCTGCGGCGAGGGTGCCGACGCGATCTGGCTGGCGGAGGGCGGCTGGCAGGTCACCGCCGCCGACATCTCCGCGACCGCGATGGAGCGTGGCGCGCGCCGGGCCGCCGAGGTAGGCGTTACGATCGTGTGGGAGCGCCACGACCTCCAGGCGAGCTTCCCGGCAGGCACCTTCGACCTGGTGTCGGCGCAGTTCCTGCATTCCCCGGTGGAACTGCCGGACGAGCGGGCCGGGATTCTGCGCAGCGCGGCGGCCGCCGTCGCGCCGGGTGGCGTACTGGTGATCGGCGCGCACGCGGCCGCGCCGAGCTGGGCCTCCAGCCAGATGCACGCTCATGTGTTCCCGACCATCGAGCAGGTGCTCGAGCAGCTCGAGCTCGGGCCCGAGTGGCAGGTCGAGACCGCCGAGCTGGTCCACACCCCCTCGACCAGCCCCGACGGTGTGGTCGGCGAGCGCGCCGACAGCGTGCTGCGCCTGCGCCGCGGCTGACCACGATCCCCAGCAACCTCCCAGCTCGGTCCCAGCTCGGTGGCAGCGCGGCCATCGAGTCTGGGTGTCATGACTCAGACCGAGGCCGAGCAGAAGGCCATGCAGAGCAGCCGCGCGCCGGTGCTCGACGTAGTGATACCCGTGTACAACGAAGAGGTCGATCTCGGCCTGTGCGTGCGGAGGTTACATGCCTATCTGCGCGCCGGATTCCCGTTCACGGCCCGCATCACCATCGCCGACAATGCCAGCACCGACGCCACCCTCGCGGTGGCGGAGTTGCTGGCCGCCGAACTCGACGGCGTCGAGGTGCTGCACCTGGACGCCAAAGGGCGTGGGCGAGCCCTGCGGGCCGCGTGGGAAGCCTCGGACGCGGCGGTGGTCGCGTACATGGATGTCGACCTGTCGACCGACCTGGACGCGCTGCTGCCGCTGATCGCGCCGCTGGTGTCCGGGCATTCCGATCTCGCGATCGGCACCAGGCTCGACGCGTCGGCTCGCGTGGTGCGCGGACCCAAGCGTGAGATCATCTCCCGCTGCTACAACCTGCTGCTGAAAACCACGCTGCGGGCAGGCTTTTCGGATGCGCAGTGCGGATTCAAAGCCCTACGCACCGAGGTCGCGCGCGAACTGCTGCCGCTGGTTCGGGATGGCGAGTGGTTCTTCGATACCGAGCTGCTGGTGCTGGCCGAGCGGGCGGGTCTGCGGATTCACGAGGTGCCCGTCGACTGGATCGACGATCCCGACAGCCGGGTCGACATCATCGATACCGCGCGCAAGGACCTGCGCGGAATCTGGCGGTTGACCAGGGCGCTGACCACCGGCGCCCTCCCGCTGGACGAGCTGCGGGCAGCTGTCGGGCGGGAACCGCTGGTCGCCGGAGTACCCCTCGGCATGGTCGGGCAGCTGGTGCGGTTCGCGATCGTCGGGGTGAGCTCGACCCTCGCCTACATCGTCCTGTATCTGCTGCTGCAGCCGCTACTCGGCAGTCAGGGCGCCAATCTGATATCGCTGCTGGTCACCGCGGTGGGCAATACGGCCGCCAACCGGGCATTCACCTTCGGCGTGCGCGGACGCGGCAACGCGATCTCGCACCAGTTCCAGGGCTTGGCCATCTTCGCGTTCGGGCTGGCGGTCACCAGCGGGTCCCTGTTCGCCCTGCACCGCTGGGCACCCGACGCACCCGTGGCGGTGGAACTCACCGTCCTGATCACCGCCAATCTCGTGGCGACACTCGCTCGTTTCGTCGGCCTGCGCTGGGTGTTCCGGCACGCGGGCGCCGACCGGAGCACGAGCGTCTCGCCGGTGTTCGCAGCCACCGAGAGCGCGGAGTCGGCAGCGCGCGCGCACGCGGTGGAGGTCCGTCGATGACCACGACCATCGCACCCACCCCACCCGCCGGCATCGCGAAGACCACGCCGACCCGAAAGCGTTGGGAGCGACCCGCATTGGCGGCGTTGCTGCTCGGCACACTGATCGCCTATCTCATCAATCTGAGCGCCAACGGCTGGGCCAACGACTTCTATGCCGCTGCGGTACAGGCAGGTTCGCAATCGTGGGAGGCGTTCTTCTTCGGCTCCTCCGACGCAGCGAACTCGATCACCGTCGACAAACCGCCCGCTTCGCTGTGGGTGATGGAACTGTCGGTCCGGGTGTTCGGGCTCAACAGCTGGAGCATGCTGGTGCCGCAGGTGCTGCTCGGCGTCGCAAGCGTCGCACTGTTGTGGGCGACGGTGCGCAGATCGTTCGGACCCGCGGCGGGGTTGATCGCGGGCGCGGTGCTCGCGGTGACTCCCGTCGCGGTGCTGATGTTCCGGTTCAACAATCCCGACGCGCTGCTCGTCTTGCTGATGATCGCGGCCGCGTGGGCGATGACACGAGCGGTCGCGGACGGACGGTGGCGATGGTTGCTGCTCACCGGCGCGTTCATCGGATTCGGGTTCCTGGCCAAGCAGTTGCAGGTGCTGTTGGTGGTGCCACCGTTGGCCCTGATGTATCTGATCGCCGGACCCCCGAAGCTGGGAAAGCGGGTCGCGCAATTGTTCGCCGCCGGAGCGGCGATGGTGGCAGGCGCGGGGTGGTGGATAGTGGCGGTGGAGCTGTGGCCGTCGGATTCGCGGCCGTGGATCGGTGGGTCGCAGAACAATTCGATCATCGAGCTCACTCTCGGATACAACGGCCTCGGCCGGTTGAACGGCAACGAGACCGGCAGTGTCGGACCCGGCGGGGAACTGCCCGCCGGCGGCAACGGGATGTGGGGAAGCACCGGGATCACCCGGATGTTCGAACCCGCGCAGGGCGGTCAGATCGCGTGGCTGATTCCGGCGGCGTTGCTCGCGCTCGTGGTCGGGCTCGCCTTGCGCGGACGCGCGCCGCGCACCGATGCTCGACGGGCCGCGCTGATCCTCTGGGGCGGTTGGCTTCTCGTCACCGGACTGGTGTTCAGCTTCATGGCGGGGATCTTCCACCAGTACTACACGGTGGCGCTCGCGCCCGCCGTGGCGGCGCTGGTCGGGATCGGCGCCGTGCAGATCTGGGGTTCGCGTGATCGGCTGTGGGTGCGGTGCGCGGGCGCGGTGGCCATTGCGCTCACCACGGCGACCGCGTGGATGTTGTTGTCACGCAGCGCTTCCTTCCAGCCGTGGTTGCGCTGGACGATCCTTGTCGTCGGTGTCGTCGCCACCGTCGCGTTCGTGTTCCCACTGGCTCGCAAGCAGTCGGTGATCGTGGCGCTCGCCGCGGCCTTCCTCGGCCTCGCCGGGCCGATCGCCTACTCGATCGACACCCTCGCGTCCGCGCATTCCGGTGCGATCCCTTCCGCCGGACCGAGTTCCGGCGGGATGCACGGTATGGGGGGACCCGGTATGCGTCCCGGGGGCGACGGTGGCAGGCCCGGCGCCGACGGATCCGCGAGGGACGGTGCCGCACCTGGCGGGACGACCCCGGACGGTGCGGCCACGGGTGCGCCGGACGGTGCCGCGCTGGGGCAGGACGGCGCGGCGACGCCGGACGGTGCCGCGCAGGGAACGAACGGCGACCAGCGCATGGGTGGCGCCGGCGGATTGCTGGGCGGATCACGGCCGAGCGATCAGATCGTCACCCTGCTCGAGTCGAACGGCACCGACTACACCTGGGTCGCGGCGGCCGTCGGTTCCAACAGCGCCGCCGGGTATCAGTTGGCCACCGAACTGCCGGTGATGCCGGTCGGCGGGTTCAACGGCAGCGACCCGTCACCCACCCTCGAACAGTTCCAGCAGTACGTAGCCGACGGAAAGATCCACTACTTCGTCGCCGGTGGGCGCGGTGGTCCCGGCGGGAACAGCGCGTCGACCAGCTCGGCGATCACCGCATGGGTGACGGCGAACTACTCGGCGACGACGGTCGACGGGGTAACGCTCTACGACCTCACCCAACCGAAGTCGTAGCCGTCTCGACGACAGGCTGGGCCCGGCGGATCACCCCGATCCGCCGGGCCCAGCCTTCGTGTCGCCTCACCCCATCGCGCCGCCGGAACCCTGCGTTGCCGCCCAGATTTCATCCACCACGCAATCACAATTCGGCCCGACGTCGGAGAGCAGGGAGCAGCAGCCTTTGCACGAGCTCCCCGGGGAAGCAACATCGGACAGGTGAGCGTCGTTGATGTGCCGAGCAGCACTGGAGCGGCGAGCAGCTTAGAGCGCAGCGGCGACCCACTCGGCGAAGGAGGGACCGGCCAGGGTGGCGTGCGGGGACGGCAGGAGGGTGCCGTTTTCGAATTGCTCGCGGTCGGGGTTGGCCGAGTCGGAGGTTTCGATGATCTGTAGCGCATCGCCGCGGGTCTCGACCAGAACGGCGGCCGCACCGGCCATGGTCTCCGGCTGCGGGCCTGCGATCTCGGGGAACGGAATATCGTCGGCGGCAATCGGATTCGCGGCGAGATCGACCAGCGCCTCGGCAACTGTTCGCGCGGCGACCAGCTGGGTACGCATACCCGCAACGTAGGCGACGGAGCCTTGCGTGCCCCATCCGACCATCACCTCGACGAGTTCGTGGAACTGCGCCGCACGCAGAATCTGCACCGGCAGTGCACCTTTGAGCAGTTCCTGCTCATGGGCCAGCTTGGCGGCGTTGTACCCGGCGAGCGAACCGTCGATCCCGATGATGGACACGACCACCAGCCGCTCGACCCCGGCCCGCTCCCCCGCCGCATGCAGGTTCCGCGCGGAAGCGGTGAAGAACTCGGTCGCCACCTGCTGATCGGCCGACGGCGTACTCGACGCGTCGATAACGATGTCGACCCCGGTCAACGCCTCGTCGAGACCCGCACCGGTCTCGATGTCGACACCGTCGGCGCGCGAGAAGGCGACAACGTCATACCCACGCTCGACCAGCACATCCACCACGTGCCGACCCAGCCGCCCGGTTGCCCCCGCCACCGCGATCTTCTTCTGCTCCACCATGATCCACTCCTTCATCGCTTCTTGCGGGTTCACAGAGACGACGAAGTAGTCGACCGAAGTGTGACATCACCTGGTCACGATGTCTCGAGACTCCCCCGAGGCGCGACCCAGCGGTGATTGAGGTCCACCACCGATGCGACCGTTTCGAAATCGGAGTCGTAGTGGAACAGGACAAGGCGGTGTTCTATCGCCAACACCGAAGCGAGCAGGTCATGGATGCCGACCGCGCGGTGGCGGCCCGACCGCGCCAATTCGCGCTGGATAGCAAACGCGCTCTGCCAGTGTTCGTCGTTGGTCGGTAGATACTCGAACAGCGCGCGCCGATCCGATCGGAGCTGTTCGTATTCGACAGGATTGCGCGCGCTGTAGAGGATCTCGGCGTCGATAACGGCACAGGTGGCGACCACTCCCGCGTCGATGAGCGGCACGAGGTGACCGGCAACCTCCGGACGAGGCATTCGGGCGAGTGCGCTGGTGTCGACCAGGTATCGCGCTGTCACCGCCATACGTCGTCGCGCCGATCCTTATCGGCCATCTCTGCCAGCCCCCCGTTGATGAGCCACTCGACATGACGGGCTCGGGCCGCGGTGACCGCTGCCGAGTGCAGGGCCGCGCGCACGGTATCGGAGACGCCGGTAGTCCCGAGCGCGTCCTGCGCGGACTCGAGTAGCTCGTCGTCGATCTCGATCAGGCGTTTGGTCATCGCACAGTCCCTCGATATATATTCCCCCATGCCCGAACTATATACCTCGAAACGACCAGGTCACAAGGGTTCAGTGGGACAGGTTCAGGGCGGTGTGCAGGGTGGCGGCCCACTGGTCGACGATCAGTTTGCGGCGAGCGGAGTCGTCGGTGAGGACGTCGGCGAGGCCGAGGCCGCGGGCCAGGTCGAGGGTGGCCTGGACGAGGTGGTGGGTGACCGGGTCGGAGTCGTCGACGCCGAGGGCCTCGATGGCGCGGCGGTGGGAGATACGGCCGAACCGGGCCTCGAGGGGCAGGATGCGTTCGCGCAGGGCCGGGTCGGCGGCGGCGTGGGTCCAGACCTGGAGCGCGGCTTTGAAGAACGGGGTGGTGTAGGACTCGACGAGCGCGGAGACGACGGCGCGCGTGCGGCCCGCACCCTGGGCGACCGCGTTCACCGTTTCGGCCTCGGCCTTGGCCTGGTCCATCCGGAACTCGAACATGAACTCGAGTGCGGCCGTGATCAGATCCTCGCGGGTGGGGAAATGGTGCTGGGCGGCACCGCGCGACACCCCGGCCCGCTCGGCGACCACCGACACGGTGGCGGCTGCCCAGCCGGTTTCGGCCAGGCAGTCGATGGTCGCCTCCAGCAGCCGCTGCCGGGTGGCCCGGCTGCGGTCCTGCTTGGGTTCGTGGGGTGTCGCCATCGGACTATTGTGCCCAGCTGGGCGGACGCTTCTGGAAGAAGGCCGTCATGCCCTCGATCACCTCGGGGGTGCCGAAGAAGCTCGCCGACCGCTTGGCCAGTGCTTCGGCCTCGGCGTCGAACGTAGCCAGCACCGCCGCGTTGACCAGTTTCTTGGACTCGGCCAGTCCCTGCGGCGACCCCTTGCGCAGCTCGCCACTCAGGCGTTTCACCTCGGCGGCGGCGTCCTGCGCGGCCACGGTGACCAGGCCGATCTCCTGCGCGGTCGCGGCATCGAATTTCTCGCCGGTCAGGAAGTAGCGGCTCGCGGCCCGCTGGTCCAGCCGCGGCACCAGCGTGAGCGAGATCATGAACGGCGCCATCCCGATGCGCACCTCGGTGAGCGCGAAACTACTGCCCGGCCCCGCGACGACCAGATCGCAGGCCCCGATGATGCCCATGCCACCGGCCCGGACATTGCCGTCGATCTGCGCGATCACCGGCTTGGGCGAGGCGAGGATGCCGCGCAGCACGTCGATCATCACGCGGGTGCGCTCATCGGCGGCCACCGCGGGATCGGCGTTGCTCGCCTCCTTGAGGTCAGCGCCCGCGCAGAAGGTGTCACCGGTGTGGGCCAGCACGATGCCGCGCACGGCGGGATCGGTGGCCGCCGCGTCGAATCCGGCGAGCAACTCGCGAACCAGCCTGGACGAGAGCGCATTGCGGTTGTGCGGCGAGTCGAAGGTCAGCCTGGCGAACCCGTCGACGACCTTGTAGCGGACGAACGGTGCTTCCGTCGCGTCACTCATCGGGACTCCTGTTCATCCGGTAGGGGTGGTCGCCCCACCTCCGGGGCGACCACCGTTGTGCCTAGTACGAGCGCGGCAAACCCAACGAGTGCTGAGCGACGAAGTTCAGGATCATCTCGCGGCTGACCGGTGCGATGCGCGAGATGCGCGCGGCCTGCAGCATCGCCGCCAGCCCCACCTCACGCGTCAGGCCCGAACCGCCGTGGGTCTGAATCGACTGGTCCAACGCTTTGATGCTGGCTTCCGCGGCCGCGTACTTGGCCATGTTGGCCGCCTCGGCGGCGCCGAACTCGTCGCCGGTGTCGTAGAGCGTCGCGGCCTTCTGCATCATCAGCTTGGCCAGTTCCAGCTCGATCTTCACCTGGGCCAGCGGATGCGAAATACCCTGGTGCGCACCGATCGCCGTCTTCCAGACCGTGCGCTCCTTGGCATACTCCACCGCCCGGTCGATGGCGTAGCGACCGAGGCCGACCGCCATGGCCGCGCCCATGATGCGCTCGGGATTCAATCCGGCGAACAGCTGGGCGATGGCCGCGTCCTCGGAACCGACGAGGGCGTCGGCGGGCAGGCGCACGTCGTCGAAGAACAGCGTGAACTGGTTGTCCGGCTCGATCACGTCCATCTCCTGGACGTTCTTCACCAGGCCGGGCGCGTCCACCGGCACGATGAACAGCGCGGGCTTGAGCTTGCCGGTCTTGTGGTCCTCGGTCCGCGAGACCACCAGGATGGCCTCGGCCTGATCGACACCGGAGATGAAGATCTTGCGGCCGTTGAGGATCCAGTCGCCGCCGTCACGGCGGGCGGTGGTGGTGATCTGGTGCGAGTTGGAGCCCGCGTCGGGTTCGGTGATCGCGAAGACCATCTTCGACGAGCCGTCGGCCAGCTTGGTCAGCCAGTTCTGCTTCTGCGCCTCGGTACCGTACTTGGTGATGATGGTGCCGCAGATGGCAGGCGAGACGACCATCAGCAGCAGCCCGGCGCCCTGCGCCGCCAGCTCCTCCTGCACCAGCGCCAGCTCGTACATGCCCGCGCCACCGCCGCCGTACTCCTCGGGCAGGTTCACGCCGAGGAAGCCGAGCTTGCCCGCCTCGTCCCACAGCTCGGTGAGCGGCTCGTTCTTACGCGAGAGCGGCAGCACGTAGTCGCGGTAGTTGTACTTGCTCGCCAGCGAGGCGACCGCCGCGCGCAGCGCCTTCTGCTCTTCGGTCTCGATGAAACTCATGCCTGCTCCTGCTCTTCTTCCTCGACGACGGCGAGGACGGTTCCGACCTCGACCTGCTGGCCGACGGTCACGTTGAGTGCGCTGAGAATGCCGGTCGCCGGGGCCGCGATGGTGTGTTCCATCTTCATCGCCTCCAGCCACAGAATGGGCTGCCCCTGCTTGACGTGGTCGCCTTCGGCGGCACCGAGGCGGATCACGCTGCCCGGCATCGGCGCGAGCAGCGAACCGGCGGCCACCTGCTCCGACGGATCGGTGAAGCGGGGCAGCCTGCGCACAGCCACCGGGCCGAGCGGGGAGTCGACCGCGACGTGATCGCCGTAGCGGGCGATCTCGAATTGCCTGCGCACCGAACCACGTTCATTCGGCACACCGAGGACTACCCGATCGGGCGCGACCGAGATCAGCTCGAGACCGTCGTGGCCCTCGACCGCCACACCCGTGCGGGTGAAGCGGTAGCGCACCTCGTGGGTGCCGGAGGTCCGGCTTTCGTACGACTTGGTCTGCGGCAGCGAAGACAGGTTGCGCCAGCCACTCGGGGTGAGTCCGGCCAGGCGAGAGGTGCCGCGATTGGCAGCCGAATCGGCAAGTGCCGCAGCGACAATCGACAATGCCTCATCGACCTCCGATACCAGCGGCGCCGCGAGCACGGCCAGGTCGTGGGTGGCGAAGAAGGCGGTGTCGGTGTCACCGGCGAGGAACGCCGGGTGCCGCAGCACGCGCACGAGCAGGTCGCGGTTGGTGACCAGGCCGTGGATCTTGGCACGCTGGAGCGCGGTGGCGAGCAGATGTGCTGCCTCCGCGCGGGTTTCGGCGTAGGAGATCACCTTGGCGAGCATCGGATCGTAGTGGACGCCGACCACCGAGTCGTCGACGACACCGGTATCCAGGCGCACGCCCGGCTGGTCGAGGACAGTGAATTCACCGGCGGTGAAAGGGATTTCGATCTTGTGCACCGGACCGCTCTGCGGCTGCCAGTCGTGCGCGGGGTCTTCGGCGTAGAGGCGAACCTCGATCGAGTGACCACGCTGGGCGGGCTGGGTCGCGGGCAGCGGCAGGCCGGACGCCACCTGCAACTGCAGGCGGACCAGGTCGAGCCCGGTGGTCTGCTCGGTGACCGGATGTTCCACCTGGAGACGGGTGTTCATCTCCAGGAAGAAGAAGTCACCCTTCTCGTCGGCCAGGAACTCGACGGTGCCCGCGCCTTCGTACCCGATCGCCTCGGCGGCCAGACGCGCCGCCTCGAACAGGCGATCACGCATGCCGTCGATCTTCTCGACGAGCGGCGACGGCGCTTCCTCGACGACCTTCTGATGACGACGCTGGATCGAGCACTCACGCTCGCCGACGGCCCAGGTCTTGCCGAAAGTGTCCGACATGACCTGAACTTCGATATGACGGCCGGTCTCGAGGTAGCGCTCGCAGAACACCGTCGGATCACCGAAGGCCGACTCGGCCTCGCGCCGAGCGCCCGCGATCTGATCCTGCAGTTCGCCCAGCTCGCGCACCACGCGCATACCGCGTCCGCCACCACCGGCGGACGCCTTGATCAGCACGGGCAGGTGCGCGTCGGTGACCTCGGCCGGATCGAGCTCGGCGAGGACGGGGACACCGGCGGCGTCCATCATCTTCTTGGACTCGACTTTGGAGCCCATCTGCTCGATCGCCGCGACCGGCGGGCCGATCCACACCAGACCCGCGTCGAGCACGGACCGCGCGAATTCGGCGTTCTCGGAGAGGAATCCGTAGCCGGGATGGATCGCATCGGCACCGGCCGACAAAGCGGCCTCGATGATCAGCTCACCGCGCAGATAGGTCTCGGCCGGGGTGTTTCCGGGCAGCCGGATCGCCGCGTCGGCCTCGGACACGTGCGGCGACGCGGCATCAGCATCGGAGTAGACCGCGGTGGTGCCGATGCCCATCCGACGGCAGGTGGCGAAGACGCGGCGAGCGATCTCACCACGATTGGCAACGAGGACATTCGTAATGGCCACAGCGCATCTCACATTCGGAAGACGCCGAAGCCCTCGGCGCCCTTGATCGGGGCTGTGTGAACGGCCGACAGAGCCATTCCCAGCACGGTGCGGGTGTCGCGGGGGTCGATGATGCCGTCGTCGAACAGCCTGCCCGACAGGAACATCGGCATGGCCTCGGCCTCGATCTGCGCCTCGACCATCGCGGCGAGACCGGCGGCGGCCTCCTCGTCGAACGGCAGGCCCTTGGACTCGGCCGCGCCGCGCTGCACGATGGTGAGCACGCCGCCCAGCTGCGCCCCACCCATGACGGCGGACTTCGCGCTCGGCCAGGCGAACAGGAAGCGCGGGTTGAACGCGCGCCCGCACATGCCGTAGTGCCCGGCGCCGTAGGAGGCGCCGATCAGCAGCGAGATGTGCGGGACCGTGGAGTTGGCGACCGCGTTGATCATCATCGCGCCGTGCTTGATGATGCCGCCGTGCTCGTACTCCTTGCCGACCATGTAGCCGGTGGTGTTGTGCAGGAACAACAGTGGCGTGTTCTTCTTGTTGGCCAGCTGGATGAACTGGGTGGCCTTCTGCGATTCCTCGGAGAACAGCACGCCGCGCGCGTTGGCGAGGATGCCGATCG
This sequence comes from Nocardia sp. NPDC058114, assembly GCF_042884695.1. Lineage (NCBI taxonomy): Bacteria > Bacillati > Actinomycetota > Actinomycetes > Mycobacteriales > Nocardiaceae > Nocardia > Nocardia sp. NPDC058114. Next base: position 108,248 of record NZ_JBHVTK010000003.1, on the reverse strand, counting down.
GGTAGCCGTTGATCTCGGCCCAGCCGGTGACCAGGCTCGAGCCGTAGAGCGGCTTGAACTCGTCGAAATCGGAACCGTCGACCACGCGGGCGATGACCTCGCGGGGATCGAACGGGATCTTCAGATCCGAGGGCACGATGCCGAGCAGTTCCTCGGGATCGTAAATCGGCGAGATCACCTCCGCACGCGGCTCCGGTCCCTGTTTCTTCCAGTTCAGGCGACGAACGATATTGCGGCCGAGGCGGATCGCATCCTGCTCGTCGGCGGCCATGTAGTCGGCCAGACCCGATGTGCGGGCGTGCATCTCGGCGCCGCCGAGGGTCTCGTCGTCGGAGTCCTCACCGGTGGCCATCTTCACCAGCGGCGGGCCCGCGAGGAAGACCTTCGCGGCTTCCTTGACCATCACCACGTAGTCGGACATGCCGGGGATATAGGCGCCACCGGCGGTGGAGTTGCCGAAAACCAGGGAGATGGTGGGGATTCCGGCCGCCGAGGCCTGGGTGAGGTCGCGGAACATCGCGCCACCCGGGATGAACACTTCCTTCTGCGTCGGCAGGTCCGCGCCGCCGGACTCGACCAGCGAGATCACCGGCAGCCGGTTCTCCCGCACGATGTCGTTGATACGCAGTGTCTTACGCAGCGTCCACGGGTTCGACGTACCGCCGCGCACCGTCGGGTCGGGCGCCACGATCATGCACTCGACGCCCTCGACGAGGCCGATGCCGGCGATCGTCGACGCGCCGACGTGGAAGTCGCTGCCCCACGCGGCGAGTGGGCACAGCTCGAGAAACGGCGAGTCCTCGTCGAGCAGCAGTTCGATGCGCTCACGCGCGGTCAGCTTGCCGCGCTTGTGGTGCCGGGCCACCTTGTCGGGGCCACCACCGGCGATGGCCTTGGCGAACTCCGCCTCGACCTCGGTGAGCTTGGTGGACATCGCCTCGGCGGCCGCGGTGTACTCGGGCGAGGCGGTGTCGATGAGGGAACGGAAGGTCGTCACGACTGGTACCCCAATACTTTCGACGCCAGCATGGTCAGGATCTCGTTGGTGCCGCCGCCGATGCCGATGATGCGCACATCGCGGTAGATGCGCTCGACCTCGGCCTCACGCATGTAGCCCATCCCGCCGTGCAACTGCACGGCCTGGTTGGCCACCCATTCGGCGGTCTCGACGGCGTTGTTCTTGGCGAAGCACACCTGAGCGATCAGGTTCTCGTCGCCGGCGACGTAGCGCTCGACCAGCGCCCGGGTGTACGTGCGCGAGATATCCACGCGCTGGGCCATATCGGTGAGCGTCATCTGTACCTTCTGGCGGCTGATCAGCGGGCGGCCGAAGGTCTCGCGATCGCGGCACCACTGCACGGTGAGGTCGAGCGCGCGCTGGGCCAGCGAATACGCCTGCACCGCGAGGCCTACCCGCTCACTGACGAACGCGGCGGCGATCTGCGCGAAGCCGCTGTTCTCGGCGCCGACCAGGTTCGAGGCGGGCACCCGTACGTCCACGTACGACAGCTCGGCGGTATCCGAGGCCAGCCAGCCCATCTTCTCCAGCTTGCGGCTGACGGTGAAGCCCGGCGTGTCCTTCGGCACCAGGATCAGCGAAACACCGGCCGCGCCAGGGCCGCCCGTGCGCACCGCGGTGACGACGAAGTCGGCACGACAGCCCGAGGTGATGAAGGTCTTGGCGCCGTTGATGATGAAGTCCTCACCGTCGCGCACGGCGGTGGTGGTGAGGTGGCCGACATCGGAACCCCCGCCGGGTTCGGTGATGGCCAGCGAACCGATCAGGTCACCGGCCAGCGTCGGCTTGGCCCACTGGTCGATCTGGGCCTGGTTGCCCGAGGCGATCATGTGCGGCAGCGCGATTCCACAGGTCAGCAGCGAGGCCCACAGGCCGCCGGACGCACCGGCGACATGGATCTCCTCGCCCACGATCACCGAGTCGATGGCGTTGCCGCCCTCGCCGCCCGCCGATTCCGGGTACTCGATGCCGAGCAGGCCGAGTTCGCCTGCCTTCTTGTGCAGCTCGCGCGGTAGTTCGCCGGCCCGCTCCCAGGCATCGAGGTCGGGCAGGATCTCCCGTTCGACGAACCCGCGCACAGTGGCGCGCAGCTCTTTTCGCTCCGGCGTTTCCCAAACTGAGGTCATGCGAACAGCTCCGTCGGCATATCGATGTGGCGGGAGCGCAGCCATTCGCCGAGCCCCTTGGCCTGCGGGTCGAAACGTGCCTGGTAGGCGACGCCCTTGCCCAGCAGCCCGGAAATGATGAAGTTGACCGCGCGCAGATTGGGCAGCACGTGGCGGGTGACGGTCAGGTCGGCCGTCTCGGGAAGAAGTTCTCGCAGCTTCTCGACGGTGAGGGTGTGCACGAGCCAGCGCCACTGGTCGTCGGTGCGCACCCACACGCCGATATTGGCGTCGCCGCCCTTGTCGCCGCTGCGCGCGAGCGCGATCGTGCCGAGCGGGACTCGACGGGTTTCGGCGGGCGGCAGCGGTGCGGGCAGTTCGGGTTCGGAAACAGGTTCGAGAACAACGGTTTCCGTAGCGGGCGCGATGTCGACACGGGTACCGTTCGCCAGCACGGCGATATGCGGCACCTCGTGCGCGTCGACGAAACCCGGGGTGAAGACACCGTAGGGCGAACCGTTTCCGGGCAGCGCGGTGAAGCTGGCACCCGGGTAGCTCGCGAGCGCCAATTCCACAGCGACACTGGAGAACCCGCGACCTACCTTGTTCGGGTCGGCATCGCGCACCACGCAGCGCAGGATCGCGCTGGCCTGCTCTTCGGTCTCGGCGTCGGGGCGATCGAGGCGAGCCAGGGTCCAGGTGAGCTCGGCGGGTTTGTCCGGCAGCCAGGATTCCAGCTGTCGTTGTGCCAGTGCGGCTTTGGCCTCGATATCGAGTCCGGTGAGGATGAACGACATCTCGTTGCGGAAGCCGCCGAGGGTGTTCAGCGAGACCTTGAGCTGTGGCGGCGGGGCCTCACCGGTGACGCCGCTGATCAATACCCGGTCCTTGCCCTCCTGGTTCAGCACGATGCTGTCCAGGCGGGTGGTGACGTCGGGTCCGGCGTAGCGCGCGCTCTGGATCTCGTACATGAGCTGGGCTTCGACGGTGTCGACAGTGACCGCGCCGCCGGTGCCGTCGTGCTTGGTGATCACGCAGGACCCGTCGCGACGGATCTCGGCGATCGGGAAGCCGGGGCGGCCGATGTCACCGAGTTCGGTGAAGAAGGCGAAGTTACCGCCGGTGGCCTGAGTGCTGCACTCGATCACGTGGCCCGCGACCACCGCACCGGCGAGCGCGTCGTAATCGGTACGGGCCCAGCCGAAGTGGGCCGCCGCCGGACCCACGATCACGGAGGCGTCGGTGACGCGGCCGGTGACGACGATATCGGCGCCGGAGTTCAGGCACTCGACGATCCCCCACGCGCCGAGATAGGCGTTCGCGGTGAGCGGCTGACCGAGGTCGAGTTCGGCGGCACGCGCTACCAGGTCGTCGCCTTCCACGTGTGCGATCTCGGCGTCGAGCCCGAGCTCGGCGGCGACCTTGCGCAACTGCTCGGCCAGGCCGGCCGGATTCAGCCCGCCGGCATTGGTGACGATCTGGACGTTCTTCTCGAGCGCGAGCGCGAGGCAGTCCTTGATCTGCTTGACGAAGGTCTTGGCGTAGCCGAGGCTCGGATCCTTCATCCGGTCGCGGCCCAGGATCAGCATGGTGAGTTCGGCGAGGTAGTCGCCGGTCAGCACGTCGAGCTGACCGCCTTCCAGCATCTCGCGCATGGCGCTGAGCCGGTCACCGTAGAACCCGGAACAATTCCCGATCCGGATCAGGTCCGGGTCAGCGGAGAGAGCACTCATGGCACCCAGGATCGCAGCGGTTCAGAAAAAAAGCAAGCATGCGTGCTTGTTAATTCCGTACAATCGACCAGGCAAGATGGAACCCATGCTGTCCGTCCTCCTCTTCGCCCTCGCCGGATTCCTGCTCGGCGGCGCGTACACGACCTGGAAGAACAACCGCCCGGTGGCGATCGGTTTGATCGTCGCCGCTGTCCTCGCGGGCCTCGGCGCCGCGCTCTGGCTGGAGTAGCAAGACTTTCGCAAGATCAGGGCAAGGCGAGGGCTGTTGGCTTGCCCACATGTTCACTTGGTATGTCGGCCTGCTCGCGCTCAGCGGCCTCGCGATGATCATCATGGCCAACGTCGACAACGGGCGCAGCCAGCTCTCGCGCGGGCTCAACGCGGTGTTCGGTATCGCGTTCCTCGGGTACGCGGGATACCTGTGGTTCGTGTTCGACGGTGGCGACAACCTGATCTTCTTCCACGCGTTCATCCTGCCGGTGCTGCTCATCATCGACTTCGTGCGTTCGACGAACTGGCAGGCGCTGACCGACAAGCCCACCCCGACCCAGAAGGCCTTCCGCGAGTACTGGAAGGAACAGGATCGGCTGGAAAAGCGCTCAGCTCGTCGTGTGTAGCCGGAAGATCCTGACGTCCTCCGGGACGCCGCTCAGCGGCGCCGCCCAGAAGTTGCGCTTGTAGGGTTTGGCGACGACGCCCAGCTCCTCGAGGGTTTCCGGGCGCAGCGCGGCCAGCGTGACGCTGGAAATCATCGTGTTGCCGTTGCCGCCAGCCTCCATCATCCGGGCGGCGATGTTGACGTCGACGCCGAGCCAGTCGCCGCCGATCTCCCGGGGCGAGCCGGTGTGCAGGCCGACCCGCATACGCGGGGTGTAGCCGTTGATCTCGACCCCGGCGAGATTGCGCCGGGCCGCCAGCGCGGCGCGCACGGCACGATCGGGCGAGGAGAACACCGCCATCAGGCCGTCGCCCATCCGCTTGACCACCTGACCGCCACGCTCGACGATCGGCGGCTCGATGGCCTTGGCGACCTTGCGCAGCAGTTCCAGGGTGCGCTCGTCGCCCACCGACAGCGACCAGCTCGAGAACCCGACCAGGTCGGTGAACACGATGGTCACCTCCTCGGAGCCGCGCCCACGGCCGATCCGCTCCAGCCCCGCCTGCCACACCTGTAGGGCACCGAAACCGATTTCCCTGGCCGCGGTCGGGGCGCCGCCCGCGATCTTGTCCGCCGCCCGGGCCACCGCGCGCGCACCGCCGGGTCCTGTCACCGACAGCGGGTCGCCGAAGGACGGGTCGCCCGGCAGCTGGTGGCGTGCCTTGCGTAAGGCGCCGATCAGGTCCGCCCGGCGGTTGGCCGCTTGCAGCTTCGACGAGATCTGGGCGCGCTTGCGGCTCGCGCGCGCATCGGTGTCGGACTCGGCGGATTCACTCACGATCGGCTCCAACGGGATGGACACGTCCGCGGCGTCGCGCCGCCGCGGATTCACCCCGCCAGAAGGCGTTTCACTCACGCTCAAAGGTTAGCCGATCCGCCTCCCCGAGACTTCCAGCCAGACTCAGGTGAGTGGGGACGAGGTGACGCGTCTGGCGGTTCCGTGCGTGGGCGCGTTCGCCCGTGCCCGGCGAGTTACCCAGGTCCTCACTGGATATGCGCGAGCCCCCGGCGTCCGGGCAGCGGACGCCGGGGGCTCGTGCAGGGGCGACCTCCCGACAAGGTCGCGACCCTCGCGACCCGGGCCATTGCGAGGGCGGCCCGGGCAGGATTGTCAGGCGTCGCGGCGGTTGACCAGCACGAGTGCGCCGGCGAACACGATCGCCACGAACACGGCGAAGTAGATCAGGCTTCCCCACACGCCCCAGTGCCAGTCGCCCGCGTACTCCTCGACGCTCAGGAAACGGTTCGCGTTCTGGAAGGGCAGGAACGGCTTGACGGTGCGGCCGAAGCTGCCGAACGCGCCGAGCAGGTTCTCCAGCAGCAGCGACCACAGCACGATCAGCGAGATCGCCGCGGCGGACTGGCGCACCAGCACACCGACACCGATGGCGAGCATGACGCACAGGAACGCGTAGATCGGCACGCTGTAGATGGCCCGCCAGTTGCCGTCGAGCACGAGACCGGGAGCGTCGTCACCGGTGATCAGCTTGGCCACGATGAACGCGATGAGCGCGAGCACACCGGTGAGCACGGCCGAGTAGAAGCCGACCAGCGCGGTCTTCGACAGCACGACCTTGGATCGGTTCGGGACCGCGAGGAAGCTGGAGCGGATGACGCCGAAGCGATATTCGCTGGTCACCGTCAGCGCGGCCATGATCATCAGGACCATGACACCGAAGCCGGCGACACCCGACACCGCCACGCTCGGGGTGAGCAACGGTGGGCCCTCGCCGGAATCCCCGGTGGAGTCGGCGTTGGTGACCAAGGCGATCAGCACGGCGAGGCCGATGCCGAGCACCACCACGACCGCCGAGCACCACCAGGGCGAGCGGGTGGAGGTGAGTTTGATTCGTTCCGCTGCGAGCACGCCCATCAGAGCGCACCTCCCATCGCCTGTTGATCGAAGCTTTCACCGTGGTACTCCACGGCGCCGCCGGTCATCCGCATGAACGCTTCCTCGAGCGAGGCCTGCTGCGGTGCCAGCTCGTAGAGCGTGACGTTGTTCGTGCCCGCCACCTTGCCGACCTCGTCGGAAGTGACGCCCGCGACGATCAGCGCGGCGTCGCCGTCTTCCTTCACGGTCATGCCGTGCGAGGTGAGCAGGCTGCGCAACTGATCCAGCTGCGGGCTGCGCACGCGCACCGACTGCTCGGAGGCACGGTCGATGAACTCCTGGGTGGTGCCGTCGAACATCAGCTGACCACGACCGATGACGATGAGCTGCTCGGCGGTCTGCGACATCTCCGAGAGCAGGTGGCTCGACACGAGCACCGTGCGTCCCTCGGCGGCCAGGCGCTGCATGAACCGGCGGATCCACAGGATGCCCTCCGGGTCGAGGCCGTTGACCGGCTCGTCGAACAGCAGCACCTTCGGGTCGCCGAGCAGCGCGCCCGCCAGTCCGAGACGCTGGGACATACCGAGCGAGAATCCGCCCGCGTTCTTGTTCGCCACCTCGGACAGGCCGACCAGTCGCAGGACCTCTTCGACCCGCGACTTCGGGATGTCGTTGGAGGCGGCCAGCCACTCCAGATGGGCGCGCGCCGAGCGGTTCGGATGCACCCACTTGGCATCCAGCAGCGCGCCGACCTGCGTGAGCGGGCGTTCCAGCTGCTGGTACTGCTTGCCGTCGATGAGCGCACTGCCCGCCGTCGGCTTGTCCAATCCGAGGATCATCCGCATGGTCGTCGATTTACCGGCACCGTTGGGTCCGAGGAACCCGGTCACCAGTCCTGGTCGGACGGTGAACGTGAGGTCCTGCACCGCGACGGTCTGGCCGAATTGCTTCGTCAGGCCCTTCAGCTCGATCATGCGCCCCAGCTTGCCTCACGATCGCCGTGCCGCGCGTCGCCGAGAAGTAGCGAGTCGGGTCATCCTCGAGGATGACCTTCGACCCCTAGACGGCTGGGGAAGAAGCCTGAGCCCAGAAACGCTGGGGGATACGGCCCGCCTGCCTGGCCAGATAGCCCGCACGCACCGCGGCCGACATGGCCGACGCCATGAGTTCGGGCTCTTTCGCCCTGGTCACGGCGGTAGCGAGCAGGACTGCCGAGCAGCCGAGTTCCATGGCGAGAGCGGCGTCGCTGGCGGTGCCGATGCCCGCGTCGAGGATCACGGGGACCCCGGCGGCGGCGACGATCATCTCGATGTTGTGGGGGTTGCCGATGCCCAAGCCCGTGCCGATCGGGGAGCCGAGCGGCATCACCGCGGCACAGCCCGCTTCTTCGAGGCGGCGGGCGAGGATCGGGTCGTCGTTGGTGTACGGCAGGACCACGAAACCGTCGTCGACGAGCTTCTCGGCGGCGTCGAGGAGCTCGAACGGGTCCGGCAGCAGGGTGCGGTCGTCGGCGACCACCTCGAGCTTGACCCAGTTGGTGTCGAGCGCCTCACGGGCCAGCTGGGCGGTGAGTACGGCTTCGGCGGCGGTGCGACAGCCTGCGGTGTTGGGCAGCAGGGTGATGTCGAGGCGCTTGAGCAGGTCGAGCACGCCGGTGCCGCCCGCGGCGTCGACCCGGCGCATGGCGACGGTGGTGAGCTCGGTGCCCGAGGCGATCAGCGCCTGTTCGAGGACGGCGAGGTTTTCTGCGCCCCCGGTGCCCATGATCAGGCGGGAGCCGAACTCCTTGTCGGCGATCCGCAACGGCGACTCAGCCACCCTGCACCGCCGTGAGCACCTCGATGGTCCAGCCGCGCCCGACCGGCTCGTCCCAGCGCGACTTCGAGAAGACCGCGCCGTCGACCGCCAATGCCACACCCTGGCAGGGCAATTCGAGCTTGGCCAGCAGTTCACGGACGCTGAGCGGCTCGGGGAACTCGTGGTCGACACCGTTGACGGTGACGCCGATCGGAATGGTCGAGGTCATCGAACTCCTCCTTGCGACAGAGATGGCATCTGCGATGCCGGAAAACGTTGAGGTGCTGCGGCTTCGACGACCACGGGGGTCTCGCCGTCGAGCAGCGCGGGCACGACCGCCGCAGTGAGCGCGAGGGTGAGCATGCCGTTACGGCCGTGACCGGTGGCGGCGACGACCCGGTCGTCGAGGTGGCCGAGCAGCGGCAGGTTGTCGGGGGTTCCCGGCCGCGAGCCCGCGTTCGCTTCGGCCAGTTCGTATTCGGCGATGCCGGGCAGGATGGTTTCGGCGTCGGCGATCAGGTCACGGACACCGCCGACGGTGACGGTGGTGTCGAAGCCCGCCTCGTATTGTGTTGCACCGACAACGATTCCGTCTTCGCGGGGGACCAGGTAGACCTGTCTGCCGTGGACCCGGGCGCGGATCACCCTGGTCGGTGGCGGGCTGACGCCGGGCCTGCGACGCAACCGGAGGATTTCACCCTTCACCGGACGCACCGGCAGGCCGGGCCAGAGCTCGGCGGAGCGGGCGCCCGCCGCGAGGACTATCCGGTCGTGCGGTAGCTCATCCAGCGCGGCAACGGCTTCGGCACGGATCTCGACGCCGGCTCCGGCGCAGGCGGATCGGAGCGCACGCAGTACGCGCCGATTGTCGACGGCGGGTTCGGTTTTCGCGTGCAGGCCGGCGCGGACGGTGCGCGCGAGCGCGGGTTCCAGCGCGCGGACTCCCGCACGGTCGAGCACCCGCAGATCGTGACCGAAGCCGGCCAGCCAGTCCGAGACGGTGCGCAGGTCCGTGACATCGGCGCTGTCGAGGGCGACGGTGAGCGTCTCCTCGGCCACGAACATCGATTCACCCGAGACCGCTCGGAGCCGTTCGGCGAAAGCGGGCCACTGCGCCAGCGCGGCCGCGCCGAAGGCGAGCACCCGGTCCTCCCCCGGCCAGCCTTCCGACAGCGGCGCCAGCATTCCACCGGCCACGAAGGAGGCGCCGCGCGCGGGTTCGGGGTCGTAGACGGTGACCGTCCAGCCCGCCTCGGCGGCCCGCCATGCGACGGCAAGTCCGACGGCGCCGCCGCCAACGACCGCCAGAGTTCGCATCCCGTTCCACCTGTCTTTTTCGCCTACCGCCCGCCACGGCGTTCGCACTCCAACGGTAGCGCGACTACCGTCGAGAACGTGCAGCCCTCCCATCCGAACCGTTCCGTCCCGCCAAGGGAGCGCCTGTCGAGTGCACTGCTGTATCTGTGCACCGATGCGCGGCGGGAAAAAGGCGATCTGTCCCGCTTCGTCGACGCGGCGCTGGCAGGCGGAGTCGACATCGTGCAGCTCAGGGACAAGGGATCGCCGGGCGAGGCCGAATTCGGGCCGCTCGAGGCGAAGGCCGAGCTCGGTGCGCTCGCCGAGATCAAGGCCGCGACCCGTCGCCACGGCGCCTTGCTCGCGGTGAACGATCGCGCCGATATCGCACTCGCCGCGGGCGCCGATGTGCTGCACCTCGGCCAAGGAGACCTACCGCCGTCCTACGCGCGACGCGTCCTGGGCCCCGATGTGGTGATCGGCCGCTCCACCCACAACCGCAACCAGGCGAGTCTGGCCGCGATCGACGGCCACCTCGACTACTTCTGCACCGGCCCGATCTGGACCACGCCGACCAAGCCCGGCCGCCAGGCCGCGGGCGTCGACTTCGTCCGCTCGACCGCCGAGTCCCATCCCACCCTCCCCTGGTTCGCCATCGGCGGCGTCGACGCGCAACGACTCCCCGAGGTGCTGGCCGCCGGTGCCCGCCGCGTGGTCGTCGTCCGCGCGATCACCGAAGCCGCCGATCCGGAAGCCGCGGCTCGCGAACTGAAGCAAGCGCTCCTCGCCGCTGACTGAGCGCCACCGGCGCGGCTGCCGTGTGCCGATGTGCGCGCAGCCGGGTCGAGGAGGCGCGGGCCGGACTCAGGCGAGAAGGTCTGCCCTGGTGAGGACCGGGCCTTCGGTGGGCTCACCGTCGAGAACGACTTCGACGCCGGGGCCGTCGGCCCGCGCGTGCAGCCAGAAGAAGCCCTGGTCGGGCAGTTCGACTGTGCGGGGTAGCGCTTCCGCGAGCTCGGCGTCGGCGTCCAGGCGCACGCGCAACGGCACCGCGCGCAGTTCGATCCAGGCGACGGCGAAGCCGGGATGCAACGGCAGATCGGCGACCTCGTCCTCGGGGACCCAGGCCAGTTCGGCGCTCTCCTTGTTGGCGACCGTGGGCAGCGGCTTGTCGGCGTCGGCGACGACAGTGATGTAGGTCCAGCCGCTCGGGGCGGTCATGGTCAGGCGCTCGGCCCTGACCCTGAGATCGGCGGCGGCGATGCCCGCTTCCTCCTCGGCCTCCCTGACCGCCGCGTGCTCGGGCGACTCGTGCGAGTCACGCGCCCCACCGGGCAGCGCCCAGGTGCCGCCCTGATGACTCCACGGCGCCCGGTGCTGCAACAGCACCGCGGACCCGCCACCGGGCAGCGGTGCGCGCAGCAGCAGACCCGCCGCACCGTATTTTCCCCAGTGCTTGGCCCCATCTGGGCCCTTGAACCAGCCGTCTCCGTCGCCGCGCATCCCATACTCTTTCCTCCGAGCAGCCGTACAGCAACCGCTGCGGGGGTGTGTGAGGGGCTGCGCTACCCGTAGGCCCACAATAAACTCCGCACAGGTAGGTGTGCACGGACAGCGCCGGGAGGTGAACGATGGTCGAACCGGGGAATCGCAATGCCTCGACGGAGGTGGCGGCCGTCCGCGTTCGCCCGTCACCGCAGGCCACGACGGGTGCGAAGCACTCCGAGACGGCTGGCGCGGCACCGGTGACACCGCGCTGGGCGCCGCTGCGCCGACCGGCCGCGCCGGTCGACCGGCCGCCCGCGCCCGACGTCAGAGCGTTGCGCGCGCAGTTCCAACCCGCCCGGTTGCGCAGCTTCGCGCAGTCCTCGCCGGGTCGGCTCGTTGCCGCCGGACTGGTCCTGATGGTGCTGTGCGTCACCGCGGGCGCGGTGACTTCGACGACCGTGAGCGAGCGTCAGCAAGCTCTCGGCGTCCTGCTCGACGACACCGAACCCGACGCGCATTCGGCCAATCACCTCTACACCTCGCTCTCCATCGCCGACGCCGCCGCGGGCACCGCGTTCATCGCGGGCGGACTCGAACCCCAAGCGGTGCGCGACCGCTATACCCAGGCCATCGGTGAGGCCGCCGCCGAACTGGTGACCCAGGCCGGGCACGTCTCCGACGAAGAGGCGGCCGATCCGTCGGGCACCGACCGCCGCCTGCGTACCGGCATCGCGACCGGGCTGCCCGTCTACAGCGGGCTGATCGAGACCGCGCGGGTGAACAATCGCAACGGCTATCCCGTCGGCGCGGCCTATCTGAGCGAGGCATCACATCAGATGCAGACCGGACTGCTGCCGATGGCCGAGGAGCTGGAGGACCACCGCTTCGACGCGGTCACCGCCGCGCAGTACCGGCACGTGCAACCACCGTGGACGGCGATCGTGCTGCTCGTGGTGGCGCTCGGCGCGCTGATCTGGGTGCAGGTCGAGCTGGCGCGGCGCTCGCGCCGATTCTTCAACATGGGCTTGCTGGTCGGCACCGGCGCGCTGGCGCTGACCCTGATCTGGACGGTGGCGGCCGGTTCGCTCTCCGCGGTGGCGATGATTCGCTGCCGGGACGAGGGCGCGGTGCCATCGGCGCGATTGGCCGAGAGCCGAATCCTCGTGCAGCAAGCCAGATCAGCGGAAATGGTGAAGCTGGTCCGCCGCGACGCGACCGGTGACTACGACCGCACCTTCGATACGAACGCCACCCGGCTCAACGAGCTGCTCGCCGGTTACCCCGCGGACGCGCCTGCCCGCGACGAGGTGGCGCACGCGCGCGCCGCGCTCACCCGCTGGCAGTCGGCCCATCAGCGGATGAACGACACCCTCCAGCGGGGCGATTTCGTGGGCGCGGCCACCGTCGCGACCGGTCCGAGCGCCGCCGATTCCGCCGCCCAGGTCGACGCACTCGATCGGGCACTGGACAAGGCGGGCGCGGTGACGCGAGATACCTTGCGCGCCAGGGTGTCGCAGGCGATCGATGTGCTGTCGTTCCTCGCCCCCGGCGCGTTCGTGCTCGGGATCGCGGCGGCGGCATGCGTCGCGCTCGGTTTGTGGCCGCGACTGCGGGAGTACCGATGAGGCGCGGCCGAGTTATCGCGGCACTGATGCTGGCCGGACTGCTCGCAGGCTGCTCCGAGGGCGCCCCCGCGCCCGCTGAGCGGGGTGTCTATTCCGAACCTCCGTTGCCCGCGAAGGCCATTCCGATCGGCACCGACACCCCGGTGCCGCCCACCGGCGGCGAACAGTGCGGCGATCCGACCGCGAGTCTGCGACCGAGCACCGCCACCGGCCCGACGATCGATGCCATTCGCGCGCGCGGCAGGCTCGTCGTGGGCCTGGACGCGGGCAGCAACCTGTTCAGCTTCCGCGATCCACTCACCGGTCGCATCGTCGGATTCGACGCCGACATCGCCCGAGAGATCGCCCGCGACCTGCTCGGCAATCCTGATCTGATCGAATACCGCAGTCTCGCTTCGGAAGAGCGCGAGCGGGCATTGCAGGATCACACGGTCGACCTGATCGCGAAGACGATGACGATCACCTGCGAGCGACGTCAGCGGGTGGCGTTCTCGACGGTGTACCTGCGGGCCGACCAGCGGGTGCTCGCGGTGAAGGGCTCGGGCATCGACGGCCTGGCCGATCTGGCGGGCAAGCGGGTGTGCGTGGTGCGCGGCACCACCTCGCTCGACCACATCCGCCGCGACCAGCCTGCCGCCACGATCCTGACGGTGCCCACCTGGGCCGACTGCCTGGTGGTGCTGCAACAACGCCAGGTCGACGCCGTGAGCACCGACGACTCGATCCTGGCGGGCCTGGCCGCCCAGGACCCCTACACCGAAGTGGTGGGCGGGAGCATCAGCGCCGAGCCGTACGGCATCGGGATTCCCAAGGGCAACGACGACCTGGTGCGTTTCGTCAACTCCACCCTGGACCGCATCCGCAACGACGGCACCTGGACCCGCATCCACCGCCGCTGGCTCGCGACGCTCGGCGAGACGCCGAGCCCGCCCGCACCGAAGTACCAGGACTGACGGCCATGAGCACGAACCCGACCAGCGAAGAGCCAGGGCGACGCGATCCGGCCCCGGAGGATCAGGCGCCCGCCGAATCGCCGGTGCACCCCCGAGCCCGGCACGACGCCGACCACGACCCGGCACCCGCCGAATCGGCACCCCACGCCGCGGCACCGGATGACCAGGAACGGCGCGAGCCGACCCAGCTGACCCAGCGCCACCGTCCTGGCACGCTGCCCGGTGGGTGGACGCTGCCCGGCGACGACGAGACGCGGCCACTGCCCAAACTCACCGCCGAGGCCGCCTCGGAGTTCGCCAGGAAGCAGGCGAGCAGCCGCGACCAGACCCCCGCGACCGATGCCACCCGGCGCGCCGAAGCGTCCGGACCCGTCCAACAGGGCGACGTTCCCCCGGCCGACGTCGAAGCCTCGCAACACGCGCGGGACCATCTCGCTACGCAGCGGGCGAGCCGCCCCGCGCCGACGGCACAAGAATCCGCCGCGTATGTCCCCACCGAAGCGACGCAACGCGCCCCTGAGGCCCCGAACGCGGCGGCCGAGCGCACCCGCGAGACCGCGTCCTACGCGGCAACCGAAATGGCACATCGCCCCGCCGAAACCGCGCCCTACGCGGCGACCGAAGCGGCACAGCGGGTTCCGGTGAACGCACCGCACGCGGCGACCGAGGCAGCCCAGCGCGACGATCATCCCGGCGCACGAGCGACGTCCGACTCCTGGCCGTCCGCGCCACAGACCGGGGTGAGTACCGCGCGGTCGGGGCGCAGTGTGCGGACCGCGCGGTCGCGGCCCACGCGGCGGCTCGGCGCCGGGCTGGTGCCGATTCCGACAGTCACCCCGGCCGACCCTCGGGACGCCGTGCTGGCCGATCCGATGGTCTCGGAAGGCCGTCGGTTCTGTTGGCGCTGCGGCAATCCGGTCGGGCGGTCGACGCCGGCGCGAGCCGCCTCGACCAGCGGTGAGTGCGAAACCTGCGGGGCCGCCTACGATTTCCGGCCGTCGCTGCACGAGGGCGATATGGTCGCCGGGCAGTACGAGATCCAGGGGTGCATCGCGCACGGCGGTCTCGGCTGGATCTATCTGGCCATCGACCGCAATGTGAGCGATCGGTGGGTGGTACTCAAGGGCCTGCTGCACGCGGGTGACGCCGAGGCGCAGGCCGTCGCGGTGGCCGAGCGCCAGTTCCTGGCCGAGGTGGCGCACCCGAGCATCGTCAAGATCCACAACTTCGTCGAGCACACCGCGGGTGACGGGTCCATCGGCTACATCGTGATGGAGTATGTGGGCGGGCATTCGCTGCGCGACATTCTCGATGCCAGGCCACGTGGCGAGCAGATGCCGCTGGCCGAGGCCATCGCCTATGTGCTGGAGATCCTGCCCGCGCTGGAACATCTGCATTCGATCGGCCTCACCTACAACGACCTCAAGCCCGACAACGTGATGGTCACCGAGGATCAGGTGAAGCTCATCGACCTCGGCGCTGTCGCCACCATCGACGCCTACGGCAACCTGTACGGCACCAAGGGTTTCCAGGCGCCCGAGATCGCCCGCACCGGGCCGACGCCCGCCTCCGATGTCTACACCGTGGGCCGGACGATCGCCGCGCTCACGCTGGCGCTGCCCAGCGAACACGGCCGCTACCTCGACGGCATCCCCGACCCCGCCGACGAACCACTGCTGGCCCGCTACGAGTTCTTCCATCGATTCCTGCTCACCGCCACCGATCCCGATCCGGCACAGCGTTTTCCGTCGGCGCGGGCGATGTCGGCGCAGCTGGCCGGGGTGTTGCGCGAGATCCTCGCCTACGACACCGGCACGGAACATCCACAGCTGTCCACAGTGTTCAGTCCACAGCGCACCAGCTTCGGGACCGAGGAACTGATCAGCCAGACCGACGCGTATCTCGACGGTGTGGGTCGCTCGCCGCTGCTGGATTCCCGCGATGTGGTGGCCGCACTGCCGATTCCGCTGATCGACCCCGCCGATCCGTCGGCGCCGCTGCTGGCCGCCACCGCCAATCCCGAGCCGGAGCGGGTGCTCGAGGCACTGCACGACTCCCGCGAGCGGGCCGAGGCCGATCCGGACAACGCACCCGACACCCTGGCGGGCGAATTGCTCTTCGCCGAGGCGCGAGCGCGGCTGGAACTGGGCGAGTCGGCGGCGGTGTTGCACATGCTCGATCGGGTGCCCAGCGAATCCGATTGGCGCACCGACTGGTTCACCGGTCAGGCCCATCTGCTCGAACTCGACTTCGAGGCCGCCTTCGCGTCGTTCGAGGCGGTATTGCGAGTGCTGCCGGGCGAGATCGCGCCGAAGCTCGCGCTGGCCGCCACCGCGGAACTCATTCTGCAACACTGGGATTCCGACGCCCCCGAACAGTGGCGAAGTTTCGCCGAACGTTATTACGACACCGTCTGGCGCACCGACAGGGCCGTGGTGAGCGCGGCATTCGGCCTGGCCAGGCAACTGGCGGTGGCCGGGCGAGTCGGCGAAGCGGTCCACGCCCTCGACGATGTGCCCGCCGCGTCCCGCCACTTCACCACCGCTCAGACCACGGCGATCCTGTTGCTGCTCACCAGCTCTCCCGTCGCCGAACTCGACGAGCAGATCCTGCGGCTGGCCGCCTCGCGCGCCCAGTCCATCCCAGCGGGCGAGCACCGCGCCACCCTCATGCGCACGCTGGTCCAGGGCTCGGCATTGGCCTGGCTACAGGCCGGGAACACACCGAAACGTAAGGACGCCAAGCTGTTCGGCCGCGCCTTCACCGAACGCGAACTGCGCGACGGCACCGAATCCGGCCTGCGCTCGCTCGCCCGCAACGCCCCGGACCGGACGCACCGCTACGCCCTCGTCGATCTGGCGAACTCGCTACGACCGAAATCCTGGTTCTGAGCTCAGTGCCCGCCGACCAGCTCAGCGCCCGCCGACCAGCTCGTGGGCCGCGCGGGCAATGGCCAGTTCTTCGTTGGTAGGGACCACCAGCACGGTCACCGGGGCGAACTCCGGCGAAATGCGGCGGATGCCCGGTGCTCTCTTCTCATTGCGGGTCGGGTCGATTTCGATACCGAGCGCCTGTAGACCCGCCAGTGCGTCGGCGCGCACCGCCGAGCTGTTCTCCCCCACGCCGGCGGTGAAGATGATGGTGTCGACGGTGCCGAGTTCCACCAGGTAGGCGCCGAGATAGCGGCGCAGGCGGTGGATGTAGACGTCGTAGGCAAGCTTCGCCTGGGTGTCGCCGCTGTCGATGAGCTGCTGCAATTCGCGGAAGTCGTTGACCCCGCTCATGCCTTTGAGGCCGGAACTGCGGTTGAGCAGTTGCTCCACCTGACTCACGTCCAGATCGGCCGCCCGCATGAGATACGGCGTGACACCGGGATCCAGATCGCCCGGCCTGGTTCCCATCACCAGACCTTCGAGTGGGGTCATCCCCATGGTGGTGTCGATCGCGATGCCCCCGCGGATCGACGAAGCGGACGCCCCGTTGCCCAGGTGAAAAACGATCTGGTTCAGCTCTTCGGCCGGTTTCCCCAGGTACTGCGCGGCCTTCTCCGACACGTACTGATGCGAGGTCCCGTGGAAGCCGTACTTGCGAATACCGTGGGCCGCGGCGAGTTTCGCGTCGATCGCGTAGGTCTTGGCGGCGTCGGGCAAGGTGTGGAAGAACGCCGTGTCGAAGACCGCGACCTCGGGAATGCCGGGCAGCAGCTCCCGCGTCGACTCGATGCCGACCACATTGGCGGGATTGTGCAGCGGCGCGAGCACCGACAGTTCGTCGATCGCGTGCAGCACATCGTCGGTGATCAGGGTCGGTTCCCAGAACACCTCGCCGCCGTGCACCACCCGGTGCCCGACCGCGCCGATGCCGATCGTGGTCAGGTCGAGGCCGGTCTCGCGGAACATCTCGAACGCCCGCAGCAGACCGGCTCTGTGGTCGGGTATCGCCCCGTCGTAGTCGAGTTTCGCGGGCCCCGCCTCGTGCACGATCCTGCCGCCGTGCGACTCGCCGATCTTCTCCACGAGGCCCGATGCCAGCACCTGGGCCGAGACAGCGTGCAGCAGTTGATATTTGATCGACGAGGAGCCGCTGTTCAGTACCAGAACCAGGTCACTCACTTGCCATCCCCCTGAGCCTGGATGGCGGTGATCGCCACCGTGTTGACGATGTCGGCGACCAACGCGCCGCGCGAAAGATCGTTCACCGGCTTGCGCAGACCCTGCAGCACCGGCCCGATCGCGACCGCACCGGCGCTGCGCTGCACCGCCTTGTAGGTGTTGTTGCCGGTATTGAGGTCGGGGAAGACGAAAACCGTTGCCTTGCCCGCCACTTCGGAATCGGGCAGCTTGGCGCTGGCGACGGCGGGCTCGATCGCCGCGTCGTACTGGATGGGGCCTTCCACCGGCAGTTCCGGCGCACGCTCACGCACGAGTTCGGTGGCCGTGCGCACCTTGTCGACGTCGGCGCCGGTGCCGGACGCGCCGGTCGAGTAGGACAGCATCGCCACCCGGGGGTCGATCCCGAAACGGGCCGCCGTGCCCGCCGAGGACACCGCGATATCGGCCAGCTGCTCCGAGGTCGGATCGGGGACCACCGCGCAATCGCCATAGGCGAGTACACGATCGGCCAAGCACATCAGGAACACGCTCGACACCGTGGAGACGCCCGGCACCGTCTTGATGATCTCGAACGAGGGCCGGATCGTGTGCGCGGTGGTGTGCGCGGCACCGGAGACCATGCCGTCGGCAATCCCCTTGTAGACCATCATGGTGCCGAAATACGAGATGTCGGACATGGTTTCGCGCGCGCGCTCGAGCGTCATGCCCTTGTGCTTGCGCAATTCGGTGTATTCGGCGGCGAATTCGTCGAGGTAGCCCGAGGTGCGCGGCGCCATCACCTGGGCGTCGGCGATATCCACACCCAACTCGGCGGCGCGGGCCCGTACCGACGTCTCGTCACCGAGGATGGTGAGGTCGGCGATCTTGCGCTGCAGCACCCGGCCGGCGGCGCGGAGGATGCGGTCGTCGTCGCCTTCCGGCAGCACGATGCGTTTGCGGTCGGCGCGGGCGCGTTCGATCAGCCGGTACTCGAACATCTGCGGCGTCACGACGGTCGAGGACGGAACCTGGATGCGCCGCAACAGTTCCGGCGCGTCCACCCGCTGTTCCATCAGCGCGAGCGCGGTGTCGACCTTGCGCGGGCTACCCGCCCACATCCGGCCGCGAGTGCCGTGCACGGCACTGGCGGTGTCGTAGGTCCCCAGCTCGGTGGCCAGGATCGGCAGCCTGGGGTGCAGGCCCTCCATCAGCCGGGCGATGGCCGGATGCGGGCGAAGGCCGCCGTTCATGATCACGCCCGCCAGCGACGGGAACCCCTCTGCCTCATGGGCATTCACCAGGCTCAGCAGCACGTCGGAGCGGTCGCCAGGAGCGATCACCACCACACCGTCGGACAGTCGCTCCAGGATGTGTTCGGCGGTCATGCCGCCGACCATGATGCGCAGCGCCTCACGCTGCAGCAATTCCGGGTCGCCACTGTAGATTTCGCCGTCGATCGCCTCGCACAGCTCGCCCATGGTCGGCGCCATCAGCAGCGGCACCTCGGGCAGCGTCCAGGACGGCACGTCGAAACCGGCCAGTGCGGTCGCGATGTCGTCGAGCTCGTCGGGTGCGCAGCGATTGGCGACGATCGCGACCAGGTGGGCGTGCTCGGTGGTGAGCTCGGCGGTACACAGTTCGACCAGTTGCTTGACCTCGCCGGGCGTCCGTTCCGCGCCGCGAACGACCAGCAGGACGGGCGCGCCCAGGTTCACCGCGATCCGGGCGTTGAAGCGCAGCTCGCTCGGGCTGGCGACGTCGGTGTAGTCGCTGCCGACGATCACCACCGCGTCACAGGCCTTGGCGACGTCGTGGAAACGCATCACGATGTCGCTGATCGCGGCGGTGGGGTCGCGGTGCACGTCCTCGTAGGTGACGCCGATGGCCTGTTCGTAGCTGATATCGGCGGTGCTGTGCTCGAGCAGCAGTTCGAGGATGTAGTCGGGTTCGTCGGTGGAGCGGGTGATCGGACGGAACACGCCGACGCGTGCGGTGGTCGCGCACAGCATGCCGAGGACACCCAGTGCCACCGTAGATTTTCCGGTGTCGCCCTCGGGCGAGGCGATGTACACGGTGGACGGCGCTTGTTCGACCATGCTCGCGAGCTTAGTGAATCGTCGGCGATTCAGGGGTTCGGTGGGGTCCGATCGGTCGCGTTATAGTCCGGCCCATGACATCGCAGTTCCCGGATCGCCAGTGGGGCTCCCGCGCCAATCCGCTGTCCCGCGCCGCCAACCGATTCGCCGCGACCAAGCCGGGTTCCTGGCTGATCCGCACCATCACCCCGCTCGACCGCGCTCTGCTCGAGCGCACCGACGCCAAGTACACCGTGCTCGGCCCGATCGGCGCCCCGGTGATCCTGCTCACGACCACCGGCCGCAAGTCCGGCGTCGCGCGCACCCAGCCGCTGCTCTACGTCCACGACGGCGACACTCTGTACGTGGTCGGTTCCAACTTCGGCCAGGCCCACCACCCGGCCTGGACCGGCAACCTGCTCGCCGATCCGACAGCCACCGTCGCCATCGCCGGCGAACGCATCCCGGTGACCGCCACCCCGGTCACCGACGCGGACAAGGACGCGATCTTCGCCCGCTTCATCGACATCACCGGCGCCTACGCCGCCTACCGCGACCGCACCACCCGCGACCTGCGCATGTTCGCCCTGCGCCGGGCGTAACCGCTGGTTTTCAGGCCAGATCGGCGGGGCGCACGCGCAGCTTGGCGGCGATCCGGGCCAGCGCTCGTCCATCGGCGGCGCTCACCTGATCGAGGAAGCGCTCGCGGACCGCGCGCACATGCGTCGGCGCCGCCGCCACGACCGTCGCGTACCCGGAGTCGGTGAGCGAAGCGACCGTGTACCGACCGTCGTCGGGGTCGGGCGCTCGGGTTACCCAGCCCCGCTGCTCGAATCGCTTGACGACGTTCGAGAGCCGCGACAGCGATCCGTTCGCCAGGAAGGCCAGCTCGCTCATCCTGATCCGGTGCTCGGGAGCCTCGGACAGATGGCTCAGCACGAGGTACTCGAAGAGCGTCAGCCCTGCTTCTGCCTGCAGCGGCGCCTCCAAACGGCCCGGCAGCAGCAGGATCAGCGAGACCAGGCCGGTCCAGGCTTCCTTCTCCTCCGCGTTCAGCCACGCCGGCGCCTCGGCGTCCGCGCCGTCGGATCCTGGGGTCACCGCAGTCATCGGGTAATCATAGCGAGGCCAATTGAGTTCACACGTGAAGTTATTCCGTGCTAGTTTGACTTCATAGTTGAAGTCAAATGAAAGGTTTGTCGCGATGAGCACCGCCACCTTCGCCAGCACCCCGGGATACGGCCGGACCCTCTTCGACCTGCTTCACTACCGACAGGCGGTCCGCGTCGGCGACCGCGTCGACATCTCGGGCCAAGGTGGCTGGGACGACGACATCACCTTCCCCGAATCACTCGAGGAAGAAATCGTCCAGGCCTTCGAGAACGTGGAGCGCACGCTCGCGACGGTCGGGGCGACCTGGACCGATGTCATAGCCGTGGACAGCTTCCACATCCCGGCGGTCGAGGACACGATCGGCGACGCGCACAACCGCGTCATGGTCGAGCAGTTCCGCAAGCGCATGGGCGAGCGCGCGCCGATCTGGACCCAAATCGGCGTCGCCGCCCTCGGCGCTCCCGGCATGCGCGTCGAGATCCGGGTGACCGCACTCGTGAACCAACAGGACTGACCTGGCATCCGGTCAGCCCTGCCGGTTCGAGTGCTCGGGCCATGTCGTGGCGGCGATCAGACCTTGTCGACCTCGCCGTTCGACAGGGCCTTCTGCAGGGAGTTGAAGACCGTCAGGCCCTGGCCGACCATGCCGTTGAGCAGCTCGCCGACGCCGTCGGGGCCGTTGAGGACGGTGAGGTTGGCGCCCGCCAGGCCGTGCGAGGCCTGCTTGACGATTTCCGGGAGTTGCTCGATGAGCATCTGGTCCAGCGCGATGCGGTTGTTGGACGCCGCCGCCTCGGCCTGAATACGGGTGCGGTCGGCCTCGGCCACCGCGAGGATGCGGACTCGTTCCGCCTCCGCCTCAGCGGGTTTCACCACTTCCGCCTGGAGTTGCTGTTCGCGCAGTTCGGCGTTCTTGCGGGCCTGCTCGGCCTGGGCGTGCAGCACGGCCTGCCTGGCGATGGCGTCGGCGAGCGGGCCCGCCTGTGCCGCTTCGGCGTTGGCCTTGTCGATGTCGCGCTGATACTCAGCCTTGAGGATCGAGGTTTCGCGTTCGTATTCGGCGCGACGGCGCAACGACTCCTGCTCGGCTTCGGCGGAGCGCTGGGCGGCCTGGGCCTGAGCGATCTGGGCATCGCGCTGGACGGCCGCATTGTGCGGTGCCGCAAGGGCATTGATGTAGCCGAGGTTGCCGTCGTCGATGGACTGGATCTGGAACGAGTCGACCCACAGGCCGATATTGCTCATCTCCACCTTGGAGGCGATGAGCACCTCGTCGGCCAGCTTCTGACGTTCGCGGATGATCTCCTCGACGGTCATCGAGCCCACGATCGAGCGCAGATGGCCGGAGAAGATCCGCCCTGTCAGCACCGACATCTCCTGCTCCTGTTCGGACAGGAAGCGTTGTGCCGCATTGACGATCGACTGGGTGTCGTTGGCGACCTTGAACGCGATCACCGCACGCACATCGAGCTGGATGGCCTGCTTGGTGACACAGCGCTCGCGGATCTCGGACTCGAACATGGCCAGTGACAGGTATCGGACCTTGCGGAACAGCGGCACCACCCAGGTGCCGCGCCCGATGACCACCTTGAACGGGGTGTCATCCTTGGTTTTGGCGCCACTGACCAGCATGGCTTCGTCGGGATCGGGAACGTGATAGCCCAGCATCGCGGGCCCCTTTCATTCAGAGGGAAGCGGAATCCAGGTGACCACGTCGACCAGGCGACCCGGGTGGACCGCGACGATCAACACGGTGGTCCAGGCGGCGATCGGTTCGTCGGCTCGGGCGAGATAAAGCTCGGTGCCCCCGCGAATCGAGATCAGTACCTCACCCAGTGCGCCCGCCTCCCGAATCGGTGACGTGATGGTGCCCGTCATGCCGTGCACGGAGTCGGTCATCGCGGGTGAACCTCCCTGTCTCGCACCGGATGCCGTCAGCGTACGGAGGGTCGGCTATAAGCCGGTAGCAAAATTCTTATTGACAGCATCCTGTCAAACATGACAGGATGCTGTCATGCCGAAGAAAACAGTTCACGTAGCCGTCTACGACACCCTCGCCGACTGGGAAGTGGGGGCCGCGACGGCGCACATCGCCAACGGCAACTGGCACCGGGAGCCCGGAACGTTCGAGGTCGCGACGGTCGGCCTCACCACCGAACCGATCACCACCATGGGGCGTCTGCGCGTGACGCCCGACCTCGCCGTCGCCGATCTCGACCCGGCCGACAGCGCGATGCTGATCCTGCCCGGCGCGGACCTGTGGCTGGGCGAGGACCTGATCACGTTCGCGTACAAGGCGAAAGAGTTCGCCGACGCCGGGGTCCCGGTGGCCGCGATCTGCGGCGCGACCTTCGGACTGGCCACGGCGGGCCTGCTCGATGATCGCGCGCACACCAGCAATGCCGCGGAATTCCTTGTCTACAGCGGATATTCGGGTGCGCAGCACTACGTCGAGGCCCCCGCGGTCACCGACCGTGACGTGATCACCGCGGACGGCATGTCGCCGTTCGAATTCGCCAGAGAGATCTTCGCGCGGCTCGACCTGTACGAACCGCGGGTACTCGATGCCTGGTACAAGCTGTATGCGCGCAAGGACCCGGCCGGGTACGCCACGCTCGCCGAATACGAAGGGAGCCACGCGGCTTGAACTCCGAACAGGACCTGCTCGACGGCGCCGCCCTCACCGTCTTCCGGCTCAACGGTCAATTCCTGACCATCGGCGACGGCTTGTCCGCGCCTGCCGGAATCTCGGTGGCCTGGTGGCAGGTGATGGCCGCCGTGCAGGACCAGCCGCAGCCGGTGGCCGGGATCGCCCGCGCGATGGGCATCACCCGGCAGAGCGTTCAGCGGATCGCGGACCTGCTGGTCGGCAAAGGCATGTGTGAGTACCGGCCCAACCCCGCGCACAAGCGGGCCAAGCTGGTCGCGATGACCGAGGAGGGCACGGCCGCCATCCGTCGCATCGATCCGCAGCACGCGGCCATGGCGCACCGGCTGGCCGAGGCGCTCGGTCCGGCCGAGTTCGCCGCGACGGTCGAGACCCTCACCCGTCTCGCGGCGACACTCGACACGATCATCGCCGACGAGGACTAGCCACCGCGCACAGCGGCCGACGCCCCCATCACCGCACAGGTGATGGGGGCGTCACGTCGGTCCGGGTCAGCCCTGGAGGACGGCCTCGATCTCGAGGGTGAGAGTGATCTTGTCGCCGATCACGGCGCCGCCGTCGGGCAGCGGCATGTCGATGTCGAGGCCGAAGTCGCGGCGCGAGACCACAGTCTTGGCTTCGAAGCCGGCGACCTGGCCGTTGCCCATGCCCGGGCTCACGCCGACGAACTCGACCTCGAGGGTGACCGGCTTGGTGTTGCCGCGCACGGTGAACTCGCCGTCGACGACGAAATCGCTGCCCTCGCCGCGGAACCCGGTGGACTTGAAGGTCATCAGCGGGAATTCCTCGGCGTGGAAGAAGTCGGCGGTGCGCAGGTGGCCGTCGCGCTGAGCGTTGTCGGTGGTGAGGGAGTCGACGCGGATCTCGGCGTGCGCGGTGGCGGTGCCGTCCTCGGCGATCACGAGGGCGCCGTCGAAGTCGGTGAAGCGGCCACGGACCTTGCTCACCATGAGGTGGCGTACGGAGAAGCCGACGGTGGAGTGGGTGGGGTCGATGGCCCAGGTGCCCGCGGTGAGTCCCTTGGCGATGGCGGTGGTCATGAGTGTGCTCCTTGGGGGTTGGTGTGCATCAGTGATTTGCTGCGAGAAGGTCTTCGAACGGGGTTGTATCGGTGTAGGGATCGGTGGGCCGAGTGGCGGACTTGCCGAGCAGCAGCGCGCCGAATTCGGCTGCGGCGCGGTCGATTCGATTGTTGAGCGCCTTGTCGCCGCCGTTCGCGCCCCAGTCGGTCGACGCCGCGTAGACCGCGGTGGGGACGACGATCGAGCGCAGGTACGCGAACAGCGGGCGCACCGCGTGCTCCAGCGCCAGCGAATGACGCTCGGTGTCGCCGGTCGCGCCGGTCAGCACCGGCATCCCGGCGAGCGAATCCGGTTCCAGCACATCGAAGAACGTCTTGAACAGGCCGCTGTAGGAGGCGCTGAAGATCGGCGTCACAGCGATCAGGCCATCGGCGGTGACGACCTTGTCGATCGCCGCGCGCAGTGCGGGGGCCGGGAAGCCGGTGAGCAGGTTGTCGGCCAGATCGCGCGCGTGATCGCGCAGGTCGACGAAGTCCACTTCCACCTCGGCGCCTGTCGCGCGCAGCTCGCGTGCTGCCGCGGCGGCCAGTCGATCGGCCAGCAAACGTGTCGACGAAGGCTGTGAAAGCCCTGCCGACACCACGGCGATACGGGTTGTCATGCGATCACCTCCGTGGTGTGCGGGCCGCCGAGTGCGCGGCGCGGCGTGGATGTCACGCGCCGACCTCCGCCGTGGTCTTGGCGGCGAGCAGCGAGTCGTGTGTCGGCGCGTCCGGGACGTGGGCCGGGCGTCGAGCCGCGAACTCCTTGCGCAACACCGGGATCACCTCCTCGCCGAGCAGGTCCAGCTGCTCGAGCACCGTCTTCAACGGGAGTCCGGCGTGGTCGACCAGGAACAGCTGGCGCTGATAGTCGCCGAAGTGCTCACGGAAGGTGAGTGTCTTCTCGATGACCTGCTCCGGGCTGCCCACGGTGAGCGGGGTCTGCTCGGTGAAATCCTCCAGCGACGGGCCGTGTCCGTACACGGGCGCGTTGTCGAAGTAGGGCCGGAATTCACGGACCGCGTCCTGCGAGTTCTTGCGCAGGAACACTTGTCCGCCGAGCCCGACGATCGCCTGGTCGGCGCTGCCGTGGCCGTAGTGCTCGTAGCGCCTGCGGTACAGGTCGATCAGCCGCTTGAAATGGTCGGTGGGCCAGAAGATGTGGTTGGCGAAGAAGCCGTCACCGTAGTACGCGGCCTGTTCGGCGATCTCCGGGCTCCGGATCGACCCGTGCCAGACGAACGGCGGCACGTCGTCGAGCGGACGCGGGGTCGAGGTGAACGACTGTAGCGGCGTACGGAACTTGCCTTCCCAGTTCACGACGTCTTCACGCCACAGCCGGTGCAGCAGCGCGTAGTTCTCGATGGCCAGGGGGATGCCGTCGCGGATGTCCTTGCCGAACCACGGATAGACCGGGCCGGTGTTGCCGCGGCCGAGCATCAGGTCGACGCGGCCGTCGGCCAGGTGCTGCAGCATCGCGAAGTCCTCGGCGATCTTGACCGGGTCGTTCGTGGTGATGAGCGTGGTCGAGGTGGACAGCGTGATGTTGTCGGTGCGGCCGGCGATGTAGCCGAGCATCGTGGTCGGTGACGACGGCACGAAGGGCCGATTGTGGTGCTCGCCCATCGCGAACACGTCGAGACCCACTTCCTCGGCCTTCTGCGCGATCGCGACCATCGCCTTGATCCGCTCGGCCTCGGTGGGGGTGCGGCCGGTGGTGGGATCGGTGGTCACATCGCCGACGCTGAAGATTCCGAACTGCACGGGCCCTCCTTTGGTTGCCATGGCAACTATAACCACGGCAGGCGGGCACCTATTCCGATGAGACGCGGATCACATGGCTACTCGGCGAACGGCCGGCGCGTTCGGCCGATCAAGTCGGCCACCGAGCCCACCACCATGGTCGGCCGGAACGGATAGGCCTCCACCGAGGACTTCGTCGAGATGCCGGAGGTCACCAGCACCGTGCGCAGACCCGCCTCCAAGCCGGCGATCACGTCGGTATCCATCCGGTCGCCGATCATCACCGTCGATTGGGAATGCGCGCCGATCTGACGCAGCGCCGAGCGCATCATCAGCGGATTGGGCTTGCCGACGTAGTACGGCTCCTTACCGGTGGCACGGGTGATCAGCGCGGCGACCGAACCGGTGGCGGGCAACACGCCGTCGCGCGAGGGTCCGGTGGCATCAGGATTGGTGGCGATGAACTTCGCGCCCCTGTCCACCAGCCGGATCGCGGTGGTGATCGCCTCGAAGGAGTACGTCCGGGTTTCGCCGAGGACCACGTAATCGGGGTCGCTGTCGGTGAGCACGTAGCCGATCTCGTGCAGCGCGGTGGTGAGACCGGATTCGCCGACCACGTAGGCGGTGCCGTTGGGGCGCTGGTCGTCGAGGAAGGTCGCCGTGGCCAGCGCCGAGGTCCAGATCGACTCCTCGGGGATGTCGAGGCCGGTGTGGCGCAGGCGGGCCTGGAGGTCGCGTGGCGTGCGGATGGAGTTATTGGTCAGCACCAGGAACGGGATCTCGTTGGCGCGCAGTTCGGCGAGGAACTCGTCGGCGCCGGGGATCAGTTGATCCTCGTGCACCAGCACGCCGTCCATGTCGGTGAGGTACGACAAGATCTGCTCATCCTTGGTGGCCACCAGTTAATTGTCCGCTAAAACTCGGCGTGGTGGGTGACGAAACGGCATGGGCGCGGATGACGGGCTGCGCGCTAGTGTCGTGTTGGCAGGGGTCAACGGACGACAGGAGTGGCTGGAATGGTTGAGCTCAAGCTCGGGTACAAGGCATCGGCAGAGCAGTTCGGGCCACGAGAGCTGGTCGAACTCGGCGTCGCCGCCGAGCAGCACGGTCTCGACAGCGCGACCGTGAGCGACCACTTCCAGCCGTGGCGCCACGACGGCGGCCACGCGCCGTTCTCACTGGCCTGGCTGGCGGCCGTCGGCGAGCGCACCGAACGCATCCAGCTCGGCACCTCGGTGCTCACCCCGACCTTCCGCTACAACCCGGCGGTGATCGCCCAGGCCTTCGCCACCCTGGGTTGCCTGTACCCGAACCGGGTGATGCTCGGCGTGGGCACCGGTGAGGCGCTCAACGAGATCGCCACCGGTTACAAGGGCGAATGGCCCGACTTCAAGGAGCGCTTCGCCCGCTTGCGCGAAGCGGTGAAGATGATGCGCGAGCTGTGGACCGGCGATCGCGTCGATTTCGACGGCGAGTACTACCACACCGTCGGCGCCTCCATCTACGACGTTCCCAAGGGCGGCATCCCCGTCTACATCGCCGCGGGCGGCCCGGTGGTCGCCAGGTACGCGGGTCGCGCGGGCGACGGCTTCATCTGCACCTCGGGCAAGGGCATGGACCTCTACACCGAAAAGCTGCTGCCCGCCGTCGCCGAGGGCGCCGAGAAGGTCGACCGCGATGTCGCCGAGATCGACAAGATGATCGAGATCAAGATCTCCTACGACACCGATCCCGAACTGGCACTCCAGAACACGCGATTCTGGGCCCCCCTCTCCCTCACCCCCGAACAGAAGCACGACATCACCGACCCCATCGAAATGGAGAAGGCCGCCGACGCCCTCCCGATCGAACAGGTCGCCAAGCGCTGGATCGTCGCCAGCGACCCCGACGAAGCCGTCGCCAAGATCAAGCCCTACCTCGACGCGGGCCTCAACCACCTGGTCTTCCACGCCCCCGGCCAAGACCAGCTCCGCTTCCTCGACCTCTTCAAGCGAGACCTGGCCCCGCGTTTGCGCGCGCTCGGCTGAGACCGGTCTGCTCAGATCCCTGGCCGGGCGCCCATTAACGGCGCCCGGTCAGATATCGATCCATGGTCACGAACACCGGAACGACACAAGGAAATGAACCATGGGATTGTGGATCGGTAGCCCCGCGCTGAACGCCACCGAGAAGGTCGTCTGGCAGAAACTCGCCAATCGAGCACAAGGGAGCAGGGCCGTCGGCGGACGCCTCCACCTGACCGAAACCCGACTGCTCTTCGTACCCAATCACCTCGACGCGATCACCGGCGGCAAGCGCTGGGAAGCGCGCCTGACCCAGCTGCGCGCCGTCGGGCAGCAAAGCCCGGATGGCGGCCTGTTCAGCGGCGGCCTGCGCACTCGTCTGCGCGTCGACACCGACGCCGGAACCGAACTTTTCGTCATCGATCCGATCGACGAGGCGATCGCGATTCTGGACGCCGCACGACAGTGAATCCGCTCAGGGCATGGTCGAGGCCACCGAGAAGCTACCCTGAAGGCTGTAGACAATAGTAGACAATTTTCGGCTAGACTGATTTCATGAAGTCGATCAGTGTCGGCGAACTCCGCCAGAATCCGTCCGCGATGGTCGCCGACGTCGAGTCCGGCGAAGTCTACGAGTTGACGCGCCACAACCATCGGGTCGGCTACATCGTCCCCGCGGTCTCGTCGACCCAGATCATCCGGCGCGCGGTCGACGGTGGGGCACACACGAGCGCCATCGCCCGGCACGAACTGCGCAGCGCGGCGTCGATCGACGAGCTCCTCGAGTCCGAGAAGGGCGAGTGGTGAGGGCCTATTACCTCGACACCTCGGTGGCAATGCGGATCATGCTGGGACATTCCATCGAAGCCGCACGGTGGTTCGATGAGACGACCGCGGACAAAGAGTGCCGGATCGTCTCTTCGCGACTGTTGCGCACCGAGATCACTCGCGTCCTTCGCCGGGAAGGCCTGCCCGTGCTCGACCGAGGTCAGATCATCGACCACATCGACATCATTCCGATCGATCACGCTGTGCTGAACGAAGCCGAGGCGATCATCTCGCACATCCGGACACTCGACGCCATTCATCTCGCCTCGGCACTGCGCAGCGGCTTGGACGATCTCACGGTGGTGACCCACGACAAGAACATGGCCACCGTCGCGGGCCACCTGGGGTTCGCGGTCTACGACCCGGTCCGGTAGGCGATCCACGAGTCCGACGTCGACCTGCCGAGCGTGGATCGTTGCGACAGGCCGACTCGGGACGTTCGGACGAACTAGCTCAGGGCGTTGTCGAGGTCGCCGAGGAGATCTTCGAGGTCTTCCAGACCGACCGAGATGCGAACTACCCCGTCGGACAAGCCGATTGACGCGCGCCCCTCCGGGCCCATGGCTCGGTGGGTGGTGGTGGCGGGGTGGGTGATCATGGTTTTGGCGTCGCCGAGGTTGTTGGAGATGTCGATGATGCGGAGGCGGTTGAGGACCTCGAAGGCTCGCTTCTTGCCGTCTTCGCCATTGAGGGCGAAGGTGACTACGGTGCCGCCGCCGGTCATCTGCTCTTTGGCCAGTGCGTGTTGCGGATGTGATTCCAGGAAGGGGTATTTCACCCAGTCGACCGAATCCTTGGTCTCCAGGAACTCGGCTACCCGCAGGGCCGACTCGGTGGAGTGGCGCACGCGCAACGGCATGGTTTCCAGGCCCTTGAGCAAGGTCCAGGCGTTGAAGGGGCTCAGGGCAGGGCCGGTGTGGCGCATCAGGGTTTTGACGGGGCCGTCGATGTAGTCCTGGGCACCGAGGATGGCGCCGCCGAGGACGCGGCCCTGGCCGTCGATGTGTTTGGTGCCGGAGTAGACCACCACGTCGGCGCCGAGTTCGAAACCGCGCTGGAGCAGGGGGGTGGCGAAGACGTTGTCCAGCACCACCTTCGCGCCCGCGGCGTGGGCGAGCTCGGTGACCTTGCGGACATCGACGAGGGTCTGCATCGGGTTGGCCGGGGTCTCGAAGAACACGGCCTGGGTGGGGACGGAGAGGGCCTGCTCCCACTGGTCGAGGTCGTCACCGTCGACGAACACGGTTTCGATACCCCAGCGCGGCAGGATCTCGTTACAGACCACGAAACAGGACCCGAACAGGCTGCGGGCGGCGACGAGACGGTCGCCCGCCTTCAGCAGGGCGCCGAGCGCGGTGAACACCGCCGACATGCCGGACGCGGTCGCGAAGGCCGCTTCGGCGCCGTCGAGCAGGCGGATGCGCTCCTCGAACATGGCCACGGTCGGGTTGCCGAAACGCGAGTAGACGAAGTGCTCGACGTCGCCGGTGAACGCGGCCTCGGCGGCTTCGGCGTTCTCGTAGACGAAACCGGAGGTCAGGTACAGCGCCTCGGAGGTCTCGTCGAAGCCGGAACGGCGCAGACCGCCGCGCACGCCGAGCGTGCCGGGACCGACGCCTTCGGGCAGTGGCTTGTCGAACGAACCACCGGTGATCATGCTTTTCTCCTTATGCCTGACGCCACGGCAGGCCGACAGCGCGCCAACCGGTGCTGCCGCGCTGACCGAACGCGTCGGGACCACCTTCGAAACCGTCGAGCACGTTGTAGGACGGTGCCACGCCCGCCGCGGTCGCCAGGTTCGCCGCGTGCGCGGAACGCTGACCGGAGCGACACAGGAACACCACGGGTGCGTCGTCGGGGCGACCGGCGAGTGCCTTCTCGAGCTGCACGCCGAACTCGGGATTGCGGGTGCCGGTGCCGTCGACCCACTCGATGAAGTGGGCCGGGCGTTCGATGGAACTGGTGTCGGGAATGCCGATGTGTGCCCACTCGCCTTCGGTGCGCACGTCGACCAGCACAGCGCCGGGGTGCTCGGTGAGCAGCTCCCACGCCTTCTCAGGGGTGATGTCGCCGGCGTAAGTCATGTCGATCCTCCTGCGTGAATCCGCTCTTGCCGTGCCGGAAATCCCCGAACACACGGCCAGGTCGTCACCCGGAGCACCCCACCGCGGAGGAGGGTTGCCGACCAGCGAGCCGGGGCTTGACGCTGGCACTCATGACCTTGCGATCTGAGATTGCCTCGGCACCGGTCATCGTGTCAAACGATTCAGAAGGAACACACCAGCCACGCGCTGTCGACGCGGGTCAGTTTCCAGTTGCTCGCCGCCGGGTTGCCGTTGACCACGAGCGCCGCGTCGATCTTGGCGCGGTCGCCGTTGACGGTGGCGTTCTCGAAACCCTTGCCGTCGATCGTGACAGTGGATTTCGGGCCACCGAGCTGTTCGCCGAGGCCGGATTTCTCCTCATCGAACCCGGGGCAGGCCACACCGGTCGGCGGACGGAGGTCGCTGCGCGAGCGCGCGTCGATATAGTTGGTGACGGCGGCCGCGAGACGGTCGGCCTCTGTGACATTTTTCTCAGCGGGTGAGAGCAGTCCACCCGCCACGATGCCGATGAGCACGATGATCGCGATCACCGCGGCCGCGACGAACGGGACGATGGAACGCTTGTCGGTCTGATCCACCACTACGGGCTGGTCATCCGAGCCTGTTTGCTCCTCGTTCATGCTGTAATCCTGACAGACCCGCGCGGGCAGCTACACCGCGCGCCGGGTGGCTGCAACGCCGCAGCTAGAATCGCCTTGATTGCGGTCGGCTGCCGACGTCGATGGCAGCTGCCAGTAAGCGGATGTCCGACTTAGCCTAAGCTAAGTTGACGCCGTCAAATCAGTTCTCGACCAAAGGGTGCGCGTAGAAATGACCGAACAGAGTGCAGCGACTCGCCCACTTCGCATTGCGATCGTGGGTGCGGGACCGGCCGGTATCTACGCCGCCGACGCGTTGATGAAGTCCGATGCCGACGTGAGCATCGACCTCTACGAGCGTATGCCCGCGCCCTTCGGCCTGATCCGCTACGGCGTCGCGCCCGATCACCCGCGCATCAAGGGCATCATCACCGCCCTGCACAAGGTCCTCGACAAGGACCAGGTCCGTCTGCTCGGCAACATCGACTACGGCACCGATATCACCCTCGACGACCTGCGCCAGTTCTACGACGCGGTCATCTTCTCCACCGGCGCCAACGCCGACCGCGCCCTGGCCATCCCCGGCATCGACCTCGACGGCTCCTACGGCGCCGCGGACTTCGTGTCCTGGTACGACGGCCACCCCGACGTCCCGCGTTCGTGGCCCCTCGATGCCGAGAAGGTCGCGGTCCTCGGTGTCGGCAACGTCGCCCTCGACGTCGCGCGCGTGCTCGCCAAGACCGGTGACGAACTGCTGCCGACCGAGATCCCGCCGAATGTCTACGAAGGTCTCAAGGGCAACAAGGCCCTCGAAGTTCACGTGTTCGGTCGTCGTGGTCCCGCGCAGGCCAAGTTCACGCCCCTCGAGCTGCGCGAACTGGATCACTCGCCGACGATCGAGGTCATCGTGAACCCCGAGGACATCGACTACGACGAGGGCTCCGAAGCCGCGCGCCGCAACTCCAAGCAGGTCGACATGGTCGCCAACACCTTGGAGCAGTGGGCCATCCGCGACCACGGCGACCGCCCGCACAAGCTGTTCCTGCACTTCTTCGAATCGCCCGCCGAGGTCCTCGGCGCCGACGGCAAGGTCGTCGGCCTGAAGACCGAACGCACCCAGCTCGACGGCACCGGCAACGTCAAGGGCACCGGCAACTTCACCGACTGGGACATCCAGGCCGTGTACCGCGCCGTGGGCTACCTCTCGCAGAACGTCACCCAGCTGCCGTTCGACGATCAGGCAGGCACGGTGCCCAACGAGGCCGGCCGCGTGATCGCCGACGACACCGCCGAAGGTGACGCCCGATTCATGCCCGCCACCTACGTGACCGGCTGGATCAAGCGCGGCCCGGTCGGCCTCATCGGCCACACCAAGGGCGACGCCAACGAGACCATCGCCTGCCTGCTCGACGACGCCAAGGCCTTCGCCCCCGCGCCGAAGCCCGAGCTCGACGCCGTCACCGAGTTCCTCGAGGGCAAGGGCATCCCGTTCACCACCTGGGCGGGCTGGTACCGCCTCGACGCCCACGAGCGCGCCCTCGGCGAGCCCGAAGGCCGTGAGCGCGTGAAGGTCGTGGAGCGCGAGGACATGCTGCGCGCCTCCGAGCCGAACAAGGCCTGAGTTTTTGGCGCGCTGGCGCGCGCGTGTTCGCGGCCCTGAATGGCCCGCCGATCAGGCACCCGTGGTTTGTGGATCGTGGCCAAAGCAAACGCGCCGGGAAAGGGGGGCGGGCGGGGGGTGGCGGGGCCCTTTACGGCCCGCCCATCCCGGCAGGTTTGTCCCTCCGCGCCCCCCCCACCGCAACGGCGCCTGATCGGCGGGCCGGCCGCGAATCGGCGGCTTCGCCGCCGATCCCTCCTCGGGGTCGGGATGTGCGGGGGTTGGGTGTGCTGTCATGGCAGAACTCGGGGTTTCAGTGGTCCCGTCCTAGTGGGGGCGCGACGTTGAGCGCGCTCGCGCCGCAGAGATAAGGCATTCTGTACTGGTGTTCGATGCCCACGTCCACATCATCGATCCGCGGTTTCCGCTGATCGAGAACGAAGGCTATCTCCCCGAGCCCTACGTGATCGATGACTATCGAAAGCGTATGGCGCACTTCGATGTTCGCGGCGGTGCTGTCGTCAGCGCGTCTTTCCAAGGCGCTGATCAGACGTACCTGAAGGCAGCACTGGCCGCGCTCGGTCCCGACTGGGTCGGCGTGACCCGGCTCGATCTCGACGCCACCGACGACGAGATCCTCGCGCTGAACCGGGCAGGCGTACGCGCCCTGCGGTTCAACCTCAAGCGCGCCGCCGCCGACATCACCGAGATGACACTGCAGGCGTTGCGCGCCCACGAACTGGCGGGCTGGCACGTGGAGCTCTACATCGACGGTCAGATGCTGGCCTCGCTGCAACCGGTGATCTCGAAGCTGCCCGCGCTCTCGATCGACCATCTCGGCATGTCCGACGAGGGTCTGCCGTACCTGCTCGACCTGGTGGACCGCGGCGCGCGGGTGAAGGCGACCGGGTTCGGCCGGGTCGAGATGGATGTGGCCGAGACGCTGCGACGCATCCACACCGTCAACCCGGGTGCGCTGATGTTCGGCAGCGATCTGCCCGGCACGCGCGCAGGCAGGCCGTTCGAGGAGCGCGATGTGGACCTGATCTCGCAGGTGGTCGGCTCCGATATCCACGCGGTGCTCGAGGACAATGCCCGCGAGTTCTACCGGCTGCCCGCGGTGCGTCGCCCGAAATCCGAGCCGCTACCCCGCACCGAGAATCCGACTATCCCGATCCCGCGCAACCAGCTCCCCGGCGCGGACGACCACACCCGTCCGCTGCCGATCATCGAGTAGTCAGCTGATGATCGCGCCGGTGAGCCACACACCGGACGCGATCAGCGCGCCGAACAACTCGACCAGCATCGACAAGCCGACGCCCTTGAGCGCGTGCACGGTCGCGGGCCAGGCCAGGTCGTTGGTCTTCAAGCGGTACAGCTCGGCCAGGTACACACCGAGCACGAAGCCGATGAACAGGCCGACGATCGGGATCACGAAGAAGCCGGCGATGCCGAGCACCGCACCGGCCAGTAGCGCACGATTCGACACCCCGGCTTCGCGCATCCGCTTGCCCGGCCAGGTGTACTTCACGATGCCGGAGAGCGCCAGCGCGACGGTGGCGATCGCCAGCACCGTCCAGGCCGTCGTACCGCCGGTCATGAACGCCCACACCGCGATTGCCGCGAAGATGAGGATCACGCCCGGCAGAATCGGTACGATCACGCCGACGATGCCGACCAGAATGACAAGGCCGACAACGACCTCACCCCACACGCCCACTACCGGGTCCTCCCGTTGCCACGCCGAGTCGCGCTCGTGCGAATTCTCGCCCATGCTCTACCCGAGCCGCCACCCCAGCGCTATTGTCGGAGTGTCAATACCGTTCGACGACGAACTGAGGTCACCGCGTGAGCACGGAGTCCACCGCCAAGCAGGGGCCCCTTGCGGGCATCAAGGTCATCGAGTTGGCAGGCATCGGGCCAGGTCCGCACGCCGCGCTGCTGCTGGCCGACCTCGGCGCCGACGTGGTGCGCGTGCAGCGCCCGAACCAGCTGCCCGGCTTCATGGAACGCCCCCAGTGGCGCGGGCGAACGATCGTCGAGGCGAATCTGAAGGACCCCGCCGACGTCGCCAAGATCCTCGACCTGGTCGAGAAGGCCGACGTGCTGCTCGAGGGCTTCCGCCCCGGCGTCACCGAGCGCATGGGCCTCGGACCCGACGACGCGCTGGCCCGCAACCCGCGCCTGGTGTACGGCCGGATGACAGGCTGGGGCCAGCACGGCCCGCTCGCCGATCGCGCGGGACACGACATCAACTACATCTCGCTCACCGGTGTGCTCAATGCCATCGGACGCAAGGGCGAGCGGCCGGTGCCGCCGCTGAACATGGTCGGCGACTTCGGTGGCGGCTCGATGTTCCTGGTGTTCGGCGTGCTCGCCGCGCTGGTGGAGCGGCAGAATTCCGGCAAGGGCCAGGTGATCGACGCCGCGATGATCGATGGCGCGCTTGCCCTTTCGCACATGATCTGGGGTATGCGCGGGGTCGGCCTGTGGTCCGACGAGCGCGGCACCAACCTGCTCGATACCGGCATGGCCTTCTACGACACCTACGAGACCTCCGACGGCAAGTACATGGCCGTCGGCGCGATCGAGCCGCAGTTCTACGCCGAACTGCTGGCGGGGCTGGAGATCGACCCGGAAGGTCTGCCGATGCAGATCGACCCGAACGGTCAGGAACAGCTGCGCAAGCTGTTCACCGACAAGTTCCTGACGAAGACCCGCGACGAGTGGGCCGCGATCTTCGACGGCACCGATGCCTGCACCACACCGGTGCTGACCTTCACCGAGGCCACCGAGAACCCGCACATCGTGGCCCGTACCGGCCTGATCGACATCGACGGTGTGGTCCAGCACGCGCCCGCACCGCGCTTCTCGCGCACACCGGGCGGCACACCCACTCCCCCGCCGAACGTCGCGACACCGATCGAAACGGTCTGGGCTGACTGATTTGGCGGCCTGTCGTCGGTAAAGTTTTCCACTATCGACGACAGGCCGAGGTTCCGAACCGTCAGAACCCCACCGAAGGTGCTCGCCGCCCTCATCGCGGTCACCACCTTCGGCGCGGCAGTGCTGTGCTTCATCCTGGCCGAGGGATTGTTCGACACCCGTACCGCGCAGATCGCCGAAAACCATTGCCACAGTGCGGCACCGGTGCCGGTGATGGTGAGCGTGCTGAACGGGCTGGCGACCGGGATGCTGCTGGCCGCCGCCGTTTCGCTGCTGTGCCTGCTGGTGCTGCTGTTCCGCTATCCGTCCGAACGCGGCGCCGTCGCGGTGCCGCTGACCGCGGTGGGGTTGGTGGCCTCGGTGCTGTTCATGTTCGGGGCGGGGTACGAAACCGTGCGCCCCGAACCGGCTTCCACCGGGCACAACCCGTGCGCGTTCAGTAGCAGGTGAGTGGCTGGAGCGGATCGGCGGCGCGGGGCGTGAGGGCGTCGTAGGCCGCGGCGATGGATTTGACGGCGATGCGCAGCTCGGCTTCGGGGTGGGTGTACGGCAGCCGGACGAAACGCTCGAACGCGCCCTGGACGCCGAAACGTGGTCCGGCGGCCAGCAATACGCCGTGATTGGGCGCGGTGGCGGCGAGCGCGGTGGAGACCGGGCTCGGCAGCTGGGCCCACACCGACATACCGCCCGCGCCGACCGTGATGTGCCAACCGGGGAGGTCTTCGGCGACGGCGTCGAGCAGGGCGGTGCGCTGGGCGCGCAGCTGTTCGCGACGACGCTCGAGAATGGGTTCGGCGTTCTCGAGCAGGTGGACGGTGGCCAGCTGATCCATCACCGGGGTGCCGAGGTCGACCGTGGAGCGGATGCCGAGCAGTTTGGTGATCAGCGGCTGACTGGTACGGATCCAGCCGACCCGCAGGCCACCCCAGAACGACTTCGACGCCGAACCGATGGTGACGATCTCCGAGCCCTTCGCGAACGCGGCGACCGGCGGGGGCATGGTCCCGTCCGACAGGTTCAGTTCGCCCATCGACTCGTCGACGACGACGGTCATCCTGGTGTCGCGGGCGATGGCGGCCAGTTCGGCGCGGCCCTCGGCGCCGAGCAGCAGTCCGGTGGGGTTGTTGAAGTCGGGAACCAGATAGGCCAGGGTGGCCGCGGTCTGCCGCGCCGTACTGCGCAGACCTTCGAGATCCCAACCGGCATCGGGGAATTCGGGTCGTAGTGGAATCGGGATGGGGCGGGCGCCGACGTCGCGGATGGCTTCGATGGCGTTCGGGTAGGACGGGTGCTCGATCAGGACCCGGGCGCCGGGCGAGGCGAGCACGTTGAGGAGCAGCCGAAGTCCGTGCTGCGCACCGAGGGTCACCAGGATCTGGTCCGGTTCCGTCGGCAGACCGCGCGCGGTGTAGCGGCGGGCCAGTGCTTCGCGCAGCGCGAGAATGCCGACCGGGTCCATCCCGTGGGTGCCGAGGTAGGACGGGATTCCTTGCAGCGCTGTCGAATACGCGTCGTGGAGTTCGGGGGACGCGGGCATCGCGGCATAGGTCATGTCGATGGTCGGCAGTTCCGGCTGCGCCATCAGGGCCATGATGCCGCGGCTGGGCTTGGCGCCGTCGTGCTGGATCGCGGGCGGCAGCGCGACAGTGCTGCGAGAACCCTGGCGGCTGATCAGGTAGCCGTGTTCGCGCAGCAGCGAATAGGTGGAGGTGATGGTGGTGCGGCTGACGCCGAGAGTCCCCGCCAGATCGCGCTCGCTGGGCAGGGCCACGCCGAGTGGGGCGCGGCCGTCGTGGATCAGCAGGCGGATGGCTTCGGCCAGGGCCAGGTAGGCGGGCCGGTGCGGGCGGCGTTCGGCCTCGCCGCCGGTTTCGGGATCACGCCACCGGCCGAGGTCGCGAGCCAAGCCTGCCGCACCGATCACTCTTGTCGCCATAAAGTCCAGTATTCCCTAAGTGGATATTTTGAAGCAAGGCCAGTGGGTGGATTCTTACTGGCATGACCACTTTCCTAGCCCTCACCGTTGCCGTTGCCTTCGGGTTGGCGGTCTACCACTTTTCGCCCAAGAAGGGCGAACTACCCTTCTGGCCCTTCCAATATCTGCCCCATGACCGGGCATTCGGCACCTACGACGAGCAACGCCTCTACCGGGATCTCGATGCGATGCGTTCCTACGAGGTGGGCGACGATGCAGTCCAGTCGCCCGAAACTGGCCTTGAAGTCCAGTCGACAGACACGCAGCGAGGGTCGCTCGCCGCGTGAGTGTGTCTTTGTCGGTGGGTCGGCGCACACTGTGATCATGAGTGACTCGACGCAGACCGAGACGGTGGTCTCGGCACTGTTCGACACCGCTATCGGGCTGTGCGCGATCGCCTGGCACGGTGACGCCGTTGTCCGGTTCCAGCTGCCCGAGGCCAGCGAGGAGGAAACCCTCGCCCGGATCACCCGGCCGTTCGCCGGGTCCCCGGTGCCGGAGAGCGCGCCGGGGCCCGTGATCGTCGAGGCGATCGCGGGAATTCGCGCCCACCTCGATGGAGCGGTCGACGCACTGCGCTGGATCGAGGTGGACCTACGGGGTGCACCGGAATTCCATCGCGCGGTGTACTCGGTGACGCGCGAGATCGACCCGGGTCACACGCTCAGCTACGGCGATATCGCCGGCCGGATCGGAGCTCCCGGCTCCGCGCAGGCCGTCGGACAAGCGTTGGGGCGCAACCCGGTGCCGCTCATCATTCCCTGCCATCGGGTGCTCGCGGCCGATCACGCGCTGCACGGATTCTCGGCGCCGGGCGGGATCGGCACCAAGGCGCGGCTGCTGGAGATCGAACGGACGCCGGGCTTCGGTGAACCGATGCTGTTCTGATCGGCAACCCGTTCTGCAGCGCACCGATGAATTCTCGCGACGCGTCCCGTCTCAACGAACAAGATCAGCTCGCCCGGCTCGTACCAGCTGCCGGGTCCGCGAAACCCACGCGGACCTGCGGTCGAGATGATCGCGTACCGTCGAGCGCGGCGGCCCGTTATCGAGAGGAATTCCCCCATGCAGACTGTGACGTCGGCCGACGGCACCACGATCGCCTACGACCGGATCGGTGAGGGGACCGCCGGGACCGTCATCCTGATCGGTGGCGCCTTCAGCTACCGTGCGTTCCCCACGATGGTCGAACTCGCGCAGGCGCTGGCCGACGACTACGGGCTCACGGTGCTCAACTACGACCGGCGCGGGCGCGGTGACAGCACCGACTCCCCCGGCGTGTACGACGCGGCCAACGAGATCGCCGATATCGCGGCGCTGGTCGAGGCCGCGGGCGGGAAAGCGGCGCTGTTCGGCTGGTCCTCCGGCGCCGCGCTGGCGCTGCTGGCAGCGCGGTCCGTGCCCGGCGTCACCGAGGTGGTGGCATTCGAGCCACCGTTCGTGGTCGACGCGAAAGGCCATGTGCCACCGAAGGATCTGGCAGCCAAGCTGCACCCGATGATCGCGGCGGGCGATCGCGGGAAGACCGTGCGGTACTACATGACCAAGGCGATGGGGATGCCGTTGCTCATGGTGGCGGCGATGCGGGTGACACCCTTCTGGAAGACGCTGACGGCAACGTCGAACTCGACCGCGCACGACTGGGCCGTGATGAAGCCGTACATGCAGGGCAAGAAGCTGGACCCCGCCGACTGGCGAGGAGTCGAGGTGCCGGTGCTCGTACTGGCGGGCGACCGCACCGCACCGCTGCTCATCAAGGGCTCGAAGGCCGCCGCCCAGGTGCTCCCGAACGCGCGATTCGCCGAACTCCCCGGCGTGAGCCACAACCCCAAGATCTCGATCCTCGCCCCCGCCGTCGGCGAATTCCTCACCCGCACACAGTAATCAGGGCGGTGGTGGGTGATCGCGGAAGAACTGGCACGGCTCACCGGTGAGGTAGCCGTCCAGACACGCGAAATAGACCTGGACGCAGCTGTTACTCGTGCAACCGACGGTATAGAGCATCCCGCGAATGCGTTCGTTGCGCTGCTGCGAGGGGGCGAGAGTCTGCGCGGGCGGCGGCGCCGAACTCACCGGGGAGACGCTGGGCGAGGGAGCCGGGTCGTCCGGGGCGGCGCAAGCGGGCAGGACCGCCAGCGCGAGCAGAGCCGCCGCGGCTGACCCACGTCGCAGAGCCATCATCCACCTCCGTCCGAAACCCTTCTCGACGCTACCCCGGCGAGTATTCCGACGCCGAAGTGGTCGCCGGGGGCCGATTCCCACCGGGATCGCAGGACTACGGCCGTGCGGTTGGGGACCTATTACGCCGAGCGCCCGGTCCGGCCGGAGTTCCGACCGGACCGGGCGATGGGTGAGCCCGGCCGACAACCGATCAGAGAGTCGCGCCGTAACCGCTGCCGAGCACGCCGCCTGCGACGGCACCCGCCGCGGCTGCGGGGACGCCGAGCACTGCGGCGCCGGTAGCCGCACCCGCCGCGGCGCCGATGGCAGCGCCCGCACCGGTGCTGGCGGCTGCGATCGGCCACGCCAGGGCAAAGCCCGCGGGAATCGCCGCCAGGGCGCTCGCGCCCGCGGTCGGGACCGCGGCCGCGGCACCGAGAATCGCGGCCGCACCCGCGGTGCCCGCGGCGCCCACCGCGAAGCCGACCCC
The DNA here is from genome assembly GCF_042884695.1 of Nocardia sp. NPDC058114. NCBI lineage: Bacteria > Bacillati > Actinomycetota > Actinomycetes > Mycobacteriales > Nocardiaceae > Nocardia > Nocardia sp. NPDC058114. The sequence goes on along the minus strand of NZ_JBHVTK010000003.1, from coordinate 67,302 downwards.
GGCACCGATGCCGGCGCCGATGAGGCCGCCGCCGACCGCGCCGACCGCGGCAGCCGGAACACCCGCGATCGCGGCTCCGGCCAGCGCGCCACCGACGGTCGCCGCGGCGATCTTGTCCGAGCGGCTCGGGTTGATGCCGACCGAGCGGCCCTGGGTGGCGATCGCGGCTTCGGCGTCGGCGGCGGTGCCGTTCACACCATCGAGGACGTCGTTCGGAACCTCGTCCGGGACCGGGCTGGTGAAGTCGCCGATGCGCAGTGTCCGCTCGGGCGGGGCGATCGGGGCCACCGGCTCGACCGGCTCCGGAAGGTGGAGCTCCTCGATGACGATCGGCGGGGCCGGGGTGGTGTACTCCGGCACCGGGCGCGACTCCGGACGCTCAGGCGTGAGATGCCCGAGCGAATCCGGACCGTCGAACTTCGCCAGATCCGAGCGACCGCCTTCGTCGGCAGGCGACTCGGTGGTGACACCCGGCTGCACCGGAGCCACATTCACACCCGGCTGCGGCACCGCGATAGCGACGCCCGCACAGGCGAGGGCCAACGCCATGGGCACCACCCCGATCACCGGCCGAGCGACCCGCCGCACCGTCGAAGAGTTCACATTCACAGACCGACGGATCACGCCGACACCCGCTAACACTCGAGGAGAACGGCACGTCCCCGCGTGCCGCCCCGCGACGATAGCGTTAGCCAGCTGGATGCCACAAATCGATAGCGAGTCCACATAATTCGCGCACACCGCCCTGACCAGTACCGATACTCGGAACCCCACCCAAAACAAAGGTCCGGTGCCGTAACCGGCACCGGACCTCCGACTGGTTTCCCAGGCTCACATCACCCGAGCACGTCGTGCCGAACGATCGTCTGGTCGCGACCCGGACCCACACCGATGCACGAGATCCGCGCACCCGACAGCTCTTCCAGCCGCAGCACGTAAGCCTGGGCGTTGGCGGGCAGCTCCTCGAAGGTGCGGGCGTGGGAGATGTCCTCCCACCAACCCGGCAGCTCCTCGTAGATCGGCTTGGCGTGGTGGAACTCGGTCTGCGTAGTCGGCATCTGCTCGACCCGCTTGCCGTCGATCTCGTACGCCACGCAGATCGGCACCGTATCCAGCCCGGACAGCACGTCCAGCTTGGTGAGGAAGTAATCGGTGACCCCGTTGACGCGCGTGGCGTACCGGCTGATCACCGCGTCGAACCAGCCACAACGCCGCGCACGACCGGTGGTGACACCGACCTCGCCGCCGTTCTTGGCCAGGAACTCACCGAAGTTGTCGAACAGCTCGGTCGGGAACGGGCCGGAGCCGACGCGGGTGGTGTAGCACTTGAGAATGCCGAGCACCGTGTCGATCTTGTTCGGTCCGATACCCGAACCCACCGCCGCGCCACCCGCGGTCGGGTTCGACGAGGTGACGAACGGGTAGGTGCCGTGGTCGACGTCGAGCAGCGTGCCCTGCGAGCCTTCGAGCAGCACGGTGTCGCCGCGCTCGAGCGCCAGGTTCAGCTCGAGCCGGGTGTCGGAGATGCGGTGCTTGAACGATTCGGCCTGCTCGAGCACCTCGTCCACCACCTGCTGCGGGTCGAGCGCGCGGCGGTTGTAGATCTTGACCAGCACCTGGTTCTTGAACTCCAGGGCGGCTTCGACCTTCTGGGTGAGGATCTTCTCGTCGAGCACGTCTGCCACCCGGACGCCGACGCGGGCGACCTTGTCCTGGTAGCAGGGACCGATACCGCGACCGGTGGTGCCGATCTTGCGGTTGCCGAGGAAGCGTTCGGTGACCTTATCGATGGCCACGTGATACGGCATGATCAGGTGCGCGTCAGCGGAGAGCAGCAGGCCGGAGGTGTCGACTCCGCGCTCTTCCAGACCGGCCAGTTCGTCGAGCAGCACGCCCGGGTCGACGACGACACCGTTACCGATGACGTTCTTCACACCGGGGGTGAGGATGCCGGACGGAATCAGGTGCAGCGCGAACTTGTCGCCATTGGGAAGAACCACCGTGTGGCCGGCATTGTTGCCGCCCTGGTATCGGACCACCCACTGCAACCGCTCACCGAGCAGGTCTGTAGCTTTGCCCTTACCCTCGTCGCCCCATTGGGCACCGATGAGGACGATTGCCGGCATTTCGGAGTCTCCTACAGATCGACGGCAGCACACGCGGCACTGCAGCTACCTGCCGTACTGAGGCGGTGGCCGGAGACACAGTCTAGCCGACGCCTGATCAGGTCCCGTCGACCTGCCCCGCCGGAGCGGTTCGACCCCGCCCTACCGCACCTGCCCTGATCGGTTACGGTTACCAGTCGGCAGTGATTTTGCGTGACCGAGGAGGGTGTACCGCAGTTTGAGTACCCACGTTCTCCGATGCGGTGAAATGCCGGTCCCGATCGCGCTCTCCTCGTTACCCAACACCCAGACCGGGCGTGTCCCCGATGTCGCGGTGATCGACGAGTTGCTTCCGGTGCTGGCTGCCGACAGCCTGCCGCGCCTGATCGTGCTCGGCGCCGATGCCTCGCTCGCGGCCGTGCTCACCCATCTGATGCGCACCGAGCGATTGCACGTCGAAGTCGGTTTCGTCCCGGTCGACACCACCTACGCCTCGCGGGTCTATCAGACCGGAACCGGCAACGGCGCCGCGAAGCGAGCGGTAGAGGGCCGGGCGATCGAGACCCCGCTGATCCGCGACGACACCGGCACCGTGCTGGTCGGCCGCGCGAGCATCACCGGTGTGGACGGCGCGAAGCTCGAGGGCGAAGCCTATGTCGACGACACGCTGCTGTTCACCGGCAAGGTCACCACGATGCTGATCTCGCCCACGATGACCATGCCCGGCGTCCGCGCGCGAGTGCGCAAGGGCCTGCGCAAGCGCACCTGGGTGTCCGGCCGCGCCGCCCAGCTCGGGACGCCGGGGGCGGTCGTCACCCGCGACGGGATCACCGCCGAACGCACCGTCCCCCGCTCGACCTTCTATCGATTCGAACAACCCTGGCTATTGGTGCGATGACCTATTCCTTCCCCTCGGATCGGCGGTCCGGGCACAGCGCGGTCCGGCCGAGCCCGGTTTTCCTGCTGATCGTCCTGATCACCGTGGGCGGCGGTGCGCTCGCCTGGGACGCCGACATCGATTCGGTGCGCGCCAAGGTCGGCGTCTTCGTGCTCGTGGTGTTCGGCTGGATCATCAGTTTGTGCCTGCACGAGTTCTCCCACGCGTATGTGGCGTGGCGGGCAGGCGATCACGAGGTGGAGGTGCGTGGGTATCTCACGCTGAATCCGCTGAAGTACAGCCACCCGGTGCTGTCGATCGGTCTGCCGCTGGTGTTCATCGCGCTCGGTGGCATCGGGTTGCCCGGCGGTGCGGTGTATGTGGACACGACACGGTTCAAGACGAGTGTGCAGCGCCTGGTGAGCGCGGTCGGACCCGCGTCGAACGCGCTGTGCGCGGTGGTGCTGCTGATCGTGATCCGGGCTTTCGGCTCGGTCGCCGAGCATCCCGCGTTCTGGTGCGGGCTCAGCTTTCTGGCGTTTCTGCAGATCACGGCGTTTCTGCTGAACATTCTGCCGGTGCCGGGGCTGGACGGCTACGGCATCATCGAGCCGTCGCTGAGTTACCAGACCCGGCGCTCGCTCGATCAGTTCAAGCCCTACGGCATGTTGATCCTGTTCGCTGTCATCTTTTTCACCCCGCTGAGTCAGGTGTTTTTCAACGGTGTTTACGCATTGTTCGAACTGTCCGGGGTACCTGAGGTGTGGGCCGCCTATGGTGGCCAATTGACCCGATTCTGGCGTTAGCCTCGGGTCAGCATCGACCCTGGAACGGAAATTGCGTATGAGCTCCACCGGATCGTCCGCTGTCCTGTCCGTCGTCATCCCGGCGCTCGACGAAGCAGCGGGCATCACCGCATGCCTCGAGCGCCTCGTCGACCAGGACACGATCGATGAGATCGTCGTCGTCGACAACGGCAGCACCGACAACACCCGCGAGATCGTCGCCGAACTCGCCACCCGACATCCCAAGATCGAGCTGATCTGTGAGCCGCAGCCCGGCGTCGCGTTCGCTCGCAACACCGGCTTCGACAAGGCTCGCGGGGACTACCTCGGCCGCATCGACGCCGACACCCTCGTCTCCCCCGAGTGGGGCGCCACCGTGCGCGCCCACCTCGACTCCTACTCGGACACCATGGCGGTGACCGGCATCAGCACCTATCACGACTCCCCCATCGGCATCTTCCTCGCGGCCGCGATCGGCGGCCAGGAACGGCTGGGGATGATCAAGACCCAGCCCGTCGGCAATGTGCACGGCGCCAATATGGCGATCCGGCGCTCGGCGTGGGACCAGGTGCGTGCCGCCACCACCACCCGTCGCGACCTGCACGAAGACCTCGACCTGGCGCTGTGCCTGTCGAAGGCGAAGCTGCGCATCGACCAGCTGCCGACGCTGCGGGCCGAGATCTCCGCGCGCCGTCGCAAGACCCCGCCGGACGTGTGGTGGCAGTACCAATTGCGCGGCCTGCAGACCATCGCCAATCAGGGCTACGCCATCGTGCCGTTCCACCGCGCGGTGATCACCGGCGCCTGGATCATGCACACCTCGCAGTGGCCGATCTACCGGGCGTGGGATTTCGATCGCAAGCGTTTCTCGCTGCGATCGGGGCGCCCACGCGTTTCCCCCGTCGGCAACTGAAGTCACTCCTCGGGCGTCACATACGGATTGGGCACAGTGGGCGGAAGCAGGGCGATCGCCGAGATGCGCTGCATTCCGCACACCACCATCAGATCCACCACGATCGAGCGCAGCTGCGCGAACACGACATGCGCCGACAATCCCGCCCCGACAACGAGTTCGGGGCGGGCAGCCTTGGCGACGCCGCGCAACGAGGTGAGAGCTTCGGCCTGATCGGGTTGCTCGCCCGGATCGGCCAGCATCATCTTGCGGACCACGTCGGTGGCGTGGCCCAGCTGATCGACCAGGTCGATCAGGCGCGGATCGAGGACCTCGTCGTCGCGGACCAGAGTGAGCGAACGGCGCAGCAGCACGCGGGTATTGCGAACGGCGTTGTCGAGCGGATCGGCCGCGTTGTGGATGCGTTCCAAACGCTTTCGGGAGTTCCAGTACAGCGGTGAGATGCGGCTGATCTCACGGCCGCCCGCGAGCGCGTCGCGCAGGGCGTCGATCTGGGGCTGGGTGTCGCGCACCGCCGACAGCGAGTCGGAGACCTTCGTCGAGTTCTGTTCGAGCAGGCCCTCGGCGCAGGTGATCATCGATTTGCTCATCACCGACAGCACGCCGGCAGCGTGTTCGCGGGCGCGGCGCACCGGGTGCAGGGGGATCAGCGCGACCATCACCACACCGACGAGTCCGCCGATCAAGGCGTCGATCATGCGGTTCGGACCCGCGCCGGGCGCCTGATTCAAGGTCGAGACCAGCACGGCCGAACCCGCCGCCTGCATGGTCATGAGCGCGCCGCTGCCGAGAAAGACCGACACCGACATGGCGCCGCCGACCACCAGGGCCACCTGCCAGACGCCGGTCCCGACCTGCGCGATGAACAGGTCGCCGATGCCGATGCCGACCGCGACGCCCACCACCAGTTCCACCGACCGGCGCACTCGCGCACCGAACGAGATACCGATGGAGACCACCGCGGCGGTCGGCGCGAAGAACGGTTCGATGTGGCCGACGAGGTTGTGGGCGATGAACCACGCCAGCCCGGCGCCGAGCGCGCACTGGATGATCGGAATCGCCGAGAGCCGCAGGCGCTCGATCGACGCCCGGTACCGGCCGACGGTGCTGACCTTGGCGGCCGCGACAACCGGAGTGGCAACAGCGACGAAAGGCTTGTGTTCGCTCACCTACGACTCGGACCCGGCCACTGGCTCAGTCCAGGCCGAGTTCGTTCGCCGCGCGCGGGTCGCAGTCTTCGAGCAGGTCGAGGCAGCGCGCGTACTCCTCGGTCTCGCCGATCGTCTTCGCGGCGCTCGCCAGCGCGCCGACGCTGCGCAGGAAGCCCTGGTTGGGTTCGTGACTCCACGGGACGGGGCCGAAACCCTTCCAGCCGTTGCGCCGCAGCAGGTCGAGGCCGCGGTGGTAGCCGGTGCGGGCGAAGGCGTATGCCGCGACGGTGTCGTGGTTCACCTCGCCGCCGGCGCGCTGCAGAGCGGCTTCCGCCAGCTGGGCCCACGCGATCGACGCGGCCGGGAACTGCGCGGCGACATCGACCGGGTCGGTGCCCGCGGCAATGGCGTCCTCGGCGTCGATCAGTTCGGGAAGGAGGACCGGCTGCGGTCCGAGCAGGTCACCGAAGGAGGTCATGGGTTCATTGTGCACCGAGGCTGTGGCAGTCGCCGACCGGCCCGCCGCTCAGCGACCGGCGGTCTCGCCCGCGCAGCGCCCGTCACGCATGCCTTCACCGTCGCTCGGGCTGTGCGCGGCACGCCCGGAACCCCGCCCTGCGACGTCGGCTGTCGCCCTTCGCTCCGATCGCGCGCGCAAGCTCGCGACCACTCGGCGGTCGCACCTCGGGAGCCTGCCTGTCTCTTCGCCGCCGCCGTGCGCGCGAGACTTGGGACCGCTTCGCCGCTGTGCCTATTAGGCTGAGCGCAGAGTGCAACGTTCGAGCCTGAGCGAGGGGTACAGAGGTGTCCGACCCGACCGACGAGAACAACCCGGCAGCAGAGTCCGCCGGTCCCGGCGCGCCCGGCCAGCGTGACGATTCGTCCGCGTCCCCTCCCGGCGCACCGGAGTCGGTCACCGAGCCGGACCGGGCGACGAGACCGCCGGTGGGTCCTGATGAGACCGTGGTGATCCGGCGAGGAGATCTGCCGGGTCGACCCGATGACGGTGCGCGCGTGCAGGACGCACGTTCCGGTGGGACGCAGCCCGCCGCGGGGCAGGGCGATCAACCCGGAGGTGCTCAGCGCCCGGGTGGTCCCGATACACCTGGTGGTGCTCAGCGCCCGAGTGGTCCCGATGCACCCGGTGCTCCTCAGCGCCCGGGTGGGCCCTTGGCTTCCGGTGGATCGCGGGCGCAGAGTGGATCTGTACAAGAAGGACCTCGCGCGCCGCAGGGTAACGCCGCTGGTGGGCGGCCGGACAGCACTGCGCCCGGCGCCGGACAGGGTTCCGCGCGACAAGGCACTGTGCCTGGCGGGCAACAGTCTTCGGGACCGGGTGCACAGCAGTCGTGGGGCCGCCCGGGGTTCACGCCCGGTGGGGCGCGGCCGGGAACGGGACAGCCGGGCAATGTTGCTGGTACTCAACAACCTTCAGGCCGCCCGGGCAATACGCCCGGTGCACAACCGTATTCGGGCCAGAACGGGCCGCGTGCCGCGGGCCCGGCCGGCGGGCCCGGTTCGCCGCAGGGCGGCGGACCACACGTGGGACGCGGGCCGAGTGGACCCCAGGCGGGTTTCGGGCCGAGCGGTCGTCCCGGTTCGCAGCAGCCAGGTGGACAACCAGCGGGACGCGGGCCGAGCGGCCCGGGTTCGCCGCAAGCGGGTGGACCGCAGGCGGGACGCGGACCGAGCGGCGGGCCCAGTTCAGCGCAAGCGGGTGGACCGCCCGCGGGCCGTGGGCCGGGTGGCCCGGGATCGCCGCAAGCGGGGCGCGGGCCCAGCCCTCAAGGTGGTGGACCGAATCCGGGGTACGGACCGGGCGGTGGTCCAGATTCGCAGCGGGCCGGTGGACCTCGCGTCGAGGGTGGAAACGCCGGTGCGCCCGGCGCTCGGCAGGCGGGCGCACCGAGCAATGTGAGCGGTGGATCGCAGCCCGCCGGATCGGGTGGCGAGGCGCGAGTCGGCGGACCCGGTGGTGGCTCGCCTTCCGCCGGGCGGCAGGGGAACGCGCCCTCGGGATCGAATGGCCGATCAGCGGACCAAGGGGCGGAACAGGATTCAGCTGACGGCGGCTCGCCGTTGGCCGGATTGTCGAAGGGGTTGCCCGGCGGGAGCCGGGACGACCGAGCGAAGGTTTCGGGCCCAGCGGCTCGGGACGAGCAGGGTTCCGACATCGCCGGACCGGACGCGCCGACGACCGCGATGCCGATTCCCGGGCGGAACCCGTCGGTGGGGCGCGGGGGTTCGGCAGATGACCGCACGGTGAAAATGGGTGGCTCCCAGGCGAAATCGGCTCAGGCCGATGTGCCGACTGCCGCGATGAACAGGGCCGATCTCGCGGCGGCGTCGGATGCGGAGTACGGCGACGAACCCACACCGAATGACACCACCGCACGTGGCGCGGTGGTGGGAGCAGCGGCGGCAGGCGCCGTCGCCGCAGGTGCCGCGGCGGCGGCGAGCGGCGGATCCGACGAGACGTCGGATGCGCGAGGCTCGACGTCGAACGCCGAGGACAGCTCCGACACACGGGCGCAGGACGGCGACAGCTCCGCGGAAGGGACCGCAGCCGAAGCTGATTCGAATGCGTCCGCCACCGCAGAGCAGAAGGACGACCAGACCGCCGCGGCGAAGACGAACAACGAAGCCGACTCGGTCACGACCACCGGATCCACAGCTTCACGGCCCGCGAGCACCGCACCCTCACCTGCCGAGCAATCGGCGGACGCCGAGGCAGCAGGCGCACGGTCCGCGGCGACAGGGTCCGCAGCCACAGGGTCCGGGGCAGCAGGATCCACGGCCGCACAGTCCGCGGCGGCAGGGTCCGTAGCCACAGGGTCCGCGGCCACAGGGTCCGGGGCAGCAGGTTCCGCAGCCGCCGGGTCCGCAGCCGCCGGGTCCGGGGCAGCAGGGTCCGGGGCCGTGCAGTCCGGTGCTGTTGCGGGACAGGGTGACTCGCGGGGCGACAAGCCGGTTGATGTCGACTCGACCGAGAAGTTCCAGACCAGTGGGCCCGAGGACGCGGGCTCCGGGTCCGAGGATCGGACTGTGGCGATGCGGACGGTGAGTGCGGCGGATGCGCCGACCACCGCGATGCCGGTGCAGCGGGCGAAGACCGCCGGGCCGGGCGGAACCGACCGGGTGGTGCCACCCGCCGGTGGGCGGCCCGCGATGACGCCGCCGCCGAATACGCCCCGCGGTCCCGCCGGTCCCCGACAGGCCGGACAGCCCGGGCTCGGCGGTCCTACCGGCCCCGGACAGCACCCCGCGGGTCCGGGACAGCAGGGACCGTCGGGTCCCGGCCAATACGGGCAGGGACCAGCACGCGGCCAGCAAGGGCCTGCCGGCTCGCGGCCCGGCGGACCCGGGCCTGTCGGTCCAGGACAACAGGGCCGAAGCCAGCACGGGCCCGCCGGTCAGCAGGGCCCGGCGGCTACCGGCGAGCGAGGACCCGCCGGTCCCCAGCAGTTCGGGCCCGCTGCGGCCGGTCTGTCAGGACTCGCGGCTGCGGGCAACCAGTCCCCCGGTGGCACCGCCGCGGCCGATTCGGACCAGCAGGGAGTCGAGGAGACTCAGCCGTCGCCGCCTCGCGGCCCGGGTGCGCCGCAGCGGACAGGTGGATCGGCGCCTTCGCCCGCGGATATCCAGCCGACTCGACCCGCCCAGCAGTTGGCCGAGGGTCAGCGGCAGGTGGCGCCGCCGCAGCGGATCGGGGTCGCGCAGGGCGAGGAGGCCGGTGCGCCCGGCGCCGAGCGGTCCAAGAAGTGGCTGCTGGCTGCCGGTGGCGCCGCGGTGCTGGTCGTCGCCTTGATCGCGACGGTCGTGGCACTGATGGGCGGTGCGGACGATTCGCCCGAGGGACAGGTGAAAGCGGTGATCGGGGACTACACCGACGCGCTGCGCAGCGGTGACCTGGAGGACCTGCGGGCGAGCACGTGTGGCGAGCTGCACACGTTCTATCAGGGCATCAGTCCCGAGCAGTTCAAGGGCGTGCACGACGTCTCGACCGAGCGCGGTTCCATTCCGGTCGTCGACAGCGTGGACGCGGTCCGGATCACCGGTGACACCGCCCTGGCCCAGGCCACGGTGTACACCACGGCGGATCCGTCGAAACGGACCGCGCGGACGTTCGACCTGCAGCGCACCGACGGTAGCTGGAAGGTGTGTGATCCCGCGGGCACTCCCTGATCGTGCGTAGACCCGTCGTAGTGGGCAGTTCTGCCTGCTATGACGGGTCACACATAACTGGTGATCCAGATGGGTGAACAAGTAGAGTTTTCCGGATCATGAGCAGGGAACAGACAGTGGAGCAGCCGGACATCGATGCTGTGGTCCCGGATGCGACGCTGGTCGGTCAGCGCTTCGCGTTCCGCGATCACTACGAAGTCGGCCGCGAGAAGATCCGGGAATTCGCTCGCGCGGTGCAGAATCTGCACCCCGCCCATCAGCAGGAAGTCGACGCGCGCAAGCTCGGCTACGACGGGGTGATCGCCCCGCCGACCTTCGCGTCGGTGATCGGCATGACCGCCACCCGCGCCCTGCTCGACAGCGTGCTCACCGAGTACGACCTGTCGCAGGTGCTGCAGACCGACCAGGTCTTCGAGCTGTTCCACCCGATGCTGGCGGGCGACCGGATCAGCACCGAGATCGAGATCGAGTCGATCCGCCAGTTCGGCGACAACGACTTCATCAACGTCGGCTTCAAGCTGCGCAACCAGCACGACCAGGTCGCCGTGCAGGGCACCACCACGATCGTGGCCCGCCGCGGCATCGAGGTCGACCCCAATATCGTCGAGGCCGTCGAGAACATCAGCATGCACCCGCGCCCCGACACCATCGGCGGCGTCGGCGCGGGTGATCTCCTGATCCGCCACACCGGCCCTGCCCCCGCACTCCCCGCGCGCGAAACCGTCGCGGTCAACACCACCCCCGAATTCGACTCTCTGACAAAGGGAACCGAACTTCCCCCCGCCACCGCCCGCCTGACTCGCGGCGACCTGGCCAACTACGCCGGCGTCTCCGGCGACCCCAACCCGATCCACTTCAGCGACCGCGCCGCCGAACTGGCCGGGCTCCCCACCGTGGTCGCGCACGGCCTGCTCACCATGGGCCTGGCCGCGCAGTACCTGACCGACTGGCTGGGCGACCCGACCGCCATCGAGAAACTGAGCGTCCGCTTCTCGGGATTCGTTCCGGTTCCCCCCGCCGAGGCAGGCGTCATCGAATTCTCCGGAAAGATCAAGTCGATCGACAGCGATCGCCGCGCGGCAACCGTCCTGCTGAGCGGAATCTCGGAGGGCCGCAAGCTCTTCGGCCGAGCGGCAGCCGAAATCCGCCTGACGTAACCCACCACCCGGCCCGCTCCCACGACTCCTGGGTGCACGCAGCCCCACCGGCCGCTCGGACCTTCTGCGGTCGGCGGGCTGTTGCGGTGCGGCACGCCCACTCTTCACCTCAGCAGTAGGTCGGCGACGGCACCTGGGGCCTCGCGCATCGCGTGGTGGCCGGATGGGATGTCGTGGACGTGCCAGCCGGGCGCGGCTCGGAGCCGGGCGCGGAGTCCGGCGAAGGGAGTGTCGTCTTCCCACCCGGAGCAATAGATGAAGTCGCGCCGGGGGATGCGATCGACGGCGCCGGTGAGTCGGATTCTCTGGACAAGGGAGGCCAGTGGGTGGGGGCGGCGGCGAGGTTCGCCGCCGTGCGGGGCCCGAAACGGTGGGCGCACGGCGTAACCCGTGTCTGCCGCGCCATCGACGAACGACTGCCGGTAGGCCTCGGTGGTCAAGGACCAACACGATTCGCCGTCGCGCGGAACGTAGGCGTCGAGATGAACCAGACGCGAGATGCGGCCCGCGGCGCGGTCGGCCGCGGCTGAGATCACCATCCCGCCATAGCTGTGTCCGACGAGCGTCGCGGCGGTGATCTGCGCGGTCTCCAGCAGGCGCACGACGTCATCGGCGTGTGTGTCGAGGTTGGCGCGTGCCACAGTCAGGTCATCCTCGTCGGGCCGCAGTCCCGTCAGGGTCAGGGCGTGGACGGTGTGCCCGGCGGCCTCCAGCAGCGGAGTCACCGCCTCGAACGTCCAGGAGCCGTGCCACGCGCCGGGGACGAGGATGAACGTTGCCATGGCAGATCTCCCTTTTTGGATCACTCACGAAGGACCAGACCAGATCACCACTTCCGCAGGCCGGCGCGCCACCGATAAACTGCCTCCTGATGCCCGTTCCTCGCCAACCGACCGATCCCACGGGCGTGACCTCGCTTGTGTGGCCGTCCGGCGGACGACACCTGTGGCTGTCGGGCGGCTCCAGCTCCGTGCAGTCGCACGCACGCGGGCACCTGGTCTACGCTGCCACCGGCGTTCTGACCGTCCACACCGACCACGGCATCTCCATCGTTCCCGCCGACCGGATTGCGTGGACACCCGCTGGAATCACCCACCGGCACAGCGCCCACGGCAACACGGACATGCGGATCGTCTTCGTCTCGGCGTCCCTGGCCAGGCGCATACCGGACCGGCCTGCGGTGTTCTCGGCCACCGACCTCGCGCGTGAGCTCCTGCTCGCCCTGACCGGGCCGCACATATACGGCGACGCCGCGCCGGGCTATAGCCCTTCGGCGCGCACCCGTCTCCTTCGGGTCCTCGTCGACGAACTCAGAGAGACGCAGGAGCAGCCCCTCTACCTGCCGGAACCACGGGACGACCGCCTGCGGGCCCTCGCGCGAAAACTGTCCGACAACCCGGCGGACAACAGCTCGATGGCCGAGCTCGGCAGGGCGATCGGTGCCAGCGCCCGCACCCTCAGCCGGCTGTTACACAACGAGTTCGGCATGACCTTCTACGAGTGGCGCACCCAGCTACGCATCTACCACGCCCTCGTGCTTCTCGCCGATGGATACGACATCACTCGAACCGCCTACGCCTGCGGATGGGCCAACCCCAGCGGCTTCATCACCGCCTTCACGAACATCATCGGCAGTACTCCTGGCCGCTACCGAGCCAACCGACAGAGCGCGGTGACCAGCCCCTGATCCCGAGTGGCAATCAATCGAGCTGCGCCGCACCCGACCGTCGACCCAGGCCGAGCGGACCCACCCCTACTTCACCGCGATGAACACCAGAACCGTTCCGCCGATACGGATTACGTCCCCGTCGGCCAGCAGTGCCCCGTTGTCGATCGGCACCTCGTTGACATAAACCCCGTTGGCCGAGTGCAGATCCTTGATCAGCAGCCCGGCACGGCTGGGCATGATGTGCGCGTGATACCGGCTCGCTTTCGGATCATCGAGAACGAGTTCGTTATCCGTCATCCGGCCGATCCTGATCCCCCCGTGGGGAATCGGCAGCGTCCGCCCATCGGCGAACCGCAGATTGCCGTTGCGAATCGACTGCGGCACCTCGGTGACGGTCTCGGTCATCGCCGCGGCCACCTGGTCAGATCGCCTGGACGCCAGCACATTCAACGGCTCCTGGCGCAGCACCTGCCGCTCCAGCTCGATCAGCGCGGCCCCCGGGTCGATTCCCAGCTCCTCGGCCAGCACGTTGCGCACCCGCCGGCACGCCTCCAGCGCGTCCGCCTGCCGCCCGGACAGATACAGCGCGGTGATCAACTGCCCCCACAGCGGCTCGCGCAGCGGATGCTCGTTGGTCATCGACACCAACTCGCCGATCACCGACGACGCCCGGCCACAGGCGATTTCCGCATCGACGCGCGCGGAGACGGCCAGTAGCCGCTCCTCGTTCATCGCGGTGGCGAACCCGTCGGCGAATTGCAATCCGGCCAGGTCGGCCAGTGCCCGCCCGGTCCATTCCCGCAGCGCCGCACCGAAAAGGTTGGCGGCACCTGGGTGGTCACCGACGTCCAGACACCGCGAGCCCGCTTCGCGCGCACTCTCGAAACGTCCGAGATCGCATGCGGTATCGGGGATTTCGAGCCGATAACCCGCACCCTCGGTCCGCAGCACCTGCGCGGAATCGATCCCGGCGTTGCGCAGCGCTTTACGGATGTTCGACACGAACACCTGCAGGCTGGCCGCGTAGGAATCCGGCGGGTCCTCGTTCCAGACCATCTCGGCGAGCACAGCAGAAGACACCGCGCGCCGCCGATTGACGGTGAGCGCGGCAAGGAGGGCGCGCGGCTTGGGCCCGCCGACCGCTACCGGCTCGCCGCCGACGAGCAGTCGGACGGGCCCGAGCACACGGACATCAAGACTCATGAGCTCGGGCCCCGTTGGTTGGTACGAAAATCAGAAACTGCTCACGGAGCGTCCGGCCGACTTCAGGTCGTTGCAGGCCTCGGTCACGCGCGCGGCCATCGAGGTCTCGGCCTTCTTCAGGTAGCTGCGCGGATCGTAGACCTTCTTGTTGCCGACCTCGCCGTCGATCTTCAGCACACCGTCGTAGTTGGCGAGCATGTGACCGGCGACCGGGCGGGTGAAGGCGTACTGGGTGTCGGTGTCGACGTTCATCTTCACCACGCCGTAGCGCAGCGAGTCCTCGATCTCGGACTTCAGCGAGCCCGAACCACCGTGGAACACGAAGTCGAACGGCTGCGCACCGGACTCGAGGCCCAGCTTCTCGGCCGCGACGCGCTGCCCCTCGGCCAGCACCTCGGGCTTGAGCACCACGTTGCCCGGCTTGTACACACCGTGCACGTTGCCGAAGGTGGCGGCCAGCAGGTACTGCCCGTTCTCGCCCGCGCCGAGCGCGGCGATGGTCTTCTCGAAGTCCTCGGGCGAGGTGTAGAGCTTGTCGTTGATCTCGGCCTCGACGCCGTCTTCCTCGCCGCCGACCACACCGATCTCGACCTCGAGGATGATGTTGGCCGACTTACAGGCCTTCAGCAGCTCCTGGGCGATCTCGAGGTTCTCGTCGATCGGGATGGCCGAGCCGTCCCACATGTGCGACTGGAACAGCGGGTTCAGGCCGGCGTTCACGCGGTCCTGCGAGATCGCGATCAGCGGACGCACATAGGTGTCCAGCTTGTCCTTGGGGCAGTGGTCGGTGTGCAGCGCGATCGTCACGTCGTACTTCGCGGCGACGATGTGCGCGAACTCGGCCAGTGCCACCGCGCCGGTGACCATGTCCTTCACGCCCAGACCGGAGCCGAACTCGGCACCACCGGTGGAGAACTGGATGATGCCGTCACTGCCCGCGTCGGCGAAGCCCTTGATGGCGGCGTTGATCGTCTCCGACGACGTGCAGTTGATAGCCGGGAACGCGAACGAGTGCGCCTTGGCCCGGCCGAGCATCTCGGCGTAGACCTCCGGGGTCGCGATAGGCACAGCAGTGACCTCCGTCTTGTGGGGAGCAAAAACCAATTCTGTCAGGCCACACCCTAAATTAGGAAGGCGAACGCGAGATCACCCGGTGGGCTGAGGTTCACCCGCAGGGCACTCATGTCACAGATCGGACCGGTACTGTGGGGGCCGTGACTTTGCTGGCGGTATCCGATGCGGTGACGACCAACCTTGCGTTGACCCAGTTGCTGGACCCGATGTATCTACTCCAGGAGACCTGGCTCGCGAACGCGGTGCTGCCCGCCATCCTGGCGATTGTCTTCATCGAGACCGGTTTGCTGTTCCCGTTGCTGCCAGGTGACTCGCTGCTGTTCACCGGCGGCATGCTCGCCGCGCAACCGGGCTCGACCCTCTCGATCTGGGTCCTCGTGCCGTTGGTGATTCTCACAGCCTTCCTCGGCGACCAGTGTGCGTATTGGATCGGCCGAAAGATCGGTCCGGCCATCTTCAAGAAGGAAGACAGCCGCTTCTTCAAGAAGCACTACGTCACCGAGACACACGAGTTCTTCGAGAAGCACGGCCCCAAGACCATCATCCTGGCCAGGTTCGTGCCGATCGTGCGCACGTTCATGCCGGTGCTGGCCGGTGTGTCGCAGATGAGCTACCGCAAGTACGTGGCGTTCGACATCGTCGGCGCGGTCCTGTGGGGTGGCGGCGTCACGATCCTCGGCTACTTCCTCGGCAATGTGCCGTTCATCCGCGACCACATCGAGGGAATCTTCCTGCTGATCGTGTTCGTCTCGATCCTGCCCGCGATCATCACGGTCGGTAAGAAGGTGCTCGAGCGCCGCAACGCACCGGGCGCGTCGGCGGAGAGCGGCGAGCTGGCTGCTTCGACGAACGAGACGCACTGATCCCTGTGACCGCAGTACCGTCGACCCTCGCTATGGGCAGCTTCGATCCGCTGATCTCAGCAGGCCCCGCTGTGGTCTGCACGGTGGTGCTAGTTTTCGTCTTTCTCGAATGCGCGTTCATCATCGGGCTGTTCCTGCCCGGTGATTCCATGCTGATCACCGCGGGCATCGTGCTCGCCTCGCACGCCAATGGCGAAGCGCAGGTCTGGGCGTTGTCGGTGGGCACCATGCTCGCCGCGATCGCGGGCAATCAGGTGGGTTATGTCGTCGGGGCGCGAACCGGGCACCGCCTGGTCGCGCGCAAGAACGGCCGATATATCAACACCAAGAATCTGGCCAAGGTCACCGATCTGCTCGAACGGCACGGGTTCCTCGCGGTACTGGTGGCCCGCTGGATTCCGTGGGTGCGCACGCTGTGCCCGATGGTGGCGGGTGCGGCCGGGATGGATCATCGGCGCTACACCGTCGCCAGCACGCTCGGCGCGGTTATCTGGGCGCCGGTGCTGTTGCTGATCGGGTACTACGCGGGCGAGTTCCTCGAACAGGTTCCGTGGCTGATGCCCGCGGTGATCGGCACGCTGGTCGTCGGTCTGATCGTCGGCACCGTCCTCGGTATCCGGCACTATCGCCAGGAGATGGCGCGGCCGGTCGAGGATTACGACCTCGAGCCGAGCGTCGCGGTCGAGTCCGAGCGCTGAGCTACAGCCCGGCCGCGGTGACCTGGTAGGCCGCTTCCATCAACATCCAGCCGGCCAGCTGCACGGACAGGTCGCGTTCGGGCACCGCCGAGGCCGTCACCGAACCGCCCGCGGTGAATTTGCCCGCGCCCGCGGTGCCGCCCGGCAGCCTGGCCGGCTTGCTCCAGTCGAATCCGAACAGCGGCTCGCCTTCGAACTCGAGCCGATTGGCCCAGGCGGCGGTGGCCGAGGCTTTGACGATGGCCGCGGCGGTGCGCCGATCAGTTTCGGCCTGTTTGCCCTCGCCGGGCAACATCAGGGCGACCACCGCGAGGTAGCGCGCCAATACGCCGTTGAACAGCCCACCGTCACCGCCGCCGCCACCATTGATCACCAGGCGGGTGGTCATGTGTTCTTCCACCGCGGCCAGCAAGCCGCTGACTCGTTCGATGTGACGTTCGTCGTCGTCGGTGTGCACGGCCAGCTCGGTTTCCAGACCGAGCACGACTCCCTGGCAGTAGCTGAACACCGGGCGTTCGACCTCGCCCGAGGGTAGGTGTATCCCGTCGAGGATCAGGCCGGATTCGGGGTCGCGGAGGGTGGCGTCGAGCCAGTCGGCCATCTCTCGGGCGCGCTCCACCCGGCCGAGGCGTAAGAGCGCGATGCCCGCCGGGCCGTTGGCGGGGGCGTTGAAGAAGTCCGATTTGATCCGCCACGGAATACCGCCGCCGACCTCGGGTTCCCAGGCGCCGTAGAGCTTCTGTTCGAGGGCGAGCAGGCCGCTGCGCGCCGAGGTGAGTTCCTGGGTGCGCTCGGCGCGTTCCAGGGCAATGGCCAGCCAGGCCATGTCGTCGTAGTAGCGATTGGTCCAGCCGGTGATGTTGCGTAGCCGGATGCCGCGGGCGATCGCGCCGATGCGCCTGCGGCGGGCGGGGGTGGGGACACGATTGGCGGCGTCGACCGCGACGTCGAGCAGGTGGGCCTGCCACCAGTAGTGCCAGCCCGCGAACGCTCGTTCGCGACGAGTCGCCGGCCAGCCGACAACACCCAATTCCGTTCCGGGACAACCCCACAGCGTCCGCAGATGCCGCGAGACGATCGCGGACTCGGCCATGTCGGCACGCTCGGACCACAGCGCCGGGGTGGGCACGGATCCGGCGCGATCAGAGGGCTGGGGGCGCCGGCCGCTGCGCGAGGTCATGGCTCCATGGTGCCAGGTGGTACCGACATTCCGTGCCCATTCCGTTACCAGGCCGCAGACAGGTCGGCGTGTTGACGGATCCAGGCGTGCATGGCGATGCCCGCGGCGACACCGGCGTTGATGCTGCGGGTCGAGCCGAACTGGGCGATCGAAACGGTCAGGGCCGCTGCGTCTTTCGCGTCGTCGCTGACGCCGGGACCCTCCTGGCCGAACAGCAGCAGGCACTCGCGTGGCAGTTCGGCGGTCTCGAGCGGGACCGCGCCGGGCACATTGTCGACGGCAACCACCGTCAAGCCCTCGCGCGCGGCGAACTCACGCAGTTCGGCGAGGTCGCTGTGGTGGACGAGGTGCTGGTAGCGGTCGGTGACCATGGCGCCACGCCGGTTCCAGCGCCGTCTGCCGACGATGTGCACCGCGGCGGCGGCGAAGGCGTTGGCGGTACGAACGACGGTGCCGATGTTGGCGTCGTGGCCGAAGTTCTCGATGGCCACATGGAAGGGGAAACGGCGGGCGTCGATGTCGGCGACGATCGCCTCGCGGGTCCAGTAGCGGTAGGTGTCGACGACGTTGCGGCGGTCGCCCTCGGCCAGCAGAACAGGGTCATAGCGCGCGTCGGTGGGGACGGGGGTGTCGTATTCCTGCTCCCACGGACCGAGGCCGTGCGGGTGCTCGCCCCACTCGGTCGGGCCCGCGACCTCTGCTTCATTCACCCGGCAATGCTAGGCGGGGCCTCGCTACGACGAGGAATCGGCCATCGCGCCGACGATCATCAGCACCAGGGCGACGCCGAAGATCAGGACGGTGAAGGCCAGCAAGCACGTACCGACGATGCCGAGGATGTAGCCGGCGTACACCTGCGTGCGACCACCGATCTGCCCACCGGAGCCATCGATTTCAGCGAGCACGCCGCGACCCTTGAGCCAGGCGAACGGAGCGCACAACCCACACAGCGACATGCCGAGCACGCCGAGGACGAGGACCGTGGTGGCCTGCGGATGCTCGGGCGGCGGGCCGTAGTAGCCCTGGGGATAGCCCTGCGGGTAGCCCTGGGGCCCGTTGTCCGGGTAACTCATGACCGAAGCGTAATCGCGACCGCCCCGAATCGCCGTTTATCCTGGAGGGACAGAGTCTTTTCGGTGGTGAGCGTGATGGATCATGCGCGAGTTTCGCGGGCGCTGATCGGCGTCGTGGCGGGGTATCTGATCGCGCTCGCGGTGTGGTTGGGGTGGTTGGCTCCGCACGCGCCGCCGGGCACCGCACCGTTTCAGGTGATGATCATGGTCGGGCTGTTCGGTTCGGCGTGCGGGATCGCGATGACGTGGGCTTCGATGCCGACGCGGGCGGATCGGCGATTGCTCAGGCACGGGCTCGAGGGGTGGGCGCGCATCGACGGGGTGCACCCGTTGAGCCGGACCGATCACGCGAGTGAGCTCACCGAGTTCGAGGTAGAGCTCACGGTGCCCGGGTCCGAGAGCTACCACGGGACGATCGTGGTGGACGTGATGCCGGTGCACAAGCCCAGAATGGTTGTCGGACAGACAGTTCCGATTCGGGTGGACCCGCAGGACCGGGATCGGATCATCCTGGCGCTGTGAGCGGGGCGTGTCCGTTCGTCCGCGCGGGGTCGACAGCGGGCTCCGGGTTGTTCGACGGCGCGGGTGACGGGAGACCGACGATCGGGCGACCGCGGCGGAGGGTGCGCTGCCAGCGCAGGGGGTCGAAGACGGCCGGGTCGGTCTCCTCGATGAACGAGCGGATCAGCGCGACGAAGCGGTCGGGGTCGAAATGATGCGGGAAATGACCTGCGCCCGCGAAGATTTCGATGCGACTGCCCGGAAAGGCGCGGTGCGCGCGATCCGCGTGACCCGACGGGATGACGGTGTCGCGGGTGCCGCCGACGACCAGCGTGGGCAGGTGGGCGGCGAGATAGCCGCGGTCGAGCATGGTGATCGTCTGGCCGCGGCGGTCGGCGGCCGCGCGAATGGTGCGCAGGAAGGCGTTGCGAGCGCCGGAGTCGGAGAGGTGGCCGTAGAGGCGGAGCACGTATTCGGCGTCGGGACCGAGGCCGAGGCCACCCAGTGCGGTGACGATCGGCACCGCGGCCGTCACCGCGGTGCGGACCGGCCAGCTGGTGATCGCCATCAGCGCCGGGCCTGCGCCCGCCAGTGTCGCGAGCCGGAACGCGGGGTGCACCCCCGCACCCATTCCCGCCGGGCACACCAGTGCGATCCGCTCCACCTTCTCGGGAAACTGGTAGGCGAACTGCATCGCGACACCGCCGCCGAGCGAGTGCCCGACGACGGTGATCCGCTCGATGCCGAGGATGCTGAGCAGATCGCGCATGCCGTTGGCGTAGGCCGCCACGGCGTAGTCACCGCGCGGTTTGTCCGATTCGCCGTGGCCCAGCAGGTCAGGTGCGATCACGGTGTAATGCTCGGCGAGCGCGTCGAAGACCGGCGCCCACGTCCCCGAGCTGTCGGTGATGCCGTGGATGAGCAGCAGCGGCGGACCGGTTCCGGCCATCCGGAACGCCCGGCGATACCCGTGCACCTCGATGAACTGCGCTTCCCCACTCATCTAGGAAGCGTGCGCGCGAGGTGTTGCGGCCCGGCGACACCTGAGTTAGCGCCGTGTGACACCGAGTATCACGAACTCACCGGCGAGCGGGAACGCGAGACGCTACCGGTGCGAGATCCTACGTTCGGCCCCGATCACGGGGAGGCGGGACAGTGAGCAGGTATTGCGCGCAGGCGTAGGTCGCCAGGATGACGCCCTCGGCGATCCGGCGGGTGCGGTCGTCGCGGGCGAAGAGGCGGCGCACGACGATCAGCGCATCCGAGATCGTGAACAGCAGGGCCCCGACGCCGTAGCGACTGCGCGGGTCGGAGTTCGGAATGTTCAGGCCCGCGATGTTTTTCGCATCCGGGGCGAGAGCCGGGTCCGAAGCGAGGGTCGCGGCCGTTCCCAATGTCGCGCCGTAGGCGGTGAGCGGCAGAACGAGGTTCGGGGCTTTGGCGCGCAGCAAGCCCGCCGCACCGACCCAGGCCACCACGCGCGGGAGGGCGATCTCGGGGCGCGGCCGGGCACCGCGCTTCCACCACAGCAGGGAGTAGCCGGTTTGCATGACCGCGAACGACGATGCGCCCGCGATGAGGCGGCGGTCGTCGTCGGGGTCGAGCAGCAGCACATCGCCGACCGTCGCGGCGGCCAGCGAGCCGAGCAGCAGCCGGCGTTCGGCCGGATCGAGATCGACGCCGCCGGCCACCGTGTCGGCGGCGAGCAGCGGCATCAGCAGTGGCTTGGCGACCCATTGCAGGCGGTCGCGGCCGGTGACGGCACCGAACACGGTGACCGCCGCCGCCCCTAGATAAGCGGCGCGCAGCCCTCGCATGTCAGAAGCTCGGTTCCTTCGGGGCGGGCGGCAGCGTCACTACCTGGCCCGCGTAACTCAGACCCGCGCCGAAGCCGAGCAGCAGCGCGAGCTGACCGCCCTTCGCCTTGCCCGTGACCAGCATTTCCTCGATCGCCAGTGGCACGGAGGCGGCGGAGGTGTTGCCGGTGTTCTCGATGTCGTTGGCGATCGGGACACTCTCGGCCAGGCCGAGGTTCTTCTTCATCAGCTCGTTGATCCGGGCGTTGGCCTGGTGCGGGACGAACACCTCGATGTCCTCCTTGGCCACGCCGGAGGTCTCGAGCGCCGCGGAGAGCGCGCGCGGCAACGTGACCGCGGCCCACCGGAAGACCTTGGGGCCCTCCATGTGCAG
This sequence comes from Nocardia sp. NPDC058114, assembly GCF_042884695.1. Taxonomy (NCBI): domain Bacteria; kingdom Bacillati; phylum Actinomycetota; class Actinomycetes; order Mycobacteriales; family Nocardiaceae; genus Nocardia; species Nocardia sp. NPDC058114. Next base: position 45,678 of record NZ_JBHVTK010000003.1, on the reverse strand, counting down.
CGACATCCGGCCGACGGCCTCGACCGCCGGATCGGTGCCCTGCAGGGCCTGCGCCTTGTTCATGTACTCCAGGAAATCGACGTCCTGTGCGATGGCTTCGGCGTTCTCACCGTCGCTGCCCCAGACTGTCGGGGAGATGCCGTTGTCCTCGGCCGGACCGACGACCACAGCGCCCGCGCCGTCACCGAAGATCATCGCGGTGCCGCGGTCAGTGGGGTCGAGGCCGACGGTCATCGTCTCGGCGCCGATCACCAGCACATAGTCGAACGAGCCTGCGCGGATGAGGTCGGCGGCCACACCGAGCCCGTAACAGAAGCCACCGCAGCCGGACGTTAAATCGAAGGCGGCAACCCCGTTGAGCCCGAGGTCGAAGGCCACCGAGGGGGCGCCGTGCGGGGTGAGCTTGAGCCAGCTCGACGTGCACAGGACGACCGCGCCGATCTTGGATCGATCGATCGGGGTGTTGTTCAGCGCGCGCTCACCGGCGGCCGCGGCGATCGACCGGATCGTCTCGTCGCCACTGATCCAGCGCCGGTTGTGGATACCGGTGCGCTCGAAGATCCAGTCGGGCGTCGAGTCGAGGGTCTCGCACACTTCGGCGTTGGTGACGATGCGCTGCGGACGGTAGGCACCGATCCCGAGCATCGCAACGTTGTCGCGACCTTTGTTTACTGCAATGCTCACCACAGGTGACTCACACGTCCTTCAGACTTTCCGGACAGACCACGTCGTCATCCGGGTTCGGCGTTGTTCAGGCTATCCCAGGGCGAGATCGTCGAGACCGAGGATGGATCGATATTCCAGCCCCTCCTCGGCAATCACCTGGTCAGCACCGGTTTCCCGGTCGACAACGGTGGCAACGCCGACCACGATCGCGCCCGCGTCGCGCAACGCGCGCACCGCGGTGAGCGGCGAGTTGCCGGTGGTGGTGGTGTCCTCGACGACGAGCACACGCTTGCCGACGATGTTGGGGCCCTCGATCTGGCGCTGCATGCCGTGCGCCTTGGCGGCCTTACGGACCACGAAGGCGTCGATCGGACGGCCCGGCGCGTGCATCACGGCCATCGCGACCGGATCGGCGCCCATGGTGAGCCCGCCGACAGCGTCGAAGTCCCAGTCGGCGACGAGCTCACGCAGCAGCGTCCCGATCAGCGGCGCCGCCTGGTGATGCAGGGTCGCGCGGCGCAGGTCGACGTAGTAGTCGGCTTCCTTGCCCGAGGACAGCGTCACCTTGCCGTGCACGACCGCGAGCTCGCGCACGAGGGCGGCCAGCTGGTCGCGATCGGCCTTCGTGAGCGCCTGACGTGCTTGGTCGATCATCTAAGTCATGTCCTTCCGCGTGCGTTGAAGAGTCCGCGATTCATGCGGGCCACCAGGGTGCGCGGGATGAAGCCCGCTACCGCGGTGAGCACCTTGTACTGCACGCCGGGCACGCTGATCACCCGGCCGGAGTCCAGATCCTGCAGGCACCCGTCGACGACCTGGTCGACGTCGAGCCACAGGCGCTCGTGCAGCGAATTAATCTCGATGCCCGCGCGCTCGTGGAACTCGGTGTGCACGAATCCGGGGCACAGCGCTTGGATGCGGACACCGGTGCCCACCAATCCACCCGCTAAACCCTCCGTGAAGGATACGACGTAGGCCTTGGAGGCCGAGTAGGTCGACCCCCGTCCGGGGATCAACCCGGCCACGCTCGCCACATTCACGATCGAACCCGCGCCCGCCGCGACCATCGGCGGCAGGGCCGCCCTGGTGAGTTGCAGGACCGAGGTGACGTTGACGTCGAGCTGGGCCTGCAGCTCCGCGGGCTCGAGGGTCCAGAACTCACCCGAATGCGCGAAACCCGCGTTGTTCACGAGGAATTCGATGCCCTGGGCTGCTCTGGCCGCGACGCGAGCGCGATCGTCGTCATCGGCCAGGTCGGCGACCACGACTTCGGCCGACGTGGCGAAACGGCGGGCCACATCGTCGGCGAGTGCGCGCAGGCGTTCCTCGTTCCTGGCGACGAGGACCAGGTCGTAGCCGAGGGCGGCGAGACGGTGGGCGAAACCCTGCCCGATGCCGGACGTCGGTCCGGTGATCATCGCGACGGGGCGGCGCACGCCGGGCAGACGTGAAGGACTATCAGACATCGCTGGTCGATTCCGGTCGACGGGGTGCCGCGACGACTACCGCGGCAGGTGGATCACTTCGGAACAGGGCCCTGGTAGGGGCGGAAGCCGGGGTGGAACGGTCCGCCCGGCTGACCCGATTCCGCGTCGTCGAGCGGTGGCTCGGGGCGGGGACGCGGCTCGGGGACGACGGCCAGCGACGGGCGCTTCGGCGGTTCGCCGAGCGGGCGGCGGCCGGGCGCGGGCTGGTCTTCGAACTCGGGGTCGTCGAGATCGGGGTCGTAGTCGGCGGGCAGAGCGGGGGCGCGTCCGCCGATCGGTGCGCGATCGTCTACGTCGCGGGTGGCGGAGCCACGCGGCGCGGAGGGCGCGTCGACTTCGGGGAAGCGGGCGCCACGGTAGGGCTCGTCGTCATCGGGCAGGCGGGCCGCGGAACCACGCGGGGCGAAGGGCTCGTCATCGGAGTCGAGTTCGTCGGGGCCGGGGAAACGGGCGCGGCCACGTTCTTCCACATCGGCGTATTCCGCACGGCCCGCGGCGAATTCGCGATCGTCGTCTTCGTCGTCGTACTCGGGTCGGAAACCGGGTGCGAGATTGGCACTCGACCGCGGCCGGGTGAACTCGTTCGGCTCGGCCACCGGGGGCAGCACGTGCAGCAGGCCGGACAGGCGCAGCACCACGTCGATGGCGGTCTCCCAGTCCTTGGATCCGCTGCCGACGGGGAGCATGCCGAGGGTCCAGTTGCCCTCGCTCCACAGCATCTGCACGGTGTCGGACAGCGACTCGATGAAGCCGACCATCCGCTGGTCCACCGCGTGGCGCGCGATCTCGGGGTCGGTGGCGAACACGACCCGGTCGCCGATGGCGCCGAGCAGTTCCAGATCGTGGTCCTTCGGCGGCGCGGCGGTCTTGAGCCGCATGTCGACATCGATCTCGGAGCCGATCTGGCGTCGCACGGCCACCAGGGTCGCGGCGTCCTCCAGGTCGAAGAGCACGAACTTCTCGCCCTTGCGAATACCGGAGACCACGTCGACCGCCGAGAGATAGCCGAGCTTGGCCAGCGCGCCACGGCGCCACGTCGAGGCGAGCGCGGGCTCCACCGACACGTAGGTGTAGCCCTGGGACTTCGCCCACACCTGTCTCGCGTGTCCGGTGCGCTGCCGCTGGACCCGATCGAAATACAGCAGGACGACCGCACCCACGAGTGCGATCGCTGCTAACCCGAACCACATAGCCGTCATCGTCGCCTAGCCTATCCAGCCGTCGCCGTGATTGCCCGGTAGCACCGGGGATTCGACGCGCGGGTCGCTCATCGGGGGCCGCCCGGCAACGCCGTACTGATAATGATCTTGGCGTGGATCGACCCGTCTGGGTTCTTGTCGCCCTGCACCATAACCATGTCGCCCACGGGAAGCTCGCTCGCCTTCGTGCTGGTCAGCGAGATCACCTGGGTGGCATCGTCGATCAGCACTCGCACATCGGATCCACCGAGGGTGCTCATGGTGATCTCGGTGCCGGTATTGGCGGTGATACTGCCCATGGTGGCGCCGAGATCTTCGCCGCCGCCGAGACCGGGCAGGCCGGGGAGCCCGCTCGTGCTCGGCGGAGAACCCGGCGTGGTTTGTTTCGGTGTCGGCGGGACGAGCAGCTGGCTCGTCGTCGGTGCCGATGCGGTGTTGCCGCCCGAGTCGTTACCGCTCAGCACGAGACCGGCGAGCACCCCGCCGACCGCGATCAACGCCAGCACGCCCAAGCCGAGCGCGATCCACAAACCGATGTGACGTTTGGGAGGTTCCTCCTGGTCACCGTCCTGCGGCCGCGGTGGATACCCCGGCGGCGGCGCGGCGGGATAGCCCTGGCCGTAGCCGGGTGGCGGCGCCTGGTAACCCTGCTCGTACCCCGGCGGCGCCTGCTGCGGCGGTGGTTGAGCTGCCGGATAACCACTTTCGTAGTCACCCCATTGCGCGTCGTGCGGCGGCAACGCCTGCGTCGGGTTCGACGGTTGCCCCCACTCGTCGAACGAATTGCCTCCGTACGGCGTGGTCGAGTCGGTGCCCGGCGAACCCAGCCGTTCGGTCGGCGAATCCTCCGGGCGTTGCCCCCACGGATCGTTCGGGTTCGTCATGGGCTCCAGGGTAGGACAGCCCGGTGCGTTTGGGAGGTCCCTACGCACCGGGCTGTGGATAAATCACGAGCTGTGGACAACTTCGCCTTCGACGACGAGCTTGTCGGTGGCGTCGTCCACACTCACCTTCACCGTGTCACCGTCGGCGACCGAACCGGAGAGCAGTTCCTTGGCCAGGCTGTCGCCGATGGCCTGCTGGATCAGCCTGCGCAGCGGTCGCGCGCCGTAGGCCGGGTCGTAGCCGCGCACGGCCAGCCACTGCTTGGCCTCCTCGGTGACATCGAGGGTCAGCCTGCGCTGCGAGAGCCGTTTCTGCAGCTGACGCAGGTTGATGTCGACGATCGACTCCAGTTGCTTCGCGTCGAGCGCGTGGAACATCACCACGTCGTCGAGCCGGTTGATGAACTCCGGCTTGAACGCGCGCCGCACCGCCTCCATCACCTGATCGCGGTCGCCACCGGCGCCGAGATTGGAGGTGAGAATGAGGATCGTATTGCGGAAGTCGACCGTGCGACCCTGGCTGTCGGTGAGCCTGCCCTCGTCGAGAACTTGCAACAAAATGTCGAAGACGTCCGGGTGCGCCTTCTCGATCTCGTCGAACAGCACCACCGAATACGGTCGCCTGCGCACCGCTTCGGTGAGCTGGCCACCCTGGTCGTAGCCGACATATCCGGGCGGCGCGCCGACGAGGCGAGCCACCGAGTGCTTCTCGCTGTACTCGCTCATGTCGATACGCACCATGGCGCGTTCGTCGGCGAACAGGAAGTCGGCGAGCGATTTCGCCAGCTCCGTCTTGCCGACACCGGTCGGGCCGACGAACAGGAACGAGCCCGTCGGACGGTTCGGATCGGCGACACCGGCGCGCGCCCTGCGGACCGCGTCGGACACGGCCTGCACCGCTTCTTCCTGCCCGACGACGCGGCCCGCGACCTCGGTTTCCATCCGCAGCAGCTTGGCGGTCTCGCCCTCGAGCATCCGGCCGACCGGCACCCCGGTCCACGCCGAGACAACATCGGCGATGTCGTCGGGCGTCACCTCCTCGTTGAGCATCACGTCACCGTCGGACGCCCCGGCACTGGCCTTCTCGGCGTCGGCGAGTTCCTTCTCCAAGTCGGGAATGCGCTTGTAGCGCAGCTCGGCGACCTTGCCGAGATCGCCGTCGCGCTCTGCCCGCTCGGACTCGCCGCGCATGGCCTCCAGTCGCTCCTTGAGCCCGCGCGCCGAATCGAGCGCGTTCTTCTCGTTCTGCCAGCGGGTGGTGAGCTGGCTGAGCTTCTCGCGGTCGTCGGCCAATTCCTGGCGCAGCTTCTCCAGCCGCTGCTTGGACGCGGCGTCGGTCTCCTTCTCGAGCGCCACCTCTTCGATCTCGAGGCGCCGCACCGCCCGCTCGATCTCGTCGATCTCGACGGGCCGCGAGTCGATTTCCATCCGCAGCCGCGAAGCCGACTCGTCGATCAGGTCGATCGCCTTGTCGGGCAGAAATCGCGAGGTGATGTAGCGGTCCGAGAGCGTCGCCGCCGCCACCAGCGCGGAATCGGTGATCCGCACGCCGTGGTGCACCTCGTAGCGCTCCTTGATGCCGCGCAGGATGCCGATGGTGTCGGCCACCGACGGCTCGCCGACCAGCACCTGCTGGAATCGCCGTTCGAGCGCGGCGTCCTTCTCGATGTACTTGCGGTACTCGTCGAGGGTGGTCGCGCCGACCAGCCGCAGCTCACCGCGGGCCAGCAGCGGCTTGATCATGTTGCCCGCGTCCATCGCCGAGTCGCCGGTGCCGCCCGCGCCGACGATGGTGTGCAGCTCGTCGATGAAGGTGATGATCTCGCCCGCGCTGTTCTTGATGTCGTCGAGCACGGCCTTGAGCCGCTCCTCGAATTCACCGCGATACTTGGCGCCCGCCACCATCGCGCCGAGGTCGAGCGAGACAACCTTCTTGTTGCGCAACGACTCCGGCACATCGCCTTCGATGATGCGCCGCGCCAGCCCTTCGACGATGGCGGTCTTGCCGACGCCGGGTTCGCCGATGAGGACGGGATTGTTCTTGGTGCGCCTGCTCAGTACCTGCACCACGCGCCGGATCTCGGTGTCGCGCCCGATCACCGGGTCGAGTTTGCCCGCGCGCGCCAGCTCGGTGAGGTCTGTGGAGTACTTCTCGAGCGCCTGGTAGCCGGCTTCCGGATCGGCAGAGGTGACCCGGCCACTGCCGCCGCGGACCGCGGTGAACGCGTCGCGCAGGGCCTCCGGGGTTGCGCCGTGCTTGCGTAGCAGCTGAGCGACATCCGAATCACCTTCAGCCAACCCGACCAGCAGGTTTTCGGTGGAGACGAACTCGTCGCCGAGCTCGGTGGCGAGGTGCTGGGCGGCGGTCATCGCGGCGAGGACCTCACGGCCCAGTTGCGGTTTGGTGGTGGCGCCGGTGGCACGCGGCAGGCGGTCGACGAGGGCACCTGCCTCACGTTCGACTGTCGCCGGATCGACCCCGATGGCCTTGAGCAACGGTGCGGCGATGCCGTCGGTTTGATCCAGCAACGCCACCAGCAAGTGTGCCGGACGGATCTCCGGATTGCCCGCCGCCGCGGCGGCCTGAAGGGCGGTGTTGAATGCCGCCTGCGTCTTGGTGGTGGGATTGAACGAGTCCACGAATCTCCCTTGTGTGTGTCCGGTATCGACTTGTTCAACGCTCACAAAGTTGAGTCTGTTCCGCTCAACTACAAAAAATTTCACCGACTGCGAATCCGCGCTTCACGGTACGCCGCGACACCACCGAAGACGACCAATCACCGCATGTCGAACGGCTATCCGCCTAGGATTGCGATGCCCGGCTCACCCCCGATGCGAGGAGTTCACCCCCATGCGCGCGATCGTGGTTCAGAAGTTCGGCGCCACACCCGAGCTCGCCGATGTCCCGGTACCCGACGCGGGTCCCGGCGAGGTGCAAGTGGCGCTCGACGCGGCCGGGGTCAACCCGTTCGACCTGAAAATGGCCGACGGCATCCTGGAGGGCAAGATGCCCACCGACTTCCCGATGATCCTCGGCGTCGACGGCGCGGGCACCGTCTCGGCGATCGGCACGGGCGTCACCAAGTTCAAGGTCGGCGACAAGGTGGTCGGCAAATTCCTGACCGCGCCTGCGGGACACGGCAGTTGGGCGCAGTACGCCACGGTCCCCGAGGACGCGACCCTCGTCCCCATCCCCGACGGCGTCACCACGGTGGCCGCGGCGGCGCTGCCGGTCGCCGGCGTGACGGCCCAGGATCTGGTGGACGCCGCGCATATCCAGCCCGGCCAGACAGTGCTGATCGTCGGCGCGACCGGCGGTGTGGGTTCCTTCCTCGTCCAGCTGGCCAATATCGCCGGCGGCCATGTGATCGCGACCGCCCGCGGCGACGCCACCGACCAGGTCGCGCGCCTCGGCGCGGCCGAGACTGTCGACTACACCCAGATCCGCCCCGCCGACCCGAATGTCGACGATCCGGACCCGGCCACCCGCCAGGACTCGAGCATCACCGACGCCGTGCGCTTCACCCACCCCGACGGCATCGACGTCCTGTTCGACCTGGTCAGCTCAGCAGGCGATTTCGCCTCGCACGCCACGCTCGTCCGGCGCGGCGGGCACGCCTACTCGACGATCTGGGCAGCCGACGAAGCCATGTTGCGCGACCGCGACGTCACCGGTGGAAACTTCGAATCCAAAGGCCGCTCACCAGAATTGAGCCGCCTGCTGTCCCGGGTATCCGCCGGTGATGTGGTGGTGCCGGTGCAGATGACGGTCCCACTGGAGGCCGCTCCCGCCGTCCTCGGCCAGGGCAGCGCACGCGGAAAAACCGTCCTCGCCATCTGATTCCCGGCCGATAGGGTCATCGTCATGCCTGACGTGACTTTGGCGAACCTGCTCGACGATGCTGCTCTGCACTCCTTCGAGCATCAACTGCATCTCGCCGATGTCGCGGGTGATCGAGGTTGGAGTGTCGATTTGGCGGTCGGCCGGTTCACGTTGACCGGCGACCAGCCGATCGAGTGCGAGCGGATGCATCTGCTTGGGTCGGCCGCGCCGGGACCGCAGTCCTGGTTGTGGGCGTGGGGTAACCCGGCCGACTACCCGGATTCGGCCACCGGGCTCGCGCAGTCCGTGCGTGATTTCGGAATCCGTTATGGGATAAGCGAACTCGCCGATGCGGAAGTGCCGTTCGTCGTGCTTCCCGGTTCGCCCGATCGGGCCGAGGGCGTGGTGAATGTGTTCATGGACGCGGCCAAGGCGATCTCCGGCGTGTGGACCGCCTATAGCGGGCCGGTCGGAGGCGGGACCAGGGCCGCGTTTCTGATCGAGCATCCGTCGTTCGTGCTGCCCGCACCCTTCGCGCCGCGCATCGCCCGGGTTATCCAGGAGGGGCTCACCGAGTTTCCGCTCACCGACCGCCGCCGCGCTCTCCATGCCTACGCCAATCATCGCGGACTCGGCATCCAATGGTCCGGCGATCACTCCCGGGCAACGGTCACCGCGCCGGGCCTCACCGGGGAGATCGGCTTCGACGAATCGGCCAGGATGAAGAGCATGGACTTGCAGATGAGCAACGGATAACGCCGCCTCGCAGAGCAATAGCCTCATACTCACCAATGAGACATAGCGCACAGTAGGGATCTGCGGCATGTTCTCGTGCGTCCAATATCTCGACGGCACTGTTGGGCGAGGTTGGGATGTGGGATGAGTTCGATCAAGGCTGATCCCGATGCTCTGCGTTCCACACAATCCTCGTTCGATTCGGTCGCTTCGACGCTGTCGGCGGCGTTGACCACGCTGACTGCGGCGTTGGCCGCGGAGGGTGAGTGTTGGGGTGGGGATGAGATCGGGCAGGCGTTCGCGGGTAACTACACACCGGGTGTGGAGCAGGGTAAGACCTCGGTCGGTAATCTCGCGAAGTCGATGACGCAGCTCGGTACGAACATGGTGACTGTCGCGGACAAGCTGGTGGAGCAGGACACGGCCCGCGCGGCCCAGTTGAAGCAGTCGACGGGGTCATAGTTTCGTGGGCATCGAGATCCCCGATTCGCTGCAGTGGGTCGCGAAATACATTCTCGGGGCGGGTGATTGGCCCGAGGGTGACGAGACCGCGATGCGGCGTCTGGCTGATGCGTGGACGACGACGGCGAACACGCTCAACACTGTTGATGAGGACGCGGCGCGGGCGTTGACGGCGGCGTTGACGGCGTTGTCGGAGGGTGAGACGCACGACGCGATCGCGGCGTATCGCGACAAGTTGCTGGCTGGTGACGAGGCGGCGTTCACCGCGATTCGCAAATGGTGCGAGAAGCAGGCCGAGCTGCTCGAAGACGGTGCCAACGATATCGAGCACACCAAGCTGGTGATCATCGGGACGATGATCGTGGCGGCGGTCGAGATCGGTATCGCGCTGGCGACGGCGTGGACCGGTATCGGTGCGGCGGCGGGTGTGGCCGCTCGGGTGGCGGCGCAGGTCGCGGTGAAGATCGCGATGAAGCAGCTCCTGACGAGGATGATCGCGCGCGGGATCGCGAAGGCGGCGGCGCGGGCGGCGATTCGTGGGGCGGCGTTCGAGGCGTTGGAAGAGGGCGGGATCGACGCGCTCGCCCGGACTATCCAGGTCGCCAAGGGTGATCGGTCGATGGATGACTTCGGCTGGGCTGATCTGGGTTTGGCGACGTTCGGTGGTGCTGTGGGTGGTGCTGTCGGTGGTGGTCTCGGGGACAAGCTCGGTGGTGTCGGTGACAACGTCACTTCGGGGTTGGGGAAGATGGCCGCCAAATCCGCAGCGGGTGCGGCGACCGAGCTCGGTGCGGATCTGTCAGCGCAGGTCGCGTCGGCGGGTGCGGCGTCTTTGCTGATGGACCAGGAATTCAAACTCGATATCGGCGTGGATACGTTCACCAGTGCTGGTGCGGGTGGGGTGCAGAGTGGGTTGGAATCCAGTCTGCATGGGAATGGAAACTCCTCGGCGCCAACGGTTCCCGAGTTGGGGGATACGGGTTCGTCGACGAGTCCGGCGAGTACCGGGGATCCGGGTTCGTCGACTCCGAGTCAGCCCAACGGTGGTACGCCTGGATCGACGTCGCCCGCGTCGACGGGCACTCCTGGTTCGACAGCACCGGCATCGGAGGGCGCGCCGTCAACTCCTGATGGGGACAACGCGACCCAGCCGTCGGGGGCTGGCTCGCCTTCCGCTCCTGGCGATAGTTCGCCGGCGAATGGAAGTCCGGCGGGGAGTCCTGGTGAAACGTCCCCGGCCGGAACGGGTGCACCATCGGGAGACGGTTCACCCAACTCGAGCTCGCCGGGAGAGAGTTCCCCGAACTCGCCCGGCGACAGCTCGCCGAGTTCGAGTTCACCGGGCGAGAATTCGCCGAGCACCAGCTCCCCAGGCGACAGCACATCCATTCCGGACTCGCCCAGCGACAACTCGCCGAGTTCCAGTTCGCCAGGTGACAGTTCGCCCAGTCCAAGCGCACCTGGCGACGACTCACCGGGCCCTAGTACGCCGGGCAGCAACTCACCCAGCCCGGGCTCTTCCGGCCCCAGTACACCTGAGACGACCGCGCCCGGCGCAACGTCGCCCGGCGACAACGGAAACCCCCCCAGCACTGGTTCACCGGCCTCGCCGAGCGATCCCAGTCCGGCGTCGACCAGCCCCTCGGTGTCCGCAGGCACCGGCACTCCCTCATCACCGAGCGACACCAGCACCACGAATCCGAACCCGACCGGATCCCCGAACGGCGCGACCCCAACCACTCCGGGCGGCACCTCCAACCCCACCAACCAGCCCACTCCGTCCGCACCTAGCTCGTCGCTAGACCTCCCACCGGTCGATGCCCCCGCGACACCATCTGCCACACCTACTGATCCGCCTGCAGCCCAGACGAATCCATCGCCCTCGACCACACCCCAGGCACCGGTCACCAACGACCAGACGCCGACCACCAGCAACCCGACTGCTTCCACGCCGTCCACACCCGGAACGACGCCGCAACCAGGCACCCCGACTACTACAACCGCGCCGCCAGCGTCCTCGAATATCGGGTCACCCGCAGACACCTCTCGCCAGCCGCAACAAGCCGAGGCCTCGACAACCAGCGCGGCGACCACCGCAACAGCTCCCGGCACAGCACCCACCACGACGCCGACCACCGCAACACCAACCCCCACAACCTCTCCCAACTCGACGCCGTCGGCCCCTCCCCTCAGCGCACCGATTACGCACCAATCGCCGACATCGAACACTCCCCAACCGTCCACAACCACCAGGCCACCGACCCACACCGCCCAGGCCCCCGCCACACAACCCGCAATCCCGAGCACTCCCCGGTTATCCACAGGTACCACACCGGCGACACCTACCGCGCATCCGCCGACACCGAACACTCCCCACCCATCCACAGGCACCAGCCCGACGACTGACACGGCACCGCAGTCCACCGCTCAGCCGACAACCCCGAGCGTGGCCCCCAACTCTGCGAACCCAACATCGAACGGAACCCCCAGCCAGGTTCCGTCGACCACAACGACTCCCGCCGACGCGGCCACTCCCACGAGCCCGACGTCTCCCACCAACTCCACCCCAGCGGCGCCCCCGACAGACCCAGTTCTCACTCCCCAAAACCTCGAAGCCGCCAGACAAGCCCGGCAGGCCCGCGAATCCCTCCGCCCCATCACACCCGCCAATAACCAAGCCCTACAGGTCAACCCACCCACCGGCCGCCCCTACCAAGCCGCCGATTACCCCAATACCTTCGCCCAGCCAGTCCGAGTCGTCCGACTCACAGTCGCCGTAACCGGTTCTCCCACAACCCCACCCACCACCATCGACACCGTCGCCGACAACGCCCAAACAGCCACCGACCTCGCCTTCAACCAAGGCCATCAATTCCCCCTCGGCGACTGGCTCATGGTCGATGTCGTCCCCACCACCGACCCATCAACGGCCGACCTCACGATCGATGCCGACACCACCCCCACCCTGACCGACCTCGCCAACACGGTCCGCACCAACCTCGGCCTACCCCCACGCGACAACCCCACCGTCACCCCCGACGACATGCACCGCCTCGGCTCCGACATCTCCCGAGCCGACCTGGCCCGCACAACAATCCCCTCCTGGGCAGACCAACACGCATCCCCCACAACCCAGACCGACAACACCATATCCGCCACCCCCGACACAACCCCCGACCTGCACACCGACACCACCGTCGACCTCGACGCCATCCACAACAACCACGCCGAACAAACCCCCGCCGGCGTCTCCCACCACCGCGGCGACCCCACCATGGGCGACCTCCCCCACCGAGTCCCCGCCGACCCCAACCACTTCACCGCCGACACCCACATAACCCCCGACGGCCACGCCGCCATCGGCAACCAAACCCTCACCCCCGAGCAATACGGCGACCTCCTCCGCCGCTCCGGCTGGGACGGCATAACCCCCATCCGCCTAATCGGTTGCGACGCCTCCACCAACGGCTTCGCCAACCGCCTCGCCCAACACTTGGGCGTAGAAGTCCTCGCCCCCACCCACGCCGCCTGGACCGACGCCAACGGAAATGTCTTCAGCGCCAGCACCATCACCAACTCCGACGGCACCCGCAACCCCCGCATCCCCCCGGACGGGCAGTGGCAGACCCACCGCCCCAACGGCACCACCACAACCCCAGACACCAACTCCTCGGCACCGGGTTCCCTAGCAACGAAGCTCGATCCGACAACAGCAGTAAGTCGAGCTACTCCGCCACCACGTCGAGTAACCCCGGCCGCCGCGCGCGATCGATCCCTCGACCCACACGCGCAGGAAGTTCGCGACGCGGGGCGGCTCCGAACGGGTGACCGTGATGCGCTGAACTCGGACAGTCCGGCGCGGGAACTGACCCGCGCCGACGTCGAGCGCATCGAGCGCATCGAGGGGCTCCGCGATGACCTGAACCGGCCCGGTGTCGACCACACGGCCACCAAAGCGAAGCTGCGTGCCGAGTTGGAGGCCGCGGGTGTGCTGCGTAAGGGCAAAGAGGTCCTGCGCAACGACGGGCCAGCCATGGAACGCCGAGCGTTGATGACCGAGGCGGGCCTCGATGTCAACGCGGTCGCTGACGAGATCGGCCTGCGACGCCCTCCGCCTGCGCGAACCGACAACGAGGGACTGCCGCTGCGGGGTGAGCACGCCGATCCGGCCGCCGTGCCGCGTCGCAACGTCACCTTCGCCGAGGTCGACGCGATCGTTCCGGACAAGCTGATCCGCGCACTGGCGAAGTTCGGCGTGAGCAGGGAAGTCGCCGTGCAGTACATCGTCGACAACCACAACGACCGCAGCCGCCAGCGCTACCTGCCCGACCTCGAGGGCTTGGCCCGCCAGTACGGCATTCCCCACGGCGACGTACTCGTCATCGACCTGTACACAACCAAGCTCTACTACCAGGAACTCAACCGCCGACTGCGCAGCAATGAAGATGTCGACTCCGTCACCGAACTGCGGCAAGCAGTCAACGACTCCCTGAGCAAGCTCCCCCCGGCCGCGGTGCCTGAGCTGTTCAGATCGCTGTCCATCGCTTCTTGGGATTTGCCTGGCTTCCTCGCGAATCACACCACAGGTGCCGTCATCGACTGGGAGGCGTTCACCTCGGTCGCTGATGAGGTCGGCGGGACCTGGTGGGAGCGGCAGCCGGGGGAGAATATCCTGTTCAATGTCCGCGGGGGTGTGGCCTACGACATCTCCGACTTCGCTGACGGGCTGCACTATTTGGATCCTCCAAATAGTGGCCGGGAGCTGCTGTTGCCAGCCGGTAGGGTTGTGCGGGTCGAGAGTGTGACCCCGCACGTGTTGCCGGACGGAACGACGGGCTACGTTATCGAGCTCCAGGTCGTCGGATCAGCCGGGCCGACGAGCACGGCGACGCCATGACTAGTAACCAGGAACAGTAGGAGAGGTACATGACGTCGGAGGAGATGGTGCCAGCTCGGGTGCGGGACATCTTCGTCACAACTCTGAAACCGGGGACGACCCACATCGCCGCACTCCCGGATCCACTGCCGATGGGGATCGGGATCGGGTTGATCGCACCAGAAGGGTCGTCCCGCGAGCGGATCGTCGTCCGCGCCGAGCACGACGAGACCGGCTACTTCCTCGACTTCTACAAAGAGGGCAACGACGGGGAAACCTCCTCTCACTACCGGATTCGTGAGGATGGCTCGGTTACGCCGCTGGAGAATCTCATCTTGGTGCACCGGCACTTCGACGATCCCGAACAGGCCCGGCAGGAGCGGGAGCACGTCGGCGCCCACAACAAGCGGGTCAGGGAGATCCTTCGGGCGAAGGATTTATTCTTCTGAATCAGAGGATCCACACATTCATGACCGCAGAAACAGCGATACCCGGTCCGGTGCGGGACACGTGAATCGGCCCCGGGTTGTGCAACGCCTACGAGCCATCGCCGCCGACAACGAGCAGATCATCGCAGTCGGCCAGAATGTGGGCGGGAAATTCGCGCAGGTTCGCGGTCACGATCACCTGTGCGCCGATCTTGATCGAAACTGCGAGAACGTGGCGATCATCGAGATCCGGCAACGCAAACCCTCGATTAACGGATCGACTCGGTCACAAGACAGTCGGAGACCGCGGCGATCATCAGTTCATGCAGCCGACGCACCTTCGCCAGCTCGATATCCGGCCGATTCGCTGCCAGGTTGAACGTCATTTCGTCGAGCGTTCTCCGCGCCGGTTTCGCCCGCGACCTGAATGATCTGGTCGGTTGGATAGCTCGCCAGGTAGTCCCCTGACGCGGCGCAACGCACGATCGGCTACCTCAGCATCGATCTCGCCCGGCTCGATTCGCTCGGCTCGGATTCCAGCCATGAATTACCTCCTCTCTAGAGCGTGCCCCGTTCAATGGAGGAGGTAGGTGCCGGTGCGGGCCTTGGTCGCTGTGGTGGTGAGGATGGTGGCGAGGGTGGATTGGATTCGGGTGGGGGTGGTGGGTTTGGCGATGAAGGTGGTTTCGCCGTAGAAGACGTAGCGGCCGTCGCCGGGGATGTCGTGGAGTTGGAAGTCGTCGCGGCCTTCGGTGTGGCGGTTGTCGACGCTGCCGTGGGCGTAGACGCCGATGTGGGTGAGGGTGGTGGTGGGTTTGGCCAGGAAAGATTCGAGTTGTTCCCGGGGGGTGGGGTTCCAGCGGTCGCGGACGTGCGGGCGAGGGGCCGCGAGTTCTGCTGCGGTGACCCGGATTTCGCGGCCCTTGCCGGGCGCGACTTTGGGGAGGGTGGACAGGACGGCGGCGGCCAGTGCGTCCGGGTCGAAAAGGTGCAGGGTGATGTCGCCGGGGTTGGTCTCGTCGCCGGGGGCTTGGACGGCGAGGGAAGCGTAGGTATCTCGGGCGCCGCCGTGGGCCCGGATCGTTTTGACGCCCTTGGACGCTCCCGCCACTTCGACGCGGGCGTGCGGGGCGAGCAGGGCGGCCATGGCACGGTCGAGATCACTGTCGAACTCGGCCATCAGGTTCTCCGCGGCCTTGCTGCGCAGGCGCAGGACCTCGGCGTGGGTTTCGACGTCGGTATGGCGATGATGCAGCGGGTACGGGAGGACGTCGCGGCCCGCGGCTTCCCACAGGGTGCGGAAATCTAACGCGGTGAAATGCCAGGTACGCACGGGAGATCTACTCTGTTCCATCAGGATCGGCGACTAGTCGGCGCCGATGACCGGCGGGACCATCTTGGGCAGGGTGTCCAGACCGGTGAGTTCGTCACCGTTCTCCTGAGTGATGAGGTAGTCGGGGATTCCCTTGGTCGATTCGTCGTCCTTGCCGCCACCCTTGCCCGCGCCGGGGCTCATCATGCCGGGCATACCGGAACGGCCCGCTGTGCCCGTGCCGGTGCCACGGCCCCCAGCGCCGCCGGCAGACGTCGGGCTGCCGGCCACCGCACCACCCGGCGTTCCCGCGCCCGGTGTGCCCGCACCCGGCGACCCACCGCCGGGCGAGCCTGCGCCGCTCGGTGATCCGGACGGCAAGCCCGAACCGGGGACGGTCGAGCTCGGGGTGGTCGAGGCGGGGGTGGTCGAGCCCGGCTCCGTCGACTCGGGAGTGGTCGATTCGGGGGTGGTCGAATCGTCTGTGGAGTCGTCGGTGTCGTCCGGTTCGGTGGTGGGAGTGGTCGACGCCGGGGTGGTGGGCTGCGTCGTCGTCGCCTGGGTAGTGGGCTGCGTAGTAGAACCCTGAGTGGTGGATTGTGTTGTGCTGCTCTTTTTTTCAGGCTCGCCGCCGCCGTCTTCGACGGTCTTCGGGATGGGGATCACCGGGACTTTGTTGTCGGACTCGTAAATGACCGGGGCGTAGACGGTTTGGAGGATGCGCACGGCTTCGACTCGCGCGTTCTCCTGCGCGACATCATCATTGCGCCACCCACGCCCGGTGAGCAGGGCTCCGACATTGTCGAGACCGCTGCGGTGCTCGGGCTCGTGGGGAACGAGACGTTTTGTCGGTTCGAGGCCGGTACGGAGTTCGTCCAGTTTGGTACTGGTGAGCGCGGCGGCGGTGGTGACCTTTTTTCCCGTAGCGTCATATGCCGCAACAGTTTGCGCTGCCGCGTTCGCTGCGGAACCTGCCCAGACGTCGGGGGACATGCCGCGGGATATCTGCTTGCGGAACTCGTCGAGGGATGTGCTGTTGCGCGTTGAGATTTCGTTCCACGCGGTGATCAGATCGTTGACAGCGTCGAGATCGATCTTGTCGACTTTGTCGCGCAGTTCCGCGACGGTCCCCGGAAAGCTGTCGTTCTTCGTCACTACGGTGGGGCGGTATTCGCCGTCGAAACCGAGGTCGCCCGCCTTTTTTCGGTTGCCGTCTCGCTGCGAGTTGTACTTGTTCTGAATGTCAGCGATTTCGGAGCTGTCGAGTTCACCATCGTCGCCGAACGGAGCCGTGACGAAGTTCTTGAGGCCGCCGAGGAGGTCGAGGCCGTTGATGCTGTGGAAACCGGTCACTCAGCTCACCTGCCCGGCGACGTAGTCGAGGGCGTTCGCGTTCTCGATGTCTTTGCCCGCGATGCGCTTGAAGGAGATCGCGAAAACCTCGCGAAGCTCTTTCACGGCTTCGATATCTTTCAGGATGACGTTATCGATCGAGTTCTCGTCGCCGGTCGCCTGCAACAGGAACTTCTTCTCGAGGTCCTTGGCGATCTGGAAATCACCGAATCCGCTGACGGCCTGCGCTCGGCGTGTGGCGCCGCGGAGCGAATCGAGGTCGGCGATCCGCTTATCGCAGGCCTTGTACATATGGAAGGCCGCATCCTCGCTGTTCAGATAAACCTCGCCAGAGCGGACCTGCCCCAGCAGTTGCGTATACGGCGACGTTCCTGTCATTTATGTGCCCTCCCCGGTCACTTCGGAAATGTCGGCGCCAGCGTTTCCCCGACGCGTGCCAGAGATACGCAGGGGTCAGTCAGCCCGTCCAGGCTCGCGCGGTTCAGCACCTGCAGTTGGATGACGCCCTGACCAGCAGGGAAGACCACGTCGCAATCGAGTTGCTTCGATGCGCCCTCGACCCGGAACTCCCGTCCGGGCCGTCCCCCGATCGTGACGTCGCGGAAGTCGACGTTGCCCGGCTTCGTTTCGAACTCATCCGCAGCCTTGTTGGTGGAGTAGACGGTGATAGCGAATGTGCGCCCCTCCCATCCACAGATCTCCCACCCCGACTGCGGAACCCCCGCGACACCCTTCTCTTCCGTCGCCGGATCCACCCCAGCCTCCGTCAACGCAGCATCCGAAATCTCCGTGCACGGATTCCACAACACCGGCTTGGCCGTGGCCGTCGCCCCCTTCGACGTCGACTCCCCCGAGTCGCACCCGACCAGCCCGACAACCGCCAAACCGGCAACCACCATCGCCGTACCTGCGCGTTTCATCCCCACCCCTTCCGGCCGAGTACTGCCTTGACCAGGCACATTAGCACGGTCAACCGACCAGAGCCGGGGCCGCGTAAGTTGTCGGAGCATGAGCGAACTTCGACTTTCGGCGCCGTTCGACGGGCGCAATCCCGAGGGCAAACCGGTGGTGAACCGGTCGGCGGTGGACTCCGATATCCAGGATCAGGTGCTGTCCTACCTCGAGCACGCGCCGGTGATTCTGAGCGCCCGCGGCCACGACGCCGACGAGTTCGACCCCACCCAGCGCGACGTGCCGTTGAACTTCCACACCGACGGCGCGTTCGTCTGGCCGGGCGCTGTTCCCTACTACCTGCGCAAGTACGGGCTGCCGCCGGAGGCCGCGCTGGTCCAGCACATCGTGGGCAAGGGGTTCGAGATCGGGGAGGTCGACGAAGGGGCACGGCAGGCGGCGGTGCAGAAGGTCACCGGCTGACGCGGTGTCAGCGCAGGCGTTCCGTGGGCAACACGGCGGGCCGAGTAGCGCGGCTACCAGCGTCGACGCACAGCCGCCTTGGAACCGGCCACCAAGCTGTTCGCCGGGACGTCGTCCGCGACGACCGCACCCGCGGCGATCACCGCGTCGCGACCGATGCTGACGCCGGGCAGAATCATCGCGCCCGCGCCGATCCACACGTTGTCCGCCACGTCGATCGGCGCACCGGTGAGGAATCGGCGCCGTTCCTCCGGATCGACGGGATGGCCCATGGTGATGAAGGTGGCCTTCGGGCCGACCATCACGCCCCGGCCCAACCGGATTCCGGCGTAGTCGAGGAACGTGCAGCCCTGATTGATGAACACGCGCTCGGCCAGGTCCAGGTTCAGGCCGTGATCGGTATAGAACGGCGGGTAGATCGTGAGACCCGCGGGGAGCGGACGGCCGAGGATCTCCCCCAGCAGCGCCGCCTTTCCGGTCTCGTCGTCGAAGGGCAGACCGTTGAGACGGGACGTCAACCCGCTGACCTGCAGAACTCGCTCGTGCATCGCCGTGAACTCGGCCCCGAGAACCCGTTCACCCCTGGCCAGAAGTTCGGGATCGTGAATCTCCATGAAGTTGTCGCTCGCCATCCCTCGATTCTCACGCACCTTCGCGCGCGACCCGCAAGATCACCGACGCGTATCGATGATGGGGAGATCGTGCTGATCGCGGACGGGGGGTTTACGATCCGTGCGGCTGGGAACGGGCGTGACGAGCATCCCTGCACCGAGACGACGGTTTCGGGGGATACTGGGGACGGCGGCACCGACGGGTGAGCCACATTGCGGCAATTGCAGAGAAATGGAGCTTGACGACGTGGATGCGCGTTCGCTTGCGCTGGTCCGCGCCGATTTCCGCGGGGTGTCGGAGACACCCGGTGGGTCCGAGCGGCTGATCAGCGCTTTCTACGGTCACCTGTTCGCGCAGGATCCGAGGTTGCGTGAGCTGTTTCCGCCTGCCATGGACATGCAGGCCAAGCGGATCACGACGGCGGTGCAGTTCGTCCTCGACCATCTCGAGGACTTCGAACGCGCCCAGCGCTTCCTCGAGCAACTCGCCCGCGACCATCGCAAGTACGGGGTCGAGGCCGACCACTACGATCTGGCCGGACGCGCGCTGCTCGCGGCGCTGCGAACCTTCCACGGCAATCGCTGGACCAGAGAACTCGATGAGGGCTGGCGTGACATCACGCTGCTGATCTCGGCGTCGATGGCGATCGGCGCCAACGAGGACACCTCGCAGCCGTACTGGGACGCGACCGTGGTGGGTCACCGGCGAGTGCTCGACGATCTGGCGATCGTGCGATTACAGGCCGACGGACCCATTCCGTTCAAGGCCGGACAGTATGTGCCGGTCGCGGTGCCGCAGCGGCCGAATATGTGGCGCTACTTCTCCCCCGCCATCCCCGCGAACCCGTATGGCGAGATCGAATTCCATGTGCGGCGGATCAGTGGCGGCTGGGTGAGCCCGGCGATCGTCAACGACACCAAGGTCGGGGACCGGTGGAAGATCGCCGGGCCGCTCGGTGGGTTGCACGTGGACCGGGAGTCGGGCCGCGATGTGCTGATGATCGGCTCCGGCACGGGCATCGCGCCGTTGCGGGCGCAGCTGATCGAGATGAGCCAGCGCGGGATCAATCCGCGCGTGCACTTCTTCATCGGCGGGCGCTATCCCGGCGACCTCTACGACGTGGACAACATGTGGCAGCTCTCGCAGTCCAATCCGTGGCTGACCGTGGTGCCGGTGTGTGAGGAACACACCAATCCCTGGTGGTATCCCCAGGATTCGGGTGCGACGCCGATGGGCATGCCGCGTCGCCTGGTCGGTAATCTGGGAGCGGTGGTGACCAGCTTCGGCGCGTGGTCGGATCGTCAGATCCAGATCGCGGGATCGCCGTCGATGATCGCCAACACCCGTTACGCGCTCCAGCGGGCCGGTACACCGCTCGAGATCATCGCCGCCGACCCCGTCTGAACCCGCCCGCGACATCGCGAAAGAGGCTGATGAGCAACGCTTTTCCTGACCCCGCCTGGACGGCGACCGTCGTCGGTCACCACCGCTTGCGCCACGACCTCGCCGTGATCCGGCTGATCGGCGATTTCGTGCCGTTCGAGGCGGGCGGTTCGGTGGAGGTCGAGGTGCCGCAGCATCCGGGCGTGCGGCGGCGGTTCTCTCCCGCACTGCCGCCCTCGCTGGACGGCAAGCTCGAGTTCCATGTCCGCACGGTGCCCGGCGGGTGGTGTTCGAGTTCCATCGTCGCCGACACCAAACCCGGTGATCAGTGGCGAATCAACGCCCCCCACGGGGTTTTCGCGGTCGATCCCGACGCTGTCGAGGTGGTGATGATCGCCGGCGGTACCGGGCTGGCGCCGATGCGCGCTCAGATCCTGGACCTGGCCCGCCGCGACACTCCGCCGCGCACCTATTTGTTCTTCGGTGGCCGCTCGCCCCGCGACCTCTACGCCAACGACATGTTGTTCCTGCTGTCGGGCGAATTGCCATGGCTTTCGGTCATTCCGGTTGTCGAAAGCCCGGAAGATCCTGCGGTGCGCGATGAATGGCACGAGCAGACCCGCTCCGACGTGGGCTTCGGACTCGAGGAAATGCTCGACGGCACCCTCGCTGACGTCGCCGCAGCCCACGGCCCGTTCACCAAACACCAAGTCCTGGTCTGCGGTTCGCCCGCGATGGTCCGCACCACCGTCGACCGTCTGATCGAAGCGGGAACTCCCCCGGCCAACATCATCTCCGAAGGCGCCTGAGGACCACGGGCCGGTTTCGCGGCAAACCCGCGGGTCAGAACAAGGGGTCGTGGCGGATCGACTGGGCTTGGGTACCGGCCGCCATCAGGCGGAACTTGGTGGTCTGGACCATCGAGGGGGAGCCGACGATTTGGACGTCACGGTCTGCCCAGGGGCCGTAGCTGGCGACGACCTTGCCGATTTGGCCGGTCATGCGGGGTTCCAGGCCGGGTAGATCCGGCTGGGGGTCGCCGGAGTCGTAGTACCACCAGGGGTTTTCGTCACTCTCGGTGACGGGGGTGACGGTGAGCCATTTGTTGGCGATGGCGAGTTGGCTCAGGACCTGGAGGTCGTAGAGATCGCAGGGGTGGTGACCGCCGACGAACAGGTGCACCTTCGGGTTGACCCGGCGCTGGGCCATCGCCATGATCTGCGCGCGCAGGGGGGCGATGCCGGTGCCACAACCGACCATCAGCATCTTGCGTTTGGTGTTGCGCGGTACGCCGAGACCGCCGAGCGGCGAGCCGAGCGCCCACTGATCACCGACGGCGGTGTGCGCGACCATGGCGGGGCTGACCCAGCCGCCGAGCACGCCGCGAACGTGGAACTCGATCTCGCCGTTGGGATTGGCCGGGTTCGCGGGCGAGAGATAACGCCACATCCGTGGCCGCGAGGGGATCTGCACGCTGAGGTACTGACCGGCGGCGTACTGCATCGGCACGTCGAGCTGGACCCGCACGATCGAGAGATTGCGCAGCACCTCGCGATGTTCGACGACGGTCCCCGTCCAGGTAGCCGGGGTGGTCTCCTTGTCGGCGGCGCTGATCATCGCGCCACTGATGGTGGCCAGACCTTCGTCCCATGCGCTGGCGACCTCGTCGGTCCACATCTCCGCACCGGCGAACAACCGCATGGCGGATTTCAGCGAGTTGGCCACGGCCACATAGTGCGCCGGTTGCACGCCGTATTTGCGATGGTCGCGACCGAGCTGGGCCAGGAACGGCAGCAGCTTGTCGGGCTCCTCCAGCCGGTCGAGGGCGTAGGAGATCGCCGTGACGAGCCGGTCGCGCTGGGAATCCATGGCAGCCGGGAAGTAGTCGCGGACACCGGGGTAGTCCGTGAAGAGGATCGAGTAGAACGACCTCGACAGCTTCTCGGGTCCACCTTCTTCCGCAGCAACCGCCTTGAACGTAGTACGGATCAAAGCGACAGTCCGCGAATCCATATGTGTCACAACCTCGTTTCGCCATCGAACGCTAGCCGCGCCGGCGAGTGACGGGCTGGGAGGACACTCGTCAGCAGCCGATGCGAGAAGTCTAGGCGAGGTTTGCCAGCTTAGGAATCGTACTCTTAAACATCACGCATGTAATTCGCGAAATACCAGGCGGTTCCCAGTAGTTTCTCATGAAAACATACCTCAAGCCCGTTAATTGCGGGTGAACAGCCGCTCACGATTCTCGAAACCACCAGGAATATCAGGCAATTGGTGACCAATGGCCCTGGTAGAGCGACCCTTCCGCTACGTCGACCGCATGCGGCAAACCGGCGCGCCGAGCCGTGACACGCATGGTAGGCGCACCGGAGTGGCTGGTCGCCGGGCGCGAATTGCCTTCCGATTGGTCCGAATTCAGCATCCGGACAGCAAACTTTTGGACGTCCACGGTGATAAATCCCCACCTCAGCGCACCGCGACGCGACTTCCGATCAGCAAGATCACGAATAAGTGAGTTGCTGGAGAGTCACCAGCCGGTCGCCGGGGGTTGACCGGAGACGAACGAGCCCCCGGCTCGCATCCACCACAGCGGATGGGCGAACCGGAGGCTCGTCGAATCGAAGACGACTCAGCGCCGATGCCGTGGCTGCCACACCACGAGCGCGGTACTGCGCGCGGGCGGCGACAGATCGGGCCGGTAGCCCGCCCGCAACCGCTCCATCTCCGCGCTCATCTCCTCGACGCGCTGCTGCAACGCCTCCACCTGATTGGTGAGCTCGATGATGCGCTTGATGCCGGCGAGATTGACGCCCTCGTCCTGCGACAGGCGCTGCACCTCGCGCAGCACCTCGACGT
This sequence comes from Nocardia sp. NPDC058114, assembly GCF_042884695.1. NCBI lineage: Bacteria > Bacillati > Actinomycetota > Actinomycetes > Mycobacteriales > Nocardiaceae > Nocardia > Nocardia sp. NPDC058114. Next base: position 22,228 of record NZ_JBHVTK010000003.1, on the reverse strand, counting down.
CGCGGGCGGAATAACGGCGTCCGCCACCCGAGGTCCGTTGCGGGGTGACCAAACCCAGCCGATCGTAGGTACGCAACGTCTGCGCGTGCATCCCCGCCAGCTGAGCCGCCACCGAGATCATGAAGAACTCGGCACGCGCGGTAGCACCCGAAACGGACTTCGGATCATCGGACATCATCAAGCACCCGCCCATCCTGCACGCGGTTCGAAGCCACTGGCCTTCTCCGCCTCCTGATAGCGCTTGAGCGCATCGGTGGCGTCGGAGTCGAGCGATTGCGGCACCGCGACCTTCACCGTGACCAGCAGGTCACCGGCGCCGCCCGCCGCGCCGCGCTTGGGCACGCCACGACCGCGAACTCGCAGGATACGCCCGTCGGCGGTGCCCGGGGGCACCTTCACGCCGACCCGGCCGTCGAGCGTCGGTACGGAAACTGTTGTCCCCAGTACCAATTCGCTGTAGCTCACCGGGAGCACCAGGGTGAGGTCATCGCCCTGGCGGCCGAAGACCTTGTCCTGGCTGACGTGCACGGTGACATACAGATCGCCCGAAGGCGCACCGCGCAGACCCGCCTCGCCCTGACCGGCCAGCCGGATCTTCTGACCGTCACTGACGCCCGGAGGAATCCGGACGGTGATGGTGCGGGTGCGGTTCTGGATACCGGTGCCCGAGCAGTCGGTGCACGGGTCGTCGATGATCGACCCGGTGCCGCGGCAGTCGTCGCAGGGCTCGCTGAAACCGAACGCGCCCTGATTCCGGCTGACCACGCCCGCACCGTTGCAGTGCGGGCACACGCGCGGGCTGGTGCCCGGCTTGGCACCGCTGCCGTGACAGGTGGTGCACGGCGAGGGACTCGTCATCCGCAGCGGAACGGTGACACCCTGGGCCGCCTCACGGAAACCCAGGGTCGTCTCGGTCTCCACGTCGGAGCCGCGGCGCGGACGAGCCGCCGCCCGGCCACCGCCGCCACCCCGGTTGAACAGCCCGCCCAGCAGATCGCCGAGCCCGCCGTCGCCCGCGGCGCCGGTACCACCGGCCTGACCGAAGATGTCACCGATGTTGAAGTCCTGCGAGAAGCCGCCGCCGGCACCGGGATTGAACCCGCCGCCGTAGGCTCGTCCGCCACCGCCGCCGCCCGCGAACATGCGGCGCGTCTCGTCGTACTCCTTGCGCTTGGCAGGATCCGACAGCACCGCATTGGCTTCGCTCACGGACTTGAACCGCTCCTCGGCCTTGGTGTCACCCGGGTTGGAGTCCGGGTGCAGGTCGCGGGCGAGCTTGCGGTAGGCCTTCTTGATCTCGTCCTGCGAGGCGCCGGAGGAGACACCCAGCTCCTTGTAGAAGTCCTTTTCGATCCACTCCCGTTGGCTCACCGGGCATCTCCTCCTTTCGCGTTCTTATTGACTGTCGCCGGCATCCGGATCCGATGCCCCCGCGGCCTCGGCATCGGTTACCCCGACCAGCGCGTGCCGAAGCACCCGGTCGCCGAACCGATAGCCCTTGCGCATGACGATGCCGATCACCGGGTCGGCGCCCGAACCCTCGTGCTGCACTGCCTCGTGCAGCGTGGGGTCGAACGGGTCACCGGCGGAACCGAATTCGACCAGACCCTGCTTGGTGAGCGCGGTCTCGAGCTTGTCGGCGACGGACTTCAGCGGACCGGAATCGAGGTCGCCGTGCGCCCTCGCCCGATCCAGATCGTCCAGCACCGCGAGCAATTCGGTGACCACCGACGCCTTGGCGGCATCGATGTTGGCCTGCCGGTCACGCTCGACCCGGCGGCGGTAGTTCGCGTATTCCGCGGTCAACCGCTGCAGGTCGGCCGTGCGCTCGGCCAGCTCGTCGTGCTCCGGTTCGACGACTTCGGCGTCGAGGGCGGAGTCCGCCGTGGCGGCCTCCGCGTTCTCGTCCGCAGTGTCGTCCAGGATTTCCTCGACCAACTCCTGCTCCGAGGAGTTCGCCTCGGTCACTTCTTGTCCGTGTCGACCGGCTCGTCCACGACCTCCGCGTCGACGACCTGATCGTCATCGGCCTGGCTGGGGCCCGCGCCGTTGCCGGACTGCGCGTCGGCGGCGGCACTGGCCTCGTAGATCGCCTGGCCCAGGGCCTGCGACTCGGTGGCCAGCTTCTCCACGGCCGACTTCACCGCGGAGATGTCGGTGCCCTCGAGAGCCTGCTTGGCCTCGGCGACCGCGTTCTCCACCTTCGCCAGCTGATCGGCGGAGACCTGTGCGCCACCCTCGCTCAGCTTCTGCTCGTTGATGAACTTCTCGGTCTGGTGCACCAGCGACTCGGCCTGGTTGCGGGTCTCGGCCTCTTCACGGCGCGCCTTGTCGTCGGCGGCATGCGCCTCGGCATCGGCGACCATGCGGTCGATCTCTTCCTTGGACAGACCGGAGCCGTCCTGGATCTTGATCTTGTTTTCCTTGCCGGTGCCCTTGTCCTTCGCGGTGACGTGCACGATGCCGTTGGCGTCGATGTCGAAGGTGACCTCGATCTGCGGCACGCCGCGCGGGGCCGGGGGCAGGCCGGTGAGCTCGAAGGAGCCCAGCAGCTTGTTGTGCGAGGCGATCTCGCGCTCACCCTGGAACACCTGGATCTGCACCGAAGGCTGGTTGTCGTCAGCGGTGGTGAAGGTTTCCGAGCGCTTGGTGGGGATGGTGGTGTTGCGCTCGATGAGCTTGGTCATCACGCCACCCTTGGTCTCGATACCCAGCGACAGCGGGGTGACATCGAGCAGCAGAACGTCCTTGACCTCGCCCTTGAGCACGCCGGCCTGCAGTGCGGCGCCGACGGCGACGACCTCGTCCGGGTTCACGCCCTTGTTCGGCTCACGGCCGCCGGTCAGTTCCTTGACCAGCTCGGAGACGGCGGGCATGCGGGTGGAGCCACCGACGAGCACGACGTGGTCGATGTCGGCCACGTTCAGGCCCGAGTCCTTGATCACGGACTGGAACGGCGCGCGGGTGCGATCCAGCAGATCAGAGGTGATCTTCTGGAACTCCGAGCGGGTGAGCTGCTCGTCGAGGAACAGCGGGTTCTTGTCCGCGTCGACGGTGATGTAGGGCAGGTTGATCGAGGTGGACTGGCCCGAGGACAGTTCGATCTTGGCCTTCTCGGCGGCCTCGCGCAGACGCTGCATGGCCATCTTGTCCTTGGTCAGGTCGATGCCCGAGGACGCCTTGAACTTGTCGACCAGCCAGGACACGACGCGCTCGTCCCAGTCGTCGCCACCGAGGTGGTTGTCACCGGAGGTCGCGCGGACCTCGACGACGCCCTCGCCGATTTCCAGCAGCGAGACGTCGAAGGTGCCGCCACCGAGGTCGAAGACCAGGATGGTCTGCTCTTTGTCGCCCTTGTCCAGGCCGTACGCGAGCGCGGCCGCGGTGGGCTCGTTGACGATGCGCAGCACGTTGAGACCGGCGATCTGGCCGGCTTCCTTGGTGGCCTGACGCTGGGCGTCTTCGAAGTAGGCCGGGACGGTGATCACGGCGTCGGTGATCTCCTCGCCCAGGTAGGCCTCGGCGTCGCGCTTCAGCTTCATCAGCGTGCGCGCGGAGATCTCCTGCGGCGTGTACTTCTTGTCGTCGATCTCGACGTTCCAGTCGGTGCCGATGTGGCGCTTGACCGAGCGGATGGTGCGGTCGACGTTGGTGACCGCCTGGTTCTTCGCGGGCTGACCGACGAGAACCTCGCCGTTCTTCGCGAAGGCGACGATCGAGGGGGTGGTGCGCGAGCCTTCCGAGTTCGCGACGACGACCGGCTCGCCGCCTTCGAGCACGGCGACGACGGAGTTCGTGGTCCCGAGGTCGATTCCGACCGCACGAGCCATAGTGGTTTCCTCCTGTTTGACGTTCGGTTATTGCAACGCTGAGCGCAGTGGGCTCAATCCTGCCTTCGAGATCCACCGTGAGTCAACCCGAAGTTGAGTCAGGTCCGCTCATGTTGTTGATCAGCACAACCAGTAGCTGCGGCGATTCATTCCCGCCACCCGAAAAAATTTCCCGGCCCCCGAGCCATTCTTGCCACGAGTGCGCTCAACTGCAGCCCCCGATGCGCGATCGTGACGGTCCGGAGACCATCGGCGGGCTATCGGGTGAGGCCGGGATGGATGCCGGGACGAAGGCCGTTGCCCTCGGCGGTTCGGCGCAGGAGATCGAGGAAGAGCGCGCGGTCCTCGGGAGACAGGGGCGACAGGAGTTCGGCGTCCAGCTCGGCTACCCGCTGCTCGGCTCGGGCCAGGAGGGCATGGGCGGCGGGCAGGAGGTGGAGTGCGTATGCGCGCCGATCACTGGGGTGACGGCGACGTTCCACGAGGTTGCGTTTCTCCAGGTCGTCCACCAGGCCGACCATGACATTGCGGTGGATCTCCAGCGCCTCGCCGAGTTCCTGCTGCGTGCGGCCGTCGTGGGCGCTCAGGAGTTTCAGCATGCCGAAGTGGCGGGGCTTGATGCCCAGCGGCGCCAGTAGATCGCTGAAGCGGTAGGCGGTATGGAAGCCCAGTTGGCCGAGGAGGAATCCGGCGTGGGTCGACAGCTGCGTCGGGTCGGTCACACCCCTACGATACGCCGATTAACGCACCATTCATGATTGCCCTATTGATTGATAATCACTCGAGGTGCATAGTTTGAAGGTCCCCTACTCGAAGAGAGACTCTCGTGACTACCTCCCCCACTCCCCCCGCCCCGGATCCGCGGCGCTGGATCGCGTTCGCGGTGGTGCTGGCCGCCGGCTTCATGGATCTACTCGACGTGACCATCGTCAATGTGGCCGTGCCGAGCATCCGGAACGACCTGCACGCCGAGTACTCGCAGCTCGAATGGATCATCGCGGCTTACGTTCTCGCCTTCGCCGCCGTGCTGATCACCGGCGGCCGACTCGGCGACATCTACGGTCGCAAACGCGTGTTCCTCACCGGCATGGCCGGTTTCACGATCGCCTCGGTGGCGTGCGGGCTGGCCACCGATCCCACCGTGCTCATCGGCTCCCGCTTCGCGCAGGGTGCGATGGGAGCGTTGATGGTGCCCCAGATCCTGGCCATCATCCAGACGACATTCCCGAAGGAGGAGCGAGCCAAAGCGATTGCCCTCTACAGCGGTGTCGGCGGGTCGGCCTCCGCGGTCGGTCTCGCGCTCGGCGGCGTGCTGGTGCAGGCCGACCTGTTCGGGCTGGCTTGGCGGCCGATCTTCTTGGTGAACATTCCGGTCGGCATCGCGGGGTTCATCGCGGCATGGTTCGTGATGAGCGATTCGAAGTCGGCCAGACCGCCCCGGCTCGACCCGGTCGGCATGGCGCTGTCGGTATCCGCGGTACTGCTGCTGGTCTACCCGTTGACCGAAGGACGTCGACTCGACTGGCCCGCATGGACTTTCGTGATGATGGGTGCGGCTCTCACGGTGTTCGCCGGGTTCCTGTTCTACGAGCGCGGCCTTGCGCGGAAGGGGCGTTCGCCGCTGGTCGACCTCGGACTGTTCCGGTCGCGGCCGTTCGCGATCGGGCTGGGGACCTGGCTGCTCTTCTGGATCGCCATGGGTGGATTCTTCCTGGTGTGGACGTTGTTCATGCAGGGTGGACTCGGGTGGTCGCCGCTGCGGGCCGGGCTCACCTCGGCGCTGTTCGCGGTGGGTGCCGGGGTGGGAGCGGGGCTTTCGGTCGGCGTGCTGGCCGCCAGGTACGGACGGCGGGTGTTGATGGCCGGGGCGCTGGTGAATGCGACGGGGTTCGCGCTCTACGGCGCGATGGGTGTGCGATACGGGAGCGAGTTCACTTCCTGGCAGATGGCGCTGCCGTTGGTGATCACCGGTGCGGGGTTCGGGATGGTGGTGGCGCCCACGCTGGACCTGCTGCTCGGTCAAGTGCCGGTACGGGAGGCGGGGTCGGCTTCCGGACTGCTGAACACGGGACAGCAGTTGGGAACCGCGCTGGGCGTCGCGTTGGTCGGCGTGCTGTTCTTCACCGCGCTGGACCGGGATTCCGATCTCGGGGTGGCCGCAGTGACGCCCGAGATCCGGGCCGAGCTGGCCCTCGAAGGAATGCCGGTACAGCTCCAGGATCAGATCGTGGCCGGGTTCGCGGCATGCGTGCACGACCGGTCGGCGGAAGAGGACCCGGCCGTGACACCCCCTAGTTGTCAGTCGAATCCTGTTGGCGACGCGGCGGTTTCGCGCGTACTCGCGGAAGCGGGCACCGAGGCCAACGCGGTGAACTTCGCTCAGACATTCCGGTACACGCTGTTCTACGGCGCCGGGATGCTGCTGCTGGTGTGTCTCGGATTCTTCGCACTGCCGAAGGAGGCAAAGCTGGAACAGCGCGTGCTCGATGATGAGCCGGAAATCGTCACAGTATGAAACATGAAGGGTGGAAGCACATGTACACAGTTGATCTGCTGACCGTCGGGCGCGGGCGCGAAGTTGTCGATGCCGCGCTCGGCTATGTGGGCGGGCTCGGATATCGCGTCCTCGGGTCGACCACCGACGACGAGGCGCTCGCGATCCTCGAGCGTGAACAGGTTCGCCTGCTGGTGATCGGAGGTGGGGTGGAAGCCGAGTCCCGGAAGGAATTGACGGCTGCGGCTCAGGAGCACGGCGCCACCGTGATCCAGGCGCAGCGCGCCGGGCGCGGGATCGAGCAGTACCTCGCGGAGGAGGTAGTGCCGGCACTGGGTGAGTGATCAGCGCTCGTTGCCCCGATTATTCGGGGCAACGATAGGGCTGCGAACAGTCTTGCCGGACACTAGTTTCGGAAGCATGCGTGCATCGATGGGCAAGGTTCAGTGGAAGCGGGCGTTCGGCGGGGTGGCCGTGATCGCCGCCCTGACCGGCGGGGGGATGGTCGCCTCCGCCGGGAGCGCCGTGGCCGACAGCGGCGTCGCCGTGGCCGATGACGGGTGCACGTTCTCGTCGGTCGGGGGATCGTGCAGTGACCCGGGGCCGGTGGGGAACGCGTTGATCGCGATTCGGGAGTTCGCGAAGAGCCTGGGGTACGGGACCGGAAGCTCCTCGGGAACCGCCTACTTCCTCTGACCGGCTAGGTGGTCCGCGACTGAGGGAGCTCGGCCAGAATTCCCTCGGCGCTGCGGGCCGCGGCGCGGCAGGCAGTGGCGGTCGATCGGTCGGCCAGCGGGTGGGCCGCTCGGGCACGCCAGGTGCGGACGGCGGAGAACGCCGTGGCACGCAACGAATTCGGGTCGGCCTCCGCAGGCAGCCCGAGGCGTAGATGCGCCGCCACGCCGGCGCCGCCCAGCATGCGGTACAGGTCGGCGAGTACCGGTGGCGGCAACGGCAATTCGTCGGTGCGCAGGCGCCCGAGCAGCCGGAGTTCGGTGAAACCGTGCACATCGGCGAGCCGAGCACGCACGCGCGGCCGCAGGCGATCGGCTTCGGTACCGGGGTAGGCGGCCAGGATCCGGTCCAGCGTGCTCAGCGCCGAATGCGCCTTCAATTCCTCAGCGCGCTGGCCGAATTGGACCTCCAAGACCGAGCGCAGTTCCTCGATGCCGCTGCGAGCCGCCAATTCCGCCGCCAGCGCGGAAGAATCGCGGGCGCCGAGCCGAATCAGCATGGTGGCCATGCGAATTCCGAACAGACCGAAGCGATCGACCAGCTGCGCACGCAGTTCCGGATCGACCGGCAGCGCGACATCGGCGCGAGCAAATCGGTCCGCCGAGAGCAACGCGATCCCGAGATCCTCCGCGGGCACCGTGGACAGCGCCTCGAACGCCGCGAACTCCGGCTGTCGCAGGGTCGCCGCGGCGAACGCGAGCAGCCCGGCCACCGGAATCACCGCCTGGCACAAGCCGGTTCGCTCCAGCTCGTCGGCGAACCGGGCGGCGACATCGCGAGCCGAATGCAGCGCGTCGATACGACCGGAGCCGATCTCGTCGGCGCGCGACACCACCCCGATCACACCGAGTGGCCCCGCACCACCGGCGCCCGCACCGATCTGCTCGAGAAAACGCACGTCGGCGGCATCGAGACGGCGCAACAGATAGACAACGGCATCGGCACCGGACACCGACAGCGGCGCGGCCCGCGAATCATCCTCGACATCGGCGGGAGTGAGCAGTCGCGCGGTGCGCAGCGACACCTCACGCGACAGCGACGACGTGCCAGGGGTGTCGATGATCGTGGTCTGCGACAACGCGGCCGACGGCCACCCGACCTCGAGATGGTCCACCGCCCGGGGACCGCGCGCATCCCAGCTCAGACCGTTCAGGTCGAAGGTCAGTCCGTGCGCGCCGCTGCCGCGCCGCACGATCACATTCGCGCGCGAGCCGTCGACCGCGTGCGCGGTGACCGTGGGGGTAGCGGCGTCGCGGTACCAGGTGACGACGCGGGTGCACTCGGTGGCGTCGGTCGGGGCGACGGCCTGGCCTACCAGCGCGTTCAGCAACGTCGACTTGCCCGCCTTGATCGAACCGGCCAGCGCGACCCGCAGCGGCTCACGCAAGCGGTATTCGCAGTCGGCCAGCAGCGCGCGCACGTACTCGTCGCGGCCGAACGCCCGCGCCGCCGCGCCGATCAGCTCGTGCGCTTCGGCCAGGATCCTCGGTGTGGTCCGGTCGCCGGGCGCGGCGGTGTCGAAACGGTGGGTCACCCAGATACCGTACCGTCGGCCCGTCTCAGTTCGATCTGCATCGATTCCGCGTAGCGGCGCAACTCGGCCACCGCGTGCAGTTGGCGTTCCAGCACGACGGTGCGCTCGGCGCGGTGTGTGGCGGCCATCGCCGCCGCCTCCTGTGCGGCCCGCAGGGAAGCGTCGATCGACCGCAGGCTGCGCTCGGCCACCCCGGCGAAGTGGTCGCGCAGCGCACGGTGGATGCGGTGCAGCCGGTCCTTGGTGTCCTTGGCTGCCTGGAACGCCACGTCGTCGAGGAACCGGCGCACCTCACCGTTGGCCTCGACGCGGCGGCGCGCCAGCCGGGCCGACTTGTCGTCGCGATAGGCCTTGCCGCCCACGATCAGGCCCGCGCCGAGCGAGATCGGGTTCAGCATGGCCAGGCCTGCGAAGGTCGTGGCGAGCCCGATCATCAGCACGCCGCCGTAGGAGCCGCGCATACCGACCAGCACCTTGCTCGTGAAGCCGATATCCGGCTCGAGATCGGCCAGGGAACCCGAAGTGGCCAGGCCGCTCTCGTCGTCCATCCCGGAGTGCACCTCCGGCAGATCGACCGCGCCGACCTCGGCGAAATGGCCCGCGATCCGTTCGGCGAGCAGCTCGGCTCGGCGGTGGGTCAGCAGAAGGTTGTCGCCGAGGGCGGTATCGACGGAGCCGGTCAGCCATTCCGTGATCGCGCCCCAATGCCTGCCCGGGTCGTTCTCGTCGATCCACTCCTGGCCCGTGCGGGCGATACCGCGCAGACGATCGCGCAGGTCGTGATCGACGTCGCCCACGAGGTCGGTGATGCCGTCGGTGAGGGTCTGCTGCCAGCTCGCGGTGCGCCGCTGCAACTCCTCGGCGGCCGCACGCGCCGACTGCAACTCGTTGACCGCTGCCGCGCCACCGGCCGGATCGCGCAGCGCCACCAGCTCGCTGCCCAGCGCCAGCGCCAGATGCTCTGCCGCCGAATGTAATTCACGAGCCACGGCCTGCCGCGTGACCGCCTGATCACGGGCGACGACCCGATCGCGCAGGAAACCGAACAGCACGCCGAAACCGGACTCCAGGCCCAGCTGCGCGTCCTGCAAGCGCAGGGCGTGCGCACGCAGCAGCGCCGATACCGGGATCAGGGCGACATCGGTTTCCGCGCGCGTCAGATGGGCTCGGTCGGCCTCCAGCACCTGCCGCCAGTGCGGGTAGAGGTCGGTCTTGGTGAGCAGAACGGCGACCACGGGACACATTTCGCGGATCTGCCGGACGAAGGTGAGTTCGGGTTCGGTGAGCTCGGTGGAGGCATCCGAGAGCACAAGCACGGCGTCGGCGGCCGCAGCCAGGCTGAGCACGCCCGCGGTGCCGGCACTTCCGTGGCCGCCGACGCCAGGGGTGTCGATCAGGACGATGCCGTCGGCCAGCAGCTGACTGGGCAGCTCGGCTTCGATCCGCACAACCTGTCTGCCCTGCGCCAGTGGCGTGCGGGTATCGACGGTTCCGATCTCGTCGAACGGGATCTCGACCCGCGATTCGTCGGTACCCGGCGCGGTGAGCACCAGGTACGCCCGCTGCTGCGCGCCGTAGGACAGTTGCAGGGGCAACACGGTGGTCGCGTCGTCGCCGACCCGGCACACATCCAACCCGAGCAGTGCGTTCACGAACCTGCTCTTGCCCTGACCGAGCTGACCGGTGACGACGATCCGGTGCCGCGGGTCGCGCACCCGCACGGCCACCTTCTCCAGACGCCCGACCAGGTCGTCACGGCCCGCGGCGTGGGCCGCCGCGACGGTGTCGGACAACACCGTCGTCAGCGGCACCACGTTCGGTGCGAGAACAGTCATCCCTTCGCCCGTTTCGCTCAGTGGAACAGTCCGTCGGTGTGCACGTCGGCACCGGTGTCGGTGACGGTGCTCGATTCACCGAACAGCGAGGTCTCGGCACCACCGAGGCTGGAACCGTGCAGGCCCGAACCGAACGCGCTCGATACGTCGACGCCGGACCAGGTGTCGGCCGCGGTGGTGACCGCGCCATGAGTGGTGCCGGAAGCGTCGATCTGGGTGGTCGAGGTCGACGTGGTCTGGCCGGAGACCGCGGCGGTGCCGCCCTGTGCCGCGCCGTCGACGGCGGAGGTGAAGCCGCCGGTCACCTGGGTGCCGCCGGTGATCGCGCCCGACAGTCCCGCATCGCCGAGTCCGCCGAGGCCGGTCTCGAGGCCGGTTCCCGTTTCGGCGCCACCGATCGCGGAACCTGTCAGGCCGGTCTCCACGGCACCGGTCAACCCGGTCTGGGCACCGCCGACGGCGGAACCCGCGAGGCCGGCGCCTGCGTCGGCCACACCGTCCAGGCCCGCGTGGGCGCCACCGGCCAGATCGACTGCGCCGTTCACTCCTGCCTGCGCACCCGAGGCGAGCGAACCGGTCACGTCGGTGCCGACAGTCGTCGCGGTCTCGAGGCCACCGTGCAGACCGGTGGTCAGCCCGATGCCCGACGTGGTGGACAGTGCTGATTCCACTCCGGTCGTGATCTGTCCGGAGCCGCCGCCGGTGAGCAGTTCGTCGACCCCGAACCCTGCCCCACCCGTGAAGCCACCGGTCAGATCCGTACCCGCCGACACTGCGCCGCCCAACCCGGTTTCGAGACCGGTGCCCAGGTCCGCGCCCGCGCCGACCACGCCGTCGAGACCAGTGATCGCCGACGTGGTGGCGGCCGCGCCCAGCCCGCCGGCGGCCTGCGCACCCACGTTGGCTGCGGCGCCGAGCCCACCGGCAGCCTGCGTGCCCGCGTTGGCTGCGGCACCGAGACCACCGCCGACGCCGGCACCGAGTCCTCCCGCGGCGGTGGTCGCACCGCTCAGACCGGCATCGAGACCACCGCCGAGACCAGCGCCGACATCGACCGCACCATCCAAGTCGGTGGCGATATCGCCACCCGCGGCCAACGCCCCGCCGAGACCAGAGCCCGCACCGACCGCACTCGACAACGCGCCACCGAGACCGGCACCGGCCGCCCCGGTCAGCTCGCCACCGAGACCGACTCCGGTACCCACCGCGCCGTCGAGATCAGCGGCGAGATCCGCGCCTGCGCCTGCCGCACCCGTGAGCGCCTCACCGAGACCAGCGCCCGCGCCGACCGAGCCGGCCAGGCTGCCGCCAAGACCCGCGGCAAGGTCGGTCCCCGCGCCGACCGAGCCGGCCAGGCTGCCCCCGAGACCCGCGGCAAGATCCGTCCCCGCGCCCACCGCACCCGACAGGGCACCGTCGAGACCGGCACCGATTCCACCGTTCAGCGTGGTGTCGAGACCCGCACCAAGATCCGCGCCGGAACCAACCGCGCCGTTCACAGCACCACCCAGACCAGCAGCCAAGTCACCACCAACACCAGCCGCGCCCGTGAGCGCCCCACCGAGACCAGCACCCGCGCCGACCGAGCCGGCCAGGCTGCCGCCAAGACCCGCGGCGAGGTCGGTCCCCGCGCCGACCGCACCCGACAGGGCACCATCGAGACCGGCACCGATTCCACCGGACAACGTGGTGTCGAGACCCGCACCGAGATCCACACCGGCACCAACCGCGCCGTTCAGCGCACCACCGAGACCAGCAGCAAGGTCACCACCAACACCCACCGCACCGTTCAGCGCACCGCCGAGACCAGCAGCAAGATCACCACCAACACCCACCGCACCGTTCACAGCACCACCCAGACCAGCAGCCAAGTCACCACCAACACCGGCCGCACCGTTCAGCGCACCACCCAGACCAGCGGCAAGATCACCACCAACACCTACCGCACCGTTCAGCGCTCCGCCGAGGTTCGCGCCGAGGTCGAGGGCGCTGTCGATCGCGCCGTTCAGGCCGAGGCCCGCGCCGAGGGCGCCGGTCACACCGGCGGCCAGGTCGGCGCCGAGGCCGGCGTTCACATCGACGTTCGCGCCGGTGACGGCGTCGAGTGCCACATCGAGGCCGGCGCCTACCTGGGCGGCGGCGCCGGCGACGACCGAGGCCACAGCACCGAGGCCGGCGTCGAGACCGAGGTCGAGTTCGGCATCGGCCGCCGCGGCCGCGGTGACGGCGGCCGCAGCGGTGGCTGTGCCTGCCAGGGCCGCGCTCGTGCTCGCCGCGGCGCCGGCGGCGACGATCGCCTGCAACTGGGAGCCGCCGCTGACCAGCGCGGATTCCGCCACCATCGGGGCGACGGCGGAAATGTCCTCCGGGGTCACCACGAGGCCTGCCTCAGCCAGCGCGAGGCACGGGTTGGCGCAGTAGCCTGCCGCGGCCTCGGGGTCGCGCAGCAGATTGAGGATGAACTCCAGAATCGCGTTCGGTGTCATCGAGATCAGCTCCTCCAGATCATGGGCGGTGACGCCCGATCTGTTTGTCGTTGGAATGTCTTTCACGCTAGGCGGGCCCGTCGTTACAGGTAACGGGGCGAATACCTAGTCCCGCCGGGCGTACCCCATTAGGGGCCGACCACCGATTAGGGGAATTTCCCCGTACTTGCCCCATCGCAGGTAACAGCTGTCCCCTAGCAACCGACAGATCGAGTGGGACGCTGCCATCGGCGATCTCGCTGTACACAAGCGTTTACCGGCCCACCGGAAGTCCTGCGAACGGGGTTGTCCAATGACAGAGCGTCTGGCGCTCGGCATCACTGTCGGAGCGGCGAATTCGGCCGCCGCGGCCACGACAGCCGACGGGACCGGTGCCACCGTTCGCACCCATCGCAGCGCACTGATGCTCGGCGCCGACGGATCGGTGAGCTTCGCCGACACCACGCGCCACCATCGCGGGGTTGTCGTCGACGACTACGTGTCCAGGGTCGGCGATCCGGTGGATCTGCTGGCCGAGGACGGTTCCACCCACGACGCAGCCGATTTGGTCGCCGCCGCGACCCGTGCGCTGATCGCCGAACTCTCCGGTGTCGCCACCGAGGTGCCCACCACCGTCGCGTGCTACCCGGCATGGTGGCCGGAGCACACCGTCGAGGCCGCCAGGTCCGCGCTGGCCCGCGCCGGCCTGCCCGAAGTGACGCTGGTGCCCGAGCCGCTGGCCGCGGTGCGCCGATACGAGATCGAGCACGGACAGCTCGAAGACGGCGCGCTGGTCGTGTACGACCTCGGCGCGAGCGGTTCGACCGTATCGGTCCTGCGCACCGGCGAGCAGGCCGGACTGCTCGGCACCCCGGTGCACAGCACCGCGATCGCCGGTTCCGAATTCGATCTACTGACCATGCGCTATGTGCTGGCAAATGTTCTGAACGGAAACGACATAGATCCATTCGATCCCGTTGTCGAAGAAGAATTGTCGGCATTGCGAGAGCGTTGCAGAATTGCGAAAGAAGAACTCTCCAGAATTACCGCGACGGCGATTCCGGTCGGCATGCTCAACCCCGCGATCCACACCGAACAGGTCCGGCTGACCCGGGGCGAACTCGAAGATCTGCTGCGCCCGATCCTGCTCGACTCGATGAGCCTGCTCCAGGACGCGGTGCGCCGCGCCGAACTCACCCTCGGTGATGTCGGCCGGGTGCTGCTCACCGGTGGCGGTGGCGCGATTCCCCTGGTCGCCGAGCTGATCTCGACCGAATTCGGCCTGCCGGTGATCGCCTGCGCCGACCCCGCGACCTGCACGGCACGCGGCGCGGCCGAGATCGCCCTCGACGTCGCCGCGATCAGCGTGCCCACCGAGGCCATCCCCGTCGTGCCGGTAGCACCGGCATCGGCTGCTGCGGCACCGGTTGCCGAGGGACTCGCACTGCCACCGTCCGAGCCGGTACGGACCAAGATGTTCACGGCCAAACGCTCGGCGATCGTCGCGGCGGCGGCCTTGACCATGGCCGCGCTCGCCACCGGCACCCTCGCCCTCGGTGGCGCCACCCAGCTCTCACCCACCGGACCCGCCGAGACCACCGTGGCCCCATCGGTCCCCGGCGCCCCCGCGGCGACCGGCGCGGGCGGTGCGGCCGGCACGGCGAATGCCACGAACTCCGTGGTCACCGACCCGGCCAAGCCGGGTGCGGTCGGCACACCAGCGACATCGGGCGCGATCCCGGTCGGTACGACCGACGCCGGGGTTCCTGGCGGCACGCCCGCGGCGGGAACTCCGGCACCCGCCGGAACACCCACCGGTGGAGCACCCGCCGACGGAACACCGGCGACAGCGGGCCAGCCAGGCCCCACCGAGCAGCAACCGGCCCAGGCGCCGCCCGCAGGGCAGTCCCCCGCGCCCGCCCCGGCTCCGGCGCCTGCCCCCGCACCAGCACCCGCCCCGGCGCCCGCTCCCGCACCGACCCGGCCGCAGGTCCCCACCATCAAGGTCGACCCCGGCGGCCTGCTCGACGACGTGGGCGGCGCGGTCGGCGAAACCCTCGAATCGGGTACGCAACTGCCCGGCAAGGTCCTCGGAGGAAATGGTGGCTGAGATCGCCCACGACACCTTCCCGAATGCCCGAACCATTTTCCGCGATCTCGACAACGCCGACCAGCAGACGGTGCTGCTCTTGATCCGCGGCCGAGCCGGGACCGGAAAGACTTTCCTGCTCGACGCCGTTCGCGCACGCCTGCGTCGCCGCGGCATACCGGTGGTCGAATCCGCCGCCGACGATGTCGAGAACGGGGTTCCCGACCGGGCAGTGCTCGTCGCCGACAATATCCACAGCTACAGCGACGCCGAGCTTCGCGCACTCTGCGAGGCCATCGAAACCGGGCAACGCTCGGTGGTGCTGACCACCCAGCCTCGGCCACACGATCCCCAGCTGCGCGCGCTGGCCGACGCGGTGGCGCGCAACGGCCGCACGGTGGATCTGCGAGCACTGGGAAGTGCCCACATCACCTCGTTCGCCAGGGAACTCGGCGTGGCCGTGTCCCAGCCGCTCGCGGCGCGTATCCATCAGCTCACGGCGGGCATTCCCGGCGGTGTCGTCGCGGCGTTGAAGGGCGCCCACGCCGCGTCGCTGGAAACCTGTGAGGCAGCGGTCGACGATGCCGTCACCGTCTGGACGCGAACGCTGCTGGAAGCGGTCGAACCCGAGTTGCTCGAAACGCTGGTCATCGCGGCGACCGGAACCGGACTGGACGCGACAGAACTCACCGAGGTGCTCGGTGTCGACACCGCCACCGCCCACGACCTGATCGACCGGGCCAGGTCGGGCGCCCTGGTCACCGATGCCGACCTGCTCCTCGCGCCCGCCGTCGGTCCGCTGCGGACGTTGCTCGGCGATCGTCGCTATGTCGATGTGCAGCGCAGGCTGCTCACCGCGCGCCTCGACGCGGGTCTGCTCCGCGACCGCACCGCACTGATCCTGGCCGAGTCCGGCGTCGTCGATGCCCGGCTCGCCGAGTTCCTCTGTCGCACAGCCGAGAAATCCGACGAGGCGACCCGCTGCTACGCGGCGGCGGCCGCGGCAGGCGCGGCAATGGAGTCGATCGCGCTGCGCTGGGCCGAGGCCGCCGCGCACGCGGGTGACACCGACACCGCGCTACGCCTGGCCGAACCGCTGCTGACCGCCGAGAACGTCGCACGCGCCGACCTCGTCGCCGCGGTGCGCATCTGCGCGAGCGTGCTCATCCGCCGAGGACTGGTGAGCCGTGCGGCCGGCCTGTACAACTGGCTCGGACCCGACCGAATCGGCGCCGACTGGGCGCCTGCGGCGATGGTCCTCACCCTGGCCGGTGAACAGGCCGGCGCCGCGCGCATGTCCGAAGCAGCACAGCACTGGCCGCCGACCGAGGCCGACGCGGGCGCTCGGCTGATCGCGGGCGCGCTCGACGAATCGCTCGACCCGCACGGAACCGGAACGGCCGCGGCGATTTCCGCCCTGATCCAGGCGGGCAACACCGACACCGGCGACGATCGCTATCTGCCCTGCTCGGCGGTCTCGATCGCCACGCTGCTCTGCCTCGGCAGCGGCGAGCCCCGTCGCGCCGGTGACGCGCTGCGCCGGGCGGCGGGCATGGGTGGTGGCCGGCAACTTCCGGTGCTGACGGCGTGGACCGCACTGCTCGGCGGCGACGAACGCCGTGCCGCGAGCACTCTCGCCGAGATCGACATCCCCGCCCTCGCGCCCCGCGATCAACTCCTCGCCCACGCCCTGACCGTGGGACTGGCCCGGCGCGGCGGCGATCACGCCGCCCTGGCTCGCGCGTGGCACGCGGCCTGCCCACTGTTCGACGAGCTGGAAGCCGACCTGTTGAGCCTGTTGCCGATCGGCGAACTGTGGCTGGCCGGTATCCGCCTCGGCGACGCGCGCCGGATCGAACCGCTCGTCGATGCCGCCAGGGTGCTGGTCCGCAAAGTGGGCCGCGCACCCGCCTGGACCAATTCCTTTCACTGGTACGGCGTGCAGGCCGCGCTGGCCGACGAGTCGCCCCGAGCGCTGCTGCCCCACGCCCACGCGCTGAAGACGGCGGCGGAAGCGGGTGACCGGCAGGCCACCGTGCTGGCCGACGCCGGGCGCACCTGGGTGCTCGTGCTGCGGGGGCAGGTGGCGGCGGCCGATGTGGAGGCCGCGGTCTCGGCACTGGCCGAGCTCGGGCTCACCTGGGACGCCGCCCGCCTGGCCAGCGAGGCAGCCCTCGCGGCGAGCGACTCGACCACCGCCACCGCCTTGCTCAAGCTCGCGCGTTCGGTGCGCGCGCAAGCCCAGCCGGTCGAGCCACTGCGACCGACCGCACAACCGCAGCCGCCCGCAGCCGGTCCCACGCCCCTGACCGGCGAGTCCGGCGCTCTGAGCGACCGGGAACGCGAGGTGGCCGAGCTGGTTCTGCTCGGTCTGACCTATCGCGAGATCGGCGCGAGGCTGTACATTTCCGCGAAGACCGTAGAGCATCACGTCGCGCGGATCCGACGTCGACTAGGCGCGCGCTCACGATCGGAATTACTGTCAATGCTGCGCGCGATGGGACACGGCCGATTGCTGGTGTGACTCGCGCGGACGATGTCGACGCCGAAGTGAGGGGTGTTCCGCCGATGGCCACTGGGGTCGGCCTGCGTATCGCCGATGACGAATGCATCGCCGCGGTGGTCACCGAGGACGGCACGGTTCAGGTGATCGAGCGTGCTTCGGTTCTGCACATGTCCGACGACGGTGACGCCGCCCTCGGCGGACCAGCTCCCACCGGGCATGCCCACTCGATCGCCGGTTTCGTGCGCGCGATCGGGGATCCGGCCGGTGTCGATGTCGACGGCGGCGAGGCCTACCGTGCCGAAGACCTCCTCGCGACGGCGATGTTCTGCCTGATCGATCTCACCACCGAGCACCTCAGCGGCCCGGCCGAGTTCTACGCCACCCACCCCGCGGCCTGGTCGACCGAGGTCGTGCGCGGCGTACGCGAGGCTTTGGACTATCTGGGCTTGAAGTCGGTGGCCCTGCTCGGCGAGGACGAGCTGCCCCAGCCCGCGAACGGCGCCGATCCCGGTAAGACCTTCGCCAACGCCGCCGCCCAGGCGGCGCTGGTCGCGGTGCTGGCCACCCCGGCCGGCGCGACCCCGCCCGACCCGATCGTCACCGAGAACGCCACGATCGCCACCGATGTGATGCCCGCGCTGCCGCCGCCCGCGGTGACCGCGCAGGCATACTCGGCGGCGCTGCCGGTCTCACCGCTGCCGACGAAGGCGATGGCGCCGATCGCGCCCGCCCCGATCGCGGAGCCCGCGGTGGTGCCCGCCCGCGAACCCGCGCGCAACAAGACCCCGCTGCTGATCGCCGCCGCCGCGCTCATCGGCCTGCTGCTCGGCGGGGTCGCGGTCTCGGTCCTGATCCGCGATTCCGAAACCGTCGCACCGCCGACGATTTCCGATGCCAGCCCGGAAACGCTGTCGCCCACCTCGGCGCCCGCGCCGCCTCCGCCGCCGGTCGTCGAGTCGACCACGCCCCCGCCGGTCACCACGACCGACGAACCGGAGCCGACGACCACCGAGGCGCCGCCGACGACCACCCCGGAGCCGACCACCACCCCGCCGACGACCACACCGGGCCCCACCACCACCAAGCCCCGGTCGCCCTTCGGGACCTACCCGCCGGGCTATCTCCCCGCGCCCCTGACCATCCCGGGGCAGCGCTGAATCCAGCAGCCGGACGGTAACCGCGCCAGCTGGGCGAGCGTGCCCTAGAGTGATGCGCTGACCGACATGATCGCCGCCGGCGGTGTTCTCGGTCACTGGTTGTCGACGAAGGGATTTCATGCGCAAGTTGGTGGCGCGTCGCGCCGCGGTCAAGGCAGCCTCCGCCGGGTTCGCCGCGACTGTTCTTCTCGCACCCCTGCTCGGATCCGGCATCGCGTCATCGGAACCTGCTGCGCCACTACAACTTTCGGCCGATGCGTTACCCGGTGAATTGGTGACCGCACTGTCGCGTGACCTCGGGATGACCCCCACCGAGTACCTCGATCGTGCCGCGCGCGCCCAGCAGTTGCGCGACTACGCGACCGACTTCCGTGCCGCGAACCCCGACACCTTCGCCGGCGCCTGGCTCACGCCCGAAGGCAAGGCCGTCGTCGCCACCACCGATGCCGAGGCGGGCAAGCTCGTCACCGCCGCCGGCTACCAGACCCACCTCGCGCCGATCTCGGCCGGCGGGCTGGAAGGCGCGCTGGTGCAACTGAGTCAGTGGGTCGCCAGCCTGCCGCCCGCGATCTCCGCGCCGATCAGCTCGATCGCGATCGACGTGCTCAACAGTCAGCTCGTGCTCAACGTGGCCAACACCGGCACCGGCCACATGCTCAACCTGCCCACCCTGATCGCCACCATCAAGGTGGTGCTCTCGCCCGGCGGCGGCGGCCCGGTGGAGTACAAGCCGATGGGCGGCGACACCTACATCACCGCGAAGAAGGACCTGCACGACGCCGACCTGCGCGGCGTGGACGTCTGCTCGTTCGGGTTCAACAGCACCGACGCCGCGGGCAACGCGCTCAATATCTCCGCGGGCCACTGCAACCCGAACGTCGACAACGGCGGCACGGCCTCGGTCTACGTCCCGAACGTGCGCGACATCCCCAACAGTCCCGAAGTCGGCACCTTCGCCCGCGCGGTACTCGGCGGCCCCGCCTCGCTGGACTACTCGGTGATCAAGCTCAACGAGCGCGCGGTGAACGCGGGCATGGACCAGCCTCGCGTGCGCGGCGCCGAGGGCACCACCCTGACGATCACCGGCACCGCCGAACCCGTCACCGGCGCACCGGTCTGCAAGACCGGCCAGTCCTCCACCTTCACCTGTGGGTTCGTCTCGGCCGATCACGTGGAGACCCAGCTGTTCACCGAGGCGGGCGTCAGCAAGACGATCCGCGGCTTCGCCAGCACCGCCTGCACCCTCGGCGGCGACAGCGGCGGCGCCATCGTGTCCGGCACGCTCGCCCTCGGCATCACCAGCGGCTCGAACGCCTCCGGTGCGCCCAACTGCACCGAGGCCAACACCCAGCTCGCCCCCTACGGCGGCACCGCGTCGCTCGGCGTCCCGATCCGGCCCATCCTGGCCGACATCGAGGCCACATCGGGCGGCGGCCTCGGCACCGGAATCATGGTGCGCACCAAGCCCAACGCGGGCTGAGCGGGGACAAATCACCGACCGGACCGGGTGAGCGAAATCTCTTGCCCGGTCCGAGTAGGCATAAGTCGCTCGAGCCCATATAGTTCCGATCATGCTCCTGCCACGTATGGGTCGTACCCCGTCCGCGCGAAGCTCGAGAAGAGCTCGGAAATCGATAATCGCCGCTTCGGCGGCGTTTCTGCTGTTCGGCCCCACGATGGCGGTTGCCGACGCGCAGCCCGCGCGCGCAGATCTGCCCGCCCAGCTCATCGAGGCGGTCACCCGGGATCTGAAGATCTCCCCCGACGAATACCTGCGCCGCGCCGATGTCGCGCAGCAGGTCGCCGCGTTCTCCACCACCGCGCAGCGTCAGTTCCCGCAGGTCTTCGCCGGTTCCTGGCTGAGCGACCAGGGCAACGCCGTCATCGCGCTGTCGCACGGCCCCGGCGCCGACCAGGCCCGGGAAGCCGCGCAGTCGGCCGGTTTCGAGGTCCGCAACGTCGCCAAGAGCGAGTCCACCCTGCGCGGCGAGAAGACCGCCTTCGAGAACTGGCTCGCCGCCGCACCGCCGGAGATCTCCGCGCTGGTGCGTGGCGTCGTCGTCGACACCGTGAACAACTCGATCGCGGTCCGCGTGCAGCAGGCCGGGCTCCCGCTGCCCAGCTTCATCGACCCCTCCCGCGTCATCGTCACCGCACCGCCGGTGGCGGGCGAGCGCGTCGACCTGACCGCCACCCCCGTCGCCGGTGACGGCAACGGTGCGCTGGCAGGCGGCGACGGCTACGCCTCGGTGATCGGCCGCAGCTCGCTGCGCTGCTCGCTCGGCTTCAACGGCACCGACCGCTCGGGCAACGTCATCAACATCTCGGCGGGCCACTGCAACCCCGACATCGAGTCGGCGGGCACCGGCAACGCCGCCGCCGTGTACGAGGTCAACGGTGACCGCGCGGGCGCTCAGCTCGGCACCTTCCAGAAGTCGGTGCTCGGCGAGCAGGACTACTCGATCATTCGCGTCAACGACAACGCGCGCGCCCGCTTCGAGAACAACCTGGTCCGCATCCCCGGCCAGGCCCCCATCGCCGTCGACGGCGTGGCCACCCCCGTGGTCGGCGCCCCCGTCTGCAAGTCCGGTGCCCGCACCGGCTTCAGCTGCGGCGTGATCAACGGTGTCGACCAGACCGTCCAGGTCGGCGACCGCCAGCTCACCCAGAGCTTCTCGGCCAACATCTGCGCCCTCCCCGGCGACTCCGGCGGCGCCATCGTCACCGGCCGCCTGGCCCTCGGCATCTCCAGCGCCTCCTCGGTCGCGGATTTCCCGATCTGCGAGATCCCGAACATCATCGGTGCCATCACCGGCGACACCCCCCAGCTGTTCGCCCAGCCCCTGACCGTCGTCCTCTCGGACAACCCCGGTCTGTCGGTCCGCACCAACTGATCACCACCATGTAGGCACAGAGCAGCCCCGAAAAGGCCGGTAGCACTCCCGCTACCGGCCTTTTCGGCTGCCTGGGCCGGCCTCCCCGAGTCTTCAGCGCGTCGTCCGGTAGCTCGACCGTCAGCCCTCGGCCTTACGTCATGTGCGTATCGGCTGGGAGGTGGCTGCGGAGTTACCCATGTCCGCACGTGATCAGCGGGTCACCCCCGCCACCTCCGCACAGCCCCCCAACCAGACGCCTACCGCACTACAAACACCCACACCCGCCTCGGACCTCTGAACCGCTACCGCCCCCAGCCACGCCCTCCACCCAGAGACCGCCGCACCACCGCCCTACCAGCCACGCCCTCCACCCAGAGACCGCCGCACCACCGCCCTACCAGCCACGCCCTCCACCCAGAGACCGCCGCACCACCGCCCTACCAGCCACGCCCTCCACCCAGAGACCGCCGCACCACCGCCCTACCAGCCACGCCCTCCACCCAGAGACCGCCGCACCACCGCCCTACCAGCCACGCCCTCCACCCAGAGACCGCCGCACCACCGCCCTACCAGCCACGCCCTCCACCCAGAGACCGCCGCACCACCGCCCTACCAGCCACGCCCTCCACCCAGAGACCGCCGCACCACCGCCCTACCAGCCACGCCCTCCACCCAGAGACCGCCGCACCACCGCCCTACCAGCCACG